>NZ_CAJQYY010000011.1 GCF_907164575.1 Paraburkholderia gardini
CCTCAAGGACATGCTTTTCGTGATGAAGGAGCTGGCCGGTCTGGACAGCATCGCCACATTGCCGGGTTTCGAGGATGCCGGTCTGCACGACGACATCCTGAGGACGCAACTGCACTTCCTTTCCCTGATCGAGTTCCAGTGAGACTTCCCAGGACAGCACGATAGCGTAGTCGATCGTGGGTGTCGTGTGCATGCCCGGGTTTTCGGGCTCGAATGTGCTCGCCAGATCGGGCATGACAGCCATGTACTCGGCGCCTACTGCAGCCCCGTGGAATCGTGGATCCGACATCGCGTGATCGGATGGAAATTCGACGATCAGGAGACTCGTTCCTCCGGCTGGAAGAATCAGGCCAGCCCGGCGGTTGGTTTAGGCAGTGGGATCGACCGGCTGCGCGCCAAGCGTGGGTGAGGGCGAAGTCGTCCACACGTGGGCGAGCGTATGGTCGGGAATCGACTTGAACACGACCGTCGCCGGCGTTGGGCCATCGGAGAGAAAAACGGAATTGCCTGCATTGTCGCGGCCGGTCACGACACGTCTGATGAGCATGGTCTGGCTCCTGCTGGATTGGGCAACACTACGTGTCCGGCAGCCGCGCCGCGCCGAAGATCGGCGAGCGCGGTTGCCGGCGGAGTGCAGGAACGCGTCAAGGACAAATTACATAGTTGCTGAAACCACCGTTTCGGTTCTCGATGCCACCCAGCGCGACGTTCACGTCGTCCAGTTTGAAGGCGCAATGCTCGAACACGGAGAGATCGACCACGCCCGACTCGACCATGTCGGCCATCTCCTGCCCCTGTCCTGCGGTGAACCATGCCGATCCACTCAATCGTTGATCGTTGTCCATCATGTAGTGCAGGTTGATTGGCACCTCACCGGCCACGGCGCCGATGTTGATCAGATGACCACCGCGGCGCAGCGTCTTCAGCGAGTCGCGCAGCGTCTCGTGAGGTGCACCCGGTCCAAGCGCGTCGATCACGGCGTCGATGCCTTCGCCACCCGTGACTTCCGCCGTCCACTCGACGACAGACCGTTCGCCCAGCGCGATGACCTCGATACGATCCGGCGCGATCGCTTTCACGCGTTGCAGCAGTTCCTTATTGCGTGCCGTGCCGAGGATCTTCTTCGCGCCCATCGCGAGGCCGAACAGCGCGGCGCCGATTCCCAGCGTGCCGCTAATGCCGTTGACGAGAATGGTGCTGCTCGGTCCGACGTTGGCCTTGACGAGTGCGCGATAGGCCGTGCCTAGGTAGCCAAAGCGCGCAGCGGTCTCGTGGCTCAGATTGTCGGGAAGCTTGACGAGGCTGTATTGAGGTGCGGTCATGTATTCGCAGAGACCGCCGTACGGGTAATCGTCGAAGATTGCCTGTGAGCGCTCGCTGAATCCGAAGTAACCGTTGAATGTGTAGTACGGGCAGGCGGTGGTGTCGCCGGACCGGCACGCTCGGCATCCACCGCAGTGCCGTGCCGGATTGACATACACGCGGTCGCCGGCCTTAAAGGCATGCACCTGGCTGCCCACTTCCTCGATGACGCCAGTGGCATCGAGACCGAAGATGGCCGGCAGCTTCGGCAGAGGTAGATGTGGGAACCACTTTTGCCAGTTGCTCAGCACGTTTCCGAGATTGGGCACGATGCCGCATGCCTTGACCTTGACCAGCACGTCGGTGGGACGTGGGGATGGCGTGGGGATCTGCTCGATCACCATTGGCTGGCCAACGTCGTGCATTCGTGCGGCGCGCATTGTCTTCGTCATTTCTGTCTCCTGTCTTTCTGTCTGAAGTTTTTGACTGGTCGCATGAATGTCCGTCCGTGCCAGACGGACCGGCGCGGAGCGCATGCTACCTTTAATGCATGATATCAGTATTTGTGCATAAAATAAATTTTAGGCTGCGCAGGACTATCGCAAGCCGTCGAGCCCCTTGATCTCGCAAGCGGCGAGACCGCCAAGGCGCGCGTGAACGCGGCCGCCGGTCGCCATCGCAAGCGCGAATGCAATTTCGTTGCGGCGTGGGCCATCCCATACCGTCGTCTCGCAGGTACCGTAGTGGCTGCGGACGTAGGATGCCTGGATGTGGCCGAGCGGAATCATCAGGCGAGTGCCTGCGCCGCCGATCGTCTTCGCGGACGGCACCATCGCCTTGGGGTTGCCGAGTGCCTCACGCATCGCCCATCCGCCCGCCTCGTGCCACACGGCGCCGTGCTCGAGTTCGCCGTCTTCGCCGACGATCGCGCCTTTACCGTAGGCCTGCACTTGCGCGGCGCCGCCGAGCTGGTCAACGAGTTGCGCCGACAGCGTGGCTCCCAGTGCCCGGAGTTCGGCCATGAACGGCAACAGATCGGATTCGTATCGGCCTGCATATGGATTTGCGACAATCGCCGTGGCCACCGCGACCTTCAGTGGCTCCTGCAGACGGGCACCACCTTCGTGCCAGACCTCTTCGATGTCCAGCTTGATTTTCCGCACATTTACTAACGACATTGGGTGCTCCGCTTAGTTATGTTGGACGATCCCTGTGCGATCGCTCGCTGCAGGGTCACTTGCATTGTATCTCCGTCGGTGTAATATGCATAAAACAGCATTTTACGCCCAATAAGGAGAAGGTTCAATGAAGCTGATCTCGTATCGCCGTCATGGCAGCCAGGGTTTCGGCGCAGTGGTGAGAGGAAGCGTAATCGATCTGGCGGCGCGGTTCCCGGAGTTTGCCGACCTGGCATCGCTCCTTGCGGACGAGGTCTCGCTGGCCCGCGCGCGCCGGATCGTCGCGGTCGATGCGGTTGACTTTCCGCTGGAAACGGTAGACCTCGCCCCGGTCATCCCGCGTCCGAACAAGGTCATTTGCGTCGGCATCAATTACGTCGCACATGCGGAGGAAGCTGGCCGCACGGTCGGCGCGCACCCGGTCATCTTCCATCGCTACGCGGAAACCCTCGTGGCAGACGGAGAGCCGTTAGTCCGTCCTACCGTGTCGGACAATTTTGATTTCGAGGCGGAACTCGCCGTCGTGATCGGCAAGGGCGGATCGCATATTGCGCCCGAAGATGCGATGAAGCATGTGGCGGGCTATACCTGCTTCAACGATGCAAGCGTGCGGGACTGGCAATTCCACACTCACCAGTACGGTATGGGAAAGAACTTTCGCGGTACCGGGGCGCTCGGTCCGTGGCTTGTCACATCCGATGAAATCCCCGACTATCGCGAACTCACGATCGAAGGCTTGTTGAACGGTGAGACGATGCAAACCGGTAAGCTATCCGAACTGGCTTTCGACGTTCCGGCGCTGATCGCCTACGTGTCGCAGGCACTCGACTGGCAACCCGGCGACATTCTCGCAACGGGCACGCCCAGCGGGATCGGCTTCAAGCGCAAGCCGCCGATTTTCCTGACGCCGGGTGACACGTTTGAGGTCGTGATCCCAGGTGTGGGTTCACTGTCAAACACAGTCGTGGACGAAGTCTGAGCGCTATTCAAATCGAGTCAGGAGACACTCATGGCATCTCTGCCAAAGATTCAATTCACACACTGCGGCATCTTTTGCAGCGACCTCGAGATGATGGTCGACTACTACTGCAAGTCCTTGGGATTCGTCGTAAGCGACAAGGGTGTCGCTTCGACCGGACACCATCTGTACTTCATGACGCAGGACCCCGAGATCCACCATCAACTGGTGCTGTTCGATGGCAAGCCGACGGATCTGCCCTTCAATCCGGTCAATCAACTGTCGTTTCTGCTCGATTCGTTGCAGGATCTGCGGGAGTACTACCGGCGAGCGAAGCGCGCGGGCGTGCAGGGCATTGAGCAGGTCGACCATGGCAACGCATGGTCGATGTATTTCAAGGACCCTGAAGGCAATCCGCTGGAGTTGTACGTGGATAGCCCTTTCTTTACGGCTCAGCCGTGCCACGAGCCGCTGGATCTCGATCTGCCGGTCGAGGAAATCACGCAGCAGACAGAAGCGATGTGTCTGCGCCGGCCTGGATTTCTTTCGCGTGAAGCGTGGATTCAGGAAATGCGCGAGCGAATCGCCGTGCAGCGCACGGCGTTCGACGCCTGATCGTACGAAAGCGTTTGCCGGCCAATGGCATGCAGCGCTTATCTTGCGCACGACGCTGTCCGGCGTGCGATTGGCATCCGGTGAAAGGAAGGGCTTGGTCAATGAAATGCAATCTGATCGGTGGCGAGTGGTGCGCTGGTCCAACCTCTCGCCAGAATATCAACCCGTCGGACATCGACGATATCGTCGGCGAGTACGCGCGGGCTGACGCCGGGCAGACCCGCGACGCAATCGACGCGGCGTACGATGCGCAGAAAAGCTGGGCGGACAGCAGCATCCAGACACGAGCAACGGCTCTGGATCGTGCCGGCTCCGAGCTGCTTTCGAGGCAGGCCGAGCTCGGCGCGCTGCTCTCGAGGGAAGAAGGTAAGACCTTGCTAGAAGGCATCGCGGAAGTCGCGCGGGCGGGCCAGATATTCAAGTTCTTTGCCGCAGAGGCCGTGCGGACGAAAGGAGAGAAGCTGGCGTCGGTCCGGCCGCTGGTGGAGGTCGAGATCACGCGCGAGCCGGTCGGCGTCGTCGGGGTGATCACGCCATGGAACTTTCCGATCGCGATTCCGGCCTGGAAGATCGCGCCGGCGCTCGCGTATGGCAACAGCGTGGTGTTCAAGCCGGCAGACCTAGTGCCGGGTTCGGCACGGGCGCTTGCCGAGATTTTGCACCGCAGCGGTTTCCCGCCGGGCGTATTCAATCTTGTCATGGGCCGTGGCAGTATTGTCGGCAATGAGATGGTTGCCTCGACCAGGGTCGATGCATTGTCGTTCACGGGTTCGGTAGAAACCGGACAGCAATTGCTGGAACAGGGTGCAAGACAGTTCAGGAAGATGCAGCTCGAAATGGGTGGCAAGAATCCACTCGTTGTGCTCGATGATGCCGATCTCGATGTCGCGATCGATTGTGCAGTGCAGGGCGCTTACTACTCGACGGGGCAGCGCTGTACCGCTTCATCGCGCTTCATCGTGCAGAATGGCATCTACGCGCGCTTCGTCGAGCGGATGACTGAGGCGCTCTCGCAATTGCGCGTGGGCCACGCGCTCGACCCGGACACGGACATCGGGCCGGTGGTGGACGAAGAACAGTTGCGGCAGGATGAGGCGTACATCGTGATCGGCAAGAACGAAGGTGCACGGCTGGTCTATGGCGGAACAGCCGTCGCCGGTCGTACTCGCGGGCATTTTCTGGCGCCGGCGCTGTTTGCGGACGCGACCCCGAGGATGCGGATCGCGCGCGAGGAAATCTTCGGACCGGTCGCGTGCGCGATTCCGGTAGCGAGTTACGAGGAAGCGATCGAGGTTGCCAACGACAGCGAGTTCGGTCTCTCCGCCGGGATCTGCACGACCTCGTTGAAGTACGCCACCCACTTCAAGCGGCACATACGTTGCGGCATGGCGATGGTCAACGTTCCGACGGCAGGCGTCGACTATCACGTGCCGTTCGGTGGCGCGAAGGCGTCGAGTTTCGGTCCACGCGAACAGGGCACGTATGCGGCGGAGTTTTTCACCACGGTGAAGACGGCCTATACCAAGGCTTATGGTGAGAGCACCTGATTCAACGAGGCAAAGCAGATGCGTAACGAAGGAGAGGTGGACTTCGATCTAGTGATCGTCGGAATGGGCCCGGTCGGCGCCGTGGCGGCTAATCTCGCAGGACAGCAGGGACTGCGTACGCTGGTGCTCGACAAGTCCTTGTCGATCTATGACAAGCCGCGCGCAATGGGCTTTGATCACGAGATCATGCGCATCCTTGCCAATCTCGGCATTGGCGAGAAGGTCTCATCGTATGTTATGCCCTACCGGCCGTCCGAGTATCGGACGACAGACTCGAGTGTCATCCGTCGCATTGATGCGGCGAAGCCGCCGTTTCTGCTTGGCTGGGCGCCTAACTATGTGTTTATGCAGCCTCAGATCGAAGCGGTGTTGCGCGAGAACGCTGGCCGCTTTTCCTCCGTCACGGTCGAGCTCGGCGCCGAGGTGACGGCGGTCGAGTGCGGTTCCGACGGAGCCTCGGCGACGGTGACGCTTGCGTCGGGCGATGAGCGTGTCTATCGATGCGCTTATGTGCTGGCATGCGACGGCGGAACGAGCCCGATGCGCACCCGGCTCGGGCTCGAGATGGACGATCTCGACTTCGATGAGCCCTGGCTGGTCGTCGACGTTGTCCTCAAGGACGGCTGCGGGGAGAACCTGCCGGAGACGAACGTTCAGTATTGCGAGACTGAACGGCCCGCGACCTTCGTCATCGGAGCGGGACGGATTCGACGTTGGGAATTCATGATCAACACCGACGAGACGCCTACGGCGGTCGCTCAGCCGGACTTCGTCCGACAGCTTCTTTCGCGTTGGCTCCGACCTGACGAGTATGAGATCTGGCGTGCGTCTACCTATCGCTTTCATGCGCTAGTGCTGGGCTCATGGCGTGCGGGCCGGGTGTTTTTCCTGGGCGATGCGGCGCACATGACGCCGCCTTTCCTCGCGCAGGGCATGTGCCAGGGCGTTCGCGACGCAGCGAATCTGCTCTGGAAGCTGGCGCTGGTTCATCGAGGCATAGCAAAACCCGCATTGCTCGACAGCTACGAGCTGGAACGCGCGCCCCACGTCCGGCAGACTACGGTCGTCACCAAGGCGCTCGGCACGCTGATCTGCGAGCGCGATCCGGTTGCCGCGGCACACCGCGACGAACTGTTGCTAAGAGAGATGGCCTTGAACCCCGAGGGCACGGTCCGGCAAACGCTTATCCCCGGACTCAAGGCTGGCTTCCTGTCAGCATCGCCTCACGGTCCGCGCGGCATGCTGTTTCCACAACCTAGCAGGCTGTTGAAAAGCGCCCCGTCATGAGGAGCGAAGCTATGTTCAGGAGGCTTGCGCGTGCAATTTCCCGCTGAATTACCGGTTCGCCGCGCAATCTGCGCGGGGCATGCGCACGCATGCAGCCCTTGTGGCGCGCAGTCTTCGCGCCGTGGCGGCTCATCGCCTTGCTCCTTGCGGCACCACCCCTGGCATTCGCGCCATGCGGGTCAGATTGCTCGCAACCATCGTCAGCTTGAAGTGCTGGTCGACGCGCCGGATGCCACGATAGACCGTCTGCCGGATCCGACCGACCGTTTTACCCCAGCCGAAATGCTCTTCGATTCGTTTGCGGATGATCTGGCTGATCCGGTAGCCCGCATGCCGCGAAGTGCGACCGTCGATTGCGCTGCCGCCCCAACGCTCATCGTTGCGCGCGACATGGGGTGTCACGTTGCGAGCGCGGCAATCGTTCACGAAGTCGCGAGTGTCATACGCCTTATCGGCACCCACTGTCTTCGCATGAACGCTTGGCACGCAATCGAGCAATTGCAACGCGCTGGCCCGCTCGGCGAAACCATCCGCTTGACTGACCACGGCGCCGACCACCAGCCCCGAGCGGTTCTCCATCAGGATGTGCCCGTGGTAGCACAGGATGGCCGGGCTCTTGTGGCTCTTCTTGAACAATCGCGCCTCCGGATCAGTCGTCGACTCGTGTGTCGCATTGCTACGTCGCTCGCCTTTCCAGTCAGTGTCGGCGTTGCGGCCAGCGCCGGCTGGCGGACCATCGTCCGAGCCGTCCTTGCGGCGGAAGCTCTTGTGACTGGCCCACGCCTGGATCAGCGTGCCATCCACCGAAAAATGGTCTCTCGACAGCAAGCCCCGTTTGTCCGCCAGGCTCATGACTTCGGTGAAGAACGCTTCCACGACTTCATGCTCCAGCAAGCGGTCGCGGTTCTTCGAGAACACCGAGTGGTCCCACACGGCGTCCTCAATCGCCAGCCCGACGAACCAGCGGAACAGCAGGTTGTAGCGCATCTGCTCCATCAGCATGCGCTCGCTGCGCACCGAGTAGAACACCTGCAACAGCAGCGCCCGCATCAGCTTCTCGGGCGCAATCGAGGCACGGCCGGTGTCCGCGTAGATGACGCTGAACAGCCCGTTGAGCCGTTTCAACGCCTCATTCACCAGCAACCGGATCGGTCGCAACGGGTGATCCGCCGGAACGAAGTCCTCCAGCTTGACTGTCGTGAACAGGGGTTCCTGCATCTCATCCATTCCGCGCATCGTATCCGCTGCCAAAGATCATGAACACGATATCCATAACGCTCGTCCCTCAAACCCCGTTTACACGGGATCAAAATTCAACAGCCTGCTAGGGTCACCGCGACGACCGGCGATGAACGTTTGCTCGACGACGTCACGGGAACGGTCTTCAGGCTTGTGATTCGTGTCGAACGCGATCTCAACGAGCAACTCATCATCGAGTCGTTGAGGGCATGCCTGTCGTTGCAGGGGCTTCCGATTATCCCGGTGTTGATCGGGCGAGATCTTGTCGACGGTGAATGGCGGGTACATTTCTATCGGGAGATGAACGGCATGCTGGTCGAATGGATGTCGAATCACGACTGTGCAGCGATTATCGTCCGCCCCGACCACTATGTGTTCGGCGGCTGCCGCAAGCTCGAGGACGCTGGTTCCCTCGTCGACGAACTGGCGCAAGCACTGCGCGTCCGAGCCCATTCGACCCGGCGCATCGGGTTGCCGCGCTGACGAGGTAAGTAATTGCAACAGGTGTTTGATGTCAAGAAGCGGACTTTTTCGTACGCGTGCGACGTGAAGTCGCGCCAGTTATTGTCTCAACCCGCAAGGGATAGTGAGACTCGTTGTTCCCTCGACGATAGCCTACCGGGGCGAGCGTGGCTGGTAACGGCCGGGTTCGGAGCCCTCGGAACAATGAAGTCCCTCGCATGAGAAGAGCATGCCGCGAGGCGAGCTCAACTGCTGCCAGCATCAGGCGGCAAGGACGCTAGGCTGGACCGGATGGTCAACACAAGTGAATCGCCGTAACCCTCGTTAAAAAAGAACAAGCCATGCACATGCATATTCAGGGAGACCTTGAGATGAAGACACCGCATCGGCAGACGGGACCAGCCCGCACGCGCAAACTCTGGATTGCCACCGCGCTCGTCGGCGCTTCGCTCGTGGGCGGCGGTGCGCTGTGGGCCGCAGGGCCGGCAACCCTTGCGCAGGGACTGCCTGATCTGCTTGGCAAGGCCCGGCCATCCGTGCCCAAGGGCGCGTTGCAGGTGCAGGACCTGCAGGCCGACCCGAAAGGGTACCGGGGCAACATCGTGGTACGTGGCGTCGTCGCGGTGTCTTCTCCCGACGATCCGAAACTGTTCGGCCTGATCGACTCGCGCGAGGCGAGAGTCTGCCAGGACCTGAGTTGTGCGAAGTACTACCTGCCCACCAAGGTCGCGCAGAGCGATCCGAAGCCATGGGATGAGATCAACGTGTACGGGACGATGGCCGAAGACGCGAGCAGGAACCTGGTCTATCTCGCCGCCACCAGGGTGGAAAACCTGGGCTCCATCAAGAAATGAATCTCGGAATCCTGGTGTGGCGCAACCTGACGCGTCGGCGTGGACGTTTTATCTTCACCCTGGCGAGCACATCGCGCGACAGAACGGACACCTCGGCAACTGGTCAGGGGCACCGTGAAGTTTGAGTTCGTCCAGATACGAGGCGGTATTCACGTGCTTTTCTTCCCGATGGTGCAATGCCAACGGCAGGTGGATTTTTGGATTCTTCACTGCGGTCAATGCTGATGCACCGCCGCTTACTGCGGCTGCGCCCGGCCGCGACGGCCTCCGACAGGCAGGACGTGAAATGCATTCCGCACGAAGCCTTGCGCCCCACGTCATCCACAGTTGCTGCTCATGGCGCCCAAAACCGGCGGTAGCCTATCCTGCAATCACTCATTTTCGTTGCATTTTTTGTCGCCTGGAGTAAACGTTTTGCGTGGAGGTCACGGCTTTCACGCAAATGACAGTTCAGGCCCTGGAGAAGCGCTGCGTAACTCCGTTCGGAGAAATGGTGTAACGGTCGCCGTGAAAGCGCGAACGCCGTGCGCTTAACAGGGCTTAAAAATGCGTTTCCCCGTGCGTCATGCTTTCCCATTTCAGTTCAAGCGACGTGTGAGTGAAATGCGTCACTCATGCGTACTGCGGTGCGTACGTGCATACGCGCTTCGTGCGTGTGGGTTTGCGTCAAGGTGGTCAGATGAGGCGCAAACCGCAGTTTTAGAAATGCACTTCGGGTGGACTAATGAAATGCGTTCCACCTGAGAGCCGGAGAACAGGCGGAAGCGCATCGCCTGCCCGCGGCGGATACAGGACGTGGCCAGCGCAGTGCGTACCGCGAGACGAAAGGAGAGCGTGATGCGCGTGTATGAGATGGCGAACGACCGGTGAGCCTCACGCGTTAAGGGTGTCACAAGGACATGCAAGCTGGTTGTCCTAACGGCGTCGACCTCGCGGCGTCAAGCTTTCTGTGTGCGACGCAAACGCAGTGCGCAACGGCGGCGAGAAGCTCTCCATGGTCAGCGCAGATCGCCTGCGCAATGACGATAATGGCAATGCGTCGGGGCGGAAGCGTTGCGTGTGTACGACACGTGGAAAAAGTGCGTTATTCCCTCGTGTTCCCATGCGTTCCTTGGAGTTCCGACCGTGCCTTGCGGCGCACCAGGACGGCGTTGACAGGTGCGCTGTGCGTGAGCAGGATGGTACGAAGGTGGTGTGTACCGGATGCGTGCTGGAGGTTGCGATGCCTGTTGCCAGGGTCTATCCGAAATCGCAATGGGAGGCGTTGGCCCGGACGCTCGATGAGTTGCCGGAAAAACCGGAGGCCGAACGCGGCCTGAGTGTTCGCGACGCGATGAAAGACATGCGTGGTCATATCCGTACGGCACAGACAAAGGGCTACACGCTTGAGCAGATCGCGGAGCAGGCAAGACAGGCGGGCATCGATATCACGGCTGGAACGATTCGTTACGCGCTGCGTTCTGCGGGAAAGGGAAACAGCGCAGGCAATACGGCACGTCCGGCGACAAAGACGCCTGCACCGGGCACGGTTATGGCACTGCCCCGCACACATGGGATGGGGCAGGGCGGCGCGTCACGCGCGAATAGTCCGCGCACTGAGGGGCATACAGGCGGACGTACCGAGGGGCGCACGGAAGGCCGCAATGAAGCGCGTCCGCATGGGGGAAAAGCAGAAGTCAAACCGCAACCCATGCCGGTGCAAGGTTCGCTCGCATTTGCGATCAGACCCGATACCGACGACCTGTAAAGGACGGCAATGGCAACGACCCTCAACCCCATCTATCTGGTAGGTGGCAGCAAAGGCGGCGTGGGCAAAAGCATCGTTGCGCTGGCGCTGGCCGATCACCTGCAACGGCGCGATGCGAGCCTCGTCCTAGTCGAGACGGATACGTCAAATCCGGATGTCATGAAGGCGGTCCACGGCGAGATCGAATGTGGGGCGTTCGACCTTGACGAGGCAGATGGCTGGATTGGACTCGTCAACTACTGCGATGCGAAGCGCGATGCGGTGGTAATCATCAATACGGCGGCGCGTAATCAGGCGGGCGTGGCGCGCTATGGCGCGACGCTGGCGAGCACACTCGATGAACTGGCGCGGCGGCTGGTCGTGTTCTGGGTCATCAACCGGCAGCGTGACAGTCTGGAACTGCTGCGCGAATTCGGCGCGACGTTTCCCGACGCGACCACGCACGTGGTGCGCAACGCCTACTTCGGCACCGCCGATAAGTTCACGCTCTATCAGGATTCGAACATCCGCAAGGGGATCGAAGCGAAGGGGAATTCACTGGATTTTCCGGACCTTGCGGATCGCGTGGCCGATGACCTGCGAAGCCAGCGGTTGTCCGTGCGCAAGGCAGCCGAGACACTGCCTATCGGGCAGCGGGCGGAACTGCTGCGCTGGCGCGCGCTCTATGACGCAATGTTTGCTGGGGTCATCGCCGATGGCTGATGGACCCTGGAGACCCTCGGGACGCCCGCGACGTTCGACGCGCTCGCGGCGTGCGCGCCCGCCCGATCCGCTTGCGCGCCTTTTCCTCGATGTGTCGGGCGAAGTCCCCAACGACGCGAGCATGGCGCGCATGCGGCGCGTGTCGGCTGCACTGAACCTGCACGATAACGATGCGCTCTGGTCGGTGCTCGCCGTGCTCGAATACTATGCGCGGCTGTACGAGGTGATGCCGGATCGCCTCAGGAAAGTGGGCGAGGGCAGCCTCGACACGATGCGCGCCGAAGCGAGGGAAGCGGCGGATGCGCTAATGGCGCAGCACCGGGATGCACTCGCGCGCTGCAAGGAAACGATACGGCTGGCCGAGCACATGATCCGCGAGCACGAGGAACGATACCGGGCCGCGCTCGCGGGGCTGAACGAGGCCGCGCTCGATGCGCTGGTGGACTGCGCCGCTAACCGGATTGCGCGTGCGGCGGGCAACCGTCTGGTGGGCGCGTTCGCCATCGCGGCACGCGAGCATCGCGTGCGACTTGACGGGGCTGTTGCGGCTTTCGAGCAGGCGACGCAGGAAGCGGGTCGGCAGGCGCAGGTCAGGGCGCAAACGCTGGAGCGCCGGTACTGGCGCGCGCTGCGGGCCATACTCGCGCTCGGGTTGATGGTGCTGCTGGCAAGTGCGGCAGCGATAGCTGTCTGGCTGGCCGTATGGCGGAGTTAGCGAACTGTAATACCGGTAATACTCTGCGACATAGCCGATCTGGCTGCGTGGCCGTCTCGAGTTCGGCGAGTTCCTGCGCATTCTCCCCGACCAGGTCGGCCAGCCGGTATAACAGCTTGCCGCGCTGGCTCGCGCTTAGACCAGCCCATTCGGGCGCGAACAATGCGCGGTCGGCGGCCCCGGACAGGAGTGTTGAAGGAGACCGTATCCACCATCGATATGGCTGTCCGCCTTTTGCAGAGGAATCTATGCTCTCAGCGCTAAAAAGTTGCCACGGAAAATGTTCGCTCCATTCACCGGATGGTTAGCAATGCATTGGGCCAGGGCGCTGCGACGCGTACCGGCCTCAACCGGTATCGCATGCACAGTCCGACACCGACGCTCGTGGCGCGACGACGCAGCTGATTCGTTGGCGTTGTACGGCATGGTTGATGCCCCCAGGTTTGATGGTGATACGACTCGGCTCTGCGGCTTGTCGAATGGCCTCGGCTCTGCCGTGCTGCCCCCGGTGCACAAGCTTAATCAGGCCCAGCTCCCCGACCTCACAGTCATTCACCGCGATGGCACGACCACCGCCGCGAAGAAGGGCGGCGACGACTTGGGATATATCGGACACAAGCACCTGAAAGGCGACAAGGTGGTCGCCTTTCGCGATCGCCGCTGTAACGTGATCGCGCCATTTGTTTCTGCCCCGGGCAACCGCAATGAATCGCCATCTCCACATCCCGATTGCGCTAGAGCGAACCCGGAACCAGTCGTGTGAAAAAACAGCAGATGCGCTGGACCCAGCGCGCATCTGCTACTGCAAACCGGCGTGCAGGTCCTGAACGACGATCTGCAGAAAATCTTCGCTCGCTGGTTTCCGGGAACGAGCGCGGAAGAACCAGCGGCGCTAAAGGAGGCGGCATAGAGGCCTCAGCCCTCAGCGTCCGGCAGCGGCACGTTGATCGCGATACGGATACCCGCGGATGACGAGGCACACCGCCAGGCCGGCGTTTAATTCAACCCTCGGACGCGACTCCATACCCACCGCCGCCAGGCGTCTGAATCACGAAAACATCGCCGGCATTCATCTGCACCTGATGACGCGCGCCGAAGGTTTCGCGCGTGGGCGAACCGGCTCGTTCGACCCAGTTCGCGCCGAGCGCACCCGGCGAGCCACCTGCCATGCCAAACGGTGCCACGCGGCGGCGGTTCGACAGGATGACGGCGGTCATCGGTTCGAGGAAGCGGACGCGCCGCTCGGTGCCGTCGCCGCCTCGCCATTGCCCTTCGCCGCCGCTGCCGTGACGCACGCGGAAATCGTCGAGGCGAACCGGGAAGCGCCATTCGAACACTTCGGGATCGGTGAGCCGCGAGTTGGTCATGTGTGTCTGCACGGCGCTGCAACCCGCGGACGACGCACTCGCTCCGGCGCCGCCGCAAATGGTCTCGTAGTACTGGTACTGATCGTTGCCGAACGTGAAGTTGTTCATCGTGCCCTGGGCGCCGGCCATGACGCCGAGCGCGCCGTAAAGCGCATCGGTCACCACCTGCGACGTTTCGACGTTACCCGCGACTACCGCGGCCGGATAGCGCGGATTGAGCATCGAGCCAGCCGGAATGCGGATGTCGAGCGGCTTCAGACAACCCGCGTTCAGCGGAATGTCATCGTCGACGAGCGTGCGGAACACGTACAGCACGGCGGCCTTGCAGATCGCGGACGGCGCGTTGTAATTGTTCGTCTGCTGCTCGCTCGTGCCGGCGAAATCGATGACGGCCGAACGCGTCTCGCGGTCGATCGACACGGCGACGACAATCTTCGAACCGTCGTCGAGTTCGTATTCGAAGCGCCCGTCCCTGAGCACCGACAGCGTGCGCCGCACGACTTCCTCAGCGTTGTCCTGCACGTGCTGCATGTACGCGCGCACCACGTCGAGTCCGAACTGCCCGCACATGCTGTCGAGTTCCTGCCCGCCCTTGGTGCACGCCGCGACCTGCGCCCGCAGGTCGGCCATGTTCTGTTCGACGTTCCGAACCGGATAACGGCCCGAGGTGAGCAACCCGCGCATTTCGCTTTCGAGAAAGCGGCCCTGTGCGACCAGTTGGACGTTATCGAGCAACACGCCTTCCTGATCGACGTGCGTCGAGTCCGGCGGCATCGAGCCCGGCGAAATCCCGCCGATGTCCGCGTGATGGCCGCGCGCCGCGACATAGAACGTCGGCGCCGAGTGCTCCTCGACGAAGACCGGCATGACCACCGTCACGTCCGGCAGATGCGTGCCACCGCCATACGGCGCGTTGAGCACGTAGACGTCGCCCGGCTGCATGGTGTTCGCGCGGCGCTCGATGATGGTCTGCACGCTCTCGCCCATGGACCCGAGATGAACTGGCATGTGCGGCGCATTGGCGATCAGATTGCCGCCGGCATCGAAGAGCGCGCACGAGAAATCGAGACGCTCCTTGATGTTGACCGAGTACGACGTGTTCGCCAGCGTCACGCCCATCTGCTCGGCAATCGACATGAACAGGTTGTTGAACACTTCAAGCAATACAGGATCGGCTTCGGTGCCGATCGCATGGCGGTTCACGAGCGCGCTCGTGCGGTTGACCACCAGGTGATTGTGCCGGCTGACCTCGACTTGCCAGCCCGGTTCGATCACGGTGGTTCCGGTCTTTTCGCTGACGATGGCCGGACCGTCGATACGGGCGCCGGGCGCGAGCGATTCGCGATCGAACACCGGCGTGTCGTGCCACTCGCCGCCTGAAAACACGCGTGTCATGGCGAGCGGTTCCGGGTTCGCGGAAGCGCCCTCGGCGAGCGGCCAATGTTCGTCCTCGACCTCGTGCGCCTGGCCAATCGCCTCTACGGCGACGGCTTCGATCACAAGCGCCTTGTTCGGCATCAGGAAACCGTAACGGGCGCGGTACAGACGCTCGAACGTCGCCACAATCGCCGCTGCGTCGTTGCTGAATTCGATCTCGAGCGCAGTGTCGGTGCCGTCGTACTTGACGTGAAGCGTGCGGCGCGACGTGATGCAGTCCTTCGCGATGCGCTGCTGCGTGACTTCGCTTTCCGCTGCGGCTTCCAGCGGAGCAAACGCGTTCTCGCAGGCGGCGAGCGACGCGCTGTCGAGCCGCGTTTCGACGGCTTGCTGACGCAGCGCGCGGAAGTCGGCGAGACCCATGCCGTACGCCGACAGCACGCCCGCGAGCGGGTGAATGAACACGCGCGTCATGCCGAGCGCATCCGCGACGAGGCACGCATGCTGACCGCCCGCGCCACCGAAGCAGGCGAGCGTGTATTTCGTCACGTCATAGCCGCGCTGCACCGAGATCTGCTTGATCGCATTCGCCATGTTCTCCACGGCGATTTTCAGAAAGCCTTCGGCGATTTCGGCCGGTGACCGGGCGATATGTGTCGCATCCTCGACCTGCGCCGCAATCTCCGCGAATTTGCGCTGCACGACGGCGCTATCGAGCGGCAAATTGCCCTCGGGACCGAACACATGAGGAAACCATTTCGCGCTGATCTTGCCGGTCATCACGTTGCAATCGGTGACAGTCAGCGGGCCGCCGCGCCGATACGACGCCGGCCCCGGATTCGCGCCGGCGCTCTCGGGACCCACCCGAAAGCGCGCGCCGTCAAAACTGCAGATCGAGCCGCCGCCGGCCGCCACAGTGTGGATTTTCATCATCGGTGCGCGGATGCGAACCCCCGCCACTTCCGTCGCGAACTCGCGCTCGTACTCGCCCGCGTAGTGCGTCACATCGGTCGAGGTGCCGCCCATGTCGAAGCCGATGATCGACTCGAAGCCCGCGAGCTTCGAGACCTGCGCCGCGCCCACGATGCCGCCTGCGGGACCTGACAGGATCGCGTCCTTGCCCTGGAAGCGATGCGCGTCGGTGAGCCCGCCGTTGCTCTGCATGAATTGCAGCGGCACCGCGCCCAAGTCGCTTTCCACTTGCTGAACGTAGTGGCGCAGAATCGGCGACAGATACGCATCCACGACGGTCGTGTCGCCACGCGAGACCAGCTTCATCAGCGGACTGACCTCGTGGCTCACGGAGATTTGCGTGTAGCCGATATCCTGTGCGATTTCCTTGAGCTTGCGTTCGTGTTCGGCGTACCGGTAACCGTGCATCAGCACGATCGCGCAGGAGCGGATGCCGCTCTCATACGCCTGCCGCAACGCCACGTAAGCCTGCTCCGTATCCAGTTCGCGCACCACTTCGCCGCGCGCGCCGATCCGCTCGTCGATTTCCACCACGCGCTGATAAAGCAGCGTCGGCAATTCGATGTTGCGCACGAACAGCTTCGGACGGCTTTGATACGCGATTCGCAAGGCGTCGGCGAAACCCTTCGTGATCGCCAGCACGGTCGGCGCGCCCTTGCGTTCGAGCAGTGCGTTGGTCGCGACCGTCGTGCCCATTCGGACGCTGTCGATCAGATGCGCCGGCACCGGCTCGTGGGCCGCGACGCCCAGCAATTCGCGGATGCCTTGCACCGCCGAATCGCGATATCGCTCGGGATTTTCGGAGAGCACCTTGTGCGTGACGATCTGCCCATCGGGGCGACGTGCGACGATGTCGGTGAAGGTGCCGCCGCGGTCGATCCAGAATTGCCAGCGGCGATCACGCGGCAGCTGGATGTCGGCTTGATGTGTCATCAGAAGATATCTCCGGGTAATGATGGGGTGCTTACGATTCGAGTTGCGCGCCGCGCGTCTCGGGCAGCGTCAGCGCCGCCAGAATGACGACGCCGTAGGCGGCCGCGGCGAAGGTGCCGATCGCGATTCCGAGCGCCATTTTTTGCGCGACGAAGCCGATCAGAAACGGGAAGGTCGCGCCGACCGCGCGGCCGAAGTTGTAGCAAAAGCCCTGACCGGAGCCGCGAATCCGCGTGGGGAAGAGTTCGGTCATGAACGCGCCCATCCCAGCGAAGATGCCGGAGGCGAAGAAGCCGAGCGGGAACCCGAGCACGAGCAGCAGCGCGTTGCTCATCGGCACGCGGGTATAGACGAGAGCGATCACCATCGACGCAATCGAAAACGCGATGAAGTTCAGCTTGCGGCCAAAGCGGTCGCTGAGAAAAGCGCCGCACAGGTAGCCCGCATACGAACCGGCGATGATGACCGCGAGATAGCCGCCCGTGCCGACCACGCTGAGGTGCTGTTCGGTCTTGAGGTAGGTGGGCAGCCAGGTGGTGATCGCGTAGTAGCCGCCTTGCGTGCCGGTGGCGAGGATCGCGGTGCGCAGTGTGGTCGTCCAGACGCCGGGGCCGAAGATCTCGAAGAACGAACTCGTGTTGCCGGCTTCGGCGTCACGCTGCTTCTGTTGCAGATGGACTTCCGGTTCCTCGACGAAGCGGCGAAGGAAGATCACAAACGGCGCGGGCAAGACACCGAGCGCGAACAACGCGCGCCATGCGATATCGCCGGGCAGCAGCGAAAACACCAGCGTATAGAGTCCCGCAGATGCCGCCCAGCCGATCGCCCAGCCCGCCTGCACCATGCCGACCGCCTTGCCGCGGTCGCGCGGCCGGATCACCTCGCCGATCAGCACGGCACCCGCGGTCCATTCGCCACCGAAGCCGAAGCCCATCAAACCGCGCGCGATCAGAAGCTGGCTGTAGTTCTGCGCGAACGCGCACAGCAGCGTGAAAAAGGCAAACCAGACAATCGTGATCTGCAGCGTCTTGACCCGGCCGATGCGGTCGGAAAGGATGCCCGCGACCCAGCCGCCGAGCGCCGAAGTCAACAGCGTGACCGTGCCGATCAAGCCGGCTTCGCCCTTGCTGAGGCTCCACGTCGCGATCAGCGTCGGAATCACGAAGCTCAGGAATTGCGTGTCCATCGCATCGAGCGCGTAGCCGAGCTTGCAGCTCCAGAATGCCCGCCGCTCGCTCGCGCTGGTGTGCCGGTACCAGCCGAACATGCCGGGGCTCGCAGTCGTGTCAGTCATTCCGTGTTCGGCGGGTGTGCTTGCGTATTGCGCTTCCGTATTCATGCGTTTCTCCTGTGATGCCGCTAAACCGTGCGTCAGAACACCGCGAGCGATGCGTTGGGGATGTCGGTGACCAGCATGTGGCCGGGACGGTGCGCGATCGCGAACGGCAGCCGTGCGCTTTCAATGGCGCTTTGAGGCGTCACGCCGCAGGCCCAGAAAACCGGCAGCTCGTGTGCATGGATCGATACGGGATCGCCAAAATCCGGGCTCGACAGATCTTCGATGCCGAGCACGGCGGGATTACCGATATGCACCGGCGCGCCATGCACCGCCGGAAACCGGCTCGTGATCTGCACGGCGCGAATCGCGTGGGCGCCGCTCATCGGCCGCATGGAGACCACGAGCCGGCCGCCGAACCGGCCCGCTGCCTGATTCGCAACGTTGGTGCGGTACATCGGCACGTTGACGCCTTCGTCGACGTGGCGCAGCGGAATGCGTTCACGCGCGAGCATCTGCTCGAACGAGAATGAGCAGCCGATCGCGAAAACGACCAGATCGTCGCGCCATACTTCGCGGATATCGGCGGGCTGCTCGCACAACACGCCGTCGCGGTAGACGTTGTAGGCGGGGACATCGGTGCGGATATCGAGGTCGCGGCCCAGCATCGGCAGATCGAATTGCCCGGGTTGACCGACGCCGAGCAGCGGGCAGGCTTTTGGATTGCTCAGGCAGAAGCGCATGAAGTCCTCGGCGTAGGCGCTCGGCAGAATCGCGAGGTTGGCCTGCGCGAAGTCGCCGCAATACCCGGCTGTGGGCCCTGAAAATTCTTTGCTGCGAACTTGCTGGCGAAAGGCGTGCGACATGACGGCGATTCCGTTCGTGAGTGCGATGAAGTGCAGATTAGAGCCTACAAAATTGCTGCGCCAGCGAGTAATTCGTGCCGCCGCCGTTCAGGTTTTCCTAACAGTTTTATCCGGGTTTTTACGTAGCTGATGGCTGGTCGTGTATCGAGGCAAACCCTCGCAGGGCACCCCGGATGCAATGACAGGCGGGCATTCCGGCTGGACGATGCCAAGCAGTTCCGATGCGCGGCGAGTATCCGTCATGGGTTCTCGATACCGGCCAGAAAAGTGGCCCGTTTGGTGTGGATGGCGCTTTTTGTTAAGGCATACTGCAAGCCAGAAACGATAAAAATCCACCGATCTTCAGACCTACTCATGAACACGCGCTTTCTCGAAACCTTCGTGACGCTCGTCCAGCTCGAAAGCTTTCGGGCGACGGCGCGCGTGCTGCACGCCACACCGGCGACGATTTCGCTGCGGATCCGCTCATTGGAGGACGAGCTCAAGACGGAACTCGTCGACCGCTCGACCACGGGCTTCCGGCTGACGCCCTCGGGCCAGAATCTGCTCGGGCCCGCGAAAAACGTCGTCAATGCCGCGCGCGCCTTGCGGGAGGCGGCCGGCCAGGAAGTCGTGGTGGGCGGCAAGCTGCGCCTGGGCGTTATCGAGACCGTCGTGCATAGCTGGCTCGCGCACTACGTCACGCAGTTGAATGCCAGCTTTCCGCGGCTCGAAGTGGACCTGACCGTCGATTCCAGTTCGGTGCTGCAACGGCGTCTTTTGAGCGGCGATCTAGACCTCGTGATCCGGGTCGAGGGCATCGACAGTACGAAGGTCGTCTCGAGCGCGATTGCCAGTTATCCGGTTCGGTGGATCGCGAAACGGGGCTTGTTATCCAGGCGCGCCCAAGGACTCGCGCTGCGTGTACTGGAGCGTCCGGTGCTGACCTTTGGGCGCGGCACGGCGCCGCAAGTCACGCTCGAAAGCATCGTTCATGCGCTCGCGCAGCAACTCGGCATGCCACCCGGGCAAACGCGCATCACCTGTTCACCTTCGGTGGCCGCGATCGTTCAGTTGGTGCGCGACGGCTACGGCGTCGCCGCGATTCCCGGCCTGTTCGTCGCGGAGGCCCTGCAAAGCGGCGAATTCATCGAGTTGCCGCTCAAACCGGTGCCGCCGCCGATCATCGTGTCGATTTGCAAGCCGTTGGACGCGAGCCCGATGATTCATGCGGCCGCGAATGCCGCACAGCTTGCGTGCTCGGCGTATTGCCAGACGCGGCGCAAGGATCTGATCGAGGCGCTCTGATCGCTTCGATCGAGCCGCAACGGCAGCTTCGTTTTCGCGCGGTGAAAAAAGCGGTTCGTCTTGCGCCGACCCGGTTCGCTAATTGCGCGACGCAGACGGGCCATCAGTACGAGGATGGGATTTTTCAACCGTGACGGGAGTCGCAATGTTGCTGCTGCGTTCATTCAACCTGTCCGCAGGCGTGGCTTGCGCACTGCTGCTCGCATCCGCGACAGCCTTTTCGCGGCCTTGTCTAACGGCTGACGGCTGCCCGGGCTTGTTGCGAGTCGGCACCCATGACGACGATGTGCGGGCCGAACGTCACCGAGAGGAGCAACTGCGTGATGAACGTCTGCGGTCCGAGCGGTTGCGTGCCGATCGGTTGCGTTCAGACCGATTGCGTGCCGAACGTCTACGTGCCGAGCGCTTGCGCGAAGAGCGCCTTCGCACGGATTAACCCTCTGGCCGCATCGCGGCGTTGCCGTTCAAGGGGTGTTGTCGGCGACGCCGGGGTGATGAAGCGCATCTAACGCGCGGCAGGCATTGATGACCCGAACATGCTGCCGGCTCGGACCACTCGTCTGATCGAGCAGCGCTTCGATCGAATGTGCGTCCAGATCCGGCTGCAAGCCGAGCAGCAACGCGATGGTGCCGGTCACGTTCGCCGCCGCGAACGACGAGCCCGTGACAAAGTCATAATGTCCTCCTGGCGTGAGCGTCAGGATGTCACGGCCCGGCGCGTACGATAAACCCGTCTCCCTGCCGCGCGACCGCCAGAGTACAGTCTGTCGGACATGCCAAATGGGCGCAGCTACCGCATTTCTGTTAAACGCGAGGACGGCGACGCTTCAAGGCCGCCGGGCTATGTGTCCTCGCTGCTTCACGAGCATGTGAACGCCGGTGACGAAGTCAGACTCGCCGCGCCATACGGCACGTTCCATATCGACGTGAACGCGAAGACGCCGATCGTCCTGATCAGCGGCGGGGTCGGTCTGACACCGATGGTCAGCAGGCTCAGGCGCGCGATTCAGGACCCGCAGAGACAGGTGGTATTCGTGCATGGCGCACGAAATGGTGCGGTCCATGCAATGCGCGACAGGCTTCGGCAAACCGCGGCGACCTACGGGAACTTCAGGGCGGTGGTCTACTACGAAAACCCGCTGCCGGGCGATATAGCTGGCCAGGACTATGACCGCGCCGGCTTCATCGATCTCCATGAGCTGGGCGAACTGATTCTGCTGCCCAATGCGGACTACTACATCTGCGGCCCTATTCCATTCATGCGGTTGCAGCATGATGCATTGCGCGCGATGGATGTCCCGGAGACGCGGATCCATTACGAGGTCTTCGGTCCGGATCTGTTCGAAGAGTGAGAGTCGCGCCCGTCTGGGTGCTTCGTAAGGGCTTTTTAAAGGACGCCCCTCGGAGGTGCGCGGATATCTGGCTTAGCCAGAAGCGCGGCGTAGCCGTGACCCGGGATTGCGGGATGTCACGGTTGCTCAGTGCCCGTCTGCGGAACTAGCGCAGGAAGTGCTCGAACACGTCGAATGAGACCGGCTTGATCAGCCGCGCGTCGAAGGGCATGGGCTCTTCACTACGGTCGAATTCGACAAAGCCGGTGAGCGCGACGATCCGGCTGTATCGCAGCGCGCATCGCGCCCGCATGGCGCGACAGACCTGAACGCCATCCATGTCCGTGAGTGAGATGTCCAGAAAGATCAGATCAGGTGCTTCGCGCTCGGCGACTTCCAGCGCCTCGCGTCCGGTATACGCAATGAGCGGCTGGTGACCGAGGTCGGCAACGATCCCGGCGAGCACGTCTACCGTGTCACGATGGTCGTCGACAAGCAGCACTTTCATGGAGCCTCCGGATCACGCATGAACGGGAGCACCGTCTGCGCACGTGAAGCGCAGGGCAGCGCGAGAAACAGGACGTGCGAACGCCCGTGACGAGCCGGACGCCTGCAGCGGTCCGTCGGTGATTGCGCTGACGCTCATGGATCTCTCCAACGGTGTGTGCCGTGGCCCGCCAGGGGGCAGGTCCGATGGAGGCATAAATGTTCATCAGGCACGTCGTAGTATATGTGCGCTTACGACACCGGCAAAAATTTCTGTCTGATGTGAATCCTGATTTTCTACGTTTTCCTGAAAAAGAAATGCCTTGCTGCGTGATCTGGATCAAGAAAACGGACGAATTGCCGATAAGGCGTTGATGAAGCGGTAAAATTTCCGGCGCTTCCTGCCGCCGAACCAGGCATGCCTGATTCCGGAAAGAGACTTCGGCACCGGCAGGCGTGGCGCACTGTGGCCGGATTTTTCTGGAGAGCTGGAGATAGGGTGGAGACCGTGACCAAAAACAACCGGGCGCTTCCGCCTTGGGCTGGCCGCTTGTGGCGCGCCCGCCTCGCGCCCCAGGCGATTATCTGGGGCGGGATTTTCATCGCACTGGTCATGGTTTCGCTGTGCGCGACAGTGCTGTACCAGAGCCGACTCGATGCGATGGATCGCGCCCGCGAAACCTCGCGCAATCTTGCCCTGATTGCCGAGCGGGACATCGAGCGCAATTTCGAGTTGTACGCGCTGTCCCTGCAGGCGGTCGTCGACGGCATGCGCGATCCTGACATACTGGCTTTGCCGCCCCGTATGCGGCGGCAGATGCTGTTTGACCGTGCCGCGACCGCGAAATACCTTGGCTCGATGCTGGTGCTGGATGCGTCGGGCAATATCGTCATTGATTCGGGCGGCGATATTCCACGTAAGGACAACTTTGCCGATCGCCGGTATTTCACCGTCCAGCGGGATAGCCCGAACGTCGGCCTCTATATCAGCGATCCGTACGCCTCCCGACTGCGGGGCGGCTCGGGTTGCGCAGCCATGCCGTCGGCCGACCAGAAAGTGACGACGCCGAGCAGTGCGCAGATGAAGTGTCGAATCATCATGAAGGGTTCCTTGTTACTCGTCCTCGTCATTTGACAGCGGCCGATGCTTTCGAGATACGGCATATCCTGAAACTCTCTTTTCCGGAAATGCGCTTTGTTGTACGGAGACGCGAATCCAGGGTATTCATCCCTTTCGTGATGCGACACGTGCCGCCGTCAGCCGCGCATCGAGCGGCACGTAGTAGACGGTAAAGCTCGTTCCTGTTTCGCCGCGCTCTGCGTTCGTGCGAACGGTCACAAGTGCCGCGGCCTGCTGTACGACCGGCGGTTGCCTATTCAGACATGCATAACCGGTACGGGTCGGCTGTGATGTTCTGAAGACAACGTGGTGCCTCTTGACTGACGGCTCACCCCGGCGACACGGAGGATCGACACTGCGGAGCCGCCGCGCGGTGTGAGGCGCGAGGCCAGTTCCGCAGGCGCAAACATATGTGAACTGTTAAAAACCGCGTTAGATGAGATGCGCCAAACCGGATGCCAGGCCCAGACCATAAGGTGGGCGGTCGGTTGCTTCAGTCACGCAAGGGGGGACGTTGTCACGAGTGCTGCTTGGGTAGTCAGAGGCAGGTGCCAAGCGGACTGACCCGGGAACAGTCGGATCGGAAGGGACGGTCGAAACGTGACCCCGTTTTACGGATGGTGATCCGGCGGGATCAACTGACCTGAATGGCCAGTCCGCTGCGGTTCGACAGGTCCAGGACGTGTCCGCGGGGTGAACGGCGGTGATGCAAGTTCCGCAGTCAGTTCAAGCCGTATTCAGCTATCTCCTCCAGTTCCAGCAACGAACGCGGCAACTGTGTGCAAATAGCGGCACAGTGGTCCGGCTGGGGGAAACGTTAGATTGGTGCGGAATCTGGCGGTAGTCAGACGCAGACCCGCTTGCAGCAAGGCTCGGCGGCTGTGCGACTTGTGCGCAATCGGAGGGTGCGCAGGCTATTGATCAATATCGATCTTTCGAAACCAACCGCCAGATTCGCACGGAAAGTACGACAGCCCCGATGCTCAGTTGACAAGCTCGCACCTCACGACGGGCGCCGTATAGGGGGACGGGTATTCCGATTTGGGGCCGCTCAACACGCGCAGGCGCTGAGTGGCGAGCACCTCAGCCTTGCGCTGATCGCTCAGGTCGAGCGTCGTGCTTGTGACGCGCGCGGCATCCGCAGGCTCATTCACGGCACACTGCGCCGTTTTACCGTCGGGCAGACGTACGGTTGTCTCGTACGTGTAGTCGGGCTGCGCGGCGAGGCAGGCAGTGCTGCAAACAGTCACTGCAACCAGCACGACAAGCTTTGCAGGATCATTCACTTTCCTCTCCCTCAAAACTACATGATCGTTTGACCCGTTCCCACGAGGGCCGTTCGGGCCGTTTGGGAAAAGGCCGTTCTACAAGGGGGTGATCAGGCTGATCGCGAATTCCTGTCACAAGCGCCAGGGTTATATCGATGCACCGAATTAATCGGAAACATTGCAGCCGATGTCAATAATCAGATCGCAAATGACCGTGACGCGGTGACAACGGGCAGCGAGAAGAGAACGGCTAGAACAAAAAAGCTTACTCTCCAAGAACCGCACGCCGGGATCGAGCGCGACGTTGCTCCAGGCGCTGCGCGTAACATCCAACGAATTGACCGGGTCCGCAACCGCATCATGTCTGGCGAGAACGAGCAAAAAACTGCACGCGAGGAAAACGGCGCAAACGCGCCACATTGCCCTTGAGGGCTCGTGGCGCACCTCTTGGCTTCTGGCCCGACTATGGGTTGGACCTCCAGTTGCTCCGGCGGGTCGCGCTGCGGCCGGTTCGACCGGTTGCCCGTCCCACGCGGGGCCGCGTCGCACCGGTAGGGCGTGAATCAGTCGACCGGGGCCGGACCCGACCAACGAGCCCTCTCGCCGGACGAGAAGCGAACCTCAACCGGCAGATCATTGTCTTCGGCAAACCTGACAACGAAGTCAAAGGCTTCCGGACAAACGCTCCGGAGTTCACCGGACACAATCAGGCATTTCACGCCCTTATCGACAACAGGCATGGCGAGGCGCGTCGAGGCAATATGAATGCCGGGCCGACGCTCCCCGACGAACAGGATGATGACGCCCATCAGACGCTCGGCCCAGTCGCCGGGCCGGAAGACTGTCCGGTGGTGCGTGAGGCCACAGATCAGATAGTGTTCGCTTCTGTCGGCTACCGTCATGCGTCTACGGTCGATGGCCCGGACGCCATCCAGTTCGGCCTTCCGGGTTCAATGGCGGACGGCTTGTCTGTTTCAGCCAGCCGGAACACGGCCACCGCATGGTCGAGCGCGCGCGCCTGTTCTTCAAGAGACGCCGCCGCCGCAGCAGCCTGCTCGACCAGTGCGGCGTTCTGCTGGGTCGCGTTATCCATCTGCGTCACGGCGCGATTGATCTGATCGATGCCGCGCGACTGTTCTTCCGAGGCCACACTGATTTCGCTGACGATGGCGGTAACGTTGCAGGCCGCTGCGACGATTTCAGTCATTGTGTCGCCAGCGCGAGCCGCCAGGTCGGCACCGTTCTTCACTTTCGCAACCGAATCGCCGATCAGCTCCCTGATTTCCTTCGCTGCCGCGGCCGACCGTTGCGCGAGCGCGCGGACCTCGCCTGCGACCACTGCGAATCCACGCCCTTCCTCGCCCGCGCGCGCAGCTTCAACTGCTGCATTCAGCGCGAGGATATTGGTCTGGAACGCGATACCCTCGATCGCGCCAATGATGTCGACAATCCGGTTTGAACTCGACGACATGTCCGCGATCACATCGACAACCTGACCGACAACGTCACCCCCGCGGGCCGCGACTTCCGACGCGTTTTCGGCGAGCGCGCTGGCCTGCCGCGCGTTGTCGGCGTTTTGCCGGACGGTCGCAGTCAACTCTTCCATGCTCGATGCGGTCTCCTCCAAAGTCGCTGCCTGCTGTTCGGTACGGGTCGACAGATCGCCATTGCCACTCGCGATTTCGCGCGCGCCGTGCGTGATCGCCGCCGTCCCGTGTCGCACCTGCCCCACGGCGGCAGCAAGCCCCGCCTGCATTCGCGCAAGCGCAGCCATCAACCGGCCCATCTCGTTGGCGCGCAGTTTTTCGATCGCGCTTGTCAGATCTCCAGCCGCGATGCGCTCGAAATGATGAATTGCCCGATCAATGGGCCGCACGATCGACGCCGTCAACGCGAAACGTGCGAACAGGCCCAGTACGATCGCAGCGGATCCGATCGCGCCGAAGAGCCAGAGCAGCATATGAAAATGCCGTTGCGCTGACGCGAAACTCGCCTTTTGCTGCTCTGCCTGAAAATCCTCCAGCGCGAGCTCGGCGCTCCGGTAATCACTGAAAAGAGTGTCAGGTGCCTGACGCTGCGTCGTGCGAAAAGACATGAAATCGTTCTGGTCGAGCGCCGCAATTTCAGGCGCAAGTGCCTGCTTCATCAATTGATCGCGCTTCGCCCGCAGCGCGTCGGCCAGCTTCCTTTCGACCTCATTCGAAGGCGGTTGCGCCGCATAACCAGCCAGTTCCAAATCGCTGCTGGTCTGCTCGGCATGCACACGGGCGAGCACTGCGTCAGTCGGTTTGCCCTGCGCGACGAGCGTTTCGTACGCACCGAGATCGACGCGTACCTGCAGAAGCGCGTCGCTGCTGGCGGTCAGATGTCGCAGCGACGCCGTTTCCTCGCGGTACATCCTGTCGAGCGCCGTGTTGGCCGCTTTGAGTCCCGCGATCGACGTTACGATCACGAGCAGCAGCGCTGCTGTATAACCGGCGATGGTGACGGTCAGCGCAAACCGGATAGTGGTATTTCTGAACATGGCTGTCTTCCTCGACCCGCTGAGCAGAAAAAAATGCGGCAGACGGATAAATCCGCCGCCGCAAATTGGAGGAAATCGATCAAAAAGATCTACTGCGAGCAGCTGATGCCTGGATCAGAAACGTGTACGGACACCCGTGGCCACTTCGAGCTGGTTGTTGTGACCAAACGTTGTCGAGACCGTATAGCCGCCATGCAATTTCATGTAGTCGGCAGCCAGATACACCTCTGTGCGCTTCGAGAGGTGGTAGAAAGCCGACGCGTACACCGTTTCCTTGTAGCCGTTGTGAACCGCCGTGGCCGTCGTGTCGAACGCGCCGGAGTTGGCGTTCGGAATGTAGCCGTCGCTGTTGTAGGCGGCGTTCTTCACATGCATCTGCTGATAGCCGAGTTCATAGTCGAACGGCCCCTTTGGTGCGAGCTTGAACGACACCGTCCACGCATTGTCCTCCCGATCCGGCAACGCGCCCTGCTTGCCCGTGTAATGGAAGTAGCCGGCGTTGACACGGCCGATGCCGAAACGATAGTCACCCCCCACCGAGTACGTCTGATCGGTGAAGCCGCCGTTGTTCGTATGGCCGTAGAAGCCGCCGATGGAGGCCGGCCCAACATTCCAGCCGAGTACGGCCTGATAGCCCGAGCCGTTGGCGAACTGCGTCGAGTTACTGAACTGGTAGCCGGCGGCCGCATAGATGCCGTTGCTAAAGAGCTTGCGCCACTGGATGCCGTTCTCCGAACGCGTGCCAGTCGGGCCAGCCGCGTAGAAAACCATTTGCTTGAAGTTGTTGGAGTTGGTGTAGGCGCCTTCTTTCGGCGAGAACACCGCGCTGGTGTACGGGTCGGCGTAAAGTCCCGAGAAGTCCTTCGCAACGGTGTCCTGGAAACCGGCCGTCACCTCGCCGATCGTGGGGTTCTGGATGCCGACCCAGGAATCACGGTCGAAGAGCTGACCCGGATCTTCCATCTGGCCGTTAGCGGCGACGAATTCGCTCTCCAACTTGAAAATGATCTTGTTGCCGCCACCGATGTCCTCGGCGCCATGCACACCCCAGCGGCTGCCGCTGAACCACGGCTCGCCGTCGTGGCCCATGCCGATCACGTGCTTGCCGGCTGCGTTGGCATTCGTCGTGTAGGCGAGGGCACTCAAATCGATGAGGCCATAGAGTTGCACGCTCGACTGGGCGTGCGCGCCGCTCGACGCCATGGCGCCTGCCACGGCGGCCAGGGTTAGATACTTTTGCTTCAAGGTCATCTCCTCTGATTACTACGTTGAAATTTTTTTTCTGATTGCCGGCTGCAACTGCGGTCCGGACATCCGGATGACGGTCTCGTTTAGCCAATGAGCGCCATCCTAGTGACCTCAATCCTTCATGCAGCTTTCCCGTATCATTCGTACAACTAAGTGCATTTACTGATATACAGTGCTGATTTGGCACCCGCTACGCCGCATCCCTGCTGCGCAAAATGTAGCCAAGTCCACGCAATGTGATGATCTGTGCACTGGACGAGGCCAGGCGCCTTCGCAAACGGTGAATATAGATGTCGATCGCATCCGCGCTCAGCTCGTCGTCGACACTGAACGCGCTTTCCATCAGGGCTGTCTTCGAGACTGTTTTCCCCTGTCTCAGCATCAGGGCTTCGAGGATGGTGTGCTCACGAGGTCGAAGTGCCAGCGGCTGGTTGTGATGACAGAAATCACGTGTGTCGGGTATGTACTGCAGATCGCCACAAACAAGACAGTCCGACATGGCGTCTGCCTGCCTGCGGATCAGCGCCTTGATCCGCGCCACCAGTTCGCGTGCATCGAATGGCTTGACGACATAGTCGTCGGCGCCCGCGCTAAAACAGTCGACCTTGTCGTCTGTCGAGCCGTTGGCCGTCAGCATCAACACCGGCACCTGGTCGCCGCGGCGGCGCAATCGTGCCAGTACCTCCTTGCCGTCCATCCGTGGCAGCTGGATGTCAAGCAGGACCGCGTCGTAGCATTGAGTCCGCAGCACTCTATCCGCGCTTTCTCCGTCGCCCACGCAATCGACCACGAAGTTTTCAGCGCGCAGCAGATTGACAATCCATTGCGCGAGTTCCGCATTGTCTTCCACGAGCAGCAGCTTCATCGCTTTTCCTCAATCGCGCGACGCGCGCACGCCGATCGTGGCGGGGACCAATATGTTCAACTTTCTGTACTGGCCCACCGTGCCCGAATGAGAGCGGGCAAACCCGTGGACATTTGTTGACCCGGGTCCGGTGTGCCGGACATCTGTCGCGCCGCGAGGAGTGCGATCGAACCTTCGCGCGCCTCTGCTGGAATACCCGGACCGCTGTTCACAACGCACCTCATGACCTGGCCACCCGAAGGCGACCCGCATGTTTTCGGCACGGCAGCGAACTCGTCAGGGACAGCAGGTCCTCGTCTGCGTCGGTATCGTCATCCGAAGTTCACGCCAACAACAAGGCGATGTGCTTCACCAGACCGGCGGTCTGCGGCGTCGTGCCGTTCTGCTCCCTGAATCCAGCGACAATCATCCCTGCATCGTGACGATCAGAATGCCGCAGGCCGCCACTTCAGCAGACGCTTCTCCAGTGCGGTAAGCAGATAGTCGGCCGTGAGCGCGACCACCGCGAGCACGATCATGGCAGCGAACACGCCACTCGCATTGAATGCGCCTTGCGCCGTCGAGATCAGCAGGCCGATACCCTGCTTCGAACCGAGGAACTCGCCAACTACCGCACCGACCAGCGCGAAACCGAAGCTCACGTGCAGGCTCGCCAGAATCCATGACAGCGCTGATGGAATCACCACTGACGTGGTCAACTGACGTTTCGAGGCACCGAGGATCTGCGCATTCGCAATCATGTAGCGGTCGGCTTCACGCACGCCCTGGAATGCATTGCCGAACACGACGAAGAACACCATCACGACGGCCAGCGCGACTTTCGAGGCCATGCCCAAACCAAGCGCGATCACGAACACCGACCCCAGCACCACGCGCGGAATCGAGTTGGCGATCTGGATGTAAATGCTGAACACGTCGGAGAGCAGCTTGTTGCGACCCAGCACGACGCCACAGACAATGCCACCGACCGCACCGATGAGAAAGCCGATACCGGTTTCTTCGAGCGTGACCCAGACCTGCTGCAGCAGCGGGCCCTGCGAGGTGCCGTTCACGAACCAGTCCACGATCTGCGCAAAGATCGCCGAGGGCATCGAGAAAAAGAACGGATCGATCCATTTATACCGTCCGCCCATTTCCCATCCACCCAGCACGACGACCAGCACCAGTACCCTCAGCGCGATGATCAGAGCATGCCGCTGGCGCAGCCTGCATTGTGCGATTTTTTCAACTGTTGCCAGCGACGCGCTATCGAAGCCCGCCTGCAATGCGTATTCAGAAGTTGCCATGAATGTTGTTCCGAAGTCAGGTTTATCAGGCGATCCACGTCAGGCGATCTGCACTTCTTCGCGCAGGTCATGCCAGATATCGCGCGAAATTTCGATGAAGCGCGGCTCGTAGCGAACTTCCGACGTGATCCGCGGGCGCGGCAGATCGATCTCATAGACCTTCTTCAACGTCGCGGGTCGCGCGCTCAACACGAACACACGATCAGCCAGCGCGATCGCTTCTTCCAGATCGTGCGTGACGAACACTACCGACCCCGAATTCGCCGACCACAGCTGCAGCAGTTCGTCCTGCATCAACGTGCGGGTCTGCATGTCGAGCGCCGAGAACGGCTCGTCCATCAGCAGAATTTCCGGTTTGTTGATGAAGGTCTGTGCGAGCGCGACGCGCTTGCGCATCCCGCCCGACAACTGATGTGGATAGTGCTTACCGAACTTTTCGAGCCCGACGCGACGCAGCCATTCATTGGCCTCGTCGTGCGCGGCTGATTTCGAGCGGCCACGATACAGCGGCCCCGCCGCGACGTTATCGAGCACGGATCGCCACGGGAAGACCGCATCGGCCTGGAACACGAAGCCGATGCGTGGATCGATGCCGTCTACCGGCGCGCCCATCACGCGCACTTCACCGGTCGTCGGCTTCAGGAGCCCGGTAATCATGCTGAGCGTGGTCGACTTGCCGCAACCGGTCGGTCCGACGATGGCGACGAACTCGCCCTTCGCGACCGCCATGCTGAAGTCGCGCAACGCAATCGTCGCCTTGCCGTCCGGAGAAATGAAACGGCATGAGACCGAGCGGAACTCGATCACCGGGGCGTCCTGGGAAACAACTTGGTTCATCTGTACATCCGTGGAAGTGGCCGGTACCGCGAACGCGGCACCGGAAGCGTAACGAAACCGGTTACGTCAGGCACGTAGACGCAACCGGCAGGCGCTGACTTATTTCGCGCCAACGAACTCGTTGGTGTAGGTTTTCGCCAGCTCAATATGCTTGCCCTTGACCGACGGATTGAAGGCCGACAACACCTTGAGCACAGTCGTCGGTCCATCGGCCGGCATCTTGCCATCCGTCGTGAACATCGGCAGCGAAGCCTTCAGCGCACTCACGTAAAGCGGCTTGTCCTTCTGATAGTCGTCCGGCATCTTTGCGGCGATTTCTTCCGCGCTATGCGTGTGGATGAACTGCATCGTGCGAACGAACGCGTGCGCGAGCTTCGCTGCTTCAGCCTTGTGCGAATCGGCCCATGCCGCCTGCACATAGAGGCTCGACGCCGGGTAGGTGCCGCCCAACGCCGCCTTCGTGCCTTCGACCGAGCGCATGTCGACCAGCACCTTGGCGTCACCGGACTTCAGCAATGCGGACACGGTGGGCTCCGTCGTCATGCCCGCGTCGATACGGCTCTGCTTGATCGCCGCGATGAAGCTGGCGTCAGCGCCGACCGGCAGCATTGTGTATTCCGTCGACTGGATGCCGTGCTGGCCGGCGAGGTATTGCGTGAGAAAACTGGTTGATGATCCGAGACCGGTGACGCCAAGCGTCTTGCCCTTCACGTCGGCCATCGATTTGACTGTGTCGGCGGCCTTGGTCGAAACCATTTCCACTTCACCCGGCACCTGTCCGAACACGACAATCGCCTTGACGTCCTTGCCTTTGGTTTGCAGATCGATCGTATGGTCATAGAAGCCGACGACAGCCTGGACCGCGCCCGCGAGCAGTTCGTTTTCCGCATCAACGCCGGCCGGCTGCGACAGCAGTTCGACGTCAAGTCCTTCGTCCTTGAAATAGCCTAGCTGTTCGGTCAGGCGCGCGGGCAGGTAGATCAGCTTCGTGATGCCGCCGACCATGATCGTGATCTTCCCGCTGTCGGCGGCGGTCGCGTGCTGCGACGCAAGGCCGAACAGCAGGCTGGAAGCAATGGCGATCTGGCGCAACGTGCGAAAGCTAGGGGTCATCGATAGTCTCCATTATTGTCCGGCGCGGCGGAATGCCGCCCGTCTGCATCGATGGAGGCAATTCTAGGGGAACGAATCCTTCTGCCGACTTACACGGGGATGGGTTTTTCATACGGGATTTCCATGAGGGCCAGACGCGTTGCTATTCAAAAACGTCCCTTCCTGCTTCGATGACTTTCAAGGACGCAACAAACGACAGCGTCCCCGTCGCCGTCCGAAAACTGGCTAAACAACGCTCATTGCAGCGCGGCGCGTTGTCACGTTCCGGGTAGGTCAGAGGCTCAAAGCGCGGATCGAAACCGATGGCAAACAGCGACTCGGCGACTTACCGTCTCCTGGCGTGAAGCGGACGTGCTCCGTGCTCCCCAGTCAGGCAACCTCAATGAGCCGTCGCACGGGGGTCGACTGACGTTGAGTCGTCCGGCTCTGTTCGGAAGGGTGGGAACTGCCGCCGCTGCGGACATAACTATGCATTTTTAACGGAAACGGGTCTGACAAATGAATTCCGCATGTTTACCGTGTTGGCGATGACGACGCCTTCACGCTCCTGAGACCCGAGTTTTTGTGTCGACACTTTTTCACCGATGCATCGCTTGATGCGTGAGATCTGCGCTCCAGAGGCGTGCGCTTCCCTGTTGCGTTACTAACCCGTCGACGTAACAGCCAGCACCCGTCGTTGCGGATGCAGCAGGGTAGCGGGTTAACACCCATGATTTGGCGGCGGCACAGAAAGCTTGCAGAAGGTGTCCGGTTTCTATAATCGGCTTCAATCATCCAGAAAGCGCCGCGCATTTAAAATGCGGCGTCACCCCATATGCGTTGCCAGAGGTTTATCAACCATGCGGCAGCAGCGGAGGAACAGTGGGTGGACGGATGCTACGTCCCGGCGATGTGTTGCGTAGCGTCGGAATCACTGCGTGGCGCAGGCCTGCAATTCGCATCATCTGTGGAAGCAGCGATGAAAGATACCGAAATGGAGCGGTGGCCACTTGCGGCCCTCGTGTGTGTCTGTCTTGGCGGTCTGATGTTGAAGGCATGCGTGTTTGGGCAATGCGCGCCCACTCCTGCTGGCTTGGCAGCTCCTGCATGCGGCGACTTTCTGGTCTTTCTCGGTGGCGTTGGAAGTGCCGGACTCCTTTGTAGCAAGCTCTTCGGTCCAGCCAGGGTTGGGAGCACTCTTTTTTGGGTCTTCCTGGCGGGGATCATCGGCGCTGCGCTCCTGTTTTGCAGCGGGGCGTGAAGGAAGACATGTACATAGCGCGAATCATTAATCGACGCAGGAGGTGTCGATGACCGACGTCAGAATGTCGTTGCGTGCGGCCATCGACAAATGGGTGGGACGTACGGCAGCGTATCCCATTTTGGTCGTCCGACATGGTCATGCACGATCGAGGCGCTACGTGCATGTCGAACTCTCACGATCGCAGGCGGCGCACGTAATCTTCTTTTTTCGTCACGATAACGGCAACTGGAATGTCTTCCCACCAGACACTCGGCGCCCTACGATGAACAATTTGCAGTATGGGCTACGTGACGGGTGATGACGTCCAGATGGGCTTCGCATCCATAGACGATCTGTCGCATGAGCGCCGACGCCACCAGCAGGATCCACGGATCAGATCAAAGGCCGGCGCTCACTGGAACGCTTCGCTGCAATGCACCACGGCCGTCAACCGCAAAGAAACATCTGCGCAAACCAGTTCACACACCTCAACGCCCCCACCTGCGCCGGCGCAGCAACTCGCGGTCCAGCCCCGCTTCTGGGGGGCGCTTCAGAATTCGGAAAACAAAGCGCGCCAGGTCGTCGGAGCTTCCGTCTGACGGACGCTCCGAGGCTATCGCGCGGCGAAGGCCTGAGTCATCTGACGTGCCCGCTTGACCTCGTCACTTTGCAGGTAGATGGCAGATCGAATGGCGACGGTGATCGACGAAATCGTCGATTTGCACGGCCGCATTATCGGCAAGCTCTTCAATTTTGCGAAGAAGAAACATCAAAACCAGTTCCAGCAGTCCGGAAAATTAATCAACGACAAGGTGCGACAATACTGGAAAATCGGCCATGCGTTGCTGGCGGCCAAAGAGAGCAACGGCGACGCGTTCGCGGCGATTGAGTCCGTCATGTCCTAGTGTCCCGAGTTAAAAATACATTGCCTTATTTGCGTTGTGTACTAACCTGGGTTGCAGGGTTCGCAAATAAGCGAGGCGATGATGAGAGGAAGACCGAAGGCGCCACTGGTCTTGAGTGAAGCGGAACGCGAACAGCTCACGGCGCTGACAATGCGGCGCAAGACCGCGCAGGCGCTGGCGTTGCGCGCACGCATTGTGCTGGCCTGCGCCGAGGGCATCGACAACAGGACGGTCGCGACAAGACAGCGTGTTACCTCGCATACGGTTTCGAAGTGGCGTTCGCGATTCATCAATCACCGCGTGGACGGGTTGCTCGATGCACCGCGCCCGGGAGCACCGAGGACGATCGAGGACTCCCAGGTAGACGCGCTCATTGCACGCACGCTTGAGTCCGTGCCCACGGGAGCGACCCACTGGAGCACGCGCACAATGGCCCGCGAGATGGGGCTGTCGCAGACGGCCGTGACGCGGATATGGCGTGCCTTCGGGCTTCAGCCACACCGGCAGGGAACCTTCAAGCTCTCCAGCGATCCATTGTTTGTGGACAAGGTGCGCGATATCGTTGGGCTGTATCTGGACCCGCCGCTCAAGGCCATGGTGTTGTGCGTGGACGAGAAGAGCCAGATCCAGGCGCTGGACCGCACCCAGCCTATGCTGCCGCTGGCCCCGGGCATCCCTGAGCGGCGCACCCACGACTATATGCGCCACGGCACAACCACACTGTTCGCGGCGCTGGACATCTCCACGGGGGAAGTCATTGGCGAACTGCATCGACGTCATCGCAGCAGTGAATTCCTGCAGTTCCTGCGCACCATCGAGGCCAACGTGCCACCCCAACTGGACGTGCATCTGGTGATGGACAACTACGGTACGCACAAGACCTCCTCGATCAATACCTGGCTGGCTCGCCATCCGCGTTTCCATGCGCATTTCACCCCGACCTCTGCTTCGTGGATTAACCAGGTCGAACGATGGTTTGCCACGCTCAGCGAGACATACATCCGCCGTGGCACTCATCGCTCCACCCGGGAACTCGAACAGGCTATTCGCCAATACATCCAGATCAACAACACTGATCCGAGACCTTTCAACTGGACCAAATCGGCCGACGACATCCTCGCCAGTGTCAAGCGATTTTGTCTACGAATTTCTAACTCGGGACATTAGTATGTCGGACTGGAAAATAAACGGTGATGACCCATGCCTTTGCCAGCTGATGTTGAACTGCTCGCGGGTTTGAGCATGCATGTCCGGGATGTCGCGCCGCAGAAGCGTGCTCCGGTATCCGCACGTTCGCGTACCAGCGCGTTTACCGGATCGCGCATCCGGCTTCGGGAATATGAGCTGGTCGTGGTCGAGATTGGACCTTTTACGCACAGCAAAGGTGATACGGTGACCTTTCGCGCACGATCAGTGGGCGAGCCTGCTGCGCCGGCGGGCGCGATTCTGGATACGCGCTGGGGCGTGTGCGAGGTCGTGCCCTGAAAGGGCGGGAAACCTTCTCGCTGTGCGCTGATGCCCCGCTAGCGGGTGCGCATGAAACGCGCAATTGACGCCGAGTAGCGTTCCGGTCCGCATGCGTGCTGTCCACCTGGCGGCAGGGCTGCGGGATCGCGTCGGACTGGGGAGTCCCTTCGCAGGACAACAGGTGGCCATGAAGGGATCGTCGCCCGAAGCTTGCTTCGCGCGCAACGGTCATGCAGCAGAAGACGCAACGGGCCGGTTCAGTTCGAAAACACCGACCTAACCCGAGATAGAGCGGAAGCCTGGATCACGGCAGCAGCGCTGACTCCGTCAGACTTCCTGTTCCCTTCCCGGGGCGGATTCACGCGTCGCCCCATCTTTCGACCGTCAGTACGCACGGATCGTCCATCGGGAGATAAGATCAATCGGTGTCGCCGACACTGCCTACGGCACCCACGCTCTCTCAAGTACAATACCGATGCCAAGTAATTTTCCAATTGGATTCGTGCCTTCAAGATTCAGGATAACGAACTGGCGTACCTGACACTTAAACAGATCAACCTTCTCCTTTCTGCGCTGGTGACCTGCCGTAACAAACACGTCACGTTGGTGGCAAAGGTATGCCTTGCGACCGGCGCGCGCTGGGGCGAAGCGGAGGGATTGCGGCATTCGCAGATCAATGGTGGCCTGATCCAGTTTGTCAGAACAAAATCGAGCAAGGCGCGTGGAGTTCCGATCGACCGACAGCTTGAGAGGGAGTGGCGTGACCATCACCGCAGGCACGGGGAAAACGAACGGGTCTTCGGGCCTGCAATGTTGGCTTTTCGTGACGGCGTGCGGCGAGCGGGACTGACGTTGCCGAAGGGGCAGCTCACCCATGTGCTGCGTCACACCTTTGCAAGCCACTTCATGATGAATGGCGGGAGCATCCTCTCCTTGCAGCGCGCGCTGGGGCACCATAGCCTGGCCATGACGATGCGCTACGCGTACCTTTCGCCCGAGCACCTTGCAGAGACGCGTCACCTGAATCCGTTGGCGCGACTGAACGGGGTGGCTACTCGGAAGATGAGGGGGCGTCACGACGTGCGTCCGACAAGGAGCCGAAAGAGTGCGGCGCGCACCTCAACTCTAGCGGGATCGCGGGTGCCGTCACATGACAGGCGCAAGGAGACTGTTGCCGACCGGGATAGTGGTCTTGGCGTGTTCCAGGTTCGTCAGTAGGGATGGAGGGGTCACTTCCAGGTCCGGGCGAACGGTCGTTGCGGTGAACGCTCATTCAGCCAGGGACGTTCGATATCCGTTGTCGGTCAGACGACGGATACGTTGACATAGCTTTCGGCGGGATTGTCGATGCCTGATTTTGGGTCCGCTGTGGGCGCGACCGTCGTGCAATTGCCTCGCGGGGAAAGTCAGTGCGATTGCAATGCGCACTTGAACTGGCTACCCATGTGGCGGGCTTCGTCTTATTCCGGCGGAAAACGGATCTGCGAGAATTGCCGTCCCGCTAGGATCGCGCGCCGTTCGATCTCGGCTGCCGAGTCAATCAAACCCTGCCCCTCCATAAACGCCAGGAATGCGCGGGTGGAGACTTTGCGACAGTTCTCCGGTAACAGGAAACTGGCGCGCGCGATCTTGTAGTCCTCAAACAGAAAGACGCCAGTCTGATCTGCAGCAAGGCCGAAGCCACTCATCGCTTCCTGTATGGCGAGTTCGCCAAGATTGGCCTTCCGGACGGGCGAGACAGTTCCCGGCTGCATGTATCGGTGATAGATGGACGTTTCCAGAACAGGGATGCTGCTGTCGCGTGCCCATGCGGCGATCCGCTCGCTTGTCGGTGTCTCGTTGCGCGTGACCTCGTGCAGCACCATGTCGACCAGCGCGACTGACCAGCCCGATTTCAGCAGTAGATCAAGTGCATCAGCATAGGCGAGCGTAATCAGGGGGCCTGCATCAGGAAGCAAGGTGACGGAGGTACTCGCCATGGGCTAACTGCGCAACGCATTGAGGTCGTCAAGCATGCTGCGCGTACTGGCTTCCGGCAGGCGAGGCATTGGCAGATGGGCCTGAGCCATCAGCAGGAACAGGTCTTCGTCGCTGTCGATGCCGAGCGCCTGCATCGCCTGGCGGTCGTCGATCCGACCAAGCGAAAAATCGAGCAGGGTGCGGAAATTCTGATTGCCGCCTGCTTCGGCAGCTTCGAACGTCTCGACGAGATAACGGAGCTCGGCGTTAAACAGCGCGTTGACCGACGTGTCCGATTTCGCCGCAAGAATCTTGGCGCGCCTGAGCAGATCGCGATCGACGGCGCCTGTGAAGTTGACGGTTTCGGCCATGTTGGCGTTCTCCTTCGAATATGGATAAAGTTTAACACATATTTGTGTGATTCACATGATTGTGTGTAAGTGGGCCGCTTGGAGGCACCTAGTTCGGGGAGCTCACGCACGCGAAAGGAACCGTCGCAGGAAAGGTTCAACGAAGGTTCAACCGCAATGTGACGCTAAGTCGCCTTGAAGTAATGTATTGAAAGCCAAGCTATTGTTTTATAAGGCATTGATCGACTATAGTGATGCGTCAGGAAGGACTCGCAATCCGCCCCCGAAAGGACATCGTCGGTTCGACTCCGACCCGGCCCACCAGAGGTTTCCAGCCTTTTCGGAAGCACCAGAAATTTCCGCGATTCAAAGAGTATTCCTCAATTCACCGAGGAGGACTCTTTTCGCCCGTACGTTTCGGAGGCATGGTGCTGCACATTCAATCAGGACTTCGCGTACGATTCACGGGCGCACAGGGGATCCTGATATCCGACATGGTGTGCTGATTCCTCGATGGCAGGGGTTCAGCCGTCGCCACATCGCCTCCATGGGTTTTGTCTGCAACAACCACTTACCCCAGCAGTTTTTCCAACTTTCAGCAGATCGCCCACTTCCCCTCTGAAATGGATTTTTTCCCCTGAGTCGATCGATCTTGATATTCCCTTTGTGGATCGACTTCGCTAATCCGTTGAGCACGTGGTTAGCCAAACAACACTGCCTTCAACGCCAGGTAAGATTCAAACCGTTAAAGACAGAGTCAAAAACGGCCGTCATGCAACGCCTACGAATAACCCAACACTGCTGTGGATGCCGCGGCGCATGTCATGCGCCGGGAGGACGCCGGACAGGGCGGAAGGGAGGACGAGCGCCGGGGCCCGTTAGAAGATCACATACACCTTGCGCATGGTTTCCTCGACCTCCCACAGCCCTTCCGTATTGGCCTCAAAGAAGAGTGTGTCGCCGCTGGCGAAATGGACGGTCTCTTCGCTATCGGGCGTGAAGCGTCCGCGCCCGGCGAGGAAGTGCATCACCTCGGCTTGCTTCACCGAGCGACGGTACGTGCCCGCGGTACATTCGAAAATGCCGGTGTCGATGGCTTCGCTGCCCTTGATCACGCGCTGCACGCCCGATACCTGAATCGGCGTCGTGCCGGGCAGACCCGCCGTACCCCAGTTCTCCAGGTTCTGCAGGCTCACGCTTTGCTTGATGTGTTGAACCTTCATTCGTACGTTACCTTTTGAATGTGCCTGAGCCGATTCATCGGCCGCTCGTTTGAGTGCTGGTTTGATCGACGGTCTGCTCGATCTTGCCCAGCCGCACGACGGTGACGCCGGGCCGGAGTTGCCGCAGCGAGGGCATGACGAGCATGCAGTTGTCGTACGGCGTGCGTACCGCCTCGCCGTTTGACCAGCCGATGACCGTGCCGGCATGCGGAAAAATTTCCAGCCCTGTATACGGCGCCGCGAAGCGGAAGTCCATGCTGGTCGCCACCACCGGCTGCGTCACGCGGACGATGTGCTGGGCAGGCGGCAGCGGCGCAATCCAGCCGTCTGGTAGATCCGCTTCGTCCACCACGCCGGCCAGCAGCAGAAAGCGCGCGGTCGTATCGCGCGCCACGGCCACCGCGCTCGCTTCCCAATGCTGCCCGCACTCGATCAGCAACGCGTTTTTCGCGCTCTCCGCCGTGCCGAAGCCTTCGTAGTCGCGCATGCGCCGCCCTTCCGGGTGGCCTTCGTCGCAGATCACCGTGGCGGGCGTGCCGAGCCGCGTTGCCAGGTCGATACCTTTCCGCAGCGGTCCCGCCACGATCAGCGGCGCGCTTTTTTCATGCATCGAATGAAGATCGAGCAGGCAGTCGACGGTGTCGATCACCGGCCGCATTTCTCTTGCGCGCGCCAGTTCGCTGGACGTGCGCGACGTATCGTCGAGCACGGCGGCGGTCCATACGCGATTGAAGTCCTGGTCGACGAAGCGCGCCGAATCCGGCTTCGCACGATCGAAGCGCTGCCAGGCCGCGACGTTCGCAAAGGCCAGCGTCAGGCGTCCGCGGCGTGGGCGCAACTCGCGGCGCAGTAGTTCGTCCACGACGATCGCGCCGCACACCTCATTGCCGTGCGTGAGCGCGTTGATCATCACATGCGGTCCCGGCACGCCCGAGTCAAACGTATGCACATAAGCAATACCGGACGACGATTGCTCGTGAGCCAGGATATCGGGAAAGTCGACTTCAATGGGATAGGCTTTCGTGTTCATTCGAGATTGCCCTGGCAGAGGTATTTGATTGACAGATAGTCGTCCAGGCCGTACTTCGAGCCTTCGCGTCCATAACCCGATTCCTTCACGCCGCCGAATGGCGCTGCCTCGCTCGACACGCTGCCTTCATTGATGCCGACAATGCCTGCTTCGAGTGCGCGCGAGACCCGGTCGATCCGCTTCACGCTTTCGCTATAGAAATAGGCAGCGAGGCCGAACGGTGTGTCGTTCGCAGCCTGAATGGCTTCGGCTTCATCGTCGAAACGGAACAGCGGCACAACCGGGCCGAAGGTTTCCTCGCCATTCAACAGCATGCTGGCGCTGGCGTCGGCGAGCACGGTGGGCGCGTAGTAGTGCGGGCCCAGCCCGGTCAGGCGCTTGCCGCCGGTCAGCACGCGTGCGCCGTGCGACACGGCATCCTCGACGTGGCGGGCGATCTTGTCCAGCGCGCGGCTGTTGATCATCGGGCCGATCTGCGCGGCCGGATCGGTGGCGGGCGCCACCCTCAATGCGCCGACGCGCCCGGCCAGCATGCCGGCAAAACGCTCGTACACACCCGCTTGCACATACACGCGATTCGGACAGACACAGGTCTGTCCACCGTTGCGAAATTTCGAGGCTAGCAGGCCGGTGACAGCGGCGTCGAGGTCGGCGTCGTCGAACACGATGAAGGGCGCATTGCCGCCCAGTTCCAGCGAGAGCTTCTTGAGCGTGTCCGCCGATTCACGCGCCAGATACTTGCCGACCGGCGTCGATCCGGTGAAGGTGATCTTGCGCACACGCCCGTCGTGAAGCCAGTCCGCGACGGTCGCGAACGCGTGATCGCGCGACGCCGTGATCAGGTTCAGCACGCCCGCCGGCACGCCGGCTTCATGCGCGAGCAAGACCAGCGCAGAGGCGGTGAGCGGCGTATCTTCGGCGGGCTTGGCGACCACCGTGCAACCGGCCGCGAGCGCCGGGGCAATCTTGCGCGCGATCATCGCGAGCGGGAAATTCCACGGCGTGATCGCCGCGACGATGCCGATCGGTTCTTTCACCGCCGTCATGCGCTTGCCGCGCTGCTGTTGCGGAATCACATCGCCGTAAATGCGGGTGGCTTCGTCCGCGAACCAGGCGACATACGAGGCGCCGTACGCGACTTCGCCTTTGCCCTCTGCGAGCGGTTTGCCCTGTTCGAGCGAGATCAGCGCGCCGAGCGCGTCCTGATTCGCCAGGATCAGCGCGTGCCAGCGATGCAACACCGCCGCGCGCTCCTTCGGCAGCAGAGCGCGCCATGCCGGCAGCGCGCGGGCGGCCGCATCGGTGGCCGCGCGTGCGTCGGCGGGACTGCTGTCGGCCACCTGCGTGATCGTCTCGCCGGTGGCGGGGTTCGTCACGGCAAAGCGGACATTGTCTTGCGCCGCGGTCCACTTGCCATCGATGAAATTGTCTGGGCGAATCAATTCGCCCAGTTCGAATGTGCGTGCCACGACAGTGCCTGCCATAGTGCCTCCCATTGCTTAAGACAGTTTCGCCGCGATGGCCTGGCCCACCTCGGTCGTGTTTGCCTTGCCACCGAGGTCGCCCGTATGCGGACCTTCGATCAGCGTCGCTTCGATCGCCGCGAGAATCGCGTCGTGCGCCTCGCGTTCCTTGCCCTCGTGATTGCCGAGGAAGTCGAGCATCATCGCGGCCGACCAGATCATCGCGACCGGATTGGCGATGTTCTTGCCGGCGATGTCGGGCGCCGAGCCGTGCACCGGCTCGAACAGCGAAGGAAACCTGCGATCCGGATTCAGGTTGGCCGATGGCGCGAGGCCGATCGTGCCGGTGCAGGCGGGGCCCAGATCGGACAGGATGTCGCCGAACAGATTGGTCGCCACCACCACGTCGAAGCGATCCGGATTCAGCACGAAACGGGCGCAGAGAATGTCGATATGCTGCTTGTCCCACGCCACATCCGGATAGTGCGCCGCGATGCCGGCCGCGCATTTGTCCCACCAGGGCATGCTGATGGCGATGCCGTTGCTCTTGGTGGCGACGGTGATCTTCTTGCGTTCGCGCCGTTGCGCGAGGTCGAACGCGAACTTCAGCACGCGCTCGCTGCCATGCCGTGTGAAAACGGATTCCTGCAGCACGAATTCACGCTCCGTGCCTTCGAACATCACGCCGCCCACCGACGAATATTCGCCCTCGGTGTTCTCCCGCACGATCCAGAAATCGATGTCGCCCGCCTTGCGGCCGGCAAGCGGCGAAGGTACGCCGGCAAAAAGACGCGCGGGACGCAGGTTGATGTACTGATCGAATTCGCGGCGGAATTTCAGCAGCGACCCCCACAACGAAATATGATCGGGTACGGTGTCGGGCCAGCCGACCGCGCCGAACAGAATCGCATCGACGGATTGCAGTTGCGCTTTCCAGTCGTCCGGCATCATCTTGCCGTGTTTCGCGTAGTACTCGCAGCTCGCCCATTCAATGTGCTGGTATTCCAGTTCGATGCCAAAGCGCTGCTTCACCGAGTCCAGCACGCGAATCGCTTCGGGCATCACTTCGACACCGATGCCGTCGCCGGGTATGACCGCGATCCGATATTTTTTCGACATGTTCCTGCTCCTCCATTGGGGCGTTCGGCGATTGAATAGTGGTTATTTTATTCCTGCTGTTCAAGCCTAAAATGGTCGCTTTAGTTAAGCCACTGTGCATGATTCGTGTACAAACACATATGTACATTAAAGTGCCAATAAGCGACCTATGAACACCATCCCCTCACCCGATCTCGGCGATTTGCGCGTGTTTTGCGAAGTGGCGCGCAAATCGAGTTTTAGTGCCGCAGCGGAGGCCTTGTCGGTGTCGGCGGCTTACGTCAGCAAACGGATCAATGTGCTCGAGCGTACGCTTGGTACCCGCCTGTTGCATCGATCAACGCGCCGCGTCGCGATTACGGAGGCCGGTGAGCGTGTCTACACGTGGGCGGAAAAGATTCTCGACGACGTCGACCAGCTGGTGGAAGACGTCTCCACCACGCGCCGCATTCCCGGCGGCAAGCTGCGCATCTCCAGTAGTTTCGGCTTTGGCCGCCGTTTCGTGGCACCCGCGCTGGCGCGTTTCTCGGACCGGTTTCCGCAACTGGGCGTGCGGCTCGATCTGTTCGATCGTCTGGTCGACGTCGGCGGCGAAGGCTTCGACCTCGATATCCGCATCGGCGACGAAATCGCGCCGCATCTGATTGCCAGGCGTCTGGCGCCGAACCATCGCGTGCTGTGCGCGTCGCCGGCCTATCTCGCGCGGCACGGCGCGCCGCGGCAACTCGCCGATCTGTCCGCGCATGCGTGTCTTGCGATCAAGGAACGCGACCATCCATTTGGTTTGTGGCGTTTGAATGTGCGCGGCGAAACGGTGTCGATCAAGGTCACCGGGCCGTTGTCCACCAATCACGGCGAAGTGGCCGTGCAGTGGGCATTGGCCGGGCGCGGCATTGTGCTGCGTTCGATGTGGGACGTGCGGCCGCTGCTCGAGAGCGGCCAGTTGCAGCAGATACTGCCTGAAGTCACCCAACCGGCGAACCTGTGGGCGGTGTATCCGGCGCGGCTCGCGCAATCCGCCAAGGTGCGGGTGTGCGTCGACTTTCTGAGCGAGGAATTCGCGCAATGGAGTCCGCCGCTTGAGGAGTCTGTTGAAGACTCAACCGGAAACCCCACTGAAGGACCGGCGGATCACACAGCCTAGTGATGGTTCTGCGAGAACAGCGTTTCGAGCGGGTAGTGGCTCTTCACGAACGGCGATTTGATGATCACGTAGCTGAAGTACTTTTCGATGCCGATATCGCGCTCCAGCAAACCTTCCACGATGCTTTGATAGTGGCTCACACTGCGTGTGACGAACTTCAGCAGATAGTCATAACCGCCGCTTGCCAGGTGGCACTCGACAATCTCGTCGATGTCGCGGATCGCATTGACGAACTTGATGAAGTCTTCCCGCCGATGGTCGGCGAGCGTGACCTCGGTAAACACGATCTGCACGTCGCCGAGCTTCTCTAGCTGGATCTGCGCACCATAGCCAATGATGTAGCCGGCTTTCTCCAGGCGCTTGACCCGGATCAGGCAAGGACTGGGCGAAAGGCCGACCGCATCGGCAAGCTCGACGTTGGTTATGCGGCCTTTCTTCTGCAACTGGGAAAGTATGCGCAGGTCAATCCGGTCCAGCTTGCAGTCGCTGCTCATCGTAACGTTGTCGCTCCCGCGATGGGTAAAGGAATCTCAGAGGGTTCTCTACTCTAGCACGCAGCGGCATGGCTTTTGACCTTCAATGCGGCTCGCACATCGGCTTGCGCGAGAACGTCGTCGAGGGTTTTTTCGAGCCGCGCGAACATCAGATCGAACTCCGCTCCGGTGTACGACAGCGCGGGTGCAAAGCCGAGAATATTGGCGTCAAACGCGCGAAAAATCAGGCGGTTTTCATACGCGGCGGCGGCAATCCGTTCAGACAGTTTCAGCGCAGGATCGAAGCCCGCCTTGCTGTGCTTATCGGCGACGAGTTCGAGCGCGCCGAGCAGGCCGCGATGCCGCGAATCGCCGACCAGCGGATGCGCGAGCAATGCGTCGAGCCCTTGCGCAAAACGCGGCGCGTGTGCCACGCCGTTGGCGAGCAGGCCATCTTCATGATAGAGGCGCAGCACTTCGAGACCGATCGCCGCGCTCACCGGATGGGCCGAGTACGTGTAACCATGACCGACGGCCGCCTGCGCATCGCCATTCGCGATGCCCTGATAGATTTCATCAGACATCAGCACCGCGCCCATCGGCGCATAACCGGCGGTCAAGCCTTTCGCCACGGTCATCAGATCGGGTTCGACGTCTTCGGCCTGGCAGGCGAACAGCGGACCCGTGCGGCCGAAGCCGGTGATGACTTCGTCGGCAACGAACAGGATGCCGAGCTTACGGCAGCTTTCGCGCATTGCTTTCAGCCAGCCAACTGGCGGTACGATCACGCCGCCCGAGCCTTGAATCGGCTCGCAGAAAAAGGCCGCGACGTTATCCGCGCCGAGTTCGGCCACCTTCGCTTCGAGCGCGGCCACCGAGGCCGCGATCAGCGCGGCATCGTCGGCGAAATCATTGCGGTATGCATGGGGCGAGGGCAGATGATGCTGGGTCGGCAGCGGCAGGTCGAAATTGCGATGGAACGCCGGCAACGCGGTGAGGCCCGCGCCCATGGTCGAGGAGCCGTGGTAGCCGCGCTGCAACGCGATGATGTGTTTCTTCGACGGCCGGCCGGTGGCATTGAAGTAGTACGTGATGAAACGGATCGCCGAGTCGACCGCATCCGAGCCGCCGAGCGTGAAATAGACGTGCTGCAGTGAAGCGGGCGCAAGCTCGACCAGCTTCGCCGCCAGTTCGATCGCGGGTTCGGAGCCGAAGTGGAAATAGCTGGTGGCGTAGGGCAGCTTTTTCATCTGCTCAGTCGCCACGTCGACAATGCTTTGCTGACCGTAGCCCACATTCACGCACCACAGGCCCGAGAAGGCGTCTAGCAGTTCGTTGCCGGCCGCGTCGCGCAGGAACGCGCCGTTGGCGGATTCGAGCACGGTGACGCCGCGGGCCTCGTGCGCGCGATAGTTGATGACAGGGTGAATCAGGTGCTTGCGGTCGGCTTCAATGAGCGAATGAATCGGCATGGTGGTTTCTCGTCGCGGAAAAGGGCTGTTGACCGTTCCATACTACTGATCAACGACGATGGCCTGCTTACCTAAACAATTGTCTGAAAAGCGCGCACGACGCGTTTTGATGCACGGACTTGGCATTTTCTGCTGCGGGTGCTGACAAGCCGCGCCGGGCGGGCGTCGTACTCAATATCCCTGGGTCCGGTCGATCTGACCGAGCATCGGCAGACCTTCGCGATGGCGACGCAAATTCTCGAGCACCACTTCCACGGCGGTTTCCGGCCGCGTCGCGCTGGCGATATGTGGTGTGATGCGCACCTGCGGATGCGTCCATAACGGATGACCGGCGGGCAGCGGCTCCGGATCGGTGACGTCGAGAATCGCATTTCGCAGGTGGCCGCTGTCGAGCGCGGCGAGCAGGTCCGGCTGGTTTAGATGCGGACCGCGCCCCGTTTGAATCAGCGACGCGCCGCGCGGCAGCTTCGCCAGCAGCCCGGCGTTCAGCAGGCCGCGCGTGGCCGGCGTGAGCGGCAACAGACAGATCAGAATATCGGTGCGGGCGAGAAAGCCATCGAGCGAGCCTTCGCCCGCATGACAATCGACCCCCGCGATCTCGCGCGGCGAACGGCTCCATCCCGCGCACGCGAAACCGAACAGGCGCAGCCGTTCCAGTACGGCCGTGCCGAGCACGCCAAGCCCCAGCACGCCGATGCGGCGCTCGCTAGCCGCCTTCAGCGGCAACTCCCGCCAGACCCGTTGCCGTTGCTGAACGTCATAGTCGAACAGATCGCGGTGTATCGTCAGCACGGCTTGCGTGACATATTCGACCATCCCTTCGATGATGCCCGGTTCGATCATCCGCACCACCGGCAAATGGGCCGGCACGCCCGACAGATCAAACTGGTCGATGCCCGCGCCGACGGAAAACACCACTTCAAGATTGGGGAACGTGCGCGTCGGATCTTCAGGCGGTTGCCAGGCGGCGAGGTAACGGATCGCGGCCGGATCGCCGAGATCGGGCCAGATGTGAAAGGGCAGGTCCGGCGCTTTTTGCGCGAACAGTTTGGCCCATTGCGTGCCGCGCGCCGGGTCGGCTTTATAGAGGAAGGCCATGATGGATCAGCAGATCGCCTGGTTGATGATGCCGAACTGCAGATAGCGCGGATGGGCGCCGACCTCTTCCGGCGCGGCATGGCGAACCATTTTCACGACCGTATCCACGCGTGGCAACCCCAGTTGCTCCAGCCATTCAGTCAGACCGCTCTCGCCTGGCGTATCGATGCGCACGAACACGCCTTCGTTGAGGGCGAGCCAGTGCCTGATCAGCGCCTTCGCGCGGCTGGAATCATCCGACGCCGGCGCCACCACCGGTCCGATCACGAAACCACGGCCGAAGCGGCGAAACAACGCAAAGCCGACCAGTTCGCCGTCGCGATCGAGCGCGATGCCGTCCGCGTTGCTCAATAGCGCAGGCAGCACCTCGCTGCGATCGAGCCCGCTGGCCTGCGACGCCAGTTCCACCAGCCGCGCCGCATCGCTCGAGCCGAGCGGGCGCAGCCGCTCGCCCGGCGGCAACGAAACCAGCGGCGGCTGGAACGCCGCGCCCTGATGCTGGTCGAGCGTGCCTGCCACGCGAAAGCCGAGCTTCTCGTACAGCGGCTGGCCCGCAGTGGTGGCGTGCAGGAAGGTCACGCGGTTGCCGAGTTGCTCCAGCACCAGATCCATCAGCTTTCTGCCGATGCCGCGCCCCTGGTGCGCGGGCGACACGATCACCATCCCAAGCGAGCCCTGGCCGGCGCCGTATGTCCAGCACAGCGCCGTGCCGATCACACCGCTCGCGTCCTGCGCGACGAAACCCATGCCGAGTTGCGCGACAAATCGCCAGTCGTCCGCGCGATGCGGCCATTTGAGTTCCACCGTCAGCGCGTGTGCGGCGGCGATGTCGTCGGTGGTGAAGCGTCTGTAGGTGATCGGATCGGACACGCCGTGCTCCCTGGATGGCTGAAGGCTTACGCCGTCACTTTGTCATCCGGCGCGCAGCATGACTAGGACGATCCTTTCATCCCCGGCGCGGGAAAGGGTGGCATCGCGAATCGATGCAAAACGCCCGGTCTGGGGGCTCATTACAAGCGTGTTCTGCTGCGCGGCGATTATTGTCGGTGACATATGCCGCGCCTGCGGCTCTACGATTTTGTCATGCCAGCCACTCAGGAAACCTTTCTCATGGACAGCTTCAATCCGGACGACGTCGCGATTCGCAGTGGGCATTTCATCGGCGGCCAGTATGTCGACGAAGACGGGCGCAGCGGCGGGCGCCGTATCGAGGTGGCGCGGCCCTCGGACGGCGTGGTCTACGCCTCGGTGCCGCTCGCTGATGCCGGGCAGGTGGATCGCGCCGTCGAAAATGCGTGGCAGGCGTTCAGAACGAGCGGCTGGGCACGCATGGCGCCGCGCGAGCGCGCAAAAATCCTGCGCCGCTTCGCGGACCTGGTCGAAGCCGATGCGCCGGCGCTTGGCCGTCTGGAAGCGCTCGGCTCGACCCGCCCGATCAGCCAGGCGACCGGCTGGGACGTGCCGTTCACCGCCGAAGGCATCCGTTTCTACGCGGAGTTCGCCGACAAGCTGGGCGGCGACGTGGCCGCGACCGATCACGACCATCTCGGCATGACGATCGCCGAGCCCCATGGCGTGATCGGCGCCATCGCGCCGTGGAATTTCCCGCTCGTGATGGCGTCGTGGAAGATCGCGCCGGCGCTTGCGGCCGGCAACGCGGTGGTGCTCAAGCCTTCCGAGATGACGCCGTTCTCCGTGTTGCGGCTCGCCGAACTGGCGGTGCAGGCGGGCGTGCCGGCCGGCATCTTCAACGTCGTTCAGGGCGACGGACGCATTACCGGCGACGAACTCGTGCGCCATCCGAAGATCAGCAAGGTGACGTTTACCGGCTCCACGCGCACGGGCGCCGCGATCATGGCCGCCTGTGCCGCGAGTGGCACGAAGCCGGTGACGCTCGAACTGGGCGGCAAGAGTCCGCAGATCGTATTCGCCGATGCCCCGCGTCTGGACGACGTGGCGCGGCGCATTGCCGGGTCGATCACTGGCAATGCCGGGCAGGTCTGCGTGGCCGGTTCGCGTTTGCTGGTGGAGCGGGCGCTGGCAGAGCCGCTGGCAGAACGCATCGGCCGGATTTTCGCCGAATTGAAACCCGGCGCGACATGGGCCGCCGGCACCACGCTTTCGCCGATCATTTCCGCGCCGCAGGCGGCACGCATCGAAGGCATTGTTGGGCGCACGCTCGACTCGGGCGCGACGCTGCGCTTTGGCGGCACACGTGCCGATGGCGGCGCGCGCGGGGCGTTCTATACGCCAACCCTGCTCACGAACGTGACGGCCCAGTCCGAAGCCGTGCGCGAGGAAGTGTTCGGCCCGGTGCTGACCCTGCAGACCTTCGACTCCGAAGACGAGGCGCTCGCGCTCGCCCAGCATCCCGAGTATGGGCTCGCCGCAGGCGTGCATACGGCGGACCTTGGCCGGGCGTTGCGCTTCGTGCGCGGGCTCGAAGCCGGCACGGTGTGGGTCAACCGTTACGGCCGGACCTCCGACTTCATGATCCCCACGGGCGGCTACAAGCGCTCTGGCATCGGCAAAGACCTCGGCCGCCAGGCCTATGAGGCGAACCTGCGCTTCAAGAGCGTGCTGATCGATCTGCGGCCCTGAGCGCGTCGCGCCGCAGGCACGCCATGCCGCCGGCAAGGACAGGCAAGGGGAAAGCCACCCCGGGCAAGGCGGCTTCGGGCCGCGCCGGAGTCCACCCCGGATACGTAGAAACCATGACGGGCGGGGCTTTCAGCCTGGCTACCGCAGACTCTGCTGCGCAATGGCATCAAAACGCATGGTTTGTGTCACCGGCGGCGCCCGAATCAGGCGCATCTATGTTTTTGCGCTGATTAAATCTTTTACAGGAATGAGCTTTCACTGTTTTCGCCACTGAACTCGCTGCGGGTTCACCACAACGATAGGACTGACAACCATGATCGAATTCGAACCGAAATACATCACCTTCGATTGCTACGGCACACTCACGAAGTTTCGTATGGCCGACATGACACGCGAGATGTTCGGCAACGTGCTGAACGCGGAAGATATGGAAAAGCTCATTGCGTTCTACGCGGGCTACCGCCGCGACGAGGTGCTGGGCGCGTGGAAGCCGTATCGCGATGTGGTGGTCAATGCGTTGCGCCGTGCGTGCAGGCGCATGAACGTCGCGTTCGATGAAAAGGAAGCCGAGAAGATCTACCTGGCCGTGCCGACCTGGGGTCCGCATCCGGACGTGCCGGAAGGCCTCGCGCGTCTGGCGAAGAAGTACAGGCTGGTGATCCTGTCGAACGCCTCGAACAACCAGATCCAGAGCAACGTCGACAAGCTCGGTGCGCCGTTTCACGCGGTCTTCACGGCGGAGCAGGCACAGTCGTACAAGCCGCGAATGCAAGGCTTCGAATACATGTTCGATCAGCTCAACTGCAATCCGGAAGACGTGCTGCATGTGTCGTCGAGCCTGCGTTACGACCTGATGACCGCACACGACCTGGGCATCCGGCACAAGGCGTTCGTCAAGCGCGGCCACGAACCGTCGACGCCCTACTACCAGTACTACGAAGTCAACGACATTCCGCATCTCGCTGCGGAACTCGGCCTGTAAGCACCGTTTGCGCATTCACCGCCTCGCTCATCGCCCATCTCAAGGACAGACCGGATGAAGCTCGATTCCTACTGGCTCGATACCGCCCCACCACTCGTTTCAGCGTGTGAAGGTCCGGTTGAAGGTCATGCCGATGTCGTCGTGATCGGCGGCGGCTTCACCGGGCTGTCGGCGGCGCAGGCGCTCGGGCGGCGCGGCGCACGGGTGACGGTGCTTGACGCGGGGCGTATCGGCGGCGGTGCCTCCGGGCGCAACGGCGGCCAGGTCAATACCGGCGTGGCGCAGGATTTCGTGGCGCTGGTCGCGCAACTCGGCGTGGAGCGCGCGAGTGCCTGTTACCGCGCATATTCGGATGCGGTCGATACAGTCGAGCGTCTGATCCGCGAGGAAAACATCGATTGCAATTACCTTGCCAGCGGCAAGCTGAAGCTGGCGTCGAAACCGCATCACCTCGAGCATCTGGAGAAGACCGCGGAGCTGATCCGGCGCGAAGTCGATACAGATATCGAACTGATTGGTCGTGATCGTATCCGCAGTGAGATCCAGTCGGACAGTTTTTATGGCGGATTGCTGCAACGGCACGGCGGCCAGATGCATATGGGCAGGTTCACCGTCGGTCTCGCCGATGCCGCCGTGCGGCACGGCGCGAAGCTGTACGAACACGCTGCTGTCTCCGCGATCGCGAAGAACAGCAGCGGCGCGAGCGGCTACCGGATCACCACCGCGCGCGGCGAAGTGCGCGCGAAGCAGGTGTTGATCGCCACCGGCCCGTCGTGCCATGGCCCGTTTGGCTGGTATCGGCGGCGGCTTGCACCGGTCGGTTCGTTCATCGTCGTGACCGGGCCGCTCTCGCCGGAACTGTTGGCACACGTCTTTCCGAACCGGCGCGCGTATACCACCACGCGCCTGATGCACAACTACTTCCGCGTGACGCCCGACTCGCGGTTGCTGTTCGGCGGCCGCGCGCGCTTCACCGCGTCCGAGCAACCTTCGGACGCGAAGAGCGGCCGGATTCTGCAACAGGGTCTTGCCGCGATGTTCCCGATGCTGGCGAGCGCGCGCATCGACTATTGCTGGGGCGGCCTGGTGGATATGACCGCCGACCGTCTGCCGCATGCCGGGCAGCACGACGGCATCTATTACTCGATGGGGTATAGCGGCCACGGCACACAAATGTCGACACACATGGGCCAGGTGATGGCCGACGTGATGGACGGCCACGAAGAACGCAATCCGTGGGGTAGCGCCGAATGGCCGGCGATTCCGGGCCACACCGGCAACCCCTGGTTCCTGCCGCTCGTGGGGACGTACTACCGCATCAAGGATATTTTTTATTGATTCCCCGTTGCTTTGTCATTGTTTCCTCATTGTTTCATTTGCCAGCTCAAACCAACCACGCAGCTATCCCTGCCCACCTTCGCGGAGAAGTTCGATGAATAAGGAAACCTCGCAACATGGCGCCGTTCAGCTCGACACCGGGCTGGAGCACCTGACTGCAAAAGGCGCGTCGCGGCGCGACGTGCTGCGCGCGATGGCGGCGGCCGGCATGATGTCGGTGACGGGCGCGGGTCTGCTGGGCGCGAGCGGCGCGGCGTTTGCGCAGGCCACGCCGAAGCAGGGCGGCAAGATCCGGGTGGCGACACAGTCCGCTTCCGCCGCCGACACGGTCGATCCGGCCAGGGGCTCGCTCGGTACGGACTATGTTCGCTGCTTCATGTTCTACAACGGCCTGACTGAACTCGATTCGCATCTCGGCGCGAAGATGGCTCTCGCCACCTCGCTCGACTCGAAGGATGCGACCGTGTGGGTTGCCAGGCTGCGCACGGGCGTGCAGTTCCACGACGGCAAGGCACTTGCGCCTGCCGATGTCGTGTACTCGATCATGCGCCACAAGGATCCGGCGACGGCATCGAAAGCGAAGACGCTTGCCGATCAGATCAAGGAAGTGAAAGCGACGGGTCCGAACGAAGTGACGATCACGCTGGAAGGTCCGAACGCCGATCTGCCGGTGATTCTCGCCACCTCGCATTTCCTCATCATCAAGGACGGCACCAGGGATTTCAGAACAGCGGTCGGCACCGGCCCGTTCAAGGTCAAGGAATTCTCGCCGGGCGTGCGTACGGTCGGCGTGAAAAACGAGAAGTACTGGAAGCCGGGCATGCCGCACCTGGACGAAGTCGAATTGATCGGCATTGGCGACGAATCGGCACGCGTGAACGCGCTGCTCTCGGGCGACGTGCAACTGATCAACTCGGTGAGCCCGCGTTCGACCGCCCAGATCAAGGGTGCCGGTGGTTTCGCCGTGCTGGAGACGAAGACGGGCGAGTACACCGACCTGATTGTTCGCGACGAAGGCGGCATTACCGGCAACGACGATTTTCGGCGCGGCATGATGTACCTGCAGGATCGCGAGCAGATGCGCCGGGCGATCTTCCAGGGTTACGGCGCGATCGGCAACGACCAGCCCATCGATCCGACCAACAAGTACTACCTGGCCGGTTTGCCGCAGCGGGCCTTCGATCCGGACAAGGCGAAGTTCCATTTCCAGAAGGCCAGGGTCGGCAGCGCGCCGATCCAGATTTTCGCGTCGCCGGCGGCGGAAGGGTCGGTTGAAATGGCGATGTTCCTTCAGCAGGTGGCGCCGCAAGCCGGTCTGAATCTTCAGGTGTCGCGCGTGCCGGCCGACGGTTACTGGTCGAACCACTGGATGAAGCATCCGCTGGGTTTCGGCAATGTCAACGCGCGTCCGAGCGCCGACGTGATCTTCACCCAGTTCTTCAAGTCGGACGCACCGTGGAACGAAGCGAACTGGAAGAGCCCGAAGTTCGACCAGATGCTGCTTGCGGCACGCGGCGAACCGGACGATGCGAAGCGCAAGAAGATCTACGGCGACATGCAGGTGCTGGTGCATGAAAATGGCGGCATTGGCATTCCGCTGTTCCAGAGTTCGATCGATGCCTACACGGCGAAGCTCAAGGGCCTCGGCTCGATTCCGCTGGCGGGTCTGATGGGTTTCATGTTCGCGGAAAACGTCTGGCTCGAAGCCTGAGCCGGCCGTACCTGACGAGCACTAACGCAGGGTTTCCAGTCTGACGAACTGAAAAGTCGAACCTGGGAGCGTGCACGCCGCTGGATCGAGTGGCGTGCGGCTTCAACCGCAATGTCTTGCATGGGACCAGAGTAAGCGCTAAAGCGCTAACTCTGGTCGACACAGGAGGTGAGTTTCGATGAAAGCACACGCGCAACGACTCATCGCCGCGCGCCTTGGCCTCGCGCTGCTTACGCTACTGCTGGTCTCTGCGGTCGTGTTCGCCATCACCGGGCTGCTTCCCGGCGATGCCGCCCAACAGGCGCTCGGCCAGGCGGCGACCCCGGACGCCGTCGCGGCATTGCGGCATCAGTTCGGCCTCGACCAGCCGGCGCTGCAACGCTACTTCGAGTGGCTCATTCATATTGTCAGCGGCAACTTCGGCACCTCGCTGTCGAACAACCTGCCAGTCAGCGAGCTGATCGCCACGCGCCTACCGAATTCCCTGGTGCTGGCCGGTCTGACGACGCTGGTCTCGGTGCCCGTTGCATTGCTGATCGGTATTGCCTCGGCGATGTTCCGCGGCTCGCTGCTCGACCGCACGCTCAACGTGCTCACGCTGTCGACGGTTGCCGTGCCGGAGTTTCTGATCGCCACCATTGCTGTGCTGATCTTCGCCGTCAAGCTGCGCTGGCTGCCCGCGCTGTCGTATCTCTCGGAGGTCCATTCGTTCGGCGCGCTACTGCGCATCTATGCGATGCCGGTGATGACACTGTGCTGCGTGATCGTCGCGCAGATGGCGCGCATGACGCGGGCCGCGGTACTCGATCAGCTCAATTCGTCATACGTGGAAATGGCCGTGCTCAAGGGCGCATCGCCCGCGCGCGTGGTGCTGCGGCATGTGTTGCCCAACACCATCGGGCCGATTGCCAATGCGGTGGCGTTGAGCCTGTCGTATCTGTTCGGCGGCGTGGTGATCGTGGAGTCGATTTTCAACTATCCCGGGCTCGCGAGCCTGATGGTCGATGCCGTCACCAACCGCGACATGCCGCTCGTACAGGGCTGCGTGATGGTGTTCTGCGCGGCGTATCTCGCGTTGGTGCTGATCGCCGACCTGTGTCAAATCGTATCCAACCCGAGGCTGCGTCGATGATGAGCCAACCTGTCAATCCCCACGTTCCTCATGTACCCCATGCAGGCACCGAGTTGTACGACCTGGGCCCCGATGAACCCGCTATCGAGCCGCCGGTCGGCGGCGACATTGCCGCGCTGAAGCAGGGCATGTTGAAACGGCTGGTGCATCGCTTTTCCGTGCTGGGCCTGATCGGCCTGACGCTGGTGGTCTTCTGGCTGATCGTCGCGTTCATCGGGCCGCTGGTCGCGCCGTATAAAGGCGGCACGCTCACGTCCACGCAGATTTTCGGCAGCTATAGCGCGGCGTATCCGCTCGGCACCGACTATCTGGGCCGCGACATGCTGAGCCGGATTCTCTACGGCGCGCGCTACACAGTCGGCCTTGCGCTGGCGGCGGCGGTGCTCGCCAGCGTGATTGGCACGTTCTTTGGCCTGCTCGCCTCGGTGTCCGGGCGCTGGGTCGATGAAATCCTGAGTCGTCTGTTCGACGCACTGATTTCGATTCCGAGCAAGGTGCTTGCGCTCGTTGTGATTGCCGCGTTCGGGTCGTCGATCACGATGCTGACGACCGTCGCCGCGCTGGCCTATATTCCCGGCGCGTTCCGTATTTCGCGCTCGCTGGCCGTGAATCTGATGGAGCTCGAGTACGTTCAGGTGGCGCGGGCACGCGGCGAGAGGCTGTTTTACATCGCACGGGTCGAGGTGCTGCCGAACATGATTCATCCGATGCTCGCCGATTTCGGCCTGCGCTTCGTGTTCATCGTGCTGCTGCTGAGCGGGCTCAGTTTCCTCGGCCTCGGCGTGCAGCCGCCGAATGCGGACTGGGGTTCGCTGGTGCGCGAAAACATCGGCGGCCTGTCCGAGGGCGCGCCTGCGGTATTGATGCCGGCCATTGCGATTGCGACGCTGACCATCGGCATGAATCTGCTGATCGACAACTTGCGGCGGCGTGGCCGTAGTCATGGAGGCGCGTGATGGCTGATCGGGACATGATTGAAGTGAAGGGCCTGCGGGTCGTCGCCGGTGCGGCACCGGGGGCGGTGACCGAGATCGTCAAGGGTGTCGATTTTTCGGTGAAGAAGGGCGAAGTGCTGGCGTTGATCGGTGAGTCCGGCTCGGGCAAGACGACTATCGCCCTGTCTCTCCTCGGCTATGCGCGCACCGGTTGTTCGATCAGCGGCGGTTCGGTGCGCATCGGCGATCTGGAGGTGCTGTCGCTCGATGCCAAAGGGCGCCGTGCGTTGCGCGCGCGGACCGTGGCGTATGTCGCGCAGAGCGCGTCGGCTGGTTTCAATCCCGCCCGCACGATCATGGATCAGGTCACCGAGCCGGCCTTGCTGCATCATCTGATGTCGGCGGACGCGGCGCGGGCGAAGGCGACCGGTCTGTTTCGCGCACTGGCGCTGCCCGCGCCGGAGACGATTGGCGATCGCTATCCGCATCAGGTGTCGGGCGGGCAGTTGCAGCGGCTGATGGCGGCCATGGCACTGATCACCGACCCGGCCGTGGTGGTGTTCGACGAGCCGACCACGGCGCTCGACGTCACCACGCAGATCGAAGTGCTCGCGGCGTTCAAGAAGGTCGTGCGCGAACTCGGTACGACCGCGGTTTATGTGTCGCACGATCTGGCGGTGGTTGCACAGATGGCCGACCGGATCGTGGTGTTGAACGGCGGCGCGGTGAAGGAGAACGGCGCGGTTGCGCAGGTGCTCGATGCGCCAGTGGATGCCTACACGCGTCAGTTGCTCGCGGCGGTGCGCCGTCCGGAGGCCGGGTTCGACACGCTGCCGGGCGCCGGCAAGCAGGTGCCGCCGTTGCTCGAAATTCGCGGCCTGGCAGCGGGCTACGGACACATTGACCGCTTTGGCTCGCCTGCCGTGCGCGTGCTCGACGACGTCAGCCTGTCGATCCCGCGCGGTAGCACGCTCGGCGTGATCGGCGAATCCGGCTCCGGCAAGACGACGCTCGCGCGCGTGGTGGCGGGTCTCGTCGACCGGGCGCGCGGCGAGGTGCTGTTCGACGGCAAGCCGTTGCCCGCGCAATTGTCACGGCGCACGCCGGAGCAGTACCGGCAGATCCAGATCGTGTTCCAGAACGCCGACACCGCGCTGAACCCGAGCCATGCGATCGCCGATATCCTCGCGCGGCCGCTCGCGTTCTATCACCATCTGCGTGGCGCGGCGGCGCATAAACGGATGCTGGAATTGCTCGATCTGGTGAAGCTGCCGGCCTCGATCGCCATGCGCGTGCCCGCGGGACTCTCCGGCGGTCAGAAGCAGCGCGTGAATCTGGCGCGCGCGCTTGCCGCCGATCCCGCGCTGATCCTTTGCGACGAAGTGACCTCGGCACTCGATACGGTGGTCGGCGCCGCGATTCTCGATCTGCTGGCCGAGTTGCGCCGTGAACTCGGCGTGTCGTACATGTTCATCAGCCACGACATCTCGACCGTGCGGGCGATCTGCGACGAAGTGATCGTGCTGTATGCGGGACATCGGGTGGAAGCGGGGCAGCGTGACCTGCTCGCGGCGCCGCCGTATCACCCCTACACGGGCTTGCTGGTCGATTCCGTGCCCACGCTGAAACCCGGCTGGCTCGATGCGCGCCGCGAGATCGGCCTGACCGCCTTGCCGCAACTAGGGCCGAGTGCCAATGTCCCCGAGCTGTGCGCGTTCCGGGCGCGCTGCCCGGTGCGCATCGACGGGATGTGCAATATGACGCCGCCGGACATGAAGAAGCTGCCTTCGGGTGCGGAGATTCTTTGCCATCATCCGGTGGCCGAGCTGCACCGGTTGCAAACCGTGGAGGTAACGCCGGCATGAACGGACGATTTGTGCGAGTCGCGGAGAGCGGGCGCAAGACGTTCCCGATCACCGTCGACGGCGTAGTGCGCGAGGCGGCCGAGGGCGACACGTTGATGGTCGCGTTGCTGACCAGTGTGACGACGCTACGCGATTCCGAATTCGGTGATGGGCGCCGTGCGGGTTTCTGTTTGATGGGCGCCTGCCAGGACTGCTGGGTGTGGACCACGGACGGCGAGCGCGTGCGCGCCTGCAGTACACCCGCCGCGCCCGGCATGTCGATCGTTACCACGCTGGCGATTGCCGGGGAGGGCGTATGGCCCCGCGTGTAGTCATCATCGGGACCGGGCCGGCGGGCGTGCGCGCCGCGCAGGCGCTGGTGGAAGCGGGGCTGCGGCCGACCGTGATCGACGAAGGACGGCGCGACGGCGGTCAGATCTACCGCCGGCAACCGGAAGGCTTTTCGCGCAGCTACGAGATGCTGTACGGCACCGAGGCCGCACGTGCCGCCGCGTTGCATCAGAGCTTCGATGCCCTGAAGGGCAAGCTCGACTATCTGCCGGAGACACTGGTCTGGAATATCACGCCGGACACCGTCCATCTGATGAGTGGCACGCGCTACCGGACGCTGTCGTTCGACAGCCTGATCGTCTGCAGTGGCGCGACGGACCGGCTGATGCCGGTCAAGGGCTGGCACTTCGCCGGCACCTATAGCCTGGGCGGCGCGCAGGTCGCGCTGAAATCGCAGGGCTGCGCGATCGGCGCGCGCACGGTAATGATGGGTAGCGGCCCGTTGCTGTATCTGGTGGCCGCGCAATATGTGAAGGCGGGCGCGCAGGTCGCGGCGGTGCTCGATACGTCGACTTTCATGCAGCGTGTGGCCGCGCTGCCTCGTTTGCTGGCGATTCCGTCCGCGCTCAGAAAAGGGATCGCGTTGACGCGCGTGCTGGCGCGAGCGGGTGTGCCGGTGCATCGCGGTGTGCAGCCCATCGAAATCAAAAGTTCGCCGCAGACAGGAGTGAGCGGTGTCGAGGTCGCCTTGCCGGGCGGCAAGCGCTTCGAGGTGGCCTGTGAGGCGGTGGCGCTCGGCTATCACCTGCGTCCCGAAACGCAGCTTGCGGACCTCGCGGGTTGCCAGTTCGTTTTCGACGACAACGCGCAGCAGTGGCTGCCGCGCATCGACGAAGACGGCCGCAGCAGTGTGAAAGGGGTCTATCTGGCCGGTGACGGCGCCCGCGTGCGCGGTGCGGACGCTGCTGAGCGTTCGGGCCGTCTCGCGGCGCTGGCGGCGCTGCAGGATCACGGCGTCCAGGTCGAGGGTGTCGAGCGTCTGCGTGCCGAACTGGCGCGCTTCACGCGCTTTGCCGCGGGCTTGCGGGCCGCTTTCCCTTGGCCCGCAAGATTCGCCGCGTCGATTCCGGACGAGACGATCGTCTGCCGCTGCGAGGCCATTACGGCCGGCGAATTGCGTCGTGTCGTGCGTGAGAGCGGCGCGCAGGAGGCCAATCGCGCGAAAGCGTTTTCGCGTGTCGGCATGGGCCGTTGCCAGGGCCGCTATTGCGGCCACGCGGGCGCTGAAATCATCGCGGCGGCGGCTTCGGTGCCGTTGTCGTCGGTGGGACGACTGCGCGGGCAGGCCCCTGTCAAACCGTTACCCGTGGCGCTGGTCGAGGAGGCGGAGCAATGAGCGCGCCGACCGCATCCAACGCCAGGGAAGCCGATGTCATCGTGATCGGCGGCGGCATCATGGGCACGACCACCGCCTTTTTCCTGCGTCGGCGCAACCGTTCGGTGATTCTGCTGGAGCGCGGCCTCACCGGGCAACAGGCGAGCGGCGTGAACTTCGGCGGCATTCGCCGCCAGGGGCGCGCGCTGCCGCAACTGGCCATGGCCAACCGCGCGTTGCGTACATGGCAGCGTTCGTCCGAACTGCTTGGCGAGGATATCGAATTCCTGCCCTCGGGCCACACGCGCGTGTGTTACCACCAGAAGGATGTCGAGAATTTCGATCAGTACGCGATCGACGCCCGCGCCTGCGGTCTCGAACTCGACGTGCTGCACGGCGAAGCCATGTTCAGACGCTTTCCGTTTCTCGGACGGGAAGTACTGGCAGCATCGATCTCGCTGCTCGATGGCCACGCCAATCCGCGGCTTGCCGCGCCCGCGTTTGGCCGGGCGGCCGCACGACTCGGCGCGCGGATCGTCGAGAACACGGAAATCGTTCGCGTGGAAAAAGACGGCGACCGGTTTCGTGTGGAGAGCGCGCGCGGCGACGTGTATTGGGCCGCGCAACTCGTGATCTGCGCCGGCGCCTGGGCAAGCCGGCTGACCGAACAGTTCGGCGAAACGGTGCCGCTGACCGCCAGCGGCCCGCAAATGGCGGTGACCGAACCGGTGCCGTACGTGTTCCGCTCATCGATGGGCGTGTTTACGTCAATCAAGGAAGAGAGCATCTATTTTCGGCAGATTCCGCGCGGCAATATCATCCTCGGCGGTGGCCCGGGCGGCCCGGCCGATGCGGCAACCTCGCGCGCGTCGGTCCTGCCTCGCAACACCGTACGGCAACTGGCGCAGTTGCGCCGCCTCGTACCCGCGATGGCGCCGCTGCATGTGATTCGCGTGTGGAGCGGTGTGGAAAGTTATCTACCCGATGGCGAACCGGTGATCGGCCCGAGCAGCAAGGTGGATGGCCTCTACTACGCGTTCGGTTTCAGCGGCTCGGGATTCCAGATCGGTCCGGGTGTGGGCGAGACGCTGGCCGAACTCGTCGACACCGGGAGCACGCCCATTCCGCTCGACGTGTTTTCCATCCTGCGCTTCGCGAAGAAAACAGCGGGCCGCTCTGAGACCGCGACGTCATGAAACAACCCCTGACCCTCAACGCCGCACGCGACTTCATCGAGGCGCATTTCGACGAACAGGTGACGCTCGCGCAACTCGCCAAACTGTCCGCGCTCAGCGTGTCAAGATTCGCGACCGTGTTCCGGCAGCAGTACGGTTCATCGCCCTATCGCTATCTGTGTGGCCTGCGCATACAGCGCGCGCAAACCTTGTTGCTGGAAGGCGTGCCCGGATCGGCCGTCGCGACCGAGGTTGGCTTCTTCGACCAGAGTCATTTCGGCCGGCATTTCAAACGATGCTGCGGCATGACACCGAGCACGTTTATCGAGCGCGCGGCGGCGAGCGCAGCGAGCTCGGCGAAGACAGCGACGCGTGGCGGCGTGCAAACTTCTGCTGCGTCGTCTGCGGGCGCGCGGCGCGCGGCCAGAGCAAAATCCACGGCCCCGGCGATGAGCGCCGAGCGCTCAGTCGAGCACCAGCTTTCCCGATTCCAGAATGCCAGTTCTGGCCACGTAATGTAGTCTTCACACGGTTCGACATTGCACGTCCGGCACGTGAGCATCAGGTTGTAGATCATTGCACCGGCCCGGAGCGCTGAGCGCCTGGTCACAAGCCTGCGCATCTCGACGATCCTGTTCAGGGCTACACAAGGATTCGTTTGCATTCTCCCATGGCGTGTCCCACGCCTGTCCGGATCAGGGTTTGACCGGCGGCCATCCAGGCTGAGACACGGCGATCCAGTACGGTTCAAGTTCATCAAGTGCGCCGCGAACATCGTTGCATATCAAGATTTCGGGCACTTTGCCGTCCAGATTTATCTCCATGACACCCCACAGTTGACAATATTGAAAGATAGGTCATTCAGCGTTTTCCCCTAGCAGGCGTCGCTTGCATTCACCGGTAAACAACTTATCATCTATAACAAATATAGATCATAAGTAAAATGCCGGACAACAGGAGACGCCTTCATGAGCACTACCCCCCAACACGACACAGCCTACGAGCGCAAGACACTCATCCTGCTCGGCCTTGGGTTCGGCCTTGTCGGTCTTGACCGATGGATCGTCGCGCCACTATTCCCTTACATGATGCACGACCTCGGGCTCAATTTTCAGCAGCTCGGCAGTCTGATTGGCATCCTGAGCGTGACATGGGGCATCTGGGCGATCGCCATGGGGCCGGTATCGGACCGCATCGGTCGCAAGAAAATGCTGGTGGTCACGATGGTCGCCTTCTCGCTCCTGTCGAGCCTGTCGGGGCTTGCCACCAGCTTCGCCAGTCTGATGCTGATCCGCGCGGTGATGGGTATTGCCGAAGGTGCATTCACGCCGGCCAGCGTCGCCGCCACCGGGGAGGCCTCGTTGCCGGCGCGCCGTGGCTTTAATCAGGGCTTGCAGCTCAGCATGTTTTCCCTCCTCGGTCTCGGTTTCGCTCCCATCCTCGCGACGCAGTTGTTGCGCGTCGTGCCGTCGTGGCACTGGGTATTCATGATTTCAGCGGTACCGGGGCTGATCGTGGCAGCGCTGATCGCACGCACGCTGCGCGACAAACCGCGCAGCGAACTGAAGACTGCGATGTCCGGTGCGACGCGACCGCGCTGGACGGCACTCTTCGCCAGTCGAAACGTATGGCTGGCCATGGCGGCGATCCTGTGTGCGATGGCCGGCATATTCGTCGTCAGCGCGATGGTGCCGACGTACCTCGTCGAAGTGCTGCATCTGGATACGCAGAGCATGGGTTTCGTCGTGTCGGCGATCGGCTTCGGCGGCTTCATCGGCTCGTTCGGCGTGGCGGGTGTTTCCGATTACATCGGACGCCGTAACGCGGCAGTCATCGCGTTCGTCGCGGCGGCGATTCTGCTGTATGTGTTCTCGCAGGCCGGCCCGAATCCGCCGCTTCTGTTCGTGTTGCTGTTCGGCATTTCGGTGTTTGCGCTCGGACTGCTCGGGCTGCTGAGCGGACCGATTGCCACGGAGGCCGCACCGTTTGGACTGGTTGCGTCGTCAGTCGGTTTTATCTCCGGTGCCGGAGAGATCTTCGGCGGCGGTCTCGCGCCTGCAATCGCGGGCTTCATTGCGCAGCACTTTGGTCTGGCATTCACGCTTGATTTCGCACTCGGTGGCCTGATCGCCGGCGCCGCCGTTTCGTTGTTCCTCGCCGAGACTGCGCCGCGCAAGCTGGAGAGCAGGGCTGCCACGCTCGGTACGTCGGGCGATCCAGTGTGACGCGCTAGCGCACCCGTTTCGGGTGCCCGGGCAAAAACGCCGGCGCGCATCCGCACATATTCAACCACCCGGATTCAGATCGGCCAGAAGGCTGGGGATCGGCTCGTCCGTATCTGCCGGGGCGAATCCGGGTCGTGTGACAGAAGTAGCAGCAAACCAACCGACGACGAAAAGTCGCAATTTATATCCAGGGTAAGGAGACAGTCGATGAAGATGAAAGCGGTTTGTGCAGCGGCCGGGATGCTGTTCGCGTGCCACGCGTTCGCCCAGAGCAGCGTGACGATCAGCGGCCTGATTGACGGTGGCGTGTCGTATGTCAGCAATCAGGGCGGCGGCAGCGTACTGAAGTTCGATGACGGGATTGCAGTGCCGAACCTGTTGAAATTTTCCGGCAAGGAGGATCTCGGCGGTGGCACGCGGGCGGTGTTCGAACTGACGAATCAGTTCGAACTCGGCAGCGGCGCGTTCATGCCGGGGCAGAGCCTGTTCAGCCGTACGGCGTTCGTAGGTCTCGATGACGATCGTTTCGGGCGTCTCACGCTCGGCAATCAGTATGATTTCATGACTGACTCGCTGTTCTTCGGCTACAACGACGCGGCTATCTATGCAGCGGGTATCTACGACTTCCGTAACGGGCCGTTCGACAAGCTTGCGCTGCCGGCCAATCCGACTGGCGCGTTCGACTGGGACCGGATGGCCGGCGAGCGGATCACCAATTCGGTCAAGTATCAGAGTGCGAGTTTCAATGGATTTTCGGCCGGCGCCATGTACGGCTTTGGCGGCGTGCCTGGTTCCATTGGCGCGGGCAACGCGTCGAGTTTCGGGCTCAATTATGTGAATGGCGCGTTCGGCGCGAATGCCGCGTACACGCTCGTAAAAACGGCGACGCCCGGTGGTCAGGACAGCGTGCGTAACTGGGGTGTCGGTACGCACTATCACCTGGGCGCGGTCACGCTGACGGGGCTCTTCACCACCGTGCGCAATAACCTGAATGGCGCCGGCATATGGCAGGTCGAGGCCGGCACCGCGTGGCAGATCAACCCCTTTTTGAGTTTGAGCGGCGCGTATTCGTATATGAAGGGTAACGCGGTGGTCGACGACAATCACGCGCACCAGCTGACGGCGATGTTGCAATATTTCTTGTCGAAACGCACAAGCGTCTATGTCGCGACCGTTTATCAGCGTGCGAATGAAGGCGCCAACGCGCAGATCAACGACGTGATGGTGGCGTCGAGTTCGGCGTCGCAGTTCATCGGCCGTATCGGCATGCAGACGCACTTCTGAGTGCCGGTCGATATGCTCGCCCCTCGCGGGTCGTTCGTGCTGGGTCCCGGCATCGCCACGATGCGGCGGCTTCGCCTGCGAAGCAAGTTTCTGTTGCTGGTGGCGCCGCTGGCGGTAGGTGCCTGCCTGTCGGTGGCTCACGCGCGTAGCGGCACGGCGTCGTTCTACCCGGTGGCTTCGGGTCTGTGCGTGGTGCTCTGGGCTTACTTCATGCTGTGCTTCCACGCGAGTCTGAGACTTTCCATCGGGGCGCTCGACGAGATGGTCAATATCCTGGCTGGGGGCGACCTGTCCAGATCGTGGCCGCTGCAAGGCTCAGACGAACTCGCTGGCATCGGCCGCAGCATGGACGCGATGATGCGTCGGTTCTCGCATCTCGTGTCCAGCATTCGCAGCGAGGCGCAACTCGTGGCGATGGCGGGTGACCAGTTGCTGGCCGGCGCGCGCGAGCTTGCCAGCCGCACGCAAGAGCAGGCGGGCAGTCTCAAGCAGACCTCGAACAGTGTGGCGGAGCTGGTCGGCGCCGTGGAGGTCAATGCGAGCGATGCGCAGCAAGCCGACGCGTTGACCGAGCGGGTTCGCCGTGCCGCGGAGAGCGGCACGGCGATTGTCGACTCGGCCGTGATTTCCATGCAGGGGCTGGAGGAGCGCTCCGGCCAGATGACCGACATGATCGGCGTGATCGACAGTATTGCTTTTCAGACCAACATCCTCGCGCTTAATGCGGCCGTGGAGGCGGCGCGCGCCGGCGAGGTCGGACGTGGCTTTGCCGTGGTGGCTGCCGAAGTGCGCATGCTGGCGCAACGCTGTGCGACGGCGGCCGCCGAGGTGAAGACGCTGATCGAAGGCTCGACGGCCGAGGTCAGCGTCAGCGTGAAGCGCATCCGCGAGGCGAGCACCGCACTGGGCATCGTGGTCGCGGACATCAGTCAGATCGCAGACAAGGCGCGGGTGATCTCCTCGTCCAGCGCCGCGCAGCTCGACGGGCTGCTGAGTATCGGGCAGTCGGTGCAGAGCCTCAATCGCATCACCCACAGTAATGCGCAGATGGTCGACAGCTCGGCCCATTCTGCCGAGCGACTACGCCAGCAGTCGCACCAGTTGTCGGCGGCGGTGATTTCAATGAAGCTACGCCAGGGGTGCGCCGACGAAGCGCGTGCGCTCGTCGAGCGGGCGGTGGCGCTGATCCGCAATGAAGGCGCGGCTGCTGCGATCAGACGCTTCCATCAACGTGACGGGGATTTTGTCGATCGCGATCTGTTCATCATCGTGCTCGATCGCCGTGGCTATTTCCGCGCCTTCGGCGCGGATCCGGGCAAAGCCGACAAGCCGGCGGTTGCAGCGCCGGGGGTGAACGTCGAGGAGTTGAACCGCAAAACCATGCAGTGCGCCGACAGTGGCGGCGGCTGGATTGAATTCCGCAGCCTGCATCCAGAGACGCGCGTTGCCGTGGACAAGATGGCGTATGTGATGCCTGCCGGACCGGATCTGATTGTGATGTGCAGCCTCAACAAGACCGACGGCGTGTCGTGGGCAGGTCCGTCGCCTGCCCCGGGTGGCAGGGCGGGTGTCGCTTCAATCCGTGAAGATCTTCCGTAATAGCGCTTTCAATTGCCTGCGTTCGGCAACGGAAAGTCGCCCTACGGCGGCATCGTCCGCGTTCACCGCCGCTTTCAGGGCGCGACCGCAGAGCTGTGCGCCTTGTGTCGTCAGTTCGACGAGCTGCGCCCGCTTGTCTTCGGGGTTGCGCTGCCGGGTGAGCAGGCCGCGCGCTTCGAGGCGGTCGAGCAGCGTGGCGAGATTGGGCGGCGCGACCACGAGCGCCTCGGCCAGCGCTTTCTGATTGATGCCGGGATTGCTTTTCACGACCGACAGCACGCTGAATTCAGCCTGCCGCAGATCGTGTTTTTCCATCCGCTCGTCGAACCGCGATTGAATGACGAGATACGCGCGGCGGAGATTGTAGCCGACGAGGCCGAGCAGTTCGGACTGGTCGGCCTGATCGCTGGCAGCGTTGTCGGGAGCAGGTTTTGACGCCATGGAAGTAGATGCTTTCGCACAAGAAAGGGCGCGCCGATCATAACACGCGGGGTTATCGAACAAGGCGCACGGGGTCACGGTGAAGACACCGGAACTTGCCACCTTAATAGTTATGTTGTATAACTAAATCCATGCTTCAACACCGACACTCAATGACCATGAACATGACGCAACCTTCTTATCAGTATCTGAATGTCCAGTTCGAGGAACCGATCGCGCTGGTGTGCCTCAACCGTCCCGCCAAGCGTAACGCGATTAGCGATGCGCTGGTGACGGAGTTACGTCACGTGTTCGAAACGATGCCGGCAACCGTTCGGGCGATCATCCTGCACGCCGAGGGCGAACACTTCTGTGCGGGGCTCGATCTGGCGGAGATGCGCGAGCGCGCCACGGTGGAGGCGATGCACCATTCGCGCATGTGGCATGCCGCGTTCGAACAGATCCAGTTCGGCCGCGCCCCGGTGGTCGCCGTGCTGAAGGGCGCGACCATCGGCGGCGGCCTCGAGCTGGCCTCCGCATGTCACGTTCGTGTTGCCGAGGAGTCGGCGTTCTATGCGTTGCCGGAAGGCAGCCGCGGCCTCTTCGTCGGCGGTGGCGCGTCGGTGCGGGTGCCGCGCCTGATCGGCGTGGCGCGCATGGCCGACATGATGCTGACCGGCCGCGTCTATGACGCGAAAGAAGGATACGACGCCGGCATCGCCCAGTACCTCGTGAAGAGCGGCGAAGGGCTTGCCAGGGCTCGCGAACTGGCCGGGCGGATCGCGCAGAATTCCCCCACGACCAACTACGCAGTGACGCAGGTGCTGCCGCGGATCGCAGACCAGTCGATTCAGGATGGTTTGCTGACCGAATCGCTGATGGCCGCGATTGCACTGAGCGATCCCCAGACCCAGGAGCGGCTGGCTGCGTTCCTCGAGCATAAGGTCGGTCGCGTGCGCCCGGCGTGAATCCGCGCTCGCGCACGGCGCAACAAGACGGCTGAACACGGCCGCTGCAAACAGGATGATGGACGGAGACAATTGATGTCAGAACATGCCTATCGACGCGTAAATTTCGGCGTCGGTCCCCTCGAAGTGACTGAAACGCCCGACGGCACGTTGCGCGTTCGCTCGACGACGCCGCTGGCGCCGTATCCGGAGCGTGTGATCGACCGGCTGTTCGCACATGCCGCGGCAGCGCCTGAGCGCACCCTGGTGGCGCGCCGCGGCCCCGACGGGCAATGGCAGCACGTCACCTACGCGCAAGCGGCGGCAGCCGCGCGCAGCATCGGGGAAGCGCTGCTCGCGCGCGGCCTGTCGGCCGAACGTCCGGTGGCGATTCTGTCCGGCAACTCGCTGCAACACGCGCTCGTGGCGCTCGGTTGCATGTGCGCCGGCGTTCCGTATGCGCCGGTTTCTCCCGCGTATTCGCTGCTCGACAAGAGCTACGGAAAACTGCGCCATATTCTGGCGATGTTGACCCCGGGGCTGGTCTTTGCCGATGATGGCGCCCGTTTCGCTCCGGCCTTGCGCGATGCGGTCGCGGCCGACATCGAAGTGGTCGTCAGCGACGCGCCGCTCGCCGGGCGCAAGACAACATCGTTAGACGAACTGCTCGCCACCGTGCCGACCGACGCCGTCGACCGGGCGCGGGCCGCGACCGGCCCCGACACGATCGTCAAGTTCCTGTGCACGTCAGGCTCGACGAAGATGCCGAAGGCGGTGATTAATACGAACCGGATGTGGTCCAGCAACCTCGTGATGGAAACCGCGGCATGGCCGTTTCTTGCCGAAGAGCCGCCGGTGTTCATCGACTGGCTACCCTGGCATCACACGTTTGGGGGCAACCAGAACTTCGGACTGACGCTGTTCCATGGCGGCTCGCTCTACATCGACGACGGCAAGCCGACAACGGACGGCATGGCGACAACGCTCGCCAACCTGCGCGAGATCTCGCCGACGGTCTATTTCAACGTGCCGAAAGGGTGGGAAGAAATTGCCCGCGCGCTTGAGCACGATGCCGGATTGCGCGAGACCTTCTACCATCGGCTGCGCATGCAGTTCTATGCCGGAGCGGCACTCGAGCAACCCGTATGGGACCGCCTTCACGCGAACGCCGTCGCGCATTGCGGCGAGCGGATCGTGATGAATACGGGCCTCGGCATGACAGAGACTGCGCCATCGGCGCTGATGATCGTCGAGACCGAGGTGATGGCGGGTCAGATTGGCGTGCCGCTGCCCGGCATGGAACTGAAACTCGTGGCCGTTGGCGACGGCAGCAGCCGCAAGCTCGAAGTGCGCTATCGCGGCCCGAATGTGACGCCGGGCTACTGGCGTGCGCCGCAACAGAGCGCCGAAGCGTTCGACGAAGACCACTTCTTCTGTTCGGGCGACGCGGTGCGCTGGCTCGATCCGGCCAATCCTGATCGTGGCTTCGTGTTCGATGGCCGGGTGGCCGAAGACTTCAAGCTGAATACCGGCACCTGGGTGAGCGTGGGTCCGCTGCGGCAACGCGTGATTGCAGCCGGAAGCCCGTATGTCGGCGACGTCGTGGTCACCGGGCACGATCGCCACGAGATCGGCGTGTTGCTGGTGCCGAACCTCGCGGCCTGCCGTCAGCTTTGCGGTGCGTTTGCCGACGTACCGGCCGCGCAGGTCTACGCGCATCCGGAGGTGGTGGCGATATTTGCCGCTCTCGTCGACGAACTGTATGCCGGGGGCACGGGCAGTGCGAGCCGGGTGGCGCGTGCTGCGCTGCTCGACCCGCCGCCGTCACTCGCGAGCGGCGAAGTCACCGATAAAGGGTCGATCAACCAGCGCGTGGTGCTTGCGCAGCGCGCCGCAACCGTCGACGCGCTCTATCGCGGCGACCCCACGCTTACCGTCTGGGTGCCGCGTTCGGTCGCGGCGGCCGGGAACAGTCATTGACGGAGAAAGGCTTGATGGATATCGATAACCTGATTGCAATCGACACACACGTTCATGCCGAGGTGTCGTGCTGCCAGCCGCCCGACCTGTTCGGCAAGGAGTTCGACGACGCGGCGGACAAATATTTCGGCACCGTGTTGCGCCAGGGGCGCCGCCCGACCATTCCCGAGACGATCGACTATTACCGGGAACGCAAGATCGGTTTCGTCATGTTTACCGTCGACGCCGAAAGCCAGATGGGCCGCCGCCGGATTCCGAATGAAGAGATCGCTGAGTTTGCTGCGAACAATAGCGACATCATGATCGCGTTTGCGAGCATCGATCCGCATAAGGGCAAGATGGGCGCGCGCGAGGCCCGGCGGCTGATCGAGGAATGCGGCGTGCGCGGTTTCAAGTTTCATCCGACCGTGCAGGGTTTCTATGCGAACGACCGGATGGCTTATCCGTTGTACGAAGTGATTGCCGAGTACGGGCTGCCTGCGATATTCCACAGCGGTCACTCCGGCATCGGCAGCGGCATGCCCGGCGGCGGCGGACTGCGGCTCAAGTACTCGGAGCCGATCCACCTGGACGACGTCGCAGCCGACTTCCCCGACATGAAGGTGGTGATCGCGCATCCATCGTGGCCGTGGCAGGACGAGGCGCTGTCGATCTGCCTGCACAAGCCGAACGTCTACATCGACCTGTCCGGCTGGTCGCCGAAGTATTTCCCGCCGCAACTGGTGCAGTACGCGAACTCGCTGTTGAAGGAGCGGATGCTGTTCGCTTCCGACTTCCCGCTGATTCACCCGGACCGCTGGCTCGACGATTTCCAGAAGGCCGGCTTCAAACCGGAAGTGCATCACCTGCTGCTCAAGGATAACGCGGTGCGCCTGCTCGGTCTCGGCGCGAAACCTGAACCGGCACAGGCCGGCTGAACTTTTAAAGGAACTCAGGACATGCAGGCAGAAGGACAGGCGGCACTCGTCACGGGTGCCGCATCGGGGCTCGGCGCGCAAACGGCGCGTGCCCTGGTTGCAGCCGGCGCACGGGTCGCGCTGCTGGATGTGAATGAAGCAGCGGCGCAGGCGCTGGCTGAAGAACTGGGCCACGCGCATGCGTTCGCCCAGCGTTGCGACATCACGGATACGGCTTCGGTCGAAGCGGCCCTCGACGCAGCCGAACGGGCGCACGGCGTGGCACGGATTCTGGTCAACTGCGCGGGGATCGGCGGGGCGAAGCGGCTCGTCGGACGCGACGGCGCGCCGATGCCGCAGGAGGACTTCGCACGCGTCATCAACGTGAATCTGCTTGGCACATTCAATGTCATCCGTATTGCAGCGGCACGCATGACGGGTACCGAACCGCTTGCGGATGGCGAACGCGGCGTGATTGTTTGCACGGCGTCGGTGGCCGCCTACGACGGGCAGGTGGGGCAGGCGGCCTACGCAGCGTCCAAGGGCGGGCTCGTCTCGCTCACGTTGCCGCTCGCACGCGATCTTGCCCAGTACGGCGTACGCGTGATGACGATCGCGCCGGGACTGTTTCTCACGCCCTTGCTCCATGCACTGCCGGAAGAGGTTCAACAGTCGCTTGCCGCTTCGATCCCGTTCCCGAAGCGGCTCGGCAAGCCCGAGGAGTTTGCGGGTCTGGCGCTGCATATCGTGCACAACGTGGCTTTGAACGGTGAAGTGATCCGGCTTGACGGCGCATTGCGGATGGCCCCGCGGTAAGTGGCGCCCTCAAGCGGCGTCCATAAGGAACATCGGACGGTTCGGCGCGGGCCGTCGCGTCAGTTGAAATGAACGCGCACTTTCGCTACTCACTACTTCAACTGCTCAGGATCGATCATGCTGGATAAACAACTCGAAGCCATCGTTACACAGGCGCGCGCGGCCGGTGTGCCCGATCTGTGCGACCTGCCGGTCGTCGCTTCTCGCGGCTTGTACCGGCAAATCCTCGCGGCCGCTGACGTCGCGCCTGCTGACGTCGACGTGTCCGATCGCACAATCGAAGGCCCGGGCGGACCGCTTGATTTGCGCGTCTACACGCCGCGCGGTGAGGTGCCTCACGGTATCGTCGTCTACTACCACGGCGGGGGCTACGTACTCGGCGATCTGGATGGTTATGACAACGTGTGTCGTCAACTGGGCGAAGACGCTGGCGCGGTGGTCGTGTCGGTCGACTACCGCCTGGCACCCGAGCATCCATTTCCGGCCGCGGTCGACGATGCGTGGGCCGCGTTCGAATGGGTGGCGGCGCATGCGGGCGAGCTGTGCGGCGAGGATGCCCGCCTCGCGGTGGCAGGCGATAGCGCGGGCGCCTCGCTTGCAACGGTAACGAGCCTGCTGGCGCGAGATCGCAATGGTCCCTCGATTGCATTCCAGGCATTGATGTATCCGCCGGCAGCGGCCGGCGTCCATGGCGACTATCCGTCGCGCACCCGGCATGCCGGGGGACCGACACTGACCCTGCGCTCGATCGGGTATTTCAATCGCCACTATTTGGGCGAGGGCGTAGTGCCTTCGGACTTCCGCGCAGCGCCGCTGCTGGCTACCGATCTCTCCGGCTTACCCCCGGCGCTGCTTCAGATCGCCGGGTTCGACGCGTTGCGCGACGAAGCCCTGGCCTACGGCGAGTGCCTGCTTGCGGCCGGCAATGCGGTGATGGTGATCGAATATCATGGGCTCGCGCACGCCTTCATCAGCATGGGCGGCGGCGTCACGGCGGCTCGCCTCGCGCAACAGCAGATCGGGCAGGCGTTGCGCAGCGCGCTGCGTTAAGTGCCAGGCGCCGCGTCGTAGACGCGGCGTGATTTCATATGAGGGCGCCGGGTTAGCTGACCGGCGCCCTCACTTGCCTGTCGCTTAAGCTTCCATCCGCACGACCGGTTTGATCGTGCGTCCTTCGAGTGAATCGGCGATCGCCGTATTGATCTCGTCAAGCGGATAGAACTTCACCATCCGGTCGAACGGAAAGCGCCCTTGCCGGTGCAGTTCGATCAGCGCCGGGATGAAGGTGTCCGGATCCGATTCGCCTTCGACGATCCCCATCAACCGGCGCCCGCCGCTCATGAAATGCACCTCGTCGAGGACGATCTCGGTACCGGGCGCCGACGCCCCGAGTACGCCACAGGTGCCCCGTGGCGCGAGACTGCCGGCCGCCTGGCGGATCACTTTCGCGAGACCGGTCGTGTCGAGTGCGTAGTCGATCCCGTAGCCTGTCAACGCAACCAGCGAGGCGACCACGTCGTCGCGCGACGGGTTCAGCGTATGTGTTGCACCGACACTGCGCGCGAAGTCGAGCCGCTCGTCATGCAGGTCGATCGCCACGATCGTCGTGGCGCCCGCGACGCGCGCGGCCATCACCGCCGAAAGCCCGACCGAGCCGGCGCCGAACACCGCGAACGATGCGCCGGCAGGCACGCGCAGGGCGTTCATGACGGCGCCAGCGCCGGTCTGCACGCCGCACGCGAGCGGGCCGAGCAGTTCGAGCGGTGCATCGCCCGGTACCTTCACGACATTGCGTTCGTGACACAGCGCATGCGTCGCAAACGACGACTGGCCGAAGAAGTTGCCGTGAATCCGCGTACCTTCCTTCGACAGCGCGCTACTGCCGTCTGGGCGCGTGCCGAAGAAGTTACGCGGAAAGAATGCGTGGCAATAGCTCTGCGCATGCGCCGCGCACGACGGACACTCGCCGCATGAGTCGTAGGTCATGACCACGGCGTCGCCTGCTGCAACTTTGGTCACGTTGCGTCCCACCCGCTCGACGATACCCGCGCCCTCGTGGCCGAGTACCACCGGATGCGGTGTCGGCAACAGGCCGTCGCGCACCACGACGTCGGTGTGGCAAACGCCGGTCGCCACCACGCGCACGAGAATTTCGTCATCGCGCGGGTCTTCGAGGTCCAGTGTTTCGAGCGTGAGCGGTCCGCCTTTGTCCCGCACCACGGCTGCCTTGATTTTCATCGTTTGTCTCCTTGTTCTGACCGGTCGTTAAAACGGTGTAGGGGCGGCCGCGCCCTTCACCGTCACCCATTGCCATTGCGTATATTCGTCGAGGTCGGATGGTCCGCCCACGTTGCAGCCGTTGCCCGACTGGCCGCGTCCGCCGAACGGGTTGACGCATTCGTCCGCCACGGTCTGGTCGTTGATATGCAGCAGGCCGCACTTCAGCCGCTCGCCGATTGCCGTCGCGCGCCCAACCGAGGCACCGATCACCGCGCACGACAGGCCGTAATCGGTGCGGTTCGCGAGGGCGACGGCTTCGTCGTCGGTATCGAACGGCGTCACGGCCGCCACAGGCCCGAAGATTTCCTCGTCGAACGCGCACATGCCGGGTTGAACGTTCGACAGCACCGTCGGTTTGTAGAACAGCCGCTCATAGGTGCCGCCCGCTTCAAGCACCGCGCCTGCCTCAACGGAGGCGCGCACGATCGCGTCGACGTGCTGCAGTTGCCGCGCGTTGATGAGCGGTCCGAGCGCGACGGTGCCGCTTGCGGGGTTGCCGACCGGCAGGTGCGTGGCCTTCTCGACGAGCCGCCGTGTCAGTTCCGCCACGATCTTGCGATGCGCGACGATACGCCCGGTCGCCATGCAGATCTGGCCTTGATGGAAAAACGCGCCGAACGCGGCATTGCTGGCGGCGACATCGAGGTCGGCGTCGTCGAGCACGATCAGCGTGTTCTTGCCGCCGAGTTCGAGCGAGACTTTCTTCAGATGGTGTCCTGCAAGCTCGCCGACCTTGCGTCCCGCGGTCGTCGAGCCGGTGAAGGCGATCATCCCGACTTCGCGCGCTTCCACGAGTGCCGCGCCGGCGTCGGCGTCGCCGGGCAGTACCTGCAGCAGGCCCGCAGGCAGGCCGGCTTCCTCGAACGCGCGGGCAATCAGAAAACCGCCGGAGATGGGTGTCTGCGCATCGGGCTTCAGCACGACGGCGTTGCCGGTCGCAAGCGCAGGGGCAACGGAGCGCATTGACAGGATCAACGGAAAGTTGAACGGTGAGATCACCCCGACCACGCCGTGCGGAACACGCCGCGCGTAGCTTAGACGGCCGGCGGTCGTGGGCAGTACGAGTCCCTGAGGCTGCAGCGGCAAACCTGCTGCGAGGTGGAGGAGCGTCGCCGCTTCGGCGACTTCGTGGTGTGCCTTCGCAAGGATGCCGCCGGTTTCGCGTGCAATGTAATGCGCGAGCGCATCGGCGTCGCGTTCGAATGCGGCGGCGGCGCGGCGAAACACGGCTGCCCGTTCGCGCGGCGCAAGCGCGGCCCATGCCGGCTGCGCCGCTGCGGCGTGCGCGCAGGCGCGTGCGACATCCGCGGGGCGCGCGAGACCGACCTGCGCGAGGCGTTCTCCTGTCGCGGGTTCGATGACGTCGCGCGTTTCGCTAGCCGGGTACCAGGTGCCGTCCGCACCGCCGAACAGACGGCCGCTCCAGAGGGCGTGATCGATGAGCCGGTTCGGCTGGGTGTCTGCCATGGTGTTTGTCTCCTTGGTTTGAATAGATGAGTGCGCTCGTATCAGGTTCACGCGCACGCAACGTTCCTTGCAATAGCCGTGCCATTACCGTCGCGCATGCCGTTCCGGTGCCGTGTCCTGGCACCGGAACGGCAGTGGGACGGGCTGGGCCATGGCGGCACCTTGCATCGAAGCGGCACTTGAGTGGCACCTCGCGGGTGGGGCGGGACATCCTCAGCTTGCGCAAATGATAAAAGTTATATCAAATAACAAATATAAAAATTGATTATTTCATCAAATAACTATCTGGCGAAGCCTGGTCTTTACAACTTGACGCAAACAGGAAACGGAAGGAGACGCGATGTTCGATTCAGCCACACGACGGCCCACCGATGCCATCCGAGTCTCGCTTGCCGATGCGGTGCGCCTGTCCGGTGCGCTGATGAAGCCCGGCGACAGCGCGCATCTCGATGCGGGTGCGGCGCCGACGCTCGGCGACCTGGCCGAATGCCTGTTCTTCTCTCCCGGCGATGGCCGGATCTGGCTCAATGACCAGCGGATGCTGTTGCTGCACAGCGCGACGTTCGGTTCGCTGCGGCGCGAGTTGATCGAGTGCGTCGGAACCGACTCTGCACGCCGCCTGCTGACGCGCGCGGGCTATGCGTCCGGGGCGCGCGATGCGGTGCTGGTGCGGCAGCGCTGGCCCGAGGCTGATGGCGCATCGCTGCTTGTCGCGGGTACGCGCCTTCACGCGCTCGAAGGCGTGGTGAAGGTCGAGTCGCTGCATTTCGCGTTCGACGCTGCGAGCGGACACTACGACGGCGAATTTCTCTGGCATCACGCGTCGGAAGCGGACGAGCATATTGCGGCCTGTGGAGTCGGTCACGAGCCGGCCTGCTGGATGGAACTCGGTTACGCGATGGGCTATGTGACCGGGCTGACGGGAACGCTGGTGGTTTTTCGCGAGGTCGAATGCCGGGCGATGGGCAGCGCGCGGTGTCGTGTCATTGGGCGCGACGCGCCACGCTGGGACGACGTCGCGGACGATCTTCGCTATCTCGACACACCTGTCGTGGCCGGAGGCGAGGGGGCGCATGTCGACGCAACCGCTTATGAACCCGGTCACGCAGCAAGGGACCGGCAGAAGCGCCGCTCGATCGTGCGGCCCGCATCGATGGCAGATGACGGTCTGGTCGGGCAGGCAGCTGCGTTTGTCGCGGCGCGCGACGCGATGACGCGCGTGGCCCCAACCGGCACGGCAGTGCTGCTGACCGGCGAGTCGGGCGTGGGCAAGGAATTGTTCGCGGCGACACTGCACCGTCGCAGCCTTCGTGCGGCGGGTCCGTTCGTCGCGGTCAACTGCGCGGCGCTGCCGGACACGCTCGTCGAAGCTGAGCTGTTTGGCGTCGAGCGCGGCGCGTTCACGGGGGCGATGCAGTCGCGCGCGGGGCGCTTCGAGCGCGCGGCGGGCGGCACACTGTTTCTCGATGAGATCGGCAGTCTGCCTTATGCCGCCCAGGGAAAACTGCTGCGCGTGCTGCAGGAGCGCGAAGTCGAGCGGGTCGGCGGTTTGCGCACACTGCGGGTCGATGTCCGCGTGATCGCCGCGACCAATGTCGAGTTGCGCGAAGAGGTGAAACGCGGCCGGTTTCGCGAAGATCTGTTTTACCGGCTCAATGTGTTCCCGATCGTGATTCCGCCGTTGCGGGAACGCCGCGACGACATCGCGTTGCTGATCGACGGTTTTTTGCTGCAGTTTTGCCGGGAGCACGGCCGCACGACCCCGGGCCTCACGCCACGTGCCCGGCGCACGCTGCTGAATTACGCGTTTCCCGGGAATATTCGCGAGCTGCGCAACATGGTCGAGCGCGGCGTGATTGCCGTCGACGATGGCGAGCCGATTGACCTGGCCCATCTGTTCCGTCATGAGCCCATGCCCGCGGCCGAACTGTATTCGGTCGATGGCGGCATCCTGCGGGCAGAATGCGCCGACGTGTCCCAGGCGCAGGGGGAATTGACGGCAGGTGCCACGGCGAGACCCCGTGCCGAAGTGCCTGTATCGATCGACGCGGTCGAGGCGCAGCTGCTTGCCGATGCGCTCGCTCGTGCGGGCGGCAACGTCTCGGCCGCCGCGCGGCTTGTCGGTCTGACGCGCGCGCAGTTCGCTTACCGCATGACGAAGCGGACAGGCAAAAGCCGAGCTTGCTGACGTATCGCCTCGCGGTGCGCGTCACATCCGTGTTTACCCGCGAACCGTGATGAAAGATTAGACGCCTCGCCTAGTTTGTATACAATAAGTATCCAGAATGATCCGGCGACATACTGTGCTTTTGGCTTGTTTTAAATTTTATGGCTTTAAAAAGGCCATATATACACAGTGGCGACGGCGGGCCCTAAGTAAATTCTACGAAGAATGTATACATAAGGTGGAGACATGTTCCTGAAGAACACCTGGTATGTGGCGTGCACGCCCGATGAAATTGCCGGCCGGCCACTCGGCCGCCGGATCTGCAACGAAAGCATGGTGTTGTTTCTCGGTCCTGACGGCACGGTCGCCGCGCTTGAAGACTTCTGTCCACACCGCGGTGCGCCGCTTTCACTGGGTTTCATGCGCGACGGCCAGCTGGTCTGCGGCTATCACGGCCTGGCGATGGGGAGCGAGGGCAAATGTGCCGGCATGCCCGGGCAACGGGTCGGCGGGTTTCCATCGATTCGTCGTTTCCCTGCGGTCGAACGTTACGGCTTCATCTGGGTATGGCCCGGTGATGCGGCGCTGGCCGATCCGGCAAAAATCCATCATCTCGAATGGGCAGAGAACCCGGAGTGGGCGCACGGCGGTGGCCTGTATCACATCGCCTGCGACTACCGTTTGATGATCGATAACCTGATGGACCTCACGCACGAGACCTACGTGCACGCATCAAGCATTGGTCAGGCGGAAATCGAGGAGTCCGCGCCGGAGACAAAGATCGAAGGTGATACGGTCGTCACGCGCCGTTTCATGGAGAACATCATGCCGCCACCGTTCTGGGCCGCCGCGCTGCGCGGCAACGGACTTGCGGACAATGTGCCTTGCGACCGCTGGCAGATTTGCCGCTTCACGCCACCGAGCCATGTGATGATCGAGGTGGGCGTGGCCCATGCCGGCAAGGGCGGTTATCACGCAGACGCGCAGCACAAGGCGTCGAGCATCGTCGTCGACTTCATCACACCGGAGACAGATACGTCGATCTGGTATTTCTGGGGCATGGCGCGCAATTTCAATCCGCAAGATACCAGGCTAACCGAAACGATCCGCGAAGGGCAGGGGAAAATATTCGGGGAAGACCTCGAGATGCTAGAGGCGCAGCAGCGCAACCTGCTGGCGCATCCCGAGCGCAATCTGCTCAAGTTGAACATCGATGCGGGCGGTGTGCAGTCACGCCGGATCATCGAGCGGCTCATCGCGGCTGAGCGTCAGACCGTCGCGGCTGTCTCCTGAGGTCCAGTATGCAAGTCAGAATTATCCATAAGTACGACGTTGCTACCGACATCTGCGCGTTTGAACTGGCGAGACCGGACGGTTCCGCGTTACCTGCTTTTGCGGCGGGCGCGCACATCGACGTTCACGTGGGCGACGGACTCGTGCGCCAGTATTCGTTGTGCAACCGGCCCGGCGATCTTCGCAGGTACGTGATTGGTGTGCTGCGTGAGGTCCATTCGCGCGGCGGTTCGATCGCGATGCATGCGCTGGCCGAGGGCAGTCTGCTGGAAATCAGCGAGCCGAAGAATCACTTCCCGCTTGCGGAGGCGGCGACTCATTCGCTGTTGCTCGCGGGCGGCATCGGGGTGACGCCCATTCTCAGCATGGCCGGGCATCTCGCAGGTTCAGGGTCGTCCTTCGAGATGCACTACTGCACTCGCGATCCGGAGCGCGCCGCGTTCCGCGAGCGGCTCACCGAGGCGCGTTTTGCTGGTCGTGTTCATCTATACTTCGACAGCGCGCCCGCAGACGAACGCGTGAACCTGCGCGCGCTATTGGCCGCGCCTGAAGCGGGTAAGCATCTGTATGTGTGCGGGCCGGCCGGCTTTATCGGTGCAGTGCTGGATGCCGCTGTCGCAGCGGGTTGGGACGAGCGTAACCTGCATCGGGAGTACTTCGCCGCAGTTGCGCAACCAGAGGCTTCGGGCGCCGATTTCCGGGTTGAACTGGCCAGCAGCGGTCAGGTGATCGACGTCAAGGGCAGCCAGACCGTCATCGCAGCGCTGATGGCCGCCGGCGTCGACGTGCCGACCTCGTGCGAGCAAGGCGTCTGTGGCACCTGTCTGACGCGGGTGCTTTCGGGTGAGCCGGATCATCGGGACGTTTATCTCACGGACGACGAGCGGGCCGCTAACGATTGTTTCCTGCCGTGCTGTTCGCGTTCGAAATCACCCGTGCTGGTGCTGGACCTGTGACAGGCGCTTGCTGCCACGACGCGGCAAGCGCCGATTATTTCCGGAGTACAACGCGTGGAGCAAATCGATCCGACTCAACTCGATGCCAGTGCATCGAGTTCGGCGTCGCAAACGGTGAAGGCGCAGTTGGGTCTGCGCGAACTGATTCTGGCGGGCGAGCTGACCCCGGGGTCGCGCATCACCGAATTGTGGGTGGTGGACAGACTGGGCGTGTCGCGCACGCCCGTGCGGGCGGCGTTGATGCGCTTGCAGGACGAAGGTCTGCTCGATCCGTTGCCGTCGGGCGGCTATGCGGTGCGCTCGTTTACGGCATCCGAGATCTACGACGCGATCGAACTGCGCGGCACCCTTGAAGGCCTGGCCGCGCGGCTGGCGGCTGAGCGCGGGGTCGATGCGTCGTTGATGGCGTTGCTGCACGACTGCGTCGCGCGGATCGACGACGTCCTCGAGGACGCCGATCTGTCGGAGCAGAAGTTTTCGCAATACGTCGAACTCAATGAGCGTTTCCACCGTTTGCTGGCTTCGGCCTGCGGCAGCAGTGTGATCGAAAAACAGTTGTCCCGAGCGATGGCATTGCCGTTTGCGTCGCCGAGCGGGTTTGTCAAGGTGCAGGCGGTCGCGCCCGATGCACACAACGTCCTGATCGTCGCGCAGGCTCAACATCGCGCGGTGCTCGAAGCCATCGAACGCCGCGAGGGCGCGCGCGCCGAAGCACTGATGCGCGAGCACGCCCGGATCGCCCATCGCAATTTGCAGAACGCCTTGAAAAATCAGCAGGCACTCTCGCAGTTGTTCGGGGGCAACCTGATCCGGCAGTGGTTACGCTAAGGCCTGTTTGCATTTTAGAAATCCTGAAATTGCCAACGTCTAAAACAGAACATTCGGCCAATCTTGTTATATTCAGGATGTCTGTATAAAAAAAGGAAACAGAGGTTCCTGACACCATGTCTGGTCAGCAAAAATTTCTGCTTGGCGCAGTCAGACCGCCAAGTAGATGCGACATGTCGATGAGACGTTGCGCGACGAGATGTCGTACCTCGCCTTCACACTGCCATACGCCAAGCACTCCGAGTAACGATGCGCCGAGGACTTCCTTGCGCTGCTGCTCAAACACCTTGGGCCATATGATGACGTTCACATTGCCCGTCTCGTCTTCGATAGTGATGAAGATGACACCCTTCGCGGTCTCCGGCCGTTGACGCATGGTGACGATGCCACAGGCGCGGGCCAGCCGGCCGCTCCGGTAAGTCTGCAGCGTTGAGGTCGGCATCAGTTTGCTGGCAAGCAACTGAGGTCGCAGAAGTTCAAGAGGATGGCGTCCGAGTGTCAGTCCCATGGACCGATAATCGCCGGCGATGTCTTGAGCTTCGGAAGGTGCACCCAGCTCTGGTGTTTCGTCTTCAACCTTCGCGACCGACAGCATGTCTTTGTCAGGCACGGAGGCAACCGACTGCCATAGCGCTTCGCGTCGATTGCCGGCAAGAGATGACAGTGCGTTCGCCGCGGCAAGCACCTGCAGGTCGTGACGGTCCAGCTGAGCGCGTCGCGCGAGGTCATTCACTGTCGTGAACCGCCTCACGGCTCGCGCATTTTCAATGCGCTCCGCGGCGCCGTCCCGCATGCCCCGGAGCAACGACAAACCAAGCCTGACGGCGGGCTTTTCAGCACCGTCCACGTGCTCAAGCGACGAGTCCCAACCACTTGTCGTGACGTCGACCGGCAGTACCTGGACTCCATGTCGCGTCGCATCCTGCACCAGTTGCGACGGCGAATAGAAACCCATTGGCTGGCTATTCAGCATCGCCGCAAGAAAGGCTTCCGGTTCGTGGCGTTTCAGCCAGCTGCTTGTGTACACGAGCAGTGCGAAGCTGGCGGCATGGCTTTCCGGGAAACCGTACTCGCCGAAACCGAGAATCTGCTGAAAGATGCCATCCGCGAATGTTTTGTCGTACCCGCGCTCGAGCATGCCATTGACGATGCGGTCGTAGTATTTATCCAGGCCACCCTTGCGCTTCCAGGCTGCCATCGCCCTTCGCAACTGGTCCGCTTCTCCAGCAGTGAACCCTGCGGCAAGAATGGCCACCTGCATCACCTGTTCCTGGAAAATCGGAACGCCCAGCGTGCGGCCCAGGGCAGTCTCAAGCGCTTTGCTGGGGTAAGTCACCGGCTCGAATCCCTGGCGACGCTGCAGATACGGATGAACGGCGCCACCCTGAATCGGTCCCGGGCGAACGATGGCAACTTCGATAACCAGGTCATAGAACGTGCGGGGCTTCAGTCGTGGCAGCATGCTCATTTGCGCACGCGACTCGATTTGAAATACGCCAACGGTATCCGCATGCGAAATCATGTCGTAGGTTTGCGGGTCTTCTGCAGGTATGTCCTGCATCTCGAACCGTTCGCCTCGCTGGTCTGTTATCAGGTCAAGTGCGCGGCGGATTGCCGACAGCATCCCGAGTGCCAGTACGTCAATCTTCAGCAGGCCCAGTGATTCGAGGTCGTCCTTGTCCCACTCGATGACCGACCGGTCCACCATTGCAGCATTTTCAACCGGCACGAGGCGCGTAAGTTTGCCCCGGCTGATAACAAATCCACCGGAGTGCTGGGACAGATGCCTGGGAAAGCCAGGCAACTGCGACGCGAGAGACGCCCAGGCCTGAATCAGCGGAGTCTCCGCGTTCAGGCCGGACTCCGTAAAACGTTTGAGGAGGTCCTGTTTGCCATCAAACCATTGATGCCCCCTGGCCACGGCATCGACAATCTGCGGGTCGACGCCTAGTGCCTTGCCGGTCTCCCTCAAGGCGCCGCGGGATCGATACGTCGAAACGGCGGCAGCAATTGCCGCCCGGTCGCGACCGTATTTTTTGTAAATGTACTGGATTACCTCTTCGCGCCGTTGATGCTCGAAATCGACATCGATGTCCGGCGGTTCGCCACGCTCCTTTGAGATAAAGCGCTCGAAAAGCATATTGCCACGTGCAGGGTCAACTTCAGTAATACCGAGGCAATAGCAGATCGCAGAATTGGCGGCAGAGCCACGTCCCTGACACAGAATGTGTTGGCTTCGTGCAAACCGCACGATGTCATATACCGTCAGGAAATAGGGTTCATATTGCAGGTCCGCAATCAGCTCAAGTTCGTGTTCAATCTGCCCCTGAACGTTGTGTGGAATGCCTGAAGGAAAACGTCGCTGTGCACCGGTATACGTCTCCTGCCGCAGATAGGTCGCAGGCGTGAATCCGGGTGGCACCAGTTCGTCGGGGTACTCGTACCGAAGCTCGTCGAGTGAGAAAGTGCAATGTGCGAGGATGTTGGTCGTCTCGCCGAGCGCGTACTCCGGATAGAGGTTTGCGAGTCGCAGCCGGGAACGCAGATGCTGCTCGGCGTTGGGTGCCAGGTCATATCCGCATTCGTGCACCGGCCTGCCCACACGGATAGCCGTCAACGTATCCTGCAACGGCTTGCGCGAGCGCACATGCATCACCACCTGGCCGAGCGCGACGACGGGTATGCGATGCCTGTTGGCAACGTATTCAACGGCACCGCGATGGATGTCATCCATCGCCCGTTGATGAAGCACGAGCCCACACCACGCACGCCCTGGAAATGTCTGGTCGAACCACTCAAGCTGTGCATCCAGAACATCCTCTTTCGTGGGAAAGTCGGGCACCAGTATCGCGAGGCAATCGGGCATGCCGCGCAGATGGCTGTTTTCCCGGTCGGGCCGCGACAGGTCCTGCGGCCTCAGCCGATACTGGCCTTTCGGCGCGCGTGTGCGGGCAAGCGTGATCAGCTCTGAGAGGTTCCCGTATCCCTCGCGGTTCTGGGCGAGGAGGATGAGACCGAACGCCGTTGAACCGTCGGCATTGACGAGCCGGAAGTACGAACCGATGACGAGCGGAAGCTTCGCTTCCTTGGCCGCAACGTGCGCCCGTACGATACCCGCAAGCGAGCATTCGTCCGTTATCGCCAGACCCGAGTAGCCGAGTTGCGCTGCGCGCCCGACCAGTTCCTCTGCATGCGAAGCGCCATGCAGGAATGAAAAATTCGAAAAGCAGAACAGCTCGGCGTACGCCGGCAGTGTGGAAAAGGTGGAATCCATGGCCTGTCATCCGAAGAGGCCGTGGAGAAACCACCGCTGGTCTTCTTCCGCGTCGCGACTGCTGACGCGCTCGCGGTATATCCAGAAGCAGGTCTGGTCTTCAGTCTGTGCGACGAAATAGTCGCGCGTCATCAACTCGCCATCGAACCATCCAGCCTCAATGCGCTCACCCGGCGACACCATCCGCAGCGGTGAACCATAAAACGGTCGGTGCTTGCGCATGAGCAGACGTACCGGCTTCTCAAGCAGCCATGTTGGTCGTGGAAGTCCCTCTGGAAGCATGGTGCTTTTCGACGTGTTGCCGACTGGTACCCATCGATTCGCGATTTCCGGCCGGTAGTCTGCCGTTGGCGAAGGTTTGAGCACGTTGTCTTCGCCAAGCCTTGCGACCAGCAGTTCGACGAGGCGGGCATGCTCCTCCGCGGAGCCACCGGGTTCTGGAAAGAGCGTGCTGGACACCGGTACCGCCGGTTGCACGTCCAACGCATCAAGTCGCAGTGCGATGACCGGCGCGGTCAGTTCAACACGGGCAAGCCGTTCCTTGATGAGCCGGACAAGATGGTCCTCTCGCCATGTGGGCTCACCCAGCGCAATCTCGATGGGCGTAGGGTCTATCGCCTGCCTGCCGCGTTCATGTTCGAGCAAAAGCGTCGCGCCTGTGAGTGCCAGATGCTTCGCGCAAAGCCAGCCACAAAGCTGCACAACAAGGCGATGAGCGCCGAAAAGTGCTGCTTCCGCATGCTCGATGCGGTCGGGCATTTCAATGCGCGCAGAGAACGTTGGAGGCAATTCAAGCCAGTCAAACAGCTCTGGCGTCGTGCCGAAAGCACGGTCGAGTGAATCAAGCAGGTGCTCGCCGCAACGGCGCTGCAGCCCCGCGCGCGGCAGCCGTCGGACATCTGCTATGGTCTCGCAGCCAAGCCCGGTAAACCAGTCGGTGAACGGTCGCACTTCCGGCACCGACAGCAGCGGCAACGCGGACAGTTGCCGTTCAAGCGAGTCAATCTTGAGTACGCGCCGACTCCGGTGCCTTGCCAGCAGCCATGCGCCTTGCCCTGTGGGCGCGGCACTTATCCGCGCGGTCAGTCCAATGGCTTCGAGTATCGCTTTCGCCTGCCGGCATACAGCAAGTAGTCCACCAAAAAGCCGAAGGCTTGCGCCGACGTCGACCACGACGACAGCCTCTTCGAGCACCGCGACATCGGGCGAGAACTGCATGAGCGCCACTGCCACTTCGCGCTGCGCGACATGTTCACGGCCGGGGTCGCGCTCGTACATTTCTACCTCTGGCGCGAGCGTCAACACACCGCCGCGCTGCATGCCAACCCGCACGCCCGCAGACCTGGCTACCCCGTCTGCGGCGAGCACCTTGTCCCTGTCCAGGACCACGCAGCCGTGTGCGGGCTCAGGCCGCCACTTCGGCTGGAAGACCTCGAGTTGCAACCGGGGCAAGTGGACGGCGAGAAATACGCGCATGGTGGGAAAACAGGACAGGTGTTGGTTGAAGTGGGACGGACAGAGGTTCTGCGCGTGCTGGACCTCGTCGCTTCGTAATGTCGACGGTCAGACCGTCGCGTTCTGGCCGGAGGACCAGTCTTAAAACCGCGGGAGAGGCGTCCTGTGCTGCCGCCAGCGGGCGGACCATGAAGAACAACGTTTCCGAAGACTGTGCTGCGAGATGCAGTCGCCGCAGCGACGAGGTCTGAACGTATTGCGCCCAGAACAGCAGTGCGCCGCAACTGCCTGCGCGCAGAATCTGCTCTGCTGCCCACAATGCGTCCGCTGTCTTCGAGGCCCGAATCTGCATCAGTTGCCCTGGCGAGAGCCCGATGTACTCAAGGCCAGGTCCGTTGGGAATGTGCGGCGGCTGCACCATCGCAACCGGTCGCTTGCCCAGTTCTCTGAGCGCAGGGCGCAGCAGCCGCATCTCACCCACGCCGGCCTGCTGGACCAGCAGATCGACGAGCGCGCCGACGGGCCAGCCACCGCCAGGCAATTCTGCCGACAGCGCCGCATATCCAGTCTCGACCGTACGGCCGCGGCCACGCGCAAGCTGCGACGCCCGCCAGAGCGATGGATGTATTGCTTCCGGAATGGGGGACGGGACAGTCACTGGATTTCGAAAATACCTGTATGGATGTACAGTATCCTACACGGATTTCCGTAGCGGTGAACAGACACTTTTTGGGGTGAAACTTCATGGACAGGCGCGTTCGCAAGCCGGTCGGCCAGGCGTACAGCAACGACTTGAACGCGGCTGCAACGGGTTTCCTGCTTACCGAATCGCGACGGCTGCTATCTTTCGAGCCGGTGCATCTCGATACTTCGCATGACACTTGGGTCAGACGATGCAGTTCGAGAGACGTTACCTTGTCATCGCGGTTCCGGTAGATCACCCACAGGATTTCCGTTTCACCCGGCGAGTCAGTGTCAAACAGATGCTCACGCCAGAAATCCGATGCAGGGCTGATGTACGACGGCGTGTCGCTGTCGGCGCGAACGGGCTTGCCGAGCATCCAGCCATACGGCTCACAACGGATCGCATCGAGCGGTTCAACCGGAATGGAGAGGGTGGTCAGCATGTCGGAATACTCGTGTTGATGATGGGAGCGTTCAGGCGCGCGAAATTGTTTCGTCCGTGGGTGGGAACTGCGCGAAATCGGGGCCATGTTTCAGGCTGAATTCGAGCACCACGTTCAGTGCAAGTCGTGTGATCGACTCGGAAAGCAGGCTATCGGGCGTGCGCCGAAACGCGGCGACGAGCGGCAACGCGGGCACCCGATGCGTCACTTGCAGCAGTTGCAGTTGACCGGCTTCGAGCTCGCGCATGACAAATGCGGGAGGCAGCACGGCAATGCCGAACCCGTCCACCACGAGCCGGATGATGGCTGCCACCGACGACAGACAGTTGATCTGCACCTGCACGTCGCCGCTAGCGGCGAACAATCCCGTCAGAAACTCGTGTGGCGGCGAATGACGCGCGAAACTGATAACCGGGTAGGCAGCCAGTTCTGCCTCCGTCAATGCCTGAGCTGACAGATTGAGCGCCGGGCTCGCCATCCAGCGCATCGGCAGACTGCCTGGCGGCACATTTGCCATGTCCGAGCCGCTGACGCCCGTCGTCTGAAATGAAACGTCGATGTGGCCGCTTACAAGTTGCGTCGCAAGACTGGACGAGGTATCGCTGGTCAGTTCGATCACGAGATTCGGATAGTCCTCCCTGATGCGCTTGAGAAGATCCGGCACGCAATACGACGGTGTGATTGGAAGAATCGCATTCGCTTCGCACGGCGATCTGAAAGACGCGGCAATCACGATTTACCAGTTCAAGGACAAGAAGAAGATGGTCGTTGATGTCATCCGGATGTAGAGACGGGCATAAGCAGGTATTCGGCACCAGACAACCAGCAGCGATATAGCGCCCAAGTGGATCTTCACATTTGCCGTCAGGATTTATGCAACAACACCGAAACGCCCCATCAGTGCGGGACGGATCGTGTGATCAGGTTAGACGTGTCCGTACTTTGCCAGCCGAAACCGGGCGAGGGACGCACCCTGGTTTCGGGATCAAGAAAGTCAGCAGTCGGTCCGGTGGACATGAAGATCGAAACGCAAGCCCCCAGACGACGGCTCATGCATAGCGTGCGAGAAACATGTCCGCAGCCGACTCAGCGACCTTCCTTTGCTCCCGTTCGCCGAGCGGTGCCTGGCCCATCGTCACCTGCGGCCAGAACGCAAAAGCCTTCACCAGTGCCTGCAACTGCAGTGCCGCGAAGAGCGGATCGTCGATCTTCAGACGGCCGTCTGCGACGGCCGCCCGGACCCACACGGTCAGGTCTTCCTCGCGCTCGCCGAGACGGGCGACCATGTCCCGCGCCCGCTCCGGCGAATGGATTCCAGCCGCGATCGCCACACGCGCAAGCGACAGAAAGGACTCGTCGTTCAGCAGCCGGAGCTTGCGGCCCAGAAGGTCGAGCAACTGCGCGCGCAACGGTTTGTCGGCGCGGTAGGTGAGCGCATGGCCCCGCTGGCTCGCGTCCCACAGTTGATGGAGAATCGCGGCGAAAAGGGCTTCCTTGCCTGGGAAATGGTTATAGACCGTACGTTTCGAGACGTGCGCGCGGGCGGCGATACGGTCCATGCTGGTCGCGTCGTAGCCGGCCGCGAGGAATTCCTCGATCGCGGCGTCGACGATAGCAACACGCTTGCGGTCAGTCAGACGTTGATGGGTGGCACCTGGATCCATGGCTGAATTTTACACCAGGCAGTTTACTTTTCTCAAAAATAAACTACACTGCCAGGTGTACATTTCCATCTGGATGGCCTACCTCATGACGTCGCTTCCCGCATTTGTCAGCCGCGCGCTCGGCTTTAGAGCCGCACAACGCAGCCGCGCGTTGTCCAGCACCTCGCCGCAGCATGATGGCGAACGCTTTCACAACGTCAAGCCACGTCCTGCCGAAAGTTTGCGCAAGACGCTCGGCATTGTGTGGAACATATTGCTCAACAAGCCGCGCGGCACCGCGCCGACAGACGCGTTGCCCATCGATGCGCTGACGCGTGCGCAGCTCGATGCGGCGCCCGACCGCAGCCTCTACCGGCTCGGTCATTCGACGATGCTGCTGAAGCTGCGCGGCCAGTTCTGGCTGACCGATCCCGTGTTCGCCGAGCGTGCCTCACCGTTTCGCCATTTCGGTCCGAAGCGCTTTCATGCGCCGCCAGTTGCGCTGGCCGATTTGCCGCCGCTGCGAGGCGTGATCCTGTCGCACGACCACTATGACCACCTGGACCGCGAAACCGTGCTCGCGCTTGCGCAGAGCACCGGCGTGTTTCTGACACCGCTCGGCGTCGGCGACCGGCTGATCGAATGGGGCATCGACGCTTCGAAGGTGCGGCAGTTCGACTGGTGGCAAGGCACCGAGGTGGACGGCGTGCAGTTCACCGCTACGCCCGCGCAGCATTTTTCCGGCCGTAGTCTGTTCGACGGCAACAGTACGTTATGGGCGTCGTGGGTGATCGTCGACAATGATCTGCGCGTGTTCTTCAGCGGCGACACCGGCTACTTCGACGGCTTCCGGGCGATCGGCGAGCGCCTTGGGCCATTCGACGTCACGCTGGTCGAGACGGGCGCGTACGACGCGCAGTGGCCATACGTTCACATGCAGCCAGAAGAGACCGTGCAGGCGCACATCGATCTGCGCGGTCGCTGGCTCGTGCCGATTCACAATGGCACCTTCGATCTCGCGATGCACCGCTGGCAGGAGCCGTTCGAAAGGGTAACGGGGCTGGCCCTCGCGCGCGGTGTCGCGCTGTCGACGCCCCGCATGGGCGAGCGGCTGGATCTGGGCGCGCCGCATCGCGGTGAACGCTGGTGGCGCCACACCGTCGAGACCATCGCCGCGCCGAAGGCCGCATGGCGTTTGTGCGCCTCGCGTAATGCCACAGACGCGAAGTCTTCGTGATTCCTTGTGAGCATGCCTGCCTGAGGCAACGCCTGGTGCATTGTCAGTCTGGGGGCACTGGAGTACGTTGCGGGCATCACTGTCGGCGTCGCCCGGTTATCGTCGCGCGACTGCGGCAAACGGCAGCCAGATCAACCTGTCCGGGGTTCGTCGTCCCTCTTTGCACAGCACCACGACGCGCACGCGGTTATGGTCTTCCAGCCTTGAACGGCAGGGCGCCGGATGGACGGCATCCTGCCAGCGAGGTTCGCCGCATATGTTGAAAGTGCGTTATTGACAGATACGAAGGGCGCTTGAAGGAAGTCGCCGTGCAACTTCTGCAAAGTCATGTGCGGCAGGACGACGCCAGGATAGCCTCAGGCGCTCGTGCTCTCGCCTTGAACCGACCGGACCCGTTGACCGGCAGCCAATGATGTACCGACAACGCAATCCCGGCCTAAGGCTTTCGCTGCATATAACGCGGCATCGGCGCGTGCCATCATGTCTGCGAATGTGTCGCCCTCACGATACTCGTCGACACCGGCGCTGAACGTGCACGGTACGGCGCCAGATGAGATCGTCCAACGTGATGAAGCGACCTGGGCACGGAACCGGTCCATCAGGCGAATGGTGTCGGCTTGCCCGGTAGATGGACACAATATGGCAAATTCTTCGCCCCCCAGGCGTGCAAAGATATCGCCGCTTCGCAAGCCGCCCGATACCGTCGAAGCAAAATGCGCAAGCGTCCGGTCGCCGACCGCGTGCCCATGTTCGTCGTTGATGGCCTTGAACTTGTCGAGGTCCAGGATTGCGATGGACAACGGCAACCGGGAACGTTTCGCGTCACTCAGCAATGCCTCTGCGCGAACAAGGAAAGCACGGCGTACCAGCGCGCCAGTCAGTCCATCGACGTTTGCAAGCCGCTCCATACGCTCTGCCATGCGGTCGTGAGCGAGCATGACGACGCCTGCCGAGAGCGCCGGCAGCGTCAATATGCCGAGGCCGAGAAACGCAATGTTCATCGGCGTGGGCGCAAGAAAGCTGGTTTGATGCTCCCACCCCAGCATGCAGACGAGACTGCGCGACAGATGGATAGCCGCTCCGAGAAATGCCACAACGGACATAAAGTAGTAGCCGTACTTCGGCCTGTCCGGCGGGCGCAACTTATATGTAATCCAGCCGATGACAATGCGAATGTATGCGAGAAACGCCGACATCAGCGCAGCGCGGGCATTGACGTTGGGCGACACATATTGCCAATAGACTATCGCGAGCATCAGGGCGCCGTACGCGACATACTCGAACGAATGTGATGGGCGCAGTCCAAAGAACTGCCGGCAGCCTTGCAGCATCAGAAGCGCCGCAGCCGCGAGCAACGCGCTCCCGATGAGGATGACCATACGCGCCGGCATGGGGGCTTGCAGAGCAAGAAGGCCGAGCGCGACAGCCAGCAGGGCGTTTGCGCCAATCCAGCGCGGCAATCCCGGTATGTCAGCGCGTAATAGCGAACTGAAAACCGCCATGCTCACCGCGCAGGACATAATCGCGACAACGAGAAAGCTGACGGGACTGAGCATATCGGGTGGTGGGCGCGTATTGTAAGGCGCAAGAACAGGGCTTTGATGGCATCAGACGGCGCTGTCATGTGCCAGCGTTCCTGCGCGGAACTTCCTTCTGAACTCCGCACAACACGGGTTCTCGTATGCGTTAACGGCAGGCAGCGGACATTCTTTAGCCCTGGATGTCATGCCAGGCGACCATGAAACCGGCATGGCGTGATCGCTGGCCCGACAGCAGACGCGTGATGCACGCCGCCGCGCCCGGCGCGTCAGATGTAATCGCCAGCGCGATTCCCTTGCTACCCGTCGTCCGACGATGGCGGCGAGGAAGATACCCGTACCTGTCACAAACGGACCGTCCCGCACGTCTGGTAGATATGCAACGCGCGAAGGGCGCAAGCACAATCAGAGGATGAAAATCATGACGGCAGCACGCATCAACTTCTTTCAACTCGCTCCGGCTAACCTGAAGGCGATGATCAATCTTTCGGGCTCTACCAAGCAAAGCTCGCTTGGCCCGAGGATCGTGGAAATGGTGAATTTGCGGGTCTCGCAGGTCAACGGCTGCGGCGTCTGCATCGACATGCACTGGCGAGATCTGATCAAACAGGGCGCCGATCCGCGCCACCTTAACGCGATTGCCGGCTGGCGCGAGGCGCCGTTCTTCGATGCCCGCGAGCGCGCGGCGCTGGGTTGGGCCGAAGCCGTCAACGCGTTGCCTCATCAGGACACCACGGACGACGCTTATCGCGAGTTGCGCGAGCATTTCAACGAGACCCAGATCGCGGAACTGTCGTACACCATCGCCGCGATACGTGGCTGGAACGCGATCAACCTGAGCCTGCGCAACCAGATTCCGGAGAATCCGGCGCCGGGATTCTGATCGGAAGCCAGCCTGAAGTTCGCGCGCGGCGCTGTCACATCGACAACGCCGCGGCCTGAAATCAGGCTTCCAGTTGCTCCAGCACTTTCCCCTTGGTCTCGATCCCGAGGAAATGCACGGCGATCGCCGCGAGGAACGGCACGGCAGCGAGAATATAGAACGCGACATCGAGGTTGCCGCCGATCATCGTCTTCGACACGATGGCCGGCGCGAAAATCGCCGCGATCTTCAGCCATGCACCGCCCACGCCGCAGCCGAACGCGCGGATGCTGGTCGGATACAGCTCAGGCGTATAGACATAAGCGGTGATAAAGCCGCAAGCCAGAAAACCCAGCGAGAGTGCGCAGAACGTCGCGACCACATACACCGACGAAGCATGGAACACGCCTGCCAGCGCGAGTGAAAGCGCGCACAGCAGGAACGACACATTGATGATCGGCTTGCGCCCCACCTTGTCGACCAGCAGCGCGCAGGTCAATGAGCCGAGCACGCCGAGCACCGAGGCCGCCACGGCGAGGTTCAACGCGAGCTGCAACGGCGCGTGATAGACATTGCGATAGATCGTCGGCAGCCAGGTCGACAGACCGTACTGAATGAAGCCGCACGTGATCCACAGCATCGCGACCGCCATCGTGCGCTTCAGATACGCGGGACCAAACAGGTCCTTCATGCGGCGCTTCGGATGGCGACTGGCGAGCGCCTCGAATTCGGCGGCGTGTGTCACGGGCTCGAGCGGCCCCTTCGTGGCGCGTTCGAATGCGCGCACAGCGGTATCGGCTTCGGCCATCCGTTCGCGTTCGGCGAGCCAGCGCGGCGATTCCGGCACGAGCCTGCGCAGCACGAAGAACAGGATCAGCGGCATACCGCCGATGAAATACATGGCTTCCCAGCCGAAACGCGGCACGATCCACGCGCCCAGTGCGTTCGACGCGAGCAGCCCGATCGGAAACACGATTTCGTACAGCAGGACGAAGCGCCCGCGCCCGTGGGCCCGGCTGATCTCATTGATGTAGGTCGCGGCGACGGGTAGTTCGCCGCCAAGCCCGAAGCCCTGAATCACGCGTAGCGCGACAAACATGGCGAACGTCGGCGCAAAACCGCACGCGATGCTCGTCACGCCGATGATCCCCGAACTCCACGCGATCGCGCGAACGCGTCCGTTCCGCTCGGCAAGCCACGGGAACAGGAACGCGCCGAACAGCTGGCCGACAGAACCCGATGCAATCAGAAAGCCGATTTCCCAGGGCGTCAAATGCCATTTCTGGATCAGGATCGGCAGCGTCGCGGCGATCGCGATGACGTCGAAGCCGTCGAAAAACGTGGCGAGGCCGATCAGGATACGCGCGCGCACCTGCATCGCGTTGCCCGGCAGCCGTTCGAGCCGCGCGATGATCGAGCCGCGGGTGACGGGACCGGAGACACCGGCGCCGCCTCGATATTCAATGGTGTTGTCGATGGTTCTCATGCCTGGTGTCCTGTCCATAACTGGAATTAGGCGAGCGCCTTGCCGGCGTCGGTCAGCGTCGCGAGATCGACCGCACGCCCCTGGTTCATCCATTTCCGCGCGATCTTCAGATCACGCGGCGTGTTGATCGCGATCGCGCCGCGCAGGTTGCCGTCCTGCAGATAGAACAGCGTCGCGCTTTTCTGCTGCACGCTGCCGCGCACGGCGAGTTCCGCATCCATCGGGATGTCGCCGAGAATCTGCAGGTTCACGTCGTACTGGTCCGACCAGAACCACGGGATGTCGGCGTAGGCTTCCTTGACACCGAGCACTGCTTTCGCGGCGGCGATCGCCTGGTTCTGCGCATTCGCCCACGATTCCAGCCGCACGCGGCGTTTGAGCCACGCATTCGGATGATTGGCGACGTCGCCGCACGCGAAGATGCGCGGGTCGGCCGTGGCGCCAAATTCATCGACGACGATGCCGTCGGCAACCGGCAATCCCGCCGCTTCGGCAATCGCCGTGTGCGGCGCGAGACCGATGCCGGCGACGGCGAAATCCGCGTCGAGCGTCGAACCATCGGCGAGTGTGGCGCGCACGCGGTTCGCGTCGTCGGGGTGATCGTCGAGCGAAACCAGAGCCGCGCTCAACCGCACATCGACGCCATTCGCGCGATGCAGTTCAAGCAGGAAATCCGATACGGCAGGCGGCAATGAACGGACGCACAGGCGCGGCGCGCCTTCCACCACCGCGGCTTCGACGCCGAGCTTGCGCGCGGTCGCGGCCACCTCGAGTCCGATCCAGCCGCCGCCGATCACCAGCACGCGCTGGCTTTGGCGCAACCGTTCGCCGAGCGCGACAGCTTCATCGAGCGTGCGCAGATACGTGATGTGCGAGGTCTTGACGAGCGCATCGGGCAGGCGGCGCGCTGCACCGCCGGTCGCGATCACGAGCCGGTCATACGTGATCTCGCGGCTCGAACGCGTACGTACCACGCGTGCTTCACGATCGATCGACGTCGCGCAATCCGGCTGCCACGTCTCGACGTTCAGCGCGGCAAAATCGTCGGGCTTCACGATGCGCACGGTGTCGATATCGGCTTCACCGGCGAGCACGGCTTTCGACAGCGGCGGGCGCTCGTACGGCGGATGGATCTCGTCGGCGATCATCACGAGGCGGCCTTCGAAGCCTTCCTTGCGCAACGTCTTCACGATCCAGCCAGCGGCCTGGCCGCCGCCGATCACGACGATCGTTTGCGGTGCGTCGCCGGTTTCCTGGGTTGCATCGAGGGTCATTTTTTCTGCTCCGTCATGAACTTGCCTTGCGGCGCGTCCGCGTTTTTCTGGCGGCGCGTGTTGCCGTCGATGCCGCCGTCGATGGCCCATTCGGCGAACACGGTCGGGCCGGGTTCGAAATCGCGCGGCTGCCATTCGGGCGTCAGCATGTCTTCGTCGGCGTAGTACTCGATCAGGCCGCCGGCCGGATTCCTGAAGTACCAGAAGTACGCGGACGACACCGGATGACGTCCCGGCCCGAGCTGCGTGTCCCAGCCGCAACGGCTGATGTGCATGCCGCCGCCGAACACTTCATGGATATCGCGCACGGTGAACGCGACGTGATTCAGGCCGCGTTGTCCGTTCGGCAGTGCGAGCAGGAAAATGTCGTGGTGGCCGCCGTGCGGCGCGCAGCGCATGAACGCGCCACGACCTGGATAGCGATCCGACATTTCGAAGCCGAGCAGTTCCTGGTAGAACTTCTCCTGCTCCGCAAGGCAGTTCGTGAAGAACACGACGTGTCCGACTTCGACCGGTTCCGCGCGTTCGTACACCGGCGACGGCTGATCGACGCGCAGCGTCTGGCCCCACACGTTCGACGGCGAACCGTGCACGTCGATGGCGCGCCTGCGCGTGACTTCGACGCGGATCGCCATGCCGGCCGGGTCGAAGCAGCCGACGGCGTCGTCCGTTTCGAAGTGGCCCGGCCGGCCCGCGAAGCGGCCGCGCAGTGCGTCGAGTTCGGCACGCGTTGCGACGCCCCACGTCACTTCACGCAGCGTCGGACCTGCTTCGAACGCGGCGGGCAGCGACGGGTCGTTCGCGTCGACAACAAGAACCGTGCAGCCGTTCAGCGTTTCGAAGCGCGCACGGGTTTCGTCGTGCGCGGCTTCCTTCAGACCCCAGTCGGTGAAAAACTGCCGGCAGGTGGCGAGATCCGTCACGCCGTAAGTAATCTGTTCGATGCCGAGAATGCTCATTGCTTACCTCTTCAGTGTGCCGCGTTCAGTTTGCCCACGGCAGCGGCGCGTCGTTCAAGCCCCAGTACAGGCTCTTTTGCTGCATGTATTCGCGGATGCCGAGCCTGCCTTTCTCGCGACCCATGCCGCTGTCTTTCCAGCCGCTGAACGGCGTCGAAATCGAAAACAGCTTGTATGTGTTGATCCATACGGTGCCGGCTTCGAGCGCGCGCGCCACGCGCCACGCGCGCTTGTAGTCGCGAGTCCAGATGCCGGCGGCAAGGCCGAACACGCTGTCGTTCGCTTGCCGGATCAACGCTGCTTCGTCGTCGAACGGCATCGCGACGAGTACCGGTCCGAAGATCTCTTCCTGGCAGATGCGCGCGCTGTTCGGCAGCCCTTCGAGAATCGTCGGTTGATAGAAGAAGCCTTTTTCGCGACCTTCTCCGACCGGACGCTCGCCGCCGCACAGCAGGCGACCGCCTTCTTCCAGGCCGAGCGCGACATAGCGTTCCACCGATTCCCGATGCTTCGCGCTGATGAGCGGTCCCATCTGCGTTTCCGTGCTCGACGGATCGCCGACCCGCAACCTGCGTGCGCCTTCGGCGAGCCGCTTCATGAATTCGGCGTACACCGGACGCTGCACGAAGAGCCGCGAGCCCGCGATGCACGCTTCGCCCGACGAGCTGAAGATGCCGTACAGCACGCCGTTGACCGCATGATCGAGGTCGGCATCGTCGAAGACGATGGTCGGCGACTTGCCGCCCAGTTCGAGCGAAACAGGCATCAGCTTGTCCGCCGCGATGCGCGCGATGCCGCGGCCCACGTCCGTGCCGCCGGTGAACGACACCTTCCTGACGAGCGGATGGCGCACCAGCACATCGCCGATCACCGAGCCCTTGCCCGGCAGCACGCTCAACACGCCTTTGGGCACGCCGGCTTCCTCGCAGATGCGCGCGAGCGCCAGCGATACCAGCGGCGTCACTTCGGCGGGCTTCAGCACGACCGCATTGCCCGCGGCGAGGGCAGGGGCGAGCTTCTGCGCGTCGGACGCGATCGGCGAATTCCACGGTGTGATCGCCGCGATGACGCCGATCGGCTCATGCACGCTCATCGTCATGTAATCGCCGCGCGACGGTGTGAGTTCGTCGTCGAGCGTTTCGAGGCACGCCGCGAAATAGCGGAACGTGGCCGCCGCGCTCGCTACCAGCACGCGCGTTTCGGCAATGGGCTTGCCGTTGTCGCGGCGTTGCAGTTGCGCGAGCGCTTCGTGGCGCTGCGTGATCAGATCGGCGATGCGATACAGGATCAGTGCACGTTGATGTGGCTTGAGCCCGGCCCAGTCCGGCTTGCGCCATGCGATGTCGGCGGCTTCGACGGCTTCCTTCGCGTCTTCCGCGCTGGCCGTTGAAATTTCCATGTTCACCGACTGGTCCGCCGGGTAAATGCTCGCGAAGGTCGCCGCACGGCCGCGTCGCCATTCGCCGCCGATGAAGATGTCGCCAGAGGGAATGAGGCGGGTGTCGAAAGGAGTCATGTCGGAAGTCCGTCTTTACAGAAGCTCGGGTACTTAAATCACGCAACGCGCGGCGCGGTTGCGCAACGCGCGGATCGCGCTGTAGGCGGTGAGCGCCGAAGTCTTGGGGTTGTCGGGCAACGGCTTGCCGCACATTTCCAGCGACATCTCGCCGAACGCGCCGCGCGCGACGATGCGATGCACGTTGCGCGTCACCGCCGGATCGGCGATCAGGCGCACGGTGGTCTGATCGAGGCCGAGGCCCGCGAGCGCGATCGTCGCCGCGACGTTCGCGTTCTTCGGATAGAGCCGCGCTGCTTCGCGCGCGCTGCCTTCGAAGATCACGCGTTCTTCACTGAGCGTGCCCAGATCGCACAGCGCTTCGGCGGGTGTGCCGAGCCAGCCGCCCGGCGGCTTGCGGCCCGTGTACAGCACTTCGTCGAGGCCGCCGAGCTTCGCCGCCGCGAGCGCATCGATGCCGCCGATCGCACCCGACAGCAGCGTCATCGTCGCATCGCCCTGATCGGCCGCGGCCGACAGCAGTTCGAGCAGCATGACGTCGGACAGCGCGCCGATCGAGGCCACCGCGCAGTCGGTGCCGGCCTTCAGCAGCGGCACGACATGGTCGACGAGCGCTTCGTGACCGGCGCATTCGAGCGCGAAGTGCGGACGGCTCGACAGCGCAGCGACTGACGAGACCACGTCGACCGACGCGCCCACCGCGTCGCGCACCGACGCCGCGTAACGCTCGGGCACGATCACATGCGAGACGTGAACCAGCGGATCGGCGGCGACCGCGCGATACACCGTCTGGCCGATCGCGCCGAAGCCGATCATCGCGACGTCGATGGGCGCATGGAATCCGTCACGCATGTTCCGGCTCCTCTTTCTTGACGGGCGGCCCGGCAAACGCGGTCGCGAAACTGCCGACGGCCTGCATGTCCACTTCGACGAGCACAGGACCGACCTTCGCGAGACCTTCGCGGATGATGTCGTCGGCCTGATCCAGCGACGACAGGCGATAGTGCGTGAGACCGAGGCTCGCGCAGAACTGCGAGAAATCCGGCTGATGCAGGTCGACGTAGTAGCGGCGACCGCCGTACTGCGCGTCCTGGATGTTGCGGATCACGCCATAGCACTGGTCGTTCATCAGCACGATCATCACGTTGGCGTTTTCCTGCACGGCCGTCGCGAGCTCGCCGACGTTGACCATCAAACCGCCGTCGCCGACGAGACATACCGTCTTCGATGCGGATCCGGCGAGCGCCGCGCCGATCGCCATCTGCATGCCCTGGCCGATGCCGCCGCCCAGCGCATGGACGCCCGCGCGCGGCGTGAAGATTTTCAGCATGCGGTTGCCCCACGTGCTGTTCGAAATCGTCACGTCGCGGACCCAGTTGTAGTCGCGCCCCACGAAGCGTTGCAGCGATTCGACGAGCTTGCGGTACGGCCCGAGACCCTTCGCCGTTTCCGCGACTGCGGTCTCGCGTGCGGCGGCCAGATCGATGGCGAACGTGGGGTCGATCTTCAGCTTGCCTTCGAGGCGCGTGGCGAGTGCGTCGAGTACCGCAGCGGCGTCGCCGTGGATGAAGAGTTCGTTGCGATAGCCGCGGTTGTCGGCCAGCGCGTCGGCGTCGATGCGGTACAGCGGCTGCGGCAGCGCCAGCTTGTACTTCAGCGTCTCGTTGCCGCGCAGGCGCGAGCCGACCACGACCAGCGCGTCACACGTCTTGTAGAAACTTTCGACGGCGGGATGCACGTTATACGCGCCGAGCGTCGCCGGATGATCTTCCGGCAGCACGCCGCGACCCTGCACGCTCGTCACCACGCCAAAGCCGAGCGCGACGAGACGCTCTACGGCGGCGCGGGCGTGACGCGTGCCGCCGCCGAGCCACAGCAGCGGACGCTTTGCGCTCGCGAGCGCTTCGGCGAGCTTCTCGACGCGCGCTTCGTCGTGCGTGAGCGTCGTGATGTGTGGGCCGGCCAGATCCGTCGGCCATTCGATTTCGGCCGCCTGGATGTCGATCGGAATTTCGACGCTGACCGGGCCGCTCGGCGCCGTCTGCGCGACGCGCACCGCTTCGCGGATGGTCGGCAGCGCGGTGTCGGCGGAGCGCACACGGAACGCCGCCTTCGAGATCGATGACAGCATGGCCAGCTGGTCCGGCGCTTCGTGGATATAGGCGAGGTCCTGATCGAGGTATTCGGTTTCGATCTGGCCGGTGATGTGCAGGAGCGCGGTGCCGGCGGTCAGCGCTTCGACCATGGCGCCGGCGGCGTTGCCCGCTGCCGTCCCGGTGCTGGTGAACGCGACGCCGAGGCCGCCCGACACGCGGGCGAGGCCGTCGGCCATGTTCACCGAGCCCGCTTCGCCGCGCGCGCCGACGTAGCGGATATTGCCGCGCCGGCCGATTGCGTCGAGGATCGGCATGTTGTGAATCGAGATCACGCCGAACGCCGTACGCACGCCGCATTGTTCGAGAAAGGCGGCAATCAGCTCGCCGACGGTGGTGGTGTTAGACATGTCGTGCATTGCCTCCAGAAACATCGATATGACTGCCGGTCGTGTAGGACGACAGGTTCGTGGCCAGATAAAAGAGTGCCTGCGCCGCTTCCTCGGGACGTCCGAAGCGGCCAAGCGGAATGTTTTTCTTGCGCGCGAGCTCGCCGGTCCAGTCTTCCCAGCTTTGGCCCGGCTGCGCCTGCGTGTCGAAACGGCGGCGCCATTGCCCGGACTCGACGATGCCGATCAGGATCGAGTTCACGCGGATGCGTTGCGGCGCGAGTTCAACGGCGAGCGAGCGGATCAGGTTCTGCACGCCGGCACGCGCCGACGAGGTCGCGACCATGTGCGGCTCCGGCTGCAACGCGAGCAGCGAATTCACGCAGACGATCGACGCATTGCCTGCACCGGCCGCATCGCGCAGCATCGGCAGGAACGCACGCGTCGGGCGGATGATGCTGAAGTACTTCAGGTCGAGCTCCTCGCGCCACGCTTCATCGGTGGTGTCGGCGAAGGTCGATACGCGGCCCTGGCCTGCGTTGTTGACCAGCATGTCCGTGCGGCCGAACCGCGTTTGCACCTGCAGCGCGAACGCGTCGACGTCGACGGCGTCCAGCACGTCGCAGCGTGCCGCGAGCAGCGGTGCCTGTGGATAGCGTTCGCGCAGCGCGGCTTCGGCATGGGCGAGACGTTCGCTGTCGCGCCCGCAGATCGCGACCGACGCGCCCGCTTTCAGGAAGAGTTCGGCAGTCGCGAGGCCGATGCCGGACGAACCGCCCGTCACCACCGCGACCTGACCGGTCAAATCGATTTGAATCATCAGATCCCCAATGCCCTCATGTACTGGCTTCGTGCGGGCGGCCGGTAGTTGAGCCGCTCGGAGAGGTCGTCCGCCGCGTGGCGGACCTTGTCGATGAGGCCGCTATAGAGCAGTGCTGCGTCGATCTCGTGACGCGGAATCGTCGTCGTGATCACCGCGACGATGCGGCCGGTGTCGTTGCGCACCGGCGCGGACACCACGGAAATGCCACGCTCGAACGACGATTCGCTGATCGCGAAACCGCGATTCGCATCGTCGCGGATGCGTTCGTAGAGCGCTTCGACGGTTTCTGGCGTTTGCGGCGTATAGCGTTCGAGTCGCGGCTCGGGATACAGCGCGCGCAGATCGTCGAGCGTGAGGTCGCCCATCAGGACCTGGCCGTGCGTCGTCGCATGCGCCGGCAGACGCGTGCCGACGTTCACGCTCACCGAGCTGAAAATCGGCGCGTGGCTTTGCGCCTTCGCGACGAACACGACATCGCGCCCGTCGCGAATCACGATGTGGCTCGTGAGACCGGTCGCGCTGCGCAGCGCTTCGATGACCGGCAGGCCGAGGTCGGTCAGTTCGAGCGAGCTCAGATATTCGAAGCCGAGGCGCAGCACGGCCACGCCCAGGCGATAGTTACGGTCGCGATCGGCGCGTTCGAGGAAGCCGAGCGATTCGAGTGTCTGCAACAGACGGAATACCGTGGTGCGCGGAATGCCGAGCCGCTTCGACAGTTCGGGCGCTCCGAGCACCGGCTCGCGCGGTGAAAATTCAGCGAGGATCCGCAGGCCGCGTTCGAGACCCGGCACGCGATAGTTCATATCGCCGCGGTCTTCGTCTGTTGCGCGGCCCGGATCGGACATGTCGGGGGTCATTCAAAAGCTCCGGTTGCCAGCAGATGCATCGCTCGCGCGGCAGAACGTGTCGAGGATCGTGTTGTATGCCGCGGGTGCTTCGATATAGCCGGCGTGTCCGGCGCGCGGCACGGTCTGGAACGGCGCCCGCGCGATCCGCGCGAGGCGCGCGCATGCGGTGGGCAGCGTGATGCTGTCTTGCGCACCTGCAACAACCGCCACGCGTCCGGTGAATGCGGCGAGATCGGCGGCAAGATCGGCATTGGCGAGCAGATGCGTCGCCTGCGCGTAGCCGTGCGGCACGATGCGCGACATGTTCCAGCGCACCCAGTCGCGCGCGGTTTCATCGGCGTGCGGGGAGAGCATGTTCGCGCTGCGCGTTTCGGCGAGTCCGGCCGGACCGAGGTCGGCGAGCATCGCGAGACGCGCATCGCGCTTCGAGGCTCGCACTTCGGGAGCCGCCGTGCCGTATCCACCAGCCGGAGAAACCAGCAGCAGACCGGCGACGCGCGCCGGATTCGCAGCGGCAAATGCACCCGCGACGATGGCGCCGAGCGAATGCCCGACCAGCACGCAGCGCGCGATGCCGAGCGCGTCGAGCCATGCCTTCAATACGTTCGCGTAGTCCGAAGCGAACGGCGAGCCGGCCGCAACCGGCGTGGACTCGCCATAGCCTGGCGCATCCCACGCGAGCACGCGACGTGTCGTCCCCAGCGCTTCGAACTGCTGCACCCATGACGCCGCACCCGAACCGATGCCATGCAGCAGCACGAGCGGCAACGCTACACCGCGTGCATCGCCGGCTTCGCGATAACTCACGACGTGCTGTTGCGCGACGGCGACCTGCTGCGCGGGAAAGCGCGCGAGGCGCGTTTCGAGCGGCAAGACAGCGTGAGCGTTGGGGGCAGTGGCGTGTGACATGGTTTCGATCGCGAACAGGAGGTAAGGCTTAGCGCTTGAGCTTTGCAAGCGGCGAATCGGGCGGATACGTCGGCGTGACGGGCTTCGCCGCACCGAGCATCACGCACATCAGCGCGTCTTCTTCACCGATGTTCACTTCGGTGCGATACACCCCCGGCGGCACCGAGATCAGATCGCGTTCGCCGATCACCGATTCCCACGTTTCGCCGTCCTTCTCGCAGATCACTTTCATCTTTCCGCGCAGCACGAAAAAGATTTCTTCGACATCCATATGAATGTGGCTCGGACCGATGTTGCCGGCCGGAATCACCATCGTCGAAAACGTGAAGCCGCCGGCCGGAACCGTGTTCATGTCTTTTGCGACGCCCGTGCCGCCCGTGCCCACGTAGCGCATCTGCGCGCGGCGGTACTTCGGGTCGTAGTCGGCCTGGAACTTCAGCGCGTCCCAGTCATAGCGGCGCGTCTCGAGCCGCGCGACGCGGCTTTCCATCCACTGCGCGAAGCTCGCATCCGCGGGTTGATCCCACGATTTGCGTTCGATATCTGCATCAGCCATCGATTTCTCCTTTCTGTTCGACATGGTCAATTCATCACGAAGCCGCCGTTGACCGGCAGCAACTGCCCGGTCACGAAGCGCGCGGCGTCGGATAACAAAAACAGGACCGGGCCTGTCACATCTTCAGGAACCTGCGGCCGGGTCAGCGCGCGCCCCTCGCGGTAATACGCGTGACGCGCGGCAGGTACATACGCCGTTGCCTCGACTTCGGTCAGACCTGGCGCGATGGCGTTGACGGTGACGCCGTCCACGCCGAATTCACGCGCGAGCGAATGCGTCATCGAGATCACCGCGCCTTTGCTGGCCACGTAGGCGAGCAGCTTCGGCGCGCCCCACAGCGCGGTATCCGATGCGATGTTGACGATCGCGCCGCGGCCCGAGTCGCGCAGATGCGGCAGTGCCGCCGTACTGGCGAGCCACGTGCCGCGCACGTTCACGTTCATCACCGCGTCCCACGTTTCTTTGGTCAGTTCGGTGGCGAGCTTGCCGCCGGAATTCGTGATCGCCGCGTTGTTGATGAGGCCGTCGATACCGCCAAGGCGCTTCGCGGCATCGTCGACGAAGCGCGCGATGCTGTCCGGCTGCGCGAGATCGAGCGGCAGGTACGACACCGCGTGGCCCGCTTTGCCAAGCGATGCGGCGAGTGCCAGGCCTTCGTCGTGCAGCAGGTCGCCGAACACGACGCTCGCGCCTGCCTGCGCCAGCGCGCCGACGAACGCCGCGCCGAGTCCGCGCGCGCCACCCGTGACGAGCACGCGCCGGCCGGTCAAGGCGGCCGCGGTGGCGTTATGCATGGCTGTGGCCCGCGTGGCTGACTTCCGCAGCCGCGCTCGCGGCGTGGGCCCGATGTGCGTCGAGGTCGGCGAAATGCTGCTGGGCGCGCTGGCGCAACATCCGGCGCACACGTGTCATGCCGACGTCGTGCTGATAGAGAAATTCGTGATCGCGTGCGTGCGGCGCCATGCTTTCGAGCACGTAGCGGTCCTGTTCGAGCACCGCCCAATGCAGGCCTTCGAGGCGGTTGCGATACATGAAGCGCCACGCGTCGCGCTGCCAGCCCGACACCTTGCGGGTGCGCCAGAAGTACACCTGGCAGTGGTCCGCATCGACGGGAACCGCGAAGCCGATGATCCCGAAGTTACCGCCGGGGCCGAACTTCTTCCTGTACGGAATCGCGAGGCGCATCCACAGGCAGCCGGTCTCGCCGAGTTCGACCCAGTCGAAATTCACATCGCGCTGGCCGACCTTTTCGAACATCAGGCCGGTCTCGGTCTTGCGCACGCGCATGTCGGCCTGCTTGTCGCCTTCGGCCATCGAGTGCGACGTCGCGTGCAGGTACGCGCCGTGCATCGGGTCCATCACGTTGTCGATCGCGTACTGATAGTTGCACTTCCAGTGCGACATGCACAGGAAGCTCGCGTATTCGTCGCCGGTCAGCTCTTCCGGCAGCACGAGCGGCGCCGGTTCCTTGTGCGCGTCGTCGCCGAACCACAGGAAGATCGCGCCCGCGTGTTCCTCGACGGGATACGACTTCACGCACTGTGTTCCTTCGAGCGGACAGCCCGACACCGCCGGCACTTTCTGCACGGTACCGCCACCGTCGATCTCGATGCCGTGATACCAGCACGCGACGCTGCCACCGAGATTCCAGCCGAGCGACAGACGCGCGCCGCGGTGCGGGCAGCGGTCTTCGAGTGCGTGAACGTGGCCTTCCTGATCGCGCCACAGCACGATCTGGTCACCCAGCCGCGTGATGCCGACCGGCGCGTTGCCGACCTGCCAGCTCGGCGCGACGGGATACCAGTAATTGCGCAGGCCGCGATCCAGATATGACTGGATGTCGTCGGTCGCGGTGTTGCTTGTCGTGGGGGACGTCATGGAAACACTCCGGGATACGTGTTCTTGAGGCGGGGTCGCGCGGGCCGCTTATTCGGCGAGCAGACGGAATTCGGCAGTCAGGCGTTCGGCGTTCCACGGGCTGCCTTCCGGCGTGCGGAAACCGATGCGGTTCAAGCCTTCGACGACTTCATCGAGTTCCACCGCGCCGGCTTCGAACACGGTTTCGAGCGCATCGCCGAAGTCGTTCTCGTATTGCGTCGGCTCGGCCTTGCGGGTCTGCCAGATGAAGTTTTCGTTCTCACCCGGTTTCTCGATAACGCCCTTGCCCGCGACGTTGTTCGGCTGCGGCGCGAGCCACGGCTTCAGATGCGGATTGAAGTTCACGGTCACTTCTTTCATGTCATTCCACCTTGATCTGGATTTCTTCACCGGCAAGGCGCACCGCGTACATTTTCAGATCGCGGCCACCGGGTTCTTTCAGACACTTGCCGGTCGGGATATGGAACACGGCTTCGTGCAGCGGACATTCGACGGTGTCGCCGTCGACAAAGCCCTGCGTCAGCAACGCGTATGCATGGGGGCAGACGTTTTCGAGCGCATACAGCGCGTCGCCCACCTTGTAGATGCCGATCTCCGTGCCGTCGAGCTTGTACTCGAGCGGCGCGTCGTCAGACAGATCGCCGGTATGTCCGGCGCAACGCCATTCTTCAGCCATTTCGCACCTTTTCCTGAAGCTCGTGCGTTCCATATAAGGAACGTCAGTTCGTGTATGGGCATTATAGGAGTCGATTTCGAACGACAAAATAAAAATCTGCCGCTTCCAGGGAAAACACCGAGTGTGTGCCGGGGATTTTGTAGGGATGTGGTACGAGGAATCGAAGCTTCGCATATAGAAATGCCCGCCCGGTAAGGCTTTACGCGAATTTCAGCAGTCTGGAAAAGGGTGCGGATGAGGGTTTTCACTGTCTCTAAAAGTATTTTGATCGGCATGCAGAATCACTATACTTTCCATAGGCGATACATATGTCCATATGTGAAACAAAAAGAAGGGGCTAACCCGATGCAGGAGACCGGGGTCGCCGCCAGTTCAATAAAGGCCAGGGGACCCGGAGCGAGGCTCCGGTTACTCATCACACGTTCAGGAGTACATAGGTGAAGCACATCATCGCTGCGGGACTCACCGGGATCTGCGCCGCGTCGGGCGCATGGGCACAAAGCAGTGTCACGCTCTACGGCAGTCTCGACGCCGGCGTCGCGTACATCAGCAATGTCGGCGGTCACGCCAAATGGATCGAGGAGCAGGGCAACATGCAGCCGGACCGCTGGGGTCTGAAGGGCGTCGAGGATCTGGGTGGCGGCACGAAGGCGATCTTCCAGCTGGAAAACGGCTTCTATACGACCACGGGTGCGTTCGCGAAAGCCAACACGCTGTTCAACCGCCAGGCGTACGTGGGGCTCAGTTCGGACCGGTTCGGCACGCTGACGCTCGGCCATCAGACGCCGTTCGCCTTCGATGTGCTCGGTCCGTTCGCGACGGCTTACCTCGCGGCGAGCTGGTATGCGTTCCACCCAGGCAATATCGACGAACTCGCCGACACCGGCGTCGTGCCCTACGACAATTCGGCGAAGTATCGGTCGCCCACGTGGTACGGCTTTTCGTTCGGCGCGATGATGGGTCTCGGCAACACGACGAACTTCTCGACTGGCCGCACGATGAGCTTCGCGGCGAGCTACGTGAATGGGCCGTTCAAGGCGGGCGCGTCGTGGTCGAACGAGCACAACCGCACGCCGTCGATCGTGACGACGGGGATCACGAATTTCCAGGGTGTCGCCGCTGCGAACTACATGGCCGACAAGGTCGAAAATACCGGTGCGGGCCTGTCGTACCAGTTCGGCAAACTGCTCGTGCACGGTCTGTACACGCACGTGAAGCTGGAGTCGAACGGATTCTCGGACACGTATCAGAGTTTCGACGCCGGCGCGAACTACCAGTTCACGCCAGCTAACAGCGTGGCCGGCGGGGCCGCGACGACGACCTTATCGGGTCGTCGCTGGACGCAGTTCGAGATCGGCGATGTCTACGCGCTCTCCAAGATGACGCAGGTGTATGTGAACGCGCTGTACGAGCGTGCGAACTCGAATGCATCGGCCGCGTTCTTCACGGCCGGCGTGTCGAGCGGCCGGAACCAGGCGATCTTCCTGACCGGCATCCACCACTCGTTCTGACGTATCGACGCGTTTTCAGCGATGAAATGACGGTCGTGGCGGCGTTCAGCCTGCCGCGACCGGTTTGCCGCGTGCGTGCGCGACGGTCGGGTCGTCCGCGTTGGGACGATAGTTCAGACGCGTCGACAGATCGACTGCCGCGCCGCACACCGCGGCGATCAGCGGCTCGCGCTCGCCGGGGCCGCCGATGTCCGAACGCGGCACCGTCGCGGTGATCGCCGCGACGATCTTGCCCGCCTGGTCGCGGACCGGCGCGGTGACCACCGAAATTCCACGTTCAAACGACGCCTCGCTCAGCGCATAGCCGAGCGCGGCGCTTTCGCGCACGCGTTCGTAGAGTTCATCGACGGTAGCCGGCGTGCGTTCGGTGAAGCGCTCGAGTTGCGGCTCGGGATAAAGCGCGCGCAGCTCGCCTGGCGTCAGGTCGCCCATCAGCACCTGGCCATGCACCGTGGCATGCGCGGGCAAACGCGTGCCGACGTGCACCTTCACCGAACTGAACATCGGTTCGTGCGTCTGCGCCTTCGCGACGAAGACGACGTCGCGTCCATCGCGGATCAGCAGATGCGTGCTGAGGCGCGTCGTATCGCGCAACTGTTCGAGTACCGGCGTGCCGAAGTCGGTCAGTTCAAGCGAGCTCAGATATTCAAAGCCGAGCCGCAGCACCGCGACGCCCAGCCGGAAATGTCGATCGCCGTGCGCGCGTTCGAGAAAGCCGAGTGCTTCGAGGGTTTGCAGCAGACGGAACGTCGTGGTTCGGGGAATGCCGATGCGCTTCGACAACTCGGGCGCGCCGAGTACCGGCTCCCGCGCCGAGAACTCGGCAAGGATGCGCAGACCGCGTTCGAGACCCGGCACGAGATAGGTGGACGACGCGGCGCTGTCGCCATCAGACGCGTCGGCAGTGTCGGCAGCGTCCTCGGGTTGAGCGGTCGTGGCGGATCTGTCGCTGGCGGACAGCGATTCGCCGCGTGCACCGTTGCCAGTGCGCCCCGTTCCCGTCTTGTCTTCTTTGGCCATGTCCGGCTTTCGTCCAGCTGAATGTGTGCGGAACAACATGATAGCGCGAAGCGCCCCGGGCAAATTCCGGCCGGCGCTGCACGCGCCGACAGCCCAGCGTGCGTGCGGCTGACGCGTACTTCATGCGCGGCCCGGACCGCTTGCGACGAGCATAACGAAAGCAAAACGAATAAAACCACAGGCTTTTAGAAAGTAATGCGCCCTTAAACCATAACACCGGGGTGGTGCAATGCGCGCTGTTTCAACGGTATGTCGCAACCGCTACATCTCTAACAACAGCGCCAGCGCCGTCCTGTCCGGGTAACTGGCGGGAGCGCTGAACAGCGAATCTGGAGCCCCAGGAAATGTTTCGTAGAGCCCTTTTGCCCATCCCGTTCGCCGCGCTTGCGCTGGCCGCGTGCGGTAGCAGTAACGACAACAAGTCCGCCGCATCGCCACCGCCGGTCGCTGCCGTGTCGGTGCAGGACGCCGCTGCGACCGCTACGCCGATCAAGCATCTCGTGGTGATCTTCGGCGAGAACCGTTCGTTCGATCACTACTTCGCCACATACCCGGCGGCGGTGAATCCGGCAGGCGAGCCGCAATTCCTCGCAGCGTCGAATACGCCGACCTCGGTCAACGGACTGACGCCGGCGTTGCTCACGGCGAACCCGAACAAGAGCGCGGCCGGTAATGGCGCGAACGCCGCGAACCCGTTCCGTCTCGACCGCACGCAGGCGAACACCGAAGGCCAGAATCACGCCTACACGGCCGAGCAGCAGGCCTACGACAACGGCCAGATGGACCTGTTCCCCGAGTTCACGGGTAACAACACGGTCAGCAGCACGGGCGTGTTCGGCACGCCGGGTCTCGTGATGGGCTACTACGACGGCAACACCGTCACGGCGCTGTGGAATTACGCGCAGAACTTCGCGATGAACAGCAATACGTATACGGATACGTACGGCCCGTCTACGCCTGGCGCGATTCACGTGATCTCCGGCCAGACGAACGGCGTGATTCCGAACGGCGGCGTCGCGGTGGCAGGCACCATGATCTCCGACGGCCAGGGCGGCTTCACGATCACAGGCGATCCGGATCCGACGGGCGATATCTGTTCGGGTACGACGTCCGGCCAGATGTCGGCGTTAAACAGGAATATCGGCGATCTGCTGAACGCGAAGGGACTGACGTGGGGCGGTTTCATGGGCGGCTTCGATCTGAGCGCGACCAATCCGAACGGCACGACAGGCTGTGCCCGCACGACGTACTCGTCGGTGCTCGCATCGTCGCCGAAGGACTACAGCCCGCATCACAACTGGTTCCAGTATTACCCGACGACCGCCAACCTGGCGCACACGCGTCCGACCTCGCTCGCGACGGTGGGCTTCACCGATCCGCTCGACAGCACCGCGACGCCGGTTCATCACGAGTACGACGTCAACGACTTCTTCGCGGCGGTGAAGTCGGGCAACTATCCGTCGGTGAGCTATCTGAAGGCACCGGCCGTGCAGGACGGTCACCCGGGCAATTCGGATCCGCTCGACGAACAGGCGTTCTACACGAAGGTCATCAATTTCCTTCAGCAGCAGCCTGACTGGAAGAACACGGCTGTGATCCTGACGTACGACGATTCGGACGGCTGGTACGACCATCGTTATGCGCCACCGACGACGGCATCGTTCGACGCGTCCGACATGCTGAACGGCGCCGCGACGTGCGGCACATCGGGCACGACGCCGCAAGGTCTGAGCCCCGCGGGTCTCGCGATCAACGGCCGCTGCGGCCCGGGCACGCGGATTCCGTTCATCGTCGTATCGCCGTATGCGAAGGTCAACTTCGTGGATGACACACGCCTCACGCAGGCGTCGGTCGTGCGCTTCATCGAAGACAACTGGCTTGGCGGTCAGCGCATCGGCGGCGGCTCGGACGATGCGGCTGCGGGCAGCATCGTGAACCTCTTCGACTTCACGAACGGCGGCAGCACGCCGACGCTGTACCTCGACGAGAACGAGGGGACGAAGCTCTCTGCCGCACCGCCGATCTGACCGGTTCGTTGCACCCGTGATGCGAGTCGAGCCAGCTTCGTGCTGGCTCGACTCGTTTGTTCGTGTTCCGCGTTTTTCATTGCCATCGCCATGACCCTTCGTACAAATGTCGCCTTTCCGCCGCCGATGCCGGCCGGCAAAAAACCCGATCCCCGCGCGGCACGTCGCGTCGTCATGCGCGCGCTTTTCCGGGTCATACCCGGTGTCGTGATCGCGCTCGCCGCCGTGGCGGGCTATGCGCTCGCGTACCCCGAACGCATGCCGGAGGCTGTCGGCCAGTTCGTCGAGGACCTGACCGGCGCGAACCCGCATCCGGTGCATCTCATGCGGCCCGACACGGCGCCGCTCAGTTCCGTTGCGTTGCTTGGACGCGAACTGTTCAACGATCCGTCGCTGTCGGCATCGGGCAAACAGTCGTGCGCGTCGTGTCATAGCGCGCAGCACGCGTACGGCCCGCCGAACGACCTGTCGGTGCAACTGGGCGGCCCGCATATGACGGACGCCGGCTACCGTCCTCCGCCTTCCCTGACGTACCTGTATCGCCAGGCGCCGTTCAGCATCGGACCGGACGCGGGCGATGCCGACGTCGTCGTGAATCTCGATCAGGCCGCCAGCGCCGCGCGCGGTGTGCAACGCGCGGTCAAGACAGCGGGTGCCGCGCCCGCCGCGCCGGCGATGGTGCCGCAGGGCGGTCTGTTCTGGGACGGCCGTGCCGATTCACTGCAACGCCAGGCGATCGGGCCGATGCTGAATCCGGTCGAGATGGCGAACAAGGATGTCAATGAAGTGGTCCGCAAATTGTCGACGGGCAGGTATCGCGCCACGTTCAGCAAGCTCTTTGGCCCGGGTGTTTTCGATCACCCGGATCTGCTGGCTTCGGAGGCGATGTTCGCGATCGGGCGCTTTCAGGTTGAAGATCAGTCGTTCCACGAATTCAGCAGCAAGTACGATTACTGGCTGGAAGGGCGCGCGCACCTGACGCAGGCGGAGCTGCGCGGCCTGCGACTTTTCAACGACAAGGACAAGGCGAACTGCGCGGGCTGTCACGTGAGCCAGGTGAGCCGCGACGGCCTGCCGCCGCTCTTCACCGACCAGCAGTACGAAGCGCTGGGTGTGCCGCGCAACAACACACTGCCGGTCAACAAGAATCCGGACTTCTACGACATGGGTGTGTGCGGGCCGTTTCGCCATGACATCGCGACGCAGACGCAGTATTGCGGCATGTTCCTCACGCCGACGTTGCGTAATGCCGCTGAACGTCACGTGTTTTTCCACAATGGCGTCTATCACGACCTGAAGCAGGTGATGAACTTCTACAATCTGCGCAACACGAGTCCGGAGAAAATCTATCCGCGCGACGCGTCGGGCAAGGTCATGAAATACGACGATATCCCCGCGAAATACGTGGCGAATATCGACGTGGCCGACGCACCGTTCGACCGCACGGCCGGCGATCAGCCCGCCATGACCGACGCGGAAATCGACGACATCATCGCGTTCATGAAAACGCTGGACGACGGCTACAAGGTGCAGTGACGCGGGCGCGGGAAACCGTTAGCGCAGGGCGTCCCGGCCCCGCCGCTCGCCTCGCCGGCGATTGAGACGATCGAGACGATTGAGCATGGATTTGCGCCCCGCTGGCATGGGGGTTTTTCACTTCCTCGAACAAGCTCGTGACTGCGGGTATTCTGTCATTCCTGCGCCCGCAGTTATACATCGAGGAAATAGCCATGTTCGAAAACGTGCCTGTCTACGCTGGCGATCCGATTCTTTCGCTGAACGAGGACTTTCAGCGTGATCCACGCGATCACAAGGTCAACCTGAGCATTGGTGTCTATTTCGACGATGTGGGCCGACTGCCCGTGATGCGTGCTGTACGGACGGTGGAAGCCTCACTGCTCGAAACCGCGGCGCCGCGCGGTTATCTGCCGATGGCAGGGCATGCGGGCTACCGTGCTGCCGCACAGGCGCTGGTGTTCGGCGAAAACCATGATGCGCGTCGCGCAGGCCGCATCGCCACGCTCCAGACGCTCGGTGGTTCTGGCGCGCTCAAGGTGGCCGCCGATTTTCTTCGCCGGCATATACCGGCTGCCCAGGTATGGATCAGCGATCCGAGCTGGGAAAATCATCGCGTCGTGTTCGAAGGCGCCGGACTCACCGTCAACACCTATCCGTACTACGACGCCGCGACCGGCGGCCTGCGCTTCGACGCCATGCGCGATGCGATCGATGCGTTGCCGGAGCGAAGCGTCGTCCTGCTGCATGCGTGCTGTCATAACCCGACGGGTGTCGATCTCAACCTGGCGCAATGGGTCGAACTGATCCCCGTGCTGCAGCGCCGAAACCTGATTGCATTCGTCGACATGGCATACCAGGGTTTTGGCGACGGTCTCGAAGAAGACGCTGCGTGCGTGCGCAGACTCGCGGATGCAGGCGTGCCGCTTATCGTCGCCAGTTCGTTCTCGAAGAATTTCTCGCTGTACGGCGAGCGATGCGGCGCGTTGAGCGTCGTCTGCCGCAGCGCTGAAGAGGCGCAGCGCGTGCTTGGGCAACTAACCTTTTCGGTCCGCTCGAACTACAGCAATCCTCCCACGCATGGCGCGAAGCTCGTCGCCGGCGTTCTTTCGAATGCATCGCTTCATACAGCGTGGGAAAACGAGCTGGCGGACATGCGACAGCGCATCAAATTGATGCGTGGCAAGATACACGACGGGCTCGCCGGGCGCGTCGACGATGTGATGCGTGCGCGCTATGTCGCGCAGGTTGGCATGTTCACTTACACCGGATTGAGCGCGCAGCAGGTGGACCGGCTGCGCGATGAACATGCAATCTATCTGCTGCGCTCAGGGCGGATGTGCGTAGCGGGCCTCAACCAGCAGAACGTCGACTATGTCGCCTCTGCGATCGCATCGGTCGCCGGTAAGTAAGGCCAGCGTAGCGAAATAACCGGGACGTGTGTCCAGCAGATCGATAGCGCACGGATGCGCTTACGGGAGTCATGATGAAAGTCTGCATATACGGTGCCGGTGCAATCGGCGGCTGGATCGGCGTGAAGCTCGCGCAGGCCGGATGCGAGGTGAGCGTCGTGGCGCGCGGCGCGGCGCTGGCCGCGATCAGGCAGAACGGGCTGAGTCTTGTCGACGCCAACGGCACGCAATCCGTTACCGTCAAGGCCAGCGACGTGCCCGCCGAATCCGGTGTGCAGGATCTCGTTGTCGTTGCGGTCAAGGCGCCGGCCATGCAGTCGGTCGCCGCGCAACTCGGGCCGCTCGTCGGTCCACAGACACTGATCATGACCGCGATGAACGGTGTGCCCTGGTGGTTTTGCGCGGGTCTGACGGGTGCGTTTGCGAACACGCCGCTCGAGTCGGTCGACCCCGGCGGCCGGATTGCCGCCGCGATTCCCGTGCGACAGACGCTCGGCTGCGTGGTCCACGCGAGCTGCCGTATCGAAGCGCCGGGCGTGATCCGGCACAACATGGGCGCCGGGTTGATCGTTGGGGAAGCCGCGAGCGAATCGGGGGCACGCGTGGACGAACTGGTCACGCTGTTGCGCCACGCGGGCTTCGATGCGTCCGCGTCACCCAGGATTCAGCGCGACGTCTGGTACAAGCTATGGGGCAATCTGACGATGAATCCGATTAGCGTGATCACCGGTGCGACGACAGACAGGATTCTTCGTGACGAGCTGACGCGGGGCTTCGCGACGCAGGTGATGATCGAAGCGAAGGAGATCGGCACGCGCCTTGGCATTCCAATCGGGCAGGAACCGGAAGACCGGCACGCAACCACGTTGCGGCTCGGCGCGATGAAGACATCGATGCTGCAGGACGTCGAGGCGCGCAAGCCGGTTGAACTCGATGCGCTCGTGGGCGCAGTGTGCGAACTCGGAAAACTTGCCGGCGTACCGACGCCGTTTACGAATGCGCTGCTCGGCCTCGCGCGGCTGCATGCACAAACCCTTGGCCTTTACTGAACGCATGTTGCTGCGCAGACCATCAGGGCCTGCGTAGCGTGACGCGTGTCGGGCAGGGCAGAGCGGTTCAGGTAGCGACGAGATACTGTTCGAGTTGCCCGACCGTCACGCCGGCTCCGCCGCAAACAATAACGAGAATCTTGCTGAATCCTTCGAGCACGCCCGCGTGGTCGTACACCGGTGCGAGGCTTGCGCCGCACGCGGGTTCGACGAGCACGCGGTGATCGTCCAGAAAGCGCCTGCAGGCCGTGACGGCAGCCGCGTCGGTCACGGTGACGGGCCGGATGTCCGCGCTTTGTGCGAGATTGAACGCCTGCTCCGAAACCTGTTTCGCGCCCAGCGAAGTCGCAATGCTGCGAATGGCGTCGAGTTCGATCCGCTTGCCTGCCTTGACCGATTGGGCGAACGAATCGGCACCTTCCGTCTCTACCGCGATGATGGGCACGTGCCCGAGCCCGTTGCGGCGCAGACCTTCGTGGACGCCGCAGAGCAAACCGCCACCGCCCACCGACAGCACAACCGCGTCGGGCTGTTCGCCTGCGGCGGCGACTTCGTCGATGATCGTTGCGTGACCGGTCCATAGCAGCGGGTCGTCGAACGGATGGATGAAGGCGTCCGTTGCGCCGACCAGCGAAAGTGCCATGCCGTTCGCTTCCTGCCACGTCGCGCCGTGCACGATCACCTCCGCGCCTTCCATCGCGATCAGGTCTCTGGCACGCTGGGTGGTGGTTTGCGGAACGACCACAATGGCAGGCAGGCCAAGCTGCCGCGCGGCGTACGCGACCGCGATGCCCGCGTTACCGCCCGAAGAAGAAATGAAGCGTTGCTTGCCGAGGCGTGCGTGCTCTTCGCACGCGTAACCGATTCCGCGAATCTTGAACGATCCGGGTGGCTGCATTGCGTCGAGCTTGAGAAGAACAGTGGCGCCGGCAGCAAGGCCAAGAGGCTGGGATGTCAGGAGTGGTGTTTGAACATGAAGCGGCATGGGAGACCCGTGAAGCTAAACTTCTGTGAGCGTACCTGAAATGCAGCATCAATGTGTCGCACGTGCATCGATCCAGATTGAGACGATTGAGCATGCAAGTGAGCGTCACGGATGTGGGCACGGACCGGTTGTGTTCCTGGAACCGGATAGCGGGCAGTCTGGCGCGTCTGCCGGGTTGGCTCACGGCATTCCTGGGTCAGCCGGTATCACCGCCGGCGACGGGCAACACGGTACCAGTGATATAGCTCGCTTCGTCCGAGGCGAGGAACAGAATCGGTGCGACCTGTTCGTCGATGCTGCCGTAGCGCTTGAAAAAAGTTGATTCGGTAACCTGCTTTACCGCATCGCCCATCCAGACTTTTTCCTGCTCGCTGTCGCCAGCAGTATTGCGCTGGACGCGTCTCGGAGGCGCATCGGTTCCACCCGGCGCCGTGGCGACCACACGAATGTTGTGCTCTGCGTATTCCATCGCCAGTGACTGCGTCATCGCGTTGACTCCGCCCTTGGCCGCCGAATACGGTACGCGACGGATACCGCGCGTGGCATTCGAGGAAATATTGACGATGGTCCCGCCGCCGCGCTCAAGCAGATGGGGCAGCACAGCATGGCAGGCGTACAGCGTGGGCATGAGTGAGCGGCGAATTTCCGCGTCGATCTGCCCAGGTTCGAACTCAGCGAAGGGACGCATGCGAATCGCGCCACCGACACCATTGACCAGTATGTCGATGCCGCCAAACTGGCGCACTGCAAAAGCCATCGCCGATGCCGCGCCTTCATATGTCTCGAGATCGGCGACGAAGCCGGCCGTGTCCGCGCCACCTGCTTCAGCGGCAACTTCGGAGACGAAGCCGGCGCGGTCGACGAAGAGCACCTTGCCGCCTTCGGCGGCTGCGCGGAGCGCTACGCCGCGACCAATCCCCTGTGCAGCGCCGGTGACGACCATGACCTTGCCAGCAAATCGTTGCCTGTTCATGCGGTCCTCGCTGCTGCGTTGGGAGTGAACTTCTCGTAGTGGAAGCTGTTGGGCTTCACCCCGTTGTCGTCGAAATGCTTACGCACCGCGTCGACCATCGGGGGCGGCCCGCAAAGGTAAACGTCGACATCACCATCGTTGACGGCCTCGGCCGGCATGTGCTGCGTCACCCAGCCCTTGCGTGGATGGGCCGACTCCGTGTCGGCCACGACCGTGCTATAGGTGAAATTCGGCAACTTCGCCACGTAGCCTTCGATCTCACCGACCTGTACCAGATCGGGATCCCGGGTCACGCCGTAAATGAGGTGGACCTTCTGTTGCGAATGGGTGCGCGCCAGCACTTCGAGCATCGACAGGAACGGAGCGAGGCCTGTACCGCCAGCAAGGAACAGCAAGGGACGCTCCACCGCGCGCAGATAGAAACTGCCGAGCGGTCCTGTCAGCTCCAGCTTGTCGCCGGGCTGCGCGGAATCGAGCCAGGTGCTCATCACGCCCCCGGTGATTCTCTTGATCAGAAAGCTGACTTTCGCTTCACCCGGTGCCGACGAAAAAGAATACGAACGGTGCTGACCGCTGCCAGGCACATCAATGTTCACATACTGACCCGGCAGGAATGCCGGCGCGGTCGCATCCACATTCAGTTCGAGCACGACAGCCGCATCGTTGTGCGGTTCGACCTTCGATACCGTCGCGGCAAACTTGTCCTGCCCGGTTTTGCACGCAGTGGAAGATGCCGGCACTGCAATCACACAGTCGCTTTCCGGCACCATCTGGCAAGTCAGTACGAGGCCACTTTCCTTTTCATCCTCGTTTAGTGCATCGTCGATGTAATCGTCGCCCAGGTCGTAGCGTCCGCTTTCGGCGCGGCACTTGCAGGTGCCGCACACGCCATCGGAGCAATCCATCGGCAGGTTGATCCTTGCGCGAAAGGCGGCATCAAGCACCTTTTCGCCCGCCTTGCATGTCACGAAGCGGGTTACGCCATCCTCGAAATTCAGTGCAATGTTATAGCTGGACATCTTGCCTCCTGTACTGCTCATGTCCTCCGATGCGCGACATCAAACGTGATAAACGTCGAGCACCTGGCGGATGTAGTCGTCCTTCAGCACAATTCGCTTGTACGAGATCAACAGTTGATCGTTGACCTTTCGCAGCGTGACGAACATCGTGCCGAAAAATTGATCGGTGGTTTTGTAGCGGTGGCTGAGCGTGTTGAAGTTGTAGCGCACATCCACTTCGTTCTCGCGCTCGTCCAGCACTTCCACATTGGTGACGTTGTGACTGGTACGCGGTTCAGGCATCGAAGCGCCGCTGCGCTCGGTCTTGATGCGGAATACCCGGTCTTCCAGGCCGCCACGGTCCGGGTAATACATCAGCGAAATCTGGCTCTCGTGATCGTCGGTGAGCTGGTCGTCGTCGTCCCATGCCGGCATCCAGTAAATGACGTCCGCGGTATAGCAGGCAAGCCAGTCGTCCCATTGACGATCATCGAGCAGGCGCGCTTCGCGGAACAGAGCAGCGCAGATTGTCTGGTAGTCGAAGCTCATGCCAGTGGCTCCCCGTGTTCCTTTTGCAGTGCATCGCGCATCACGTCGACCCAATATTCATGCTGGCAAACAAACAGTCCTTCGTCTTCGCTGCGCTCGCCTGAAATGCGCGGCTTGAGACCCATGCTCTTCGCATTTGCATCGGCGCCTTCGACCCACAGCGGCGCCCCGCGCGACAGGTCGTTCCACAACGCGGTAGTGCCGGCGTAACCTGCCTGGCACGCGCGGAACTCTTCAAGGTCGTCCGCGGTGCCCATGCCCGAGACGTTGAAGAAATCCTCGTATTGGCGGATGCGGTTAGCGCGGTCGGTTGTGCTCTCACCCTTTGGGGCAAAGCAGAAGATGCTGACTTCGGTTTTGTCCACGCTGATTGGGCGCACCACACGAATCTGGGTGCTGAACTGGTCCATCAGAAACACGTTCGGATAGAGGCACAGGTTTCGCGTCTGGTTGACGATAAAGTCCGCCTTGATTTCGCCCACGCGTGCCTTGATTTCGTCGCGGTATTGATAGACCGGGCGCACTTCCGGGTTCATCGTCCTGGTCCACAAGAGAATGTGGCCATGATCGAATCCGTACACGCCGGCCACCGATCTGCTCCAGCTGTTTGCGTCCACCGCCCTGGTGCCGTCGACCTTGCGACGATCCATTGTCGCGGCATAGTTCCAGTGCACGGTGCTGACGTGGTAGCCGTCGCAACCGTTCTCCATCTGCATCTTCCAGTTGCCGTCGTAGATGTACGAGGAGTTGCCACGTAACACTTCCAGCCCGTTTGCAGCCTGGTCGACGATCTGGTCGATGATGACCCTGGTCTCGCCGAGGTAGTCTTCCAGCGGCTGCGCGTCTGCATTGAGGCTGCCGAACAGGAAACCGCGATAGCTCTGGAAGCGAGCCACTTTCTTCAGGTCGTGCGAGCCGCTGGTATTGAATTGCACCGGGTATTCAGTGGTCTTCACATCCTTCACTTTCAGCAGCTTGCCGGTGTTGGCGAAGCTCCAGCCGTGGAACGGGCAGGTGAAGGTGCCCTTGTTGCCATGCTTTTTCCGGCACAGCATCGCGCCCTTGTGCGCGCAGGCGTTAATGACCGCGTGCAGTTCACCGTTCCTGTCGCGCGTAACAACCACGGGCTGGCGGCCAATCCAGGTGGTGTAGTAGTCGTTGTTGTCCGGAATCTGGCTTTCATGGGCGAGATATACCCAGTTGCTCTCGAAGATATGTTTCATCTCGAGCTCGAACAGATCGGCGTTCGTGAAGATGTCACGGCGGCAACGGAATACGCCGTTTTGCCTGTCGTCCTGAACGGCGGTGTGCAGCAGTTCATCCAGCTGCCTGGCTTTGTCGATAATGGCGGACATGGGTGTTCTCCCCACGCGTGCTCCGGGTTGTGGAACACGCGCATCGGTGTCGAAGGAATCTTGCGGAGAATTGAGCGGCAGCAGGGGTACGACGTGGCCGCCGCGTCGGGCGGTTACGCCGTGGCTGATGCACGCAGGCGATGGACCACCTGGTTATCCTTGCCCTGAACCAGCGGGGTCAACTCGATGTTGAATTCGATTTCCCTGTACGCGTCGGCCTTCATGCCCAGCGCGACGCCGCCGGTCTTTTCGACCACGTGGGGAATCAGGTCTTCACGCGTGGCGTAGGCGAAGTCGTCCCAGATCAACGGGTCGCCCTCGATGTTGATTTGCGTCGTCAGCTTGCGGTACTTGTCGGTGGTGGCGAAGAAGTGCACATGCGCGGGACGGTTGCCATGACGGGCAAGCACGTTCAACAGCTGCTGGGTGGCGCCATGCGGCGGACAGCCGTAGCCGACCGGCATCAACGTATGGAATTCGTACTTGCCGTCGGCACCCGTGCTAACCGCACCGCGCAGGTTGAACTCGTTCTGCGCGCCGGTCGGGTCGAAGTGCGAATAGAAGCCTTTTGAGTTGGCGTGCCAGCATTCGACTACCGCGCCTGCGACAGGCTTGCCGTCGGGGCCGGTTACCGTGCCGCGGATGACCAGCGGACCTGCATCCTGGTCCGGATTGATGTCAATCTTCGATACGCCATCACGCACGGGTGCACCGGCGACATACAGCGGACCTTCGATTGTGCGCGGCGTGCCGCCGGTGATGTCGGCCGCCTTGTCCTCTGCGTCCATGCGAATGTCGAGATATTTCTCCAGACCGAGACCAGCGGCAAGCAGCGCGGCTTCGCCGTCCTGACCGAGCTTGTTGAAGTAGCGAACGCCGGCCCAGATTTCGTCGGGCGTCATGTCGAGGTCGTCAATGGCCTTAAACAGGTCGCCCAGCAGGCGATGGACGATCTGCTTTGCGCGAGCATCGCCATCCTGGCTTCCGAGATTGGCAGCGGCCTTCAGCAGGTCCTGCGCTTCCTTCGAATCGAACACTTTTATGCTCATGTCTGCTCCTGAATCTCTATTTTCTCGTGGGGTTAACCCTTGGTTTAGCGCCCGTTTAAATATGCTTGAGAGGTATAATCGAGTGCTGAAACAGAGTGTGAAAGCAGAATAATGGACGCCAGAATGCCTCGTCCAACACTGATTTAGTATCGGTCTATATCCACGAGGTATTGAGATGGAGCTGCGGCATCTTCGCTATTTCGTCGCGGTAGCCGAGGAACGCAATTTCACGCGCGCGGCACAGCGACTGCACATGGCTCAACCGCCCTTGAGCCGTCAGATTCAGCAACTCGAAGAGATTCTTGAGGTGCAGCTTTTTCAGCGCGACTCGCGCCCGCTGAAGTTGACGGAAACGGGTAAGTTCTTCTACGCACACGCCGTCCAGTTGCTGGCTCAGACATCCGAACTCGAATCGATGACGAGGCGCGTGGGTAATATCGAGCGCAGTCTCTCGGTCGGTTTCGTGGGTTCCACGTTGTACGGAATGCTGCCCAAGATCATCCGGCGCTTCCGCGACGAAAACCCTACCGTCGAACTCAGCCTCCACGAGATGTCGACGATGGACCAGATCCGGGCGCTGAAGGACGGGCAGATTGATGTCGGGTTTGGCCGTATCCGACTTGAGGACGCGCACATCCGCCGGGTGATTCTTCGCGAGGAGAAGATGATTGTTGCCCTCCCGGAGGGTCATCCGCTTTCACTCGTCAAGACAGTCCTCGCTCTTGGCGATCTGGTCAACGAGACGCTGATTATCTTCCCGAAGGCGCCGCGTCCCAGTTATGCAGACCAGGTGCTTTCGGCATTCGAAGACCGTGCGCTCAAGCCGCGCCGGATATATGAAGTACGAGAGTTGCAGATTGCGCTAGGGCTCGTCGCAGCGGGGGAAGGAATTTCTGTCGTTCCGAGTAGCGTATACGGCCTGAAGCGAGATGATGTGAGCTACAAGGAACTCGACGATCCCACTCTGGTATCACCCGTCATCATGAGCATGCGCATGCTCGACGAGTCGCGGGACATTCGGGAGCTGCTTGAACTTATCTATCGGCTATATGAAGAGGAACGGACACCCCATGCGCCTCGCAACGAATTCGGGCGGTGATGGTCGCCATACCTCGGGGGTATGACACCAGACGTCGATGGTGTTGGACAGTCGATTATTGGGCGCGCAATACTTCAGTCACTCACCAACTCCAACATTCCAGGTATGAACGTCCAAATCACATCCGTCGAAGCGATTCTGGTTGATCTCCCAACCATTCGCGCGCACCAGCTCGCAATGGCGACGATGCAGCAACAGACCCTCGTCATCGTCCGTCTGCGCTCAAGCGATGGCATCGAGGGTATTGGCGAAGCCACCACGATTGGCGGTCTGTCTTACGGTGACGAGAGTCCCGAAGGCATCAAGCTGACCATCGACACTTATCTTGCGCCTGCAATCGTTGGGCAGGATGCGACCAACATCAACGACGCAATGCTCCGGCTGAACAAGGTTGCCCGGGGAAACCGGTTTGCCAAGTGCGCAATGGAAACCGCTCTGCTAGACGCTCAGGGAAAGCGCCTGGGCGTTCCAGTTTCAACGCTGCTTGGCGGCGTGGTCCGCAAGACCCTTCCGGTCCTCTGGACGCTCGCAAGCGGCGATACCCAGCGCGACATCGATGAAGCAGAAATGCTGCTTGCGGAACGTCGCCACAACACTTTCAAGCTGAAGATCGGCCGTCGCAGCGTTCGTGATGACGTAGCGCACGTATCGAAAATCAAGGCCGCGCTCGGCGACCGCGCCAGAGTGACCGTAGACGTGAATCAGGCCTGGAACGAGGCTGACGCAGCGCTCGGGATCGAAGCGCTCGAAGCGGCCGGTATTGACCTCATCGAGCAACCCACTCCGAGAGAACAGCGCGGAGCACTCGCCAGACTTGCCGCGCGTTTCATCGTGCCCATCATGGCCGACGAAGCAGTGACAGGCCCGGAGGATGCCCTTGAACTCGTGCGCGGAGCATGTGCGGATGTCTTTGCCTTGAAGATTGCGAAATCCGGTGGCATCTATGGAATGATGCGTACCGCTGCCATTGCGGATGCAGCGGGCGTTTCGCTGTATGGCGGCACGATGCTCGAGGGCAGTATTGGGTCGATTGCATCGGCACACGGGTTCGCTGCTCTCCCGCAACTTGCGTGGGGTACTGAGTTGTTTGGGCCACTCCTGTTGAAAGACGACATCGTCACCGCGCGCCCGCAATACCGGGACTTCGATCTTCATCTGCCAGAAGGGCCGGGTCTGGGCCTGCATATCGATGAAGAAAAGCTCGCTTTCTATCGTCGCGACAAAAGTAGCTGAGCGCTCGGACAAACCGGCGGCAACCACTTGGGCCCGTTCCGGTTGTTGTTCAGCTGGATCTGAGAGATCTCCACTTTTTCTGTTGAGAAACCCATGCTCTATCTCGTAAGAATGGATGTGCACCTGCCCCACGATATGCCGGTGGCTCAGGCCGACGAAATCAAGGCAAGAGAAAAGGCGTACTCACAGGAGCTCCAGCGCCAGGGCAAGTGGCAACAGCTACATCGCGTTGTCGGTGAGTATGCGAACTACAGCGTTTTCGATGTCGACTCGCACGACGAATTGCATACGATCCTTTCAGGTCTGCCGCTGTTTCCTTTTATGACCGTGAAGGTGACTGCGCTCGCACGTCATCCGTCGTCCATCCGCTGAAGCGGCAACGGTTGCCATGAATCGTGACGCCGGGGGCACCGCGATCCGTCCGCTTCAGGCGTTCTCGTGCACCGGGCATGCCCATACCCTGGTATGATTTTCGTTTGCGCTCAACCTGCGGATTGCCACGCCTGACGAAGCGTGTGCGATGCTCCAGGTCAAGGGCGGCGACAACGTCGCGTTCCAGCCGTTCGGGCGACAGGGCCGGCGGGCTGGGACAGGCACGGGAAGCGGAAGGCGTCGACAGAAACGATGCCGTCTGGAGAGGGCAATGCGTTTTGATCCGGCGTTCACCAATTGAATCAGTTCTCAGGCACCGTCCCCATATCGCTCGTCAACGGATTTCTGGCGGGCGCCGATCCGGTCGCGATCGAGCGGATGGCCGGGCAATCCGGCATCCCGTGCGAGCTGCTGCGTGAACCTGCGGCTCGCGTGACGCGGGAGCAGTTTTCGACGCTGTATCGCCGGCTGGCGATCGAACTCGACGACGAAATGCCTGGCATCTTCAGCCGGCCGCTTCGCAACGGCACGCTGAAGTATCTCTGCCTGAGCCTGCTCGATGCGCCCCGGCTCGAAATCGCGATGCACCGGTTCGGCCAGTTCTTCCATCTGATTGTCGATGACTTCAGGCTCGAATCGCGGCGCGAAGGCGCGCTCTGTCACATCGAGCTTGTGCCGGATCCCGAAGGTCCGGGCTTCGGCACGCTCGGCCGCGAGTTGATGCTGAAGCTCGCGCACGGGGTGGCATCGTGGCTGATCGGCGAGAAGATTCCGCTCTCCAGCGTGGCGTTCGATTGCCCGCGCCCGGCGCGTGCCGGCGACTACCTCTATCTCTTCCCTGGACCTGTCCAGTATGGTTGCGCGCGCACACTCATGTCGTTCGATGCGACGTACCTCGATATGGCGATCAGACAGCGCAAACCCGATCTGAAAAAATTCCTCGCGCGTGCGCCTGAGGACTGGATCTTCGTTTCGCTCGCCGAGCAACTGGTGTGCAACCGCACGCGCCAATACCTTGCAGCGTGTCTGCCGGCGATTCCCACCATCGAAGTCGTCGCGCGACATCTGCATTTTTCTGTCCGCACGCTGTGCCGGCGGCTCGTTGCGGAAGGCACGACGTTCCAGGCGGTCAAGGACGAAGTCCGTCGCGATATCGCCATTCAACGCCTGACCGGATCGACGGACGCGATCGCGTCGATTGCATACGACATCGGCTTCGGCAATACGACCGCGTTTCACCGGGCGTTCCGGCAGTGGACCGGCAGCACGCCGAAGACGTACCGCACGATGACCTGAGCGGCGACGCATGCTCCGTCGGCCCCGGGGCATGGCAGAAGATGTCAGCCGCGAGGTGATCCGGTCTCAGAGGTGGCCTGCCTCAATGGGCGCAATCTTGTGCGCTACAGCTACAGCTACGGCTACGGCCCCCCCATCGATGTGACGAGTCTGGGGGTGCAGGTACACGGCGGCATGGGCTTCATCGAGGAGACGGGCGCCGCGCAGTATTACCGTGACGCACGCATCCTGCCGATTTACGAAGGCACGACCGCGATCCAGGCGAACGACCTGATCGGCCGCAAGACGGTGCGCGACGGCGGCGCGGTGGCGAAAGCGCTGCTCGCGGACGTCGCGCGGACGATCGGGGCGCTCGGGCGGCACGACACGCCGGCATGCCGCTCGATGAAGCGCTATCTGGAGCAGGGGCACGATTCGCTCGCGGCGGTGGTCGAGTTCGTGGTGGCCAGTGTGAAGCACGATCCGAACGCGGTGTTCGCGGGCAGCGTGCCGTACCTGAAGCTCGCGGGCATCGTGCTGGGCGGCTGGCAGATGGCGCGGGCGCTGCTGGTCGCGATGGAGCAGCGTGCGGACGATCCGTCGTTTTACGGCGCGAAGATCGCGACCGCGCAGTTCTTCGCGGAACACGTGCTGGCGCAGGCGTCGGCGCTTGAAGCGTCGATCGTGACGGCGAAGGGCGATGAGGGTGTGCTGGCGCTTGACGCAGATCAGTTCTGACGCTTCAACGCCCCGGGCTTCACATGCGTGACCGGATCATACGAATCCGGTCACGCATCTTCCGCACGCGATACGCGGGTTTAGTGAGCCCAGCGCAGCACCAGCGGGTCGAGTCGTCGGGCGACCTTCAGGAGCCCGTCGCGCACTGCGGGCTGCATTGGCGCGAGCGGGTGACGCACGGTATCGGACTTGATGACGCCGCCCGCTTTCATCAGGGTCTTGCACGCCGCGAGTCCGCATTGGCGGTTCTCGTAGTTGATCAGCGGCAGCCATTGCTGATAAAGCTCCGCTGCCTGTTCCGTATCGCCTGACGCGTAGGCGTCCACGATCTTGCGGATGCCATCCGGATAGCCGCCGCCTGTCATCGCACCCGTCGCGCCTGCGTCGAAATCGGGAATCAGCGTGATGGCCTCTTCGCCGTCCCACGGGCCGACCACGGCGTCGCCGCCCAGCCTGATCAGCTCACGCAGTTTCGATGCGGCCTGCGCGGTCTCGATCTTGAAGTACGACACGTGTTCGATCTCCTTCGCCAGCTTCGCAAGGAACGATGCCGGCATCGGCGTGCCGGCGACCGGCGCGTCCTGGATCATGATCGGGATATCGATGGCAGCGGACACCTTGCTAAAGAATTCGTGAATGCCGGACTCGCCAACCCGGATCGTCGCGCCGTGATACGGCGGCATGATCATCACCATCGCCGCACCTGCATCCTGGGCCGCGCGGCTGCGGGCAGCGCATAGGTCGGTGCTGAAGTGCGTCGTCGTGACGATCACCGGCACGCGGCCCGCGACATGCTCCAGTACCACGTTCTGGACGGTGCTCCGCTCGTCGTCGCTCAGGACGAACTGCTCGGAAAAGTTCGCGAGAATGCAGATGCCGTTCGAACCGGCATCGATCATGAAATCGATGGCGCGCTTCTGACCGTCAAGGTCGAGCCGGCCGGCGTCGTCGAAAACGGTAGGCGCGACAGGGAACACGCCGCGATAGATAGGGGTTGCCATTGATCAAGTCTCCTGGATAGCTCGATGCGTGCCGTTCGCTCTGAGCGCAGCGGCGACTATACGGGTGCAGGCGCTGCGTCGTATAGCGAATGCTTTCTATCATGTGATCGCTTTCACGACTTACCCGGTGTCTCGGGTGTCAGTACGAAGGGAGGGAGGGGAGTGGGTCGCCGGGCGAACACCCGGGATTGCTTCGAACGGAAAAAGCGCACGTGCGGCTTTCGTTGAAGCACCCTTCCAGCGCGGAGCCAGAAGGGTAACGACCGATACGGCCTGGGATTCAGGCCGTATCGTGCGTGCTACAGCAACAACACGACAGCCTTACGCCTTGACCGAAGCCAGCGAGGCGTTCAGCGTCTTGCTCGGACGCATGACGGCGTCGAGCTTTTCGGCGTCAGGGCGGTAGTAGCCGCCGATGTCCGCCGGTTGGCCCTGCACCGCCGACAGTTCGCCGACGATGGTCTGCTCGTTCGCCGTCAGCTGCTTCGCGAGCGGAGCGAACTGTGCCGCGAGGGCTGCGTCACCGGTTTGCGCGGCGAGTTCCTGTGCCCAGTACATCGCGAGGTAGAACTGGCTGCCACGGTTGTCGAGCTGGCCGGTCTTCGGCGACGGATTCCGGTTGTTCTCGAGCAGCTTGCCCGTGGCGGCGTCCAGCGTCGTGGCGAGGATCTTGGCCCTGTCGTTGCCGGTCTTGATGCCCAGATCTTCCAGCGAAACAGCCAGCGCCAGGAATTCACCCAGCGAATCCCAGCGCAGGTGGTTTTCTTCCACCAGTTGCTTGACATGCTTCGGCGCCGAGCCGCCCGCGCCCGTTTCGTACATGCCGCCGCCGGCCATCAGCGGGACGATGGAGAGCATCTTCGCGCTGGTGCCGAGTTCCATGATCGGGAACAGGTCGGTCAGGTAGTCGCGCAGGATGTTGCCCGTGACCGAGATCGTGTCGAGGCCGCGGATCACGCGCTCCAGCGTGTAACGCATTGCACGGACCTGCGACATGATCTGGATGTCGAGGCCTTCCGTGTCGTGATCCTTCAGGTACGTTTCGACCTTTTTGATCATTTCGGCTTCGTGCGGACGGTACGGGTCCAGCCAGAACACGGCCGGCATGCCGGAGTTGCGTGAGCGCGTGACAGCGAGCTTGACCCAGTCGCGGACCGGCGCGTCCTTGACCTGGCACATGCGCCAGATATCGCCTGCCTCGACGTTCTGCACGAGCAGCACTTCGCCCGTCGCGATGTCGACGATGCGCGCTTCGCCGGCTTCCGGCACTTCGAACGTCTTGTCGTGCGAGCCGTACTCTTCAGCCTGCTGCGCCATCAGGCCGACGTTCGGCACCGTGCCCATCGTCACCGGATCGAAATTGCCGTTCGTCTTGCAGAAGTTGATGATTTCCTGGTAGATGCGGGCAAACGTGCTTTCCGGGATCACCGCCTTCGTGTCCTTCGGACGGCCGTCGGCGCCCCACATCTTGCCGCCGATACGGATCATGGCCGGCATCGACGCGTCGACGATCACGTCGTTCGGTGCATGCAGGTTCGAGATGCCCTTTGCCGAATCGACCATCGCCAGTTCCGGACGGTGTTCGTGGCACGCGTGCATGTCGCGGATGATTTCCTCGCGCTTCGAGCTCGGCAGCGTTTCCAGCTTTTCGTACAGGTTGACGAGACCGTTATTGACGTTCACGCCGAGTTCGTCGAACAGCTTGCCGTGCTTCTCGAACGCTTCCTTGTAGAAGATCTTCACGGCATGGCCGAACACGATCGGGTGCGAGACCTTCATCATCGTCGCCTTCACGTGCAGCGACAGCATCACGCCCGTCTTGCGCGCGTCTTCCATCTGTTCTTCGTAGAAGTCGCACAGCGCCTTCTTGCTCATGAACATGCTGTCGATGATCTCGCCGTCGAGCAGCGACACCTTCTGCTTGAGGACGATCGTCTTGCCGCTCTTCGTGACGAGTTCCATCTTCACGTCGCGGGCACGGTCGATCGTCATCGACTTTTCGCCGTGGTAGAAGTCGCCATGCGTCATGTGCGCGACGTGCGTGCGCGAAGCCATGCTCCACTCACCCATGCTGTGCGGGTTCTTGCGTGCGTAGTTCTTCACGGCGGCCGGCGCGCGGCGATCCGAGTTGCCTTCGCGCAGCACCGGATTCACGGCGCTGCCGAGGCAACGCGAGTAACGCTGACGGATTGCCTTTTCGGCTTCGGTCTTCGGCTCTTCGGGGAAGTCCGGCACCTTGTAGCCCTTGCCCTGCAGTTCCTTGATCGCGCTGACCAGCTGATGCACCGAAGCGCTGATGTTCGGCAGCTTGATGATGTTCGTATCCGGCAGCAACGTGAGACGGCCCAGCTCGGCCAGGTTGTCCGGCACGCGCTGTTCTTCGGTCAGGAATTCCGGGAACTCACCCAGGATGCGGCCAGCCACCGAGATGTCGCTGGTCGTGACCCGGATTCCAGCCGGCGCGGTAAACGTGCGGATGATCGGCAGGAAAGCACTGGTCGCCAGCAGGGGCGCTTCGTCGGTGAGGGTGTAGATAATCGTGGGTTGCTGGGTACTCATCGCGTGTCTCAAGAACAGAAAACAGGGTGGGGAAAGCCGCCGGCTGCGCGTAGCCCGGCACCAATGACCGAATTTTGCCTGATTTTGCGCGGGGCCTGAACCGGGCCCCGTACGGCAAACGCAAAACGCAAATTTTACCTGCAGACGGGGAAGGGCGTGTGAAAGTGTCAACGAGCCCGTGGCGGCGGGGCGGCGAGGCGGCTTTCGATCCGGCTCATCAGACTGCCGGTCCAGCGACGGATGAGCCTGTCCGATGCGACGGCCGGTATCGAATACGCAATGACCTGGTACACCCTGTTGCGTCTGACCTTCGAGACTTTCGCGGGGTCGAGCCACGCGTCGTTATCGACGAGCAGCAGCAATGTATCGAGTCCAATCACGACAGGCCACAGGCAGGCGAGCCGCAACCGCACCGAATGCGCGGGAATCGCGAGCGTGTATTCGATCGCTTCACGAAAGAGATCGAGCGTTTTGCGGACCAGCTCGAACATCAGCGGCTGGGCGCGTACCGAACTTTGGGGCAGTAGCAGGTCCTCGGGGCTCAGGCGCGCTTCGTCGAGCATCGTCGACGGAATGTAGCAGCGGCCGATGCGCAGGTCCTTGCCGCAATCGCGCAGCACGTTGGTCATCTGAAGCGCCTTGCCGAAACGCACGCCGCGGTTCAACGTCACGTCCGGCTGACCCCTGAGCGTGCCTGGCATGTGCGCCCAGGTCATCTTCGTCCAGAATTCGCCGACGCAGCCAGCCACCAGATACGTATACCTGTCGAGTTCCCCGAATTCGTGCAACGCAACGATGCGTCCCGACGATTCGTCCGGAAACGTGCGCAGATCGAATTCCATGCCCTCGGTCAGCGTCGTGACGATCTCGCGTACCGCGTCGCGATCGGATTCACCCAGTTGAGCCAGCACGTCGAGCGCGGGGCCGAGCGATTCGAGCAGGACTTTTTCATCCGGGTGAGTTTGCCGGGTCGCCACTTCGACCGCCATGCGTTCCAGACGATCGTCGTCTCCGCCCACACCATTCGCGCCGTTCACCTGCTCACGCAGCGCAAGCAGCATTTGCAGCCGTTGCCCCGGCGCAATCAGCGATGTATCCGCAATCGTGTCCGCGGCGCGCGCCAGCAGGTACGCGAGACCGATCGGATCGCGCATGCCGGCGGGCAATACGCGCAGCGTGAGGTAGAAGGAGCGTGAGACGCCCTTCAAAAGCGGGCCGAGGAGAAAGGCCCGGGCAGGATTGCGCATAGGGTGTTCGGATCAGGATGGGAAAGCGACGCTGCCGAATTGTACCTGGCAAACCGTTTCTCCTCAGCCTCACGTGTTCCGCACCCGGCACCGTGCGGCGATCCGATGCCCCGGTTCTCCGGTTCGAAGGAGGCCAGGCGCGGGGCGTGCTGCTTCCTTCGTGCCCTTACGTCTGGCGGCGTGGTCGAGGAACACACGGCCACGCCTGACAGCCTCAAGGGCCCGACGATACTCAGGCCAGACCGAATAGCACGGGCTGACCGTGCGCATCGAATGGAATGAACATGCCGATCGACCCGGTTTTGATCGACTCCACCATCCTGTTTAACGGCGCTTCCGCGTCTTCAGTCCGCGGCGCACACCCGTTTTGACCCGAGAGCGCCGCGACGAAGACGATTGCCCATTCCTGGAGAACCTGTCGCGATTCTTCGAGCAGATCGCTAAACGTGCCGAGTTCCTCGGGCGTCTTGTCCACGCACATCAGCGGTATCAGTGCGCCACCCTTACCCGCTTCGAAGCGGGCCCGTTCTTCAGGTGTGCAGTCAGCGGGCAACTCGACCGCGGTAAACACGAATAGCAAGCGCTGGGGTTCGGGTTGTTGCCGCGCGACGCGAACCAGCTCATCAAAACTCGAAATACTTGTCATCGATCATCCATGTGGTGTCGTGTCGGCAGCGCGCGGCAAGCTGGCTGTTCATTCCGTTACTGCGGGGCTGTTCCGTCGATGTGAACGTGTCGCACGCTGGATTGATACAGCAGAATCAGCGACACCCAGACGATACCGTACAGAAACATGAAGCAACTCGAGCGAACGCCAAGCCAGTCAAGAATCACACCGAAAAGGATCGGTAGCAGGAAGCCACCCAGCCCGCCAGCCAGTCCGACGATGCCGGTGACGACGCCCATCTGCTCCGGAAAGTCGTCGGCGACGTACTTGAACGTCGACGCCATACCGAACGCGAACACCGCGCCGAGAATGAACAGCAGTGCGATGAAGACCGGCACGCCAAGATGGATATGAAAACTGCGCGGGCCGTCGATCGTGCTCACCACGAACGAAGTGTCCGGGTACGACAACAGGAAGAGACATACCCACGCGACCCACAATCCCCACCACGTCACCTTATGCGCACCGAAGCGGTCGGACAGGGTGCCGCCGAGCGCGCGCAACACCGATCCCGGCAGCGAAAAGCCGGCGGCCAGCGCCGCCGCAGTGACGACCGAAAAGCCGAATTCGCCCTTCAGATACTGTGGGATCCACAGTGATAGCGCGGTGAAACCGCCGAAGCAGATCGAGTAATACTGGCAGTACCTCCATATCCTGGAGTCCTTCAGAACCCGAAACTGCCTGTACCACGGCCCCGACGTCTTACCTGCGCCCGGGTCGGTAGCGGAGCCCAGCCAGAAGATCAGCGCGGTGACGAGGAGCGCGATCGCATAGATCTTCGGGACAGCGCGCCAGCCCCATGCCGCCTGCAGCGAAGGCGTGATGAACAGATTCACGGCGGCGCCGACCGTGCCGGCGCCAAAGAATCCCATCGCGAAGCCACGCTTTTCGGGCGGGAAGAACCGCGCGACATACGGCGTTCCTACTGCGAACGATGCGCCAACCGCGCCGAGACACAGGCCGATCGCGAGGAACTGCCAGAACGCCGTCGCGTATGCGATCAGGAACACGGGGATGGCGCAGAGGACCAGCAACAGCGTCATCACCACGCGACCGCCGAAACGGTCCGTCCAGATTCCCAGCGGCACACGCAATAGTGCGCCAGTCAGAACCGGCGTGGCCGTCAGCAGCCCGAATTGCGTGCTGTTCAGTCCAAGCTCGGTTCGTAGTTCGATGCCGAGCACGCCGAACATCATCCATACGACAAAGCAGACCAGAAATGCCAAAGTCGTGACACATAGAACTACCATGGGACTTCTTCGTGAACTCATAACTGCTCCAGAGCAGGACGACAACGATAACGGCTACATGTGGACGTCATCGGTCAGGATGGGTGCGACGGGCAAACGCTACGGCCAGCCACTATTGCAACAACAGGCCCGGGCGCACATCCAGAGCGATGCCGCGCAGTTCGGCGCTGGATGCGAGCAAGGTCAGATATTGCTGAATCGACTTGTGCCGGACATGACCGGAGAGATAGCGTTCGATGGTCGCCTGCACCGCTTCAAACGGAAGGACTTCACCCGCGACGCGACGCTCCACCCAGACAATATGAAAGCCATAACGCGTATTGACGAGCCCCGGAAGCAGGCCGATGTGCTGGTTGCCGAAAATGGCTGCCTCGAATTCCGGCACGCTCTCGCCACGGATCAACTGCCCCAGATTTCCGCCGACCTGCCCGGACGGACAATTGGACAACGTCCGGGCGAGCGCATCGAACCGGTCGGGATGCTGTGCGAGCTCGCGGTGCGCTTCTTCGGCGCGCGCGCGGACCCGCGTCATCGCGGCCTTTTCGGTGAGCGCAAAGAGGATGTGGCGCGCGAAGACCAGATCCGGACTGCGGAATCTCTGCATGTTCGCTGCGTAGTAGCGCTGGCATTCCTCTGCGGACGGAACCGGCATCGCGCATTCCAGCTCCAGCAGACGGTCGACTGTCTCATCGTCGAGACCGGCGCCGTTCGCCAGCAAACCTGTTGCGGCGGCGCGCTGGGACAGCAGTTCACGTACCACCAGCGCCCGTCGCGCAGCGTGATCGGGATCTGGTTCGTCCGCGTGCAACGCGGATTCCGCCGCAATGGCAGCGCTTTCGATCACGGTACCGTTGACGCTAAGCACGTCAGGCGTGGCGGGCGCGGGTGAAATATCGCAGTTTGCCGACATGGGGAATTCCTCGCGTTAGCGCTTGCGAACGATCTGGTGAGGACGAACCAGGAAACTCACCGTCGCCATGCCGCTCCAGATGTGAACGAGGCGGGTGAATGGGGAAATGAGGAATATCGTGAAGCCGAGCGCAATATGGGTCTTGTAGACGAGCGGCGCCTGGAGGATGAGGTCCGCGGTGCCCGGTTGAAACGTGACGATACCCTTCACATAGTCGCTCAGGGTTTCGAACATCGCGCCGTCCATATGCGCCAGTGACAGTGGAATCGTGGCCAGCCCGAGTGCCAGTTGCAGCCACAGCATCACCAGCACGAGGATGTCCGCATGAGCACTGTTGATGCGAATGCGCGGATCGGACAGACGCCGGTACACCAGGATCGACAGGCCGATGATCGCGATGATGCCCGCGATGCCGCCCACCCCAACCGCGAGCCATTGATGCTGCGAGGCGTTCAGGAAGGGCGACACCATCCAGTGAGGCGCGAGGAAACCGGCGAAGTGTCCGCCGACCACGGTCAGCACGCCGACGTGGAACAGATTGCTGCCAAGGCGCAGTTGACGGCGCCTGAGCAGTTGCGACGAATCGCTCTTCCAGGTGTACTGCTCGCGATCGAAGCGGATCAGGCTGCCGAGCAGCCAGATCGCGAGACACACATAAGGATAGATGCCAAACAGCAATGCGTTGATGAAATGCTGACTCATGAGGTTTCTCCAGCCAGGATCCTGTTCTTTGATGCGTTGAATGTGAGCACGGAAGTCTGTCCGTTCCGGTTCATGTGACCAAGGTAATCAAGATGACTAACGTGACGGTCTTTTGTCGTAAAACTGGATCGGCTGCGGTGCCGTCGACAAAGGCGCTTGCGCGCCCAGGAAGCTCACCGGCTCCTCCTGCCACTCGCGATCGAGCGCTTCGCCGTCGATCGCGCGCGTGGTGGTGTCGTCGCATGCGGTCGCATTCGCGTTCTGCAGCGGCGCTTCGCCAGCGAGCGGCAGCAATGCGGCAACGGCCGCGAAATACGGCGTTCCGCGTTCGGCGAGCCGGGTTGCGATCTGCCGGTTGATATCGGCAATTTCGCCCAGCAGCGCGTGCGCTTGCGCCGGTGTTTCATGAGACAGGAACTCCAGGAAAACCGGCAGATAGTCGGGTAGTTCGCCGGCGCCGAGAAACAGTCCCTTCGCTTCGTACATGGCGAGCAGGTCCACCATCGCCTGCCCACGTTCGCGCGACTCGCCGTGGACGTGTTCAAACAGATAGAGCGAACTTGCCCGGCCACGGTCGAAGATTTCGACGTAGTCTTCCTGTAGATCCAGCAACGGCCGCGCCGACAGCCGGTCGACCAGCTCGATCAGGGCTGCGCGCGTGTCTGGCGGCAAGGCGGCGTACCCGGCCAGCGCGGCGCGGATTTCGTCGAGCGCGTCGATCAGCGCCTGATCGGGATAGTCCAGTAGCGCGCCCAGCATGCTGAGAATCTGACGGTTATCGTTCATTTATTCACCCGCCGCGCGAATCGGGATGGTCTTGCGTGTCTTGTTGATGCCCTTGCGTCCGCCGAACAGGCTGCTTTCCGTGGTGCCGTCGGAACACCCGTTGCCGAACGAGAAGCCGCACGATGCGCGCAGGTCGAAGGCATCTTCGGCATATTCGCGGTGGGCGGTCGGGATCACGAAGCGGTCTTCGTAATTGGCAATGGCCAGATACCGGTACATTTCATCGACCTGTGCGCTGCTCAGCTCGACTTCGTCCAGCAGTTCCGGACTCTCGCGACGTTCGACATGGCGTTCGCGCATGAAGGCGCGCATCGCCAGCATGCGTTTGAGGGCAAGCCGAACCGGCGCCTCGCGACCGGCAGTGAGCAGATTGGCCAGATAGCGCAACGGGATGCGCAGCGAATCGACGTCGGGCAGCAAGCCTTTCATGCCGAGCCGGCCATCGTTGGTGGCCGAGTTGATCGGCGAGAGCGGCGGGACGTACCAGACCATCGGCAGGGTGCGGTATTCGGGGTGAAGCGGAAAAGCGATCTTCCACTCCATCGCCATCTTGTACACCGGTGAATGGCGTGCGGCGTCGAGCCAGTTCTCCGGCACGCCGTCACGAGCGGCCTGTTCACGTACGGCCGGGTCGTTCGGGTCGAGGAAGATCGACAGTTGCGCTTCGTACAGGTCCTGCGGGTCCTTGACCGATGCGGCTTCCTCGATCCGGTCGGCGTCGTACAGCAGCACGCCGAGATAACGGATCCGGCCAACGCAGGTTTCCGAGCACACGGTCGGCTGACCCGCCTCGATACGCGGATAGCAGAAAATACACTTCTCCGACTTGCCGCTTTGCCAGTTGTAATAGATCTTCTTGTAGGGACACCCGGACACGCACATCCGCCAGCCGCGGCACTTGTCCTGGTCGATCAGAACGATGCCGTCTTCTTCCCGCTTGTATATTGCGCCGGAAGGGCAGGACGCGACACAGGCGGGATTCAGGCAGTGCTCGCAAAGTCGCGGCAGGTACATCATGAAGGTGTTCTCGAACTCCCCGTAGATGTCGGTCTGCACCTGATCGAAGTTGTAGTCGTGCTTGCGTTTCTCGAACTCGCCACCGAGAATTTCTTCCCAGTTCGGGCCGCACTGGATTTTCTCCAGGCGCTCGCCGGTGATCAGCGAACGCGGCCGGGCGACCGGTCCGACCTTGACGTCGGGCGCATCGTGCAGATGCGCATAATCGAAGGTGAACGGCTCGTAGTAGTCGTCGATCTCCGGCAGGTTCGGGTTGCCGAAGATATTGGCGAGCACACGCCACTTGCTGCCGGCGCGAAGCTCGATCTTGCCGTTCGTCTTGCGCTTCCAGCCGCCGTTCCAGCGCTCCTGGTTTTCCCAGTCCTTCGGATAGCCGACGCCCGGTTTCGTTTCGACATTGTTGAACCACGCGTACTCCATGCCTTCGCGTGAGGTCCAGACGTTCTTGCAGGTGACGGAGCAGGTATGGCAACCGATGCATTTGTCCAGATTCATCACCATACCGATCTGCGCGCGAATTTTCATCGCTTTTCTCCCGATTCGTCATTGGCCATCGCGAGGGTCGGCGCGCCGTGAGCGAGTGTGTGCTGATGACGCGCGGCCTCGGCCGCCGACAGCACGGACGCCGGCGTCGACTCGTCCTTCCAGTCGATCGTCTTCATTTTGCGGACGATCACGAATTCATCGCGATTGGAGCCGACGGTGCCGTAGTAGTTAAAACCGTACGAGAGCTGCGCATAGCCACCGATCATGTGGGTCGGCTTCGGCATCACGCGGGTGACCGAATTGTGAATGCCGCGCACGCCCGAGACTTCGGTGCCCGGTGTATTGATGATCTTTTCCTGCGCGTGATACATCATCACGGCACCCTCCGGAATGCGCTGACTGACGACCGCACGGGCGGCCAGCGCACCGTTCAGATTGAACGCCTCGATCCAGTCGTTATCGACCACGCCGATCTTTTGGGCATCGATCTCGGAGATCCAGACGATCGGCCCGCCGCGCGACAGTGTCAGCATCAACAGGTTGTCGGTGTAGGTGCTGTGAATGCCCCATTTCTGATGGGGGGTCAGGAAGTTCAGCGCGATCTCCGGGTTTCCATTCGAGTGGCTGCCGGCCATGCCGGTGGTGCTGCGCGTGTCGACCGGCGGCTTGTAGACACACAGCGACTCGCCAAAGTCGCGCATCCACGCGTGGTCCTGATACAGCTGCTGGCGTCCGGACAGGGTGCGCCAGGGAATCAGCTCATGCACATTCGTATAGCCCGCGCTATAGGACACATGTTCGGATTCGATCCCGCTCCATGTCGGCGACGAAATGATCTTGCGCGGCTGCGCCTGAATATCCCGGAAGCGGATTTTTTCATCCTCGCGAGCGCGCGCGAGATGCGTGTGATCGATGCCCGTGAGCACCGACAAAGCCCGCCATGCTTTGGTCGCGACCGCACCGTTGGTTTCCGGGGCGAGCGACAGGATCACTTCGGCTGCATTGATCGCCGAGAGAATCTGCGGCCGACCGTGCGAGACGCCGGCTTCGGCGACCGGATAATTCAGCGCCCGAAGCTGTTCGATTTCCTCGCCGGTTTGCCACGTAATGCCTTTGCCGCCGTTGCCGAACGAGTCGAGCAGCGGTCCGAGCGAGGTGAACTTGCGCCAGGTATCCGGATAGTTCCGTTCGACAACCGCAATGGTTCCCATCGTTTTTCCCGGCACCGGATCGCACTCGCCGTGACCCCAGTCGGCGATGCCCTCGGTTTGCGCGATTTCGCCGGCGCTGTCATGCTGGAGCGGCGACATCACGACGTCGCGTTCCACGCCCAGATGGCCTTCGGCCAGTTCGGAGAACCTGCGCGCGATGCCTTTATAGATCTCCCAGTCGCTTCTGGATTGCCACGCCGGGTCGACGGCCGCCGACAGCGGATGGATGAACGGGTGCATGTCGGACGTGTTCATATCGTCCTTCTCGTACCAGGTGGCGGTCGGCAGCACGATGTCCGAATACAGGCACGTGGTGGACATTCTGAAGTCGAGCGTGACGACGAGATCGAGCTTGCCCTCGGGCGCTTTCTCGTGCCACTTCACCTCTTTGGGCAGGATGCCGGCGCTTGTACCCAGATCTTTTCCCTGCACGCCATGCTCGGCACCGAGCAGATGTTTGAGGAAGTACTCATGTCCCTTGCCGGACGATCCGAGCAGGTTCGAGCGCCAGACAAACAGGTTTCTCGGAAAATTTTCCGCTGCGTCGGGATCGACGCACGACATCTCAAGCGAGCCGTCCTTGAGACCCTTCGCGACATAAGCGGCCGCGTCGGAGCCGGCTGATGCCCGGCCGAGATCGAGCGGATTGGTCTTGAACTGCGGCGCGGACGGCAACCAGCCCATCCGTTCGGCGCGAACGTTGTAGTCGATCGGGCTGTCGGTGAATCCGCTACCATCGGCGAGCGGCGACAGCAGTTCGGTGACTTTCATCGTTTCATAGCGCCATTGATCGGTATGCGCGTAGAAAAACGACGTGCCGTTCATGAAGCGCGCCGGCCTGTGCCAGTCGGTCGCGAATGCCAGCGGCAGCCAGCCGGTTTGCGGCCGGAGCTTTTCCTGACCGACATAGTGAGACCAGCCGCCGCCCGATTTGCCGATGCAGCCGCACATGACGAGCAGGTTGATGATCGAGCGATAGCTCATGTCCATATTGAACCAGTGGTTCAAGCCGGCGCCGACGATCACCATCGACTTGCCTTCGGTCTTGTGCGCGTTATCGGCGAATTCGCGCGCGACCGCGATGACGTCGTGTCGTTTGACACCGGTAATCTTCTCCTGCCACGCCGGTGTGTACGGGACGTCGTCGTCGAAACTGGTCGCGACGTTCGGGCCGCCGAGCCCCTGGTCCACGCCATAGTTGGCAATGAACAGGTCGTAGACCGTGGCAACCAGAATTTCACCGGCTCGAGTGGCGATCCTGCGTACGCCGATGCGGCGCGGCAATACGCTCGCATGGCCGGTATGCGTGAAATGCGTATGTTCGACATTGCCGAAATAGGGGAAGGCGACGTCGATTGCTTCGTCGTGCTTCTCCACGAACGACATGACCGGCCGGATCGCATTGCCGTGGACATCCTCTTCTTTCAGATTCCATTTGCCGGCGTCGCCACCTTCCTTCTGCCCCCAGCGAAAGCCGATCGATCCGGTTGGCGCGACAGGCTTGCCGCTCAATTCATCGAACGCGACAGTTTTCCAGGCGGCGTTGTTATCCTGGACGGACGCGTCATCGAGTTCGTCTGATCTCAGGAGTCTTTCGGGCACATAGTGGTCGCCCTGTTTGACGATGCGCACGAGCAGCGGCATGTCGGTATAACGCCGGCAGTAGTCAAGGAAATACTCGTTCTTGCCGGCGACGTGAAACTCCTTGAGCACGACGTGGCCCATCGCGAGACCGAGCGCCGCGTCGGTCCCCTGCTTCGGATGCAGCCAGATGTCGCCGAACTTCGCACCCTCGGCGTAGTCGGGAAAGATCGATACGACCCGGGCGCCGCGATAACGTACCTCGGTCATGAAGTGGGCGTCGGGGGTGCGCGTTTGCGGCACGTTGGAGCCCCACAACATGATGAAGCTCGAGTTGTACCAGTCGGCCGATTCCGGAACGTCGGTCTGTTCGCCCCACGTCTGCGGCGACGCCGGCGGCAGGTCGCAGTACCAGTCATAAAAGCTCAGACTGACGCCGCCGATCAGCGACAGATAGCGGCTACCCGCCGCGTAGGACACCATCGACATGGCCGGTATCGGCGAGAACCCGATGATCCGGTCCGGGCCGTGTCGCTTGATGGTGTGGATGTTCGCGGCCGCAACGATCTCGTTTATTTCGTCCCAGGTTGAGCGAACGAAGCCGCCCAGTCCACGGCGACGCGTATATGAGGCGCGGGCTTCCGGATCATTCACGATCGCAGCCCATGCCTCCACCGGGGCGAGCGTCAGGCGCTTTTCGCGCCACTGCCTGAGCAGCGCACTGCGAACCAGCGGATATTTAAGACGATTCGCGCTGTAGAGATACCACGAATAGGACGCACCGCGGGCACAGCCGCGCGGCTCGTGATTTGGCATATCGGGACGGGTGCGGGGGTAATCGGTCTGCTGGGTTTCCCAGGTGACGATACCGCTCTTGACATAGATCTTCCACGAACACGAACCTGTGCAGTTGACGCCGTGGGTCGAGCGCGCGATCTTGTCATGTTGCCATCGTTGCCGGTAGGCGTCTTCCCATCCGCGGTCTTCATGGGTTGTCATCCCATGACCTTCGGAGAACGTCGGCCTCGATGTGGAGAAGTACTTCAGGCGATCGATAAAGTGGCTCATCTGATCGACTCCGTGGCATTCGCTGCTGGAAGTCTACGCATATTGTTCAAAATTGTGGGCATCCTGAGTTTCTCCATGACGCTGCCGATAAACCGCATTCTGGAACGCCGGAATCTGATGGTTTCTGGATTGGGCGATCACTGCTTCTTCCGATATCGTGGACACCACCTTCACGCGCTTCGCATAAACCCGGTCGTCAGAATTCGCTGGGCCGGTGTGTCGGGGCAAGCTCAACGCTGCGGCTGGACCCCGGTATGTCCAGGCGCGGCGCGGGTAATCATCGCGACCCTGTCGTTCAGATCGCCAGTGCGTGAATCGCAAGCCTTCTGGCCTGGAAGCAGCGCCCAGGCTGAAATCCCCATGCCGCGCGCATCCTGCTATGAGAACTCATAAGCAGCATCGGCAACTTGACCCGGGTCAAATCGAGCCGACGAGTCTCCTAAATCCGGACGGTAACGGTAAGAACTTAGTGGGTCGAGTCTTGCATGAACTGCACTCCGTGGAAATCCATCGGACACTCAGGCGTATTCCATAATAGGTCACGTTGCGATATTTGATAAATCGTAACGAATCATCGGAAGCCCGTGTCCTGATTACCGCGACGGCACCCCATCGCGCCATTCGCCCCAATGTGTGACGATGTCCTGCACGAGTGGATTGCCGGCACGGTAAAGGTTTTCGATGGCGGGACCGAAGCCGCCTTGTGCCGCATAGTTGACGAGGTTATCGGACGCGCTCTGGCCGTCGTACGGCCGGTCGAAATCGGAACCCGAGCGCAGTGCCGCGACGCGGCTCAGATCGACACGCCCCGTGCTCGCCGCGCGCTTGAGCGCTTCGTACGTCGCGTTGTCTTCCTGCTGGGTCGTGCAGTAGGTGCCTTTGTTATCGGTCAGCAACTTCGTCCAGTAGCGTGCGCGCTCGCCGATATATTTGCCGGACCACCATGTATCGCCCGCGAGCGTGTCGCACTGGATCACTTCAGGCGGCTGGTTGGCCGGCGGATAGTTGAATTTCGCGCGCGCGAGCTGCGCGGCACTGGTGTCCGCTAACGTCACGTTTCGCGAAAGCGCAAACGCAGTATCGGCAAGCTTCGCGTTCAGCGCGAACACTTCGGTGCGGTAATCGAGCGGCGGCTTGCCGGAAGGCGACTTCGTGTTGATGCCCAGGAAGCCGCTGGGCCAGCTATCGGGTTTCTCGCGCGCGTCGATTTCCCACTGGATCCCAAAGTCGACCAGATACTTCGCCCACGCGGCCGATCCAAGCGTGCCCTGCATCGGATCGATACCCGCAATGCCCGCGATCATGAAATACGTGCGGCGCAGATCGAACCTGTCGGAGAACGTGAGCGCCATCAGCGAAGCCGCTGCATTGGAATGGCCCATGCCCGTCGTCAGCACGCAGACTTCCTGGCGGTTGCAATGCACTTCGGGGTAGTCGGGCGAAAGGCCTGGCACCTTGATGGCTTTCCACGGGCCAAGATTGTCGAGCCATACCTGTCCTTCAGGCCCGAACATCGAAATGATCATCACTTTCACGTCGCGGCCGTTGCCGGAGCCGGCCGGGCGGCCAGCGGCGTCGGAATCCTGCGCGATACCCGGCAGACACACGCCGAACGTACATGATGCGGCAACCGCGATGGAGAGTGCAGTGCGTGCGACAGGCAGGTTACGTCGGGTGCGACGGTTCGGGACTTGCTTGAGCAGCGCTTTCACGTTCATCGGGCGGGGCTCCCTCAGGTTGGAAGGCCAGGGCATGAGCGGGCGGTCGGGCGATGCATGTCCGGGACGCTTTGTCCGTGGTCCCGGTCCAGATCAGTATAGGGCGCAAAAAATTCTCCGATAGTCAGGACGTGATCGCGCGACCCGCTTCGGCGTTCTGTAGCGTCAATATCGGGGCTGTCCGCGAAGTCGCGCGTCACAGCCTGTCTTTAAGGAAACCCGTTTGCGCATAGTCAATTCTGCTCATGGATACGCTTTGATGCCGCATGCATAGTACGGAGAAAACGCCGTATTCGTCTCGACCAGGCAGAGATTGCGGCCTGCATCACGCGAGATGCAGGTTGCACAACCATCGCAGGGCTCATCATGAACGATCGGATAAGGAAGGGCGTGTTTGCGTGCCTGGGCACCGGAATGCTGACGGCGCCGCTGCTTGTCGTTGCCGCCGATCCCGCGGGCCAGCGGGACACGCTTTATTCGGTCGTCGCGGTGATCCCAGCGGGCCTGGCGTCCACCATCGCGAACGCCACGACGCTTTCAACCGCACTCGCCGCGCTGCTGACGACAAGCGGCAACCCAGCCGGTCCCGGCGCGAACCTGAAGACGCTCGTGACGCCCGACGCGGTGAGCGCGCCGCTTGCGGTGCCTCCGGCGCCCGCGAACTATCTGGCTTTGGTGACGGGGCAGCTTGCGGCGTGTCTGTCGGGCACGCAGGGGTCAACTGCGCCCGTTTCGGCATGCCCGCAAACGGAAACATGAAACCGGAAAGCAGGATGTTGGGCAGGAAATAGAAAATGATGAGTTGCATCACCTGCAACTGGTTTTGCGCGAGCGAAGAAAGCATGATGCCGGCCGTCGGACTGGCCGCGATGAGCAGCAGCACCGCGAGATAAATGGCAATCGGGCTGCCGGCAGACGGCACATGAAGACAAAATGTGTCGCGACAGGAATGATCGTTGCCTGAACAAGTCTGATCATCACGTAAGGCGCGATCTTGCCGGTCGAACGGATGTCGCCTGATCTGATTTAGGCGGGCGTTGAAAAGCGGCGCGTGAAGTTCAACCTGGCCGGATCGGGCTCGCGATGTCAGGTGACCGGAACGTTAAATGCATCGGGCTTTGGACAGACGGCTGCATCGTCACGCGCAAATCCGCGTTGACGCGCGAAGATCCGGCCGCGTTATCACGAGCGGCGTTCTCTATCCGGATGGATGAAGCGAGGGACGGCGGCAAGCCGGCTCCCTCGCTACCTGAAGCGTCTGGGTGTCGATGGGACGTCGACGTCCTGGAGGTGCAGCCTGCGCGGCCGTGATGCCATGCGCGCGTGGCCCTCCTTATTGCATGCTGTTCGCGCCCGAGCCCGAGCCCGAGCCCGTGCCGTGCGCGCGCTGCGCCGCAACGATACGGCTTGCGCGTTGCGCGTTCTCCGGATAGTCGAGCCAGTCCAGAGGATCGTAGCCGGCCGCACGCCACGCGACAAGATCCGCGCGTACGTCAGCGCGGGTAAGCGGGGTCGAAGGATCATACGGTCGCGAGCCAGTCTGGGCGAGCGCCGATCCCACACAGAACGCACTCACAAGCACACCTGCCGTAATACGAATAACTGTTTTCATGGCAACACCTCAAGCGGTGAGAGCCGCTCTTTTATGTTAGGTGATGCGTCGGGCAGAACAAAGGGCAGGGGCCGGGCGGGCCGGGCACAGGGCAGCGCCGCGGAACTCGCTGCCTGAGCGGTGGTTTGCGTTACAGCCGTCAGTCATCTCGTGGCGTGAGAGCGTGTTAATCGCGTGGCCCAGGCCACAGGCTGCCGATGGCCGCGATGCCGGTCGCGCCCGCCGACCGCGCCCTGGCAATATGGACGCGTTCCATGCCACCGAGCGCGTACACCGGTATATCCTTCAGCAAGGTCAGCGCCGCGAACGCATCCCATCCCAGCGGCGAAGCCTCAGGATGCGTGCGTGTCTGCAATACCGGTGAGAGCGTGACGAAATCCGCATCGAGTGCCTGAGCCTGGGACAACTGTGCAGCGTCATGACAGCTGGCGGAAAACAGAATGTCGTCAGGCACGGGACGTCGGGTCTGCTTCATCAGATGCTGGCTGCTCATATGCACGCCGTCGGCGCCGAGCGCGTCGAGTGTGAACGCCGCATGGTTCACGATCAGCCTCGCACTAAACGCGTGACAGAGATCGAGCGCCTGCCTTGCGAGCAGTGCGTAGTGGTCCGCGCTCATCGTCTTGCTGCGTAGCTGGACGAGCGCAATACCTGCCTTGAGCGCCCGTTCGAGGCAATCGAGAAAGACGTCCTGGCTTATTGCGTCCGGCTCGGGCGTGATCAGATAACGATCCGGCAGTGAAAGCGTGTTTTTCATCAGGGCATCGCCTGGTTTCCGGGCACACAGTGTAAAGGCAGACGGCACATGACGATCGCCGTTCAGCGCGCGCGGCTTTATACGACGCTACGACGCGGTCCTTTGATAGTATCTGGCTTTATATCCGCGCGGTTTTGCCATGCTTGCACTCAAGCTCACACTGGTACCTCTGTTTCTGCTGATCGTCTCGATGTCCGGTAAGTGGTGGGGTCCATCGATCGCCGGATGGCTTGCTGGACTCCCCGTCGTCGCCGGCCCCATTCTTTATCTGCTTGTCCTTGAGCACGGCCCCGCGTTTGGTGCGCGTGCCGCGACGCTGTCTCTTTGCGCGATCCTCGCATCCGAAGCGTTCAATTTTGCCTACGCCTGGACATGTCGTTCCTGTTCATGGCCGACGGCGCTGGCCGCCGCGTTGGGAACCTGGTTTGTCGCCGCATGCCTTCTGTCCTTGCTGCCTGTTTCGCCGATATGGGCAGTGTGCGCGGCGTTGACCGCTGTTCTCTTCGGCCAGTCGTTCCTGCCACGCAGTTCCGCCGTCGCCGCAGGGGCGCCGCTTCGTCGCGCGGATCTGGCCGGCAGAATGTTCGCCGGCGCGGTGCTGACGCTGGTCGTCACTACGTTGTCAGGGCGGCTAGGCGCGACGTGGAGCGGATTACTCGCGGTATTCCCGTTACTTGGGAGCGTGCTGTCCGTCTCGTCGCATCGCGCGCATGGGCCCGCGTTCGTGGTGTCGCTACTGCGCGGGATGGTGCTGGGCCGTTTTTCGTTTGCGGCGTTCTGTCTGTTTCTTTCGCTTGTGCTTGCCCGTCAGACGGCCACGACCTCGTTCCTCGAAGCGGCGGCACTGGCCATGTTCGTGCAGTGGTGTACCAGACGTCTGACAGTGACGGCTGGTGTGCGGACGCAGGCTAAAAGCGCGGCCGGGATGGAGTGAGGATTGCCGGATGGGTGGGGCATGAAGGCGCGGGAGCGGCTTCGCGCGAACGCTCGACCAGATGCTCGCGTTCCTGAAGGCCCGCGCGCCGGGTGCCGACGGAAAGCCGGATCCCGCGAAGGTCAAGGCGTTCTCTGAAGCGAATCCTGAAACCCTGAACCAGGCGAAATTCGTCGCGCAAAGGCCGCTGCCGGGCAGCTTTGTCGGCACGACCTACTGGGGCGTGCATGCGTTTCCCGCCACCAACGCAAAGGGCGACGTGCGATTCATCAAGTTCAAGGTGGTTCCGGTCGACGGCGAAGTCACGCTCACGGACGAAGAAGCGAAAGACAAACCCGCCGGGTTCCTCGTCGAAGAGCTCGAAAAGCGGATCGCGGCAGGCACTGCGCGTTTTCACGTGCTGGCCGTGCCTGACCGGCCGGGTGATCCGACGATGGACGTGACAATCCGCTGGCCCGATGAAGACAGTCGCGAAACCGTGGTGCTGGGCACGATCGACATCACGTCGCTCGAACAGAACGCGTCGTGCGACGAAACGGTGTTCGATCCGTCGATCCTGGCGGACGGCATCGGCATTCCGCCCGACGAGATTTTCGCCGCCCGCAGCGCTGCGTATCGGGTGTCGTTCTCGAAGCGGCGGGAGTGAATCCGGCGGGAACGCCCGGATCAGGCTTGCGCTTTCCGCGCGTGGGTCTGGCATGATGGCGTGGCGAGGGCAACGCACGCCCTGAAGCGTTGCCCCGCGATCGCCCGACATCCAGACCGACACGTTCATGACCACCCGATTCAATGCCGTGCTGACCGCGCTTGTCGCGGCTGCCCTGTTCGGCGCCACGACGCCGCTCGCCAAGGTGCTGCTCGGCGCGCTGTCGCCCTTCATGCTCGCGGGGTTGTTCTATCTGGGAAGCGGTATCGGACTCGGCTTCTGCATCCTCGTACGACGCGTGCTGTGTAAGACCCCGACTCGACATCAGAGCGAACGCGGCATGCCACGCGCTGATGTGCCCTGGCTGCTCGGTGCGATCCTCGCGGGCGGAATCGCGGGCCCCGCGCTCCTGATGCTCGGACTGACCTCGACGCCCGCAGCCACGACTTCGCTGCTGCTCAACCTGGAAGGCGTGCTGACGGCCATCATCGCGTGGGTGGTGTTTCGCGAGAACGTCGATCTGCCGGTGTTTCTCGGGATGATGACGATTGTCGCTGGTGGCGTGCTGCTGTCCTGGCAGCCGGGTGCAGGTGCGTTGCCCGTCGGCGCGCTTCTCGTCGTCTGCGCCTGTCTGTGCTGGGCCATCGACAACAACCTGACGCGCAAGGTGTCCACCAGTGACGCGATGATCATCGCCTGTATCAAGGGCCTCGTTGCGGGTACGGTGAATCTTTCGATCGCGTTGATCGCCGGCGCGCATCTGCCTTCCGCTGCACGCATCGCCGCCGCGATGACGACCGGCTTCGCGGGCTACGGCGTCAGCCTCGTGCTGTTCGTCGTTGCGCTGCGCAATCTCGGCACGGCGCGAACCGGCGCGTATTTTTCGGTGGCGCCGCTCTTTGGCGTGACGCTTTCACTCGCGATCTGGCCAGAACGGCCGCCGGTCGTCTTCTGGATGGCTGCCATTCTGATGGGGTTCGGCGTATGGCTGCACATCCGCGAGCGTCATGCGCATCTGCATACGCACGAGCCGCTCGAGCATACGCATGCGCATAGTCACGACGCGCATCACCAGCACACCCATGCGTTTCCGTACGACGGGCAGGAGCCGCACGTTCATCCTCATCGTCACGCACGTATCGCACATTCACATGCGCATTACCCGGACATTCACCATCGTCATTCGCATTGAGCGCAGCGCCTTAAACCACTGACGCTGAAATCGCGCTCTCAGGCCTGGCAGATCGCTGGCGACATCAAGGCCGCACATCTGTCCCCTGACGGTTTCGCCTCGCACGATTGTCCGCTGTTTCGGCGGCGTGACGACGGCTTCGGCTTGGGCATTGCCATGGTGTCGATCCGGGCTGATACGGTCGCGACAACCGTCAGAAACTGGCGCGCCCGATCGACGTTCCACCATCCACGAAGAGCGTCTGCCCCGTGATAAAACCTGCTTCCTCAGACAGCAGGAACGCAATGCTCGCGGCGAGTTCGTCGGGCTTGCCAAGGCGCTGCATCGGCACCATCGAAAGGAACCGTTGCTCGGCTTCGCTGCCCTTCGGCGTGTTTTCCCGGAACATCCCGGTTTCGACGGGCCCCGGCGCGATCGCGTTGACCGTGATGCCGGTTGCCGCCAGCTCGAGCCCCCACGTGCGCGTCAGGCTGATCATCGCGCTTTTGGCGGCCGCGTAAGCGGAGCGTTGCGCGAATCCGGGCACGACGAGACTGGACAGGTTGACGACGCGCCCCCAGCCCTTTCGCGCATGCCCGGCAGCAACGCCTGCACCGTCTGGATTGACAGCGATGACAAGAATTCCCCTTCTGGCAATGTGCCCGGAGGCCCCGGGGCATTCGGGTGGCTGCCCATGCTCCAGGGTCGCCAACGCGAGCAGGCGCATTCGGATACCATTAACAGTTCCGCGGCATGCTTCTGACAGGTGTGCGCGTATTGCTGCCTGACATTCCTCACTCATCTGGAACCCGACATCGTGACATCGACCTATACCGATACCCGACTCCTGATCAACAACGAATGGTGCGACGCCGCAAGCGGCAAGACGCTCGACGTCGTCAATCCCGCGACGGGCAAACCCATCGGCAAGGTGGCGCACGCCGGGATTGCCGACCTCGACCGGGCGCTTGCCGCCGCGCAAAGCGGATTCGAGGCGTGGCGCAAGATTCCCGCCAACGAGCGCGCCACGACGATGCGCAAGGCCGCGAGCTTCGTGCGCGAGCGCGCCGCGGACATCGCCCGCCTGATGACGCAGGAACAGGGCAAGCCGTTCCCGGAAGCGCGGGTCGAAGTGCTGGCCGCCGCCGATATCATCGAGTGGTTCGCTGACGAAGGTCGCCGTGTGTATGGCCGGATTGTGCCGTCGCGCAACCTGTCCGCGCAGCAACTGGTGATCAAGGAGCCGATCGGCCCGGTTGCCGCGTTCACGCCGTGGAATTTCCCGGTCAACCAGATCGTGCGCAAGCTGAGCGCGGCGCTCGCGAGCGGCTGCTCGTTCCTCGTGAAGGCACCGGAAGAAACCCCCGCGTCGCCGGCGGGCCTGCTGCAGGCGTTCGTCGATGCAGGCGTGCCGCCGGGCACGGTCGGTCTCGTCTTCGGCGATCCGGCTGAGATTTCCAGCTACCTGATTCCGCACCCGGTCATCCGCAAGGTGACGTTCACCGGTTCGACGCCGGTCGGCAAGCAACTGGCGGCGCTCGCCGGCCAGCACATGAAACGCGCGACGATGGAACTGGGCGGTCACGCGCCCGTCATCGTCGCCGAAGATGCCGACGTGGCGCTCGCCGTGAAGGCCGCGGGTGGCGCGAAATTCCGTAACGCCGGCCAGGTCTGCATTTCGCCGACGCGCTTCCTCGTGCACAACAGCATCCGCGAAGAGTTTGCCGCCGCGCTCGTGAAGCACGCCGAAAGCCTGAAGCTTGGCGACGGTCTCGCCGAAGGCACGACGCTTGGGCCGCTCGCCAATGCACGTCGCCTGACGGCGATGAGCAAGGTGATCGACAACGCACGCGCCACGGGCGCCACGATCGCGACCGGTGGCGAGCGCGTCGGCGCGGAAGGTAACTTCTTCTCGCCGACGGTGCTGACGAACGTGTCGCTCGAAGCCGATGTGTTCAACAACGAGCCGTTCGGTCCGATCGCGGCCATCCGTGGTTTCGACAAGCTCGAAGAAGCGATCGCCGAAGCGAATCGTCTGCCGTTCGGCCTCGCCGGCTATGCGTTCACAAAGTCGTTCCGCAACGTGCATCTGCTGTCGCAGCAAATGGAAGTCGGCATGCTGTGGATCAACCAGCCCGCCACGCCTTCGCCGGAAATGCCGTTTGGCGGCGTGAAGGATTCGGGCTACGGTTCGGAAGGCGGCCCGGAAGCGATGGAAGCCTATCTCGTGACGAAGGCCGTGTCGGTGATGGCAGTCTGATTCACGTTGGCGCTGTAATGCCGCCGCCCTGAGCCTTGCCTGAAAAGCAAAGCGAAGGGCGGCGTTTTCATTGAACGGCTAAACGCGTGACTAAACGCGCGGCAAAATCCTGAAACCATGCGTTCGAATCCAGATACGGCAGTGGCGGAAACGGGCGGCGTCGTTATCGGCGAAGATGGTCTTGCGCGCCCGGCGTGGGCCGCGGTCGATCCGCTGTTGCAGCGCTATTACGATACCGAGTGGGGCATGCCGGTGCGCGACGAGCGCGGACTCTTCGAGCGGCTCGCGCTGGAAGGCTTTCAGTCCGGTCTCTCGTGGCTCACGATCCTGCGCAGGCGCGATGCGTTTCGCGCAGCGTTCCGCGACTTCGAACCGGACACGGTTGCCGCTTTCACGCAGGACGATGTCGAAAGGCTGCTGGCCGACAGCGGCATCATCCGCAATCGTGCGAAGATTCTCGCGACGATCGGCAACGCGGCCGCAACCGTCGCCCTGCGCGCGGATGGCGGGCTTGCGGATTTCATCTGGTCATTCAAGCCGCGCGCGACACCCGAGCCGCGTACCATCGCCGACATTCCGACCACCTCCGATGCCTCCGTTGCGCTGAGCAAGGCGTTGCGCAAGAGAGGTTTCTCATTTGTCGGCCCGACCACGATGCACGCGCTGATGGAAGCGACGGGTATCATCGATACCCATTTGCTCGACAGCCATCGCCGCGGCAGTTCCGGCGTCTGGCCACGATCATCCTGAACCTGCGGAGCGATTCAACATGACTGGTCTTTCATCGACGATCGAAATCGAAACCGCGCCGAACCCGGAGTTCGCCGTCATTCTGCTGCACGGCCTTGGCGCCGATGCGAACGACTTCGTTCCGCTCGTCCCCGAGTTGCGCCTCGCGGGCTTGCCGGCCGTGCGCTTCGTGTTTCCGAACGCGCCCGAGATCGCCGTCACGGCGAACAACGGTTATGTGATGCGGGCGTGGTACGACATCCTGTCGTTTCAGGGCGTCAACCGGCAGGTCGACGAAGCCGGCATCGAGGCTTCGTGCGCGACGGTGCGCGAACTGATCGCCGCGCAGAATGCGCATGGCATTCCGACATCGAAAATTTTCCTCGCCGGATTTTCGCAGGGCGGCGCGATGACGTATTCAGCGGGACTGACACATGACAAATCGCTCGCGGGGCTGATCGTGATGTCGGGCTATGTGCCTTCGCCCGGTTTCATCGAGCGCCGCTTCGGCGCAGCGAATCGCGACACGCCGGTTTTTGCCGCACACGGTACCCACGACGATGTGCTGCCGCTCGCGCTCGGTGAAAAGGGCCGCGACTTCGCGATCGCGCAAGGCTGCAAGGTCGACTGGCACGCATACCTGATGCCGCATTCCGTGTGCGCGGAAGAGATCGAAGCGATCCGCGCGTGGCTCGGCGCGCGCATCGCGGCGCTTGCGGCCTGAGGCGTGCAGCCCGGAGCGTTGCTGCGGGAACAGCGCTAAAGCGTTCCGCAGAGCGTCTTTTCGTAGAGCGACAGCATCGCGGGCGCGTCGACGCGAATGCATACCTTGCATGCCGGCCGGCTGTCCCAGTCGGGTGCCGGCTCCGGCATGGTCGCTGGCTTCTGGATTGTCATTCCAGTAGCGATGCCATCCGTCAGCACACGCACGGGGCCGCTGCGCGTGGTGTACAGATGCGGCGCGAGCACATACGCAACCGCCGATGAATCGTGCACATAGATGCCCGCCAGCTGCGCGCTCTTCCTGTGAAAATCTTCATAATGACGCGACACGTCCCACACGAAACGTCCGGCGTCGCCTGCGCGATCGCGGATCGAGGCGAGATACGCCGTCGACATGATGGTGTTCTGCGTCACGTCGAGACCGACGATCGTCACTGGCCACGCGGCGCCCAGTACTACATCGGCTGCATCCGGATCGCCCAGGATATTCGCTTCGGCGGCAGGCGTTACGTTGCCGAGGAATCCATCGGTGCCGAATGCGCCGCCCATGATCACCACCTGCTTCACGAGCGTCGCGATCCGCGGGTCTTCGGCGAGCGCGAGCGCGAGATTCGTCAACGGGCCGACTGCGATCAGCGTGACCTCGCCGGGTTGCGCGCGCACCGTTTCGATGATGAAGCGATGCGCCGGTCGTGGGTCGAGCGCGCTTCCGGTTTGAGCGTGCGTATCGGGTCTGATGTTGCCGAGACCGTCGTCGCCGTGAATTGACGCAAGCGGCTCGGGTGCGGCGCGCCTGAGCGGCGCGGCGGCACCGCATGCGACCGGTGTACCCGGCGCGAATTTCGCGGCCAGATAGCGCGCGTTGCGTGTCGTGGTTTCGATGGTGCCGTTGCCGAACACGCTCGTCACGCCCAGCAGCGCGATGTCGGGATGCAGCGCCTGAAAGACGAGCGCCATCGCGTCGTCGACGCCGGGATCGGTGTCGTAGATAACCTTATGCTGGCTCATGGATGGAACGCGTCCGGCAGTTGTTCGCGCGCGGTGGTGTCGCGGGTCGCGCCGCGCAGGTTGCCCAGACGGATCGGCAGGTCGGGGCCGCCCAGCTCGATGATGACCTGGCGGCACGCGCCACACGGCGCGATCGGGCCATCGGTATCGCCGATCACGGCAAGCGCCGCGAACTGGTCGCGTTTGTAGCCCGCTGCAATCGCGCTGAAAAACGCGGTACGTTCCGCGCAGTTGCACAGGCCGTACGACGCGTTCTCGACATTGCAGCCTTCGAACACGTGGCCGTCGCTCGTCAGGAGCGCCGCGCCGACGCTGAACTTCGAATAGGGGGCATACGCCTTGTCGCGCGCGAAACCCGCGCGTTTCAGCAGTTCTTCCATGGTCATATCCGACTCCTCAGTTGAGCATGATGCACATGCCGATGTTTCTGCCAGACCATCTTGAGCACGCCTCCGATGCTAAACCAGTCGGACCCTTACATGCCGCGAGATGCTCGCGGGATATCATAGGGCTCGCCGTAAGGTATCCGCTCCCGCCCGTAAATACACAATGAATTCCACGACTGAGTCTTTCACGCGCCCGCCGCTGCGCTCGCTGACGCCGCTCGAAGCACGCGTGCTGGGTGTGCTGCTCGAAAAGCAGCACACCGTTCCGGACACGTATCCGCTTTCGCTGAACGCGCTCACGTCCGGTTGCAACCAGAAAACCGCGCGCAACCCCGTCATGAACGTCACCGAGGCCGAAGTGCTCACCACGCTCGATAACCTGAAGCGCCTGAGTCTGGTGTCCGAGGGCAGCAGCAGCCGCGTCCCGCGTTTCGAGCACAACATGGCGCGCGTACTCGGTGTGCCGGGCCAGTCGGCCGCGCTACTGACGACACTGATTTTGCGCGGACCGCAAACGGCCGCTGAATTGCGCCTGAACAGCGCGCGTCTGCATGGTTTCGCGGATATCTCCTCGGTGGAAGTTTTTCTCGACGAGCTGGCTACCGGCGAACCTGCACGCGTGATCAAACTGCCGCGCACACCAGGCGAGCGCGAAAGCCGCTGGATGCATCTGTTGTGCGGCGACGTCGCGATGCCGGAGACGTCCGAAGCGGGCGTGCTGGATGAATCCGTGTCCCCCTCGGCCTTCGAAAGCCTGAAAGCGGAACAGAAGCAGCTTCGCGAAGAACTGGATCAGCTGCGGACGATGGTCGAAAAGATGGCCGCCGAACTGGGCATCAGCGTCGATAAGACCGCAAACCAGCCGTAAGCACCCTCGAAAGGGGTGCTTTCAGGTCGCTTTGGCGCGTATTTTCGGGGTGGACCGACCCTGCCGGCGGCTGCCGGAGCCCGTCATTCGGGACGTCTGGCGGGTCAGACCACCCCATCACGGATTTGCGCAGACGCGCCCGGATGGGTTAGGGTGTCGGTCCGGGCGCCTTTTTGCGTGCGCTCGAACCACAATCACCGAACGGGATGAGTAATGAACAAACAGGAACTGATTGATGCCGTCGCAGCAGCGACGGGCGAAAGCAAGGCAGCGACCGGCAGCACGATCGACGCGATCATCGCAGCAGTGACCTCCGCCGTTGCACAGGGCGACACCGTCCAGCTGATCGGCTTCGGCTCGTTCTCCACGGGCGCACGTGCCGCGCGCGTGGGCCGCAACCCGTCGACGGGTGCCGAGATCCAGATCGCCGCCGCGAAAACGGTCAAGTTCGTGGCAGGCAAGTCGTTCAAGGAAGTCGTGAACGCGTCCTGATCGACCGTTCGTGGCGCTGTGTCGCAAGCCAGCGCCAGCTTCTGGCTGACCCGTTTTCGCGGGGTTTCCCGCGGATAAAACGGGTCAGGCCAGTGCCTGGCTCACCGCGGCCTGCGCATGCAGCGCGGTGGTATCGAAGACGGGCAACGTCATATCTTTCTGCGCGCTCAGCAGCGCAATTTCCGTGCACCCCAGCATGACGCCCTCGACCCCCTGGGTCTGCAGGCCGTCGATAACGCGTTTGTAAGCTTCGTGCACGATGCCGTGGCACGACGAATTCAATGCCAAACCGGTCCTGCATGCGGCTGCGAGAGAAGTCCTGCTCCAGTCAGTCCGATGGTCTTCATGGCCGTTGTCAGTTGAGCCATTTGCGCACGTCGCTTTCCCATGCGGGGTCGCCGCAACCCTTGGGATTTTCCGGGCCGAGTACCGTGATATAGCCTCTCGATTTCATGCACGACTCGTACGCACGGATCTTCGAGCACTGATTCGTCGCCGCGTTGCGCGAGATCGCCTTGCACTCGGCGATCGAGCGGTCCATCGCGGCGAAGTCGGGGTCGTTCGTGCCGACTGTGCCGCCTGCCGAAAACTCAACGGGTTGTGCATGGGAGCACGCGGCGAGTGGCAACACCGCTGCCAGTGCACTGGCAGCCAGAAACGACCGGCACGATCTCATCTTCACCGCTACACCTCTTCGCTCGATTGAAGCCGTGATGATACGCCGGCGTCGGCAACCTGCGCAGCACTGCCAGACACCGGCCGGCGTTGCATCGTCACGCGTCGAGCCATGCGCAGAGATCGGCGGTGTGCAGTTCGCGTGCGCCGAGTACGAAGCGCGCGTTCGCGGGCGCTGGCGCCGCGACGACGTCCGGACCGAAATTGAACGCGAACGTCACGTTGCCGCGACGGCGCACGCGCAGGCCTTCAGGCAGCGTGCCGATGGCGATCCCGGCGGCGCGCGCGGCGTCTTCGAGCAGCGCGCGATGCAGCGCGTGATCGAACCATGCACCCACATAACGCACACGTCCATGCGACACGAGCGCAGGCCAGCCGTCGTCGAAGCTCGCCAGTACCTCGGTGCTGGCCTCAGGCTGCAGATGCTCGCGCCAGTGAATCGCGTTGCCGTCGACGCCGTGGATCGACGTCGCGGGCGTGAGCGTCGGGCGCAGCGATTCCGCTTCCAGCACGCGAACCGGCAGCACGGATTGAAGCGGACCGGGCGGCAACGTCAGGGGAATCGAGAACTCCGGCGTTCGCGATCCGCTGCGCGGTCCGAACACCCATTGCGCCGAGGAGTTTTCAATCGCCCGCACGAGATCGTCCGGCACGACGGCGAGACTCGGCACGACCACCAGCGCGTACTGCGAGAAATCCGCGTTGCGCGAAACGATATCGACGTCCAGCGACATTTCCCGCAATGCCTGGTAGTAGTCGAATGCGAGCGTCTGATAGTCGAACGTCTTGCCGTGACGCTGGATCTCGAACATCCATTGCGTCTCGTAGTCGAACACCAGCGCGACCGGTGCGCGCGAAGCGGGCGCGAGGCCCGACAGCACGGAAGACGCCGCGATTTCCTTCGCCGCCCGCGCGATTTCCAGGCCGCCTGGCGACAGCTGGTTGTCCGGCAGGTTGAGCCCGGAATGCATCTGCTCCTGCGCATACGGACACTGACGCCAGCGAAAATACGACACCAGTTCCGCGCCGTGTGCGAACGCCTCGTACGCCCACAGTCGCACCATGCCGGGCGCCGGCACCGGATTCCAGGGCGCCCAGTTCACCGGACCGGCTTCCTGCTCCATGATCCAGAAACGGCCCGCGCCAATCGCGCGATAGCGGTCGTGATCGAATGCGGACACATCGGGGTGTCCCGTGCGTGCGTAGCGTGCCTTGTCTTCTTCGGGCAGCGCGATGACCTCGGTGCGCGCGAGCGGATAGCTGTCCCATGCGGCGACGTCGATGGCACCGTTCTCCACGAAACGGTAGTGATCGAAAGTCGTGAAGAAGCCCATGAAGTTGTGCAGTACGTCCGCGCCGGGTGCGAACTCGCGCAGCACGTCGGCCTGCTCGCGATGAAAGCTCGCGACTTCATCCGACATGAAGCGGCGAAAGTCGAGCAGGTGGATGGGATTCGCATCGGTGGGCGTGAGGTTCGGCAGTTCGATGGTGTCGAACGACGGGTACTCCATGCTCCAGAACACGTTGCCCCATGCGCGGTTTAGCGCGTCGACGGTTTCGTAGCGGCGCGCGAGCCAGGTTCTGAAACGCGTCAGCGCAGCCGTCGAGTAGCTCGGTATCGTGTCGTGGCAGCCGAGTTCGTTGTCGGTCTGCCACGCGATAACCGACGGATGCTTTCCATAGCGCTGCGCCATGGCCGTGACGATACGCACGCACTCCTCGCGATAGCGTTCGCTCGATACGTCGTAATGACGGCGCGAACCGAAGTTCCAGCGCGTGCCATCCGCGCGCACGGGCAGGATGTCGGGATACGTGTCCACCAGCCACCTGGGCGGCGACGCGGTCGGCGTGCCGAGAACGATCTTCAGACCGGCATCGGCCAGCGTCGAGACCGCTTCGTCGAGCCATGCCCAGTCATATTCATGGGCGCGCGGTTCCATGCGGCTCCACGCGAATTCGGCGATACGTACGTGCGAAATGCCGAGTTCGACCATCCGCTTCGCGTCGTCGGCCCACATCGATTGCGGCCATTGTTCCGGGTAATAGCAGACACCTAGCTGCATCAGGATTCTCTCTGGTAAAAGTAACGGGTCAGCCTTTGCTTGCACCGAACGTCAGGCCGGCAACGAAATGTTTTTGCATCGCAAAGAACATCAGCACGGAGGGCATCGCGGCCAGTACGGACCCCGCCGCGACGAGATTCCACGCGGTCGTCCACTGGCCCTTGAGCGCGGCGACGCCGACGGTGATCGGCGCGGCCTCGTCACCCTGCGTGAGACAGAGCGCCCAGAAGTAGTCGTTCCAGACGAACGTGAAGACGAGAATGCCGAGCGCGGCGAGAGCAGGGCGAATCAGCGGCAGGACGATGCGCGCATAGACCGTCCATTCGCTCGCGCCTTCCACGCGGGCGGCTTCGATCAGCTCGAACGGCAACTGCTTGATGAAGTTGCGCAGGAATAACGTGCAAAACCCGGTCTGAAACGCGATGTGAAAGATCACGAGCGCCCACACGGTGTTGTACAGGCCAACCTTGAGCGCCATGTCGCGCACGGGGATCATCAGGATCTGCACGGGCACGAAGTTGCCCGCGACGAACGCGAACAGCACGGCCGTGTTGCCGCGAAAGCGATACGTCGCCAGCGCGAACCCCGCCATCGAGGCCAGCAGCATTGCGCCGAGCACCGAAGGCACCGTGATCAGCACGCTGTTCGCGAAGTAGTGCAGCATCGGCGTCTGCGTGAGCGCCGCGCTGTAGTTGTCCCACAGCGCGAAGTGTTTCGGCCAGGTCCAGTAATCGCCTCGCGAAAGCTCTTCGGACGAGCGTATCGACGTCACGAGAACGGCCAGCATCGGCAGCAGCCAGACAAGGAGCGCGAGCGGCAGCGAGGCCTTGTATAACGCGCGGTTGAGCGGTTTCCAGCGTTCGACAGGAAGCGGATACATAAGGGCAGACTCCGTGAATCAGCGTTCTTCGCGCAGCATCCGGCGCAGGTGGAACACGATGTAGACGAGCATGATCGCGAACAGCACGACCGCGATCGAAGCCGAATAGCCTTCGCGGTAGTACTTGATCGCCTGGTCGTACATGTAATAGGCGAGCACGGTGGAGCTGTCGAACGGACCGCCGCCGCTCATCACCGAAATCAGGTCGAAGCTGCGCAGCGCGCCGATCACGGTCAGCACGACGGCCATGAACGTCGCGGGTCGCAGTTGCGGCAGGATCACGTGCCACAGAAGCCGCACGCCTTTCGCGCCTTCCATGCGCGCGGCCTCGACGACTTCCGGATTGATGGCGGTCAGCCCCGTGAGATACAGCACCATGCAATAGGGCGTTTGCGGCCACAGTGCGGCGAAGACGATGCCGAACGTGACGGTGTGCGGATCGCCCAGCACGGGAATGCCGTGTCCGACGATGAGCTTGAGGAGACCGAACGTCGGATCGTAGAACCAGCTGAACACGAGCCCGACCACGACACCCGAGAGCACGAACGGCGCGAAGAACAGCGACTTCACGATTCGCATGCCCCTGATCTGCTGGTTCAGATACAGCGCGAACACGAGCCCGAGCGGCGGCGCGAGCAGGAAGACGGCAAGCCAGATCAGGTTGTTCTTCAGCGCGACGTAGAACACGTCGGCATGAAACAGTTCGATGTAGTTCGCGAAGCCGACGAAGACCTTCGGCGTCATGCCATCCCAGTCGTAAAAACTGAGCCCGATGCTGTCGATGATGGGCCAGATCACGCACAGGCTGAAGAGCGCACAGGCGGGCAGCAAAAAGAAAAACGCTGCGCGGTGCTGGCGTTTCAAGGTTGCGGGCGTGCGCCGGCCCCGAGCCGTCGCCAGCGGGCGGGCTGCTGAATCAGACATTCGAGTGGCCTCGTAAAGTCCGCGGGAAATGCGGATGAGCCTTGAGTCCACGCCCCGATGCATTCGCCGCATCGAGGCGCCTGTACAGAGACGTTACTTCTTGTAGATGCGTTTGCGGGTCGCTTCGAGTCGCGCGAGCAGCGAGTCGAGTTGCGACGGATCGCTATAGAACTGCTGCATCGCCTTCATGCCTTCGTCGGCCATTTCCTTTGTCATGTCGCGGTCGTAGAACTGCGCGATGCCGCCGGTCGTGCTCGCAAGGGTCTGGAAGCCGACCTTCGAGATCGGATCGTCCGGTTCCTCTGCCTTGCTGTTGGACGGCAACTGGCCCCAGCCGCGTGCGAGATCCGCGTTGATCTGCGGCGTTTCCATGAAGGCGAGCAGACGCCGTGCATCGACCTTGTTCTTCGCCTTCGCCGGCACGAGCAGCACGTTGACCGGGCCGTCTTCGGCGGTCGGCACGTTCGCATCGACGATCGGGAAACGGAAGAAGCCGGTCTCGGGCTTGACCGATGCCGGAATGCTCGCCGAGAAGAACGTGCCCATCAGCATCATCGACGCCTTGCCGTTCACGAGGAACGGCGCGATCGAATCGAGATCGTAGGAGAGCGCGTTGTCGATGAAGTAATGGTCGTCGATCAGCGTCTTCCATGCCATGTAGACCTTCTTCACGCGCGCGTCCGTGTACGGCACTTCGCCGGCCATCAGTTTCTGGTGGAACGCGTTGCCGTTGATGCGCAGGTCGAGATAATCGAACCATGCTGCGAGCGTCCAGCTGTCGCGCGCGGCGACGGCGATCGGCGCAACGCCGCTTGCCTTCAGCTTCTTGCAGGCGTCGAGAAATTCATTCCACGTTTTAGGTTCGCCCTTCATGCCGGCCCTCTCGAAGAGATCCTTGCGATAGAAGAAACCGTACGCGTCGTAACCGAGCGGCGCCGCATACTGCTTGCCCTTGTACGTCGAGGCTTCCTTCACCGAAGCGTATTGCTGGTCCCAGCCGTTCTTGCTCCAGTCGGACGAGAGGTCTTCGAGCAGTCCGCGCTGCGCGTAATACGCCATGCGTTCGCCGTCGTGCCACGACACGACATCGGGCGGATCGGTGGCGAGCCAGCCGCCCATCTGCACCTTGTACGTTTCCTCGGTGACGTACGTCACTTTCAGGTCGACGTCGGGGTTCGCTTTCTTGAACTTGTCGAATGCGTCCTGCCAGGTCGAGCGCTGGTTGCCGCGCGCCGACACGTTGACGTTCAGCTCGCCGGCCTGCGCGGTCACGCCCGCCAGCAGCGCGGTGACCATCGCGACGGCGGCGACGGCGCTGGAAAGGCGCTTCGTACGACGCCGTGCGAGCGTTGCGTGATTGATGCCACTGGTTTTCATCTGCTGTCTCCTTGACTACGTTGTCTACGTTATGTGTCGGCACGCACCGTGCGGCCGGTCGATCCTGCCGGCTCCGCGGCCGGCGCATGCGGTACAGCTTTCAGCAACGCTCATGCAACCTGAAGCGAGGGCAATGCGGACCCCGCGACCGTGCGTTCAAGCGCAATGCCATCGGCGTCGAACAGATGGCACGCGTCGGCGGGAATGCGCAGCGCGATGCGCTCGCCAGGCTGCGTCGATGTATCGCCCGGCGCCTTGAAGACCAGTGCGCCGCCAGCGTAATCGGCGTGGATATAGCTGTGTTCGCCGAGCTGTTCCGTGAGCGTCGCGACGCCACGCAGCGACTGGTCTTCACCATCGGCGCGGATGTGTTCGGGACGGATGCCGAGCGTCACGGGCTGATCGCGCACGAGACGCGTGCCGTCGACACAGACCGCGAGTTTTTCGTCGCCCTTGGTGAGCTTCACCGTCACGCGGCCCGGCTCGATCGAATCGACGCGGGCGTCGATAAAATTCATGCGCGGCGAGCCGATGAAACCCGCGACGAAACGCGAGCGCGGACGATGATAAAGCTCGAGTGGCGCGCCAACCTGCGCGATGCTGCCAAAGCGCTGTGTATCCGCGCCCGCATGCAGCAGTACGATGCGATCGGCGAGCGTCATCGCCTCGACCTGATCGTGCGTCACGTACACCACGCTCGCCTGTGCAAAACGCTGATGCAGTCGGGCGATTTCGATGCGCGTCTGACCGCGCAGCGCGGCGTCGAGATTGGACAGCGGCTCGTCGAACAGGAATACGCCGGGCTCGCGCACGATCGCGCGGCCAATCGCCACGCGCTGCCGCTGCCCGCCCGAGAGCGCTTTCGGCTGACGCTCCAGCAGGGCGTCGAGTTCAAGAATCCGCGCGGCCTCGCGCACCTTGCGGTCGATGTCATCCTTCGGTGTTTTGGCGAGCTTCAGTCCGAACGCCATGTTCTCGAACACGGTCATGTGCGGAAAGAGCGCGTAGCTCTGGAACACCATCGCGACGCCGCGCTCCGCGGCGGGGACGCTGTTCATCAGCTTGCCGCCGATGTGGAGATCGCCTTCGCTCATGTCCTCGAGACCGGCGATGATCCGCAACAACGTGGATTTGCCGCAGCCCGACGGCCCGAGGAAAACGCAGAACTCGTGTTCGCCGATATCGAGATTCAGACGCCGGATCACCGGCGAATTATTGCCGTACGACTTCTCGACCTGCGTGAGACTGATTGCCGACATGCCCGTCTCCCTTTGAATTTAAGCGCTTAAATTTCGCTGCAAAAAAATCGGCGAAACGCTTGCGCCGCGTTCATTTAAGCGCTTAAATTCGTAGCTGGGATTTGAAATCACGATGTCTGTCTCCGGAGTATTTTCATGAAACTTAACAAAGCCTGCGCCGGCTGTGCAACATCTGGTTGCTGTTCCCTGAATGTGGGACGGTTCGCCGGTGTGACTTCACGGAACGGGTCGCCATGGTCACGTTGACGGAAGTCGCGCGCCGCGCGCGGGTCACGGCGGCCACGGTGTCGAACGTGCTGCGCAATCGCGAGAAGGTACGCCCTGAAACCGCCGAGCGCGTGCTGAGCGCGATTCGCGAACTCGGCTACCGGCCGAATCTGAACGCGCGGGCACTCGCCGAGGGACGCTCGTCGACGCTCGCGCTGATGCTCGGAAATATCGCCAATCCGTTCTATCCGGAGTTCGTGCTCGCGGCCGAGCGCGCCGCGCGCCGCGCGGGCTATTTCCTGATGGTGTGCAACACCGACGACGACGCCGAAACCGGCCGCGCCTATCTCACGCAGGTCGCCGGCACGCTGGCCGAAGGCGTGATCGTCCTCAATACCGATATCGCGATCAACGAGCTGTGCGCGTCGGCGGCGATCGGCGCGCCGATCGTGTTGAGCCTGTGGGAGCATCCGGAGTCGCCGCCAGGATTGCCGTGCGTCGCGGTCGATTTCGCGCGCGCGGGAGCGCTGGCGGCAGGGCATCTGCTGGAACTGGGACATCGCGACATCGGCATGCTGGTCGGCGACGGCTGCGGCGGTTTGCAGGACGCGCGCGCGAACGGGTTTCGCGAGGTCATGCGTGCCGCCGGCATCGAACCGGACGCCGCCGCGGTGCTGCAGATCCGCGACACGATCGATGCGGGCTACGAGGCGTGCATCCAGCTGATGTCGAATACGCCTGACCTCACGGCAATCTTCGCAACGAACGACCTGCTCGCGATCGGCGCGATGCAGGCGCTCGCGTCGCTGGGCCGTCAGGTGCCCGAGGACGTATCCGTGATCGGCATCACCGATATCCAGCTCGCGCACCAGGTGCGCCCGGCGCTCACGACGGTCGCGATCAACACGAGCGAAATCGCCGGGCTGTCCATCGATCTGCTGATCCAGCTGATGCGAAAGGAGCGCGTCGATGCATCGCCGCCCATGCTGCAAGGACCGCCGCCGAAGCTGATGGTGCGCCAGTCGACCTGTGCGCCCGGGCGAACCGGTTGACGCAAACCGCTCCACGAAACGGCTCCGGTATCGGCATCGGGACCCCGAGCCAGGGAGCTTGAAACCCCCGCCCGACAAGGCTTTGCAATTGGTCCGCATTTCAGAACAGTGATTTCGCCTTTCCGGTATTTATCCCGAGGTATGTCTGCTTCTACACTGGCTTCAATCGCTGCAAACAAACCGGTTTGCAGACCCAGTCAAGACAGATTTATTCGGAGGTAGTTACCATGAAGTCGCTCATCAAGGCTGTTGCTCTCGCTGTAGTGCTCGCTGCTCCGGTTGTTTCGTTCGCACAATCGAATGGCCCCGTGACCCGCGCACAGGTTCGCGCCGAGCTGGCTCAACTGGAAAAAGCCGGCTACAACCCGAACATCGGTGAAATCGACTATCCGGAGAACATCCAGGCCGCCGAAGCACGCGTCGCCGCGCAAAACAGCACTGTGCAAAACAGCGGTTATGGTTCGTCGACGAATGGTTCGTCGCAGGCAGGTGTCCGCCGTGAAGTCACGGTGAGCTCGTACTCGCCGCCGGTCTACGTCGCGCACTAAGCCGCACACGTTGTACACGCTGTAAATGTCGAAAGCCCGCATTGGCGGGCTTTCGTTGTTTCTGGCGTGCGAGTTATGCGTTCGATGCCGGGCGTCGTTCTCCCGTCAGCCGGGAACGCACGAAGCCGACGTGTTCGCGCAGCACATAGAACGCGTCGGCGTGGGCGAGCGGCATCTTCATCCGGTTGATGCCTTCCTCGATGTGATCGAGCTCCTTGAGCAGCGCGTCGCGCTCTTCGCCCGATGCCTTTGCCAGTGCGCCGCGCTCGATCGCGATCAGCGAACCGTACCAGCGATAGATCCGCGAGCGCACGCGCCAGCGATACAGCGCCGGGATCGTGCGTAACGCGGGAACGAGCAGCACCAGCGCGGGCAGCAATATCACCAGCAGCCGGTCGGCGAGACTCGCGAGCCAGAACGGCAGGTTGCGATAGAAGAAGCTCTTGCCGGACCGGTAGTACCGTATCGCGTCTTCGCTGATCCGGTATTCGTGCGCAATCGGACTCGGAAACTCGCCGGCGTGCTGCAACAGGCCTGCCGTGCCGTGAACCTGCTGCGCCGCTTCGATGAGCAGATCGGAAATGGCCGGATGCAGCGTCGAACGCGCGACGATTTCGACCGTCGGCCCGATCAGATGGACGGTGTCCGGCGGAATCTTGTGTCCGAGATCGAGAAGGCCTGGTGGCAGATCGATCTCGTTCAGATAAGGAAAGCGCCGCGTGTAAGCCGCCGCCTCCGAGAAGTCCAGCACCGACACCCCGGGCACCTGCAACAGCCGCAGCATCATCGCGCGCGTGGCCGAATCGCCGTTGACAATGGCCGCGTCCGCCTGCCCGGTGACGACCTGTCTCGCGGCTTCGGCGCCGTCGCTGGGCAGAAGCGTCGTGGTGCCGCCCGGCTCGATCCCGTTCGCGCCCAGGAGCGCCAGCGAGAGCAGGCGCGTGCCGCTGCCTTCCCGGCCGATCGCGATGCGCTTGCCCGCGAACTGCGAAAGCCGGTCCATGCCGTGGCCCCGATAGAACACCACGACCGGCGCGTAGAACACGCTGCCAAGCGACATGAGCGACGAGGTATCCACGCCCTGTGCGATGCCGCCCTGCACGAGCGCGACGTCCACATGCTGTTTCGGGTCGAGCAGGCGTTGCAGGTTCTGCACCGATCCAGCGGACGTCAGCACCTTCAGCGTGATGCCGTTGCGCGCGAGGATCTCGCGGTACGCCTCGGCGGCCGGCAGCAACGTGCTGTCCTTCGGCCCCGCGCTCATGACGATCACTTTCGGCGGCGCGGGATCGACGAGCCAGATGAAGAGTCCGACTGCCAGCGCGCACAGCAGGGCGGCCGGCCCCCAGACGAGGATGTGATCATGCCACTCCGCCACGGCATGGCCGTAGCGCCGGTGCGGTGAGTTCTGTTCGTGAGGGTCGCTCATACGTCGTTCCCCGGATGGCTGTTGTGGGCCCGTCCGTCGCATCGCGGGCACCGCGATACGGACGGCAGCCCGGAATTCTTTCATGGCCGCCCGCGCAGGCTGGCCGCGAGTGCGACGACGTCATAATGGTGAGCTAGTATCCTCTGGAAGCTTACCGCGCAAGGCAGCAGTCCGGCAGTCCGATCCCCCCATCTACCCAGGAGATGATTCCATGAGCACGATCACGACGAAAGACGGCACCGATATTTTTTACAAGGACTGGGGTACGGGGCGTCCCGTCGTCTTCTCGCATGGCTGGCCGCTGAGCGCCGACGCGTGGGACGCGCAGATGCTGTTCCTCGTCCAGAAGGGTTATCGGGTCATCGCGCACGACCGCCGTGGTCATGGCCGTTCCAGCCAGACGTGGAGCGGCAACGACATGGACACCTATGCCGACGATCTCGCCGCCCTCATCGTGCATCTCGACCTGAAGGACGCCATGCTCGTCGGCCATTCCACGGGCGGCGGCGAAGTCGCGCACTACATCGGCCGTCACGGCACGATGCGCGTCGCTAAAGTCGTGCTGATCGGCGCGGTGCCTCCGCTGATGGTGAAGACCGGGGCACATCCCAACGGCGTGCCCATCGACGTGTTCGACGGTATCCGCAAGAGCGTGGCCGACGATCGCTCGCAGTTTTACAAGGATCTTGCGATGCCGTTCCATGGCTACAACAGGCCCGGCGCGAAGGTGTCGCAGGGCGTGATCGACTCATTCTGGGCGCAGGGCATGCAGGGCTCGATCAGCGGCCAGTACGACTGCATCAAGCAGTTCTCCGAAGTCGACTACACCGAAGACCTGCAAAAGATCGACGTGCCCGCGCTCGTGCTGCACGGTGACGACGACCAGATCGTACCGATCGACGAAGCGGGCCGTCTGTCCGCGAAGATCATCCCCAACGCGACGCTGAAGGTTTACCCAGGTGGCCCGCACGGCATGTGCACCACGATGGCCGACAAGATCAACGCCGACCTGCTGGCGTTTCTCGAGTCGTGACACAGCCTGTCTGACGCGGGTCTGCTGACCGTTGTACGCGCAACCGCCTGCGTCATCGCCACTTCTGGTGCGGCAGGTTCACGGCGGTTGCCCCCGGAAAAGGGCAGCGGGAGCAATGTGACACGTATTGTGCGTCGCACCATTTACCTGTTTTTCCAGTATAGTGATCGGATCAATGGTGTCTTCCAGACTGCTAGAGGCGCCCTGTGGAGCGCCTGGGCATATGCCTTCCGCGTGGCCATGACGCACAGGCAAGGAGAGATCACATGTTCGATGTCGAAATTGCAGCCACACTTCTAAACCGCTGGGACCGCAAGCCGGCTATGGCCGGAGGCGGTACGTACCTCAACCTGTTGCGCGAAGGTAACCTCGACTTTACCCATCAGCAGGGTCGCGTCAACGTGGGTAATGCCGCCGACGAAAGCGAACTCGATTTCGAGTCGCTGGTTTTCGTCGACGGCTCGCGCGCCGTGCGGATCAAGTCGTCCGACCAGGCGCCGGGCTGGACCCGCTGGGCCGCGCTCGAACCGCCGCCCGTTCTCGTACCCGACTTCGCCTGAGCGCGCGCGGCGCATCCTGTCGCGCTGCGTCTTCGTCTTCGTTTTTAGCTTCGCCTTCACCCTGCATCGAAGAATCGCGATGCGTCATCGGTCCGTCACATCCCTCCCGAATAATCACCGCGCTCGACCATTCGAAACATCTTAAAACGCGATCGGCCTCTCACGCGGGCCCGATACGCTGGTTGACCCCGGGGGTTGTACATGACTATCCGTCATCGCATTACGCTGCTCGTTGTTCTGATGTTCATCGCGCTGTCGGCCATTGGCGGTTATGCCGTCTACCAGACAGGGCGTAGCGCCGCAGAAGTCCGTCAGGTGACTGAGGGCGTCGTGCCAGGCACGCTGGCTTCCGCCGATCTCGTCTCGCAGGTCAAGGATGTACAGCTGGCCACGATGACACTCGTCTACGCGCCCGACGGCAACGTGGTCGCGCAGGCACAGGAAGAACTCAAAACGAAGCAGGCCTCGCTGCAACGCGCGCTCGCGTTGCAGGACCGCGCGGCGGCCAGCCACGCGCAGAAAGGGCTGGTCGCACAGGCGCGCGACAGTGTCGAAAATTACTTCGCGGCGATCAACGAAACGGCGACGATGAAAGCCGCCGGCAAGAACGAACTCGCGCAGGCATTCTTGTTTGCCAACGTCGCGCAGTATCGCGACGAACTCGAAGGGATCGTCGAAACGCTGCGCGTCGAGAAAAACCGCGAGAAGGACGACGCCATTACCTCGCTCAACGCGACGCTCTCCACCACGACGATGGCGATTGCGATCGTGACGGGTATCGCCGTATTGCTGCTCACGTTGATCGGCGCACTGCTGTACCGGCAGATCACGCGACCGCTGAGCCGTATGCAGGCGATGATGAGCGAGATCGCCTCGAGCCAGGATTTCACGCGTCGCGTGCCGGTTGGGCGCATGGACGAGATCGGCCATTCGATCGTCGCGTTCAACGGCATGATCGCGAAGATCCAGGAAAGCTCGGCGCTGCTCAAGCAGAAAACCGCCGATATTCAGGCGATGTTGCAGAACATGCAGCAGGGCATTCTGACGGTCGTCGATGGCGCGGTGATTCACGCCGAGTATTCGGCGTATCTGGAAGCGATCTTCGAAACGCGCGACATCGCCGGTCGCGGCCTGATGGAACTGGTGTTCGCCGATACCGACCTTGGCGCGGACGTGCTCTCGCAGATCGACGCCGCCACGCATGCGTGCCTTGGCGAAGACTGCATCAACTTCGCGTTCAACCAGCATCTGCTCGTGAACGAAATCACACGACGCATGCCCGATGGCCGCGAGAAGACGCTCGATCTCAGCTGGTCCGCGATCACCGACGAAAGCGATACGGTCGTGCGTCTGATGCTGTGCGTGCGCGACGTCACCGAGTTGCGCGAACTCGCGGCGCAGGCGAGCGAGCAGCAGCGCCGGCTGGAGATGATCGGCGAGATTCTCGCGGTGAGTGAGGAGAAATTCCAGCAGTTCATCGAGAGTTCAGCGGGCTTCGTCAGCGAGAACGAGCGGATCATCCGCAAGCATTCGCAGGCCGACGGTGCGGCGATCGCCGAACTGTTCCGCAACATGCATACGATCAAGGGCAACGCGCGCACCTACAACCTTCAGTATCTGACCAACGTCGTGCACGAAACGGAACAGCGCTATCACGAGCTGCGCCAGGCCGATGCCGATCGTGCGTGGGATCAGGACGACCTGATGCAGGAACTCGCGCGCGTGCGCGAAGCGATCGAAAGCTACGCGACGATCAACGAAGTCAGCCTCGGACGCAAGGGCGCGTCGCGTAGCGCTCACGTCGAGCACTATCTGATGGTCGATCGCGCGCACATCCGGGAGAGCCTGCAACTGCTGGAAACCGCGAACGTCGCAAGTCTCGACGAGCTGGTTGCGATGCGCGATGCGGTGCACCGGACATTGCGTCTGGCGGGGAGCGAGAGCGTCGGCGAATCGCTCGCGGGCGTGCTCGAATCGTTGCCATCGCTTGCGCGGGAACTGGGCAAGGCGGAGCCGGCGGTGCGCATCGACGACAACGGCTACCGCCTGCGCAGCCAGGCCGCCGGCACGCTGCGAAACGTATTCATGCACCTGCTGCGTAATTCGATCGACCACGGTATTGAAAACGGCGACGAGCGCATCGCGAATGGCAAGCCGGCGGCTGGTGCGATCGTTATCGAAGTCGGCGTCGATCACGACATGCTTCAGGTCACGCTCAGCGACGACGGACGCGGCCTCGCACTGGCGCGTATCCGGGGCATCGCGATCGAGCGCGGCTGGATCGGCGCCGACGAGAAACTGGACGACGCCGCCATTGCACAGCTGATTTTCCGGCCGGGGTTTTCGACCGCTCACGCGATCACCGAAGTGTCGGGGCGTGGTGTCGGCATGGACGCGGTGCGCGATTTCCTCGCTCGCGAACACGGTCGCATCGAGTTGCGTTTCACCGACGATCGTCACGGCGCCGACTTCCGGCAGTTTCAGACGGTCGTCTGCCTGCCGGACAACATGGCGATCGACAGCCTCGGCACGGACGCACGTCGCGATGTCAACGCGTCGCAGGCCGGCGCGCTCGTGGACTGAACTGAAGCACCGGTCGCGCGATTTTCTTCCCTATCGCCCGATGGACATCCAGAAGAGAAGGACAGGTTGTGATTGAACAGTATTGTCTGGCGGCTCTCGCCGGCGGCGCGGTGAGCGGCGTACTCGCGTTCGCGGCGTACCGCTTTTACGGCGCTCACGCACGCACGCGGCAGCGATCCGAAGTGCAGGCGCACATCGAGACGCTGGCTCAGACCAGCGCCGCGCAGCATGCATTGATCGAGCAGGCCGCGCACGAAAAGCAGCAGCTCGAAACGCAGATGGCCGCGCTGCGCGAGGCACTCGCGAGCGAGGCCGACGCGGCGGAAAACATTCGCGCCTTGATGAACGCCGCGACAGAAGACCGGCATCAATGGGCCGCGCTTGCACAACAGATCGCGAGCGAAGCGTCGCGTCTGAGGAGTCTTGGCGCGACGTTCGAGCGCTGGCACGAACAGATGATCTCGCTGATGGCGCAGAACCGGGACATGCACGCGAAGAATCAGGAGCTTTCCTCGATCGTGAGGCACGTGGTGATCGTCTCGCTGAACGCGTCGATCGAAGCCGCGCGCGCCGGCACGGCCGGGCGCGGCTTCGCGGTCGTGGCGAGCGAAGTCCGGGCGCTCGCGGCGCGCTCGGAAGAGCTGTCGAAGAGCTATCGCGACAGCCTGCATCGCAGCGACCTCACGACGACGGGCACGTTCCAGGACATCCAGGCCGGCGGAAAAATGATTACTGCGTCGCTGGGCAGCGTCGCGACGCTCGCGAGCCAGTTCCAGTCCCGCTTCGATCAGGCGCCGACGTGATCAGTCAGCACGCAAGGGAAAGTTTCGAGCGCATTTTTCAAAAGGCGGCGCGCGCGCGGCTGCCGATGGAAGCGGGCGACAGTTGCGAAATCGTGCCGGTCCGCGAGGGCGACGCCGGGCCTGAACGCACGGAAAGCGTCGTGGTTCTGACGATCTCGTCGATCGTTTTCCGGATGCTGCTCGTGCTGCATTTCGACGAAGACGCCACTACGTGCGATTACTTCGCGAGGAACGAAGAGGGCGCGACGTTTCGCGAAACGTTTCTCGAGATCTGCAATCTCTGCAGCGGCGCGATGAACCAGGCGTTGCTGCACTACTTTCCGGACCTCGGCATGTCGACGCCTTACGTGCTGAGCGCGCGTTGCCTGCCCTATCTGGAAGAGCTGAAACCCGGTTACCTCGAATCGTTCGCCATCACGATCAACGGTTCGATCCGTCTTGGCGCGACGGTCTGCGTCTGCGCGCACGCGCCGCTGGATTTCACCGCCGAGGTGAACGCAGTCGAGGAAACTAGCGGCGAACTCGAACTGTTCTGAATTTTGCAACTGACGTCACAGGAAACAACATGTCGAAAATTCTGGTGGTGGACGACTCGGGCACGGTGCGCGACGAGGTCGCCGGTTTTCTGCGCAAGAACGGCCTCGACGTCGATACGGCCGTCGACGGCAAGGACGGCCTCGCGCGCCTGAAGGCAAGCCCGGGCATCCGGCTCGTGATCAGCGATGTCAACATGCCGAACATGGACGGCCTGACGATGGTCGAGAAGATCCGCGGCGAACTTGCGAATCATGCTGTGAACGTGATCATGCTGACCACGGAAAGCAGCCCCGCGATGAAGGAGCGCGGCAAGGCGGCGGGCGTGAAGGGCTGGATCGTGAAGCCGTTCAAGGGCGATGCCGTGCTGGAAACGTTCAGGAAGCTGGCAGGCTGAACGGTCCGCGCGTTCGGGCGGAGGCGGTTCCTTGCGTCATTTCTGCGCGATGTCATGCTCGATTCCCGCAGTGTGGATCCGTTGATCGCAGGCGCGCATCCGCGCGCTAGAATGTGTCGACCCGCGAACACCGTCGACGCGGTCATCTTCAGGTTCACACAGGATTTTCCATGCTCAAAAAGAAGATCGTATGTCTCTCGCTACTGTTACCCGTTGCAATGACGTTTACCGCCGCAGCCCAGGCCGCGACCGGCGATAGCGCGTCACAACCTTCCGCGGGCGCGGCTGCATTGAAACCGGCCCAGATCGAGACCATCGCAAAGGAAGCCTATATTTTCGGCACGCCGATGGTCGATATGTACCGGACGATGTACGCGTTCTCCGTCGACAGGACCGGGTCGCAGTACAAGGGGCCGTTCAATTCGATCCTGAATATCGCGCGTGTCTTCACACCTGAAGACACTGCGTTCGTCACACCCAATTCCGATACGCCGTACTCGTTCGCCGGGCTGGACCTGCGCGCGGAGCCGGTCGTCATCACGATTCCGCCGATGGAGAAGAACCGGTACTTCGTATTCCAGCTGATGGATATGTATACGTTCAACTTCGACTACATCGGCAGCCGCACAACGGGTAATCAGGGCGGGCACTACCTGATCGCGGGCCCCGGCTGGAAGGGGGCGACACCGAAGGGCATCAGCAAGGTCATCCATTCGGAAACCGACATGGTGAACGTGGTGGGCCGAACGCAGCTCTTCAATCCCGCCGATCTCGACAATGTGAAGAAGATCCAGGCCGGCTACAGGATCGAGCCGCTCTCGGCGTTCGAAGGTCAACCCGCACCGCAACCGGCACCCGCCATCGACTGGATCAAGCCCCTGCCGCCGGGCGCGGAACACACGTCGCCCGAATTCTTCAACCAGCTCGCGTTCGTGTTGCAGTTCGCACCGGTGAATCCAGCGGAAGCCGCGTTGCGTCATCGCTTCGAGCAGATCGGGATCGTTCCTGGTAAAACGTTCGACGTGTCCGCGTTTTCGCCTGCCACGCAGGCGGCGCTGAAGGCGGGCATGGAAGACGGGCAGAAGGCGATCGATGCACGTCGTGCTTCGCTTGCCGGCCGGAGCGACACGCTGTTCGGTTCGCGCAAGTTTCTGAAGAACGACTATGTGGCACGCGCCACGGGCACGCAGGTCGGCATCGGCGCGAATTCGCGTGACGAAGCGCTGTATCCGATTCTGGAGAAAGACGCGACCGGTCAACCGCTGGATGGCAGCAAGCATTACACGCTGCATTTCGCGAAGGGTCATCTGCCGCCTGTCAACGCGTTCTGGTCGATGACAATGTACAACGTGCCGGAACAATTGCTGGTCAAGAATCCGCTCAACCGCTATCTGATCAATTCGCCGATGCTGCCCGAACTGAAGACCGATCCGGACGGCGGATATACGATCTACATCCAGAACGAATCGCCGGGCAAGGACAAGGAAGCGAACTGGCTGCCCGCGCCGCAAGGCAAGTTCATGGTCGCGATGCGCTACTACTGGCCGAAACCCGCGCTGCTGAAAAACGAGTGGGTTTCGCCGAAGATCCAGCCCGCGAAATAAGCGATGCGCTGAAAGTGACTTCCATGTTCACGGAAGCCTGAACCGCCCGGGTGCCCTTTGCGAGTTACGGGCGCCCGGGCGGTTTTTGTTTCCGCTTCTCCGCCAGTCACCCCGACACTTTTTAACTCGACGATGCGTCGGCACAATCCCGTTTCGCTGCGATACACCCCGGTCAGAGTCCATCCGTCGCCTTCCGGCGCGCCGGCGCGGACATCCGTAGAATGCAGAGTCGGTCCATTTGACGTGGACGCAAGACCGTACGGTCGTCGTTCGAATCCGGGAGCCTGAAATGAAAGCTGCGATAGTTCACGATTTCAACGCATCGCCGCGTTACGGCGACTTTGCCGGTCCGGTTGCCGAAGCGGGCGAGACGCTCGTGCAGGTCCGTGCGGCGGCGCTCAGCCAGCTCGTGAAGAGCCAGGCATCCGGGCGCCACTACAGCAGCGGCAAAACGCTACCGCTCGTGCCGGGCGTCGATGGCGTGGGGCTGCTGCCGGACGGGCGGCGTGTGTACTTCGCGTTTCCACGCGGGCCATTCGGCGCGATGGCGCAAACGACGGTCGTGAAGACGACGTACTGCGTGCCGGTGCCGGACGACGTCGATGACGTCACGGCCGCGGCGATCGGCAATCCGGGCATGTCGTCGTGGGCCGCGCTGATCGAACGCGCGCATTTCCAGCGCGGCGAGAACGTGCTGATCAACGGCGCGACCGGCGTCTCCGGCCGGCTGGCGATCCAGATCGCGCGGCATCTCGGCGCGAACAAGGTGATCGTGACGGGGCGCAACGCGAAGAGTATCGAAGGCCTTGCCGCACTGGGCGCCGACGTGCTGATTCCGCTCGATGCGTCCGCCAGCGCGCTGACCGAAACGTTCCGCGACGCCATTCACGGTCATCGCGTGAACGTGATCCTGGATTACCTGTACGGGCCGTCGGCGGAAAGTCTGCTGGGCGCCGTGGGCGGACACAGCGGCGAAGCCGAACCGCGTATACGCTTCGTGCAGATCGGGTCGCTTGCTGGCAACACGATCAATGTTCCGGCTTCGGCGCTACGCAGTTCGGGGCTGGAGATGATGGGCACCGGGCTTGGCAGCGTGTCGAACGAGCGGCTGCTCGGCGCGATTGGCGAACTGCTGAAGGCAGTCGTGAGCGGCGGATTGTCGATCGAAGCCGACGCCGTGCCGCTGACCGACGTCGAAAGCGCATGGACCAGTGAAGCGTCCGCGCGGACTGTGTTTACGCTCTGATGCAAGGCGCACGAATGTTTTCGGGCCGCCGGGCGACGCGACGGCTCAGCACGTCCATCGAAAGATCGCCCTCGATGTGGTTTGCACCGGAAGCGGTGTGCGATCGCCAATAACCAGCAGATGACTTGCGCGAACGTATGCGTCGTCATGTTGGACCGCGCAGCGGCGGTGTACGTAAGGCAACGGGTGTGGACTGAATGATCGATGTTGTGGTCTGGCCGTACGCGAGAAATGCGTCCAGCACCGTATCGAGCGTGTCGATGCTTCTGATGCACAGCTTCATCATGAAACAGTCCTCACCGGTGATGCGGTGACACTCGATCACTTCGGGTGTTTCCTGCGCGAGCCTGATCACTTTCGGCAGTTGCCCAAGCATCGGGCGCACGCGCACGAAAGCAGTGACTGCGTACCCTAACGCTCTGGGATCGATATCGACGCGGTAACCGCGTATCACGCCCGTTTCCTCGAGACGGCTGACCCGTTCACGCACCGCCGGACCCGACATACCGATCTTGCGCGCCAGTTCCGCCGTGCTGATTCGGGGATCGGCGCTGAGCGCCTTCAGAATTGCGACGTTGGTCGCGTCGCCGATATCCGGTTGTTCGCTAAAGTCAGATGCCATGCGAGCCTCTATTTCGAAAGAAAATAGCTGGCGTCACCTTCCATTCCGTATGTCGAAGTATAGGCGACATGCGTAGCATGGGCGTATGGACCGGAGACCATTGCCGCATGCCAGGAGCGTCATCGCAGAGCGGGTGCCGCCACACGCGTGGTTCGTCATCAGCGCGGTGTTTCACTACCTCGGCCCGTCGTTCGCAGTGATGTTGTTCGCGCACATCGCACCGCTCGGCGTCGCCTGGCTGCGCATCACGAGCGCGGCAATCGTCTTTGCGATCTGGCGACGGCCGTGGCGCTATTTCGCGAAACTCACCGGGCAGGAGCGCTGGCTCGTCGTATCGCTCGGTGCGGTGTTAGCGGCGATGAATTCGCTTTTCTATCTCGCCATCAATGCGCTGCCGCTCGGCACGGTCGGGGCGATCGAATTCCTCGGACCGATCGGACTGGCTGCATTCGGCGCAAGGTCCGCTCGCAATGTCGCGGCGTTGATTGTCGCCGGCGCGGGCGTTTATATTCTGACCGACGTCCGCATTGCGGGCGCTCCGCTCGCTTACCTGTACGCGTTTGCGAATTGTGCGCTGTTCATCGTCTATATCGTGCTCGGGCATCGAATCTCGGGTGAGGGCGGGATCGATCGCCTGGGGTTGTCGATGCTGATTGCGATGATTGCCGCGCTGCCCTTCGGCATTCACGAGGCTCTCCCCGCGTTCAGGGATTTCGGCCTGCTGGCCGCGGCAATCGGCGTCGGCATTTCGTCATCGGTGATTCCGTACGTCACCGATCAGCTGGCGATGGCACGGCTTGCCCGCGCGACCTTTGCACTGCTGCTTTCGATCCTGCCCGCTACCGCGACTGCCATCGGCTTTCTGGTGCTGGCGCAAATACCGACGTTGCATGACCTGACGGGTATCGGACTCGTGATCGTCGGCATTGCGTTGCATCGTGCGAAGGAGACACATTAACCGCGAGTTGCGAGGGATATCCGGCGGTGCCCGGGCATGGACGGCGAGCGCCGCGGGACGATAGCGGAGCAACGCTGATATGCGCGTGAGCGGGTGAGGGGGACGCGTTTCTGGTGGCGACCATCCCGCTGAACTCACGAGGAAGCCTGATAAACTCAAGTTCAGGACGACACTGTCAAGGGCTCTGCCGGTCGGCTCAACCTGTCCGTGTTGACCAGGCGCCCGGATAAAGACGGCGCAGCAGCGTGTTCGGGGGAAACGCTGCTCTTAAACCGCGTCGCAGGGTTGCCGACACCTGTTATTACCCCTTTGACTATCGTCGCCTCGCGACCAGGGTCGGGCGCTGGCCCGCAAAAAGGTGTTGCTCATGCAAAGCATCCACAACAACTATTCCTTGCCGCACGGCCGGCTGGCGAAATGGCTGGCCGCGCCAGGTCAGGAGACACCACTCAAGATTCGCGTCGCACTGGTTGGCACACTTTTCGGAACACTACCCATTTTCTTCGGCGGTGTGCTTAATACGATCGCGGTTGCAGGGGTCCTCGCGTATCGACATCCGACCTTGCTTTTCCGCCTGTGGCTCGTCGCGGAAATCGTGGTTTGCGCGGCCCGGTTATGTGTGCTCTTCATTTCGCGACGTCGCGCGGCGCAAGCCTGGACGACGCCAACGGACCTCTACATCCTGCTGGCTCCGCTTTGGGGCGCCACGGTCGGCTATGGTGCATTCGTTAGCGTGATCAGTGGCGACTGGGTTGCCGCAACGCTTTCGTTCCTTTCCGCGGCCGCAATGGTCGGCGGCATTTGTTTTCGCAACTTCGCCGCGCCACGTCTCGTCGCGGTGATGATCTTTTTTTCACTGGGGCCGTGCTGTATCGGGGCGCTACTTGCAGACGAACCCGTGCTTCTTCTGACGCTTCTGCAGATTCCGTTTTATATGTTTGCGATGAGTGTTGCCGCGCAGCGATTGAACGGCATGCTCATCTCAACGATGAAAGCCGAGCGCGAAAACAGTCACCGTGCACGCCACGATGCGCTCACCGGACTGCTCAACCGCGAAGGCCTGTTCAAGGCCACGGATCCGCGCGGCACACCGCCCGTCAGGGCGGGTATGACGTTCCTCTATCTCGATCTCGATGGCTTCAAGCCGGTCAACGATGCTTACGGACACGACGCAGGCGACATGCTGTTGATTCAGGTCGCGACGCGCCTACGCGCACTCGCAAGCCAGCACGCGCTGGTTGCGCGTATGGGCGGAGACGAATTTGTGATCGTCGACGCGTTCGCGGACCGCGAGGCGCCGCAAGAACTGGCGGCGGCTATTGCACGCGCGCTTGAACAGCCATTCGAACTCTCGCCGACGCTCGCGATTACGATAGGGGCGAGCATTGGCATCGCGCATGCGAGTGCCGGGGACACCGATATCGACGCAGTACTCCGCCTGGCAGATACCGCGATGTACGACGCCAAGCGCAACAAGCAGAGTGGGCCGAGGCCTGATCACCGGGTCCCGAAGGCCGCAGTTACTGCCGTCGATGTGAACCTGTCACCGCAAGACGCCGGTTAGCGCGCGTTCCTGCGAAGACATCGATCTTTGGCGTGCCGCTCTAAAAAGCGACCGGTTACGCGTGCGTTTGTCAGACCCCATGGGCCGGGTGCCTTTACAATTCGGCACTTCGATCCGGCAACCGTGACCAGCGCCATGAAATATCTCCTTGCATTGACACTCGCAACAGTCGTCGCGACCGCGAACGCCCAGACATCCGGGGGCAGCGATCCATCCAGGCAGCAGTGCTCGATGGGGTATGTCACTGGCGTCGGTGGATCGGCGCAGAGCATTCGTGAATACCTTGCGACCCCCGACAGGGACAAATATCGGTACCTTGCGGACAACCCGATCCAATGCCACATTTCCGACGAGGGTCGCGCGTCTGCCTGTACCGGCATGACAAGCCTTAGCCATGAACAGGCCAGCGTGTATGACGACATGGACAGCGCGACGATATCCGTGGTCGCGCGCGTGGAGCTCGACCGGGGAACATACCCGGTGATCATTGTTGTGCCAAGGCAGGACATGCACTGCAAGGACTGAATGCCCTCACGGCGCTGACCGAAAACGATTTTGGAGGGTCGTCCGGCCTACGCTTGCGTTCTCTCTCCGGGTGCCAGATACGAGCGCAGTGCAATTGCCAGCGGGAAGATGGCGACGGCGGTAAGAGCCGTGGCAAAGGTAGCGCCATGTATGCCGATCCAGTCGCCGAGAAAGCCATAGATCACCGGCGAGATCGCCCCCGAAGCTATTGTGCCGGTATAAAACAGCGCGAATGCCCGCTCGGTACCCTCAACGGATGTCAGTTCCGGCACCGTCCCATACAGCACGGTAGAGGTGCCGTTGAGCATCACGCCCAGCAGCGGCAGCAGCACCATGGTGAGCGGCAGCGGGCAGAACATCACGGCGATGATCAAGGCCGCTGTGCCGCCCTCCGTTACCAGCACCGTGCCGGCTACCCCCATGCGTGCGCCCAGCCAGCCGCAGGCGAACTTGCCGGCGGCGCCACCGATAAAAACCAGTGCCAGCGCCGATCCCATCATCGGTGACGAGACGCCTTTTGCCCTGAGCAGGAACGGCAGAAAGGTCAACAGCCCCATGCGTACGCCGGTATCGAGTACGCCGATCATGAACAGCAGCGAAAAACCCGTACCCGCGGTGCTGCGACGGGGGACGGACGGCTCTTCGGCCGCGTGCGCGTTGCGCGGTATGGAAGGGAGAAATAGTGCAATCGCTGCCGCAACCACGAAGCCCAGAGTGGACATCATCCACAGCGCATGGCGCCACGGCATCAGGGTCACCAGCAGCGAAATGGCCGCCGGCAATGCGGATTTGCCGAGGTCGCCGGAGAAGTTGTAGATACTCAACGGCCCCCTGGCATTACGTCCGTAGGCACGGGACACCGCGCCCGAGGCGACCGGATGCTGGGTGCTGGAGCCGCTGCCTGATATTGTCAACGCCACGTACAGGCCCAGCAGGCTGCCCGACATCCCCGCCAGCGCATAACCAGACGCGGCCAGCAGCGTACCCAGGACCAGCATGGCCCGGCTGCCCAGACGCTGCGCCAGACGCCCGGCAGGCAGTTGCAGGCTGGCCATCGTGCCCGCATAGATGCCGCGTAGCATGGCGAGAGCGCCATAGCTCAGACCGAAGTCCGTCTGCCACACCGGCAGCAGGACGTAGATCATGTCTGTGTAGCCGTCGTGCAGTGCATGCGCGACACAGGAGAGCCACAACACGCGGGAGCGCGCCGGGGAAGCCGGCCGGCCGGACCGGCTGGCTACACGAGGCGGCAGGGAAAACGGGGTGAAGCGCATAAAACTCCCTCTGGTTACGAGGCGCGGGCCGGAGTGGCGGACGCCTGGCGCTTTCGCGCATTCCCGGATGGCAATTTTATGACCCACTGCACCATGCTTCAATTGACGTAATATCGGGTCAGCAGAGAAAAAAAGTCACATCATGGGTAGGGACACAGGCGTGGAAAAAGACTGGAGCAAGCTGCCGCCACTCAACGCGCTGCGCAATTTCGAGGCGGTGGCCCGGCATGGCAGTTTTGCCGCCGCCGCGGCCGATTTGCACGTCACCCATTGGGCTGTCGGAAAACAGATCAGGCTGCTGGAAGACTGGTTTGGCGTACCGCTATTCGAGCGCCGCGCGCGCGGCGTTTTACTCACCGATGAGGGCGCAGCATTGCTCAACGATGTGAGCAACGCCTTCGAGCGTCTCGCGACCGGGGCGGCGCGACTGCGCCATGATGAATTCACGCGCCGCGTATCGGGCACCGTCCGCGTGAACGTGCTGGCCAGTTTTGCGTTGTGCTGGCTGCTGCCGCGTCTGGCCGGCTTTCAGGCGCGTTATCCCGGCATCGACGTGCGGGTGTCGACCACATCGCGCAAGTTGCGCTATATCGGCGACGCCTTCGACATTGGGGTGCGCTCCGGGCACGAACAGGGTGCGGGCCTCGTGTCGCGCACGCTGATGGCCGACGTGCGCCTGCCCGCCTGCAGCCCCGCGCTGTTGCGCCAGCACCCGATACAGGACGTGGCGGATCTGCGCCACCACACCTTGTTGCATTCCGCCAGTACACGCACAGCGTGGTCGCGCTGGCTGCGGGAGGCGGGCGCGCCCGATCTGCGGGCTGCCCGTCACGTCGAGTTCGAACACGCCTATCTCCAGCTTGCCGCCGCCGTGGAGGGTCTGGGTGTGACGCTCGCCTCGCTGCCGCTGATTGGGCGCGACGTCGCCGCGGGCCGCCTGGTGTGCCCGATTGCAGCGCCAACGTGGCGCGCCCCCGACTACGCGCTGGTGATCAACGCAGATCGCACCGGCGATGACGCCGTCGTGGCATTTGAGCAATGGATCACGATGATGGCCAGCCAGGGCTCAGGGCCGTTTGAGTCTGTGTAGGTTTGCGGCTTGCCTGAATGGCAGTACACCGGGCTGCCGTGCTGCACTGCTGCAACGAAGGTCCTGAAGAGCGCGGATCGTTGCCGACAAGCTTCCTGCTGGCCGTTCCTGGCCGAACCCGGAAGTACGCCCGCGGCCGGCTATCGGGTAGCCACCTGTCGAACCGAACTTCCGTAGCGGACCCATTGCTGCCGCTCGTGACGAGCGCACGCTAATGGCGGCTTCCAAGGCGAAGCGGCCCTTCAAGCAATTACGTCGGAAGAGAGCGCAGTTTTTTCAAGTACCTTCTAACCACAAATCCCGGCAACCAAGGAGCTCGACCGACACACATCGGCCAGCTTGGTTATCAAGCAAGGCTGCCTGATAACAGCAATCGCCCAATAGTCGGCTACAAAAACATGGACAGCACACCGACCGCTTCGCAGCGTCGTCGAATGAACTGTGCCGCGAAGCCACGCTGTTGCCGCATCAACCGTTGACCCTACCCAACACGTCACGCTGATGCCAAGCGCACCGTTGACGGCACAGCTCACCGTGTCCTACCGGTTCAGAACGCTGGCCGCGCGCCGGTTGCGGCCTCGAATCCTACAATCTCCCGGGTCAGTTCGTTGATGACCCGTTCGATCAAGGCATCCGTCAGCGCGGATGCCTTGCTCCCTTTTTGCCTATAAATGCTGTAGTTGATCGACAGCGCCGGTTCGAATTTCTTGATGACTACCCCTTTCGCCGCCGTAGCGCGGGCGGACAGATAATCCACGACGGTTACCCCCGCCCCGGCCTGACAAAACGCGATGGCCGTTGCGGCAAGATTCGTCTCGATTGCGATCGGGATTCTCAGATTCGCCAGCGCGGCGTGCCGCTCGATCTGCGCTACGAGCGGATCGGATGCGAGCAACGAGATCAGGGTCGCGTTTTCCAGATGCTGAAGCGTGACCGCCTCGACATCCGCCAAGGCGTGGCCTTCCGGCACCACGCACACGACCGGCACTGGCGGAAGCGTGCGCCGGACGACCGCTGGATGCTCGATGCTGGTCGTCACGCCGATCGCGAGATCGAGTTGATTGCGCCCCGCCCACTCCACAAGCGTCTGGGTGGTGCGGATATTGACCGTGATCCTGACACCGGGATGGTCAGCCTGGAACTCGTGGATGATGGTAGGCATCAAGCCACTTCCCAGCGCGGGAAGAATGCCGATTTTCAGGCGACCGGCCCGAAGATCGCCGAGGTCCCTCGCCAATCTCATGATCTCCCTGGTCGAGATGAACGATCGCTCCACCTCGGCATAGAGCGACATCGCCTCGGCCGTCGGAATCAGGCGTTGCCGCTGCCGGTTGAACAGGCTGTACCCCACTTTGGCTTCCAGGCGCGCAAGCAGTTTGCTGACGCCGGGCTGAGCGATATCGAGAAAATCCGCAGCTTTTGTGACCGTGCCGTGCTGCATGATGGCCGCGAAAACCTCCAACTCGCGCAACGTAAAATCGCTCACCCCACACTCCTCAAGTCCGCGGTTTTTTAAGCTCGCCAATCCGGCACCGTTGCCGGCGTCGGCTGGCGCACACACGTCGGTTGACCCGATCATAACCTTTCGAGATAAAGCAAAGGAGACGGTCGCCCCGCGCGCGGAGATTTTCTGGCCGATCTTGCGCTTGCGCTCCCTCTGCCGTTGCGTGACTACGCCCAGCTCGGTCCACTCGCTAACGCGGCACGCAGCCATGCCGTAACGACTTATACCTTTTTGGAATGACCAACGAATTTTGCGGCAATTGAGCCCACCGCCCGGCCAATCCGACAATGGTTCAACGCTGCACGAGGCAGCGCCTGGCACCAGCCCGCCAACCCACGTCGAGACTCCACGGAACCGGAAATGATGAACAACAGGATATTGAAACGCGCAGTGTGTCTGATCGGCAGCCTCTGCGCGCTGGCCACCGTTCAGCTGGCTGAAGCCAAGGATGTTGTGATCGCGTTTGAGGGCAGCTATACGCCCTGGAATTCCTCGAACCCGGACGGCACGCTCGGCGGATTCGAACCGGCGCTGGCCAAGGTGCTGTGCGAGCGCGCGCATCTCAGCTGCAAGCAGATCGCCGCCGACTGGGACAGCATGATCCCGGCACTGAACACCGGCAAATTCGACGTCATCATGGACGGCATGGCGATCACGGACTCACGCAGGCAAGCCATCGATTTCAGCATTCCCTACGCCACCGTCACGTCGAGTTTCGTAACCGCCAAGGACCACGCCGCAGACTTCGCAAAGCTGGGGAGCGGGCTCGTGACGATCAAGTCCGAGGTCGACGCGAAAACCGCGCTCGCCGCGCTGCGCATCGCGCTCAAGGGCAAGGTGATCGGCGTGCAGGCAGCCACCACCTACGTGCCGTTCGTTCGCTCGAACTTCGCCGATATCGCCGAAATCCGCGAATACCGCAGTTCCAAGGACCGCGATCTCGATCTGAAGAGCGGGCGGATCGATGCGTCGGTCGAGAACACTGTCTATCTGCTCAACAACGCAGGCAGCGATCTGTCGCTGATTGGGCCCGTCATTGGCGGGAAGATCTGGGGCGAAGGCGTCGGCATGGGGCTGCGAAAGTCCGACACTGCGTTGCGCGACGCGTTCGACAAGGCGATCGCGTCAGTCAAGGCGGACGGCACGCTGTCGCGGCTTTCCCTGCAGTACATGAAAACCGATCTGACGCCGCGTTGAAGCATGCCGGCCGATACGATCGGAACGGTCATTCCGGATACCGAATGTTTCCCGCCAGCAATCTCCAGGCAACCACGGAAGCCCTGAATGAAGAACACCTATGATTTCGCCATCGTCGGCGGCGGACTGGTCGGTATGGCGATCGCTTATGGTCTGGCAAAGCGCGGCCAGACCGTCGTCGTACTGGACGGCGAAGATGCGAGCTTTCGCGCCGCTCGCGGTAACTTCGGGCTGGTCTGGGTATCGGGCAAGGGCCGAAAGCAGCCGGATTACGGGCGCTGGTCGCTCGAGTCGTCGCGGCTGTGGCCCGCGTTCGCGAAGGAACTGGAAGAAGCGTCGGGCCTGAGCCTCGGCTATTCACGACCGGGCGGATTGAACATCGCTTTGAGCGAGGAATCGCTCGCGGCAAGCGTCGAGAACGTCGATTACCTGTATCGCCAGGATGCTCGGCTCACGTACGACGTGCTAGATCATCGCAGGCTGAAAGCGATGGTGCCCAGCATCGCCAGCGATGTCCTCGGCGCGGTCTATTCGGAGAATGACGGGCACGTCAGCCCGCTTTACACGCTTCGCGCCCTGTTCGCGGCACTCGACAAGGCGGGCGGCGACTACGTGCCGAATGCGACGGTCAGCACGATTGAACGGCATGGCGACGGATTCCGTCTCGACACGGGACAGGGAACGTTCCGCAGCGCAAAGCTCGTGCTGTGCGCCGGCCTCGGCAATCGCGATCTCGCTCAGATGGTCGGCCTCGACGCCCCCGTTGTTCCACTGCGCGGCCAGATCGTGGTGACCGAGCGCGTCCGTCCGTTTCTTCACTACCCTACGCTTTCGGTGCGGCAAACCGCCGAGGGTTCGGTGCTTCTAGGGGAATCCGCAGAGGATGTGGGCATGGATACTGGCGTGACCTCAGATATCGTCGCGCACATCGCCCGTAAAGCCATCAGGCCGTTCCCCTTGCTGCGGAGCGTGAACGTGGTGCGAGCGTGGGGCGCGCTGCGCGTGATGACGCCGGACAGCATGCCGATCTATGACGAATCCTTAGACTGTCCCGGTGCATTTCTCACCACCTGCCACAGCGGCGTCACGCTCGCCGCAGCTCACTGCGAACTGCTGGTGCCGTGGCTATTGGGCGGCCAACGCCCCCCCATTCTCGATTATTTTCATGCAAAGCGATTCCATGTTTAGCCTCCTGGAAGGGAGCACACCGAAGCTGATCCGGATCGAGATCGACGGCAGGCATGTCGACGTGCCGGATTCGCTGACGGTGGCCGCCGCGCTGCTGTATGCCGGCGTTCAGACCTTCCGGCGAACGCCGGTCGGCAATGTGCCGCGAGCACCGTTCTGCATGATGGGCGTCTGCTTCGACTGCCTCGTACAGATCGACGATCTGCCCAACCAGCAATCCTGCATGGTCAAAGTCAGGGAAGGTATGCGTGTGAGCTTCATGAACGGCGCGAGGGACATTCAATGACGATCGAATCAGTCGACCTCGTCGTGATCGGTGCTGGACCCGCCGGCATGGCATGCGCGCTGCGAGCCAATTCACTCGGTCTGAAAGTTCTGGTGATGGACGAAAACCCATTGCCGGGCGGCCAGATCTACCGCAACGTCAGCCGTTCGCCTCTACCCGACCCAGCGCGCCTGGGTGCGGATTACACAGACGGCGCCGAGCTGGTGACGCAATTCAGAGCATCCTCCGTGTCGTACTGGCCCGACACACTGGTATGGCAAGTGAGCCGATCGCTGGACATCAGCTTTACACGTCGAAACGAAACGGCGGCAAGCGGCCATCTACACGCCAAGGCACTCGTCATCGCCAATGGCGCCTACGAGCGTCCCTTTCCCGTGCCAGGGTGGACGCTGCCCGGCGTCATGAGCGTCGGTGCGGCTCAGACACTCGTCAAATCGGCCGGCCTGTTGCCCAACGTGCAGACGGTGCTGGCAGGCAGCGGGCCGCTGCTCTACCTGTTCGCCTGGCAACTGATTCAGGCCGGCCGGCCGCCCGCCGCGATACTGGAAACCACGCCAGCCGCCAATTACCGTCATGCGCTGAAGCATCTGCCCTCCGCATTACGCAGCCCGGACTATCTGCTGAAAGGCATGAAGCTGCTCCGCGCCATCAAGAAAGCGCGCGTCGCCCACATTCGCAATATCAGCGAACTCACTATCGAAGGCGCCGGGCGAGTGGAGCGAATCACCTACCGGTCAGGACGACAATCGGCCACGATCGCAGCAGACCTCGTGCTGTTGCATCAGGGCGTGGTGCCGAACGTGCAACTGACGCGCTCGATCGGCTGCACTCACGACTGGGACGAAGCGCAGCTCTGCTGGCGTCCGCGCACGGACGGCTGGGGCGAGACATCCGTGCCGAACGTTTTCACGGCGGGAGATGGCGCCGGTATCGGCGGTGCGATCGGGGCACGGATCAGCGGGGAAAGGGTCGCGCTTGCCGTCGCGCATCGCGTGGGGGCGTTGAATACCGAATCGTTCAGTGAACAAACGGCGCTGCTCGGCCGCCGACGCAGTCAACACAGCCGCGTCCGCCCGTTTCTCGACGCGCTCTATCGCCCGAGCGCGCCTTTTCGTCGTCCATCGGACCAGACAATCGTCTGCCGCTGCGAAGAGGTGACGGCCGGACAGATCCGTGAGATGGCACGCCTCGGTTGCGTCGGCCCCAATCAGACCAAATCCTTTTCTCGCTGCGGGATGGGTCCATGTCAGGGCCGTCTCTGTGGTCTGACCGTATCGGAGTTGCTCGCCGAGCATAACGGTCAGCGAATGGACGAGACGGGCTACTACAACATCCGCCCTCCTATCAAGCCAGTGAGCCTGGGAGATCTGGCGGTCTCCTATATCCCCGATGAAAACGCAGCGAAACCAACCGAATGGGTCCCGAAATGAGTGATGCGCCTGTACTGAGAACTTCCGGCAATGCGCGCATGAGCAAGATGGTGCGCTTTGGAAACCTCCTGTTCCTGGCCGGACAAACGTCGTCCGGGCAAGCGCAAGCACGCTCGATCGAGGAGCAGTGCCTGGAGGCGTTTAGCCGGATCGACGCGCTGCTGAAGCAGGCGAACAGCGATAAGCGAAATCTCTTGTCCGTGACCATCTATCTGAAGGACATGAGCGATTTCGATCGCATGAATGCGGTATGGCAACAGTGGGTTGATCCCGATCACCTACCGGCGCGTTGTACGGTGCAGACGACACTTGGTTTGCCTGAACTGCTGGTGGAGTTAAGCGTCACCGCTGCTGTCCAGAATTAAGTCTTGCTCTAGCCTGGAAAGACCGTTGAGACGCAGACGCTCGCGCGGACGCGTCATGTCCTCAGCCAGCACTGCGCGGGGACATCTGCCGTACGTTTACCCAAACACCACGACTACGGAGCCTCCACCCTGAAATGCACTGTCATTTCGCTTGCCGGGCCCGGCCTGATGTCCGCCGGGGGCGCCGTACACCAACGTCGTCGATCGAATGACCGCTTGCCAAGGTATATCCGACGTCCGAACGTTCAAGCAACGGTGTGAATCACTGACGCTTCCTGGCCGGCAGTACGCGTTCATCTACCTCGTCGAAAAGCGACCGTTGACCTCAGCTTGGAGACGTCTCTTCACGCGCGCAAAACAGACGTTGCTGATGTTGATTGAACGTGTGCCGAATCTGTCTCTGTAGATGCTCCGGCGAACTTGCGTATGCGAGGGTCGGCTACCGCCTGACGCGATCCCCAGTCGCCCCACTTCTGCCGCACGTTTCGGCGCCACCCTAAAGCCAGCTTCCAAGGGCGCTACGGTCATTCGTGCAGTGGTGTCGACCAGGACAACGACGTCAGTTTCCGGAACCCAGCACATCCAGGGCGCTCGCCCCAGGCAATTAAACTCCTGTGAAAAAGCCCTGGAGGTTGCGCATTTCGAGTGCGTTAGCTGTCCCGAGCGTAAGGTTCCGTTTCCTCGGATTGACATTCGCCAGGCTTCGGAGCAATGTAATTAACGTTTCAAACAGGGGACTTTTTTTTCGATTTTTTGGGTAGTGAGCCGTTAAATTTGTTCTGCAAGCACTGATAGACGCGGCACACGCCGGCTTGTCACAACGGGGAAGCTTCTAAATGAACGATAAAGTGGACGACAAAAGCAATTCGAAAGGGATCAGCCGTCGCACCATCCTGAAAATGGCGGCGACAACGGGGGCGGCGGCGATGATATCGCCGGGCATCGTTCGGGCGGCCGGCGAGCAACCCGTGAAGTTCGGCGTAAATAACCCCGTGACGGGAACCTACGCGATCACCGGCAGGAACGAACTGCACGGCATGGAACTGGCCATCGAGGAAATCAACGCCAGGGGCGGCATCCTCGGGCGCCCCGCCACGTTGATCGTCGAAGATTCGACCAGTGGCGATGCCGGGGTGGCGGTGCAGAAGGCGCACAAACTCATCGACCGCGACAAGGTCGATTTCCTCATTGGCAACGTGAACTCTGGCCTGACCGAAGCCATTTCCCAGGTGGCTTTCGCAAAAGGCGTATTCATGATGGACCCGGGCGGGCACGCCGATCCCATCACCGGCACCGAATGCCACTGGAACGTGTTCCAGACCTGTCCGTCCACCACCTTGCTGGTCAATGCGATCGCACCCGATCTCATCAAACGCTTCGGCAAGAAGTTCTACTTCCTCGTTCCCGATTACGCGTTCGGCCACGGCTTGCTGGACGCCTACAACGTGAACCTGAAGAAGTACGGCGCCACCAACGTCGGGGCCGACCTGATCCCCCTGGGCACCTCCGACTACTCCTCTTACCTCATCAAGGCGCAGTCGGCCAGCCCGGATGTGATCGTCATCCTGCAGAACGGTGATGACCAGACCAATGTCCTCAAGCAGGCCGTGCAGTTCGGCCTGGACAAGCGCTTTCACATCGCTGGCGCGAACATCGAGCTCGAAACGCTCGAAGCGCTGCCGCCGGACGCGCGCATCGGCAACTGGGTGATCGAGTGGTACTGGAACCAGCCCGGCGTGCCGCATGTGAAAGAGTTCGTCGACGCCATCAAGAAAAAGACCGGCCGGGTGCCAACCGCGCGTACCTGGTTCGGCCACACCGCGATCCACGCCTGCGCGCTGGCGGCCAACAAGGCAAAATCGCTCGACGCGGTAAAGATGGCCAGGGCACTGGACGGGCTCGTGCTGCCGCCGGAGGTCTCCCTGCAGCCGAAGCAGGCCATCTACCGGGCCAACCAGCACCTGCTCATCGGAACGCTGTGGGCCGGCCACGCGCAACCCCAAGGCAGCGACGGGGCCGACGACCTGTTCCATATCGATTCCATCATCGATAGCAAGACCATCGCGCCAACGATCGAAGAGGCCGGCTGCAAGATGACCTGGCCGACCTGACAGTCTTTGCCACCGGAAAACCGGGCCCACCCCGCGCAATAGCGGGAGGCCCCGGGCGGGTAGCTGCCAGCATACCATGAGCCACGC
>NZ_CAJQYY010000012.1 GCF_907164575.1 Paraburkholderia gardini
TGCCCGCCGCGCGGGGGGCCGGCCGCCCGACCCGGGGCCCACGGGCGGCGTCGCGGTGATCGCGCGCGACGCATACGGCGCGCTGACCGCCGCAGCGGATCTCCAGCCGGTATGGAACGCGGGCGCCGCCGCGAAACTGTCGAGCGCGGACATCGACGCGCGCCTTGTCGAGACACTCGACAAGGACAGCGGCCACGCGTTCTATACCGTGGGCGACGTCGATGCCGCGCTGCAAACGGCGCACCGCACGATCAAGGCGGAATATCGCGCGCCGTATCTCGCGCATGCACCGGTCGAGCCGGTCAACTGCACGGTGCAGTTCAAGGACGGCACGGCGACCGTCTGGGCCGCCACGCAGATGCCGACGCTCGCGCGCCGGCACGTCGCTAAAGTGCTGGGCATCGACGAAGACAAGGTCGACATGCAGGTCCCGCTGCTGGGCGGCGCGTTCGGCCGGCGCCTCGAAATCGACTTCATCACGCAGGCCGCGGCCATCGCGAAGGAGGCGGGCGGCCGGCCGGTGCAGACGCTCTGGTCGCGCACGCAGGACACCCAGCACGATTTCTACCGGCCGGCGTGCCTGTCGCGGTTCGAGGCCGGGCTCGATGCCGACGGCAAGCTGGTGGCATGGCGCAACACGTCGGCGGGCCAGGCGATCGTGCCACAGGTGCTCACGCGCACGTTCGGCCTCCCGGACCTGCATCTTCCGTATGACAAGACGACATCCGAAGGCGCGTTCGACCAGCCCTACGAATGGCCGAACGCGCGCGTGGCGCACGCGTTCGTCGAGTTGCCGGTGCCGGTGGGTTTCTGGCGCTCGGTCGGCCATTCGCATCAGGCGTTTTTCACCGAGTGCTTCATGGACGAGGTCGCGGCGCTCGCGGGCAAGGACCCGGTCGAGTTTCGCGCGAGCCTCCTGACGCAGCATCCGAAGCATCTGGCCGTGCTGCGCACCACGGCTGCACTGGCGGGCTGGGGCAAGCCGGTTGTCGGCCCTAAAGGCGTGCGCTGCGCGCGCGGCATCGCGATGCATCAGGCGTTTGGCAGCATCGTCGCGCAGGTCGCCGAAGTCTCGCTCGATCCGGACAAAGGCGTGCGCGTGCATCGGGTTGTCTGTGTCATCGACTGCGGCACGGCAGTCAATCCGAACCTGATCGCGCAGCAGATGGAAGGTGGAATCATCTTTGGTCTTTCCAGCGCATTGCAGAACGAGATCACGCTCTGCGAAGGGCAGGTGATGCAGACGAATTTCCTCGATTTCCCGGTCGTGCGCATGTCGAACTGCCCCGCGATCGAGGTTCACATCATGCCGGGCGACGGGCATCCACAAGGCGTCGGCGAGCCGGGCGTGCCGCCGGTTGCGCCGGCCGTCGCGAACGCGCTCTTCGCGCTTACCGGCGAGCGCCGCTATTCGCTGCCGCTCGACCCCGTCGGCGTGCGCCTGAAAACGCCCTGTCCGCTCAACCCCGCCAACACTGCGACGACGAAAACATGTCCTCCCTCAACGTGAACAGAAAGACGGTGACCGTCGCCTCCGACCCCGAGACGCCGCTTCTCTGGGTGCTGCGGTGCGAGCTGCATCTGACCGGCACGAAGTTCGGCTGCGGCGTCGGCGTCTGCGGCGGCTGCACGGTTCATCTGAACGACAAGGCAAGCCTTGCCTGCCAGACGAAACTCAGCGAATTGCACGGCGAGAAGATCACGACGATCGAAGGCGTGCAGGGCGCCGATGCGAATGCGCTCAGGGCCGCGTGGCTCGACGTCGATGTCGCGCAGTGCGGCTACTGTCAGAGCGCGCAGTTCATGGCGGCCTGCGCGTTGCTCAGGAACGTGAAGCGGCCAGTCAAACCGGCGGAACTGGATGGTGAAATCGATGCGGCGCTGTGCGGCGTCATCTGCCGCTGCGGTACGTATCCGCGTATCCGCAAGGCCATCCAGCAGGCAGCGAAGACGCTGCATTTTTTCTGAATGACCCGCTTGCGCGACCGTGCCAGCTAGAGGTTTTCGGTAAACATCGGCTGGGTGCCGTTGTTGTCCTCGTAGTATTCGGCGCTCGCGGCGCCGCCCGTCCCGAGCCGGACAATCGTGAAGCCGTGCATGTACGTGCGGCCTTCGACACCCAGTTGCACGTCCGCCACTTTGGGCGGCCTGGCGATGCCGGGCATCGGCGCGAACGGTGCTGTGTCATCGTCGACGAACACCGGCACCGCGCCGTGGCCGATGCAGCGCCCACGTTGCAGCCCCTGAAACGGATCGTAGACGGACAGATTGTGCTCGTGGCCCCAGAACCACGCGGCAACCGGCTGCTTCGCGGCTTTCGCGAAGCGCTGATAGCTCGCGACGAGCTTCGGGTTGTATGCGGTGAACGTGCCGTCGGCGCCGCGCGGGCCGATCTGCGAAAACGCCGAAAAGAGCGGGTGGTGCGACATCAGGATCGTCTTGCCGTCGAATTCGCTGAGACGATCGATGATCCAGGCTTCTTCCTCGGGCTCGATGAACGTCAGCACGTCCTCGCCGATGACCGGGATGTAGTCGTGCAGGCCGGTATCCATCGCGATGAACTGCCAGTCGTCGTTACGCAGACAGAAGTAGCTGGCCGGCTGCAACCACGGGCGATCGTTCAGCGAGGCAATCAGGCTGTAATAACCGGCACCGCCTGAATACATGTCGTGGTTGCCTGAGAGCGTGTATACCGGCAGGTCTTTTGTGTCGCGCTCGAGCACCGCATCGATGATTCGCCTGAAGTTCACGTCGCACTCATGCGCCGTGCCGGAGTAGTAGATATCGCCGAGATGAATCACGACATCCGGATTCTGCAGCGCCACTTCCTTCAGCAGATTCACGGCGATGTCGGTGCCGGTTCCCCAGTCGGCGATCAGCGCGACTTTCGCGCCGGCCTTGAGCGGCACGGTGACAGGGCCGACTGTCGCGGGCCGGATGTAGGGGATTTTGGCGCGGCTGCCGTCAGGTCCGAAGTACTGCACGTAACTGGAAATCGTGCCTGCCCAGCGCGGGTCGCAGACGTTGTAGCGCATGACGTCTTCGATGCTCTCCGCCGCGGCCGTATCGCCGTGCGCCCGCGCTTCCATGAGGGCGAAACCCAGCTTCGCGCACTTCCACAAGTCCTGTGCGATGCCGTCGGGCGGCGCGTCGGGTAACGCCGCCGCGCCTTTTGCCTTGAGTGCCGCCACCTGTTCCGCCGCATGCACGAGGCCGTTTTCGAGACCAGGTCGCGACGCAAGGCTGGTCGTCAGATCGCAGGCCGCGCGCGCGACCTGATCCACGACAGACTGGTAGAGCGAAACAAACGGATTGCGAAAGCTCTGCGGCATGGTCATGAGGATTTCCTTGCGGCTCGCGCGCAATGCGCGGACTTCAGCCGCCTTCCGTATTGGTGTAACGAATGTGGTGTGAGTTTTTTCAACGCGGCTGGTGTGAGAAGACGTGAGCGCTGAAACTGGCCGTTACCGCGCGACGCCCTCGCCGTTTCGGGCGACGATCCGTCCGTGAGAGATGACGCGCCTCCTCACCGGTCGCGCGGCGAGCGCATGGGCGACCGTCTCCGCGTCAAGCAATACGAGGTCGGCGCGCGTGCCCACCGAAAGACCGTGATCCGCGAAGCCGCAGCCTCGCGCCGCGGCGCCGCTGACGGTGTCGAAGGCGAGTTCGAGATCGTCGTCGCGGCGCAGGTCGTAGCGCATGCCGACGAGCATCGCGCGTTCGAGCATGTCGGGCGAACCATACGGCGTCCACGTATCGCGGATGCCGTCGTTGCCCGCGAAGATCGTGACGCCGGCCGCCATACATGCCTTGAGCGGCGGAACTGGCACGGAAGGCGGCGCCGTCGTCAAAAGCGCGACCCGCAGACGGGCGAGGCGCTCAAGCAGCGCATCACGCGCGCGCTCCGGCAGATCGCCGAGACAGAACGCATGGCTGATCACGACGCGCCCCTGCATGCCGAGCGCTTCGACACGATCGAGCAGCAGCGTCATCGTGCGCCCGCCGGTTTCGCCGGGCTCGTGCAGATGGATATCGACGGGCTTCTGATGTCGCGACGCGATATCGAACGTCGTATCGAGCGAAGCGACCGGATCGCCGTCGATCGAAGCGGGGTCGAGCGCACCGAGCACGTCGGCGCCTTCGGCGAGCGCGCGATCGAGCAGCGCGGCGGTACCGTCGCGCCTGAGCAGACCCGACTGCGGGAAGGCGACAACCTGCAGGTCCATCACGCCCTTGAGCGTTTCGCGCGTGGCGAGCACGCCTTCGAGATGGCGCAGGCCGGCATCCGTGTCGACGTCGACGTGCGTGCGAAGCCGCGTGGTGCCCGCATGCAGAAACGCGCGCGCGAGCGCGAGCGACTGCACGCCTGCGTCATGCCCGCTCGTCGCGCGCCAGCGTCGCTCGTTCTCGATGCGGTCGGTGAGCTTCGGGCCGACCTCGTTGCGATACCACGGCATGCCCCACATGGTCTTGTCGAGATGCGTATGACCTTCGACGAAACCCGGCAGCACGAGCGCACCTTCGCCGTTTTCTTCCGTCACGCCGGGTTCGCGCTTCAGGTCGGGACCGATCGCCGCGATGCGCGAGCCGGCAATCGAAATGTCGACGTGCCGGCCATCCGCGAGACGCACGTTGGTGATCATCAGCGTGTCGCTCATGCCGGCCCCGCCGCTGCGTCAGGGGTTGCGGCAGGCGGCGCGAAGCGCGGCTGCACGGCGACGAGCTGGTCGTCGCTGGTCGCGACGATCCAGCGGTGCGCGCGTTCCACCTGATGCCGGTTATGGTCCTTGAGCGGCCCAAGCGCGCTTGCGGCTTTCCACACCACGGGCGCCGCCTTGCTCGTTCGTCCCGAAGAGCCGCCGACGAGCAGCGCGTACGGCCCGAGCGGCAATGACACGAACGGCAGCGCGGGCACGATCCGCACGCGCCAGTCGATGAACGGCGCGTCGCTGCACATGAGCGGCGAGGGCAGCCCGTAAAGCACGGTGAAGTCATAAAGCGCGAGCTGCCCGCGCATCGGTGCGTACATCCTGCGGATATCGCCGACCACCGCCGCGCGGATTTCGTCGTCGAACATCGCTTCTTCGGAATAGCGTGCGTGGGCGGCGTGCGCTTCGCGCTGGTAGGCGCTGAATACGCCGAGCTCCACGCAGTCGTGCACGGCGCGCTGCACTTCCGCGGCTGAACCGGCCTCCTCGGGCTTGCCCATCTGCGCGGCGCGCAGAAAGCGGGCGAGGCCGGCTTCATGGATCGCCGGACCTTCCACGGTGGGGTCGTCTTCGACATCCTTGCCGAGGGGCACATACCGATACTTTTCCGCGGCAAAGCGGGACTTCTTGCCTTCGTCGAATTTCACGCCGCCGTCGGTGCAGTCGAGAAAACGTGTGCCGACGTGTCCATGCTCCCAGACGTAATTCTTCAGAAAAGGCCTTAACGGATGGAGGATTTCATGTCCGGTCATTCATACTCCCTGTCTGGTTTTCGAAAATAGCTTCGCCGCGACGTGCATGCGCACACGCACGCCGGTCGCCTATCCGGGCTTGCGCACGGCCGGCGCCTCGTGGCCCACATGCACGGGCGGCACGAACCACGCGAGACACAGGCCGATCAGCGCGGCGAGGGTCGCGAGCGCGAGCCCGACATGTATCGATGAGACCAGCGCATCGCGCGCGGAATTCATCATCGCATTGCCGGAATGCCCCGCGCTGATCAGACGGTTGATCAGCGCGGCCTGTTCGTCGCGATCCACGAGCAGTTCGGGGCTGGCGAACGATTTGAACCATTGCGTCGCCTGATACGCATCCAGCGAGCGGTGCACGCCCATCGTGTACAGATGCCCGAGCAGTGCGCCGGTCATCACCGTGCCGAGCATGCCGCCGAACGTGCGTAGCGATTGCAGCAGCGCGGTGGCCGCGCCGATATGATCGCGCTCGACGATCTGCTGCGAAAAGATCGTCAGGTTCGCGGCGACGAGCCCCAGACCCAGGCCGCTCACGCCCATGCACGACATCCACACGATGTGCGGCTCCATGCCGTTTAGCGCGACGAGCACGAGACACGCCAGCGCGAATAACGCAAAACCCACATACATGATCGCGTTCGCGCGCCGCACGCGCGTGACAATGCGATTGTTCAGCACGCTGCCGACAGTCGTGCCGAGCAGGAGCGGCGTGATCAGCATGCCGGAATCGTGCGGCGACATTGCATAGCCGCCCTGAAACAGCAACGGCACGTAAAACACGAGCGAAAACAGCGCGAAGCCGCCAAGCACCGCCATCGCGAAGAGCGCGGCGAGCTTGCGGTCGAGCAGCATGTCGATCGGCACGATCGGGTTGCCCATGCGTTTTTCCCAGAACCAGAGCGTGATGGCGCAGCCGATGGTGACCGCGCCGAGTGCCATCGTCGCGCGTGTTACACCTTGACGGGGAAACAGTTCGATCAGCAGTTGCAGCGCGCCGAACGTAATCGCGAGCACGACTGCGCCGAGCCAGTCGAGACGCACCGGTCCGCTTTGACGCGCGTGGCGGATGTGCGGCAGAAAGCGCAGCACAAACAGCAGCGAGACGACGCCGATCGGCACGTTGACGAAAAACACCAGCCGCCAGCCGCCGTATTGGGTGAGCATGCCGCCTAGCGTCGGCCCGACGATGTTGGCGACGCCGAATGCGGTCGAAACGAACACCAGCCAGCGCAGTCGGAGCTTTGCATCGGGAAAGAGATCGGCAACGGTGGCGAACATCGTGCCGATCAGAATGCCGCCGCCGATGCCTTGCAGCCCGCGCGCGACCACCAGAAACAGCATGTTCGTCGCGACGCCGCACAGGATCGACGCGATCGTGAATACAAGAACCGCCGCGACAAGAAACGGCTTTCGTCCGAACAGGTCGCCGAGCCGCCCGAAAATCGGAATCGTGATCACGGACGCCAGCATGTACGACGTCGCGACCCACGCGTAGAGATCGAAGCCCTTGAGGTCCGCGACGATGCGCGGCAACGCGGTGCTGACGATGGTCTGGTCGAGCGCCACGAGCATCGCGACGAAGGCCACGCCAAGCATGGCCATGAGCGATTCGCGAAAGGGCAGCAGTTGCCTGTCTGGATCAAAGGCAGCGATGCCGGGAGTCATGACGTGTTCCACGGAATGTCGGGAAGGGTGACGCGCGGATGGGCAGCCAGCATGCCTGCGGATGCCGGGCTCCATGAATGTCGCACCGCGAATTGAAAGCAGCAAGCCATTTGATTGATCCGGTGATCCTTTCGACGGGACGCACGGGCAAGCGCAGGCATGGCCTCGCGCCCGGCGCCGTTTGTACATGTGTCGTTACAAAGTGGCCTTCGCAGGACCAGATGAGCTGCGTGTCGCAGGGACTTGTATCAGGAGCCGGGTTTCCAGGCGCCGGCGCCATCATCAAGCTGAGTGCCGGCCGGGAGGGCGCAGCCATCCTCAGTGTGGCCGCTGCACGCAGTGTCAAAAGCCAGAAGAACTGCCTCTTGATTAAGGGAAAACCCTGAGAGAGAAAACGACAATAGCGTGTCAAACCGGAACGACTAGACTGTAACCAAACGTAACCAAGTGTGACTAAGCAGTAAAGATAAGCACGAGGTTGGAAGCGAGTGGGACCGGTAAGTCGGGGAAAACGAAAGTTCGGGGAAAGGTAGTTCGGGGAAACGAAGAAGCAACCAGAAGAAGAACAAAAACAAAAACAAAAACAAAAGAAAACGCAGCGGATTCAAATCCGCATGCATGGGGGTAAATGGCCGCTGGTTTCCAGCGGCCATTTTTTTGTCCACGCGCATGGCGGCGCAGCGCGGGGGAATCCTCCGCTGCAACACTTCTTCAGGCAGGCGTGCGAGCGGGTATCGTCAACCCTTTCCCGACGGCCGGGCGCGCGATGAACGCCTGCAGTGCGCGTGTGACGTGCGGGAAGTCATGGATCGCGACCAGGTCGCCCGCTTCGTAGAAGCCGACCAGGTTGCGTACCCACGGGAACGTCGCGATATCGGCGATCGTGTAATCGTCGCCCATGATCCACTGGCGTGTGGCGAGACGTCCGTTCAGCACGCCCAGCAGACGCTTCGATTCGGCGACATAGCGGTCGCGCGGACGTTTGTCTTCATACTCCCTGCCCGCGAACTTGTGGAAGAAGCCGACCTGTCCAAACATCGGCCCGATGCCGCCCATCTGGAACATGACCCACTGGATCGTTTCGTAACGGCCGGCGGCGTCCCGCGGCATGAACCGGCCGGACTTGTCGGCGAGATAGATCAGGATCGCGCCGGATTCGAACAGCGCCAGCGGCTTGCTGTCCGGCCCGTTGGGGTCGATGATCGCCGGGATCTTGTTGTTCGGGTTCAGCGAAAGAAACGCGGACGACATCTGGTCGTTCGTCTCGAAGCTGACGAGATGCGGCTCGTAAGCGAGGCCCGTTTCTTCGAGCATGATGGAAATTTTCACGCCGTTCGGTGTCGGCAGCGAATAGAGCTGGATACGCTCAGGATGTTGCGCGGGCCACTTCGTTGTAATCGGAAAGGCGGAAAGATCGGTCATCTCGAGTTCCTGATTCGGGGTGGTGAGCGGTGACGCCGCGCCATTCAATGCATATCTGGCGGTATTCGGCGGTATGCGGCGGTATTCGTCGGACAGGACGATAAATATAAACACTTCCATGATTTCCTGCCCGGGATGGCGGCCAGGGTGCTGAAGTTAAAATGGCTCATGTGCCTTACCCATGCCGCGCGGCGCATCGTGCGCGGCACACTCCGACCTCACATGAACCACGAACTCTTTCCGGACGCTGCTCCTGGCCGCGTCGGTCACACCAGCCAACCCGTTGCATCGACAACCTTCACGCGCGAATCGCTCGAAGCGCTGCTTGCCGGCGCCACGACACCGCCCTCATTCGAAGACTGCGCGTTCGACATGGCCGATCTTTCGCGACTCGACCTGAGCGGATGCCATTTCACGCGCTGCACACTGGTGGAGGCGTCGTTCTTCGGCGCGCAGCTCAACGGCACGCGCTGGCGCAGCTGCCGCGGGCGGCAGGCCGATTTCGGCGCCGCCGATCTTCACGATGCGACGTTTCGCTCCTGCGATCTCAACAACACCAGCTGGCGGCGCGCGAAACTCGCGTCGGTATCGTTCAGCGAGAGCAAGCTGACGGGCGCCACTTTCGAACATGCATCGACGCTCGGATTGCAGTTCAGCGAGTGTCTGCTGATCGGCGCGGACCTGCGCGGCGTGTCGTTCAGAAAGGCGGCGCTCGATCAGCTCGATTTTTCCGATGCCGATCTCGGCGGCGCTGACTTTCGCGATGCCGTGTTCAACGGCGGCAGTCTGCGCAACGCGCTGTTGAAGAACGCGCGCTTCGCCGGCGCGGATCTGCGGGACGCCGACCTCGGCGGCCTGCGCCTCACGGATGCCGCGCAGTTTCGTGGCGCGACGATTTCGCACGCACAGGCCGCGTTGCTGATGGAGGAGCTTGGACTGCGGGTCGCGTAAGCGAACGGTGCAACGATCTGCTTACCTGTGAGGTAATTGAACGTCCGCGCGGGACTGGCGAGAATCGGGTCGTAGTCGAGCCATGCAACCCACCGGAGAAAGCAGATGACCAACGTCTCGTTCGTCGCGCTCGCATGCGGCCTCATCATCGGACTCGGCGCGATCGGCGCGTGTATCGGTATCGGCATCATGGGCGGCCGCTTCATCGAAACATCCGGCCGTCAGCCGCAGATGATGACCGAGCTGCAAACGCGGATGTTCCTGCTGGCCGGACTGATCGACGCGAACTTCCTGATCGGCGCCGGCATCGCGATGATGTATTCATTCGCCAACCCGTTTCACTGACCGGCCTTACTGGAACGTCTGTGCCAATAGCTGCGCGACCTGCCGGAATGCGCCGGTAAGCGCGGCATCGATGCCGTATCGCTCGCTCAGCAACGCGCCGGGATCAAGATAATCGACGCATACCGGTTCCTGCGGGTCCTGCCAGATCGCGATCTTCAGCGGCAATTCCAGCGCGGCGTGCGGATTGGCCTGCATGACCGGCGTTCCGCCCCTGGGATTGCCGAAGAGAATCAGCCGCGTCGGACGCAGCGTCGTTCCAGATTTTTCCGCGGCGGCGGCCTGATCGATGTCGGCGAAAATCGTCATGCCGCGTGAAGTCAGTGCCTCGGTGACAAGGTTCACGGTGCGGTCGAAATCGAAACGGCTTTGCAATGTGACGACGGCGGGCGGCGCGGTGAAGGCAGGCATGGTCATGATCCTTTGCGATTGGCTCGCTGCAGGAAGCGCAGCGCGGCTGCCGCCAGCATACTGCGCTTCGCGATGGTGGACAGCGTGCGTGTACGCGTAATCCCTGGAGGGTGTGGGCATGGTCGTAGCGATAACATCGGCCGGCAAAACGCGCCGGCATGTCATGTCGCGAACCCGTCTGAATCTCACCACGGAACCCATCCGATGACTTCGACCGAACACCCCGTCAGCGAAGCAGCGCTCGAACAACTGCGCCATGTCAGCACCGCCACGCTCACGACGCAACTCTTCAAGCACGGCCTGCGCAACGTGTTCATCCAGGGCATCGTGCCGCTCGTGAAGCCCGCGGCCGGTGCGCCGAATCTCGTCGGCCCGGCCTTTACGCTGCGAAATATCCCGGCGCGCGAGGATATCGATCACGTCGGCATTTTTCAGGACCCTGATCATCCGCAGCGCAAGGCCATCGAGACCGCGCCGCCTGGCAGCGTGTTCGTGCAGGACTGCCGGGGCGAGCGCAGTGTCGCATCGGTTGGCTCGATTCTCGCGACGCGCCTCAAAATGCGCGGCGTCGCGGGCATCGTGTCGGACGGTCCGATCCGCGACAGCGCGACGATCGCCGCGCTCGGTCTGCCGCTCTTCTGCGCGGGCGCAAGCGCGCCGCTGAATCTGGCGAAGCATCACGCTATCGACGTCAACGTGCCGATCGGCTGCGGCGGCGTGGCGGTGTATCCGGGCGATATCGTCGTCGGCGATGCCGATGGCGTCGTGATCGTCCCGCGCCATCTCGCCGAAGAGATCGCACACGCGGCGGGCGAGCAGGAACTGATGGAAGCGTTCATCACGGAGCGCATCGAGGCGGGCGCGCCGCTGCGCGGCACCTATCCGCCGAACGAAGAAACGCTGGCCGCTTACCAGCAGTGGCGCAAATCGCATAGCAGCCCGCGGTGACCGGCGCCGGATTTCATCTGCCCGAACCCGAAACCGTTTGATGCGCCGCAGCGTGCCGGATGGGATTTCGACCTTGAAATCAGGCACGAAGAATGCCTCTTCCTGATCTCACACTCCGTGGATCAATGAGGTCAATATGGAAATCGAATCAACTGCGTGGTTCCCGTCAGACCAGCACGCGCCTGTCCGCGACGGCTGGTACGAGGTGCAGCTCGTTAACGGAGACACGGCCTTCGCGAAGTTCAGCGAAGGCGAGTGGACCGAGAAACCGATGCTCGTTTTTACACACTGGCGTGGCCTTGTTTCCGATCCCGCCCAGTCAGACGAAACAGAAACCATCGACGCCGAAGTCACGGCGGCCGAAGGCGTCCGCGCGGCATGGAACGCGTTTTTCCCCGGCATCGGCGGCGAGGCGCATCAGAAACACTAAAAAGCGCTCGCTCGCTCGCGCGCCTGCCAGCCGCAACTGTCAGGCGCAGCACATCAATGCTCGTCCGGTGCGACGAGACCTGAACGGCGCTGCTTGCCCCACGAGCGTCCGCCGCGCAGGAAATGCAGCCAGCCCAGCACCGCGCCCGCATGGCGAATCAACTGGAACGTGAACGGTTCGGCGATCGCGGCCACCATTGCCATTCCGATGCTGGAGCCCGAACGGTCGCCCGTCCAGCGACGGTACAGATGCACGCACCACAGGTAGAACATGAGATCGATGGCGGTTTTCAGGCCAATCACGCCAAAGATCGAAATGACGATTGCGCCATGTCCGCCGAACACGAAGCCGAGCAGCAGCACGAATGCGGTGAGCCCGTAGACCGGCTGCATCGTATCGATTGCCTTGACGGGCAGCATCAGCATGCCGAGCGTGCCGTAGCGCGGATTGCCCGTCATGTCGCGATTCCAGTACTGCGTCTGCAGGAAGCCCGCGAACCAGCGACGCCGCTGGCGAAGAAAACCCGCCAGCGTGCCGGGCGCATCGGTGCGTGCGTGCGCGTTGCCGATCACGCTTACGTCCCAGTGCAAACCGTGATCGACCGCGTAACGGCGCAGGCGGTGAATCAGCTCGTAATCCTCGACCAGACACTGCGGATCGAAGCCGCCGACGGCGAGCAGCGCGTCGCGCCGGAACGAGGCAAACGCGCCTGAAATCAGCAGCAGGCTGTCCGCGCGCATCCAGGCAAAGCGCGCGATGAAATTGCGCATGTACTCGTACGTCTGGAAAAACTGAAAGAGCCGCCCCGCCACGGTCTTGCTGCAGACCGGCACGAGAATGCCCGCGGCGGCGACCAGATCGGGGTTCCCGGCAAACGCGGCGCGCATCGCGAAGGTGGCGTCGGCGGCGAGCAGCGTGTCGGCGTCGACGGTCATCACCGTCCCGGTCGTCATGACGGTAATGGCCGCGTTCAGCGCGCGCGCCTTGCCGCCGTGCGGCACGCGCAGCCAGTAGAGGTTCGGATACAGCGTGCTCGGCGCGCTCAGCTCGCCTTCGGCGGGCGAGATCAGACCAAAGCGACGTGTGAGGAGATCGTGTGTGCCGTCGGTCGAACCGTCGTCGGCGATGACGATCTGCGCCGGCCCGTGCGTCTGCTGCAGCAGCGCGGCGAGCGTTACGGGCAGCACGGCCGCCTCGTTATGCGACGCGACGATGACGCCCATGTCCGGCATCGTCGGGTTAGCCAGGTTAGCCAGGTTAGCCGCGCGTGCCGGCGCGGCTGGCGGTTGCACCGGGCGGATCAGGGGCAGCGTTTTCAGCGTGACGAACGCGAGCAGCAAGGTGTCGTAGATCACGTACGCGATGCCCGTCGACCACGCGACGACGCCGTGCAGGAAGAACGCCCGCGCGAACAGCACCAGCCACAGGGCGACGACGCTGCAATGAATCGCCATGCCCAGCATCGTCGCCGGACGCGGCAGGATGCGCGGCGAGGCGAGCGCGAGCGCGCTTTCGAGCGAAGCTTTCGCGCTTCGCGCCGCGTCGGCGGAATTCACCGGCGCGTTCTCGACGGGAAGGTCGACATCCTGGGTCACGGCAGCATCCGTTTCAGTACTGATTTGCGGTCGATCCATTCGTGCTTGAGTGCACCGCCGATATGCATCGCGAGGAGCGCATACAGCGCGTAGCCAAGCCACGTATGCAGCGTGCCGAATCTGTCGTGCAGATGCAGATGTTCCTTCACGGCCGGATCGATGTTCATGATGAATCCGATGCGCGGCCACGGCACGATGCCGAAGAGACGCATCGGATGCGTTGCCGCGCCTTTCCACGCGGAGTCGTGCATCCATCCCGAGAGCGGCAGACCGATCATCAGCAGGTAGAGCAGAAAGTGCGCGACGTGCGCCGCACCGCGCTCCCAGTCCGGAAAACTGCGCGGCAGCGGCGGCGGCCGGTGCGACGCGCGCCACAGGATGCGCAACAGCACGAGGCCCAGCACCGTAATGCCGATCGACTTGTGCGTATCGATGACGGGGCGCACCCAGTCGTCCGGAAGCGATTCCGCGCTCAACCCGAGCGCAACGTTGACGAGAATGAGCACCGCGATGATCCAGTGCAGCAGCATCGCGGTGCGGGAGTACTGCGAAGGCGTCGTCGCGGCGGCCCGCTCGGCGCGCGACGGGTTGGCTTGTGTATTCATCGGTGGCGTCTTTAGAAGGATGAGGCGATGAAAGCTGTTAGAAATGGGGCGCTAGTGTATCCCGCTCGCGACCCTGTCATGGTCTCAAGTCAAACGCCGCTCGCGCGTACTTTATTCCGGATGCCCCCTTTCGAACATTTCCGGATATTTCACGGAATAACCTGGTACTGGATGTGTAAACAGTGCAGGCGTACTGTCATTTATCGGCGCGTCGCGCGACTTACGTTCACGAACGCGCAAAAACGTTTGGCGGGCCCCGCAGGCAAACGTGCGGATTCCGGCCAGCGTCAGGCGCCGTGGCGGCCCTGACACCGGGGCCGGAGACATTACGCGGATGAATATCATGAAACGCTCGAAACGGATTTTCCTGAAGGTATTCGGGGCGACCACGCTCGCAGGCGGCACGGCCGCGTGGCGCCTGTTCGGCGCCGCGCCCGCGCAGGCGCAGGCGGCCGGCACGTCGTTCGAAGTCAGCCATTCGAACGCCGAGTGGCACAAGATTCTGACTGACGCGCAATACAACGTGCTGCGCGAGGAAGGCACCGAGCGCCCGTACAGCAGCCCGCTTAACAGCGAGCACCGCGCGGGCATCTTCGCGTGCGCCGGGTGCCGGCTGGACCTGTTTTCATCGAAGACGAAATTCGAGAGCCACACCGGCTGGCCGAGCTTCTGGAAGCCGCTGGATGGCGCCGTCGCGACGCAGACCGACACGTCGTTCGGCATGGCGCGCAACGAGGTGCACTGCCGGCGCTGCGGCGGGCACCTCGGACACGTCTTCGATGACGGCCCGCCGCCCACCGGTCTGCGCTATTGCATGAACGGCCTTGCGATGACGTTTACGCCCAAGGCCGTATGACGCCTGTGCCGCGACGGCCGTGTCCCGGCGCGGTTATCCGCACGTAAGGCAGCAACGGTCCTGCGCCGGCCGGGCATGACGCGAAACGGCGCGCTGAACGAGGACGTGGATCATGAAGTTCCTGACTCAAACTTTCAGACGGTCGACGCGCACGCGCGCGCTGGCCGTCGTGGTGGCGCTTGGCCTCGCTGGCGGCGCGCTTGTCGTCACGCAGCGCACGGCGATGTCGGCGGAAGCCGCTGTCGTGATCGCACCGCCGGCCATGGACGAACCGCCAACGGCCGCGCATACGGAGACGGCGGTGCTCGCGGGCGGCTGCTTCTGGGGCGTGCAGGGCGTGTTCCAGCATGTGCGCGGCGTGACGAACGTCGTCTCCGGCTACTCGGGCGGCGCGCGCGATACGGCCGAATATGAAACGGTCAGCACCGGGCAGACAGGCCATGCGGAATCCGTGCAGATCACGTACGACCCGTCGCAGATCACGTATGGCCGGCTGCTGCAGATCTACTTTTCGGTGGCGCACGATCCGACCGAGCTGAACCGGCAGGGCCCGGACGTCGGCACGCAATACCGGTCGGCGATCTTTCCGGCAAACGACATGCAGAAGCAGGTCGCGCAGAGCTACATCGCGCAGCTCAACAAGTCGCACGCGTTCCCCGCGCCGATCGTGACGAAGACCGATTCGCTGAAGGCGTTTTATCCGGCCGAGGGCTATCACCAGAACTATCTGACGCTGCACCCGGACTCGATGTATATCGCCATCAACGACCTGCCGAAGGTCGCGAACCTCAAGCGGCTTTTCCCGACGCTCTATCGCGACAAGCCGGTGCTTGTGACGACGGCTTCGAAATGAGCGCTGCCTGCGGTCTCGCCGCAGGCAGATAGTCGTTGCGTGTCAGGGACTTGAGCGAGGTGTGCGCAGGTTGTCCACAGCCTTGTGAACAAAATGTGGGGATAACCTGCGTGGGCCGGGGATGTTAGTGACGTCGTGAGCAGGGCGGGCGGCCGGGCAGGCCGCCCGTGTCGTTTCAGGCAGGCTCAAGCGCCACATCGACATGTGCCGATGCGGTCGACACTCAGCGCGCGGGCTTCCTGCGCGCTTTCGGCTGCGGCTTCCGGGCTTGCCAGCTATCTTCGTCGAGGAGACGCTCGAACAGCCTGTTCCGCGCAGCGTTGCTCAAAGGTGACAGTCCTAGCAGAGAGTGAAATGCCAGACCGCTGGCAGCGAAGTATCGCAACAGCGATAGATCGAGGTCGGTCGCTTCATCCTGCAACGCTTTCATTTTCGCTGCATCGGACGTCTTCATATCGTCGAGCAGAGTGGGATTTTCGACCAGTGCGGCGAGCACCGCCCGCGCCACGGAATGCGGCTGGTTGATGGACTCCCGATAAATCGCAATCTGGGCCGCCAGGTTCGGTTCGGCCTTCGATGCGCCTTCCTTTGCCATATAGTCGCGCGCAATCTGCTCGAACTGCTGTTGCTGATATTCCAGCAACGCGCACAACACGCCGTGCCTGGTGCGGAACTGATGCAGCAGTCCACCTTTGCTGATGCCGCTTTCGCGCGCCAGCGAATCAAACGTGAGCCCACCGACACCGTCCCGGGTCAGAATGACGAGAGCAGCCTCAATGGCCTTTCTGCGGGAAATCTCCGAACGGGTCTGGTTGTCCATTATCGATATTGATGACGTCGCGACGATTGTGGTGCAGCCCTGATGGCTGCCGCGACGTTATGGTGTTGTGCGGGTAATTCGTTGAAGTGAACCGGTTCGGCACGCGGCCTCGCCAGCTGCCAGCGTGAAAAGCGTTCGCCTCTGAAGGACCGGATTGTACCGCGCTGATTGTCAAATAAACAAACCGTCTGGACGGTTTACATCCGGCCATGGTGATGCTACTGTTCGGCCTTATCGGTTCTCGCCTGAACTGAACGCCGTCCGGCACTCACCACCTGGCAGTCAATTTGCCCTTCAAGGAACACGCAATGTTCACGAACAAACTCGTCCCGCTTCTTTTCGCCGGCACGGTGGTACTGGCTCTCACGGCATGCGCGGGTGTGCAACCCGTTGCATACACGGGCATCTCTTCTTCGTCGCAGTTGAAGCAGAACCGGGATGACGATGCGGGCAAGGTGCCCTACAAATACACGGCTCCTGTGGTCTTGGCGCGATACACGCAGATCGTGCTGGACCCGGTGGTCGTGTATCAGGGTCATGACAACCAGTTCGGCGACATGAAGGCCGCCGACAGGACCGCGCTTGCCGATTACATGGCGAAGACGTTTTCGGACAGGCTGGCGAAGCGGTTCGACATTGCGAAGCAGGCCGGCCCGAACACCTTGCGGGTCAAGCTGACGCTTACGGGCGCCGAAAGCACGACATTGCTTGTCGGACAGGTCATGCATTTCGACCTTGCGGGCAATCTCTATAACGGAGTGCAGTCGATCCGCGGAGGGCAGGGCGCATTCAGCGGATCGGTTTCCTACGCGGTGGAAGTCTATGACAGCGCGAGCGGCCAGCTGCTAAAGGCATACGTTTCGAAGCAGTATCCGAATGCCATGAATCTGCCGGCAGCCTTCGGTTCATTGAGTGCTGCAAAGACGGGTCTCGACAAGGGAGCTGATGCGCTAGTAGCACAGCTTCATTGACCTGACTGGAGTCCGACGCGTTGCGCGCCCCCTGCCGGCAAGCCGGAGCCGCAGGTCAAAAGGCATGGGGCGTCGGGATCGTGCGCCAGAAACCGGATGCCGAAAATGAATGAAATGAAGTTGATTGCCTGTCGCGAATGCGAGTTTCTCCAGTGGGAGACGCTACTGCCGCAGGGCGGTACCGCGAAATGCCGACGCTGCGATGCCGCGCTCTATAAAAATTCGCCCGCGACGTTCGATCGGGCGCTGGCATTCACGCTGGCCGCCGCGATCCTGTTCGTGGTTGCCAACTGCTTTCCGGTCTTCGGGCTCTGGGTCAACGGCACGCTCGTTGAAGCCACGCTTTTCGGAGCAGCTTCACATCTGTACGTGAACGGTATGTGGCCCATTGCAGGATTGGTCCTCGTGACCACGCTATTGATGCCTTCGCTGAACATAGCGGTTGTGATCTATCTACTCTTGCCGTTGCATCTTGGACATATTCCCCGACGGCCCGAGTCCGGTCTTCGTCTGCTGCGACATGTCGCGCCATGGGGAATGATCGAGGTGCTTGTTCTTGCCATGCTGGTTGCGCTCGTCAAACTTCAGCATTTCGCAACCGTTGTCCCCGGCATCGCGACATGGGCGTTTGGAGCGGTGATGGTGTTGCTCGCGGCCGCGGCCGCCGAGTTCAATCCGCGTGAAATATGGGCACGTATCGAGTCTGCACGAGGCAACGGCGTCATGCCGCACGCCATCAAGACCATTACCACCGGGACTACCGCCGCACGCGCCGGTCTATTCGCCTGTCACGACTGCGGCATGCTCGGCAGCCCGCTCCCCGCTGATGTTCGAACCAGGAAGTGCCCACGTTGTAGTGCATCCCTGCATCTGCGAAAATCCGCCAGCCTCACACGCACCTGGGCCTTCCTTTTCGCGGCCATGGTTCTCTATATCCCGGCCGTACTTCTCCCGGTCATGGTCACCAGTACCCTGTTCGGCGTTCAAGCCGACACGATACTGAGCGGCGTCGTCTATCTCTGGAACGCTGGATCGTGGACGCTTGCAGTCATTGTCTTCATCGCGAGCATCGTAGTGCCGATGCTCAAAATCCTGTCACTGGCTTTTCTAGCCTGGAGTACCCAGCTGAACTCCCCTCTCATCCCATGTGGGCGAACACGTATCTACCGGATTGTGGAGTTCATCGGCCGCTGGTCGATGCTCGATATCTACGTCATCACGATTCTGGTCGCGTTTGTGCAATTCGGCTCGATTGCAACGATCGATGCGGGCCCTGGGGCGCTTGCATTCGGTGCGGTCGTCGTGCTGACCATGTTCGCCACGTTGTCATTCGATCCGCGACTCATATGGGACGCCGTGGAGCCGGGCGGTGAATAAGTTACCTGAGCAGAACGATGATCTCACCGCACCCGATTTTCCCGTCGCGGTTTCTGTCACGCCATCGAAGTGGCGCATGCAGCTTGTCTGGTTAGTCCCGCTAGTCGCCGTGCTGCTAGCCGGCTGGCTGGCAGCACAGTCGGTCCTGCAAAGAGGTCCGACCATCACGATCAGCTTTGCTACCGGTGAAGGTATCGAGGCCGGCAAGACGAAGATCAAGTTCAAGAATGTGGATATTGGCGTAATCAGGAGCCTGACACTTTCCGACGATCACAAGACCGTGCTTGCCACCGCCGAAATGTCCCGCAGTGCCTCACGCATGCTCGTCGACAACACGCGCTTCTGGGTGGTGCGGCCACGGATTACAGGCGGCACCGTGTCGGGCATCAGCACACTGATATCTGGTGCTCACATCGGCATGGACATCGGCACATCGCACACGGCGCGACGCGACTTCGCCGGTCTCGAGTCGCCGCCGGTCCTCGCATCGGGGGCGCCAGGACGGGAGTTCGTGCTGAAGAGCGACACCATCGGCTCACTGGATATCGGCTCGCCAGTATTCTTCCGGCGCCTTCAGGTGGGTCAGATCGTCTCTTACGCACTTGACGCCGATGGCACCGGAATGACCCTGCACGTCTTTATCAATGCTCCTTACGACAAGTATGTGACGAATGACACGCGCTTCTGGCACGCGAGCGGCGTCGATGTGACTCTGGATACAACCGGCGTGAAGATCAACACCGAATCGCTCGTATCGATCCTGGTCGGTGGCCTCGCATTCGAGAACCCGCCAGATACAACGGACAAAAATGAAGCAGACGCGCAACACCGGTACGCGCTTTTTCTCGACCGGGCCGACGCCATGAAACGGCATGACGCGATCGTCGACAAATATGTGCTGACCTTTAACGAATCTGTGCGTGGCCTGACGGTTGGCGCCCCCATCGACTTTCGCGGAATAGTTATCGGTGAAGTCTCGGCGATCCGTTCGCAGTTCGATCCGGTCAGGAAGGAATTCAGCATCCCTGTCGAGGTAAGCATTTTTCCTGAGCGCCTGATATCGCGCGACGACTGGCACGGCAACGTCGAGGGTACGCAGTCGGAACGAAAAACGTTCGCTGACTACCTGGTCGCGAAAGGGCTGCGGGCGCAGTTGAGGACGGCGAGTATTCTTACCGGACAACTGTATATCGCGTTCGACTTCTTCCCCGCCGCGCCTAAGGCGACCATGAACTGGAGAAAAAAGACGCCGCAACTCCCAACGGTGCCAGGCAATCTGCAGGGCTTGCAGGACTCCATTACAAGCCTCGTCGCCAGACTGAACAGCATTCCATTCGAGGGAATCAGCACGGACCTGCGTAAAACGCTCAATGACGCCGACACGTTGCTAAACAAGCTCAATACAGATATTGCGCCTGAGGCAAAAGCAACACTAAGCGCGGCTCGTGAGGCACTCACGTCGGCGAATCGCACGTTGCAAAGCGACTCGCCGTTGCAGCAAAACGCCGCGGAAACAATGCAGGAACTGTCACGGGCTGCCGTCTCGATCCACTCGCTTGCGGAGTATCTCGACCGGCATCCAGAGGCGCTTCTCCGTGGCAAGGTCGAGGACAAGCCATGAACAGGTTGACGTCGTTATCTTTCACGATAATCGCGCTGGGTCTTCTCGCGGGGTGCGCAACATCGCCGGAGTCGAAGTTCTACACGTTGAGCCCGGCTCAGGTTGCCGAACCGTCGAAAGCGGTAGATCGCGTGATCATCGCGATCGATCCGGTTTCGGTTCCCGAACTGATCGATCGACCGCAAATAGTCTCGAGGCTGAGCGCGAACCGTGTGTCGATCGACGAATTTGCTCGTTGGGCGGAGCCCCTGAAGAGTCAGATCGCACGCGTACTTGCTGCGGATCTTGCACAGTTAATTCCGGGAGCCATCGTATCCACTTATCCGCAGCGTGTGGGCGAAAACGCATACCGCGTATCGGTCGACGTGCAAAACTTCGATTCATCAATGGACGGCACAGTGATGCTACGTGTGATCTGGTCCGTGCGTCCGCCGAAGCAGGGAGAAAAAATGAGCGGGCGCTCTGTTGTAACCGGGACGGCTACCGGTCCTGGCTACGACGCCCTCGCTAGCGCATATAGTCGAGCCCTCGCTTCGGTGGCAAGCGATATCGTTGCAGCGACGCATTCGGCGATGCGGCAGTGAAAGCGAAGAGTCGCCGGGCCTGACAGCAATTGCACTGGCGAAGCGAACGGCGAACAGGCTGAAGCGCGACAAACGGCGTTTGCACGCGGTCAATGATGAAAAAAGCGCAAAGGGCGGATTGCCGTCACTTGCGCCGATTCTGTTTCCCCTGAGCGTCGGGCTGAACTCAATCCCCGCGCCATCCGCCGTGACGCCCACGCCATTCGTGTTCGCGCCAGGCTTCACGATGCCACTGACGCTGACGCCATTCGCGCTCACGCCACTGACGCGCGCGCCAGTCGTCGTAGCCGCCATAGCCGTAGCCTGCGACGACCGGCGCGGGCGCCACATAGACAGGTGCGGGTGCGTACACCGCAGGGCCCGGAATGCCGAGTCCAATCGCCACATCGACATGCGCGGATGCGGCTGACGACGCCGCGAGCACGGCGATACCCAGTACTGTTCCAAGGATCTTCTTGTTCATCTGTTTCTCCTTGCACGTCGTGTGCGTTGTCAGTGACCACGGCTCGAAGTCTATGAGGCGAGGTCGGACACAGGTGAAACAGCGATGCGAGAAAGGTAACGCTACGTTACGAAGCACTTACGGCCTGCGCGCGATGAAATCGATCTCCACGAGCGCGTCGCACGCGAGCGCCGTCACGCCGATACATGTGCGGGCCGGCAATGCGTTCTTCGGAAAATACGCGCGGTACGTCTCGTTCATCGACGCAAAATCGCGTTTGAATTCGGTGAGGAAGATGCGTGCCGATACGACGTGTCCGAGTCCAGATCCCATGCCTTGCAGCACGAGCACGAGGTTATCCATCACGCGCTTTGTCTGCGCGACGACGCCCTCGGGTAACGCCGCGTGATCGTCGTCGGGTGACGTCGGCATCTGTCCGGTGATGAAGATCCAGCTGTCTGATTCGGTGGCGTGACAGAACGGGCCGACCGGCGTCGGCGCGCCCGGGACCATCCAGAACTTGATGTCGTGACTCATGGGCGTCTCCTTGTGTGGGCGACCGGCGTGATGGGGTTCCGTCAGAAGGTAGCGCGCCAAAAAAAGCGCTGCGCAGATCACGCGCCTGCGTTTGCATCGGTGGGCGATAGTCGTTTCCGGTCATGCACTTGCGACGTATCCGGCGCGGTTGTCCACAGGCTTGCCAACACAAAGTGGGGATAACCTGCTGGTTCCCCCATCCGGCACGCAATCGGCGGACTGCTGTAACAGGCGCGCATTTTTCACATGCTACGATGACCCGCAATGTGATCGACAGGCTGACAGGCAATGACAACCCTCTATAACACGCTGGGCGTGTCCGCGAGCGCCACGGGCGAAGAAATCAAGCGTGCTTACCGGAAAGCCGCGATGCGCTGGCATCCGGACCGCAACGCCGGACACGAGGAGCTTGCGCGCGCGGCGTTTCAGGACATCAAGAGCGCGTACGCGATCCTCTCCGACGTCTCGCAGCGCGAGGTCTACGACGCCGTGTACGCCGAGCAGATGCGTTGGTGGGAAGCGCACCGGGAACGTGAAGCGCGCGAGCAGGCCGAACGCGAAGCGGAGGCGCGCCGGGTGGCCGAAGCGGAATACGCGGAACGGGTCGCCGTGGCAATGCGCTTCGCTGACGAGGGACATAATCGCGATGTCGTTTTCGGCGTGCTCATCGGTCAGCAATGCGAAGCCGGTCTCGCTGCGCAGATCGCGGCAAGCGCGGTGGCGTTGCACGCGTCGCGGCAGACATCACCGGTGGTCGAGGAGGCTCAGGTCGCAGCCGCTGACGCCGCACATCACTCCGCTGCATCCGACGGAGATACCCGTCATGCAAATGCAAAAGCAGATGTGCCGGGCGGTGGCCTCGGTACGCTGTGGTATCAGTTCCTGAGCGGACTACGGCTCTGATCGAAGGTACCCCTTGTGCGGAACTGAGTGGTGCCGCACTCTCGCCTGTAGACGCACTCCGGGCGCCGCAGTAGAGTTCAGAAAAATTCTATCTGAAAAGAACGCGGGGGCGACATGACATACAGGTCATGGACGGTCAGGACACTCGCTGTCCCTTCGGCAATCTGGCTGGCGTTTGCCTGCGGTTTCGCCGTTCACACACTCAATCCACTGTTCGCGATGCTGGCGCTCGGAATGGGGCCGATTGCCTTGCTGTGGGCCATCGTGTGGCTCTTCGCAAGCGCGATGGGCAAGGAAAGGCTGCCGGCGACGCAAGGCGATGTCACGTTTAAAACGCAGCCGTTAGCCAGCGTCCCGCATGCAACATCGCCCGCCGGTGCGCCGCATCTGGCAGCCGTGAGCGCCGATCCGACGACGGTCGCACCGGCGGCGACGGGCGCATGGCGTCGCTACGCTGCGCGGACACTCGACCTGCTGCTCTGGACGTTCCTTGCCGGCTACGTCGTGGCGTTTGTCAACACGGTGACGGGTTGGCACCTGCTGCAGTTTCGCTCGATGCTTATGGTGAACATGAGTTTTCTGGGCATGGTTTATCTGCCACTTGCGCTCTTTCTCGACGCCCTGGTTCACGCCGCGTGCGGGAATAGCATCGGCAAGGCATTGCTGGGCATTCGCGTCGTGGAGCCGGATGGCGCCGCGCCTTCATTTGGCCGTTATCTCGCGCGTAATTTCTCGGTGTGGGCGCGCGGCTTTGCGTTTGGCCTGCCCGCTGCGCAGCAGCTTGTCATGATCCTGAATGCGGTACTACTTAAGCGCGACGGGATTACCGCATGGGATGCGCGTCTGAAGTTTCGTGTGATTCGCGAACCGTGCACGGCCGTTCACTATCTGCTGGCCGTTGTGTTTGCGGCGTTGCTTGTATCGACGGTTGCTTACCATCGCGCGATGCATCACAGCACTGGCGCCGTGCCGCCAGCAGCGAAAATGCGGCCCGAAGCGACACGTGTGAAACCCGCAATCAGCAAAACGCTGGAGACAGTTGCGGGCGCTAAAAAGCTTTAGTCATTGCAGATGTGGATGCGGTGCCCGCTGATAACCAGGACCATGCTCGCCGTGTCGATCATGCGTTGGGCTAGCGTCGCGTGCCGAAGTCGCTCGCGGTAACGACGACGCGTCCACCAGGATTAGCCAGCAGTTTTCTTTCCGCGACGGCGAAAATGCGTTTGCGGCCGTCGTTGAACGTTCTGAGGATTCGCGCTTCGGATGCGCCGGGCTGCAGCCAGAAATGCTGCTCCAGCGCTTCGCGCGTTATCGAGCACTCATGGTCCTTCTCCCGAAGTGACAGAACGAAGATCACTGCCCGTCTGTCGGGCGAGATACTGGGCTCGATCTGCACAGTCTCCATGACGTTCCTCGCAGCATCCGGTTGGCCAGCGAAACCTCACACTTCGCGTGGCGCCCGGATTAATTTAACTAACAGAAGCACGGAGCGTGCGCGTTTTAGCGTTGCCACCGGAACGCGCCGCCCGGTAGCGTCCATGCTCCGGCAGGAGGCCACGCGGGACATTTCATCAGCAATTCGTGTACCAGACCGTTAGCCGCCGCACGGTAATGTCATATATGCGGGATCTGGCTCGGGCTTTCGGGGAGTCACCCCTGCGGGTATTGCAAGGCCGGACCTGGGTTGTCACCTGGGAGAGCACCGACGCTATTCGCGCCGTCGTCGCCCGCGGGTGGTTGCGAGGTGGGACCGGGTGCGCTTATGACGCTCTCCTCACCGGTGTCATTCACCGGTCGCGCAAGCTGCGTGCCCGCCGTAACGATTGCGGAATACACACGGCCGACTGGTTCGCGCGTCGCTGCATACGTTGTTTCGCTGCCAGGCCTGTTTAAATCCAACCTTTTACGTTCGCCTTAAGGCTCGCTTAATTGTTCGCTGCGACTATGAGTCGACCCCTGTTTGGCCGCCAGTTCATCGGCGGCAATTTTTTTAGGCACGAGGGGAGTTCGACGTGAAGCGAAATGCAACCAGCAATGGAGAGTCGACGATGGTTCAGGATAATGTGCGTGAACAGCTTCGGGCCATGTCCAGCGCGGAGCGCGGATTCGCACCACGGACGTGCCGGATTTCCGAGCCTTTTCAGCCGCTCTGGGGGCGCCCGTACCGGTTTGTCGAGTGGTCGCCGCATGCGGAAGAAGATGCGTGTCGCCGCGTCGTGCCTGCGGAAAGCAGCGCGGAAGAGATTGTCGCGACACTCATGGCTCACGTTCCCGGAAGGCGTGTGCGACTTTCCGGCGAAGACGCCTGAGGCAATACCTGCGACAGCGGTGCTGGTTTCACGCGTGCCTTTTTAGCAACTGCTAACTCCACAGCCTGTTTAGACGCATGCTTCGCGAACCGTAGCTTGAGATTCGCGAGATGCCGCCGCGTGCCTGTTGTCGGTCGCTTTAATACCGCCACCTTATTCGGGGGCGACGAGTTCCGTTTCATCGGCAAACACGATTGAATGTGGAATGAAAAGCGTCTGATACCTCTTTTCCCGGGGTTCCAGACGGCTTGCTGCTCTTCAAGGAAAGCATCATATTCGAGACGATCCGACCCGGCATATTCGCCACCCGGCCGGATGTTCTCGCGTATTGAAAGATAAACAGTCCCGACATCTGCGCCCAGCCCGTCGAAGAATCCGAGGTCGCCCGAGACACGGGTAAGCGCTTTGCCGGAACAGTTTGCGACGTGGATCCTGAGTGTCCGCGGGGCGTAGTCATGACGGCCTGCCGTCTGGAACCCATGGATGGTGTTTTTCAGCAGTGCTGATTCCAGTCCGGGACGGAGCTTTCGAAAGCGATGCAACCGGCTGTCGTGATTTTGGTTTATGCAGCTAAAGCGAACGGCTTTCAGAATCTGAATCCGGTTGGCGGAGATATGAAGCAAGCTTGAAAAGCGGCTTTAAAGTGAATGTCGAAAGCGAAAGAAGCGAGCGGTGAATGATGCAGCTGTTGCTTTAAAAACGTGAAGTATTGACAAAACTTTTGTCATTGAGTGGTTGTACGTGGCATAGTGCGACCATCTAAACCTGAAGGGAGGCTCTGATGGCCACACTGGAACAGATCCAGGCGCGACTGAAAAAACTCCAGGCGCAAGCCGATGCGCTTATCGCGCGCAAGACACAAGTAGCGGTAAACCAGATTCGTGAACTGATGCTCAAGCATGGTCTGACGACAGCGGATATCGAAGCGAAAGCAAAAGCACGACGTGAGGCAAATGCTTTAAGCGGTCGTTCGGCGAATGGCAAGGCAAAACCAGTCGGTGCTGCCAAAGGCAAACTTCCGGCGAAGTATCGCGACCCGAAAACAGGTGCTACATGGAGTGGCCACGCACGTCCGCCAGTCTGGATCAAGAACGTCAAGGACCGCACGAAGTTTCTGATCGATGCGGCGGCGGAATCGGCCGCTGCGGTATCGGGTGCCGCCGGGAAAGCGAAGGTCACGGCTAAACGCGGCGCTGCTGCTAAAAAGACAACGGCAAAGAAGGTCGTTGCAAAGAAAACGGCGGCTGCAAAGAAAGTGACCGTGAAAAAAGCCGCCGGTGTAAAAACGGCAGTAAAGCGTACTGTCGCGACTGCCGGTAGAAAGGCTGCTGTCAAAAAGACGGCAGCTAAAAAAGGGGCGGCTAAAAAGGCAACAGCGGTGAAGAAGGTCGCGGTCAAAAAGATCGCTGCTGCTGCGGACACTGTTGCTGCGTCGTAAGTCGTGGATGCGCGTCGTCGGGCGCAAATGGTTCGACGACGCAGTGGACACGGCCAGAACCGGAACCGGTTTTGCCGTCGTGCTCGCCATGTTGTTAGCGATCGCCACCTGAAGGCGCCATGATCGCTCGGGTGACTTTAGATTTCGACTGAAAACCTGATCCGTTTTTAAAGACGATGTCCATGAATACCGGCTTGGGTATGTAAATCTCGCGATCCGCTTCCGTAAGCCTTGCCTTCGACAGGCGCATAGAATTTCGCTGCCTTGCGGGTAGCGAATTCATCACCGAACACCATGTGAAGCGCGAGTGCCGCAATGATGCCAGGCACGATCGCGAGCGCCGCCTGGATGAAAGTTCTGCCGGGCGGCGATCTGGCAATTCTGGCCAGACGATGTTGCTCACTACGCGCCCCGTGGTCCATGTTTGTTTTTCAATGGCTTGTTTTTCAGTGTCCACTCTCCCGTCATAGGGTCGAGAGCACTGCTCTCCCGTGCGTCTATGATGAAGCAAGAGGATGCGCACGCGCGTTGGCAATCTCTTTTCCGGGTTCGCATAAAACCCTCTTCGTGTGGGGGATCGAATGAAGCGCGACGATACAACTGACACAGGTACCGGCATTGAAGCCCGGCAGGACGCTGCTGCCGCATTCTCATCGCTTGCGTCGCCACTCGTTCACGAGGCAATCGCATGCGCTGCGCTGTTAAGCGAGGGCGCCGAGCCCGAATCGATTCACGGGCTGCGTGTCGTGCTGCGACGCTTGCGTTCGCTGTGGTGGGCCTACAGGCCGCTCTTCGATAAAGACGTCGTCAGGCAACAGCGTTCGCTGCTCAAATTCCTCGCGACGACTGCCGGCAAAACGCGCGACTGGGACATTCTCCTGCAGTTGCTCGAAGAAGAAGTAGAGGCAGAATCCGCCTCTTCGAGCGAGCTAAAAGCGGTGCGTGCACAGGCACTGACCATGAGTGTGGAGACACTCGCGAACGCGGGCGTGAAAGACGTGCTGCGCGCAACGCTTTCGGACGCAGCGAAGGCGCTGAACACTGTGCACGAGTGCGTATCGCTCCGGAAATTTGGAGACCGTCGGGTCGCGGCGTGCGAAAAGTTACTGCGCAAACGGATGAAGCGCGCTTCATGTGCGAAGAAATCCGACTACGCGTCGTTGCATGAAGTGCGAAAAGCAGGCAAGACACTGCGCTATCTGCTCGAGCTGTTTGAACCGGTATTGAACGGCGATCATCGCCGGACGCTCAAACGCCTCACGAAAATCCAGAAGCGGTTTGGTGCGCTGAACGACGTCGTCGCGAGTGAAGCACTGCTTGAACAGAACGAAAACCTGTTTGAGGACCGCGGCGCCCGGGATTCCGTCTTGCGATGGCTGAAGCAGGAGCGCAGGCGGCGCGTGCGGGCCGCGCGCAAGCTGTTGTGCGATGCGTAGATGTGCCGTTGCCGTCGCGCGATACGAACGACGAGGCGATGGATCAACACGTTGAATACCCGTGCGGGTAGAGCGGCATGAAGCGCACGACACGCGCAACACCAACGACCCGTCACGCGGCGGCGACTGTTTCGCTGCCGTTAAAGTACGAATGGCCCGCGAGGGCGGGCCATTCGTAGTCGCAAAACCGACTTGTCCAGCTGCTTACAGCGGCTGGATGTTGGCGGCTTGCTTGCCCTTCGGTCCTTGCTTCACTTCGAAGCTAACCTTCTGATTTTCTTGCAGCGACTTGAAGCCGCTACCTTGAACTTCAGAAAAGTGTGCGAACAGATCTTCGCCGCCGTCATCCGGCGTGATGAATCCGAAACCCTTCGCATCGTTGAACCACTTCACGGTACCAGTTGCCATTTTTAATCCAGTAAAAGTTGTGTTCCATCGCGGCCGCCGTATTTCTGGATCGGCAGACGCGAAGTTAGAGTTGTACCACGCCTTTATGAAAACCGCCTATCAGCAAGTACACGGGGTAACGATTTTTTGCGATATTCGCGCATTCTTTTGGTGCGCCCGGGTGGTCACAAATCGTTGCCGATAGTGACCAGGGTAAACTGGACCCACACATCCAGGAACTCCATGACACATTATTTGCAAGATGAATTGACTGCCTTTTGGCGCCGGCTCACCCCTTATTTCGTAATTCTTGAGTCAAATCAACAGGATGGAACCGATCCCATCGGCCGCGTGACGATCGATACCGACGACCATCAGGCCTTCGCGCTTCACACCACCGACGTCAAACCGGCAGGCGATACATCGGAAAATCCGACCGGGCAGAGTGCGACCTACACCCGTTTCAAGCTCGCGGGCGCTGAATGGGGTCCGTGGCAGCGGGAAACCTGGCAGTAACGCGGTAAAAGGGACGTCACCGTCCCTGTCTCTTTCGCCAGCGGTGCGACAGCGGGCCTTGAGGTCGCTGGATGGCCGCCCGGCACAGCAATCCAGAAGCCTGTCATGCCCAACTTCAGATTTATCCCCAGTATGCCCGCCACGTCGGAAGACGATTTCGACGTCTTCGCCGCGACGAAACTCGCCGGCTATCTCCGGTTCTACGGGGTTTTGCGGGTGGTTCGAAAGACGGATGGGAAAGTGTTGTTTCCCTTCGACGGTGCGCCGGAATTCGGCCCTTTCGCGACGAAAAACGAGGCGCTGGCGGCCGCCCAGGTGCAGGGCGAGCAGATCGTCGCCGGCGACCTGGCGCACCCGGAGCTGTAGGCGTTCAAGCCTTTCAGGTCCGTCACCAGAGCGCCGGCAAGCGGGTCGGCGGCGCGTTGCGCGTCTACCGGCCCGCCCGCCAGCCAGAATCAGACGATCCCGGTCGTGTAGTACACCGTGATCACGAAGAACACCGCCAGCGTCTTGATGACGGTGACCGCAAAGATATCCCGATACGATTGACGGTGCGTGAGGCCGGTTACCGCGAGCAGCGTGATCACGGCGCCGTTGTGCGGCAGCGTGTCCATGCCGCCGCTGGCCATGGCGACCACGCGGTGCAGCACTTCCATCGGGATGTGCGCGGCTTCCGCGCCCTTGATGAACAGATCCGACATCGCGGCCAGCGCGATGCTCATGCCGCCGGACGCCGATCCGGTAATCCCCGCCAGTGAGCTGACCGACACCGCCGCGTTGACGAGCGGATTCGGAATGCTCTTGAGCGCGTCGCTGACCACGAGGAACCCCGGCAGCGCGGCGATCACGCCGCCAAAACCGTATTCCGAGGCCGTATTCAGCGAAGCCAGCAACGCGCCGCCCACGGCAGCCTTGGTGCCGGTCGCGAAACGCTCGCGCACGCGGCCGAACGCCGTCAGCATGACGAGCAGGATGCCCAGCAGCAGCGCGCCTTCCACCGACCAGATCGCGACCACGGCTTTCACCGATGTCGTCACCGGCGCGTGCACGCCCGGCAGGATTTCCGGCGCGACGGTGTAGCTTGCGCCATACCATTCGGGAATCATGCGCGTCAGCATGAAGTTCGCGACGCCCACGAGGACGAGCGGCGCGACGGCCAGCAGCGGATGCGGCAGCGCCTTCGATTCGACACGTTCCGGCTCGTTCACGAGTTCGGTGCCGTAGCCTTCGCCCGTTGCCATCGCCGCACGGCGACGCCATTCCAGATACGTGAGCCCGACCACGATGATGAAGACCGAGCCGATCACGCCGAGCCACGGCGCGGCCCACGAGGTGGTCTTGAAGAACGTCGTCGGGATGATGTTCTGGATCTGCGGCGTGCCCGGCAGCGAATCCATCGTGAACGAGAAGGCGCCCAGCGCGATCGCACCCGGCATCAAGCGCTTCGGGATGTTGCTCTGGCGATACAGTTCAGCGGCGAACGGGTACACCGCGAACACGACCACGAAGAGCGAAACGCCTCCGTATGTGAGCAGCGCGCACACCGCAACGATCACCGCATTCGCCCGCGAACGGCCGATGTAGCGAATCGCGGCGGCAACGATCGATTCGGAGAAGCCCGACAGCTCGATCACCTTGCCGAACACGGCGCCGAGCAGAAACACAGGGAAGTAGAGCTTGACGAAGCCGACCATCTTTTCCATGAAGATGCCGGAAAAAACCGGCGCGACGGCGGCCGGGTCGGTCAGCAGCACGGCGCCAAGCGCGGCAATCGGCGCGACGAGGATCACGCTGTAGCCGCGATAGGCGGCGAACATCAGAAACGCCAGTGCGGCGAGGACGATGACAAAGGACATTAAGTCTCCAGAACTGGTTTGTTGTGCGCACGCGCGTCGACGGCCTGACCGTGGACGCAACGAGCCGGCGCTCGCGTACGCAGCTTCCGTGCCAATCGCCGCCAGACGGCGTCGGAGTGGGGGTGCCAGGTACGTGAGCGGCCCGCTGTCCAGCGCGCGGCGCGACCGATTGTACATAAAGTCTCGAATTGGAGATTGAAAGCTGCAATCCCGGGCGCCTGAAACATGGCAATATCAAGACAGACGGCCTTGCTGGCGATCTCGACGTTGAGATAAGCTGTCTACATATGTAGACGGCGGCGCACATAAAACGATAGTGGGAGACAGCGACATCATGATGAACGACTGGGCAGGCCTGCCTGATAACTACAGCGATGTATTGCGAAGGGCGATGGATTCGCTCTTTCGCACGTTCGAGAATTTCAGCGAAGGGACCTTTATCGTCGACGCCGATGCGCGCGTCGTCTGGATCAACAAGCGTTACGCGGCGCGTTTCGGATTCTCCGATCCACAGCAGGCCATTGGCCGCGATTGCGAAGCGGTGATTCCGAACAGCCTGATGCGCGACGTCGTCGCGACGGGCAAGCCGATCCTGCTCGATATCCTTGAAACCGACCGCGAGCCGCTCGTCGTCACCCGTCTGCCGCTGAAGGACGACGCGGGCGCGACAGTCGGCGCTGTCGGGTTTGCGCTCTTCGACGAACTCAAGGCGCTCACGCCGCTCTTTTCGCATTACTCGCGCGTCCAGCAGGAACTGATCGCGACGCGTCAGTCGCTCGCGCAGGCGCGGCGGGCGAAATATACGTTCGCGAGTTTCGTCGGCACGAGTGCGGCGAGCCTCGAAGTCAAGCGCCAGGCGCGGCGCGCGGCGCAGGTCGAGTCGCCGGTGCTGCTGCTCGGCGAGACAGGCACCGGCAAGGAATTGCTGGCGCATGCGATTCACGGCGCTTCCGCGCGGGCGAACAAACCGCTGGTGACAGTGAACGTCGCGGCGATCCCGGATACGCTGCTCGAAGTCGAGTTCTTTGGCGCGGCGGCGGGCGCCTACACGGGCGCCGACCGCAAGGGCCGCGTCGGCAAGTTCGAACTCGCCGACGGCGGCACGCTCTTTCTCGATGAAATCGGCGACATGCCGCTACCCCTGCAGGGCAAGCTGCTGCGTGTGCTGCAAGACAAGGAGTTCGAGCCGCTCGGCTCGAACCGGATCGTGCGTGCGGACGTACGGATCATCGCGGCGACCTCGGCGGACCTGCCGGCGCTCGTCGCCGCCGGACGCTTTCGCGCGGACCTCTTTTACCGGCTCAACGTGCTGACGATCCACGCGCCGCCGCTGCGCGAACGCGTGTCGGATATCGAAGCGCTGGCGTACGCGATACTCGAGGATCTGTCGTTGAACGTGCCGGGCGCGCATTTCGAGGTGCAGGACGACGCGTTGCGCCTGTTGTCCGCATACGCTTGGCCGGGCAACGTGCGGGAACTGCACAACACGCTGGAGCGCGCGGTGATGCTGTCGGACAGCGAGCGCATCGACGCCCGGGCGCTGGCGCCGTTCCTCGGGCCGGCGCGCGCGCCCGTCGCGGCACGCGAAGCGGGCATCGACGTCACGGGCGCGGCCGGCTCCGGTTCCACGACCGCGACGGATGCCGGACACGAAACCTGGACCGGCGCGATGGCCGCGTTCGAGCGACGGTTCCTGAGCGACGCGCTGCGTGCCAGCGGCGGCCGCGTGACGGAAACCGCGACGCGTATCGGTATGGGACGGGCGACGCTCTACAAGAAGATCGCCGCTTACGGTATCGAGGTGTGACATGAATCACGGGCGATTCGCCGTGATGCTGCTCGCGACGGGCATCGCGTTCCACGCACAGTACACGTCCGCGCAGATGGCTTCCACGGCTCCGGCCGCGTCGGCTGTATCGGGTGCGGGCGCATCGGCGGTCGAGCGCAAGAACTGGTACAACGACCCGTTTTTCGCGCTGTCGCACGCGGTGGCGGACTGTCCGGTGCCACTCGGTCCGCTAATGACGAGGGCGCAGATGGAAGACGACGCGCACTATCGCGTCGAGCGCGGCACGACGTGCTGGCTCGCGCACAAATGCACGAAGCCCAACTCCTATATGTACGACCCGGACATCGCCGCTGCGATTCGCGCGCGGTTCGCCCAGCCGGAAGAGCTCGCCGGCACGAGTATCTGGATCACGGTGCAGCGTCGCTTCGTCTATGCGGAAGGCTGCGCGCCGGCATCGTTCGATGCAGCCGCATTGCAGAAGCGTCTGGAAGCGATTCCCGACGTCGAGCAGGTGTTCATGCGCGTGACGCCCACGCCGGGCGGCCCGCTGCCCTACAAGACGCTTGCGGCGCCCGACTGACGCAGCGCCGCGGCCGCGTGGCAAAATCGCGGGATCGGCAGAAAAAGAGATCAACCGGGGTTTTTCAATGAAACGCAATCGTCCGTTCCGCGCGCAACCGCGCTTCGCCGCACGCGCCCTGTCTGCCGCCGCTGCCGCGTGCGCGGGCATGGCACTCGCCGCGCTGGCCGGCTGCAGCAGCGCGCCGCCGCTGTTTTCTCCCGATGGTCTGCCCACCACGCAGGTCCAGTGTTCCGCGGCCGGCGGCGATGGCTGCGAGCAGCAGGCGCGCGGCATGTGCGGCGGCCCGTTCGAGATCGTGCGCCAGACAACCGTCGACGGCGTGCGCAACCTGATTTTCGCATGCAGGAAGGCGAGCTGAATCTGGCCTCAGCCGGCTCACCGCAATGAACCGGCTTTCCTACTGGCCGCCGCCGTTTCCAGGTAAATGCAGCAGTAGCCGGACCAGATCGGGCTGCCGGTTCGTCGCTGTCTTCTGATAGATCGCCTGCAACTGCTTGCGCACCGTGTCGTGCTGTACGCCGATGCGCGCGGCGATTTCCTTCGGCGACATGCCTTCCGCCAGAAAATGCGCGACGCGGCACTCGGCAGGCGTCAGATCGAACGCGGCGGCGAGCAGGTCTTCGTCGACGGGCGGCGCCGACGGCGGGTGATAGAAAATCAGCATCACGATTGCCCGCAGCCCGAACACGGCCGACACTTCGCCCGGCGCGATCAGGTTATAGAACGCGTAGAGCGTGTCCTGCGGGAATGGGCTCGTGCTGTCCTGAATGCGCATCACGCGATAGCGCGCCGCATCCGCGTGCACGTCGGCGTTGGCGACGCGCAGATGCGCTTCGGTCGCCGCGCAGTCTTCCAGAAAGCGTTGCTGGAACGGCGCGGGCAGCGTCACCTTGCGATTGTTCGTGCGCACCATCATCGTGGTCTGCAGCAGGCGCTCGGCCGCGCCGTTGAGCCGGAGCACGTCGCCTTCCGTGCTCGCGAGAATGACCGGCTGACGCCAGCGGTTGACGAGCGCATGCCCAACCAGCGCGTCCGTCGAAAACACAAAGCGCTGTACCTGAAATTTGACCGCGCGGGCGAGATGCGGCGTCAGGCGTTCGAGTATCGCTATCGCGTCCAGAGCGAATGGACCCTGGTCAATGGTTCTCAGACATGCGAAAAAAACGGTAACCGTTTCATCGTCGACGAGTTTTACGCACGACGCATAACGACGTCCGCCTGGTAAAAGGAATTCCTGAAAGAACCGGTTATTACGGACAAATTCTTCGTCAAAATGCTCGTGACAATGTAACCACTTGAGTACCGGTTGAGACCACAGCATCGAAAGCCGCGGATCAATGTGGTGATAACGACGGATGTAACCGAGTTCACGGCCTGGAAGCAGATTGAAACCGTCGCTAAATGAAAGCGCATTGTGCTTTTTATCGAAACCAACGAGATGAATGGTTTTCGCGTCAATGAGTTCGGCAAGCTCTGCGTAAAGTACCTGCCAGGTTTCTGAAGCCGTGACGGTGTCATATATCCGGTGTACCAGCCGGTCATACCGTTCTTCGTCCCGTTCCACTGCGCCCCCGTGTCGTCGCGGCCCTGGTGGTCGATGGAAGATTCAACCGGCCGCGCATTTCCGGTCTTTTCCGCAAATGAGGAATATACAGTCCAATTAACCGCCGTTAACCTTGGCAGCCTTTGCGACAATCTCGCGCATGCGGTGGTGTTTTTCCGTGCGGCGGCTAACGGATGAATGGAAGATCCCTGTCTTATAGTCTGCACCGATGTTCCGCAGTATTGCCGTAACATGCGTTTCCTTGCATTTTTCAGACGACGCCGGGCAGAGCGTCGGGAAGCAGGATTTTCCTTTTTCAGGTAAAACGCGTGATTGCGGCACATTTCAAGCGGAGAGAACAGCATCAGAAACAGCAATTCCGGGGAAAGCAATGAATCATCACCAACTCGAAAAAGATATTGAGCATCTGGAACACGTAATCTCGCGACTTTCGGATCAGGATCGCATTCCGCTGTCGTACTGGCGTGACCGGATCGATCGCGTGCTGGGCGCGGCGCTCGTGCCTTCGCAGGCGAGTCGCGTCAAGCGCCTGAATGACGCGCTGCGCGCGCTGGAAGCGCGCATACAGGTCAAATGACACATCCGCGCGCGTGGCCGGCTCGCCCGCCGCGCCACGGTCTATTCCCGTGTGACAATCCTCCGGCGGCGCGGATGCGCCTCGCGCACCGCCCTGTGCGAGTGCCGCTTCACCCGTGCAACCAGGACAACTCATGATCCACGCAGGATTCTCAGCCGCGCGGCTGGCGAAGCTGACCGCGGCCATGCAGGGCTATGTCGACCGGGGCGAGGTGGCCGGTGTCGTGACGCTGGTCTGGCGTCGCGGGGAAATCGCGCAGATGGACACGCTCGGCGCGCTCGACGACATTTCCGGGCAGCCGATGGCACGCAACACGCTGTTTCGCATCGCCTCGATGACGAAGCCCGTGACGAGCGCGGCGATCATGATGCTCGCAGAGGAAGACCGGCTGACGCTCGATGCGCCCGTTGCACGCTGGTTGCCGGAACTCGCGAACCTGCGGGTGCTGCGCGACCCGGCTGGCCCGCTCGACGATACCGTCGAAGCCCGCGCGCCGGTCACGATTCTCGACCTGCTGACGCATCGCGCCGGCTTTGCCTATCACTTCACGGCGCTCGGGCCGCTGGCCGAAGCGTATCTGGGCGCCTTCAACGGTTTTGAATCGTCGGAAGGGCCGGACGGCTGGCTCAAACGCATCGCGGCGCTGCCGCTGATGTTCCAGCCCGGTTCGCGCTGGCACTACAGCATTGCAACCGACGTGCTCGGCGTGCTGGTCTACCGCATCACGGGCATGTCGCTCGGCGACTTTTTCCGCACGCGCATCTTCGAGCCGCTCGGCATGCGCGATACCGCGTTCTGGGTGCCCGAGGCGCAGCTTTCGCGCCTCGCTACTGCCTACGCCATCGATCCGGCGACGAAACAGCGGGTTGTCGAGGATCACCCGGAACGCAGCCGCTGGGCCGATCCGGCGCGCTTTCACAGTGGCGGCGGCGGGCTCGTCTCGACCGCGGAAGACTATCTCCAGTTCGCCCGCCTGCTGCTGGGGCGCGGCCGCGTGGACGATACGCGGTTGCTGTCGCATCGTTCGGTCGACCTGATGCGCTCGAATTTCCTGAGCCGTGACCAGCGCCGGCAGCCGTCATTCGGGCACATCGTCTGGGCAGGGCAGGGTTTCGGGCTGGGGCTGGCCGTCGTCGACAATCCGGCGCAGCAGCTGCCGCTCGGCTACCGCTCGACGGGATCGTTCGGCTGGCCCGGCGCGTACGGCACCAGCTGGCTTGCCGACCCGGTCGAAGACATGGTCGCGATGATGCTGATCCAGCGGCGCGATATCGAGCTGTTTCCGATGTCGGTCGACTTCGAGCGCCACCTGTACGACGCCATCGACGACTGATTCACGCAGCACGCAAGGCAGGTCGCGTAGCATGCCGGAATGACGGCACATGGCCAGCGTCTTTTCGGACTGGTAAAGTCAGACCGTCATCGACACTGACTGGAGACCCTGCCTCATGGCCAGCTACAAGCAGTTGACTGCGCAACTCGAGAAGCTTCACAAGGAAGTCGCGGTCGCGCGCGAGAAGGAGATGGCGCAGGTCGTTGCCGACATCAGGCTGCTGATCGAAGAGTTCGACATCACGGCTGAAGAACTCGGCTTTGCCGCCTCCGGTACGAAGGGGACGAAGAGCGCGAAGGCAAAAGGCCTCAAACCGGCGTTGCCGGCGCGCTATCGCAATCCAAAAACCGGTGAAACGTGGAGCGGACGTGGACGCTCACCAGGATGGCTCGCCGGCAAGAATCGCGAACGCTTCCTGACCGAAAGCTGATCAGCTGCACAACGCAGTGTGCGGTGCTGTGCGCTTAGTGCGTACGCGGGTGAGTTGCGCTGCTGCCGCTTCTGCACCGTTTCCTCTGGTCCCGAAAACTCTCACCTTTGACGATCGGCCGCTCTCTGTCGCCGCAGATGGAACGATGCCTCGACGTCCGTGCGCCATGTATCGCGACGCGACACCGGTGTCACGCAACGCGGCCTCGCATGATGACTGCGCGAGGTGAACGCGCAGCGCGTGTGTTATTCCTCGTGTCTCGCAAAGCCTTCCAGTAAAAGGCTCTCCGCCCAACAGGACCATGCGCGCATCGCGCTGACGATCGACACTTCAGCGATGTTATCGGCTCGATATGCACCCACGCGTGCATGCCATCGTGGTTCACCCGCGTGCCTTCGCTCTTCACCTGAAACACGTCGCCAACGCCATCGCCGGGCAGGTCCCGAAAACCCTCACCTTTGCCGGAAACCGGGCTCGCGTCACCGCGTGCGCCATGTCCGTTTCGATTGCGTGGGCGCCGGAAACAAGGCCCCTCACGCTGAACGAAGCCAGCCGGAGCTGATCGGCCATTCGACGGCCTGCCCCGTTTCCCGACGCGGCCGGCCATGACGTGTATCATTCGTCCCGGCGCTGTTCTGTGCCGGGATTTCCCGTTTTTCGAGCGGTTTTCCCCACCTTCGCCGCCCGCGTCTGGCACAGCCGGCGCACCAGCCAGCGCCGGCCGTACGCCGTGGCGCGCGCTCGAACCCCTACCGTGATTCCCAGCACCGATGTCAGTCTCCGAACTCAAACGCCGCCGCACCTTCGCGGTCATTTCCCACCCCGATGCGGGCAAGACCACGCTTACCGAAAAGCTGCTGCTGTTTTCGGGCGCGATCCAGATCGCGGGCACCGTGAAGGGCCGCAAGAGCAATCGCTACGCCACGTCGGACTGGATGGAGATCGAAAAGCAGCGCGGCATTTCGGTCGCGAGTTCGGTGATGCAGTTCGAGTACGGCGAAGCCGTCATCAACCTGCTCGACACGCCGGGCCACGAAGACTTCTCTGAAGACACGTACCGCGTGCTGACCGCGGTCGACGCCGCCGTGATGGTGATCGACGGCGCGAACGGCGTCGAGGCGCAGACGCTGAAGCTGCTCGAAGTGTGCCGCAGCCGCAAGACGCCGATCGTCACGTTCATCAACAAGCTCGACCGCGAAGTGCGCGAGCCGCTCGAACTGCTCGACGAAATCGAGCAGCATCTTGGCGTGGCGGCGGTGCCGTTCACGTGGCCGATCGGCATGGGCAAGGATTTCCAGGGCGTCTACGACATCCAGCGCGACCAGGTGCGCGTGTTCCGCGCCGGTCAGGACACGGCCGGCGGCGCGGTGGAAACACTGCATAACCCTTCCGATGAAGAAGGCGAAAAGCGCTTCGGCCAGGCGTGGATACGTGCGAAGGACGAGATCGAGCTGATCACCGGCGCGTCGCCGGAATTCGATCGTGAAGCGTTCCTGGCCGGCGAGCAGTCGCCGGTACTGTTCGGCTCGGCGATCAACAACTTCGGTGTGAAGGAAATTCTCGACGCGCTCGTCGATCTCGCACCGCCGCCTTCGATGCGCATGGCCGTGCAACGTCCGGTCATGCCGGACGAGCCGAAGTTCACGGGCGTCGTGTTCAAGGTGCAGGCCAACATGGACCCGTCGCACCGCGACCGGGTGGCGTTCATCCGCGTGTGCTCGGGGCATTTCGAGCGCGGCATGGCGCTGAAGGTGACGCGTTCGGGCAAGACGTTCCGCGCGAGCAATGTGGTGACGTTCCTGTCGCAGCGCCGCGAAACGGTCAGCGAAGCCTATGCGGGCGACATCATTGGCATTCCGAATCACGGCACGCTTTCGCTTGGCGATACGCTGACCGAAGGCGAGATGCTGCAGTTCGTCGGCCTGCCGTTTTTCGCGCCGGAAATTTTCCAGACCGTCGAGGTGGTCGATCCGATGCGCGCGAAGCAGCTGGGCGAAGCGCTCAAGCAACTGGGTGAAGAGGGCGCGATCCAGGTCTTCCGTCCGGACCTGGGCGGCCTGACGATCCTGGGCGCGGTCGGCCAGCTGCAGTTCGAAGTGGTGTCGCACCGGCTGTCGACCGAATACAAGGTCGACGTGCGGATGGCGCCCGCGCGTTACCGCATGTCGCGCTGGGTGACGTGTGACGATCCGGCGGAATTGCGCCGCTTCACGGATTCCTACGCGGCGCGGATCGCGCTCGACGCATCGAACGCGCCGACGTATCTTGCCTCGCACATCTCCGAGATCGAGGTCGCGCAGAAGGCATGGCCGAAGATCGTTTTCAACGAACTGCGCGAGCATTCCGGCGCGCCGTTCAAGAAGGCGATGTAGCGGGCGGCGTTCCGTTCACACTGACGATTCCGTGATGCTGGTCGAAGGAATATCATCGAGCGATCTCGCCGCCGGGAACAGAGCCGCGTCCGCCTGCCGATACGCGGCCCGATGACAGAAAACGCCCGACGAGGCGATCTGACCCAGCACAGGCGATGCCTGAGGAGACAGTATGGCGACGGAAACAGCACCGGACACGAACCCCGCGGCTGCGGGGGTTCAGGCGAAGCGCCGCACGCGGGTCAGGTTCGGCATTCTTGCGCTGCTCGCGGTCGGCACTGCGATCAATTATCTCGACCGGTCCGTGCTCGGGATCGCCGCACCGGGACTCAGCAAGGAGCTGGGTCTGTCGGCCGTGGCGATGGGCTTCGTCTTCTCGGCGTTTTCGTGGACCTACACGCTCGCGCAGTCTCGCCGGACCTGCCGCGAAGACTGATTCCCCGATCTGACGATGCTTGAGGATCCGGCGCAGCACGATGCGCGGTCAAGAAGACATCGCCTTACCGCTCATATGTGAGCGATAAAGCGGGTTTACAGCTCACGTACGAGCGCTAAACTATCACGCCGACCACGCAGTCGCGTCATCGCATCAACGTAATGCCGAGGTAGCCGAGGTAGAGCAGCCCGTTCACGAGCAACGCCCAGATCGCGAGACCGGGCGCACGCGAATTGATGCGTATCCACGCGGCCGCGATCAGCGTGATGACGACGCCCGTCACCACTTCGATACGCGGCTCCCACGGCGTCAGCAGGATACCGATCGCGGGCAGCAGGGTGCCCTGAAACACCATCGCGCCGGTGATGTTGCCGAACGCGAGCGTGTCCTTGCCGCGACGGATCCACAGGATGCTGTTGACCTTTTCCGGCAGCTCGGTCGCGACCGGAATGATCAGCAGCGAGAGCAGGAGCGGCGAAATGCCGAGCCCTTCGGAGACGCCGCGCACGCCATGGATGAAACCCTCCGCACCCCAGACGAGCAGCGCGACGGCGAGCAGCAGCTGCACGCCGACCGTGAGCAGGGTGGTGGGCAGGCCGATGCGCGCGAGCAGCATGCGGCCCGGTGCCTCGGTGCCGTGTCCTTCCGCGACGAGACCGCTCGATGCGCGGAACGTCATCGCCACATACGTCACGTACACGCCGACCAGCGCGACGCTGAAAAGCGCGCGCACGGACGTGCGTTCGTGCGGCACGTACATCGCTACCGCAGCAAGAAAGAACGCGAACAGAAAATAGTTGAGATCGCGGGTAAAGCCGGTGCGCTCCGGCACGATGCGTCCATTGACGCCACGCGTACGCAGCACGGCGAGCGTCATCAGAAACGTCGACAGCGTGGAGAGCATCAGCGGCGCGCCGAGAATCGCGCCGACGCCGATCTCCTGGTTCACGCCGCCAGGCCCCGTGCTGCTGGCGATGGCGAGGAGCGGCACGATCGTTTCGGGCAACGCGGTGCCAACGGCCGCGAACAGCGAGCCGGTCACGCCTTCGGAAATTTTCAGCCGTTCGCCGAGGTGTTCGAGTGCGTTCGTGAAGAGCTCGGCCGCCACCAGAATGACGACCAGCATGATGGCGAGTTCGACGAGGAGTGAGGTCACGCGCATCCCTCCGCACGGCAAGCGCGGGATCGCGTATCGATGGACGATGCGGCTGGAAAGGAACAGCGATGCTTCACAGGGAGTCTCCGGGGCCGGACGTACACGAACCATGACGCACCGCTTCCCGTCCGACCCGGGACGAAGCAGTACGCCAATGGTCTCGCCAGACCGGTGCGGTCGAATGCGCCATGGCCCGAGGCGACTGAACCGCCGGGCCAGATATGTTGACGCATTCTCCTCCGGGGAAGGAGGAAGGCTACTCCCCAATGACCGGGCGATTCTAACGGCACGCGGCACTTTCAACAAGCTTGCCGCCCTGGATTCGCCATGCCGCTGCGGGATCCGGGCGAGCCCGGCGCGCCGACTTCGCCTATCCTGTTGGAGGATGCGCACGTCCGTAGCGCCTGCGTGCCTCCTCCCTGCCTGGGTCGACCCGGGCTCATCTTCTCGCTCTCGCGGAGTGCCTGTGACCGTTCGCAATCTCGACGCGTTGTTCCGGCCGCAATCCGTTGCCGTCATCGGCGCCTCGAAGCGCGCGGGCAGCATCGGCGAAATGGTGTGGACACGCGTGCTCGACGGTGGCTTCGGCGGCGCGCTGTGGCCGGTCAATCCGAAGTGCGACGAACTCGACGGACATCGCGTGATGTCCGACGTCGGCGATCTGCCCGGGCCGCCAACCGTCGCGCTGATCTGCACGCCGCCCGCGACGTGGGCCGCGATCGTGCATCGTCTCGGCGGCATGGGCACGCGCGCGGCGATCATCGTCGGCGAAACGCGCTGCGATGAAGACCGGACCGCGCTGCGCCACACGCTGGCCGCGGCGAAGCCGCATTTGCTGCGCATTGTCGGGCCCGCCAGTCTAGGCGTCGTGACGCCCGCGCTCGGCGCGCATCTCGGCGCGCCGTCGTGCACGGTGAAGGCAGGTGGCGTCGCGTGGGTCTCGCAGTCCAATGCGCTGACGAACGCCGTGCTCGGCTGGGCGCATGCGCGCGGGCTCGGCTTTTCGCATGCCGTGGCGCTCGGCGACGAAGCGGACGTCGATGCGGGCGATGTGCTCGACTATCTCGCGAGCGATCCGGGCACACGCGCGATCCTGCTCGAACTCGATACGGTGCGTGCGGCGCGCAAGTTCATGTCGGCGGCACGCGCGGCGGCGCGAAACAAGCCGGTGCTCGCGTTGCGCGCGGGCCGCTCCGATCCGGCCGACGCGCTCTACACGGCCGCGTTTCGTCGCGCGGGGATGGTGCGGGTCGATTCGCTGGACGATCTGCTCGATGAAATCGAAACCCTGGGCGTAGGCCGCGTGGCCGCGAGCGATACGGCGACGCTGATCACCAGCGACCGCGGCGTCGCCGCGCTCGCCTCCGACGCATTCGCGGCGTCGGGCGACACGCTGGCGCGCTGGCCCGACGACGCCACCGAGGTCGTCGCCAACGCGCTGCCGAAAGCGACGCCGGGCAACCCGTTGCTGCTCGGCGACGATGCGCGGCCCGAGCACTTCGGCATCGCGCTCGAAATGCTGGCGCCGAGGCGCGCGACAGGCACGGCGTTCGTGGTCCACGCATCGACGCACAGCGCGCCCGCCGCAGAGGTAGCGCGCGTGCTGTGCGCCCAGCAGAAATTTGCGTATCGCGGGCTACTGGTGTGTTTTTTTGGCGGCGTCGATACCGCGACGCGCGATGCGCTGCACGCGCACGGCATTCCGGTGCACACCACGCCGCAGCGTCTTGCGAGCGCGTTCGCGCGTCTTGTCGATTACCGGCTTGGCCGCGAATTGCTGATGCAAACGCCGGAAGGCTTGCCCGCGCAACTGCCCGAATCGATCGACGCGGCGCAGGCCCTGGCATGCGCCGCGCTGACGGCGGCCGAAGCGGGGCAGGTGGCGGACGCGACGACAGTCAGGCTCACCGGCGAGGAAGCCGCGCGGCTACTCGGCCACTTTGGCCTCGTTGTAGAGCAGCAGGAATCGGCGGAGCGGGCGATCGTCGACATCGCGGTCGAACTGCATGACGACGAAAACTTCGGACCCGTGTTCCGCTTCACGGCGCCTTCGACCGATGGCGTGTCGCCGCCGATGCACACGTACGGTTTGCCGCCGCTCAATCCGGTGCTCGCGCGCGACATTGTTGGGCGTTCGCCGTATGCGCGCCTCGTGTCCGCGGAACCGTCACTGGTTGCGTTGACCGGGCTTTCGCAGGCAGTGTGCGACGTGCGCGAGATCGTCGGACTCTCGCTGACGCTGCGGGTGTTCCAGACGCGCACCGTGCTCGTCGCGCCGTGCGTGCGGCTTGGACGCAAGCGCAGCCGCCTTGCGATCGTGCCGTACCCGCGCCGCTTCGAAGAGACGCTCGACTGGCACGGCCTGCGCGTCACGATCCGGCCGGTTCGCCCCGAAGACGAAGCCGCGCACAACGAGCTGGTGAAAGCGATGACCGCCGATGATCTGCGTCTGCGCTTTTTTGGCGCGGTACGCAGTTTCGATCATTCGCAGCTCGCGCGGATGACGCAGATCGATTACGACCGCGAGATGGCACTGATCGCGACGATCACCGACGAGCACGGTTCGATGCACACGCTTGGCGTCGTGCGCGCGATCGCCGATCCGGATAACGAAACGGCTGAATTCGCGGTGGCGCTGCGCTCGGACCAGAAGGGACGCAAGCTCGGGCGTCTGTTGATGGAGCGGATCATTGCGTACGCGCGGGCGCGCGGCACGCACTGGCTCGTCGGCGAGGCACTGCGCGAGAACACGCCGATGATCCGGCTCGCGCAGGCATGCGGCTTTAGCGTGACGAAGACGGAGGACCCGGGCGTGGTGGGGTTCCGGATGGCGCTGGATGAAGAGGCGGGCGATAGCGGGGCGTGAGGGTGACTATGCCGAACGTTCTATTTATCGGAATGTCGTTCTGCTTTACGCTTCGTATTAGTTAGTTATACGGAGTGTGATCATGGTGATGCCAGCAATATTGAACCAGCGTCATCGCGGGGAATGGTGTAGGATTAAATCCTACACCATTGGCTCGAGGAGTCGTCATGCGTTCCACCCAACAATTCAGCATCACCTTGCCGAACGAAATGGCTGACATGGTGCGATCAAAGGTTGCTTCCGGCGAATACGCCACTGAAAGCGAGGTGATCCGCGATGGCCTGCGCACGCTGGTCGCTCGCGATCGTGCCGTCGAGTCATGGCTGCGCGAGCAGGTCGCGCCAGCCCACGACGCACTGGTGGCCGATCCCTCACGGGCACTTGGCGTAAGCGAGGTGCGTTCGGCGCTTGCCGCCAGACGAAAGAAAGGAACATAGAAAACGCATGACGACACCGCCGGTCAAGTTTGCGCCTGAAGCGCTCGCGCAACTCGAGGAACTCGAGCGATATATCGCCGAGGCTGCTTCGCCGGCGCTGGCGGCGCGCTACGTCGATGGCATCGTTGCGTATTGCGAGAGTTTGCGGATCTTCCCGCGCCGGGGCACACGTCGCGACGACATACGACCGGGCCTGCGTATTACCAATTACCGCCGGCGAACAATCATTGCGTTCGCGGTTCATGAGGGACAGGCATTCATCGAGGGTGTGTTCTATGGTGGCCAGGATTACGAGGGCTCGCTAAATCCTGATCCGGGCGTGACGATGAGCATCGCGTGGTCACAGAACACCGATACCTCATCCGCTGTACGGGATAGCCGTGAGCAGCCAGATCGCGCGCAAATGAAAGGCGCAATGCCATGCGCCTTTTCGCAGCAGCCTGGCCCGCCCATGTGGCCAGTTGTACGGCCAGTTACGCCGCCAGCTTCGCCGCCTGCTCCTCGACCTGCGCGCGCGAGACGGCCAGTTCTTCAAGCCACGCTTGCGCATACACAGCGCCGGTTTCCTTTTCCAGGCGCGCGATCGCCGCAGCGCACCGGAGCACGTCTTTCGGCGTGGCGATAAAGCCCTTCACCGACTGGCCGCCCGTGAACGCTTCGAACAGCGGCACGCGGATTTCCTCGGGTAGCGCCCGCGTCCACTGATACGGCTTGCCGTTGAACGTGAACGAAGGCGGCAGCACGCGTTCCTTTTTCGCCGCCGGGATCAGGCCGAAGGTACGCGCCGCGTCGGCGATCTGCTCGGACGAGAACAGCTCGTCGGGCGTGATGTCGAACTGCTGGATGTGCGCTTCGATCGCCTGCATCGCCGCTGCGCGATCGTCGCGTTTTTTCTGCGCGCGCGCGACGATGTCGCGCAACTCGTCGGCTTCCCCGCTCGTGATCGTGAAGCTGGCCTGCTTCTGCTGAAGCTCGGAAAAACGCTGGAATTCGTGATCGTTCAGAAGTTTAGCCATGACGTATACATTGGGCGCGCACGACACGGGAATCGTGCGGCGGTTTCGGAAAGGGCCGCTATTCTAACGCGTCCCGCGCCTCGCACAAGTCCGTTCCCGCCTGCCCCTTCATTCGTCGTCAGACACGCTCGCGAAACATCGAAAGCGCGTCGACCGTCTCGCGCAGCATCGCCGTCGCCGCTTCGAGCGTGGGCGCGACGTACTCGTCGATACGGCGCAGATACGGACACGTCATCGCCGCGATCGCCTGGCCGGATGGCCCGAGCACGGGGAACGTCAGGTCGGTGACGCCGACCGTCTGCTGGCTGTCCTTCCGCGAAAAACCCGCCTTGCGCGTCTCCTCACATACGCGTTCCAGCGCGTCGCGATCGATGGTGACTTCGCCCTTCACCTTCGTATGTTCGGCGAGCAGATGCGCGCGCTGCTCGGGCGTCTGGAACGCGAGCATCACGCGGCCCGAGCCTGTGTCGATCAGGCCGACGCGCGAACCCAGCCGCACCGAAATGCCCCACGTGCCCGGACCGTCGACCTGCGCGATCACAAGCAGATTGCCGCGGTCGTACACAACAAGGTGACACGATTGTTCGGCACGATCGGCAAAGCGCTGCATGAGCGGGAGGGCTTCGGAGATCAGCCGGTTCATCGGCGGATGCCGGTGTCCGAGCGCGTACAGCTTCAGGCTCAGCGAATAACGGTCGCCGCCGGGCGAGCGCACCACGTACTGCCGCGCGACGAGCCGCTCCAGCATCCGGTACATCTCGCTCGCGTTGCGGCCCAGCAGTTTCGTGATCTCGGCGCGCGTCAGGCCGTCCTTCTGCTCGGCCAGCAGTTCGAGGATATCGAGACCCTTGTCGAGCGCGGGCGCGCGATAGCGGTCGGCGTCGTCCTTGTCTTCCAGATCGGTTGCCATCGTGTTTCAGGTCCTCGTGCAATTCATCGGCTGCCTGGCGCGTGAGTGTAGAGCGTTGCGCGCGGCGAGCCGCCAGGGAAAGTACGGACACGTGGTACAGCGCAATTCCCTTGACTTAAGAAAGTTCGCATATGAATAATACGTTCATTGGTGAATGAAAAACCACCAATTTATAAGAAAGCGCATGGCAACGTGCCGGATGCCGACTCTCGGCTTCCAGCGGTTCAACAACGCATATCCCGGAGACAAGCATGTCGAATCTGGCAACAGGGCAGCACACGGCCCGCCGTTTCATTCGCAAGACGTTATCGCTCAGCCTCGCCGCCGCGTGCGTCGCGTGCGCGGCCCTCGGCACGACCGCGCACGCCGCGGAAGTCGGCAAGATCGGCCTCGGCCTGCCGATGCTCACCTCGCCGTTCTGGCAGTCGTACAACAACTACCTGCCGAAGTACGCGAAGCAGATGGGCATCGATATCCTCGCGCCCGTGAACTCGAACGGCGACCCGGTGCAGCAGATCACCGACATGAACAACCTGCTGAACCTCGGTTCGAAGGGTATCGTCGTCGGGCCGCTGGATTCGGCGGCGATCAGCCGCGCGCTGGACGCCGCCGCGGCGAAAAACGTGCCGGTCGTCACGGTCGACGTGGCACCGACGCAGGGCAAGGTCGCGATGGTCGTGCGGGCCGATAACCACGCGTACGGCGAGAAGGCGTGCACCTACATCGGCGAGCACGTGAAAGCGGGCAAGGTCGTGCAGATCATGGGCGATCTCGGTTCGGTGAACGGACGCGACCGCTCGGAAGCGTTCCGCACCTGCATGAAGAAATTCCCGGCGCTCACCGTGCTGGAAATCCCGGCGGGCTGGAAGGGCGACGTCGCGGCGACCGGGCTCGACAGCCTGCTGACCGCGAACCCCGATGTGAAGGGCATCTACATGCAGGCGGGCGGCGTGTATCTGTCGCCGACGCTGCAGACGCTGCGCCGCAAGCAGATGCTGTATCCGGCGGGCAACCCGAAGCACGTCGTGATCGTCAGCAATGACGGCATTCCGCAGGAATTTGACGCGATCCGCCGCGGCGATATCGATGCAACGGTGTCGCAGCCGGCCGACCTGTACGCGAAGTACGGCCTGTACTACATCAAGGCCGCGCTCGCCGGACAGACGTTCAAGCCGGGTCCGACGGATCACGGCAGCACCATCATCGAGCTGGCGCCGGGACGACTCGAAGACCAGTTGCCCGCACCGCTCGTGACGAAGGCGAACGTCGACGACAAGAGCCTCTGGGGCAACACCGTCAAATGAGTGAAATGACGTCCTCCGCTGTGTCCGCCGTGGTCGAAGCGCTCGATGTGACGAAGCGCTTCGGTTCGACGGCCGCGCTGAAAGACGTGAGCATCCGCGTGATGCCCGGCGAGTCGCATGCACTCGTCGGGCGTAACGGGGCCGGCAAATCGACGCTGGTGTCGATGCTCAGCGGCCTGCGCAAGCCGGATGCCGGCGAGGTGCGTTTCGGCGGCGTCGCGGCGCCGCCGATCGCGGATCGCGATGCCTGGCGCGAACGCGTCGCGTGCGTCTATCAGCATTCGACGATCATCCGCGATCTGAGTGTCGCGGAGAATCTGTTCATCAACCGCCAGCCGGCACGGCATGGCGTGATCGACTGGCCGGCGATGCGGCGCGATGCGCGCGCGTTGCTGGACCACTGGAAGATCGATGTGCGCGAGGACGCCCGTGCGGGCGACCTGTCCGTCGAAGCGCGCCAGCTCGTCGAAATCGCGCGCGCGCTGTCGTATGGCGCGCGGTTCATCATTCTCGATGAACCCACGGCGCAGCTCGACGGCGACGAAATCAAGCGCCTCTTCAAACGTATTCAGGAACTGCAGCGCGAAGGCGTGACGTTCCTCTTCATCTCGCACCATCTTCAGGAGGTGTACGAGATCTGCCAGGCCGTGACGGTGTTGCGTGACGCGCGGCATATCGTCAGCGCGCCGGTTTCCGCGTTGCCGCGCGAGCAGCTGATCGAGGCGATGACGGGCGAGCGCGGCGGCCTGAACGTCGCCGATGCCGCGGCGCGCGAAGCGCTGCCGCACGACACGCCGGTCGCGCTCGAAGTGGCGAATCTCGCCGGTGTGGATTACGACGACGTGTCGTTCGCCGTGAAGCGCGGCGAAGTGGTCGGCCTGACAGGCGCGACGAGCAGCGGACGCACGAGCGTCGCCGAAGCGATCGCGGGCCTGCGCAACATCAAGCGCGGCGAAATCCGCGTGGACGGCAACGTGCTGCCCTCGGGCGATGTGCCCGCCGCGCTCGCCGCCGGCATTGGCTGCGTGCCGAAGGACCGTCATCACGAAGGCCTCGTGCTCTCGCAGTCGATCGCGGAAAACGCATCGATGACGATCACGCGCTTGCTGGGCAAATTCGGCATTGCACCGCCCGCGAAGAAAAACGCGTTCGGCCGGAAGATGATCGACGCGCTCGGCATCGTCGCGCAGGGACCGGAGCACGTCGTGTCGGGCCTGTCCGGTGGCAACCAGCAGAAAGTGGTGATGGCGCGTGCGCTCGCGACCGATCCGGACGTGCTCGTGCTGATCGACCCCACGGCGGGCGTCGATGTGAAATCGAAGGAAGCGCTGTTGTCCGTCGTGGACCGCGTGCGCGAGGACGGCAAGGCCGTGCTCGTCGTCTCGGGCGAACTCGACGACCTGCGCACCTGTGACCGCGTGCTGGTCATGTTCCGTGGCCGCGTCGTCGCCGAATTCCCGGCAGGCTGGCAGGACCACGACCTTATCGCCTCAGTTGAAGGAGTCAGTCTCCATGAAGAATAGTGCGCCCACGCCCGCGTTCGCGACGGGTCAGGCACAGGCCGGCGCGCCCGTCGCGCAGCGCCGCCGCGCGCGGATCGAATTCGCGCGTCTGCGCGACCTCGCGCTGCTGCCGGCCATCGCGCTGCTGCTCGTGATCGGTGCGTTCGTCAGCCCGAGCTTTCTGACGAAGGCGAACCTGATCAGCGTGCTCGGCGCATCGGCGGCGCTTGCGCTCGTCGTGCTCGCCGAATCGCTGATCGTGCTGACCGGCAAGTTCGATCTCTCGCTCGAATCGACGGTCGGCATCGCGCCCGCAATCGGTGCGATGCTCGTGATGCCGGCGGCGTCCGCGGGCTTCGGCCTGCAATGGCCGACCGCGATGGGCCTGCTCGCGATCGTGCTGGTCGGCGCGGTAATCGGCTTCATCAACGGCTTTCTCGTCGTGCGGCTGCGGCTGAACGCGTTCATCGTCACGCTCGCGATGCTGATCGTGCTGCGCGGCATGCTGGTCGGCGCGACGAAGGGCGGCACGCTGTTCGACATGCCGTCGTCATTCTTCACGCTCGCCACGACCATCGTGCTCGGCCTGCCGGTTTCGGTGTGGCTCGCGGCCGCCGCGTTCGCCATCGCTGCGTTCATGTTGCGCTATCACCGTGTCGGCCGCGCGCTCTACGCGATCGGCGGCAACCCGGAAGCGGCGCGCGCGGCGGGCATTCGCGTCGAGCGCATCACGTGGGGCGTGTTCGTGCTCGGCAGCATGCTCGCCTCGATCGGCGGCCTGATCGTGACGGGTTACGTCGGCGCGATCAACGCGAATCAGGGCAACGGCATGATCTTCACGGTGTTCGCGGCGGCGGTGATCGGCGGTATTTCGCTCGATGGCGGCAAGGGCACGATGCTCGGCGCGCTGTCCGGCGTGCTGCTGCTCGGCGTCGTGCAGAACCTGCTGACGCTCGCGCAGGTGCCGTCGTTCTGGATCCAGGCGATCTACGGCGCGATCATTCTCGGCTCGCTGATGGTGGCGCGGCTCGCGGGTGGCGAAGGTCAGAACTGACCTGAAACGCGAAACGCTGGAAGAAGCGCTGGCGGAAACACGCCAGCGCGCATCACGGAGACACTATTTTGAGCAGTTCATCAACCGACCCGCGTCTCATCCTGCTGACGCCGCAGGACAACTGTCTGATCGCAGGAGCGCGTCTCGAAGCCGGGTCCGAGGTCATGATCGAAGGCGAGCGTGTCACGCTCGCGAAGACCATCGATCTCGGCCACAAGGTCGCGCGGCGCGCCCTCGTCCAGAACGAAAAGGTCCTGCGCTACGGCGCGGTGATCGGTCACGTGACCGAAGCCGTCGCACGCGGCGCGCACCTGCACACGCACAACCTCGAAAGCGATTATCTGCCGACCTACACGCACGACGCGGGTCACGCATTCGTGCATCACTGAACACGGCGTTTCGCCGTGCGGGAACCAACGATCATGATTGACACTTCCGTTGCATCCGCCGCCGCGCAGCCGCTCGAGGCCACGCCGGTGCCGGTGCTGCAGGGCTATCCGCGCAGCGATGGCCGCAAGGGCATCCGCAATGTCGTCGCGGTGGCGTATCTCGTCGAATGCGCGCATCACGTCGCGCGCGAAATCGTCACGCAGTTTCGCGAGCCGCTCGACGCGTTCGACGATCCTTCCGGCGAGCGCGAGCCGCCCGTCCATCTGATCGGCTTTCCGGGCTGCTACCCGAACAGCTACGCCGAGAAAATGATGCAGCAGCTCACCACGCATCCGAACGTCGGCGCGGTGCTGTTCGTCTCGCTCGGCTGCGAGAGCATGAACAAGCACTACCTCGTCGACGTCGTGCGCGCGAGCGGCCGGCCCGTCGAGGTGCTGACGATCCAGGAAAAGGGCGGCACGCGCAGCACGATCCAGTATGGCGTCGACTGGGTGCGCGACGCGCGCCGGCAGCTGGCCGCGCAGCAAAAAGTGCCGATGGCGCTCGACGAACTCGTGATCGCCACGATCTGCGGCGGCTCCGACGGCACGAGCGGCATCACCGCGAATCCCGCCGTGGGCCGCGCGTTCGATCATCTGATCGACGCGGGCGCGACCTGCATCTTCGAGGAAACCGGTGAGCTGGTCGGTTGCGAATTCCACATGAAGAGCCGCGCCGCACGGGACGATCTGGGCGACGAAATCGTCGCTTGCGTTGCGAAGGCGGCGCGTTACTATTCCATTCTCGGACACGGCAGTTTCGCGGTCGGCAACGCCGACGGCGGGCTGACGACGCAGGAAGAGAAGTCGCTGGGCGCGTACGCCAAAAGCGGCGCATCGCCGATTGTCGGCATCGTGAAACCTGGCGATGTGCCGCCCACTGGCGGGCTCTATCTGCTCGACGTCGTGCCGGATGGCGAGCCGCGCTTCGGCTTTCCGAACATCAGCGACAACGCGGAGATCGGCGAGCTGATCGCGTGCGGCGCACACGTGATCCTGTTCACGACCGGGCGCGGCTCGGTGGTCGGCTCGGCGATTTCGCCGGTGATCAAGGTGTGCGCGAATCCGTCGACGTATCGCAACCTTGCCGGCGACATGGATATCGACGCCGGGCGTATTCTTGAGGGCCGCGCGACGCTCGACGAAGTCGGCCGCGAGGTGTTCGATACAACGCTCGCCGTCGTGCGGGGCGCGGCATCGAAGTCGGAAGCGCTGGGTCATCAGGAGTTTATCCTGACGTACAAGACGTTCGAGCCGGTGGGGCCCGCATGCCTGCCTTCGAGCGTAGCGCGGCATCGCGTAGTTGAAATCGCGCCGGTCTGAAGCGCGGTAACGATGAGAGAGGAGACATCTGCATGACAACAGCGGCGAATCCGAAGGTCAGCCAGCGGCGCGGCATTGGCCGGCGCGACCTGAAAGTGACCGGCCTCGGTCTTGGCACGGCGCCGCTCGGCGGCCTGTATCGCGATCTCACCGACGCAGAAGCCCAGAGCACGATCGACGCCGCCTGGGACGCCGGCATCCGTTATTTCGACACCGCGCCGCACTACGGACACACGAAAGCCGAGCACCGCCTCGGGCACGCGCTGCGCAAATATCCGCGTGGCGAGTATGTGCTGTCGACGAAAGCCGGTCGGCGCTTCGTACCGCGCACGCACCCTTACGACGGCAGCGAGGGCTGGCAGAACCCGCTGCCGTTCGAAGCGATCTACGACTACACGCACGACGGCATCCTGCGTTCGTTCGAAGACAGCCAGCACCGGCTTGGCATGGTCGATATCGATATCCTGCTGGTTCACGATATCGGCCGCGATACGCACGGCGATCGTAACGCGCACTACTGGAAGCAGCTGACCGAAGGCGGCGGCTTCAAGGCGCTCGACGAGCTGCGCTCGGCCGGCGCGATCAAGGCGGTCGGTCTCGGCGTGAACGAAGGCGCGGCGATTCTCGAAGCGATGGCCGAATTCGATATCGACTGCGCGTTGCTTGCGGGCCGCTATACGCTGCTCGAACAGGACACGTTGAACGACCTGCTGCCCGCATGCGAAGCGAAGCAGGTGAGCATCCTGCTCGGTGGCGCGTTCAATTCGGGCATCCTCGCGCGCGGCGTGCAGGGCGACCTGAAGTACAACTACGGCGACGCGCCCCAGGATGTGATCGACCGCGTGACGCGTCTCGAAGCGATCTGCCGCGTGCATGGCGCGCCGCTTGCCGCGGCCGCGCTGCAGTTTCCGTATGCGCACCCGGCTGTCGCCACCGTGTTGACGGGCGCGCGCAACCCCGGCGAATTGCGCGAGAACGTCGCATCGTTCGAGCGTGAATTGCCGGCCGCCCTGTGGAAAGCGTTGCGTGAAGGGCTGCTCGATCCACGCGCGCCCGTGCCCGGAGACTGACATGGCAACGCGCGTCGATGCACACCAGCACTACTGGAATCCGGATCGCGGCGACTACGGCTGGCTCACGCCCGATCTGAAGCCGCTCTATCGCACGTTTGGTCCGGCCGATCTCGCGCCGTTGCGCGCTGTTGAGGGCATCGACAAAACCGTCGTCGTGCAGGCGGCGCCGACTGTCGACGAAACGCGTTATCTGCTGGACCTCGCGCGCAATGAGGCGTCGATTGCGGGCGTGGTGGGCTGGGTGCCGCTGCTCGACGACGATGCGCCCGCGCTCATCGCCGAACTTGCACGCGAGCCGAAGTTCAAGGGCGTGCGGCCGATGCTTCAGGACTTGCCCGACGACAGCTGGATCGCGAACCCCGCACTCAGGCCGGCGATCGAAGCCGTCATCGCACACGACCTCGCGTTCGATGCGCTGATTTTCGCGCGTCACGTCGATGCGCTGGAAACGTTCATCCAGCGCTTTCCGTCATTGCGTATCGTCATCGATCACGGCGCGAAGCCTGCTATCCGCGATGGCTCGGCGGGCTGGCAGCCGTGGGCCGACGGCATCGAACGGCTGGCGCGTTTTCCGCAGGTTCACTGCAAGCTGTCCGGTCTTGCCACCGAAGCGGCGCCGGGCTGGACCGGGGCCACGTTGCGTCCGTACGCCGACCATCTGCTTGCGCAGTTCGGCCCGTCGCGCCTGATGTGGGGCAGCGACTGGCCGGTGCTGAACCTGAACGGCGATTACCCGATGTGGCATGCCGTCGCGAACGCCCTGCTGGCATCGTTGTCGCAGACGCAATGCGATGCGGTGTTCGGCGGCAATGCGGCGGCCTTCTATCGACTATGAATCTTTCATGCGCGTGCCAGGCTTATCCCGGTACACGCTGCAATACCCGGTATGACTCAAACGCCATTTCAACTGGAGCCGTAGATGATACAAAGACTGGCCGGCAAGACGGCCTTGATCACTGCCGCCGGACAAGGCATCGGACTCGCGACCGCGGAGCTCTTCGCGCGCGAGGGCGCCCGCGTGATCGCCACGGATATCCGCATCGATGCACTCGCCGGGAAGCCCGTCGAGGCACGCAGGCTGGACGTGCGTGATGCCGCCGCGATCAAGGCGCTCGCCGCCGAACTCGGCACGATCGATGTGCTGTTCAACTGCGCGGGCTTCGTGCACGCAGGTTCGATTCTCGAAGCGAGCGAGGAAGACTGGGACTTCGCTTTCGATCTGAACGCGAAAGCGATGTACCGGACGATCCGCGCGTTCCTGCCTGGCATGCTGGAGAAGGGCGGCGGCTCGATCATCAACATGTCGTCGGCGGCTTCGAGCATCAAGGGCGTGCCGAACCGCTTCGTGTACGGTGCGTCGAAGGCGGCCGTGATCGGCCTCACGAAGGCGGTCGCGGCGGACTTCGTGACGCGCGGCGTGCGCTGCAACGCGATCTGCCCGGGCACGGTGGCTTCGCCGTCGCTCGAACAGCGCATCGCGGCGCAGGCGCAGGCCCAGGGCGCTACAATCGATGCCGTGCAGGCGGCCTTCGTCGCGCGTCAGCCGATGGGACGTGTCGGCAAGCCGGAAGAGATCGCGGCGCTCGCGCTGTATCTCGCGTCGGACGAATCCGCGTTCACTACCGGTCACGCGCACGTGATCGACGGTGGCTGGTCCAACTAGCTGCACGGCGGCCGCAGTCCGCGCCGCCAGCGCGTTTTTTCACTGAACACCAGGGAAATGCCACGATGAAACTGCTTCGTTATGGGCCGAAAGGTCAGGAAAAGCCGGGCTTGCTCGATGCGCAAGGCAAGATTCGCGATCTGTCGAAAGTCGTCGCCGATATCGGTGGTGACGTGCTGACCGACGCAGGCCTCGCGAAACTGCGCGCGCTCGATCCGGCTTCGCTGCCGGTGGTCGAAGGCAATCCGCGCATCGGTCCGTGCGTGGCGAATATCGGCAAGTTCGTCTGTATCGGGCTGAACTACGCGGATCACGCAGCGGAATCGAACCTGCCGGTGCCGGCCGAACCGGTCGTCTTCAACAAGTGGACGAGCGCGATCGTAGGCCCGAACGACGACGTCGAAATTCCCCGCAACTCGAAGAAATGCGACTGGGAAGTGGAACTCGGTGTGGTGATCGGCAAGCCCGCCAAATACATCGACGAAGCCAACGCGCTGGATTACGTCGCGGGCTATTGCGTGATCAATGACGTGTCGGAACGCGAGTGGCAGATCGAACGCACCGGCACGTGGGACAAGGGCAAGGGCTTCGACACGTTCGGCCCGATCGGTCCGTGGCTCGTCACGCGCGATGAAGTGGCCAATCCGCAGGCGCTCGACCTGTGGCTCGAAGTGGACGGCCACCGCTACCAGAACGGCAACACGAAGACGATGGTGTTCACGGTCGCGAAACTCGTGTCGTACCTGTCGCAGTGCATGAGCCTGCAACCGGGCGACGTGATTTCGACCGGCACGCCGCCGGGCGTCGGCATGGGTGTGAAGCCGGATCCGGTGTTCCTGAAGCCGGGTCAGACGATGCGCCTTGGCATTCAGGGCCTCGGCGAGCAGAGCCAGAAGACTTACGCGGCGGAATAAGTGTAGTAGCGTGACGCGCGGCCCGACGGGCCGCGCTGTGCGAACACCCTGCTTCAGCCGGTGTTCGCGTCAAAACCTCCCTCAGGCCGGCGCCGCGATTTCCGTACCTTCAGCCATGCGGTTGATCGTGCCCTGCGCCACGGCGATGAGCTTTTCCGAGCCGCCGTCCATCACGAAGATGTTGCACTGACACGTCGCCTGATTGCGCCCGGCGTGCAGGACCTGCGCACGCGCCATCAAGGTGCCGTTGATCGCGGGCCTCAGGTAGTTGATCTTGTATTCGCACGTCACCACGCGCGGCCCAAGCGTGAGCGCGCCGGCAAACGTCAACGCGTTGTCGGCCAGATAGCTGATCACCCCGCCGTGGACGAAGCCATGCTGCTGCCTCAGTTCGTCACGAATGGGCAGACAGAGCGTCAGTTCGTGCGCGCCCGTATTCATGAGTTCGGCGCCAAGCAGCATGCTGAATGGCTGCGCGTGCAGCGCGCCGCGGGCGCGGTCGAGTAGATCGGTCATCTCGGTTCCTTCGGGCGTCGGCCCGTCTGGTTCCTGTCCACTCTAGGAAGCGCTTGCGCACGGCGTCAAGGTCATTTGAAGACATTGCCTTCGGATTGCCGCGGAAAACAAAGGCAATTCGTCGCGAGTCTGCTGCGGGCGGGGAATATCGCTTCTTTTGCGGATCGGCCTCAAGGCTTCCCGCATATGCCGTAAACCCGTAGTCATCCCTTTGGCAATGCAGGCGTTCCCGATGCGCAGCAAGATTGTCGAAGACGCAACCACGGCTTCGCTGCATCAGCAGGCACAGCAACTCATGCACGCGGTACCGGTGTCCGGGATTCCGGGCGCGGTATCGTGAAGCTTTAAACCGGCAGTGAAGCGTATGAGGTCGCCAGATGATAGGGCGTGGTCGAGGGCATCTCGGCGCGCATGATCTTGCCGGCGGCCGTCATGCTTTCGATCCAGCCGTCGCTGCGCAAAAAGCGTCCGCGAAAACGCTCGATCTGCTGCGGCAAGCGGGCGTTTGCCGCTTCGCCGCCTTTCGTGGCGAGCGCGCGCAGATACTCGGTCTGGGCCCAGATGCGCTGCACGCTGTCCTTTATCGCGCCCACTTCGTCGAGCGACGCGTAGACGCCGCCCGTCGCATGATCGATACCGTGCGTTTCGGCGAAATCGAACGCGCGCGTGAGTGCGGCGTCGAGATCCGATTGCCCGAGAAGACCGGCGGCGCGTCGCACGAGATAGAACCATTCGAATTGATGGCCTGGTTCAAGGCGATTGTCGACGGATCCCGCTGGCAATTCAGCGATGCAGCCCGTCGGCCGATGCACGAACGTGCGCGCGATGGCCTCGACAAGACGCGTGAGCGACGTGGCGAACGCCGCATCCCGGGTCGCATCATGCGCGGCGAGCCACGCTTCGGTCAGATGCATCAGCGGGTTTTGCACCGGCGTGCCGGTGACGGCGGAAAAGCCTGCGTCGAGCGCGGCGTTGAGCAAACCGTCGTATGCGGCGAAGCGATCGACGATCTGCGCGGACGTTTCGTTCATCACATCGAGCGCATCCCGATTGCCGGAGCGGGCAAGATATTCCGCGCAGGCGAACACGACAAACGCGTGCGTGTACAGATCCTTCGTGGTATCGAGCGGCGCCCCGTCGGCATCGACGCTATAGAACCAGCCGCCGTGCTGCGCGTCATGGAAATGGCGGCGCAGTGCATCGAACAGGACATCGGCGTGCGCGATGTCGCCGGCCTGCGAGAAAACGAATAGCTGGCGCGCACACGCCATTGCGCGATAACGTACGACAGGCAGCGGCCGGTGGTCGTGGCCGACCGCTTCACAGGGCAGCCCGAGCGCGGCATTGAAGCCGGGCCCGCGCCACATCGGCAAAACCACCTGCGTGAAATGATTGCGTAGCAGGGCGGCGAGCGTGGCCGTGGAAGCGGATGATGTCATGCGGCGGGTATGTATCGTGCGGGTAAAAAAACGGGCGTAGGGGTCACGTTTCGGCGCGATTTCGTCGGGCGCCGTCAGACCTGTTGTGCGCAAGGATAAACCAGAAGGGGTGGCGCGGCGCGTTACGCAGCGTATCGCGCCGTGACCGCCCCGATTCAGGAAACGGAGGAACCACCATGCCCGGAAACGTCGAACTTGTCTCGCGGCTCGTGTTCGCAGCGTTGCTCGGCAGTGTGATCGGATTCGAGCGCGAACGCCTTTCGTGGGCGGCTGGATTGCGCACGCACATGCTGGTCTGCGTCGGCTCGGCGCTCATCATGATCGTTTCGGCGTTCGGGTTCGCCGATGCACTCGGTGGCGATCACGTCGTGCTCGATCCATCGCGGATCGCCGCGCAGGTGGTCTCCGGCATCGGCTTTCTCGGCGCGGGATCGATCCTGCTGCGCGGCGAGATCGTGCGCGGCCTCACGACGGCGGCGAGCCTGTGGTCGGTTGCAGCGATCGGCCTTGCGGTGGGCGGCGGCCTGTACACGGCCGCGATTGCGGCGACGGTCATCATCCTGATCATCCTCGCGGGCATCAAGCCGATCGAGCGTCGCTTCATCACGGTCAAGCAGCGGCGCCAGATAACGATGCAGGTCGAACGCGGCACGCTGACGTTCCATACGCTGCACGATGCGCTGGGTACGGCCAGCCCGCGCGTGAAGCAGTTCGTCATGCAGCAGAGCGACGACGCACCTGAGCTGGACGTGATCACCATCACGCTGCATCGCGTGTCGGCGACCGAGTACACCGCCATTTGCGACCAGCTTCGCGCGTTGCCGGGTGTGAAGGAGTTTCGGGAGGATGCTTCGTCGTAGCGGGGTGGGTTATTGCACGACGAAGTTCGACGATTTGCCCGCTGCGGACCAAAGCGGGCGTGCGGCCGTGCGACAATGCGGTCTCGAAAAACGAAGATGGCATTTTGCAGCGGCGACCTGCGGCCGGCGCGCGCCGGCTGACGACTAAAACAACCGCTCCTTCCCCTCATGGCAGATTCCGCAGATTTGGCAGCATCCCCGAATTCCCGTGCACGTCGCGCCAGTTCCGCAAGGCGGGGCGAGACGACAGTCTCCACTGAAACCGAAAACAAGCTGGCCCGCGCCGCGCGCTCCGCGCAGCGGCTCGCGCAACTGAGCGACGTCCCGCGCGACGACAGCACGTTCGACCTGTTCCCCGACGATCCGACGCGGGCCACGCTCGAAGCCATGACCATCGACACGCGACAGGGCACGCTCACCGGTTTCGAGCTGCCCGCCGAAGTGCTGGCGGCCGTGGGCATCACGGACGAAGACGATGCACTGGCAGGCGAGTCAAAACCGGCGCGTCGCGTGACACGCGCGGCGAACATCGACGAGGCGACGTCGCTGTCGAGGCAGGCCAGCGTGCTGGATGAGCGCGTGGAGCCGTCGATCGGCGACGCGGCGGTAGACACGACCGGGCCGGCGCGTGCGATCGCTACCTCGGCGCAAGGCGTTCACACTGGATCGAACGCGGCGGCTTCGGCGGTGCCCGAGGTCGATGCGACCGCTGCGGTCGGGACGGACGCGGACAGTCACGCAAGTGTGTCCACCGAAGCGGCAGATCCGGCGCGTAACGCATCGGCAAAACGGACGGGCGCCGGTGCGGATGCCTCCGCGAAATCCCCGGCCGCCACGCCGGCAGTCTCCGGTCAGCCGGCCGAAGCCCGCGCGGCCGCGCCGGTTATTCCAGCTGCGCCTTCGGCGTCGTCGGCGGGGTTGCGTCAGGCTGTGGCGGCGCGCACGAATGAAACGACATCGGTGAGTCAGCCGGGCGCATCGCCGCCGCGCTTTGCATCGACGTTTGCGAAAGCGGCGAACGCTTCGCGCGATACCAGCGCTTCAGGCGAAAGCCCGGCTTCCAGCGATGTCGCTGCCGCGACGTCGGCCAGCGCACCGCGCACCTCATCGTTCGGCGCCCAGGCGCAACCGACGCCGGCAGGCGCCGCGTCGAGGTCTTCCGGTACGCCGCAAACGTCGTCCGCGACGAACACCGCCGCGCCTGAGCTCGATCGCGCGCGGGCGACCGCCTTCGCGGATACCGTCGATGCGCTCTACGGCGTGATCGCCGATCAACGCCGCGCCGCGACCGATCATTCGCGCCGGATGAAGTGGATGCTCTCGATTGTGGTCGCCGCGCTGCTCGTGACGGTCGCGATCGGCATCACACAGACGCTGCTCCTGATGCGTCTCACGCGCGATTCGACCGCGCAGCAACAGCGCATCGAACAGATGATGCTGAACCAGCAGGCGACGCTATCGACGCTGCTCGATACCGATTCGGCAACCGTCAGCGCGCCGGCAATCATTCCGGTGCCGCCCGCCGCGCCAGCGGCGCCGGCTGTCTCGACGAAGCACTCAGCCAGTACCCGGCACGCTCACAAGACGAAAACCAAACCCGCGCACTGAGTTAACTCCTGTTTTGTTGTAATGATGCAACGCATCAAACCCGTGTGAAGCCGTGCAACGTGGAATTCGGCGAACGAAATGTTGCACTGCACTAGATTTAACTAAGGGATAACCCTATAATTCGAGATAAGGGAAAACCTTGGCAAATCATTCAACCGGGAGTCGCCATGAGCTTGATCTTTGCACTGTTTCAAAAGGTTAGCGACCTCTTTGCGTCGCCGTTCCTGCCGCTGGACTCGGACTATTCGCACGAAGCGCGCTATCGCGAAGCCGAACGCGTTCGCAAGTCGCAGGGCATCGCAATTTTCGGCTTCCTGCGCGGCTGATCAGCCCGGCTCGAGACTCAAAAAGCCCGATGTGGAATTTCCACATCGGGCTTTTTCGTTCCCGCACGCCGGATCGCGGCGCGCCGCCACCGCGCGAATTCCCTCACGGTTCCTGCCCGGACGGACCGCTGCATTCTGCGCCAACCTTTTGATTTTCTTTCAATTTCCATTCTTTTCGTAATCTTGCGGGCGCCGCAATATTTCTCAAACCGAAGGAATGTAACGGCAATTGACGTGACCGGCCGGCTGCTCCGGATCGAAGTCCGACATAAGTCTTGATGCTTGCTGAATATTTTCGCCGCTGGACCATGACATCTGGCAACGAAGAACTGAAACGCATGCTTACAAGTGCTCACGGTTGTGAGCGGTTCGCGTCGCTAAAGTGGGTCTCAAGCGCAACACGCCGGCTCGACATTCGCAGCAGTAGCGCAGCGGATTGTTCAGACCCGGCATGCGTTGAATCCAAAAACGGAGGTTCACCATGAAAACCTTGAACCGCACGACCCGCACGGTCATTGCCACCTTGCTTGCCGGTGGCGCCCTGCTCACCGCAGGTTCCGCTTTCGCACAATACGCTCCGATGGTGAGGCACGACGGGCCGCCCGCGGCCGCTTACGGCCAGCCGCACATGATCCCGGTGGGCGTCAGCATCAGCATCGGCTGGCATGGCGACCGTTATTACGACGGTCACCGTTACTGGCAGCACGACGAGTGGATGCGCCATCATCCGCACGACTACGATCCGCATCATCACGACGAGCATCGCTCGCCCCAGCACTATTGATATCGATAGCGCAGGGTGCGCGAACCGCATGGCGTCCGCAAGGGCGTCATGCGAGCAGAGGCCGGTTCTCTCGCCAGAGAGACCGGCCTTTGTTGCATGTGGGCATGCCGCCGCGAAAAAGCACACTGCGCTATGCTTGAACGCTTTCATCGATGGCGCAGGAGAATGGCTTGAACAATGATCAGGCAGTGGTGGGTGTAGTCGGAACGGGTTTGATGGGCGTCGGCATCGCGACGCAATCCGCGTTGCACGGATACCGGACGATCGTCCATGACGTCGATGCAGCGCGTCTTGCGAGCGTCGTCCCCAAGGCCGAAGCCGTGCTCGACGAACTGATCGACGCCGGCCGCATCGACCGCGCGGCTAAAACGGCCGCGCTCGCCCGCATCGAAACGCACGGCGCGCTCGATATCATGGCTTCGGCGCAGTTCATCATCGAAGCGATTCCCGAGGTGCTGGCGCTCAAGCATCGTCTGTACGAAGCGCTCGACCCGCTTCTCGCCCCCGACGCCATTCTTGCCAGCAACACGAGCGGTTTTCCGCCGGATGCGCTGACCGGTCCGTTGCGCGCCAAAGAGCGTTTCGTGATCGCGCACTTCTGGAATCCGCCGCACATGATCCCGCTCGTCGAAGTGGTGCCAGGCAGCGAAACCACGCCGGAAGTGACGGCGAAAACCGTCGCTCTGATGTCGGCGATCGGCATGGAGCCGGTGCAACTGGCGAAGGCGATTCCGGGCTTTGTCGGCAACCGGCTGCAGTTCGCCGTGCTGCGCGAGGCGCTCAATATCGTGCGCTCGGGCGCCGCCACGCCGGAAGAAGTCGACCGTGTGATGAAGGCATCGCTTGGGCGTCGCTGGGGCATCGTCGGTCCGTTCGAAAGCGCCGATATGGGCGGCCTCGATACGTTTGTCGACATCGCCTCGCATCTGATGCCGGCGCTCGCGAAAGACGAAGACGTCATCGATCTGCTACGCGAGCAGGTGAGTGCGGGGCGCGTCGGCGTGCGAAGCGGCGCGGGGTTCTACGACTGGGACGACGCGCACGTGGCGCAGGTGAAGGAAGGGCGCAGGCGCGTGATCAGCCGCGGTTGAGCACGGTGAACGACGCTATTTGTTCAACCCCTGGAGGCAGCCGCCCATGAATCCCGACGTCCATTTCTACGATCCCGCCGAAGGCCACGGCCTGCGGCACGATCCATTCAAGGCGATCGTCGCGCCGCGCCTGATCGGCTGGATCTCGACGCGTTCGCCCGAAGGCCGCCTGAATCTCGCGCCGTACAGTTTCTTCGGCGCGTTCGCGACGTCTCCTTCGATCATCGGCTTTAGCAGCGAAGGCTACAAGGACAGCATCCGCAACATCGAGGCGACCGGCGAATTCGCGTGGAATCTCGCGACGCGGCCGCTCGCGGAGCAGATGAACCAGTCGTCTGCGCCGGTCGGACCCGAAGTCGACGAGTTCGAACTGTCGGGGCTCACGCCCGCCGCCGGGCGCAACATCGGCGTGCCGCATGTCGCGCAGGCGCCTGCCGCGCTCGAATGCAGGCTGTTGCAGATCATCCGGTTGCATGCGCTCGACGGCACGCCGATGGACAACTATCTGGCGCTCGGTCAGGTGGTCGGCGTGCATATCCAGAAGGCGTTCCTGAAGGACGGCCTGTTCGACACGCACGCCGCGCAGCCGATCATGCGCGCCGGTTATCGCGCCGATTACGCACAGATCGGCGAGATGTTCCAGATGTTCCGGCCGACGGCGTAGGCCGCGCTACTGCGCACGGGCCCGCGGTTCCGGCAGGCCCGGCCGCGCGTTGCACGTCATTGCCGCCCGGACGTCTCCAGCTTGAACACACCGACCACCTGCGCAAGCCGTTCCGCCTGATCGCGCAGGTCGGCGGCGGCGTGTTCGGCCACACCGACGATCGTCGCGTTCTGCTGCGTCGCCTCGCCGATCTGCGTGACGGCGAGGTTCACCTGCTCGATGCCGCCCGACTGTTCGCTCGAAGCGACACTGATCTCGCTCATGATCGCGCGCACGCGTTCCACCTGTTCGACGATGCCGTTCATCGTCGTGCTGGCTTCTTCGGCGATCCTGTAGCCGGATTCGACGCGCGCCGTCGATTCGCCGATCAGCGCCTCGATTTCCTTGACCGCCGCCGCGCTGCGCTGCGCGAGCGCGCGCACTTCGGAGGCGACCACCGCGAAGCCCTTGCCGTGTTCGCCCGCGCGCGCGGCTTCGACCGCTGCGTTGAGCGCGAGGATGTTGGTCTGGAACGCGATGCCTTCGATGACCGTCGTGATGTCGGCGATTTTCTGCGACGAGCGGCTGATGTCGCCCATCGTCGCCACGACGCGCTGCACCGCGCGGCCGCCGTCGAGCGCCGCGTCCGAAGCGCTCGTGACGAGCGTGTTTGCCTGCGCGGCGTTCGCGGCGTTCTGCTGCACGGTCGAGGTGATCTGTTCCATGCTCGCCGCGGTTTCCTCGAGGCTGCTCGCCTGCGTCGCGATGCGCGCCGCGATGTCGCCGCTGCCGGCGGCGATTTCCGCCGTGCCCTGCGTCATGTTCGACGACGCGCCGCGCACCTGCGTGACGATGCGCGCGAGTCCTTCGCCGATGCCGTCGATGGCCGTCAGCAGGCGGCCGATTTCGTCCGTGCGGCCGTTCGCGACGCGCACGCTCAGATCGCCCGAAGCGAGCCGCTCCGACGCTTTTGCCGCCTCGTCGAGCGGACGGCTGACCATCCGGCGCACGGCGAACAGGAAGATCGCCGCGAACGCCGCGACCAGCACGAAGCCGACCACGAGGAAGCGATTGCGGGTGGCGGCGACTTCGGCCATCACCTCGTCGCGCGGCGCGACGCCGCCCACCAGCCATTGCCATTCCGGCACGCTGACGAAGGAAACGTACTTTTCGCGCGCATTCTTTTCGCCGAGCGTCGTATCCGCGGACGTGTACGCAAGCTGGCCTTCCTTCGCCTCGAGCATCTGTTTATACGGTGCGTTGGCGTCGTCGGCGGCGTGGCCGGCGGCGGCAGGATGGACGACGAACTTGCCGCGATCCGGCCCGTTCGACGTGTTCAGCACGAAGTAGTAACCGCTGTCGCCGATCTTCAGCTGACGGATGCCATCCTCGATCGACCTGATCTGCGGCTCCACGTCGACGCCGACGAACAGCGCGCCGATCACGCGGCCGCTGGGGTCGGTGACGGGCCGGTACTGCGTGATGTAACGTTTGCCAAACAGCGGGGCAAGCCCGGTGTACGTCTTGCCAGCCAGCACCACCGCGTACGCTGGGCCCTTGCGATCGAGCAGCGTGCCGATGGCGCGCGAGCCGTCCTGCTTTTTCAGCGAGGTCGTGACGCGCACGAAGTCGTCGCCGGTGCGCGCGAACACGGACGCGATGGCGCCGCTGCGCGCCAGAAACTGGTCGGGAATCGAAAAATCGAGGTTGAGCGGCTTGTCGCCGGCTTTCATGGTCGGCGTGGCGACGCCGTTGATGTCCACCTTCTGCGTCTCGTCGACCGAATAGTCTGTGGGCAGGAAACTGGCGAAGAGGTTCATCGAGCGGCCGACCTCGGCATCGAGACTGCTGTCGAAGAGCGCGATCATCGAGGCGACCGAACGGTCTTTTTCGCCGATCCGGGCAACCACCTGTTCGCTGATCTGGTTGCCGGCCGAACGGGTGAGGGCCCACGTGAACGCCGCGAAAATAAGTGCCACGAGCGCACACGAGAGCATGGCAAGCCTGGCGCCGACGCTTGCGCGACGAAGAGAGAGAATATCCATGGATGGTAGGCGTTAGGAGGACAGGGTGCCGTTAGCTGCGCGACGCGCACGACGGCATTACAACTATCCCCGCTTATCGGCCGTCGACCGGAATTCTTTAGCTTCCTGTAATAAACGGCGTTCCCGGCGCGCGATTCTTTCAGCTTTTGCTGCGCCAGGTGCGCAGCAGGAGCGCGTTCGTCACGACGCTGACACTCGAAAACGCCATCGCCGCGCCCGCCAGCATCGGATTGAGCAGGCCGAACGCCGCCAGCGGAATGCCAATCAGGTTGTAGAAGAACGCCCAGAACAGGTTTTGCTGGATCTTGCGCCACGTGCGGCGCGAAATATCGATCGCGGCGGCCACCAGTGCCGGATCGCCGCGCATCAGCGTGATGCCGGCCGCCTGCATCGCGATATCGGTGCCCGTCGCCATGGCGATGCCGATGTCAGCGGCGGCGAGCGCGGGCGCGTCGTTGATGCCGTCGCCCGCCATCGCGACGATACCGGTCGTGCGGATCTTGAGATCGCGGATCACGCGGGCCTTGTCATCCGGCAGGACCTCGGCATGAAATTCGTCGATGCCGAGCGCGGTGGCGACGCTGGCCGCGCTGCCGCGGTTGTCGCCCGTCACGAGCACGCTGCGGATGCCCATCTGCCTGAGGCGCGCGATGGCTTCCTTCGCAGTGGGCTTCACCGTGTCGCCGAATGCGATCAGGGCGAGCGCCGTGGCAGGCGCGTCGACGCTCATCAGCCAGGACACCGTGTTGCCTTCGGCTTCCAGTTGCCGCGCGCGCTGCGTGAACGCGTCCGGCACGGCGATGGCGAGTTCCGTGAGCCAGCGGGCGCTGCCGATCGCAAGCCTGCGACCGTCGACTTCAGCTTCGACGCCGCGGCCCGGCACGGCACGGGCGCCGCTGGATGCCACTTCCCGCGCGTCTGCCGGCCGTTGTCCATATGCGTTCATGACGGCCCGCGCGAGCGGATGGTCGCTGTGACGCTGCACGGCGGCGGCGAGCGCGAGCGCCTCGTCGTGCGGGAGGTCGATCGCTTCGAACGCGCTCACCGAGGGCTGGCCGACGGTCAATGTGCCGGTCTTGTCGAACGCGACGATGTTCACGCGATGCGCCGTTTCGAGCGCTTCGGCGTCCTTGATCAGCACGCCCTGACGCGCGGCGACGCCGGTGCCGGCCATGATCGCGGCGGGCGTCGCGAGCCCGAGCGCGCACGGGCACGCGATCACCAGCACGGCGACGGCGTTCAGGACCGCGGTTTCGAAGCTCGCGCCCGCGAGCAGCCAGCCGCCGGCCGTGAGCACGCCGATCACGAGGATCACCGGCACGAAAATCGCGCTCACGCGATCGACGAGCCGCTGGATCGGCGCCTTCTCCGCCTGCGCCGATTCGACGAGACGGATGATCCGGGCGAGCGTGGTTTCCGCGCCGATCGCGCCCGTCATGACGGCGATCGCGCCTTCGCCGTTGATCGAGCCGGCGGTGACCGTGTCGTCGCGCTGCTTCGCGACCGGCAGGCTTTCGCCGGTAATCAGCGATTCGTCGATATGCGTGCGGCCTTCGAGCACCGCGCCGTCGACCGGCACACGCTCGCCCGGCCGCACGATGACGACGGTGCCGACCCGCACCAGCGCGAGCGGCACTTCGCGCTCCTCGGCGCCGACGCGAACCCGCGCCCGGTCGGGGCGCAGCGCGTTCAGCGCGCGGATGGCGTCGGTGGTCTGGCGTTTGGCGCGAGCTTCGAGCCACTTGCCGAAGCGGACCAGCGTGATCACCACGGCCGACGCCTCGAAATACAGATGCGCGGCGTCGCCACTGTTCGTCATCAGCTGATAGACGCTGATCCCCCAGGCCGCCGACGTGCCGAGCGCGACCAGCAGGTCCATGTTGCCGGCGCCGGCGCGCACCGCCCGGTACGCGGCGCGGTAGAAACGCGCGCCGACCACAAATTGCACGACGCTCGCAAGCGCCAGTTGCAGCGCGGCGGGCAGCATCGCGTGCGCGCCGAACCATTCGCCGACCATCGGCGCGACGAGCGGCAAGGTCAGCAGCGCGGAAAACAGCACGGCGTACAACTCGCGATGCGTTGCATCACGACTGCGCCTGGTTGAACTGCTGGCCGGACTGGAACCGGCGGCGGTTTCTTCGATAACCGGCGTCGCTTCGTAGCCCGCTTTGGTCACGGCGGCGACGAGCGCTTCGGCAGCGACGGCCGGGCCGGCTTCGATGGTGGCTTTTTCGGTCGCCAGGTTGACGGATGCGCGGTGTACGCCAGGCACCTTCGCGAGCGCTTTCTCGACGCGGTTCGCGCACGATGCACACGTCATCCCGCCGATGTCGAGCTCGATGCTGGCAGGCGCGATGCGCTCTGGAGTGGAAAGGTCGGTCATGGTTGAGTCCGGGTTCGATGGGCGCAAGGTTGCTGCCCGATCAATCCAGTATCGACATTCCCATGATGGGAAGGTCAAGGACAGATTGCGCCCATCCTGCCACACCGGCACGAAGCCCGCTGCGAAGCGCCTGCGCGCTGGCTGGGCGTCTCGCGGGCGCCGGCCGGGGCTTTCGCCCGGTTCCGGCCCGGGAAAATCAGATCGCGGGTGGCGCGTTCAGCATCGCGTCGGCCACGTCCCGCTGCGCGTCGCTGCCATGTGCGCGCAGCGCATCGGCGGCGCCCACGCGATCGACGGATTCCTTGTTCTGGCCCAGTTTCCACTTGCCGGTGAGCTTCGTGACCTCGATTTCGATGCCGACAATCGCGCCGACCATCTGCGCGATGAAGTCCGGCGGCGCGTCGCCCATTTTCCACGGCTTCGCCTCGCCGGCTTCCATCTTGCGCGTGAGCCTTGCAACGAGGCCGCGCACGAAAGTTTCATCGTCGCGTACGACAATCCGGCCATGCGCATGCACCACCATGTAGTTCCACGTCGGCACCTGACGGTGCGTCTCATGCTTGCCCGGATACCACGTAGGCGAGATGTACGCCGTCGCGCCCTGGAAGATGACCAGTGCGTCGGGCCGGTCCGCCGCTTCGCGCCATACCGGATTCGCGCGCGCCACGTGCGCGCGCAACGTCCCGAGCGGCCCGCGCGCGGGATCGAACTCGAACGGCACGTGGTTGGCGTCGAGCCCGTCCGGACCGTTCGTGACAAGCGCGCCCAGCGGATGCCGTTCGATCAGGCCATGCAGCACCTCGGGGCGGTTTTCTTCGAAATGGGCGGGGATGTACATGCGGCGCTCCGGGCGGATGGTGATGTTTTTTGAATGATCGAAAGGGCGCCTGACCGGGTGCGAAAACCGGACTGGCGTGCACGGGACGCGTCACTGCGCGCCTTTGCGCTTGCCTGGCTGTCAAGGATACGATACAACCCGTTGTCGGGATCAGATTCGCGCGGCTTCACAGGTGACCCGGGGGGTGCCTGAGAGCAGGGTCGCATGATCGTCGGCACCCAATGGACCGTCTGTTCCGCAAGATCAACGAATGATAAAAAATCGACGAGAACTGTTTTCTTTTCAGTGGACCTGCGCGTCGCTTGCAGGCCTTGCGTTCCTCGCCGGTTGCGCTGCAACGCCGGTGTCCTCGCCGAAATCCACCGGCTGGATCAAGGACGAAGTCGCGGATTCCTATGTATTCGGCTATCCGCTCGTGCTGATGGATGTCGCGCGCGAGGCGGCCACGGGCACCGATCCGGGCCAGGCGCCCGTCAACACGCTGCGCCACGCGCAGGCTTTGCCGCCTGTCGGCGCGGGCCGTCCGACCACGCCGAGTCTCGATACGCTCGATTCGACCGGCTGGCTCGACGTCAGCGAAGAACCTGTCATTGTCGTGCTGCCCGACCCGCACGGCCGCTATCTCGACGCCCGCGCGCTCGACATGTGGACGAACGTGGTCTGGTCGACCGCCTTGCTCCGCGCACCAGCGGGCGCTCGCGCGGCGGGCATCAGGACGCAGACCATCGCGTTCGTGCAGAAAGGCTGGCAGGGCGATCTGCCGGCCGGCGCGAAACGCGTCGAGGTTTCGACGCGCTACGTGTGGTTCAGCGCGCGCATCCAGACGAACGGCTCGCGTGACATCACGGCGGTGCGCAAGCTTCAGCGCGGCATCCGGGTGGCGCCGCTCAGCGTCTTTAACGGCGAAACGCGCGCGGCCACGGTCGTGACGCGCACGATGCCACCCGAGACGAGCGTGGCGAGCGGGTCGCCCGCAAAGGTCGCCGCGCTCGACGCCACGGGCTTCTTTGACCGGCTCGCGCAGGCGCTGGCGGACAATCCTCCCGCGCCCGACGATCCCGACGCGCTGAAAAAGCTCGCCGATCTTGGTGTGACGCCGGGCGCGCCGGTCCAGTTGCCCACCCGCGCCAGCGACGCCATTGCCGCCGGTCTCGCGGACGGGCGCGATCGCGTGGCAAGCGCGCCGACGAATGTGCTGACCGCCAACGGCTGGCGCTGGTTTGGCGACGGCGTCGGCAACTATGGTCCGGATTACGCGTTGCGCGCCTACGCGGCGTACACGCAGCCGGGCATCGGCACGAAGGACGATGAAATCCGCGCCACCGTCGCGCAGGACAGTGACGGTCAGGCGCTGAACGGCGCGAACCGTTATGTGATCCACTTCGCGCCGAACCAGGTGCCGCCGGTACGCGGTTTCTGGTCGGTCACGGCCTACACGAAAGATGGCGCACTCGGCGAAACGAAGCCGCCGCGCGTGTCGGTCGGCGATCGCAACGGCGCGAAGCGGAATCGCGACGGCTCGCTGGATGTGACGGTTTCGGCAGTCCGCGTGAGGGCCGTGAACTGGCTGCCGGTGCCGCGCGGCGATTTTCAGCTCGTCATGCGCCTGTATGCGCCGAAACCGCAGGCCAGCGACGGTTCGTGGCAACCGCCAGAAGTCGTGCGGCAATAAGCGCGTTTGCCTGCAGTGCCGGCTGTGCTGGAGGTGGCGGAAACAACGGTGTCGGCCGGAATCCATACCGGCCGCACCTGATGCGTATTGAATACGTCATGTCAACAGGCCGCGTGCGGGTGTTAAACGTTTCGCGAGGTTTGTTCCGTATGTCGGATCGAGGACATATACTTTCCGCAGTCTGATTTTCGTCATCGCGGTGGGCCGCCGCCGCATCACCTGCGACCGAGCATGGCAAGCCTCAACAAAGCATCCCTCGCATCTTCCCTGAAGGCCGTTCGCGACGTCGCGAACGGACGCCGCGCCCGGCGGGTCGTCATTGGCCTGCTGATCTTTCTGGTGCTGTTCGGTCTGGCCGGTTTTTTTGCCGCGCCGCCGCTGATCCGGCATATCGCCGGGCAGCAGCTGAGCAGGCAACTCGACCGGCCGTCGACCATTGGCCGCATCGCGCTTAATCCGTACACGCTCAATTTCGAAGCCGATCGCGTGCATATCGGCGAGCGTGGCGGCGCGGGCAATTTCATCGATATCGAGCGTCTGATCGTGCAGCCGTCGTGGTCATCGATCTTTCGCGGCGCGCCGGTTATCGACGAAGTAAAGGTCGATTCGCCGCGCTTTCATATCATTCGCTATGACGCGCAACGGTTCAACTTTACCGATCTGATCGAGAAATTCGCGAAGCAGCCGTCGAAGCCGAACAGCAAGCCGACGCTCTTCTCGGTATCGAATATCCGCGTCGAGAACGGCAGCATCGAGTTCGACGACAAACTGCTCGGTGTGCAGCATCTGGTCGACCGCGTGTCGATCGGCATTCCGTTTATCGCGACGTTGCCGTCGAAGACCGACATCTTCGTCGAGCCGATGCTGCGCGCGCGCATCGACGGCTCTCCGCTCGCCATCGACGGCCGCACCAAGCCGTTCGCGGCATCGCGTGAATCGGAAGTGGCGCTGCGCTTCGACGGCCTCGACGTGCCGCGCATCCTGTCCTACGTGCCGGCGAAGCTGCCGGTGACCGTGCAGGCCGGCAAGCTGTCGAGCGACCTGAAACTGCATTTCGTGATGTCCAACGATACACCCACGTTGAGCATCACCGGCACCGCCGATCTCACCGATATCGACGTCGTCGACGCAAACAAGGCACCGTTCTTCAAGGCGCGCGCGCTGCATGTCGCCGCGGCCTCGCTGGAGCCGCTGAAGAGCGTGTTCCGCTTCGACGACATCCGGCTCGACGGGCCGAACGTGCATCTGTCGCGCGATCAGTCCGGCGTGTTGAGCGTGCAGAAGATGTTCACGGCGGCGCCCGGCGAGGCATCGGCGCAAAAGCAGGCGCCGGCCAGCGCACCTTCCGCTGCGTCCGCTGCGTCGGGTGCAGCAACCGCGCCCGCGCAGAAAAAGGCCGCGTCTCCGCTCGATCTGTCGATCAAGACATTTGCACTGAACGACGGCGAGGTGCAGTTGCTGGATCAGGGCGTGCCCAAACCTGTCTCGCTGGCGTTCAAGGGCATCCACGTTTCGCTCGCCGATTTCACGACGCTCGGCAAGCCGCCCGCGAAATACACGTTCGAAACGACATTCGTCGATGGTGGTTCGCTGGATGCGGCCGGCACGTTCGGTCTTGCCGCGAAAACCACCGATTCGAAGATCAATCTCAAGTCGGCGCATCTGCCGCTGCTTCAGCCTTATATCAATGGCGTGACGGCCGCACAGGTCGTCGACGGCACGCTCAGCCTGAACGCGAACGTCAGTGCGAACTGGGAGAAGTCGCCGGCGGTCGTGCAGGTCGGCGAATCCGAACTGGACCTGCAGTCGCTGAAGCTCGTGGCGCAGGGTACGAAGGAGCCGGTTGTGGCGCTGGCGCAGGGGCATGTGCTGGTGAAGGCAGTCGACGTGTCCGGCCGTACAGCCGAGATCACCGGCGTCGATCTGACCGGCCTGAACATCACGGCGCAGCGCCTGAAGGACGGCAGCATCGATCTTGCCGCGCTCGCCGGTCCGCACGAGACGCTCGCTGAACACACGGCAGTGCGCAAGGTTCAGAAGGTGCAGGAACAGGGGCCGGCCTGGCATTATCAGATCGGCGAACTGAACGTGAAGGACAGCGCGGCCAGTTTCACCGACAACTCGACTGAGCACCCCGTCAAACTCAACGTCGCGCCGTTGCAGCTGAAAGTGCGGCAGATCAGCGACGATCTCTCGAAACCGCTACCCGTCGACCTGCAGGCCACGCTCAATCGCAAAGGCACATTGGGCGTGAATGGCGACATCACCGCGACGCCGCTCAAGCTGGCACTGAAGGTGAACGCCAGCCGGCTCGACGCCGCGGCCTTTGAACCGTATTTCGGCAACAAGCTGAACGCGACGATTGCGAGCGCGCTGCTGAACGCATCGGGCGACCTGGCGCTGAGCCAGTCCGGCAAGACGGACAAGGCGCTGAGCGCTTCATACAAGGGGGATGTGGCGCTCGTCGACGTGCGGATGCTCGACAAGGCGACGTCCGACCCGTTCGCGGGCTGGCGCTCGCTGGCGCTCACGAAACTGAAGGCGAACTACGGCGCGCGTGGCACCGATGTCGATGCCGGCAAGGTGACGTTCAACGGCTTCTACGGCCGCGTGCTGCTCGATGCGCAAGGCAGGCTGAACCTGAAAGACGTGGTCGCGCAGCAGTCGGGCGCCGCGAAATCGCTGACGCGCGACAAGAGCGGCCGCGAGCCGATTCCGCTGACGCCGCAATCGGCATCCGAGGCCGCGATGGCTTCAGCGCCCGCACCTGCTTCGACGTCCGCGACCGTTACCGCGGCCACCGCACCCGCGAGCCCGGTGAAATTGCGCTTCGGCCAGCTCGTGCTGCAAAACGGCCGCGTGACGTACACCGACAACTTCATCAAACCGAATTTCACGGCGAATCTCGTCGCGATACAGGGGACGATCGGCGCATTCGGCACGCAGTCGACTACGCCCGCGCCGGTCGATGTCGCCGCGAAGCTCGCGGCGAACGGACCGCTTTCGATTCGCGGCACGGTCAATCCGCTGATCCCGAAGCCCGCGCTCGACCTGACGGCGAGCGCGCACGACGTCGAGCTGACGAACCTCACGCCTTATTCGACGAAGTACGCCGGCTATCCGATCACGAAGGGCAAACTCAACGTCGATCTGCATTACAAGCTCGACAACGACCAGCTGACCGCGAACAATCATCTGTTCATCGATCAGCTCACGTTTGGCGATCACGTCGACAACGACACCGCGACGAAGCTGCCCGTGCGCCTCGCGATCTCGCTGCTGAAAAACCGGCGCGGCGAGATCGACGTGAACATTCCGGTGTCCGGGTCGCTCGCGAATCCGCAGTTCAGCATCGGCAGCCTGATCTGGAGCGCGATCGTGAACCTCGTCGAGAAGGCCGTGACCGCGCCGTTCTCGCTGCTTGCGAATGCGTTCGGCGGGAATAGCGAGGAACTGGGTTACGTCGAATTCGATCCGGGCTCGGCGAAACTCACGGACGCGTCCACGGCGAAGCTCGACACGATCGCAAAAGCGCTTGTAGACAAGCCTTCGATCCGCATCGACCTGATCGGGCGCGTCGATCCCGCGACGGACGTGCCCGCGTTGCGCACGCTGTACGTCGACCGGCTGGTGAAGGCGCAGAAAATCAAGGACACGGTGGGCAACGGTGAGAGCGTCGATACGTCGACGATCACGGTCGACCCGAAAGAGTACGACAAGTACCTGACCAAAGCGTACAAGGATGCGGACTTCAAGAAGCCGCGCAACTTCATCGGCCTGACGAAGTCGATGCCCGACGACGACATGAAGAACGCGATCGCCGAACACGCGCCGATCGACGACGCAGCGCTGCGCAATCTCGCGCAGCGGCGGGCGCAGGCGGTGCAGCAGTACTTCGACGGGAAGGTGGACAGCAGCCGGGTCTTCATCGTCGCGCCGAAGCTGACCGCCGAAGGCATCAAGGACAAGGGCACGGCGTCGCGCGTCGATTTCGGCCTGAAATAGACGCTGGTTTCGCCGTCTGTTTTCGCGGCCGGTTTCGCGGCGCCGGCGCGCGCCGGAATCAGGCGGCGCGCGTGGGCTTGCGCAACGCCGTCTGCTCGATGACGCGCGCGAGCGTGGCGAACGCCGGACCGATCTTTTCGTTCGGCACGCATGCGTAACCGAGCAGCAACCCGCGCCGCACCGCGCCTTCACCGCTGTAGTACGCCGTGAGCGGACGCACGATCACGCCGGCGTCGTACGCGGTGGCGACCACTTCGCGGTCGTTCGCGTGGTCCGGCAGCCCGAGCACGAGGTGCAGGCCCGCTTCGTCGCCCATGACGGGCAGCGTGTCGCCGAAATGCGTGGTGATCGCATCGATCAGGATTTGCCGCCGCTCGCCGTAGAGCGCCCGCATGCGCCGCACGTGCGAGGTCAGGTAGCCGTCCATGATGAACTCGGTCAACACCGCCTGCTGCATCAGCTGTCCCTCGCGATACAGCTCCGCGACACCCGTGCGGAACGTATCGACGAGATGCTCAGGCGCGATCATGTAGCCGATCCGCAGACCCGGAAACAGCATCTTGCCGAGACTGCCGACGTAGATCACCTGACCCGCCTCGTCGAGCCCCTGAAGCGAGGCGAGCGGCCGGCTGCCGTAGCGGAACTCGCTGTCGTAGTCGTCCTCGATGATCCACACGCCGTGCTGCCGCGCGTATTCGAGCAGCGTGCGGCGGCGCGCGAGGCTCATCACCATCCCGAGCGGATACTGGTGCGACGGCGTGACGAGCGCAAGGCGTGGCGGATCGCGCAGATCCTGTTCGCGCGGGTTCAGACCTTCGTCGTCGACCGGCACGGGCGAGAGCGTGAGCCCCGACGATTCCAGCACGCTGCGCGCTCCCCAGTAACACGGCTCCTCAACCCACGCGCGATCGCCGACGTCGGTCAGGAGACGCACCGCGAGATCGATCGACTGGTGAATACCCGTAGTGATGATGATCTGGTCTGGCGTGCAGTTCACCGAACGCGCAACCCGCAGATAGTCCGACAGCGCACGGCGCAGCGGACGGTAGCCGCCGCCTGGCGCATACGTCAGCAGATCGGGATTCGCCTCTTTCCACAGACGCGCCTGCAGGCGGCTCCACGTGCGCGCCGGAAACTCGGCGACGTCCGGTACGCCGGGCATGAACGCGCCCCATTGCTTGAGCGACACGCCCGCCTTGTCGATCAGCCGGCTGCCGCGCGAGGAAAGGCCGCGCTGCTCGCATGCCGTGCGCGATGCTGCGGTGTCGCCTGCGTCGGTCGCGGCAGTCGCCGTCGCACCGGCCTTGCCGGGCGCACCGGCAACCCCGGGTGTCGTGCGCCGCGCGCTGAACGCGGCGCTGTCGGGCCGCGTATCGGCGACATAGGTGCCGCTTCCGGTCGTCGAGATGACGTAGCCCTCGGCGGTCAGCTGGTCATACACGTGCAGCACCGTATTGCGCGCGATGCCGAGCTCGCCCGCGAGCGTGCGCGAACTCGGCAGCTTGGCGCCCGGCGGGAACTGCGCGGTCAGGATGGCCTGCTGCATCAGCCGCAGGACCTGCCGGTAGACGGGTTCGGCAGCCGCCCGGTCGAGCCGCGCGGCAAGCCAGTCCGACAGAATGACGGTGTCCAAGTGGTTCTATCCGGAATAATGAAATGGTTCCATATTGTAGAACCGGAACCGGCTATAGTGGATCACGCGATTCAATGCGATGGCCCCTTTCGGGGGAACCAGCGTGGATGGAGAAGGAGACGTAGACGATGAAAACCGAAGAAGTGATCGTCAGCTTTAGAGGCGTGCGCAAGACGTACGACGGTGAGACGCTCGTCGTCAAACAGCTCGACCTCGACATTTACCATGGCGAATTCCTGACGCTGCTCGGGCCATCCGGTTCCGGCAAGACCACCTGCCTGATGATGCTTGCCGGTTTCGAATTTCCGACCGGCGGCGAGATCTGGCTCGACGGCACGCTGCTCAATACCGTGCCGCCGCACAAGCGCAACATCGGCATGGTGTTTCAGAACTACGCGCTGTTCCCGCATCTGACGGTCGAGCAGAACGTCGCGTATCCGCTGACGGTGCGCAGGCTCTCCGCTGAAGAACGCGCCCACAAGGTCGACAACGCACTGAAGATGGTCCGCATGGACAGCTTCGCGAAGCGCTATCCGGCACAGCTGTCGGGCGGCCAGCAGCAGCGGATCGCGCTGGCGCGCGCGCTCGTATTCGAACCGAAGCTCGTGCTGATGGACGAGCCGCTCGGCGCGCTCGACAAGCAGCTGCGCGAACACATGCAGTACGAACTCAAATCGCTGCACGAAAAGCTCGGCGTGACGTTCGTCTACGTGACGCACGATCAGGGCGAAGCGCTGACGATGTCCGATCGCGTCGCGGTGTTCGACAAGGGCATCGTGCAGCAGCTCGATACCGTCGATCGTCTGTATGAATCGCCGTGCAACGAGTTCGTCGCGAACTTCATCGGCGATTCGAACAAGCTGCGCGGCACCATTGCGAACGTCGACGGCGAGTTCTGCGATTTCCATCTTGCCGACGGCACGCGCCTCAAGGGCCGCAATATCGGCGGCGCGAAAGCGGGTACGCCGGCAGTCGCCTGCATTCGCCCCGAACGCATGAAGCTCGCGGGCGGCGCCGGGCGCAACGGTTCGAACGCGCTCGCGGGCGAAGCGCGCGGCCTCATCTATTTTGGCGACCACGTGCGCATGCGGTGCGGGTTGCCTCAACAGGACGAGTGTTTCGTCAAGGTGCCGCTCGGCACTGAAATGCTCGACACCTTCGCGCCCGGTTCCCCGGTCGCACTTGAATTCGCGCCGGAGCATCTGCGCGTGTTCGCCTGAGTACGACAACAACCCTGACAGACCACCAGAAGAGAGAGGACACATCATGTTGAAGTTCGGGAAATCACGCTGTGCTGTCGCCGCCGGTGCGTTTGCACTGGCACTCGGTTCCGCGCAGGCCATGGCTGCTGAGCTGACGGTCGTCAACTTCGGCGGTGCCAACGGCGACGCGCAGAAAGTCGCGTTCAACGAGCCGTTCGAAGCGTCCACCGGCACGAAGGTCACGGCCGTCGAGTACAACGGCGAGCAGGCCAAGGTGAAGGCGATGGTCGAGGCGAAGCACGTGAACTGGGACGTCGTCGAAGTGGAATCGGGCGACCTCGGCCGTGCCTGCGACGAAGGCATGTACGAAAAGCTCGACTGGTCGAAGATCGCGAAGAAGTCGGACCTCGTGCCGGAATCGCCGCAAACGTGCGGCGTGGGCTTTTTCGTGTGGTCGACGGCGATGGCCTACAACGCCGACAAGCTGAAGACCGCCCCGGCCAGCTGGGCGGATTTCTGGAACGTGCAGAAATTCCCGGGCAAGCGCGGCATGCGCAAGGGCGCACGTTACAACCTCGAATTCGCGCTGATGGCTGACGGCGTCGCGCCGAAGGACGTCTACAAGGTGCTCGCCACGAAGGCGGGCCAGGACCGCGCGTTCAAGAAGCTCGACGAGCTGAAGCCGAACATCCAGTGGTGGGAAGCGGGCGCACAGCCGCCGCAGTTCCTCGTCGCCGGCGACGTGGTGATGACGACAGCCTACAACGGCCGGATCGACGCCGCGCAGCGCGAAGGCAAGAACCTGAAGGTCGTGTGGAACGGCAGCATCTATGACCTCGACTACTGGGCGATTCCGAAGGGCTCGCCGAACAGGGATCTGGCCGAGAAGTACATCGCGTACACGGTGTCGTCGAAGCCGCAGCAGGAATACGCGAAGCACATCGCGTACGGCCCGGTGAACGACGCCGCGATCAAGGCGCTCGACGCGAAGACGCTCGCGAATCTGCCGAACTCGCCGGCTAACGGCAAGAACGCCGTGCTGCAGGATGCGGGTTTCTGGACCGACCACGGTGACGAACTGGAGCAACGCTTCGCTTCGTGGGCCGCGAAGTAAGCGGGTAGTGGTAGCGGTGCGGTAAAGCCGCGATGGCTCCGCTTCGCCATGCGAAGCGGAGCCGCATCGAAAGATGGATCGCGGGGTCGTGATGTTGTGTGAGGCAGCATGACGCGCCTTTCGAAGCGACGCGGACAATACAGCAATAAAAACTTGCATGGAGACAGGTGTGACCACCATGACGATCACCGCCGATTCCACGCCGGAATCGTCGAACCGGCTGAAGCGCGAGCTGAGAGCCGCGGAAGCGAAAAAGCGCGCAATGGCGTTGTTGCTGATCGCGCCGCTGGCTATTTTCCTGTTGCTGATTTTCGTCGTGCCAATTGGCGCGTTGCTGACACGCGCGGTACAGAATCCGGAAATCGCCACCGCACTGCCGCACACCGTGAGCGTGCTTCATGACTGGGACCGCAAGTCGGTGCCGCCGGACGCCGCGTACGCCGCACTCGCCACCGACCTCACCGTGGTCGCGGACGGCGAATCGATGGGCGCGCTCGCACGCCGTCTGAACACGGAAATTCCCGGCTATCGCTCGATGGTCGCGAAGACCGCACGCGCGATGCCGCTCAACGATGACGCCGGCCACGCGCTCGCACCCGCGCAGGTTCACGCGAAACTCGTCGAGATCGACGCACGCTGGAACGATGTTGCGTACTGGCAGGCGATCGCCAAAAACGGCGGCCAGTATTCGCCGTTTTACGTGCTGGCCTCTCTCGACCATAAACAGGATGCGTTCGGTCACATCGAGCAGACCGATCCTGACCAGCAGATCTACCTTGCCGTATTCAGCCGCACGTTCGTGATCGGCGCGGCCGTCACGATTTTCACGTTGCTGCTCGGCTATCCGCTGGCGTACTGGATTTCCACGCTTTCCGAACGTCGCGCGAATCTCGTGATGATCCTCGTGCTGATCCCGTTCTGGACCTCGATCCTCGTGCGCGTAGCCGCATGGATCGTGATCCTGCAAAGCGAGGGGCTGATGAACAAGGCGCTCCTCGGCACCGGCCTGATCCATGCGCCGCTCGCGCTGCTGTTCAACCGCACCGGCGTCTATATTTCGATGACGCACATCCTGCTGCCGTTCATGATCCTGCCGCTTTACAGCGTGATGAAGTCGATTCCGCCGACGTACCAGCGCGCGGCGATTTCGCTCGGCAGTCATCCGTTCGCCGCGTTCTGGCGCGTGTACGTGCCGCAGACGTATCCGGGCGTCGGCGCGGGCGCGCTGCTCGTGTTCATTCTCGCGATCGGCTACTACATCACACCCGCGCTGCTCGGCGGCCCGAACGACCAGATGGTCAGCTACTACGTCGCGTACTTCACGAACGTGACGATCAACTGGGGCATGGCGTGTGCGCTCGGCGGCCTGCTGCTCGCCGCGACGCTCGTGCTGTACGTGATCTACGGACGCCTCACGCGTTCCTCGTTGAGCCTCGGTTGAGCGTTCACGGAGACTCATGATGAAACTCGCGAAACCGCTCTTTGCGCCCCATACGTCGCTGGTCGAGCGCATGTGGTACTTCACGCTGCGCGGCCTCGCCGTGCTGACGCTGCTGTATCTGATCATGCCCGTGCTGGCCATCGTGCCGCTGTCGTTCTCGTCGAGCACGTTCCTCGTGTATCCGATTCCGGGCTGGTCGCTGCGCTGGTACCAGAACCTGATCGCCTCCGACGAATGGCGCATGGCGGCGAAAAACAGCTTTATCGTCGCGCCCTCGGCCACGGTTCTCGCGACGGTCCTCGGCACCGTCGCCGCGATTGGCCTCACGAAGGCCAACTTCCGCGGCAAGGCGCTGCTGATGGCGATCCTGATTTCGCCGATGATCGTGCCGGTCGTGGTGGTCGGCGTCGGCATGTACCTGTTCTTCGCGCCGCTCGGGCTCGCGAACACGTATATCGGGCTGATCATGGCGCACGCTTCGCTCGGCGTGCCGTTCGTCGTGACGACGGTAGTCGCCACGTTGCAGGGTTTCAACTACAACCTCGTGCGCGCGAGCCTGTCGCTGGGCGCGAATCCGGTGAGGACGTTCTTCCGCATCACGTTGCCCGTCATCGCACCGGGCGTGATCTCGGGCGCGCTGTTCGCCTTCGCGACATCGTTCGATGAAGTGGTTGTCACGCTGTTCCTCGCGGGCGCGGACCAGACCACGCTGCCGCGTCAGATGTTCACCGGCATCCGCGAAAACATCAGCCCGACGATCGCCGCGCTCGCGACGATCCTCATCATTTTCTCGACCTGTCTGCTACTCGCGCTCGAATGGCTGCGCGGCCGCAACGCGGCACGCGCTATCGCCTGACCGGGCACGCGTCGCCGTGTCGTCGCGTCAGGCGGCACGGCCGCGAGCGCCCGTCCGGGCGCAACGTTCATCAACGTTCATTCGCGCGCCATGTTTTGACGACGGATCGCCCAGGGCGGGATCTGGACCGGCGCTTTAAACCCGCGACACCACTTGCACGGTTTCGTGCCCGGCGAATGCCGTTTGCGGAAACATCCGCCGATGAGTGCGGAAAATTCCGCACCCTTGCGCGGACCTTCCCATCTATCCTCCTGCGGTTCTTCGTCAAATACCTCCCTCATTGCGGTTCGTCATGAAACTCCCGTTCACGGTGCTTGCGTGCGCATGGCTGCTTGCTGGATGCGCTGATCCGGCCGCGCGGGCGCGACTCGGCATTCAGGATTCCGCTATCACGCAAACTGGCTTCGGCGCGACACAGGATGCCGCCGCGGGCGCGCCTGACCGTCAGTGGATCGATACGTACGCGCCGGTCACGAATCGTCGTGCGGCGCTCGCCAGCGTGCAGCACAAGCTCGACGGCATCGTCGGTGACGACTACTTTCACACGAAGGCGCAATGCTGGATCGAAGCTGGCCGTGAGGCGTTCGAAGCGGGCGATCAATGGGGTTTTGTCGAGGAAACGATCGGCGCCGCCGCCGTCCTGTACGCGAGCATGGAGCGGGGCGCCGCGATGCCGGCCGGGCGACCCGCGATGCGAACCGTCGTGACGGTGCGTCCGGATCTGTGGGCGATCGTCGACGTAGTGCGGCGCGATCCGGCGTTTGCCTCGTGTCCGGATGCCGCCGCGCCGCTCGCGTGCGCGGAGGTCGCGTTGATGCACGCGGGTCATGATGCATGGCGTCGCAGCTTCGGCGAGGCCGAGGCGCGCGTGGCGACTGCGGAGAACCTGTTGCGCACGTCGGCCAGGACCACGCTCGCGTGTTCGACGCAACACAGCAGCGCACCGGCGTCGCCGGCGCAAGCGCAAGACGTGGTCGATGCCGAGTCTGTCAAACACCCGGCCGCTCCGAATGCCAGGCACCGCGGACAGCGCAGGCCAGGTTTTTCAGGAGGGTAAATGAATCCGCTGCTGTACCATCTCACGGCTTTTTTTAGCGGACGCATTCCGGGCTTCACGTTTTGCTGTATCGGTGCCGAACGACGCCGCGTTCATCGAGGGAATTACGGTTGGCTACTATCCTGATCGTCGACGATCATCCTGCATTCCGGTTCGTGATCAAGACTCATGCGTTGCAAATTCCCGGCGTCGCCGAAGTGCTCGAAGCGGACAACGGACAGGATGCCATCGACATGGTCCGGCGGCACGCACCCGATCTCGTCGTGCTCGATCTCGACATTCCGCGCATCAGCGGCCTCGATGTCGTTTCGAGGCTGCAGCTCATTCGTCCCGGGATTCGTGTGCTCGTGCTGTCCGCCGGGGACCCCGAGACATTCGCGCCGCGCGCGATGCGCGCCGGCGCACGCGGTTTCGTCAGCAAATCGCTGGACCTGAACGGCATCGGACGTCATATCGAATCGGTCCTCGGAGGCTACACCGCGTTCCCCGCGCGGCATCATACCGGTGCACGCACAGGCACCCAGACGATGACCGATGAAGAAAGGCTTGCGCTGCTATCCGACAAGGAACTCGCCATCCTGCGGATGCTCGCGAGAGGTCTGTCGAATAAAACCATCGGCGAGGTGCTGTTCATCAGCAACAAGACAGTCAGTAGCCACAAGGTTCGCATCATGAAGAAAGTCAGCGTCAAGACGCTCGTCGAGCTGGTCGATTTCGCCCGGCGTTGCCGCATTGCGTGAAGACATGGATCGACACGCGCTCGCAAGGAAAGTCCACGAACTGGCCGCTGGCGACGTCGCTGTTGCTCGCGAACTCGTCCGTATCCTGACTGACACGAATTGCACGACGCTAGCGACGTTGCGCGAAGCGTTGCATACCGGTTCGTGGAGCGAGGCGGCAAGCGCCGCACACCGGATCAATGGTTCCGCGCGACTGATCGGTTTCAGGAAACTCGTCGAGCAGACGTCGCAGATGGAATTCGCGGCCGCGGCAGGAGACGCGGCGCGCGCAGCCGTGCTCTTCGCGAGCGTGGAGCACGATGTCGAAAGAATGGATACGTGGCTTGCGAATCTGCCCCGTGCAGATCGCTCACGCGTTTGACATTACCGTTTTGCAAACCGGTGCCTGAAATCTCTCGCGTCAATCGCTCTGCTGGACACCGCCACGCCGCACCAGCAAAAAGCGGCCTTGCGGTTCTTCGACGCTCCGGTAACGCTGATACCGGTCGATGACACGCGGCACATAGGCAAGCGTTTCCGCGAAGGGTGGAATCTGGCGACCGTATTTCCGCACAGCGGTTTCGCCCGCGTTATACGCTGCCAGCGCGAGCGGCAGATCGCCGAACTGCCGCAATAGCTGGGCCAGATAGCGCGCTCCAGCGGCGATATTCTGCTTCGGATCGAAGACGTTCAGCACGCCGTGTCGCGCGGCGGTCGAAGGCATCAGTTGCATCAATCCGCTTGCACCTTTCGGCGAAACCGCCTGTGCGTTACCGCCGGATTCGACGTCGATCACCGCCATCAGCAGCGCTGGATCGATGCCGGTGGTGTAAGCCGCTTCGTTGATCAGCGGCGCGAGCGCCATGATGCGCGAATCCCGCGCCGCGACAGAGGGCAACTGCCGGTTCGCGGGCTCGACGACAACAGCGAGCGGGCTTGTGTCAGGACTGCGATCGTCGTTGTGGCTCAAACCGCCTGCGATCACAACCACGTCCGAAGCCTGCGCGGAACGCGGCATGCCGGTCGCGCCCGCAATGAGTACGACCCACACGAGCAACCCACTTCGAACACGACGCATGCTGTTGCACGTCGACCGCGGCGTCTTCATGGTCGGGGTGCGCTGCGTGCTGCGGTCGCATCGTTTGCAGCGGAGGGGCGATAGCTGGACTGCATCCGCACGAGCGCCTCGGACTCCAGCGCCAGCGGCCATTTTCCCGTCGCGATGCCGTCCGCGAGCTTTACCCTGCACCACGTGTCCGGCTGTTGCGGATCGCCATACGGGTCTTCACCGCCGTCGGCCGGTTCGCGCGGCAGGATGCCGTCGGGGCCGATATTGCCGATCACGTTCGCCGCGTAATACAGGACCTTGTTCACCAGCGGTACGTACATGTCGTAGCAATAATGGACGCGGATCTTCAGCAGGTTCGCGTCCTGAATGTTCACGCCCGAGCGCGGACCTGTCACGGTATTGCGATAGATCAGCGTGTCGTTCGGAATCTCGGCGACGGCCGTGCCTTGCGTGGCAAACGAGGTCGCCGGCGCGAAATCGCTAACCATGTCGGCAGTCGGACTGACGATCGTGATGTGGCTTGCCGTCATGACGTCGGTTTGTGCGTTCAGCAGCGCGGCCTGCGCGCCGTCGGCGCTGGCGTGGCGCGCGTAAAGCGGCGCAAGGCCGCGCGCAAGGCCATCCTGCATCGCCGTCATCGACCCGTGCGTGACGGCGCCTTCACGGGCGGCTTCGAGCGTCGCTGCATCGAGCGTGGACTTCGCCTGATACAGCAGGGCGAACTGCACGGTCGCGAGACAAAAGAACAGCAGCAACGGTGCGATGACGAGAAACTCGGTCATCGACTGGCCGTGCTGATGGCGCATCAGGCGGACGCGGGCCGCGCGTGCGCGCGGCGGGAAGGAAAGCGGGTTCAAAGGAGAGCCTCGAAAGCAAACACGTCGCCGGTTTTGATCGCTTGTCCGTGCGCGGTGCCTGCCGGCATTTCAAGCGTTTGCGTCGCGTGGAAATTAAAGAGCAGGCGCCGCGCCGGCGTGTCGGCGTGGAGCGCCACAAGCCGGCCGTGGCGGTCGAGAAACAGCACGTCGATCGCGAAGCGCATGCCGAACGTGTGCACCGAGCGGCACGGACACAGCAGCAACGCTTCGTCGCGCGCGAGACCGTCGCGGCCCAGCAGGCCGCGCATGCGCTCTAGCGGCGTGTCTGCGATCGATACGCGGATGCCCATATCCACACCGGCCCTCGTCAGTTGAGCCTTCTTCACAACATGCCTGCCTGTACGAATTTCATGACGATTGGAAATCCGAGCACGATGAACGTGACCGGAAAAATGAAGAAGAGCAGCGGAAATATCAGCTTCACGGGCGCTTCCATTGCCTGCTTTTCCGCGCGCTGAAAGCGCTCCGAGCGGCGCTGTTCAGACTGGAAACGCAATGTTTTCGCGAGACCGGAACCCATGCGCTCGGCCTGCACGATGGCGCCGACCAGGTTCGATACTTCCTTGATGCGCTGCCGGTCCTCGAAACGCCGCAGCGCTTCGGTACGGCTCAGCCCGGACTTGAGATCGCGCAGCACGTGTTCGAATTCGCGACGCAGCGGGCCATCGGGACCTTTCTCGACCGCCTTCTGGATCGCGCCATTGACGTTCAGGCCCGCTTCGACGGCGAGCGTCAGAAAGTCCAGGTAGATCGGCAGATGTCGCAGGATCTGCGAGACGCGGCGTTTGCGCAGATCCTTGATCCACACACGCGGGTAGAAGAAGGCGAGCACCACGACGCCAGCCAGAACCCAGACGGAAAACGCGTGCAGCGCCAGCATCAACAGCAGCGCAGCCAGCGTGGCGAGTACCGAGGAGAGCAGCGACAACGCAAGAAACTGCCGCGCGCTCATCAGAAACAGCAGCGATGAAATCCGCAGTTGCGCTTCGATTCTTGCGACGTGCCGGTCGCTAAAGAATGCGCCGAAGTGATGGTCGACAAAATTGACGACGGGCCACAACAGCCGGAGCGGTTTGGGCAAGGGATCAAGCCATGTACGGTCTTCGTCGGGTACTGCCTGGGTGAGACCCGACACGGAGCGAAAGGCGAGGAATGCGACGATCACCGCGCCGCAACTGACCAGAAATGCAATGAAGAGCAGCATGGTTAGACGTCGATACGGGTGATGGCCGAAATGGACTTGTAGCCGAGAAACTCCATCACGGCGATCACGCCGAGCGTGGCCCAGCCGACGGGCTCGCCAAAGAGCGGCGCCATCGCGGTGGGCTCCATGAAGCGCAGCACGAGCATCAGAAGCAGCGGAAGACACGTCATGACGATGCCCTGCATGCGCCCCTGTGAAGTCAGTGCGCGGATCTTGCCTTCCATCTGCAGCTTTTCGCGCAGCGTGCGCGCAACCGATTCGAGCGCCTCGGCGAGATTGCCGCCCACTTCTCGCGCGATCGTGATGGCCGCCGTCACCATCATGAAGTCGGGAATCGGGATGCGCTTTTCGACGTTGCGCATCGCCACGTCGAGATCGATGCCAAGACGGATTTCGCGCATCAGCAGGTCGAATTCCTCGGAGATGGGCGGCGTCGATTCATGGACCACGCTTTCGAGTGCGACCGGAAAACTTGCACCAGCACGCAACGCGCCCGCAAGCATCAGGAGTGCGTCAGGCAACTGCTTTTCGAGCGCGACGATACGCTTTGCGCGCATGCGTGCCATGACCTTTTTCGGGAGCGTCAACGCAAGCGGCAATGCGACGCTGCCCACCAGCAGACTACCGCTTAGCAGAAACGTCACGACAGGCAGCGCGACCATTGCAATCATGGTCCACGTCGCGACTTTCTGCCGGTTCACGAACACGAACGCATCGGCGAGCTGCTGTTCCAGTTCGCTTGCCATATGTTGCGAGCGCGCGGCCAGCGCGGTTTTTCCGCTGCGCGCGATCAGCCAGATCACGGCCAGGATGCCGGTGAAGACGAGCGCGAGAATAAGTGCGAGGGTCATGGTCGCGAGGCTAGTCCGTACGCGTGAAAATGTCGGTATTCACGGGGATACGGCGGCGGATCAGATCCTGATAGAAGTCGGGAATATAGGCGGTCGAAACGAACTCGCCCTGGATGCGTCCATCGATACCGAAGCCTTCTTCCTTGAAGATGAATACGTCCTGCAACTGGATCACGCCGGATTCCATGCCGTTCACTTCGGTCACGTGCGTGACGCGTCGCGAGCCGCACGAAAAGCGGCTTTGCTGGACGATGATGTCGACGGCCGAGCAGATCTGTTCGCGGATCGCCTGCGCAGGCAGATCAAGGCCCGCCATCAGGGTCATCACCTCAAGGCGCGCGATGCAGTCGCGCGGCGCGTTCGCGTGGGTCGTGGTGAGTGAGCCGTCGTGACCCGTGTTCATCGCCTGCAGCATGTCGAGCGCTTCGCCGCCGCGACATTCGCCTACCACGATCCGGTCGGGACGCATCCGCAGGCAGTTTTTCACGAGATCGCGAATCGGGATCGCGCCTTTGCCTTCCATGTTCGCGGGCCGTGCTTCGAGCGACACGAGATTCGGCTGCGAGAGCTGCAGCTCGGCGGCGTCTTCGACGGTCACGATGCGTTCGTCGTCAGGGATGTAGCCCGATAGCACGTTGAGCAGCGTCGTTTTGCCGGAGCCCGTGCCGCCGGAAATGACGATGTTCGCGCGCTGCTCGACGGCGGTTCGCAGAAACTCCAGCATATCTGGCGACATCGAGCCGTACTGGATCAGGTCCTCGCCGGTGAGCTTGCGCTTCGAGAATTTACGGATCGTGATGCTCGGGCCCTTGAGTGAGAGCGGCGGAATGACTGCATTCACGCGTGACCCATCGGGCAGGCGTGCATCGACCATTGGCGAGCTTTCATCGATACGCCGGCCGATCGGCGCGACGATCCGCTCGATTGCACCGATCACCGCACGATCGTCGGTGAAGACAACCGGGGAACGCGTGAGACGCCCGTGTTGTTCGACGAATACCTCGTCATGACAATTGACCATGATTTCCGACACGCTTGCATCCGCAAGCAGTTCTTCGAGCGGACCAAGCCCGATGATTTCGTCGAACACGCTTTTCTTCAACACCTCGAGCGGAATGTCCGGCGAGCGCAGGCTGGTATCGTGGCCGAGGATGTCGTCGAGCGTGGCGTTGACAGTGCGGCGCAGTTCGTCGTCTTCCATGCGCGAGACGTTAAGGCGACGCAGATCGAGCGTCGCGATGACCTTCATATGCGCGCGCTTTCGCAGTTCAATGCCGTTCGGGCTGTTGATCGGCGAAACTTCGAGTGCCGGCGCCGCGGATCTTTTCGTACGCGAAAACTGCGTGCGTGGGGGTTCCGACGGTTTTGTCAGCGAAGGCGGTTGGGTAGCGAGCGACGCGGGGCGGGCAGATTCGCTGACGGGTATTGGCCGTTCGATGCTCGCAGGCGTTGTCGGCGGCGAGGCGTGAACAGGAAGAGCGTGTACGGGCGCCGTGTTTTCCACTCGCGCCACGAAGGCCAGCGGTGTTGCTTCTTCGGGCGCGGGCGCGGCAACCGTCGTCACGGCAACTGCCGGCGATGCAGCGGGTGCCGCGACGATTCGAAGTACTGTCGTGCCGATTTCGATCTGGTCGGTATCCAGTAGCGGCCCGTAACGCGTGACGGGCGATCCATTGACGAGCGTCGCGAGAATGCCGCCCTGGTCCTCGATGTACCACGCGTTGTGTTCCCTGATAACGCGTGCGTGCAGCTTGCCGATCAGCATGCCCTTGAGAACGATGTCGCATGCCGGGTCCTTGCCGATCGAGCAGCCGCTGTCGGTCTGAAATGTCCGTGCCGGTGCGTTACGCGGCTGCACGTGAAGATGGATCATGAGGTGCGTTGTCCGTGAAGTGATCAGCGCGTAGCGCCCTGGGATACCGGAGGCGCATCAAGCATGCGGATAGCTTCAGCGAGTCCGATCGGGTTCGAAGCGGGCGGAAGGTTCGGCACTGGCGCCGGCGTCAAAACAATCTGCGGCGCAGCAGCCTGCCGCGGCGCGTTGCGCACCGGCGCAGGCGGCAGTGCGGGCGTGGGCGCAACCGGTTGTCGCGGTGCTGGAGGCGCGCCTTCTGCCTGAACGGGCGCAAGCGGGCTCGGATCGCCATAGCGATCGCGGAAGCGCTGATCGAAACGATCCGCGCGCGCGAGCATGTCCGTATTCGGCGACAGGGATGGATCGGAAATCAGCGGCGTCACGAAGATCACCAGGTCGCTCTTCTTCGAACGGAAGGCGTCTGAGCGGAACAGTCTGCCGATGATCGGCAACTGGCCGAGAAACGGCATGCCGTTCGTCGAGTCGAGTGCATCCGAGCTCACGAGCCCGGAGATCGCGAGTGTTTCGCCGGCACGCAGCGAGATATCGGAGGTCGTCTTGCGCGTCAGGAAGCCCGGAAAACCGCCGTACGAAACCGAAGGGTCGATCTGGCTGATTTCGGTTTCGAGGCTCGCCGAAATGATGTTGTTCGCGTCCACCACCGGCTTGATGTTCAGCTTGATACCGTACGGTTTGTAGTCGACATCCGTTGTGCCGAGCGCGCCGGCCTTCGGCACCGGTACTTCGCCGCCGGCGAGAAACGTCGCGACGCCACCGCTCTTCGTGTTCAGTTCGGGCGTCGCAAGAATATAGGCGTCGCCGTTGTTGATCGCGAAGTTGATCTTCGACGTGATGTTCGACGCGATGCCCGCAAGGAAGAAGTTCGTCGCGCCGGTTGCCGCCGCAGCCGCGCCGCCTGTGCCGAACAGCGCCTGACCGCCGACCTGCGGTCCATTGAACTGGCTGTCCCACGCGATGCCGAGACTCTCCTGGCCGGTGCGCGTCATTTCCATGATCTGCACCTTGAAGTGGATCGTCTTTTTCAGCGCGTCGCCTTCGTCGACCGTGGTCGTGTTGATGACGTTGCTGAGATCGGCGGTCGCGGACTGGATCACCGGCACCATGTCGCGGTGCACGACACCCGAGAGCACGATGTTCGGTCCAACCGGCTGAATGCGCAGGCCGGAAACGGATTGCAGCACGCGACGCAACTGCTCGACAGACGCGTTCACCTCGCCTTTGCCGACGCGCACCATGGTTTGCAGCGCGATGCCCTTTTCATTCCACACGACGAGCGACGTCACGCCGGCGCTTTCGGCGAGCAGCATGAGCCGTCCATCGACAACGCTCGCGCTCACGATCTTGCCGTTGCCGATCGCGATCCGTTTGATCGTGCCGGGCAGACGCATCACGTGTACTTCGCCGCGAAAAAGTTCGAGCACGCTCGTGTTGCTGCTCTCGCTGGTTGCATCGCTGTTGAGCGACGTATCGACGCGCTGCGCGAGCGCGACCGGTGCTGCTTCGCACAGGATGACGCCGGCAATCAGCAAAGGGATAACGCGACGACGGAACATCGTCGAACGATGGGGGACTTTCATTCTGAACCTGCTGTGTGCTTTCAGTTGCGATCCGACGTCGTGCGCGTATCGAGTTTCTGGAGTTGTTGAGCGATCGCGTTCGCCTGTTCGTAGGCGCCCGGTCGAGGTGCGCCTGATAGCGGATTGTCCGGAGCCGATGCAACCGGATTGCGGGCTCGCGGCGATGCACCCGCTGCGGCCGGCGCCGCGTCCGATGGCCCGCCGGGCACCCGCGTCGTCGCCGTCGATCCGCCACCCGTGATGATTTCGACGAGCGATGTGTTACCGCCGCCACTGCCGGCATTCGCAAACAGTTTGTCTTCCGTGAGCTTCTGGGGCACGTCCGGCGTGGCGTCGTCGGCGTTCTTCAGGATCAGGCGCAACGAACCGACCTTCTGCGCGAGCACGATGCGCGGCGCGTCCGCGATGGGCACCTGCACGGTGACCGTGCTGTAGTTGTCGACGGATTGCGGATTGCCTGCGCGTTCCATCGCCTCGCCGGCGTCACGTGGGCGGATGTCCTGACCGGTCGCGAGAATCAGCACGTTCGGCATCAGCAGACGAATCGCCTTGCCGTCACCGGATTGAACGGACGTGCTGGACAAACCCGATTGAACGGCGACAGGTTGTGGGTCCGGATTCTTGCCGACCCAGTACAGATCGACGCGATTGCCGGGTCTCACCATTGTCGCGGTGGAGTTCACCGTGTCGATTTCCAGCGTCAACGCACGCTGGCCCGCGGGCAGGATGTCGGCGAAATCGCGGCCGCGCAGCGCGTCGATATCGCCGGCGCGCAGTGGACGTCCGCGTCGCACGGCCTTCACGAGATGTGAGGTCCGGTACGTGTCGAAGTCGGCGACGCGGATCATGTCGTCGTAGACGAGGTCCGCCGCGACTTCACGCGCGACGAAATCGCCGCTCGAAAGCGGTGTGCCGACCGGCACGTCGCGGCGCGGCACGACGACTTCGACGCCTGCGCGCTGCTGATGCCCCGCGGCCTCAGCCTTGATGCGCATTTCGCGATCGTTCAGGTAGCGATAGAGCACGAACGTGAGGCCGCCCGCGACCAGTACGGCGCAGAAAAAAAGCACCCACGCGTTGCCGAGGAGCGAGCGAATCTTGATTCTTTTGAACATGGCGAATGAGTGAACCCTGACGTTCAGGGAAGCGAGAGGGCGAAGCTGTAGGCGCTGAACAGCGACCTGAACGCTGCGGTGAGTGTGTCGATCGGCGACAGAGGCATATCGCCCGCGACGAGCAGCGCCGACACGATGCATGCCGTGACGACGACGTATTCGACGCTCGCCTGGCCACGCTGATCGCGGACTGGATGCACGGGGTGTTTCATGTCAACGATTCCTTGTTGCGTTGATGACGGCTTCGGTTTGTCCGTTGCGCGCGGTGAAAATCGCATCGAGCCGGTCGTTGCCGCGCTGCATCGCGAGCGCGCTACCCAGCACGCGCCCTGATCCGTCGAGCTGAAACGCGGGCGCCTGCGCAACCGTCGACCAGCCTCGCTGTGCGAGCTGACTCGCATAGCGGCGTGCGTTGTCTCTGGCGTTGCCGGACATCTGGATGAGCCAGGTCCGTCCTGCCTGACCAGGATCGCGGCTTTCGACATCGCTGATCGTTGTACCTTCAGGCAACGGGATCGCCGAACCGGCAATCGCGTGCGACGCTTTCTGCTCGCTGATCTGCATGATGCTCAGCGTGCCTTTCGTGGGCGCACCCTCCTGCGCATCGGGGATCGTGAGCACGTAAAGGCACGCGTCGTCGAGTGCGCTCAGCACGAGTCCGTCCGGTCCGCGTACGCCTTTTGCAGGAACGTCCTCCTGCGTCCAGAATTCGCGGAATGCGCTGGACACATCGTCGGCCGTTCCGGCGAAGTCCAGCGTGCGGACCGAGGTCGGCACACCGTTGACGAGCATGTCGAGACCGATCGCCTGGACGCGTTCCGCCTTGACGGGTTGTTTGTCGCAGGCGGCGTGCGCATTGCCGGCATGCACCAGCAGTGCTGCACAGGTCAACGCCACAGCACGAAGAACCGGATGGATCATCGTCATGGCGAGAGACGGTCGGCAGGAACCACGTCACGTTCGATACGGCCGAACTGCAGCGTGTCGATTTCGGGCGCGTACTTTTTCAGGCCCATATACAGCGATGGACTGACGAGGCTTGCATTCGCCGCAGGCGTGGCCGCGGTGAAGAGATGCTCGCCTTTCGCCGCGCCTTCGGAGAGCCACGTGTTGGCGAGCACCACGTTCGTATCGCTGAACGTCAGGCCGCCGAAGCCCGGCCAGATATTCCTGAGTGCGTCGCTATCTTTCGCGATCGATACGCTGAGCGTACCCGTCTGCAGATTGCGCGTGGCCAGATTCATCGATGCATTGAACGTGCCGCTACCCGACGTCGACATCGAGCCGAACGGTTCCGCGCTGTACTGCGCGAGATTCGCCGCCGGGCTTTCGCCACGATTGCTGCTGACGACGACGTCATCGGTTGCGCCGAGAAACGCGTGGCCGCCATGGTCTTCCCACATGGCCGGCGCGACAGCGGGCAGCCGGTTGTTCAACCGGTCGTCGCCCGCGATCGGCGCGCCGTTTTGCGCGAGCATGCGCTGGATGACTTCGCGTTGCAGTTCGATGTCGCTCTTGGCGGGTTGCTGCGTGCCGGAACCGTACTGGCTGTACCAGTCGTCGTCACCGGATGTCGCCGGCGACGAATCCATCGTCGCGCCGTTGTCCCAGACCGTGCGTTCCCACGCGACATAGCGCGCGCCCATCAGTGTCTTGTTGCGCACGTCGTTGAACTTGCCGAGCGTCGCGACGGCGAGAAGCAGTACGCCCATGACGAGCGCAGTGGCGACCAGAAACTCGGTCATCGCCTGGCCGTGCTGCTGCGGCCGTCGGAAGTGTGTGCATTTCATGGCTGGACCGCCTCGCTTGCCGGAATCTGCGCGGTGCGCGCGGCGTCCCGTTCGGCGTCGCTGGTGGGCGCGAGCGTGGCCTGCCAGTACGGGCTGAACGTGTCGGGGAATTCGGTCTTGCCGTCCGCGCGCAGCCAGTCTTTCGCGTGAAGCAGGGCGCCGCTGATCGTCGCGTCCAGCGCGCCCGGGTTGGGGCGCACGAAATACGCGTTCGCGCTGGCGAGCGCGCGCATCACGCCGCCTGCGTCGGCAGGCGTCACGGCCATTCGGCCGCCGCCTTGCAGACCCTGCGTTTTGACGCGGGTCTCGCTTGCGCGCTCGACTTCGATCGTGATGCGCGGTGCCGCGCTGGTCACCGGCGCGCCGTTGATGTCCTGGTACGGCAGCAGCCCGCCATTCGAGAGATCGAGCGATGTGCCGGGGCCGTCGCCGATTTTTTGCGCGAGGCCCTCGGATACGCCGAGGCCTGGTGTGCCGGTCGTGTGATCGCCGAAGTTGTAATAGCCGCCATAGCCCTGCCAGTCGGACCATGCGACGAAAGGCGGCGACTTCAGATAGCTTTCGACACCCTGCACCCGCACGTCGCCGTTTACGCTGCCTCCGGTTCCCGCGATAACGGGCAACGTCATGTCGAGGCAACTGACGTAGACGGACGCCATCGTCGCATCGATCGCCTCCCAGCCTTTCTTGTCCTGACGCAATTGCGTGCCGCCGTTGTGAAACGCACGCACGCTCACGGTCGCGTTGGGGCTGAAGCGGCATCTGGTACCGCCCGAGTCGTCGAGTTCCTGGTATTGCGGGCCTGTACTGCGCGTCGCGGAACGGTCTTTCAGGAAGGCATCGAGTGTGTCGGCATCGGTGACGACATCGGCGAAATGATCCGCGCCCGACGAGCCTGCGGGCGTCACGATCTGCGTGTAGTTCGTCCACGCGGCGAGCTGCGTCGCGTTGCGCGCGCTTGTGAAATAGCCGGCCGTCACGTGCGTGTCGGGCTGGTTCTGCTGCGCGACGGCGTCCGCCGTTTGCGGCGCGGTGACGAGCGTGGCGGCGTGATAGTTGAGCTGCGCGTCGCTGAGCGCGCGCGTGATGCGGCCAATACCGCTGGCTACTGTGGGCAGCAGCGCGTCGAGCGTCGCGCGTACCGGTGCGATCTCGGCGTGTCCGGCCTGCTTGGGCGTTTGCCAGAGCACGGGATGATCGGCGTAGACATTAACCGTGTCATCGACCCCAGACGGTCCGTACGTCGCCTCCAGGTCGTCGATCCACGATTTCAGCGCACCGGCCTGGGCGGCGGTGACCTGGTTGGCGACCATCGCGCGATTCGTGTACGCGGCGAAGTTGTAGTCGCGCGCCTGCAGCACTGCGGCGCTGTACGCAGCGGCGTCGGCGGTGTTCTGCAGCTTGATGCGGGCGCTTGTCATCTGAAAGGAATTGAAGGCGACAAAGAGGCCAATGCCGCCGACCAGAAGAAAAATCAGGGCAGAGACCAGCGCCTGCCCGCTGGCGCCGGCGACCCTGGCCCTGCCCGTGCGGGCAGAGCGGTTCATGGTGGGTTGCAGACTTAGTGGTTCTGCATTTCCCCGTTGTTATTCGCGTTATACGTGCCCATGTCTTTCTTCTGGTTGCCGTTGGTCGAGGCAGAGTCGGCGTTGTCCTGGGCATTCTGGATATCGCCAGAAGCGTTCTTGCCCGACATTTCCTGCGCGAGCCCCGACGTCTGGTTACGGATCGTCTGGCCGAAAAGCGAATAAACACCGATTGCCGAAACCGCGATCAACGCGACGATGATGATGTATTCGGTCATGCCCTGGCCGCGTTGACGGCTTTTAATGCGAAGCTGGGAAATTTGCATGGTTTATATGTCTGGTATTAATGTTGGAGGAAGATGCGTCGCTGGTTAAAAAAACTGCGATACGCAAATAAATAAATCCAGATAATTGATTTACCGTCACGATCCGTTTAATCGAACCGGGCTGGAATTGTAGAAAAACGCCTTGATGTCCGGTTGCGGAAATTTCCCCATCTTCTACGCGATCCGTCTCTCCCTTATTCCCCGATGATGCCGACCGGTAAAGAGTCAGGGCGAATTCGCCCGGTTCTGATCAGTGCCCGGAAACGCTTCCCAGTTTCCGGTTCTGGTACGTCCTGAAAGTACCGGGTGTTGACGAAAATTCCTACATCGATTCAGTACCGCCCGATATAACCGGATCGAACCAGCCGATAAAGTTGCAGCGCGATAAACAGGATTGCCACCCTGTGTGCGGCGAGAAGCCGTTTAGACAATCGTCATATCCGGTTCCCGAAGAGGGCTTTTGCAAGGTGAATTACGCATTGCAAAAGTGAAAAGAATCCATTGGCAATTTTTGAGGTTGTAATAGGCGATGAACAAGGTACATAAGTCTGTCTGGAATGAGTCGGTGGGCGCGTGGGTCGCCGCGTCCGAACTGAGCACGGCGAAGAAGAAGGGGTCCTCGCGGCGAGCGCGGGTTGCGGCGGTCGTGCTGGGTGCGGGCGCGGTGTCGGTCGCGCCGGCCGCGTTTGCCGGGGCGATAGTCAACTGCGCGGGCAATGGAACGGATGCGGCCAGCAGCCAGTGGATGAATGCGGCGGACGGCTCCTCGTGGAACGGCGAGGCATGGGGCGGCGCGATTGGCTCGATGGGCGAAGGCGAGTGCGGCGGCGGCTCGGGTGTCGTCATGAGCGAGTACAACTCGGGAAACGGTGGCGTAAGCGGATCGAGCGCCTACATCACCGTGGGACAGACGGCCTACAACGGAGCGGGCGTGGTCACGCTGTACGGACCCGGCGGCATTACGTTGCGCGGTGACACGACCACCACCGGTACCGCCACGTTCCAGGCCGGCGCCGACATGAGCGGCACGAAAATCGTCAACGTCGCCGACGGCACTGACGCAAACGATGCCATCAACTACGGTCAGCTATACGAACACACGCGTTACTTCAAGGCCAATTCAATCTCTGACGCGCCGGAAAGCGATGCCAGCGCCACGGGCAGCGACTCTGTCGCAGCCGGACCGTGGGCACTCGCGGGCGGCGCGACCTCGACAGCGCTCGGGCGCGGGGCCGGTGCGATGGGTGTGGGTTCGGTGGCGCTGGGTGCCAATTCGAACGCGGTGCTGGACCAGTCGGTCGCGCTCGGTTCGGGGGCAAATGCGGTGAGCGTCGGATCGGTTGCGCTCGGTTCAGGTTCGGTCGCAAGCCGGGGTAACGCGGTATCGGTGGGTTCGAGCACGATGCAGCGTCAGATCATCAACCTGGCGAAGGGCACGGCCGGCACCGATGCGGTCAATCTGGACCAGATGAATGCGGCGATTGCGGGGTCGTCGGGCGGCGGTTCGCCCGATGCCGTGATGTACGATTCGGCGACGCACGATCATGTCACGTTGGGCGGCGCGAGTTCCGGAACGCCGGTCGCGTTGACCAATCTTTCAGCAGGTCAGGTTGCAACGGGCAGCAAGGATGCGATCAACGGCTCGCAACTGTACGGCACGGCGAACAGCGTTGCGGATGCGCTCGGTGGCAATTCGACCGTTGGCACAGACGGGAAGATTTCGAAGCCGTCGTACACGGTGGATGGCAGTACGTATAACGACGTCGGTTCGGCGATTACCGCGGTCGATGCGAAGGCCGCAGCGGGTCCCGTGGACGGCGTACGTTACGACACCTCGGCGCATGACAAGGTGACGTTCGGCGGTGTTGGCTCGACCACGCCTGTGATGCTGACCAATCTTGCAGCAGGTCAGGTTGCCGCGGGTAGCAAGGATGCGATCAACGGCGCGCAGCTGCATGGCACGGCGAGCAGCGTCGCGAGCGCGCTCGGCGGCAACTCGACTGTTGGCGCGGACGGCACGCTCAGTAACCCGGCTTACACCCTCGATGGCAACACATATAACGACGTGGGCACAGCGTTGGCCGCCGTCGATGCCAAGGCATCGACAGGCTCTGCTGACGGCGTGCGTTACGACACTTCGGCGCATGACAAGGTGACGTTCGGCGGTGTTGGCTCGACCACGCCTGTCATGCTGACTAACCTGGCGGCGGGTCAGGTTGCAGCGAGCAGCAAGGATGCGATCAACGGCGGGCAGTTGTACGGCACGGCGAGCAGCGTCGCGGAACCGTGACACGTCGGATACGAATGGGATGGTCACGAAAACGCCGGACCTGAACAACCTGCTGGAGCGGCAGGCCGACATGATGAGTGCGGCGAGCGCGGCCGGTCAGGCAGTGGCGACGCAGATCGGCAACTTCGTCGGACATCTGGCTAACTGCCTCGAACTGCAAACGCAAGTCATAAGACGGGCCGCGCTCGTTCTCATCAAACACCAGTTCATCAAAACTGACATTGAGCGTCTGTGCCAGGCGTGTCAGGGCTTCTAAGGTCGGTTGAGCCGATCCTGCTTCATATCGACGAATCTGATTGATGTGCAGCGTCGTGGCCTCGGCCAGTTCTTGATTTGCATCCGGTAAAAACATCCGCGATATCCGGCTGCCAGGCGTTCAGCGTGGACGCAACACGACGGCCCCGTGCCGCTGGGGTTGCTTCGTGGTGCGATGTAATTGAGATGGGCGGAACATGCCTTCTGGCAGACTCGCGTCTTTAGGCCATAACCCGCGTCGAGGAAGAAATTGCAGATGGAAACGCGCATCATGGAAAACCGGTTTGCACGCTCCCGTCGCGTTGGAAGAAAACCTGTATCGACAACGGCGGATGTGTCGGGTGCGTGTGTTCGCTTCAATCGACAACTACACCCCGACGAACGCAAGTGGGCAATTCGACAATGCGAAGCAATTCGCGCAGTTCTGCGAGGATAAGACTGGCCAGTCGATCATGCCCGATCAGGCGCAGCAGATACTGTTGGCCAATGGGTATCGTTTGGTCGATGTAGCGGCAAGCCAAGGTCCGGGAAGTAATGCGGCGGCGATGGCCTATATCAACCAGAACGGCAACGGACTGTTTACGGCGACGCCGACGGAGTACGACAGTTCGTTCGTGTATGGCAACAAGGATGGTTCGCTGACACCCGAACAGAATGCATTGCCAGGCCACGACGCGCACACGCAGATCGGCGTGGCGGCAGGCACGGGCGTTGGCTTGGTCGCATCTGGTGCTATTGCACCGGTGGTTGCTACGGCATGGGGGTTGGGCACGGCGTACGATTTTGCTGGAGATGCGATCAGTCATGCGATGGGACTACGGTGGTCACTATTCTTTGGCTGCTGATGACGTGCGATTTTTTCTGATTCTGGGTGCATGTTTGCGTGTGGTGTTCTCGATATTTGTAGTGATTCAATATATTCGCACCGGAAGTAACGGCTAAAGAAGCAACCTCATGAAACTCAGAAAAAGGCTGGCGGCGCTGCCGCTCACAGCCCTGGTATCGCTCGCGTCGAACGCGCAGCATGCGCCCACGCCAGCGGACGAAGCCGCCGCCGCGCGGGCCAACGCCGGGCAGAACCAGCAAATCCAGCAGCAGCGTGACGCACAGCAGCGTGACGCGACCGTGCAGGCTCCCGCAGTGCGCTCGACCGTCCCCACATTCGAGGACCATCCACTGCTGCCGGTCGAGACGCCATGCTTCCGCATCGGCAGGTTCGCGCTCAATGTCCCGACGACGCTGCCTGATGCCGTGCGCAGCAGGGGCGCCTCAATCCTGGCACTGGACCCGTTCGCCTTCGTACGTGAGTGGCTCGATCACTACAAGGGACAGTGCGTCGGCAAGTCAGGCATTTACATACTGACCAAAGGGCTGCAGCAGGCGATCCTGAGCCGTGGCTATGTCACGACGCGCGTGCTCGTCCCGCAGCAGGACCTGTCCAGCGGCACGCTGGCCTTAGCGCTCGTCCCCGGCATCGTGCACCAGCTCCGCTTTGCGGACCCTGACACACGCGGCACCCTGAAATCCGCATTCCCGGTAAGCGACGGTGACCTGCTGGACCTGCGCGACCTTGAGCAGGGGCTGGAGCAGATGAAGCGCGTCACGTCGCAGGACGTGGACATGAAGATCGAGCCGACCGATACACCCGGCGAAAGCGATGTCGTGGTGACAGTGAAGCGCTCGAAGCCGTGGAGCTTTGTCGCATCCGTCGATAACTCGGGTACGGACGCGACCGGCAAGTGGCAAGGCAACATGAGCCTCGGCATCGACAATCCGCTCGGTCTGAACGATGTGTTCACGGTCGGCGCGAACCAGGACCTTTCGTTCGGCAACAAGTCGCTCGGTTCACACGGATTCAATGGCTCGTATTCCGTGCCGTGGGGCTACTGGACGGCCACGCTGTCGGGCAACACGAACACCTACTACCAGATTATCGCGGGCGTGAACCAGACGTTCGTGTCCAGCGGCAATTCTCAGACGGCCGCACTCAGGCTCGCGCGCGTATTAAGGCGCAGCCAGAGCGATGTATTCGGCGTGGAATTCCAGCTATCGAAGCGTTTCGGCGAGAGCTTCATTGACGACACCGACATACCGCAGCAGCGGCGCAACAACACGTTCATCGAAGCGGGCCTGACCGACCGGCATTACTTCGGCGCGTCGCAGTTCGACGGCACGCTTGCTTACCGCCAGGGGATCGGCGGGCTTGGCGCGACATCCGACCCGTATCCAGACGGCCCCACATATCGTTACCACATGGCTGTGCTCGATGCGAACCTGTCGGTGCCGTTTGCGGTCGCCAGCCAGAACTTCCGCTACGTGACGACCGTACACGGCCAGTTCACCGACGACACGCTGTTCTATCTGGACGACCTGACCATCGGCAGCCGTTACACCGCGCGCGGCTTCGACGGTGAAACCATGCTGGCTGCAGAGAAAGGTTTTTACTGGCGCAACGAGCTGCAACTACCCATCGGACAGACGGGACAGGCACTGTACGCGGGAATCGACTATGGCCGCGTGTTCGGCCCGAACACGGCGTTTCTCGCCGGGACGCAACTGGCGGGCGCAGTGATCGGCATCCGCGGTGGTCTGCCGTCGCGCTTTGTCGGTGTTTCCTATGACCTGTTCGCGGGTACGCCGATCTACAAGCCCAAGGGATTTTCAACTTCGCGTGTGACCGTGGGCGTGCAGGCGACGGCACAGTTCTAGTCGCAATGGCGACAAGGCCGATGCTCTTGAAAGCAGCGCCCATTTGCAGGACGAACGCGTGGCGCGCGGAATCCAGCGAATAACCGAAAAAAAAGCCCGACCAGGTCGGGCTTCATAAATTGCCGCAACCCCGAAGGGCCGCGGCACCTGCAAAAGCTTTCCGCTAATGCAACGCTTACGCTGCGAGCAGCGAGCGCAGAACGAACGGCAGAATGCCGCCGTGCTTGTAGTAGTCGACTTCGATCGGCGTGTCGATACGCAGCAGAACCTGCACGCGCTTCTCTTTGCCGTCCTTGCCGCGAATCACGAGCGTTACTTCCTGCTGCGGCTTGAAGTCGCTGCCGAGGCCTTCGATGTCGTACGTTTCCTCGCCGGTGATGCCAAGCGACTGGACGCTGTCCGAGCCCTTGAACTGCAGCGGCAGCACGCCCATGCCGACCAGGTTCGAACGGTGGATCCGCTCGAAGCTGCGCGCGACCACGACCTTGACGCCCAGCAGTTGCGTACCCTTCGCTGCCCAGTCACGCGACGAGCCCGTGCCGTACTCTTCGCCCGCGAAGATGACGGTCGGCGTGTCCGCTGCGATGTACTTCATCGCGGCGTCGTAGATGGACATCTGTTCGCCGGACGGCTGGTGGATCGCCAGGCCGCCTTCCACACGCGTACCGTCTGCCTTCACCGGGATCATCAGGTTCTTGATCCGGACGTTCGCGAACGTGCCGCGCATCATCACGTCGTGGTTGCCGCGGCGCGAGCCGTAGCTGTTGAAGTCGGCCTTCTGCACGCCGTTTGCCTTCAGCCACTTGCCTGCCGGCGAGTCTTCCTTGATCGAACCAGCCGGGCTGATGTGGTCGGTCGTGACCGAGTCACCGAAGATGCCCAGTGCGCGCGCGCCCTTGACCGCGGCGATGCTCGCAGCCGGCGTCATCGAGAAGTCCTTGCCGAAGAACGGCGGCTCAGCGATGTACGTTGACTTCGGCCAGTCGTAGACCTGACCTTCCTCGCCTTCGATCTTGCTCCACAGGTCGCCCTTCTTCGTCAGATGGGCGTAGTTCGCGCGGAATGCGTCGGCGTCCAGTGCGAACTTGAGCAGTGCATTGACTTCGTCGCTGGTCGGCCAGATGTCGCCCAGGTAGATGTCCTTGCCGCCCTTGCCCTTGCCGACCGGTTCCGTCATCAGGTCGTGCGTGATGTTGCCGGCGATCGCGTAAGCGACGACGAGCGGCGGCGAAGCCAGGAAGTTCGCGCGGATGTTCGGGTGAATACGCGCTTCGAAGTTACGGTTGCCCGACAGCACGGCTGCCGCGACGATGTCGTTCTTCGTGATCGCTTCGTTCAGTTCCGGCGTGAGGTCGCCGGCGTTACCGATACAGGTCGTGCAGCCGTAAGCAGCGAGCGTGAAGCCGAGCTTGTCGAGGTACGGCAGCAGGCCCGTCTTCGTCAGGTATTCGGTGACGATACGCGATCCCGGTGCGAGCGATGTCTTGATGTGCGGTGCCACCGTCAGACCGGCTTCGACGGCCTTCTTCGCCAGCAGGCCGGCGGCCAGCAGCACGCTCGGGTTCGACGTGTTCGTGCACGACGTGATCGCGGCGATCAGGATGTCGCCGTTCTTCACGTTCACGCCGTTCGACGTGACGTATTGCGCGTCGAGGTCAGCGGCCTTCTTCGCAAAGCCGTTTTCGCCGACCGGCTTCGAGAACAGTTCCGTGAAGTTCGATTTCACGTTGCCGATTTCGATACGGTCCTGCGGACGCTTCGGACCCGCCAGCGACGGTGCAACCGTGCCGAGGTCGAGCGTGACGACCTTCGTGTAGTCGATCTGGCCAGCCTTCGGAATACCAAACAGGCCTTGCGCCTTGAAGTAGTTCTCGAACGCGGAGATTTCGGCGTCGGTGCGGCCCGTGCCCTTGAAGTAGTCGATCGTCTTTTCGTCGACCGGGAAGAAGCCCATCGTCGCGCCGTATTCCGGTGCCATGTTGCCGATGGTCGCGCGGTCCGGCAGCGACAGCGACTTCGTGCCTTCGCCGAAGAATTCGACGAACTTGCCGACGACCTTCTCCTTGCGCAGCAGTTCGGTGACGGTCAGCACCAGGTCGGTGGCCGTCACGCCTTCGCGCAGCTTGCCCTTCAGCTCGACGCCGACCACGTCCGGCGTGAGGAAGTACACTGGCTGGCCGAGCATGCCGGCTTCCGCTTCGATGCCGCCCACGCCCCAGCCCACCACGCCGATGCCGTTGATCATCGTGGTGTGGCTGTCGGTGCCGACGAGCGAATCCGGGTAGTACACGGTGTCGTTGCCGTCAGTCTTCTTGTGCACGCCGCGTGCGAGGTATTCGAGGTTCACCTGGTGAACGATACCGACGCCTGGCGGCACGACCTTGAACGTATCGAATGCCTGCATGCCCCACTTCATGAACTGGTAGCGCTCATTGTTGCGCTGGAATTCCAGTTTCATGTTCAGGTCAAGCGCGTTCTTTTCGCGGAAGTGATCGATCTGCACCGAGTGATCGACAACCAGATCGACCGGGACCAGCGGTTCGATCGACTTTGGGTCCTTGCCGACGCGTTTTGCGACGCCGCGCATGGCAGCGATGTCGGCAAGCAGCGGCACGCCGGTAAAGTCCTGCAGCACCACGCGGGACACGACGAACGGAATTTCGTCGACGCGCGCTGCGTTCGGCTTCCAGTTGATCAGTTGCTGGATGTGTTCTTCGGCGATCTTCTTGCCGTCGTAGTTACGCAGCACGGATTCCAGCACGATGCGGATCGAGACCGGCAGACGGTCGATCTTGACGTTGAGTGCCTTACCAAGTTGCGGCAGCGAATAGAACCTGGCTTTGCCGGAACCGCTGTCGAATTCCTTGAGCGTTTTGTGGAGATTGTGGGCCATGATTTTTTCCTGGGGTTTTCGAGGAAATGACGTTGCTACGTTTCTACTAACTAGATCACATACAGATCGACGTATTCATTGACCGGCGTGGCTTCGAGCCTTGCCTGATCCAGCGACACGTCGAGAATCGCCTGTTGCTGCTTCGCCGGGAAACGTCGGGCGAGGTTGGTTTTAAACTTCTCGACCAGCAGCGGAATGCCGTCGGTGCGGCGACGCTTGTGGCCGATCGGATATTCGACGACGACCTCGTCGAACTTCGAACCGTCACTGAATTCGACCGTGAGCGCGTTCGCGATCGAGCGCTTTTCCGGGTTGTGATAATCCTGCGTGAACTGCGTGTCCTCGACGCATTCCATCTTGTCGCGCAGCGCATCGATACACGCGTCCTGGGCGATCGAATCTTCGTAATCGGCTGCCGTCAGGCGACCGTGAATCAGCGGCACGGCGATCATGTACTGGATGCAGTGATCGCGGTCGGCCGGATTGTTCAGCGGACCCTTTTTATCGATGATGCGAATCGCCGCCTCGTGCGTGCGGATCGTGATCTTGCTGATGTCCTCGACTTTTTTGCCGGCTGCACGCAGCTTTTCATGCAGGGTCATCGCCGCTTCCACCGCGGTCTGCGAGTGGAATTCGGCCGGGAACGAGATCTTGAACAGCACGTTCTCCATCACGTACGAGCCGTACGGACGCTGGAACTGGAACGCGTTGCCCTTGAAGAGCACGTCGTAAAAGCCCCACGTTTTAGCGCTCAGCACGGACGGATAGCCCATTTCGCCGGTCTTCGCGATCAGCGCGAGACGCACGGCGCGCGAGGTCGCGTCGCCCGCGGCCCACGACTTGCGCGAGCCCGTGTTCGGCGCGTGACGGTAGGTGCGCAGCGAATGACCGTCGACGAACGCGAGCGACACCGCGTTGATGAGCTCATCGCGCGTGAGGCCGATCAGCTGGCCGACCACGGCGGTCGAGGCGAGCTTCACGAGCAGCACGTGATCGAGCCCGACCTTGTTGAACGAGTTTTCGAGCGCGATGCAGCCCTGGATTTCGTGCGCCTTGATCATGCCGACCAGGACGTCTTTCATCGTCAGCGGTTTTTTGCCCGCGGCGATGGCGTTACGCGAGAGCCAGTCGGCGGTGGCGAGAATGCCGCCGAGGTTGTCCGACGGATGGCCCCATTCAGCGGCGAGCCACGTGTCGTTGAAGTCGAGCCAGCGGATCATCGCGCCGATGTTGAAGGCGGCCTGCACCGGATCGAGCTGGAACGAGGTGCCCGGCACCTTCGCGCCGTTCGGCACGATCGTGCCGGGCACGATCGGTCCCATCAGTTTCGTGCAGGCGGGGTACGTGAGTGCCTCGAGTCCGCAGCCGAGCGTGTCGATCAGGCAGTTACGCGCTGTTTCGAGCGCGAGCGTGCTGTCGATCGTGTAGTTGAGCACGTAATCGACGATATCGACGAGAACTTGATCCGGTTCGGGCCGGACGTTGGAGATCGGTGCGGACATCGAGGCTTCCTGGTGAAGATAATTACTTGCTGGTCTTGTTCAGCTCGTTCGACTGCGTCGGAGCCGGCGCGCCTTGCAGCATCGCAGCGGTTTTGCATTCGTCGGCGAGACGCGAGCTGTCCTTGTCCGAGAACAGCATGGCCTTGGTCGGGATCACGACCAGATCCATGCCGGTAGCGGCGTCGTGAAAACGGTCGGCGCCAGTCGTCGTGACTTCACGCGGCAGGTTGTAGTTCTTCGAGCCCCAGTGAACCGTGACGATCTGGTCGCGCTTCATGTCGCCCTTCATGTCGAACGACAGACCATCGCTGCACGACCATTTTTCCGAACCATCCGGTACCGGATCGACCTTCGCTACTGCGGCGGCCTTCGGCTTGCGTTTGATCAGGCGTTTCGGTTGCGGCGCCTTCGGTTTGGCCTTCGTGGTAGCCGTCGCGGTCTGCGCGAAAGCGGCGGGGGTGGCGACCAGCAACGTCGTGGAGAGCGCGCCAGCGATGGCGGCGATCAGCAGTTTTTTCATCGGAGAAACCTTTCTATCTAATATCAGTTAAACGGTGGACGGTGCGAACCACGCAACCGCCAGGTTTGAACTGCACGCGCTTCAGGAGCGCACAGCGGACGCTATTTTCGCTTATTTAGCGGCACGAACGGCAAATTGTCCGGACCGGTGTAATTCGCACTGGGTCGGATGATCTTGTTGTCGATGCGCTGCTCGATGATGTGCGCGCTCCAGCCCGCGGTTCGCGCGATCACGAAAAGCGGCGTGAACATCGCCGTCGGCACGCCCATCATGTGATACGACACCGCGCTGAACCAGTCGAGATTCGGGAACATCTTCTTCGCATCGGCCATCACCGTTTCGAGCCGCTCGGCGATGCTGAAGAGCTTCAGGTTCCCGGCTTCCTTCGACAACTTCTTCGCGACGTCCTTGATCACCTTGTTGCGCGGGTCCGAGATCGTGTACACCGGATGGCCGAAACCGATCACCACTTCCTTGTTCTCCACGCGCCGGCGGATATCCGCTTCGGCTTCATCGGGCGTCTGGTAGCGCGACTGGATCTCGAACGCGACTTCATTCGCGCCGCCGTGCTTCGGGCCGCGCAGCGCGCCGATCGCACCGGTGATCGCCGAATAAAGGTCCGAGCCCGTGCCCGCGATCACGCGGCCGGTAAAGGTCGATGCGTTGAATTCGTGCTCGGCGTACAGATTCAGCGACGTGTGCATCGCCTCGACCCACGACTTCGACGGCGCGACGCCGTGCAGCAGATGCAGGAAGTGGCCGCCGATCGAATCGTCGTCGGTTTCGACCTCGATACGCTTGCCGTTGTGCGAATAGTGATACCAGTAGAGCAGCATCGAACCGAGCGACGCCATCAGCCGGTCGGCGATATCGCGCGCGCCTGGCAGATTGTGGTCGTCTTTCTCGGGCAGCACGGTGCCGAGCATCGAGACGCCGGTGCGCATCACGTCCATCGGATGGGCCGACGCGGGAATCCATTCGAGCGCGGCCTTCAGGTTCGCGGGCAGGCCGCGCAATGCCTTGAGTTTCGTCTTGTAGGCCGCCAGTTCAGCCTGCGTGGGCAGCTTTTCGTGCACGAGCAGGTACGCGATTTCCTCGAACTCGCACGTGGTGGCGATGTCGAGGATGTCGTAGCCGCGGTAGTGCAGGTCGTTGCCGGTCTTGCCGACCGTGCACAACGCCGTGTTGCCCGCCGTCACGCCCGACAGGGCGACGGATTTCTTCGGTTTGAATGCGCCGCTTCCGACCGGTGCCGCGGCTTGTGTCGTCTCGCTCATCTCCAGCAATCTCCTGTATATCCGCTCATTTTCGTGGCGGCGGTATGTCGATTACCTGCGGCCTGACAGTCGCGGCTTTCCAGCGAAAAGTCGCGCTTCTGGATGAATGCATTGCGTCGATCGGTCACGAGACGGCGCTCCCGGTTGCAACCTGGGTTGCGAACAGCGGCGCGGCTTCGTCGGGCACGGCGCGGCCGGTCGAACGCGCGCGGCGCAGCACCGACCAGTAGTAGCGATAGCTCGCGCGGTCGTGGAGCGTGTCGTGGTGACGCGTGGGGCCCCATTGCGCCGATTGCGCGGCAAGCAGGATCTCGGCAGCGGTGGTGATCTCCGCGTCGCGCGGTGCGAACGCCGCGACGATCGCTTCGATCTGCGCGGGGTGAATGCTCCACATGCGCGTGTAGCCGAATTCGTTGCGGGCGCGGCTCGCGTCGTTCGCGACGACGCTCATGTCGCGCACTTCAGTGCTGACATTGTGCGACGGCACCTTGCCGTACGCATGGCAGGCCGCCGAAATCTCGAGCTTGGCGCGCCGTACGAGCGGATGGTCGAACTGGCCTGGCGAGCGCATCGCGCTATCGGGAATCGCGCCGTCATGCGTCGAAACGAAATCCATCAGGCCGAAGCTGAGCGCCTCGACGCCCGGCAACGCGGCAAGATCGAACGCGCGCGCGAGCGCGCCGTGCGTCTCGACCAGCAACTGCACCGGAACCGGCTGCGCAATCGAGAGTTCGCGACGCGTGGCCTCGACGAACGCGCACATTTCGGCGGCATCGGGCACGTTGCGGATCTTCGGGAGGGTGATGTACGCCGGCGCGCGCTTCGCGGCGCGCAGGATCAGGCGCACGTCGTCGCGCCAGTGAGGATGCTGGAAATCGTGAATCCGCACGCCGACGCGGCCAAAGCGGTCATGCTCGCTGCCCAGCAGCGAAGCGACGAGTTCCGCGTGCTCCGCCTCGCGGCCGACCTGCGCGCCATCTTCGCAATCGAGCGTGACGTCGAATACGGGCCCGAGCGCCTGCTGCAAGGCAAGCGATTTCAGCATCAGCTTTTCGCTGCCGGCGTAGTGATCGCAGGCAGGCAGAACAGCGGGTGGCGCTTCGCCTTCGAACAACACTTCGGCGGGGGAAAGGGCGCGCATCGTCGACGTCAGGGGCGTGGGTGTCTGTTGATCAAACCGATTCGGGCGCGCTCTGCGGGGCGGCAGGCTGGCAAAACGCATCCGGATCAGGTGAGGAAAACGTGGGCGATGCTTCGTTCAGGTTGCGTTCGAACGAGGCGCCATGCACGCATCCGCACGTGAAAAAACCGGAACCCGCCGCGCTGCAACGGAGCTCCGGTTCATTTGCATCAGCGATTAGCCAAGCAGATGCTGCACGCCGTCGCGCTCTTCGAGCAGCTCGTTCAGCGTGCCGTCCATCTTTTCACGCGAGAAAGCGTCGATCGCGAGGCCTTCGACACGCTTGTACTCGCCGTTTTCGCACGTTACAGGCACACCGTAGATGATGTCTTCCGGAATGCCATACGAACCGTCCGACGGAATGCCCATCGTGACCCACTTGCCGTTCGTGCCGAGCACCCAGTCATGCACATGATCGATCGCTGCGTTCGCCGCCGATGCTGCCGACGACAGGCCGCGCGCTTCGATGATCGCCGCGCCGCGCTTGCCGACGGTCGGGATGAACGTGTTGCGGTTCCACTCGTCGTCGTTGATCAGCTTCGTCAGGTCCTGACCTTCAGCCGTTGCAACGCGGAAATCCGGGTACATCGTCGGCGAATGGTTGCCCCACACGGCGAGCTTTTCGATCGAGGCGACCGGCTTGCCCGACTTCGCGGCCAGCTGCGACAGCGCGCGGTTGTGGTCGAGACGCAGCATGGCGGTGAAGTTCTTCTTCGGCAGATCCGGCGCCGACTTCATCGCGATATAGGCGTTCGTGTTGGCCGGGTTGCCGACCACGAGCACCTTCACGTCGCGGCTTGCGACTTCGTTCAGCGCCTTGCCCTGAACGGTGAAGATTTCGGCGTTCGCCGACAGCAGGTCCTTGCGTTCCATGCCTTTCGAACGCGGACGCGCGCCAACCAGCAGGGCGACGTCGGCATCCTTGAATGCGACCTTCGGATCGTCAGTGATCACGACGCCCGACAGCAGCGGGAATGCGCAATCATCCAGTTCCATCACGACGCCTTTAACGGCGGCTTGCGCCTGCGGCAGATCCAGCAACTGCAGGACGACCGGCTGGTCCTTGCCGAGCAGGTCGCCATTGGCGATGCGGAACAGCAGGGAGTAAGCGATTTGACCTGCGGCGCCGGTGACGGCAACGCGCTTTGCGGGCTTAGCCATTGAGAAATCTCCAGGACGATGCGTTAGACGCTAAGGGAAAACGCCATTCTATATGCGCGTTGCTCGAAGCGTCGGTTAAACACAGCGGAATTCGCAGCGCGCGGACAGCCTGTAATGAAGCTGGAAGGCGTGCTGCGGCGAGGCCGCCATGCCGGAAAACCTGTGCCTGTACGGCTGAGCGGGTAAAACAGGGAGCGGCGAGCGCTGCATCTGGCCACTGCATGACGCGGGCCCTGCAACAGCGTGTTCCGGAAGCGTCTGACGAAGCACTGACGGGCGAATCGAAACCTGAACTGCGGGAGGGTGCGGCGTGGTGCAGGGCGGCTTTCGCGGCGCGGCGATCATGCAGAAAATGCAATGCCTGACCACCCGCAAACCCTTGCTCGACAAGGAGTGTAGAAGTCAGGCAGCGCAAAGTCAACATTATCTTATGTCTTATATAAGACATAAGTGTAAAGGGGAAAACTCTGGACGGCGGACGGCCCTTTATGATGAAATGCGCGGATGACTTCGAACCCGGCGAGCACCGCGAACCCGATCGGCCCGGCTGCCAGCGGCGAGGCAGTGCCCGCTGCCGTGCCTGCCATGTCGCCCACGTTCAGTCCGCTTTACCAGCAGATCAAGGGGCTCATTACGCAGAGCCTCGAGTCCGGCGAATGGAAGCCGGGCGAGATCATTCCGAGTGAAGTCGAACTGGCGTCGCGCTACAAGGTCAGTCAGGGCACCGTGCGCAAGGCGATCGACGAGCTCGCCGCCGACAACCTGCTGGTGCGCCGTCAGGGCAAGGGTACGTTTGTTGCAACGCACAACGAAGACCGCGCCCAGTTTCGCTTCCTCAGATTACTGGCCGATGACGGCGTGGAACATCCGCACGTCAGCCGGCTGCTCGAATGCAGGCGGCTGCGCGCTTCGGCCGATATTGCCCGCCAGCTCGACCTGAAGCCGGCCGACCCGGTCGTGCTCATCAAGCGCCTGCTGCAGTTCGACGGCGAAACCACCGTACTCGATGAAATCTGGCTGCCCGGCGTTGTGTTCCGCGGGCTGACGCTCGAGCGTCTCCAGGAGTACAAGGGGCCGCTCTACGCGATGTTCGAAACGGAGTTCGGCACGCGCATGATCCGCGCGACCGAAAAGATCCGCGCGGTAGCCGCGGAGCCGTCGGTGGCGGACCTGCTGCACGTACCGGCTGGCTTTCCGCTACTCTCCGTCGAACGCGTTTCATATACCTATGGCGATCGTCCCGTCGAAGTGCGGCGTGGATGGTATGTCACAACAGGGTATTACTATCAGAATGACTTGAGCTGAATGATGGCGCTGCGCCAGGCGCGCAGCCCGTATGAAGACGCCTTTATCGCGTGTGCCGTAACAGTGTTGAGCGTTGTTACGCTGCAGCGCGAAAAGAAAAGGCGCTAAAATCGCGGATTAGTGTGACTACAAGTAGGGGTCTAGCATGGCTGAAGCCGTAAAAAAACCGAGACCGGAATTCCGGAATATCGGTATCGGGCAGATTTTGACGGCATACCGTCTCCCTCTGGCGGGGCGTGTGTCGATTCTCCATCGTTTGAGCGGTGGGCTGCTTTTTGTATTTCTTCCGTTCCTGCTGTACCTCTTCGATCAAAGTCTCACCTCAGAACTCAGCTTCGAAGTCTTCAAGGGTTTCCTCTCCAACATCATCGTCAAGCTCATCACGCTCGTTCTTGCGTGGGCCTTCCTGTTTCACTTCTGCGCCGGCATCCGTCACCTCGTGATGGACATGCATTACGCAGTGTCGAAGGAAGGTGGCAAGCAGACGTCGATCGTCGTGCTGGTCGTGTCGTCGCTGCTCACGATTGTGTTTGCGGCAAAACTGTTTGGAGCATTCTGAAAAATGGCAGCCAATAACCGGATCGGCTCGAAACGCCTCGTCGTCGGCGCGCATTACGGCCTGCGCGACTGGCTCGCGCAACGCATCACCGCCTGCATCATGGCGGTCTACACCGTCATCCTGCTTGCGCTTTTCTTCGGCGCGCACGATTTCTCGTATGACGGATGGGCATCGATCTTCGCGATGCAATGGATGAAGCTCGCCACGTTTGTCACGCTGCTGTCGCTGTTCTATCACGCGTGGGTCGGCATCCGTGACATCTGGATGGATTACATCAAGCCCGCGGGTTTGCGTTTGTTCCTCCAGGCGCTGACGATCGTCTGGCTGCTCGGTTGTGCAGGCTACGCTGCGCAGATTCTCTGGAGAGTGTAAAAGAATGGCTGCAATCAAAAATTCTCTGCCGCGTCGCAAGTTTGACGTGGTCATCGTCGGCGCGGGCGGCTCGGGGATGCGCGCTTCACTGCAACTCGCGCGTGCGGGCCTGTCGGTCTGCGTGCTGTCGAAAGTGTTTCCGACGCGTTCGCACACGGTGGCGGCCCAGGGCGGTATCGGCGCATCGCTTGGCAACATGAGCGAAGACAACTGGCACTATCACTTTTACGACACGATCAAGGGTTCCGACTGGCTCGGCGACCAGGACGCGATCGAGTTCATGTGCCGTGAAGCGCCGAACGCAGTCTACGAACTTGAACACATGGGCATGCCGTTCGACCGTAACGCCGACGGCACGATTTACCAGCGTCCGTTCGGCGGCCACACGGCGAACTACGGCGAAAAGCCGGTGCAGCGTGCCTGCGCGGCGGCTGACCGTACCGGTCACGCACTGCTGCACACGCTGTATCAGCAGAACGTCGCGGCGAAGACGCAGTTCTTCGTCGAATGGATGGCGCTGGATCTGATCCGCGACGCCGAGGGCGACGTGCTCGGCGTGACCGCGCTGGAAATGGAAACCGGCGACGTCTATATCCTCGAAGGCAAGACCACGCTGTTCGCCACGGGCGGCGCAGGCCGGATCTTCGCGGCGTCGACCAATGCGTTCATCAACACCGGCGACGGCCTCGGCATGGCCGCGCGCTCGGGCATCGCGCTGCAGGACATGGAATTCTGGCAGTTCCACCCGACCGGCGTGGCCGGCGCGGGCGTGCTGATCACCGAAGGCGTGCGCGGTGAAGGCGGCATTCTGCGTAACTCGAACGGCGAGCGTTTCATGGAACGCTACGCCCCGACGCTGAAGGATCTGGCGCCGCGCGACTTCGTTTCGCGCTCGATGGACCAGGAAATCAAGGAAGGCCGTGGCGTCGGTCCGAACAAGGATCACGTGCTGCTCGACCTGTCGCACATCGGCGCCGAGACGATCATGAAGCGTTTGCCGTCGATTCGCGAAATCGCGATGAAATTCGCGAACGTCGACTGCATCAAGGAGCCGATTCCGGTTGTTCCGACCATTCACTACCAGATGGGCGGCATTCCGACGAACATCCACGGTCAGGTCGTGGGCACGTCGAAGGGTCACGAAGATCCGGTCAACGGTTTCTACGCGGTCGGCGAATGCTCGTGCGTGTCGGTCCACGGCGCGAACCGTCTTGGCACGAACTCGCTGCTCGACCTCGTGGTGTTCGGCCGTGCGGCCGGCAATCACATCGTCAAGCATGTGAAGGAAATCAAGGAGCACAAGCCGCTGCCCGCCGATGCTGCCGATTTCGCGCTGTCGCGTCTGGACAAGCTCGACAAGTCGTCGTCGGGTGAGTACACGCAAGCCGTCGCAAGCGACATCCGTGCCACGATGCAGGCGCATGCCGGCGTGTTCCGCACGTCGAAGCTGCTGGCCGAAGGCGTCGAGCGGATTCGCGAAGTGGCTGAACGTGTCGACAGCATTCATCTGAAGGACAAGTCGAAGGTGTTCAACACCGCACGCGTCGAAGCGCTGGAACTGGCGAACCTGATCGAAGTGGCCCGCGCCACGATGGTCTCCGCCGAGGCGCGCAAGGAAAGCCGCGGCGCGCACGCACAGGACGACTTCGAACATCGCGACGACGAAAACTGGCTGCGCCATACGCTGTGGTTCAGCGAAGGCGACCGCCTCGACTACAAGCCGGTTCACATGCAGCCGCTGACCGTCGAATCGGTACCGCCGAAAGCGCGAACCTTCTAAGGCACAAGTCAAAGGAATTCAGAAATGGCAAAGCGTACATTTGAAATCTACCGCTACGATCCGGACCAGGACGCGGCACCGCGCATGCAGACGTACGAGATCGAAATCGACTCGCACGAGCGCATGCTGCTCGACGCGCTGCTCAAGCTGAAAGCGGTCGATGAAACGCTGTCGTTCCGCCGTTCGTGCCGTGAAGGCGTGTGCGGGTCGGACGCAATGAACATCAACGGCAAGAATGGTCTGGCGTGCCTGCAGAACATGAACGACCTGCCGCAGAAGATCGTGCTGCGTCCGCTGCCGGGACTGCCCGTCGTGCGCGACCTGATCTGCGACTTCACGCAGTTCTTCAACCAGTATCACTCGATCAAGCCGTATCTGATCAACGATACGCCGCCGCCGGAAAAGGAACGCCTGCAGTCGCCGGAAGAACGCGACGAGCTCGACGGCCTGTACGAGTGCATTCTGTGCGCGAGCTGTTCGACGTCGTGCCCGAGCTTCTGGTGGAACCCGGACAAGTTCGTGGGTCCGGCGGGCCTGTTGCAAGCCTATCGTTTCATCGCGGACAGCCGCGACGAAGCGACGGGTGAACGCCTCGACAACCTGGAAGATCCGTACCGTCTGTTCCGTTGCCATTCGATCATGAACTGCGTCGATGTGTGCCCGAAGGGCCTCAATCCGACGAAGGCGATTGGCAAGATCAAGGAATTGATGGTTCGCCGCGCTGTCTGAGATGGACGGATCACCGCATCAGTCCGACCCTCTTCGCCGCGCGCGCCTTCGCTGGCGTGCGCGGCGCGGTTTGCTGGAAAACGATCTGATCTTCGAACGTTTTTTCAGCCGATATGAGCATGACCTCAGCGACGCCGACGTGGGGGCACTTACCCGTCTGCTCGAGCTGAGCGATAACGACCTGATGGACTTGCTTCTCTCGCGCAAGGAACCAGAAGGCGACCTTGCCGACCCGGATACCCAACGGGTGCTGGAGCTGCTGCGCACAGCGTGAGCATCACGCGCGCATGCGTAGCTGTCTTGTCCCGGCGTGCAATTATCGAAACCCTGTTTCCATACTTCGATTGAGGATGTGCTATGACCCCGTCAGATGTTAAAGCCACGCTATCGTTCAGCGACAATTCGCCGAGCGTTGAAATGCCGATTTACAAGGGCACGATGGGCCCGGATGTAATCGACATCCGCAAACTGTACGGCCAGACTGGCAAGTTCACGTACGACCCGGGCTTCATGTCGACGGCAGCGTGCAATTCGGCGATTACGTACATCGACGGCGACAAGGGCGAACTGCTGTATCGCGGCTACCCGATCGACGATCTCGCGCAGAACGCCGACTTCCTCGAAACCTGCTTTCTGCTGCTGAAGGGCGAACTGCCGACCGTCGCGCAGAAGAAGGAATTCGTCGACACCGTCACGAAGCACACGATGGTGCACGAGCAGATGCACTTCTTCTTCCGTGGCTTCCGCCGCGACGCGCACCCGATGGCGGTGCTGGTTGCAGCGGTCGGCGCACTGTCGGCTTTCTATCACGACTCGCTGAACATCAACGACCCGCGTCACCGTGAAGTGTCGGCGATCCGCATGATCGCGAAGCTGCCGACGCTCGTTGCCATGGCGTACAAGTTCAGCATCGGCCAGCCGTTCGTGTATCCGAAGAACGACCTGTCGTACAGCGCGAACTTCATGCACATGATGTTCTCGAACCCGTGCGAAGAGTACAAGATCAACGACGTGCTGGTGCGGGCGCTCGACCGTATTCTCATCCTGCACGCCGACCACGAGCAGAACGCGTCGACTTCGACGGTTCGTCTGGCCGGTTCGTCGGGTGCCAATCCGTTCGCCTGTATCGCTGCCGGTATCGCCTGCCTGTGGGGCCCGGCGCACGGCGGTGCGAACGAAGCCGCACTGAACATGCTGGAAGAAATCGGCTCGGTCGACAACATTCCTGAGTTCATCAGGCAGGTGAAGGACAAGAACTCGGGCGTGAAGCTGATGGGCTTCGGTCACCGCGTGTACAAGAACTACGATCCGCGTGCGAAGCTGATGCGCGAAACGTGCCACGAAGTGCTCGAAGAACTGGGCCTGCACGACGACCCGCTGTTCAAGCTCGCCATGGCGCTCGAAAAGATCGCGCTGGAAGACGAATACTTCGTGTCGCGCAAGCTGTACCCGAACGTCGACTTCTATTCGGGTATCGTGCAACGCGCGCTGGGCATTCCGACGTCGATGTTCACGTGTATCTTCGCGATGGCACGTACGGTCGGCTGGATCGGTCAGTGGAACGAGATGATTGCGGATCCGGAACAGAAGATTGGCCGTCCGCGTCAGCTGTTCATCGGCGAAACGCCGCGCGAAGCCAAGCCGATCGGCAAGCGTTAATCAGCCGGTCGTTGTCCGGTGCGGCGGTTGATCGCTGCATCGCAGGCAAAACGCCTCGACGGAGACTCCGTCGGGGCGTTTTGCTTTTCGGCGTGGTGTCATGCGGCAACGTCTGCCTGTGCCTGGCCGGCCGTTCCTGCGAACCCTTACCGGGTAACGCCGATACAGGTATCGACACTACCAGCCAACCCCATGTTTTTTATCGCTTTTCCCTGCATCGGGTGAGCATCGGCTGTCATCTGCGTGGCATAATTGACCGGACACGATTGCCCCGCAGTCCAGTTATTACTACCCGCATACAATGGCACAGACTCTCTACGACAAATTGTGGAACACGCACGTGGTCCACACGGAAGAAGACGGCACGACGCTTCTCTATATCGACCGTCACCTGCTGCACGAAGTCACCAGCCCGCAGGCGTTTGAAGGCCTGAAACTGGCTGAGCGCCCCGTGTGGCGCATCAGCGCGAACCTGGCCGTGTCCGACCACAACGTGCCCACTACCGACCGTAGCCACGGCATCGCCGATCCGGTCTCGAAGCTGCAGGTCGATACGCTCGACGCGAACTGCGATGCCTACGGCATCACGCAGTTCAAGATGAACGACCTGCGTCAGGGCATCGTGCACATCATCGGGCCGGAACAGGGTGCCACGCTGCCGGGCATGACGATCGTCTGCGGCGATTCGCATACGTCGACGCACGGCGCGTTCGGCGCGCTCGCGCACGGCATCGGCACGTCGGAAGTCGAACACGTTCTCGCCACGCAAACGCTCCTGCAGAAGAAGAGCAGGAACATGCTGGTGAAAGTGGAAGGTGCGTTGCCGCGCGGCTGTACCGCGAAAGACATCGTGCTCGCCGTCATCGGCAGGATCGGTACGGCAGGCGGCACGGGTTATGCCATCGAATTCGGCGGCTCGACGATCCGCGCACTTTCGATGGAAGGCCGCATGACGGTGTGCAACATGGCGATCGAGGCGGGTGCACGTGCCGGCATGGTCGCCGTCGACGACACGACCATCGAATACCTGAAGGGCCGCCCGTTCTCGCCGGAAGGGGTGGAATGGGATCACGCGGTCGAATACTGGAAGCAGTTCGTTTCGGACGCCGATGCGAAGTTCGACCGTGTCGTCGAACTGAACGCCGCGGAGATCGTGCCGCAGGTCACGTGGGGCACGTCGCCGGAAATGGTGACGTCGATCGACGGCCGCGTACCGGATCCGGAACGCGAGAAAGACCCGGTCAAGCGCGACGCGATGGAACGCGCGCTGAAGTACATGGCGCTCGAACCGAATCTGCCGATCGAATCGATCAAGCCGGACAAGATCTTTATCGGTTCGTGCACGAATGCGCGTATCGAAGACCTGCGCGCCGCGGCGTATGTCGTGAAGAAGCTGGGCCGCCGTGTTGCGCCGAACATTCGTCTCGCAATGGTGGTGCCGGGCTCGGGTCTCGTGAAGGCGCAGGCGGAGCGTGAAGGTCTCGACAAGGTGTTTCTCGATGCCGGTTTCCAGTGGCGCGAACCGGGCTGCTCGATGTGTCTCGCGATGAACGCCGACCGGCTCGATCCGGGCGAACGTTGCGCTTCGACCTCGAACCGTAATTTCGAGGGTCGTCAGGGCGCGGGTGGTCGCACGCATCTCGTGAGCCCCGCGATGGCCGCAGCCGCGGCCATCGAAGGGCACTTCGTCGATATTCGCAAGCTGGGATAAATCGCATGATGAAAAGCATCAATCGTCTTACGTGGCTGCGTCGTCTCGCACTGGGTTCGCTGGCGGCTGCATTGCTAGGACTGGCCGGCTGCAACACGGTGCATGGCTTCGGTGAAGACATGTCGCACCTTGGTAACTCGATCAGCAATCACGCTGACAAATAAGCGGGTTTTGATTCTTTCCGGCGATGCCTGGCTGCCGCCAGCCGCATCGCCCGCTTTTGAACAGGCGCAAGCGTCATGGATAAATTCACTGTACACACCGGCGTCGTGGCGCCGCTCGACCGGGCGAACGTCGATACCGACGCGATCATTCCGAAGCAGTTCCTGAAGTCGATCAAGCGCAGCGGCTTCGGTCCGAACGCATTCGACGAATGGCGTTACCTCGATCACGGCGAGCCGGGCCAGGACAACTCGAAGCGCCCGCTGAATCCCGATTTCGTACTGAATCAGGCACGCTATCAGGGCGCGTCGGTGCTGCTGGCGCGCGAAAACTTCGGCTGCGGCAGCTCGCGTGAGCACGCGCCGTGGGCGCTGCAGCAGTACGGCTTCCGCGCGATCATCGCGCCGAGTTTCGCCGATATCTTCTACAACAACTGCTTCAAGAACGGTCTGCTGCCGATCGTGCTGACGGAGCAGCAGGTCGATCATCTGTTCAACGAAACGTACGCGTTCAACGGCTTCAAGCTGACGATCGACCTCGACGCACAACTCGTGCGCACGTCGGACGGCGCGGCTGCATATCCGTTCGAAGTCGCGGGCTTTCGCAAGTACTGCCTGCTGAACGGCTTCGACGATATCGCCCTCACGCTGCGTCACTCGGAGCTGATCCGTCAGTACGAAGCCGAACGGCTCACGAAGCAGCCGTGGCTCAATCACCGCATCGTCGGCTAGACGCCCCGGGTATCTGGCTGGCACGCCTGACCTGTCGTTCGGCCGGTCAGGCGCGTCGACGCACTTACGAACAAAGCAAGGAATTCGCATGAAGATCGCAGTGTTGCCGGGCGACGGCATTGGTCCGGAAATCGTCAAGGAAGCCGTCAAGGTGCTGAACGCACTTGGCGAAAAGTTCGAACTCGAAGAAGCGCCGGTAGGCGGCGCGGGTTACGAGGCGCAGGGTCATCCGCTGCCGGAATCGACGCTCGCGCTCGCGAAGGCCGCTGACGCGATCCTGTTTGGCGCCGTCGGCGACTGGAAGTACGACTCGCTCGAACGCGCGCTGCGCCCGGAGCAGGCCATTCTGGGCCTGCGCAAGCATCTTCAGCTGTTCGCGAACTTCCGTCCGGCGATCTGCTATCCGCAGCTGACGGGTGCTTCATCGCTGAAGGAAGAAATCGTTTCGGGCCTCGACATCCTGATCGTGCGCGAACTGAACGGCGACATTTACTTCGGCTCGCCGCGCGGCGTGCGCGAAGCGCCGGATGGTCCGTTCGCCGGCGCGAAGGAAGGCTTCGACACGATGCGCTATTCGGAACCGGAAGTGCGCCGCATCGCGCACGTCGCGTTCCAGGCAGCACAAAAGCGCGGCAAGAAGCTGACTTCGGTCGATAAAGCCAACGTGCTCGAAACGTCGCAGTTCTGGAAGGACGTGATGATCGACGTGTCGAAGGAATACGCCGACGTCGAGCTGTCGCACATGTATGTCGACAACGCCGCGATGCAGCTCGTGAAGGCACCGAAGTCGTTCGACGTGATCGTCACCGGCAACATGTTCGGCGACATCCTGTCCGACGAAGCCGCCATGCTGACGGGTTCGATCGGCATGCTGCCGTCGGCTTCGCTCGATAAAAACAACAAGGGTCTGTACGAGCCGTCGCACGGCTCGGCGCCGGATATCGCCGGCAAGGGCGTGGCGAATCCGCTCGCGACGATCCTCTCGGCCGCGATGATGTTGCGTTATTCACTGAACAAGGTGGAACAGGCGGACCGCATCGAAAGCGCGGTGAAGAAAGTGCTGGAGCAGGGTTATCGCACCGGCGACATTCTTACGCCGGGTTGCACGCAGGTCGGCACGGCAGCAATGGGCGATGCGGTACTGGCCGCGCTGTAAGCAGCACTGGCAGCGTGACATCGCGTAGTACCGCAGTAAAGGCTAACGGGGCGCAAAGCGGTCCGTTAGCCTGCCAGAAAGGCAGGAATTGCGGCCATACGGCCGCCAGATTGCGATTTTCGTGTATATTTATGTGATGGCGAAGTTTCCTCAAATCTCCTCGATTGCAAACCTCCACGGCAAAACGGCCCGTGCGGTTGAGTTCGCCATTACCATCGAATCGCTCATTAAAACGATTACCCCGAAAACGATCACGAAGCGCTGATCGCCTGTTGTGCCCGCCCGTCTTCCCCGCGCGGTCACTGCGGGCAAAGTTGCGGGGAAGCCTCCACTCGAAGGGTATGAAGTCATGAACGTAGGTCTCGCAGGTTGGCGCGGTATGGTCGGTAGCGTCCTGATGCAGCGCATGCAGCAGGAAGGCGATTTTGATCTCATCGAACCGGTGTTTTTCAGCACCAGCAATGCGGGCGGCAACGCGCCGTCATTCGCTAAAAACGAGACGAAGCTCAAAGACGCGTCGAGCATCGACGACCTGAAGAAGTGCGACGTCATCATCTCCTGCCAGGGCGGCGACTACACGAACGAGGTGTTCCCGAAGCTGCGCGCGGCGGGCTGGAACGGCTACTGGATCGACGCGGCTTCGTCGTTGCGCATGAAGGATGACGCGGTCATCGTTCTCGATCCAGTCAACCTCGACGTGATCAAGAATGCGCTGGTCAAGGGCCAGAAGAACTTCATCGGCGGCAACTGCACGGTCAGCCTGATGCTGATGGCGCTCGGCGGCCTGTTCCGCGAAAACCTCATCGACTGGATGACGGCCATGACGTATCAGGCCGCATCGGGCGCGGGCGCGCAGAACATGCGCGAACTGCTGCAACAGATGGGCACGCTGTACGGCGCGGCGAAGGAAGACCTCGCGGACCCGTCGTCGGCGATTCTCGACATCGACCGCCGCGTGCTGGAAGCGATGAACAGCGACCGCATGCCGACCAGCCAGTTCGGCGTGCCGCTCGCGGGTTCGCTGATTCCGTGGATCGACAAGGATCTCGGCAACGGCATGTCGAAGGAAGAATGGAAGGGCGGCGCGGAAACCAACAAGATTCTGGGCAAGCCGGCCATGGGCGAAGCCGGTTCGATTCCGGTCGACGGCCTGTGCGTGCGCATCGGCGCAATGCGCTGCCACTCGCAGGCGCTGACGATCAAGCTGAAGAAGGACGTTCCGCTCGACGAAGTGAACAGCATCCTCGCGTCGGGCAACGACTGGGTCAAGGTGGTGCCGAACGAGCGCGAAGCGTCGATGCGCGATCTGTCGCCGGCCGTGGTCACGGGCACGCTGACGGTGCCGGTCGGCCGTCTGCGCAAGCTCGCGATGGGTGGCGAATATCTGTCGGCATTCACGGTCGGCGACCAGTTGCTGTGGGGCGCGGCGGAACCGCTGCGTCGGATGCTTCGCATTCTGCTCGACAAGTAAAGTAAACTACGCGATTACGAAGCGTAGACATTCAGAAAGCGTCGCGCTTGCGCGGCGCTTTTTTCATTGTGTGCTCCGAATTCCTGTCACCCTCCAACCCTGAACATGGCGAGCGCCATGCCGCGCCAGAGCTCCCGATGATCGTTCGATTTCATGTCCTTCCCGCTGCTATGGTTTCCCGTGTTCGCGCGGGTCGTCTGGCGGCCGCTGTTGCTTTCGCATTTGCATTGAGTGGGACCGGCGCAGGCATCGCACACGCAGCGACCGCCGACGCGGCCAGTGCCCCGGCTGTCGTCGAATCATCTGATGCGCAGTACACGGTGCGTCCGGGACAGTCGCTCAACGACGTCGCGATCGCGCTGACGCAGTCGCACGACCGTGCGACGCTCGCGCGTGCATCGAAGGCGATCTTCGATTCCAATCCGAACGCGTTCATGGGACACGATCCGAGTCGTATGCGGCTGGGCGCGGTGCTGAACGTGCCGTCGCTGGATTCGCTGGGCGTGGCTGCCAGTGCGCCGGAGGCAGGTTCGGCGGCGGCTTCCGCTTCGGGCGCGGCGTCTGCCGCTGCGCCGGTGGCGGCAGCGTCGGCACCGGCTGCGTCTACGCCAGCGGCCAGCGCGCCAGCTGCGTCGAATGCAGTTTCGAATACCACGGCGGGTGTGACCCCGAATAGCGCGAGCGCCGTGGCGGGTGCGAGTGTGCCAGCGGCTTCATCCGTGGCGGTGGCGGCAACGTCAGGCGCTTCGCAGGCGGCGGGAGCGGCTGCACAGGCGCCGCAGACAGCCAGCGGCTCGCATGTATGGACCGGGTCGATCCAGGCTGGCGGCGCGCCGGCTGAAGGTGCGTCCGCCGCGACTTCGTCCGCAGCGACGACTGCTGTTGCGGCGCAGGCCGCATCGCAGGCGCGGACGTCGGTGTCGAGTCTCCAGCAACTGCTCGCGTTGAAGAGCCGGGTCCTGATGGAATTGCAGAAGCACGGCATCGTGCCGGTCGGAAAGGCGCCGCAGGCGGGCAGCGCTGCGGCTCTGCCGTCGGCATCCACACCGCAGGCCAGCGTGGGTGTCGCGCCGGGTAGCGGCGCGACGGTCGGACCGGCCGCTGTGGGAGGCAATGCGGGCACGGGGACAGCAGGGCTGTCGCCGGGCGTGATGGCGGGAATCGCAGCGGCCATTGCGGCGGTGATTGCGTTGATCCTGAGTTTGACTGTGCGCCGCCGCCGCCGCCCGGCGGCGGATGCCGGCAGTGCGGATGCAGAGGCAAAAGGCGTGTCGCCTGCTGCACCGCTCGCGAGCGACGACGTACAGGCTCAGGCGTTCCCGTCGATCCAGCCTGACACACCTGAAAGCGCGACGGGCGCGGCGAGTCTTGCAGCGGCGGCTGAACTGGGCGCTGAGGCGCTGCCGGTGGAACAGATCGATCCCGCGGCGCATGAATCCGAAGAAGACGAAGGTGCCCGATATGTCGGCGCAGGCGCGCACGATGAGGCGCCGAAGGCAGCAGAAACCGAAACCACGCTGCCAGTCGAGCCAGCGGAACCGCTGACGCACGCCGCGAACGCAGAGCCAGAGCCGGCGCAAGCCAGCGCAAACGAACCGTTGTCGCAGGCCGAAGCGGCCGACGCCTACGTTGCCCCTGACGTGCATCACGATGCGCCCGTCCAGCACACCGATCACGACCCGCACGCGGATGAGTCGATGGCCAGTCAGGAGTCCGCTCGCGCGTTCAATGAAAACGCACACGCGCAGCCGGCCTCTGCAGAGCCGGTCGAACTCCCGTCGCACCCCGCCGGATTCCCGCGCGAGGCCGTCGCGGCGCTTGGCGCACTCGATATGGCGCTGCCGCCGCGCACGGAGCAGCCGGCGCCGTTCGGCGAAATGACGCTGGACGGTCTTCCGCCAGCGGCGAGTCAACCCGTTGTCGAACCGGAAGTCACGGCCCGCCAGGCTGTTGCCCAGCCGCCCGCAGCACCGCGTGCCGCTGATGAAATCGGCGCCGGTACCGCTGGCCCGGCCGCCGTCGCGGGTCTCGGCGCAATGCCGTTCGGCGCGCTGAAGCTGGATTTCGACCTCGAACTGCCACCGAGCCCCGCGCAGTCTCTGCCGGCCTTCACGCAGGAAGACCTGGCGAAAATCGCGCGCAACAAGCTCGAACTCGCGGCGGAATACATCGAACTCGGCGATCTGTCGGGCGCGCGGGCGCTGGTCAACGAAGTAATCGAGTCCAACGACGCTTCCACCCGTAACGAAGCGCGCGCGCTCCTCTCGACGCTCGCGCCGCTTTCGTAATGCGAATTGCCCTGGGCATCGAGTACGACGGCACGGCCTTTTACGGCTGGCAGTCCCAGCCGCATGGCAAAACCGTGCAGGACGAACTCGAGCGCGCGCTGCGGGAATTCGCGCAGACGCCGTTGCAGACGGTCGTGGCCGGCCGTACCGACACGGGCGTGCACGGGCTCGGACAGGTCGTCCACTTCGATACGGAACTCGATCGCACACCGTTCTCGTGGGTGCGCGGCACGAACGCATTCCTGCCGAAGACCGTCGCCGTGCAATGGGCCCAGCCGATGCCGGAGACGTTCCACGCCCGTTTCTCGGCCTTCGAACGGACGTATTACTACGTGCTGTACGTCCATCCTGTCCGCTCGCCGATGCTGACCGGCCGGGCCGGCTGGATCCACGCGCCGCTCGACGTCGACGCCATGCGGGCCGCGGCGGCCTGTCTGATCGGCGAACACGATTTTTCGGCGTTCCGCTCATCCGAATGCCAGGCGAAAACGCCGGTCAAGCATCTGCATCAGATCGACGTGCGTCAGCAAGGCGACTTCATCCACTTCCGCTTCCGCGCCAACGCGTTCCTGCATCACATGGTGCGCAACCTGATGGGATGCCTCGTCGCGGTGGGTCGCGGGCGTCATCCGGCAAGCTGGCTGGCTGACGTGCTGGCGAGCCGCAACCGCAGCAACGCGGCGCCCACCTTCATGCCCGACGGCCTCTATCTCGCGCAGGTCAGCTATCCTGAGGCCTTCGCGGTGCCGGCCGCGCACGCAGGCAGCGTGCCGTGGAGCACCGTATGGACGCAACCCGAACCATGACAACTCTCCCGAACGACCAGTCCCATCCGGCACACGCACAGGACGCCATGCCAGAGCATCGAATCCGTCGCACGCGCATCAAGCTGTGCGGGCTGTCGACGGTCGGGCACATCGCCCACGCGATCGATCTCGGCGCGGACGCGATCGGGCTGGTGTTCTATCCGGCCAGCCCGCGTTCGGTGAGCGTCGCGCAGGCTGTCGAGCTCACCCGGGACATTCCGCCGTTCGTTTCGGTGGTGGGTCTGTTCGTGAACGCGTCGCCGGAATGGATGCGCGAAGTGGCCGCGAACGTGCCCCTGACAATGCTCCAGCTCCACGGCGACGAAACACCGGATCAGTGCGAGTCGCTCGCGAACATTGCGGGTTTGCCTTGGTTGCGCGCACTGCGCATCGGAGCCGATACTCAGCGAGCCGATTTGGTAAAATCGGCACTTAACTATTCAGCAGCCAGCGCCATTCTGCTCGACGCACTCGTCGACGGTTATGGTGGCGGCGGACAGGTTTTCGATTGGTCACTTATTCCTCCAGAGCTCGCGCGTCGGGCCGTTTTGAGTGGTGGGTTGAACGCGCAAAACGTCAGTGATGCGATTCATCGCGTGCGCCCGTACGCGGTCGATGTCTCGAGCGGCATCGAAGTACCGGGCGCGAAGGGCGTGAAAGATCACGCCCGGATGGCGGCGTTCGTACGCGCGGTGCGCGAAGCGGACGCCGGATGATTCAGGCAGCGCCACGGCTCCCGGAGCCTGCGGCGCTCCATTCTGAGAAGAGTGACGCAATGTATAACTTGCCCGATGAAAGAGGCCATTTCGGCCAGTATGGCGGCGTGTTCGTCGCGGAGACGCTGGTTCACGCACTTGATGAACTGCGCGCGGCATACGAGAAATACCAGAAAGATCCCGACTTTATCGCCGAATATGAGCGCGAATTAAAGTATTTTGTGGGTCGCCCCTCCCCGATTTACCATGCGCAGCGCTGGAGCGAGATGCTCGGCGGCGCACAGGTGTTCCTGAAGCGCGAAGACCTGAATCACACGGGCGCCCACAAGGTGAACAACGTGATCGGTCAGGCCCTGCTCGCAAAGCGCATGGGCAAGCCGCGCGTGATCGCGGAAACCGGCGCCGGCCAGCACGGCGTGGCGACCGCGACGATCGCCGCGCGCTTCGGCATGGAATGCGTCGTGTACATGGGCTCGGAAGACGTGCGCCGCCAGGCTGCCAACGTCTACCGGATGAAGCTGCTTGGCGCGACTGTCGTTCCCGTGGAATCCGGCTCGCGCACGCTGAAAGACTCGCTCAACGAAGCGATGCGCGACTGGGTCACGAACGTCGAAAACACGTTCTACATCATCGGCACGGTCGCGGGTCCGCACCCGTACCCGATGATGGTTCGCGACTTTCAGCGCGTGATCGGCGACGAATGCAAGGTGCAGATGCCCGAACTGGTCGGTCGCCAGCCGGACGCGGTAATTGCGTGCGTCGGTGGCGGTTCGAACGCGATGGGCATCTTTTACCCGTATATCGATGACAAATCGGTGCAGTTGATCGGTGTCGAGGCTGCGGGCGACGGCATCGATACGGGCCGTCATGCCGCATCGCTGATCGGCGGCAGCCCGGGCGTGCTGCATGGCAACCGTACGTACCTGCTGCAGGACGAAAACGGCCAGATCATCGAGACGCATTCGATTTCCGCCGGTCTCGATTACCCGGGTGTCGGTCCTGAGCACGCGTGGCTGAAGGACAGCGGCCGCGCGCAGTACGTCGGCATCGCCGACGAAGAAGCGCTGAAGGCGTTTCACGACTGCTGCCGGATCGAAGGGATCATTCCCGCGCTGGAGTCGAGCCATGCGCTCGCCTACGCGGCGAAACTCGCGCCGACGTTGCCGAAGGACAAATACCTTCTGGTCAACCTGTCGGGTCGGGGCGACAAGGACATGCATACGGTCGCCGAGCGATCGGGCATCACGTTCTGAGCGCCCCGACGATGCGCGACGAGATCGAGGAGTTCGACGAGCCGCAACCGGCCATCGACGCCCGTGCGGCCGACGTGGCCGGAGTGGCCGACGTGGCCGACGTGGCCGACGCTCCGGCGGTCATGCCCCACGTGCCGGCGGCACCGAAGGGCATCGAACTGTTGAACCGCGATTTTCTGACCGATGCGGCGAACCTGCCCGACGGATCGATCGACCTGATTCTGGCCGATCCGCCGTACGGGCTTGGCAAGGACTACGGTAACGATTCGGACATGCGTTCTGGCGAGGATTTTCTCGCCTGGACGTGCGAATGGCTGGATCTGGCGATTCCGAAGCTGAAGCCGTCCGGTTCGCTGTACATCTTCTGCACCTGGCAATATGCGCCGGAAATCTTCGTTTTCCTGAAGTCACGCCTCACGATGGTCAACGAAATCGTCTGGGACCGGCGCGTGCCCAGCATGGGCGGCACGACGCGCCGTTTCACGTCGGTGCACGATAACATCGGTTTTTTCGCGGTGTCGAAGGATTATTACTTCGATCTCGATCCCGTCCGCATCCCGTACGATGCCGTCACGAAGAAGGCGCGTTCGCGCAAGTTGTTCGAAGGCAGCAAGTGGCTGGAGCTTGGCTATAATCCGAAGGACGTCTGGTCGGTATCGAGGTTGCACCGGCAGCACGCCGAGCGCGTCGATCATCCGACCCAGAAGCCTCTGGAAATCGTCGAGCGGATGGTGCTGGCAAGTTGTCCACCAGGCGGGCGTGTACTCGACCCGTTCATGGGCAGCGGCACCACCGCAGTCGCCTGCGCCCGTCAGCGGCGCGAATTCGTCGGCTATGAGATCAATGAAAGTTACTGCACGATAGCGCGTGAACGCGTAAGCGCGGTCTCGCCGGTGGTACCGCGTGCGTCTGGCTCACCCGTTGTGCCTGCCGCCGCGGCTGAATCGAGCTGAACCGTCCGATCGTGCGATCCGCGTGCACATAACGCGCCGTTAGCGCGCAGTTAACGATTTTCCGAGAAAATTTCCATGTCCCGTATCAAGAACACATTCGCGGCACTCGCCGAACAGGGCAAGAAAGGCCTGATTCCGTTCATGACGGCAGGCGATCCGGACCCCGCCCGCACCGTTGAATTCATGCATGCGCTCGCTGCGGGCGGCGCGGACGTCATCGAGCTTGGCGTGCCGTTTTCCGATCCGATGGCCGATGGCCCGGTGATCCAGGCTTCGTCGGAGCGCGCGCTGGCTAAAGGCGTCTCGCTGCGCACGGTGCTCGCCGACGTCAAACGCTTTCGCGAGAAAGACGATAAAACGCCGGTCGTGCTGATGGGCTATGCGAATCCGATCGAGCGCATGGGCGCCGACGCCTTCGCGGCCGCGGCGAAGGACGCGGGCGTCGACGGTGTTCTGGTCGTCGATTACCCGCCGGAAGAATCGGTGGCATTCGCCGAAAAAATGCGTGCTGCAGGCATCGATCCGATTTTTCTGCTTGCGCCGACGTCGACCGATGACCGTATCGCGGAAGTCGGCAAGATCGCGAGCGGCTACGTCTATTATGTGTCGCTCAAAGGGGTCACCGGAGCGGCAAATCTGGACGTTTCCAGCATCGCGGGTAAAATCCCGGCCATCAAGTCGCGCGTTCCCCTGCCGGTGGGCGTCGGTTTTGGCATCCGGGACGCCGCTACGGCCCGCGCCGTGGCCGAAGTCTCCGATGCTGTCGTGATCGGCAGCCGGATCGTCCAGTTGCTGCAAGAGGCCTCGCCTGAAGCGGCCGCCGGCACGCTGACGCGTTTCATCGCGGAAGTGCGTCAGGCGATCGACAGCATCGGCACGGCCGCGCGATAACACTATTTTTGTCGTCTCTGGCAAGGCGGCGGGTTCGTCCCGCCGCTTCGCACGTAGAAGAAGACCTTTGAGGGATACAACATGAGCTGGCTCGACAAGCTGCTGCCGCCGAAAATCAAGCAAACCGATCCGAAAAGCCGCAAGGGGATTCCGGAAGGACTGTGGATCAAGTGCCCGTCGTGCGAAGCGGTGCTGTACCGCAACGACGTCGAGGCGAATCTGCACGTTTGCCCGAAGTGCGACCATCACATGCGTATCGGCGCGCGCGCGCGGCTCGACGGTTTGCTCGATCCGGAAGGCCGCTACGAAATCGGCCAGGAAATCCTGCCGGTCGACGCGCTCAAGTTCAAGGACAGCCGCAAATACCCGGATCGCCTGAAAGAGGCGATGGAAGACACCGACGAAACCGATGCGATGGTCGTCATGGGCGGCGCGATCCACACGCTGCCGGTCGTGGTCGCGTGCTTCGAGTTCTCGTTCATGGGTGGCTCGATGGGCTCGGTGGTCGGCGAGCGCTTCGCGCGCGGCGCGCAGAACGCGCTCGAGCAGCAGGTGCCGTTCATCTGCTTCACCGCCTCGGGCGGCGCGCGGATGCAGGAAAGCCTGCTTTCGCTGATGCAGATGGCTAAAACCACGGCCATGCTCACGAAGCTGTCAGATGCGAAACTCCCGTTTATCTCCGTGCTGACCGACCCGACGATGGGCGGCGTGTCGGCGAGCTTCGCGTTCCTGGGCGACGTCGTGATCGCCGAGCCGAAGGCGCTGATCGGCTTCGCCGGCCCGCGCGTGATCGAGCAGACCGTGCGCGAAAAGCTGCCGGAAGGCTTCCAGCGCGCCGAATTCCTGATGACGAAGGGCGCGATCGACATGATCGTCGACCGTCGCAAGCTGCGCGAGGAGATCGCACAACTGATGGCGCTGCTCACGCGTCAGCCGGCCGACGCCGTCGCCTGATCCAGTGACGATGCGCTTGCCGCCCGGGAGCGGCGATGCGCGCCAGATGTAAAAAAGAAGCGCGCCGCGAGAGCAATCGAGCGGCGCGCTGTCGTTTCCGGGATAATGTTGGCCTTGCTGGTTAACCTGTCTTGTCCGGCTGGAACCGATGACCTCATTTTCGACCCTCGACGCGTGGCTCACGCATCTTGAATCCGCGCATCCTGTCGGCATCGACATGGGTCTCGCCCGCATCAACCAGGTGCGCGACGCGCTGCAATTCTCGTTCGACTGCCCGGTGATCACGGTCGGCGGCACCAACGGCAAGGGTTCGACGTGCGCGATCCTCGAATCGATCCTGCTGCGCGCGGGGTATAGCGTCGGGTGTCACACGTCGCCGCATCTGCTGACGTTCAACGAACGCGCGCGTGTGAACGGCCAGAACGCTACCGATGCCGAACTGCTGCCGCACTTCCACGCCGTGGAGCAGGCGCGCAGGAGTCTGCCCGAGCCCGTCTCGCTGACCTACTTCGAATTCACGACGCTTGCGATCATGCATCTGTTCGCGTCGCGCGGACTGGACGCGGTGATCTTCGAAGTCGGCCTTGGCGGCCGGCTGGACGCGGTCAATATTCTCGATACCGATTGCGCGATCATCACGAGTATCGACATTGATCACACCGATTACCTCGGCGATACGCGCGAAAAGATCGCCTTCGAGAAGGCCGGCATCTTCCGCGCGGGCAAGCCGGCGATCTGCGCCGATCCGGTCCCGCCGCAAACGCTGATCGATCACGCCGAAAAGACGGGCGCCGACCTGTGGCTCTTTGGCCGTGACTTCCGCTACGAAGGGCAGGCGGGCAGCGAGCGTCAGCAATGGAGCTACGTCGGCCGGACGATGCGGCGCTCGGCGCTTGCGTATCCGGCGCTGCGTGGCGCGAACCAGCTGATCAACACGTCGGCGGCGCTCGCCGGCCTCGAAGCGCTGCGCGACCGTCTGCCGGTTTCCGCGCAGGACATCCGCCTGGGGCTCGCCAACGTCGAACTGGCGGGCCGTTTTCAGGTGTTGCCGGGGCTGCCGGCGGTCGTGCTGGATGTGGGCCACAACCCGCATGCGGCGGCGGTGCTCGCGCAGAATCTCGGCAATATGGGCTATTTTCCGTACACATACGCGGTATTTGGCTCGATGCGCGACAAGGACATCGCTGGCATCCTGCAGCATCTGAAGGGCGAGATCGATCACTGGTGCGTGACGGATCTGCCGACGCCGCGCGGCGCCTCCGCCGTCCAGCTGGAGACGGCCTTGCGCGAAGCGGGTGTCGTGGATGGACCGGACAGCAGCGTGCAACGCTTCGAATCGCCTGCTGAAGCTTTTCAGGACGCACTAAAACGTGTGCCTGACAATGGTAGAATCGTGGTTTTCGGTAGCTTCTATACGGTGGCGGGTGTGATGGCCTACCGTAAATCGCAACAACACTGAACGCGCGCAGCCTCGAACCAGGCCATTCATGGGAATTTTCTCGTTCGGTAAGAAAGACGACGCGCCCAGCCGGCGTGGCGCAAACTCCAGTTCAAGCAGGACCACCCGTGGCGAGCGGGTGGAGCGGCGGACCCGCCGCACGGAGCGGTCCAGCGACGCGGATGCGATGCTGCTCGACCCTACACTTCCCGAGAAGCAACGCGCCCGGCGCCGGCTGGTAGGCGCGATCGCGCTGGTGGTGGCCGCGGTCGTCGTATTGCCGATGGTGCTCGATTCGCACCCGAAGCCCGTCACCGACGACATCTCGATCGATATTCCAGCCCGCCCTGTGCCGAAGGCCAGCGCGGACACCGAAGACACGCAGGCAGGTGTCGCACCTGACAATCCGCCGGTTGACAAGGCGCTCTCCGCTTCGAGTCCGGCTCCGGCTGAAGCGAAGCGGGACGCGGTTGCGAAGGCGCCGGCCACACCGGCCACGAAACAGGCCGCCGCGCCGGAGATGAACGCGAACACGGCAGCGAAGCCGGCAAAGCCGCAGGCACCGGTTGTCGCGGCGAACCCGGCACCTCAGACAAAACCCTCGACGAAACCTGCGCAGACCGCGGCGACCGCCGCCGCGGCAGACGCCGATTCCGGCACGCCGGCCATGCCGCCTGGCAGTCGTTTCGCCGTGCAGCTCGGCTCGTTTCCGGACGACGCGAGCGCACATAACTGGGCAACGAAGTTGAAAGCGGCGGGCGTACCCGCATATACCGAGCGTCGGAAGCAATCCGACGGTTCGATGCGTACGTTGCTGCGCGCCGGGCCGTTCGCGGACCGGGCGGCGGCATCGGCGGCGATCGCGAAGGTACGTGAAGCGGGCCTGACGTCAGGCGCGAACAACGGCGCTGCACAGTAAGCCGCCAATGTTCACTGCCTTCGACTACGCTGTAATGGCGGTCATCGGCCTGTCGGCGCTACGCGGTACGTGGCGCGGGTTTTTGTCCGAAGTGTTCGGGCTGATTGGCTGGATTGCCGCGTTTCTGATTGCTTGCCGCTTTGTCGGCTATGTCGTGCCGTATATCCCGGCTACGTGGCCGGGCGGCCCGCTGACCCAGTGGCTGATCGCCTTCGCGGTGATCGTGATCGGTGTGGTGCTGGTGGCAGGCGTCGCGAACGCGCTGCTCAGCCGGCTCGTGCAGGCGACCGGCCTCTCCGGCGTCGACCGGTCGCTGGGTTTGATGTTCGGCCTCGTGCGCGGGGTCGTTCTGGTGCTGATTCTGGTCGCGCTCGCGGGACTGACCGAACTGCCCCAGCAGGAATTCTGGCAACACGCCTTGCTGCGGCCCTACGCCGAGAAAGGTGTGCAGGAACTGAAACCGCTGCTTCCCGAGACACTCGCCGCCTACGTCCGTGTGTGACGTTCAACAGAGGGCAGGTGTCGCGGAAAGCCTGCAGCACCCCGGCGGAGTCCGGCTGCCCTGGCGGCACCGGTCCACGGCCGTTATGAATTGTGTACCTTTGAAGGACATGCCATGTGCGGCATCGTAGGCGTAGTTTCTCAATCCCCGGTCAACCAGCTGATCTATGACAGCCTGCTGCTCCTGCAGCATCGCGGTCAGGACGCCGCCGGCATCGCCACGGCGAACGGCAGCAACTTCCACATGCACAAGGCCAACGGCATGGTGCGCGACGTGTTCCGCACGCGCAACATGCGCAGCCTGCCGGGTACCACCGGCATCGGCCAGGTGCGCTACCCGACGGCCGGTTCGGCATCGAGCGAAGAGGAAGCCCAGCCGTTCTACGTGAACGCACCGTTCGGCATCATCCTTGCCCACAACGGCAATCTGACCAACTGGCAGCAGCTGAAAGACGAGATGTTCCGCGTCGATCGCCGCCACATCAATACCAACTCCGACACCGAAGTGATGCTGAACGTGCTCGCGCACGAACTGCAGCTGTCGAGCTCGGGCCTGCAACTCGATCCGGCCGCGCTCTTCAAGGCAGTGTCGGGCGTGCATCGCCGGGTGCGCGGGTCGTATGCGATTGTTTCGCTGATCGTCGGTTACGGCCTGCTCGCGTTCCGTGACCCGTTCGGCATCCGTCCGCTGTGTCTCGGCAAGCAGGAAACGCCGGAGGGCATCGAATGGATCCTGGCGTCGGAATCGGTGGCGATCGAAGGTATTGGCTTCGAATTCGTGCGCGATATCGAGCCGGGCGAAGCGGTCTTCATCGACCTCGAAGGCAACTTCCACGCACAGCAATGCGCGACGGCCCCGAGCCTGAACCCGTGCATTTTCGAACTGGTGTATCTGGCGCGTCCGGACTCGGTGCTCGACGGCGTGCCGGTGTACAACGTGCGTCTGCGCATGGGCGACTACCTCGCCGAGAAGATCCGGCGCGAACTGCCTGACGTCGCGATCGACGTCGTGATGCCGATTCCCGATTCGTCGCGTCCGGCCGCGATGCAGGTCGCGAAGAAGCTGGGCGTCGAATATCGCGAAGGGTTCTTCAAGAACCGTTACGTCGGCCGTACGTTCATCATGCCCGGCCAGGCCGTGCGCAAGAAATCGGTGCGCCAGAAACTGAACGCGATGGGTATCGAGTTCAAGGGCAAGAACGTGCTGATCGTCGACGATTCGATTGTGCGTGGTACCACGTCGCACGAAATCGTGCAGATGGCGCGCGATGCAGGCGCGAACAAGGTGATCTTCGCTTCGGCGGCGCCGCCGGTGAAGTTCCCGAACGTCTACGGCATCGATATGCCGACGCGCGGTGAACTCGTCGCCCACGGCCGCACCGATGAGGAAGTGGCGCGCATGATTGGCGCTGACCATCTCGTTTATCAGGACGTTGACGCGCTGAAGCAGGCGGTTCGCGATATCAACCCGGCGCTGAAGACGTTCGAAGCGTCGTGCTTCGACGGCAACTACATCACCGGCGATGTCACGACCGAGTACCTCGATCGCATCGAGAGGGCTCGTCTTGCGCCTTCCGCGCAATCGGACCGCGACGCGGCGAGCGAAGCGATCGACGGCGGCGCCGCGCGTTCGCAATTGCATCTGCAACTGTCGGTCGAGTAAGGCTGCATGCGTGGCGCGATTGCCGGATGCACGGTACGCACCGCGCGTGTTAGGATGGCGGCTTGCGTCGATTTGAACTCAGCTTGCGGACGCGGGGCAACCCAAAACAGCTAAAGCGAACGGTGGTGAAACAGCAATACGCCATCGACGCTCCAGCTTTCCCCCGCACATGAAGCCCGCTTATGCCGACGCAAAGCGGGCTTTTTTGTCGCTGCCGTCTGTGAACGCGTGATCGGTTTCGTGCGTGTGCAGGCGCCAGCTCAGGAAAACGGAAACAGAAAGAACATGGACGACTCCCTTAACTTCGACACTCTCGCGGTGCGCTCAGGCACGCTGCGTAGCGAATTCAACGAACATTCGGAAGCGATCTTCCTCACGTCGAGCTTCTGCTTTTCGAGCGCCGCCGAAGCCGCCGACCGCTTCAGGCATTCCGAAGACTATTACACGTACTCGCGCTTCACGAACCCGACGGTGACGATGTTCCAGGACCGTCTGGCCGCGCTCGAAGGCGGCGAGGCGTGCATGGCCACCGCATCGGGCATGAGCGCGATCATGTCGGTGGTGATGGCGGCATTGCAGGCGGGCGATCACCTTGTCAGTTCGCAGAGCCTGTTCGGTTCCACGCTCGGCATGTTCTCGCAGATCTTCAGCAGGTTCGGCATCACGACGACCTTCGTCGATCCGAACGATCTCGACGCCTGGAAAAACGCAGTGCGTCCGGAGACAAAGATGTTCTTCCTCGAAACGCCGTCGAATCCGCTCACGGAAGTCGCCGATATCGAAGCGGTCGGCAAGATCGCGAAATCGGTGAACGCGCTGTTCGTGGTCGACAACTGCTTCTGCAGCCCGGCGTTGCAGCAGCCGCTGAAGCTGGGCGCGGACGTCGTCATGCATTCGGCGACCAAGTTCCTCGACGGTCAGGGTCGCGTGCTGGGCGGCGCGCTTGTCGGCTCGAAGCAGTTCATCATGGAAAAGGTGTTTCCGTTCGTGCGCAGCACGGGCCCGACGCTGTCGGCGTTCAATGCGTGGGTGCTGCTGAAGGGCATGGAAACGTTGTCGCTGCGGGTGGAAAAGCAGTCGGCGAACGCGCTTGAAATCGCGCGCTGGCTCGAGGCGCATCCGGCCGTGAACCGCGTGTTCTATCCGGGCCTCGAATCGCATCCGCAATATGCGATCGCGAAACGTCAGCAGAAGGCGGGCGGCGCGGTTGTGTCGTTCGAGCTGAAGGGCGATTCGCCCGAAGCGATGCAGGCGAATGCCTGGCGTGTGATAGACAACACGAAGATCTGCTCGATCACCGGCAATCTCGGCGATACGCGTACCACGATCACGCATCCGGCGACGACCACGCATGGCCGAGTGACGCCGGAAGCGCGGGCGGCAGCGGGCATCACGGAAGGGCTGATCCGCCTCGCTGTCGGCCTCGAAAACCCGGACGACATTCGCAACGATCTGGCGCGCGGGCTGGCTGTTTGAATGGTGTGAGATGGCGCGTTGGGGCGTGGGCTTTGCTCATGCGCTGGCGCTTCTTCGGCCTGGTGCGTGCGCCTGGCGTTTAGTGCTGAAGCGCGCGCCACTGGCCGGGCGCAAGCCCGAAACGCCGTGTGAAAGCGTGCGTGAACGCGCTCTGGTCGCCGAAGCCGATGTCGAGCGCGATGTCCGACAGCGTGTGCCGTGGATCCGCCAGCAGCGCAAGCGACGTATCGAGCCGCAACCGTTGCAGATAACGATGAGGCGTTTCGCCAAACGCTTCGATGAAAAGCTGATGAAAACGCCGCATCCCGAAGCCGCAATGCGCGGCGAGATCGGCGATGCGCAACGGCTCGGACAGGCGCGCGCGCAACCAGCGGTCGATGCGAACGAAATCGAGCCCATAGGCGGGCAGCGCACCGGCGCCTGATCCTGTGGCGCCAGAATCGGACAGAATCGCCGCGCAGAGCCGCGCAGCGGCATTCCAGTTGAACTGGCGCACCCATGCTTCGTCGCCGGCATACGCAGCGCCTGTGGCGCTGGCAGCGACGGTGCGTACGAGCTCCGTCAGCGAGCCGTCGATCCCGACAGCGCGTGCACGGTCGAACAGCCGTTGCGGCACGGCGAGCGACGCCGCCGGCAGATCAAGTACAAGTTGCCGGTTCTCGCCGATGCCCGCGTAATCGTGACGTGAGCCAGCTGGAATCAGCCAGGCCGAACGGCTGTCGATCTCCTGGCCGACGCCGTCCACGGCCATCACCATCGCGCCGTCGAGCCCGAGTACGACCTGATGAAAGTCGTGCACATCGGTCGCCTCGATCGCGCCAAAGCGGCGCAATGAAACGGTGGGCCTGGCGACGGCAGCGTGGTGACCCATCTTTCAGAACGCGATCAGACGTCCAGCAGTTCGACTTCGAACACGAGCGTTGCATTCGGCGGAATCACGCCGCCCGCACCGCGTACGCCGTAGCCGAGTTGCGGCGGAATGGTCAGGCGGCGCACGCCACCGACTTTCATGCCCTGCACGCCCTCGTCCCAGCCCTTGATGACCATGCCGCCGCCGAGCACGAAGGCGAACGGATCGTTACGGTCCTTGCTCGAATCGAATTTCTGGCCATCGGTGAGCCAGCCGGTGTAATGGACGCTGACGGTCTTGCCAGCCTGCGCTTCAGTACCGGTGCCTTCGGTCAGGTCTTCGTATTTCAGGCCGGATTCGGTCGTGACAATCGACATGGGGAACTCCTCGAGACAGATCGTTCAAAACCGACATTGTAGGCGCGTTGCCCCTGCGCCCGCCAGCCGGCCATCCGGACTATGCCATCTGGCCGGGGGCGTTTCGTGGCGGGCGCGGCACCGCCCGTGCCTATAATGTGGCTTTGTTTTCGCGCACGCATTGCGCACCAGGATTTCGATCGTGACAACGTTTTTCAGCGGCACCCAGCAACCCGCCACGGCGCAGCCAGTCTCGCCGGACAGTGAACGTACCGCGCATCTTTGCGCCGAGGCCGCGCTTTTCATGCGCGATCATGTGTTGTCCCTCGTGTCGCATGATCTGCGCAGTCCGCTGAACGCGATTCACAGCTGGGCCTATGTACTTGAACGCAAGCTCGATGCGGGCGACGCCACGGCGCAGCGCGCCATTGCCGGCATCCGCAGCGGCGTCGACCAGCAGGTCAAGCTGCTGGAGTCGCTCGTCGACGCGACACGTGCCGAAACAAAGTCGCTTGCGCTTAACCGCGCGCCGTTTGCATTGCCCGCCATGATCGACGCGGCGCTCGACGCGGTCCGCACGCCGTTTGCTCAGGCGCGCGCGGTCGCTGTCACGTCCGGTTCGACACTCGCGGGCGAGCCGCTCAACGGCGACGCCGCGCGCCTCGCGCAGGCCCTGTGGCTGATGCTGACGTTCGCCGTCGAATCCAGCGCCCGCGAAACCGGCGTCGTGCTCGAAAGCACGCTCGACGGCACCCTGTGGCAGGCAACGGTCGCGTTCACACCGGCGCCGGCCGCGCTCCACGACGCCACGCTTGCGCATCTGCTCGAAGCGTTCGCGCGACGCCAGGCGCAGGAACCGCGCGAAGCGGGGCGCATTGCGTGGGTACTGGCGTTGTGCAAACGCGTCGCCGAGGCCCACGGCGGCAAGTTCGAGCAGCATGAAGAGGCGCTCGTGCTGCGCGTTCCGCTCGCTGCCGCATGACCGGATTCGTGCGCTTCCGCCGGGGGATCTGCTTTCATCAATCTTTCAGCCTCTATACTGGCGACTTTTGTTTCCGGAGCCTTCTGCCTTGATTCAGGTCGTCGCCATTCTGGGTGCGCTGTTGCTGGTGGCACTCAACGGTTTCTTTGTTGCCGCCGAATTCGGGCTGGTGAAGTTGCGGCAAACACGCGTGCAGACGCTCGCGCAAAAGCACGGCCTGCGCGGCAAGTTGCTCGCCAGGGTGCACGGCCGTCTCGATGCGTACCTCTCCGCGTGCCAGCTTGGCATCACGCTGGCGTCACTCGGTCTTGGCTGGATCGGCGAACCCGCGTTTGCCGAACTGCTGCATCCGCTCTTCGGGCTCGTGGGTGTCGAATCGGAGAAGCTGATTCACGGCATTTCGCTCTTCTTCGCGTTTTCGTGTATTTCGTTCCTGCATATCGTGGTCGGCGAGCTGGCGCCCAAGTCGCTCGCCATCCGTCAGGCCGAGAAGATCGCGCTATGGGTCGCCATGCCGCTGTACGGTTTTTACTGGGCGATGTATCCGGCGATCTGGGTGCTCAATACCAGCGCGAACACCGTGCTGCGCATCGCCGGCCTGACGGCCGATCACGGTGGCGACACGCACTATTCGAACGATGAACTCAAGCTGATCCTGCGCGGTCGCCGCGAAGGCGCGGCGGGCAGCATCGCGGCTGCGTCGGCTGCGTCGGCTGCGTCGGCTGCGTCGGTCGCGTCAGCTGTTTCAGCCGCCTATAGCCAGGACGAGTGGAACACGTTCGCCCATTCGCTCGATTTTTCGCGGCTGACGGTTTCCGACCTGATGCGCCCGGCACATGAGATGGTGGGTCTGCGCCGCGACCTGCCGTTGCGCGACAACATGCAGGTCGTCGCGCGTCACCGGTTCAGCCGCTATCCGCTGTTCGAAGACGCTTCAGGCGAGCGCGTCGCCGGCATGATTCATCTGAAGGACCTGCTGCTGGCACGTCAGGCGGGCAGCGTGCTGGAAGACCTCTCGCCCTATACACGGCCCGTGCAGTACGTGCAGCCGAACATGCCGGCGCTGGAGCTGTTTCGCCGTTTTCGCAAGGGCGCGCCGCATCTGGCGCTCGTCGGGCACAAGGGTGAAAAGCCGATCGGTTTTCTCACGCTCGACAATCTGCTCGGCGCGCTGGTCGGCCAGATTCACGACGAGTTCCGTCAGGGCGACGCCGACTGGACGCGGATGGACGACGGCACGCTGATGGGCAAGGGCAGCCTGCCCGTGGTGTCGCTGGAACGCGCGCTCGGTATCGATATCGACGAAGGACGGGCCGAATCGGTCGGCGGCCTTGTCATTCAGGCGCTCAACGATTTGCCGGCTGAAGGGCAGCGCGTGTCGTTCGACCGTTTCGACGTCGTCGTGAAGAAGATGCGCGGGCCGCGCATCGTGCTCGTGCGCGTCTATCCGAAAGAATTCGAGGACGAAGGCGGCTGACGCTCAACCGGCGGCAAGCAGCGGCACAAGCAGTGCCACAAGCAGTGCCACAAGCAGTGCCACCGTTATCCGAACGCACCTTTGCGCGCGTTCGCGTCCGGCAGCTGACGCGTCTCGCGCACCGAACGCGGATGCCACAGCTTCGCACCACCTTCGATGCCGGCGTCATTCGACACGATCGCCACGTTCGGCGGCAATTCGAACTTCAGCCGCGCGGCGTTGCCGCCGCCAATCCACAGCTTGTCGTAGTTTACGAGCGAAGCGAGGATGCCGATGATCTTTTCCACGCGGCGATTCCATCGCCTGTCGCCGGCTTTCTTGCGCGCGGCATCGCCGATGTATTCGTCGTAAGCGCGGCCCTTGCTCACCGGGTGGTGCGCCAGTTCGAGATGCGGCATCAGTTCGCCGTCGCGAAAGAGGGCGGTGCCCGCGCCGGTGCCGAGCGTCAGCACGAACTCGATGCCTTTGCCTTCGATCGCGGCGAAACCCTGCATTTCGGCATCGTTGATCATGCGTACCGGCAGTCCGCCCAGCCGTGCCGCCAGATCGTCCGCGAGCGCGATGTCGTGCCAGCCGGTCACGCCGAAGTGCGGCGCCGTCAGGATGCGGTTATCGCGCACGAAGCCGGGAAAGCCGATCGAGATCTGCGTCGGCGGATATTGCGCGACGATCGGCGCAACCAGCGCGACCAGCGTATCGACGAGCTGATCCGGTGTGCACGGATGCGGCGTCGCCACGCGCACGCGCTCGGTCAGCATGTGTCCGGTTGCATCGATGATCGCGGCTTTCAGGCCCGTACCGCCGACGTCGACGGCCAGAATCTGCTCCGCTGTACTTCTGGTTTTCGGCTTGCGTGATGTCACCACATTGATCCCCTTATCGTGCTTCGTGTTGTGTGAGCCGCGTTACTTCTTCCGGGCGGCGGTGTTTGCAACGTTATCCGGTGCGAGCGGTCGCCACGCGCGTCCGTCGCGGGCGAGTAGCGCGTCGCTTTGCGCAGGCCCCGCGCTGCCCGCCGGATACCCTTCCACGGGCAACGGGCCGCTTTCCGGATGCAGCACGTCTTCCACGGCGGCCCAGCTCGTCTCGATGCTGTCGGCGCGCTGGAACAGCGTGGCGTCGCCCAGCATGCAGTCGTACAGCAACGTTTCATAGCCGACGTTCGCGCGCTCCGTGAAGAAGTCGGCATAGTCGAACGCCGATTGCACCGGGCCGATCTGCATCACGGGACCGGGCACCTTCACATTGAAATCAAAGCGCGTGCCGTGCGCCGGGTCGATGCGCAGGGTCAGCACGTTGGGGGTCAGCGTGTCGACGGGGGTGTCGCGAAAGAGCCGGAACGGCACTGTTTTGAGGTGCACCGCGATCTCCGTGCGTCGCGCGGTGAGACGCTTGCCGGTGCGCAGATAAAACGGCACGCCCGCCCAGCGCCAGTTTTCGATGAACACGCGCGCCGCGGCATACGTCTCCGTGTGGCTATCCGCCGCGACATCGGGTTCTTCGCGATAACCCGGGCCGGCCGGACCTTTCCCGTACTGGCCGAACACGACGTCGCGCGCGTGGAGCGGCTGGATCGCATCGAAGATGTCGGCCTTCTTGTCGCGCACCGCTTCGGCCGCGAAGGAATTGGGCGGCTCCATGGCCACCATGCCGAGCAGCTGGAACAGGTGATTGGGCAGCATGTCGCGAAACGCGCCGGTCTGTTCGTAGAACTGGCCGCGCCCCTCGACGCCGATCGTCTCCGCCGCCGTGATCTGCACGTGATCGATGTACTCGCGTCGCCAGACCGGCTCGAAGATCGCGTTCGCGAAGCGCACGGCGAGAATGCTCTGCACCGTGTCCTTGCCGAGAAAATGGTCGATGCGATAGACCTGCGATTCCTTCGCGTAGCTCAGGATGTGCGCGTTCAGATCGCGCGCGGACGCAAGGTCGGTGCCGAACGGCTTTTCGATGACGAGTCGCCGGAAGCCGCCGCCTTCGTCTTCCTTCAGCAATCCCGCGCGGCCGAGACGTTCGACGATCGGTTTGAAGAAGCGCGAAGTGACCGCGAGATAAAAGATCACGTTGCTGCCAGCCCCGGTCCCGATCAACTGCTTCAGATTCGAGAACGTGTCGTCGGATTCGAATTCGCCGGCCATGTATTGCAGCCGCTGCGCGACCCAGTCCCACGCCTTTTCGTCGAGTTGCGTGGTATGGAAACTGCTCGCCTTGTCGGCGGCGAACTGCTGCAAGGACTTCTTGAGGTCGTCGCGCCATTCGGCGGTCTCGCGTTCGCCGTGATTCACGCCGATGATCTTCATGCCCGAATCGAGCAGGCCATCCGCCGACAGGTTGTAAAGCGCCGGCATCAGCAGACGTTTTGTGAGGTCGCCACCCGCGCCGAAGATCACCAGCGTGCACGGCGGCGCGGGATGCCTGCCCGCCGCCGGAAGCGTGGCGCCTGCAGGCCCCGAACCCGCTTTCGTGCTGACACCGGCATTGGACGCGGTATTCGCTGGCTGCGCTGCATTCGTTTCGTTCGACATGGGTTTATTCCTTGAGGCTGTGCATGGGGCGATATAGAAAAGACCGCAGTCGAAGCCGCACAGTTCAAAAATCGCGCGGAATCTCACGCAGCGCCGGCAATCTGGCAATGTGCAGCCACGGAGCAGGCTATTTCGTGACGAGCGCTTCTTCGACTTCTCCCGCGACCGGCACGTTGCCTGACTGGCCCATTTCGCGCGGTTGCAGCAGCAGCGCGACGAGCCCGCTCCAGCCCGTCTGATGCGATGCACCGACGCCACGGCCGTTATCGCCGTGAAAGTATTCATGGAACAGCACGAGATCGCTCGAACGCGGGTCGGCCTCCAGCAGCGGATAGGCACCCATCACCGGACGATGCCCGTCGCGGTCTTTCAGGAACAGCGTGGTGACGCGCCGTGCGAGTTCGTCCGCGACCTCATTCAGCGAGAAGCACTGGCCGGAACCCGTCGGATACTCGACGCGAAAATCGTCGCCGTAATACCGGTGGAATTCGTAGAGCGATTCGATCAGCAGATAGTTGACCGGCATCCAGACCGGCCCGCGCCAGTTCGAATTGCCGCCGAACACGCGTGAATCCGATTCCGCCGGCAGGTACTTGATGCCGAAGCTGTTGCCGTTGTGTTCGTACACGAACGGGTGGTCGCGATGCACGCGCGAAAGCGCCCGCACGCCGTGATCGGAGAGAAATTCGGATTCGTCGAGCACGCGGCGCAGCAGTGCTTTCATGCGATGTCCGCGCAGCAGCGACAGCAGGAGGCTGTTGCCCTTGCCAGGTTCGTTCCAGCGCGACACGAGCCGCGCCAGATCGGGACGATGTTCGAGGAACCAGACGAGCCGGTCGCGCAGGCCGGGCAGGTCGCCATGCAGACGCTGTTCGAGCACGTGCACGGCAAAGAGCGGAATCAGTCCGACGATCGAGCGGATGCGCATCGGCACCATCGTGCCGTCGGGCAGTCGCAGCTTGTCATAGAAGAACTCGTCCTGCGAATCCCACAGGCCGGTGTCGCAACCGTCTTCGCAACTGACGGCCTCCGCGATGTACAGGAAGTGCTCGAAGAACTTCACGCCGATATCGACGAACACGTGATTGGCGTACGCGAGTTCCAGCGCGATACGCATCAAATCGAGTGCATACGCCGCCATCCAGGCGGTGCCATCGGCCTGGTCGATGTGGCCGCCCGTCGGCAGCGGCGAGGAACGATCGAAAATGCCGACGTTATCGAGGCCGAGAAAGCCGCCCTGAAAAATGTTGTGACCGTCGGCGTCCTTGCGGTTCACCCACCATGAGAAATTGAGCAGTAACTTGTGGAACACCAGTTCGAGGAAATCGCGATCGGCCTTGCCGGTAATCGCACGGTCGATTTCATAGACGCGCCATGTTGCCCACGCATGCACGGGCGGATTGGCGTCGCTGAATGCCCATTCGTACGCGGGCAACTGACCGTTCGGATGCTGGTAGCGGTCCTTCACGAGCAGCAGCAACTGCCGCTTGGCGAACGCGGGGTCGATCAGCGCAAAGGCGGCCGCATGAAATGCGAGATCCCATGATGCGTACCACGGGTATTCCCATTTGTCCGGCATCGACACGATGTCCGCGTTGCACAGATGCCGCCAGTCGGCATTGCGTCCGCGCTTGCGGCGCGCGGCGGGGGCGGGCTGCGCCTGGTCGCCGTCCATCCAGCGCTGGACGTCGAACTGGTAGTACTGCTTGGACCAGAGCATGCCGGCAAGCGCCTGACGCTGAACGAGCCGCGCATCGGGGTTGTCCATTTCGTGCTGCAGGGCCGCATAAAACTCGTTTGCTTCGGCAATGCGATGCGCGAAGAGTACATCGGCATCGAGCGGTACTTCGTCCGGCCCCGACTCGTGTCGCCAGCGCAGAAACACGACCGCGCGGGCATGCGGTTCCAGTTCGAAATGCACATGCGCACCCGCCTTCGTACCGCCGTCGCGACGCACTGCGTCGGCGTCGCCGTGCACGAGGTAATCGTTGAAACCGTCCTTGAACGGACCTTGGCCGGTCGTGTTGAAAAGCCGCTGGACGTTCGTTTCATTCTCGCAAAAGAGCCACGTCACTTCCGGCGTAACCGTCGCATCTTTCGACGGCTGGACCCACGCCGTGACGATGAGCGGATCGTGTCCCTGCATGCGTCCGACCAGATGCGGTGCGCTGTGCGAATCAGGGCTTTTTGTCAGCGAGGGTTTGTCCTTGAGGCCCTTCCACGACCACTTGTTGCGCGCCCAGATCTGCGGCAGCACGTCGAGCGAAGCTGCTTTGTCGGCGCGGTTCTCGACGCTCACGCGCATCACGATGTCGTCCGCGTTGTGCTTCGCATATTCGACTTCGACGTCGAAGTAGCCGTTGTCGTCGAATACACCTGTGTCGAGGATTTCGTACTCGGGCACGTCGGCACCGCGGCGTGCGTTTTCCTGGATCAGGTCGTCGTACGGATACGCCGCATGCGGGTACTTGTAGAGCATGCGCATGTACGAATGCGTCGGCGTGCCGTCGAGGTAGAAGTACAGCTCCTTCACGTCCTCGCCGTGATTACCCTGCTCGTTCGTGAGACCGAAGAGCCGTTCCTTGAGGATTGCGTCGCGACCGTTCCAGAGCGCGAGCGAGACGCACCAGCTGAGCGTGTCGTCGCCGAAACCGGCGATGCCGTCTTCGCCCCAGCGATAGGCCCGGCTGCGTGCATGGTCGTGCGGAAAATAGTCCCACGCCGTGCCGTTTTCGCTGTAATCCTCGCGCACCGTGCCCCATTGGCGCTCGCTGAGATACGGGCCCCAGCGTTGCCAGCGGGCGCATTCGCTGGAATGCAGACGGCGGCCTTCGGTGGTCTCGAGTATGTTGACGGCGCGCAGCGGTGACATAGACGTGTCCTTTAGCTTGGGCCCTGGCGGTCAGACGCACATCGTAGCGCGGTTTGGCTATCTCGGGTCAGATGCGTGCAAGCAGATACTCCACTCGCAGCAGCTCGCCCAGCGACCACGCCTGGAACGGTGTGCCACCTGGCGTGTGCGGCGCGTCGCCGTCCGCCACCTCGGAAACGTGATCGAGACCCGCGTGATCGAGATGCGCGTGAAGCGGCGCCAGAAAACCGGCCTCGGCTTCAGCGCGACTCACGCCATTCATCCCGTGCACGCGCAGCCATGCCTCGACAAACGGGCCGAGCAGCCACGGCCACACGGTGCCCTGGTGATACGCACCATCGCGTTCGAACGGGCCGCCGCCATAGTGAGCGCAATAGGCATGATCCGACGGCGCGAGCGTACGCAAACCGACAGGTGTCAGCAGATGTGTTTGCACGTGCTCGACGACGGCTCGCGCGGCCGCGCCCTCGAGCAGCGCGAACGGCAAGCCGCCGACGGCGAAGATCTGGTTTGGCCGCAGCGCACGATCGACCTGTCCCGCGACGTGATCGACGTCGACGACATCGAACAGCGCGCCCGTCGATGCATCGATAAAGCGCGCGTTGAATGCCTGCGATGCACGTGTCGCGAGGTCCTGCCATTGCGCGCTCCATGCCGACGCAATGCGCAACACGTTGATCCACAGTGCCTGGATTTCCACGGGCTTGCCGATGCGCGGTGTGACGACCCAGTCGCCGGCTCGCGCGTCCATCCATGTCAGCTGCGTGCCGGGCATGCCGGCGCGCAGCAGGCCGTCGGCATCCGCTGCGATACCGAAGCGCGTGCCCTGCGAATAGCCTGTGAGAATCGCGTCGACCGTCTGCTGGAGGCGCGTGCGCGTTGCAGGACTCGCATGACCGGTTGCGAGGTAGTCGTGCACGGCAACCGCGAACCATAGCGACGCATCGACGGAGTTGTATTCGGGCGCGTTGCCGTAGTCGGGGAAGCGGTTGGGCAGCATGCCTTCGGAGAGCGTGCCGGTCCATTCGAGCAGAATGGACTCCGCTTCGGCGAGCCGGCCCGATGTGATGAGCAGCCCCCGCATCGCGATGAACGTGTCGCGACCCCAGTCGGTGAACCACGGGAACCCGGCGATGATCGTGCGGCCCGTGTTGCGCGACACGACATAAGCGTCGGCGGAGCGCTGCAGACGTGAGCCGAATGCGGCGCGGCGCTGCTGTTCGATATCGGCGAGTTCGCCGGCGCGTTGTGCGGGATAACTCGCGGCTTCTGTGCGCTGCGGGTTATGCGTGTCCTGTTTATCGGCGCTCAGGATCATGAGCGCTTCGCCGCTCTCGAGATCGAAGGAAAACACACCGGGCGTGGCGAGGTCTTCGGTGAAATCGAGCCCGCGTTCGCGCTCGCGGAGATAGCAGAAGTTGCGATACCAGTCGGGTGCGTGCGAATACGTGCCGTTTGTCGATGCGTGAATGACCGGCAAATCGCCGTAAGGCTGCCAGCTGACGCGCGACTGATCCTGCTGTGCGTTGAAGTTGAACGCCGGATTCTCGTGATGCAGCGCGTGATAGTCGCGGCCGGAAAGCAGCGGCCGGACCTTCAGGATCAGGTTGCCCGTGCCCGGCAGCGCACGGCTTCGTTCGGGCCGCCAGCGCAGCACGGTTTCGCCAGTCGCCTTCGCGACGAATATCTCGACGCTCAATACCGTGTTCGTGTCGATCTGCAGGCGCCACGTGGGCCACGGTGCGGTGTCGAAGCTCAGGATACGCGCTGCAATGTCGGGATAAACGAGATCGGGCGCGTAGCGCTGCATCGTGAGCGGATAGCGTGCGCCGTTACCTTCGAGCCACGCCTCGATGCCGTTCACGAGCACAACACGACCCGCTGCCGACGCAGTGAGCAGGAGCGCGTGATAACGGCGCGTGCGTGTCGTGCCGACCGTGCCCGATGCAAAGCCGCCGAAGGCGTCGGCTTCGAGCCATTCGTCTTCGAGTCGTGCTGCTTCGATGGGCGCGGCGACATGGGTCATCGGTTCACGGACCGCACGAAGTCGTCGACGGTTATCGCGTGAGGCAATGACGCGCGAATCGAGCGGCGCGACATCAGCGCCTGGCTCACCGTTACGTTGTTGTTCGTCGAAGTCATGTGTCTGCGATGGTGGGATCGGTCGGACAATGTCCGATTCTATCGGCTTGCGCGCGTGCGTGGTCCCAGTGTGCCGCAAGCGCCGTTCATGTAGTTTTTCTTTCCTCAACCTTTCGATGTGCGAACGCAGCGCGCAGCGCATTCGCATCGACGGCGGTGTCGCTGGACGCCACCCCGGACGGCGCGGTTGCCGACGTTCAGGCGGGCCTTGCTACGGACATCCGTCAGGTCGGCGGCCGCGCTGCGTTATGAGCCGGGCGACAGCAGCAGCCGGACGCATTGTTCCCCTTCACCCGCAGACGAAGGTGATAACCAATGACCTCGAATAGCCGTTGATCCGAAGCACCGGCGTGTTAAGTTGCAATGCTCCGGGGTTTCAAGGGTTCGCGTCAGTCGAGAAAGACGTAGTCGGCGAGGTAAGGGCTTCGGCCTTCCTGACCTTCCCGCGTGCACGGATGAAGCGGCGCGATGCCGCCTCGCGTGTTCCAGCGCTGCACGTAGCGTACCGATGCCAGTTGCCCTGGTCCGCCTGCACTGGTTGCCTGCAGTAACAGCAACGGAATGCTGCCCGGCTGCTGCGAATTAGGCATCTGCTGCAGCACCTTGCCGGTAATTCTGCTGCCGTCCGTTGCTTCCCATGTCGGCCCGGCATAGTGTTTTGCCACCAGTTTTCCCGATCCGTCGTACAGATCAGCTTGCGGCGCCTTGAAGACCCACGCCAGATGATTGTTCTGGTCGCGCCTGCACACGTAGATCTGCACGCCGGAAGCGTCAAGCGATGCGACGACATGTTGTGCGCCGGCAGGTTGCAGTTCGGGCGGCGGAGTTGCCTGCGCTGTCGCGATGCAGCACGCCGCGAGCCCGGTGCAACATGTGATGACGCGGTGCGCCAGGCGGCCCGATCGATAAGCGTTGCGTGTCATATGTCCTCCGGAGCGAAGGCCGGTCAAACCGCTTGCGCGAAGACGTGCCTTCAGCCGCGCGCGGCCTTTGCGCGCCAGGCATCGAGGCCACGCCGGGCCTGATTACGGATTGCGCCCTGAACGAACGGCGTCCATCCCAGCAGCGTACCCTTGATTCCCAGTGCCTGTCGCGTCCAGCCCCACAGGTCGAAGGTATCGCGCTGCTCGACGATGAGTCCGCCGCTAAAACGAAACCGCGACTGGACGTGATTCACCACCGGCCGGCCGCTTTGCGTGAACATGTAACGGGCGATCCATTTCGCGCTGCCGCTGGTTTCGTCCGCATCGACCTGGTTGAAGGAAACGGAAAAATCCTGCGCACGTTGGGTGAGCATGCGCCACATATCGCCGGCTTCACTGCCGCGCAGTTCGCCGAACACCGGATCGCCAAAGACGACGTCTTCGGCATAACAGGCGCTCATCGTCTCTGCGTCCAGCTGCTGGAACGCCTGATAGAAACGCTCGATCAGGGCAGCGTTCGCATGGTCCATTTTCATGATCTCCCCGTGTGATTCCTGAACATGCAGCACCGCACACCCGCGGCAAGGCAGGCTGCGCTTCGCCGGTTCAACAGGTTGCCTGCAACAGGGATGCCTGTCCAGTGGCGGGCCCTGTTCCTAAGGGTTTCACCATTTTTCGTTATATCCGATAGAATATAGCGATGCGCCTGTCGAACGGCTCCTGTCAGGGCAACAGGCGGTGAATATCACGTGGAGGTGCAGGTTGGTCCGCAGTCGGCGCATGATTTCTGATCGATCGATCTGGCCCGGTGAGCCTTCGGGCGATTTCGTGTCGACGATTACGGCTCTGAAGCTCACATCGGATCTCGAACGTGCCGAGCTGATCGTGGGTCTGTGCGTCGAGCATGTGCTGAACCGGCACTTTCCCAGGCGTCTGCTTGAGCGGGCTTCGCCCACGTAACAAACATCGGAAAACCCCGGCCGTCGGCGTTGTATCACGATTGAAATTTGCATCGATGTATACGGTAGTATATTTCGCTGAAGTGAAGTTGCACGGTGGAGAAGCGCTGTCGACAGCGTCAAACCTGCCGTAAAACCGGAACAGGATTCGAGGTCATCATGCACACTCCGCCGTTTCGTCTCGCCCGCACGCCGGGCCTCGCTCAACCCGAAGACGAGGCTGGAGCCTGGCCGCGTACGGGCGATGCATGTTGCCAGCCGACGCGGCCGCAGTTGTCCAGCTCAAGGCGCCGTGTGCGCCTTGCTGAGCTCGATCCGCATCTGCACTGCTCGGTCATCGGCACCTGCCTGACGACGCACGAACTGCGCAAGATCGTGTCGAAGTTCGCCGACGTGGACCGGGAGCATGCGAGCGACCTTGAGATTCACCACGCGGCAGTCGAGCTTGCCATGGAAGGCGGCGCGGGTGGCAAGGCACTGCACAAGGCGCTGGATGAGCGCTACGTGGGCGCCATACGGCGTTTCGACAAGGCGCGCGACGCCGAAGCGCTACTTGCCATGTGGGATGAAGCGCTCGCGAACGGTGACATTCCGCCCGCGTACTGGGCGCTGATGACGCATCCGCAAGCGACGATGCACGAGCGGCAGGTCGCGTTTGGCGCGTTGCACATGCTGTCGCATCTGGTGGGCGCGGCGAACCGCGCCGATATTCGTCGCCTTGTCGCACTGGAAGCGGAGAGTGCGACATTGCGCGACAGGGTCGAGCGCCAGCAGAAGCGTCTGCACGAAATGAGCATCCAGCGGGATACGTCGATTCGCGAACTCTCGGCGCAAATCGCGCAGCTAACGATGCAACTCGAGCGCAAGAGCACAAGCGATGAAGCGAGCTTTCAAGCCGAGGTGTCGACGCTGCGCGATGCACTCGCGGCCCGCGACGCGCGCCTTGCGCTCCACACGAGCCGGCGCGAGGCCGCTGAGCAGCGCGCGGCAAAAGAGCAGGAATACGCGCAGGCGCTACGCGAGAGTCTCGACGAAGCACTCGCGCTGCTTGACATCGTGCAGGCCGAAGCAGGTGCCATGGAGCGAACGATGCCGCTTTCCGCGGAAGCGCCCGATGCGCATCAGGCACTTCTCGATGCGTTAGGCGGCAAGCGCATCGTCTACGTGGGCGGGCGGCCGGGCTCGAACGCCGCGCTCCGGCGAATCGTCGAATCGGCGGGCGGAGCGTTGACATTGCATGACGGTGGCGTTGAAGACAGAAAAGGTCTGCTGGCGGCGGCGTTGCCGCGTGCGGACATGGTGGTTTTTCCGGTCGACTGCGTGGACCACGATTCGATGAACATGCTCAAGCGCGTGTGCGAACGACATCAGGTCACGTATTACCCGTTGCGTACCGCCAGCATCGCAAGCTTCGTCGAACGGGTGACGCGTGCCCACGCGGCGTCTCTCGCGGCAGGTGCGCCACGCGCCTCGCGGTTTTGTCTGCGACACGGTTGACTGCAATCGGGCGCTACCAGGCGGAATCAGTCCGCTCAGCGTTTGACGAGTCTGGTGAGCGCGGTGATCTGGGCCGCGCATGCCGCGGCGGCCTGTTGTTCGATGTCGCGATACAGACGGATGATCTCTTCGCCGACGGGCGTGAGGACGCTGCCGCCGCCGCTCTGGCCGCCGTGTTCCGAGACGGTAGCGGGCGATTTGAGCGAGCGGTTCAGTTCGTCCATCAGCAGCCACGCGCGCCGGTACGACATGTTGAGGCTGCGTGCAGCCGCTGAAATCGAACCGTGCTCCCGCACGGCTTCGAGCAGTGAGACCTTGCCAGGCCCGAGCGCGATCGTGCCTGCCTGCTGGATGCGCATGCGAAAGCGCACCTCCGGTCGGGCTTGTGCCAGATTCTTCATGTTGTTTGCGGGTTTAGCCATGCGCGAAAGCATACACGATGGCGACGCGCGTTCGCGCAGGCAGGTGCGTCAATGTCCGTGCGGGAAGCAGTAACCGAAGTCTTCGCATCCCGGGCAACCCGGCGCCGGGCCAGGTTCCGTTCCGCGAGCCAGCGCGAGTTCACGCGCGAGAAATTTTTTCCATCGCAGGCTGGCGGTATTGCGGATGACCAGCGTCGGGAAATAACGCTCGAGCATCGCGGTTACGTCGTCACGGCCGCTTAAGCCGAGATCGCGCCACAGATGATCCGGCCTCAGACATGCATGCGCGACGATCGCCGCGATGCAGCGCATGTCGTCCTCGTTTGTCGACGGGTTTGCGTGGGTTTGAAGCAATGCGGCAAGCGCGCTCAAAAAATCCGCGTGTGCTGAAGCGGGAAGCGTAGCCGGCAACGCCGGAATGCGTGGTGGCTTTGCTACGTTTGGGAAGTGTCGTTTAAAAAGGGCGTCCAGCGCATTTTGCGTAACGCCGAGCAGTGCGATTTCTCCGCGCACTTCGCGCGCCGCGATCAGGCGCGCAAACAATCGTGCGTCTGGCGTGGGCGATTCGTCCGTCGCGACGAGCAGTTCGTTCTCGCGCGCAGCGGATGCTTCGTCCAGGTTCGATGCATGCAGTGCCGTGGATGGTACCGGCGGACTTACGCGGGGCGAGTGCTCGTTCATAAAGCGGCGGGTTTAAGGCCTGAGTACCCGCGTTTCAATTCGCGCGAGCCGCTTCACATGGCGCGGCGCGGAATGAATGTCCGTGCCGGAGAAGAGCACTGGCGCGCCATGCTCCGCGTCCAGCGGCTGGCCGCCGCATTCACAGGCAATCAGAACCTGTTCGCCCACAGGCGTATTGAACAGTTCGTGCCACGAAAACGTGACCGCGTATCCGTCATGAGCGCTTGCGATCATCACCATCCGCTTGAAATCTCCCGGCGAATCGCAGCGCAGGCCGGCAAGACTGATGAGTTCCTTGAGCAGGACACCGCGATAACGATCGACCGTGCGGATAAACCGGTCGGTCGTGAAGCACTGCAGGTCGAAGGTATCGGCAAGTACGTTCGCGCGCGCCCTCAGTTCATCCACGGAAAACGACATGGCGCGCAATACGTCGCCCGTCAGCGAAATCCCGCCAGGCGTTGCATGCTCCGCAATCGCCGGTGCTGTCGATGTCATGACCTGCTCGAATTTTGCCGCGGTATCTGCCATACCCATCTTCGATCCTCCGCCGGCCATGCCGGCTTGTTCATCGCTATGTCTCTGGGTATATTACGCTGCGATCGGGCGCGATTGCACGCCGGATCGCTCGATATGCATCATATCCGCCGGCATATTCTGATCTTTGCGCTTCGTGGCGCGTTGCCGCGCCGGCATCGGGTTGCGCGCGACGGTTACTGGTCGACGCCCACGATCACGCTCGATGCCTTGAAGACCGCCGCGGCAGCCTTGCCGCTGGCGAGCCCGAGACGCTCGACGCTGTCGTTGGTGATGATCGCCGCGATCTGCGCACCGCCGGCTGCGGCGATGATGACCTCGGCATTCACCGCGCCCTTGTTCACGGTCGAAACCGTGCCCGCGACGACGTTGCGCGCCGACACCTTGCTGCCGTCGACATCGACCATCACGAGCACCGACGAAGCCTTCACCAGCGCGAACGCCGGTTTGCCCGCCGCAAGCCCCAGTGCTGCTGCGCTGCCGTGCGTGATGACGGCGACGATGTCGAGGCCGTCCTGCGTGCGCAGCGCGATTTCGTCGTTGACGGCGCCGGCCTTGACGCTCGTGACCTGACCGGAAAAATGATTACGGGCACTCGTTCGCATGTCTGTCTCCGTGTGAGATTCCCGTCGAAGCAATCGGCGGAGGTCGGGTTGAGAAAGCGGATCAGTGTACCCGAAGCGTTCCAGCTCAAACCGGCGGTACGCCTTCTTCGACCAGCACCGCGACGGGCATCGCCGCAAGCGCGTCGCGCAGATACAGCAGGCCGGATTCATCGACCTTGGGCGCGCCCGGACTCAACCAGTCGAAGAGCGCGCGCGAAGCGAGCGCCTCCGGCATCTCGATGGCCGTGTCGCCCCATCGTTCGGGCGCGACGAGCGGCATGTCCGTGCCCGGATCGAGCAACGTCGCGGCGAGGCGCGTGGCAATGACGACGCCATACGCGTTGCCATAGCGCCGCGCGAACGCGATGACGTGCGCCGCCTGGCTGCCGCGAACGCGCAGCGGCATATACACACCCTGATCGGGCAGCGCCGGCAGATGCGCGCGCAACGTGAGCATCCGGTGCACGACACCCAGCTTCACGCGGCCATCGCGCCAGTTTGCAAGCTGCACGGACGGCGGCGTCGCGACGAGCCACGCGTGTCGCTGCGCGAAATCGACGGGCCGCCGGTTGTCGGGATCGACAAGACTGAAGTCCCACAATTCCGTGCCCTGATATAGATCGGGAACGCCGGGCGACGCGAGACGCAGCACCGTCTGCTGCAGGCTGTTAATCGCGCCCGCCGCGCCGATCCGTTCGACGAAAGCATGTAGCTCGCGCAGAAAGCCGTCGCGTCGCTGTGGTGCGAGCACGTCGAAGAGAAAATCGCGGCAGGCGTTTTCGTATGCTTCGTCGGGCGCGAGCCAGTCCGTGCGCAGTTTCGCTTCGCGCAATGCCTTCAACTGCCATTGCGCCACGCGTTCGGCCAGCGCCTTGACGCCCGCCTCGTCGCCGGGTTCGAGCCCGGGTGGCCAGCAGCCCACGAGTGTCTGATACAGCATCGCCTCCGCGTCGGGGCCCGGCGCCCAGTGACGTTCGCTGTCCGCTGCCGCGCTGGTATCCGTGGTATTGCGCTCGCGCGCAACTGGATCGCGAGCGACCGCTTCACGACGATGCGGCGTGTTCAGGGTCGACCAGCCGCGCAGCGTCGCGCCCCATTCCTGCGGAATCTCGCTTAGCACGGCAAGGCGTGCACGCATGTCCTCGCCGCGTTTGTGATCGTGCGTCGCGGTAGCGAGCATCGCATGCGGAAAGCGTCGCGCGCGTTCCAGATTGCCCGCGTGAAACTGCTCGACGGTCAGCGCGAATTCGCCCGGATCGGCGCCCACTTCGTTGCGGGACAACAGGCGTCCGTAGCGGTAGCACGCGGTATCCTCGATCGCCTTGGCTGAGACGGGTGCGGTGAGCTGCGAAAAAACCGTTTGCGCGGTGCGTCGCGACGATCCCGGGTGACCCGGCGCATTGCCGCCGGCGTCGTCCCCTTGCTGCGTGCCGCCAAGCCATTCGCCGATGCGCTCCAGCACGGCGAGATCGCCGCGTGCGAGCGTCTGCTTCGCCGCATCGAACGCGTGATTGAAGTAGCGGTTGTCGATCTCGCTGCGCACGGTGTTTTGCGGATAGATGCGATACACCGGAAAATGCACGACCAGTTCAGTCAGCGCGCGACGGATCGCGGTGAACGTGAAGTCGCGCGTCGACAACTGGTCGCGGGCGATGCGATGCAGCGCGCGCGACGCGCGATCCAGTTCCGCCGCGAGATTCACGGTCAGGATCTTGCGACGCGCGATCAATGCCTCGTCCGCGAACGATGCACTGCGGCCGGTGAGTTCCGCCCACATGGTGGCGAGCGGCCCGGCGCCTTGCGGATCGTGCAGCAACGCGCCGACGTCGTTCATGAAGTCGTAGCCCGTCGTGCCGTCGACGGGCCAGTCGTCGCGCAGCGGTTCGCCGCGCGCGAGAATTTTTTCGACGATGAAATACGGATTGCCCTCACGCAGTTCATTGAGCCGCAGGCGCAGCCGCTGACAATACTCGCGCGGCTCGGCGAGTCCATCGACATGATCGATCCGCACGCCATCCACGACACCTTCCGCATACAGCCGGAAAATCAGCGCATGGACCGCATCGAACACTTCAGGGCGTTCGACGCGCACGCCCGCGAGCGTGCCGATGTCGAAAAAGCGCCGCCAGTTGATCTCGTCGGCAGCGGTGCGCCACCACGCGAGACGATAGTGCTGTCGTTCGAGCAGCCGATGCAGCCGCTCGCGCGTCACCGGAGCACCCGCATCGAAGGTCTCGAGCGCGGCTTCGATCCCCGCGAGCCCGTTCTGCGCGACGTACGTGCGCAGCGCTTCGATGCCTTCGGCGGCGCGCGGCTGGTCGGCGGGCTGCGTGGTGACGCCATCGAAGCGTTCCGCGAGCGCGGTCAGATCGGCGCGGTCGGCGGCCTTCAGGATGCCCGCGTATTCGATCGGGCAAACCGGGAACGCGCGATCGTGATACGCAACGTAAAAGCGGCCCGTATCGGCGGCGAAGCGCAACGCGATGTGGCCCGCCGCGAGTTCATCGCCATACGTGGCGCCGAGGCACGGCAACAGCACCTTGCCGCGCAGCGCCGGGTCGGGCGAATGCCAGTCGATGTCGAAGTGCCGTGCGTATGCGCTGTGCCGCCCCCATTCGAGAATGTCCTGCCACCACGCGTTACCCGAGCCGCCGACGCCCATGTGATTCGCCACGACGTCGACGATGAGCCCCATGCGGTGCGCGTGCAGTTTGTCGACGAGACGCCTGAGGGCGGCTTCGCCGCCGAGTTCCGCATTGACCTGCGTGTAGTCGATCGTGTCGTAGCCGTGCATCGAGCCTGGCTCGGCGGTTGTTATCGGTGAAGCGTACAGATGGCTGATACCTAACGCAGCGAAATATTCGACGTGCGCGAGCGCATCGTCGAACGTAAAGCCGCGATGGAACTGCAGTCTGAGCGTGGAGCGTGGAACAGTCATGGCGTATCAGACGGTGAAGAAGCAGAAGCAGAAGAAGGAGCCGGCGCGGATGCGGCGCGTCCGGCGGCGACCGCGCGCAGCCGGTCGCGGAACGTCGCCTCCCTGAACAGCTCGTCGACCGGCAGCGCGAGACGGCGGCGCCAGTTCGGATGTTCGTCGATGGAGCCGGGCAGGTTGGGCTGATCCGCCAGCGCGAGCAGATCCTCGAGTGGACACGTGACGAGCACGGCAGGCGTCATGGCGACGAAAGCGAGCGCCTCGTCGACGGGCGGGCTTCCGAGCGGCGGCGCGGGCGCGTCGTGCGGCGCGAGACCCGCAGCCTGAAAGGCGCGCCACAACGCCGCGCGATCGCCCGCGCGCTCTTCATGCGCAAGCGCGACCGGATCGCGGCCGTCGGCACGTGCGGAGGTCTGGCCGATGCGGTTGCGCCAGTCGATGTCCGCGCCGAGCCACCAGCCGGCCACCGTCGGCAGATCGTGTGTCGTGGTGGTGGACACCGCGTCGCGGTCCCAGTGTTGCGGCGCCTTGAAACCCTGACCCCAGCCGGCGTGTTCGAACCACAGCACGCGAATGCCCGACAGCCCGTGTTCGGTGAGCCGCTCACGAAAACCGGGCGGCACGGTGCCGAGGTCTTCGCCGATCACGATCGAACGATGACGCCACGATTCGAGTGCGATGAGCCGCAGCATGTCTTCGAGCGGATAGCGCAGATATGCGCCGTTCGCGGCTTTCTCGCCGTCGGGCACGAGCCACAGCCGCCGCAGGCCGAGGATGTGATCGATGCGCACACCGCCCGCGTGCGCGAACGCGGCGCGCAGCATGTCGATGAACGCGGCGAAGCCCTGCGAGCGCATCGCGCGCGGTGAAAACGTGGTGAGTCCCCACGCCTGGCCCGCCTGGTTGAACAGATCGGGGGGCGCGCCGACCGACACGCCCGTCAGCATTTCGTCGCGATACGACCACGCATGGCTGCCCGCGCTGTCACACCCAACCGCGAGATCCGCGATCAATCCCACGGCCATGCCGGCGTCGCGCGCGGCATGCTGCGCGTGCGAAAGACCCTTCGCGGCGAGCCATTGCAGGAACAGATGAAATTCGACTTCGTGACGATGGGCCTGCGCGAACGCTTCGACGTCTTCACTGCGCGGATCACGAAGATTTTCCGGCCAGTTGCGCCAGTGGCCGTTGCAGTCCGGCGCGGCCAACTGCGCGGCCTGCAACGCCTCGAAGCGCGCGTGATCCTCGAGCGCGCGGCCGCCGCGGACACAGAAGCCGTGGAATTCGAGCGCACGCGGCGCGTCCTGCGCACGTTCATGCACGCAGAACTGCTCGAAAAGCGCGCGCAAAACCTTGAGCTTCAGAATGGCCGCGGCCGGCCAGTCGATCAGCGGTAACGCTTCGAGTTGCGACCACGCGTCGCCGGCATCGATCCGCGCAAGCGCCGCGTGTGCCGCTTCCGCGCCGAACACCGCGGCGGGATCGATATGCAGCACGTTCAGCCACAGGCGCGACGACGGCGAATACGGACTGAACCGTTCCGGCTCGGCGCTGAACATCGCATGCGTCGGGCTGACCGCGAGCGCGTGCGCGCCGTGTTGCGCGCTTTCGATGGCAAGCGCGGCGAGCGCCGAATAGTCGCCGATACCGCCATCGCCCGGGCGGCGCAGCCCGTATAGCTGCGCGGCCACGCCCCACAGCGGCGGCACGCTGGATGCATCTTCGTGCAGCGTGCGCCACGCATCGGCGACGGTGTAGCAGCGCGAGGGCGCGACGGCCAGCGTTATGCGCTGCTCGTTGATCACGAGCGTGTGATAGCCCACTTCGCCGATCGGCGAAAGCAGCGCGGCTTCGCCCCTGGGCGCCGTGAAGCGGCCATCGATGATCGCGCCGCTTTCCAGCTCGATACGATAGCGGCTGGCGGATTTCACTGCGGCGGCGGGCAGCGCGATGCCGCGTTCGCATTCGGCGGTCATCAGGGGCGGCAGCTTGCGTCCTGCCGTTTCGGCGTCGAGCGTGGCCGTGCTTTGTCTGAGTTGCGTGGCGTTGCCGCATGGCAGGCCCATGCGTTCCAGCAGCACGGCGAGCGTGCTGTCGGGCACGCGTTGCATCTCACCGTGGGCATTACTCCATTCGACTTCAAAACCCGCGCGTGCGGCGAGGCTTTCGAGGGTTCCGGTAGCGCGTCGGGTGATGTTCACGCGTGCGGCTCCGGTTCTGCAACCTTGCGTGCGTCGTGGCCGAAGGCGTAATGGCTGACGTCGCCCGTCAGCCACGCGACGAAAGAGAACGGCGACAGGACGTTCTTCGCGATCGCGTCTCGCACGCGCGCTGGTGTTTCGAGAATCACCTTGCCCGCGGGGACTTCCACGAACGGCACCGTTTCGTCCGAGAGATTGACTGCGATGGACAACGTCTCGCCATCACCGAGTTTCCAGCTCGCCACGAGCGCGTTCGCATCGTCGCCGTTCTGCGCGCGCAGCACGTGCGCGCCGCGTGCCTTTGCATGACGCAGGCGCGGCGTGACGAGTTTCGCGCGCACGGTCAGCGCCGACTTGTAGAAGTGCATCCATTCGAGCCGGTCCGCGCTGTCCGATTCGCTGGATGACGATGCCGAAGGTGACGACGATGCAAACGTACGCACGTCGTTGGGATCGGGAATCTGGGCGCGGCGCCTTTCATCGCTGAATGCGGAGAAGCGCGCGAATTCACGACGGCGCCCTTCGCGCACGGCATTCGCGAGATCGCCGGTGTAGTCGGTGAAGAAGAAAAACGGCTGCTCAGAGCCGGTTTCTTCATCCATGAAGAGCAGGGGAATCTGCGGCGACAGCAGCAACAGTGCGGTTGCCGCACGCAGTGCGTCGGGCGCGCACAGCGAACGCAGACGCTCACCCATCGCGCGATTGCCGACCTGATCGTGGTTCTGCAAAAACATGACGAACGACGTGGGCGCCAGATGCCCGCTCGGTTCGCCGCGCGGCCGGTTTTCATGGATCGGCGAAGGGTCGCCCTGATAGCCGAAGCCTTCGCCGAGTATCCGCGCAAGGCGCCGGATCGGCTGGTCGATGTACGCCTGATAGTAGCCTTCGTGCTCGCCGGTCAGCAGCACGTGCAGCGTGTTGTGCGCGTCGTCGTTCCACTGCGCATCGAAATGCGTGTCGAGGAGCGCGGCTGTGTTGCGCTCGTTTTCCAGCACGAGATGGACGTGTCTTCCGTGTTGAACGTGCGAGCGAACGTGATCCGAGAATTCGCGCAGCCATGCGTCGTTGTCGATCGCGTGGACCGCGTCGAGACGCAGGCCGTCAAAGCGATATTCGTCGATCCAGTAGCGTGCGTTGTCGCAGAAGAACTCGTTCACCTCGATGCGACCGAAATCGATTGCCGGGCCCCACGGCGTGTGCGTGTCCTCGCGAAAGAACGGCTTCGCGTATTGATGCAGATAGTTGCCGTCAGGACCAAAGTGGTTGTACACCACGTCGAGGAACACCTGCAGCCCGAGACCATGCGCGCGATCGATGAGCGCCTTCAGGTCATCCGGGCGGCCGTAGCTGGAATCGGGTGCGTAGGGCAGCACGCCGTCGTAACCCCAGTTGCGCGCGCCGGGGAAATCGTTGAGCGGCATCAGTTCGATCGCGGTCACGCCGAGGTCGACGAGCGCGGGCAGACGCGCCATCACGCCCCCGTAGCCGCCGAGCGCGCCGACGTGCAGTTCGTACAGCACGGTCTCTTCCCATGGCCGCCCGTGCCAGTTCGTGTGCTGCCACGTGTACGCCCGCGGATCGATCACTTCGCTCGGACCGTGCACGTCCTGTGGCTGGAAGCGCGATGCGGGATCGGGAACCGTCAGCCCGCCGTCGATGCAATAACGGTAGAGCGTGCCCGCGCCGCACGCGACTTCCGCCTCGAACCAGCCGTTGCCGGTGGATGTCATCGCCACGGATGCTTTCGGCGCACCGCCTTCGATCTCGACGCTCACCGCTTCGCACGAAGGCGCCCAGAAGCGAAAGCGCGTGCGCGGCGCACTGCTATGCGCACCGCGCAGCTGCGCGCCGAACGGCAGGCAGTGCGCGTGATGGCGCTTGTGCGGATCAATCGGACTTTCAGACATGATTCGTCACCATTCAGTTTTGACGTCGCCTCTTGCGGATGTCCCAGCCGGCGGGACAGTCGAGACAGTGTGCGACGCACGCGGCGCGGCTCATTCGTGATCCGGCGTGCCGCCCGGATCGGGCGGCAACGCGGTCAGGAGGCGCGGTCCGTACTGCGCGCCTGCACGCCATCCAGCCTGCCAGTCCGCGTCGCCGACCGGCAGCGCGCCAACCACGACGAGCGCGTGCGCGGCGACTTCGAGCGTGGGCGTGACAAGCGGATGCGCCGGCGCTTCGGGGCGGGCCGTATCGAGCAGCACATTCCATTCCAGATGAGGCGGAGGCGGCGAAAACATCAGTGCCTCCGACGACGCGTTCAACATCATCAACAATACTTCCGTTTGACCATTGAGATCGGGGCCGGCGCGACGCAAGGTCAGCGCGCGCCCTTCGGGATCCTGCCATGCTTCGATCGTCAAAGGCTCGCCGCGTTCATCGAACCAGCCAACATCGTAGAGGCCGGGCAGCACTTCGTGATCGCCGGACAGGAAACGCATCTCGCGCAGCAGCGGATGCGCCTTGCGCAACGCGATCACGCGTGAGACGAATTCTGTCATCCGCGCGCCGCTCGGCAGCGTCGCACGTTCCCAGTCGAGCCAGGAAATCTCGTTATCCTGACAGTATGCGTTGTTGTTGCCCTGCTGCGTGCGGCCGAACTCGTCGCCGGCCAGGAAGAGCGGCGTGCCGAGCGCCATGAAGAGCGTCCCGGTCATCGAGCGCGCCACGCGCGCGCGCGTTTCGATGATCTCCGGGTCGTCCGTGGGTCCTTCAATGCCCCAGTTCCTGCTGCAGTTCTCGTTGTGACCGTCGTTGTTCTCTTCGGTATTCGCCTCGTTGTGCTTGTGCTCGTAGGCGGTGAGATCGGCGAGCGTGAAGCCGTCGTGCGAAGCCACGAAATTCACCGACGCCCACGGTTTCCTGCTGCGCCGGTTGAAGAGATCGGCCGATCCTGTCAGACGCGCGGCCAGATCGGGGCGAAGTCCGGCGTCGCCGCGCCAGAAACGGCGAACGGTGTCGCGGAAACGGTCGTTCCATTCGCCGAACCCTGGCGGATGATTGCCGAGCTGATAGCCGCCCGGGCCGATATCCCACGGCTCGGAAATGAGCTTGCGCTGCGAGAGCACGGGGTCCTGGCGGATCGCATCGAAGAAACCCGAGCCGGGATCGAATCCGGAATGCTCGCGGCCGAGCGTCACGCCGAGATCGAAACGAAAGCCGTCGATATTGAACGCGGTCGACCAGTAGCGTAGCGAATCCATCACCATCTGCAGCACGCGCGGATGCTGGATGTTCAGCGTGTTGCCGCAGCCGGTGTCGTTGATGTGATGCCGCTCGTCGCCGGGAATCAGCCGGTAGTAGCTCGCGTTGTCGAGGCCGCGCCACGAAACGGTCGGCCCCTGTTCGTTGCCTTCGCAGGTGTGGTTATAGACCACGTCGAGAATGACTTCGATTCCGGCCGCGTGCAGCTGACGCACGGCGATACGCATTTCGTCGAGGCGGTGCATCGACAGATACGACGGCTCCGGCGCGAAGAACGCGGCGGTGTTGTAGCCCCAGTAGTTGCGCAGGCCGCGGCTCACCAGGAACCGGTCGTTCAGAAACGCATGCACCGGCAGCAATTCCACCGCGGTCACGCCGAGCTTGAGCAGATGATCGATGAAATCGGGCGCGGCGAGCGCGGCAAACGTGCCGCGCTCGTGCTGACGCAGGCCGGGCCGCATCATCGATGCGCCGCGCAGATGCGTTTCGTAGATCACCGTTTCGCCCCACGGCACGTTCGGGCGCGCGTCGTGCGACCAGTCGAACGCCTCGTCGACCACGATGCATTTCGGCATCGCCGGCGCCGAATCGCGGCGGTCGATCGACAGATCGAGCCGGTTCGAATGCACGCGATAACCGAAGAGCGCGTCGGACCAGCGGAACTGGCCGACGAGCTTGCGCGCGTACGGATCGAGCAGCAGCTTGTGCGGATTGAAGCGATGGCCGTCCTGCGGCTGGTAAGGGCCGTCGGCGCGAAAGCCGTAGACGGTGCCCGGATGCGCACCTGGCAGGTAGCCGTGCCAGACTTCGTCGGTGCATTCGGGCATGTCGAAGCGTGTCAGTTCCTTGCGGCCAGTCGGGTCGAACAGGCACAACTGCATGCGCTGTGCGTTCGCGGAGAACACGGCGAAGTTCACACCAAGGCCATCCCAGGTGGCCCCGAGCGGCCAGGAAGAACCCGGCGACAACCGGTCGGGTAACGCATGCGACATGATTCCCGTTCCTTGTTCTGATTTGTGCGCGATCGGGAACTACAACCTCCCACCGGCGTTTATCCATGCGTTGCTTCGTGTGCGGATGGTGCTGCACAAGGCGTTCAGTCCGCGCGCAGAACGATGGTCGCGAGCGGCGGCAGCACGAGCGTTGCCGATTGCGGTTTGCCATGACTCGCCACATCTTCCGTGTGGATCAGCCCGCCGTTGCCGACGTTCGAGCCGCCATAAACGCCTGCATCCGTGTTGAGCACCTCGCGCCAGCGGCCGGCGCGCGACATGCCGATGCGGTAGCCGGGGCGCGGCACCGGTGTGAAGTTGCACACGGCGACGAGTTCGCGACCGGCGCCGTCCACGCGCCTGAACGCGAACACGCTGTTCCCGCTGTCGTCGCCGATGATCCATTCGAAGCCGCCGGGTTCGCTGTCGAGCACGTGTAGCGCCGGCTCGTCGTCATACAGACGGTTCAGGTCGCGCACCAGCATCTGCGTGCCGTGATGCAACGGATCGTCGAGTAGATGCCAGTGCGGCGACTGGTCGTGATTGAACTCGGCAAGCTGCCCGAATTCGCCGCCCATGAAGAGCAGCTTCTTGCCCGGATGGGTCCACATGAACGCGAGGTACGCGCGCAGGTTCGCGAATTTCTGCCAGCGGTCGCCAGGCATCTTGCCGAGCAGCGAGCCCTTGCCGTGCACCACCTCATCGTGTGAAAGCGGCAATACGAAGCGTTCGGAATACGCGTAGACCATCCCGAACGTCATGTTGTGATGGTGATAGCGGCGATGCACCGGGTCTTCGTGCATGTAGTGCAGCGTGTCGTGCATCCAGCCCATGTTCCACTTGAAGTCGAAGCCGAGGCCGCCCTGATCGAGCGGCGCCGTGACGCCCGGCCAGGAGGTCGATTCCTCGGCGATCGTGATCGCGCCGTGTACGTCGGGCATGTGTTTGACTTCGTGATTCAGCCGCTTCAGGAACGCGATCGATTCGAGATTTTCGCGGCCGCCATGGATGTTCGGCACCCATTCGCCGGCCGCGCGCGAATAGTCGCGATAGAGCATCGAGGCAACCGCGTCCACGCGCAGGCCGTCGACGTGATAGCGCTTGAGCCACGCCAGCCCGGACGCCACGAGGAACGCACTCACCTCGTTGCGGCCGAGGTTGTAGATCATCGTGTTCCAGTCCTGGTGATAGCCTTCGCGCGGATCGGCGTGCTCGTAGAGCGGCGTGCCGTCGAATTCGATCAGACCGTGTGCGTCATTCGGAAAATGCGCGGGCACCCAGTCGAGGATGATCCCGAGTCCTTCTTCGTGCGCGTGGTTCACGAACGCGGCGAATTCCTCCGGCTTGCCAAAGCGTGCGGACGGCGCGAACTGCGCAAGCGGCTGATATCCCCACGAACCGCCGAACGGATGCTCGGCCACCGGCAGGAACTCGATGTGCGTGAAGCCCATGCTCTTCGCGTATGGAATCAGGCGCCCGGCCATCTCCTCCCACGTCAGGCCGCGATGACCTTCCTCGGCGATGCGCAGCCACGACTCGGCGTGCACTTCGTAGATCGAGATCGGCGATTTCGCGGTCTGCCTGCCGCCGCGCGACTGCATCCACGCGTGGTCGGTCCACGGAAACTGCTCGACCTCGTCGACGTGCGCGACCACCGAACCCGTCGCGGGTGGCCGCTCGGTCTGCATCGCGCACGGGTCTGCCTTGAGCGGCAATGGATGGCCGTCGCGCGTCAGCATTTCGTACTTGTAGCGCGCACCGGCGGCCACGCGCGGCACGAACAGCTCCCACACGCCTGCCTGATGACGCAGACGCATCGGATGACGGCGTCCGTCCCACGCGTTGAAATCACCGACCACGGAAACGCGTCGCGCGTTCGGCGCCCACACGGCGAAACGCACGCCGGGCACGCCGTCGACCGTCGCGGGGCGTGAGCCGAGACATTCGAGTACCGCATACGGATCGCCATGCGAGAGACGCGTTAGCGCTTCGTCGGACAGCACGTTGCCGAACGCGTACGTATCTTCGATCTCCTGCGGCGTGCCATGCCAGTCGATGCGCAAACGATAGGGCACCGCGTTCGAAACGTGCCCGATAAAGAGGCCGTGACGGATATGCGTGAGTTCACCGAGCGTGCGACCGTCGTCGCGCGCGATGATCGTGACGCCCGCCGCGTTGGGCAGCAACGCGCGCACGACCGGGCCGGCATCGGTCTGGTGCAGCCCGAGTTGCGAGAACGGGTCGGGGTGGCGCGCCTCGACCAGCGCGTCGATATCGAGCGGATTCAGTCCGATGGTGAGGTCGCGATCATTCATGGTCGCCTCCGCCTTGCGGATCCGGTGCAGCGGGATCGTGCGATGGTGTGCCGGTATCGCCCAGCATGCGGCTCGCGAGCGCCGCGAGTCCACGCACCGGCAGACCTAGCCACGTCGGCCGGTTGGCGGCCTCGTAGCGGATCTCGTAGGCGGCCTTCTCGATCAGGAACAGGTCGAGCAGTGCTGCCTCGAACGCAGGTTCGACGAGCGGTTGCGGCGCCGCCTCGATGGCGTTGCGATACTCGTCGAGGAATGCCTGCGTTGCAAACCCGCGGAAGCGGTCGAAGAGCGTGCGCTTGCGGTCGGCAGTTTGCTGCGGCGCGTTTTCCATTGTCGATTGCGCGGCTGCGCTCGCATATGACAGCGATCGCATCAGACCCGCGACGTCGCGCAGCGGGCTCGACTTCATGCGCCGTTCCTCGAGCGTCCGTGCCGGTTCGCCTTCGAAATCGATCAGGAACGCGTCGCCCTGCGCGACCAGCACCTGACCCAGGTGAAAGTCGCCGTGAATGCGGGTGCGCAGTGCCTTCGCGTTGGCCGGCACGAGTTTCGATACGGCCTCGGTGAGCGCCGCGCGCCGTTCGAGCAGGCTCTTCGCGAGGTCGCGCGTATCGTCGACGAGCTGATCGATGCGTTCCGCGAGGATATCGAGCGCGGTCGCGAGCAGCGACTGCGTGCCGTCGATCCACGCCTGCACCTGCTGCGGCGACGCTGTTTCGGGCGCGAACGCGTCATCGTCCGATGGCGACGCAAGTGCGACGTGCAACTCGCCAAGCCGCTTGCCGATAGTGCCCAGGAGCGAACGGTAGCCTTCGATCGCTTCTTCTTCGTTGGCGCGGTCGGGTGACGGTTCGATGCCGTCGGTGGTGAAAGCGAGTTCGTCCACGACCCGGCGCAGGTAGTCGAGCGCCCAGTTCCACGCGTCGCCCTGGTTGTCGACGAAGCCCTGCAGGATCGCGAGCGTGTGCGGCACGCCCGCGGGATCGACGCGCACGACTTCGCCGAACAGCGGCGCGGTGTTCGGGTAGCCGATCTTCGTCAGATAGCGGCTCATTTCCGCTTCCGGATGAATGCCGTCGACGAGCCGCCGCACGAGCTTCAGCACAATCGCGTCGGCGATCACGAGCGAGCTGTTGCTCTGCTCGGCCGCGAGCCAGCGGATCTCGGGCCGGTCGCCCAGGTCGAGTTCGTCGAAGCGGTCGGTTGGAACGAAGCAGATCTCGCTCTTCTGCACGGTCGGAACGACGGCGCGCTCGCGCAGCTTGCGCAGCACGCCGTGCGCGAATTGCGGCAGCGAAAAGGCATCCGTCAGATGCCCGATGTTGCGCACGCGCCGCACGCGTGCAAGCGCGAGCTGCATGAAGAGCGGTGTAGTGGTGTCGCTCCCCCAGGTGATCGCGAGCGGCACGACGTAGCGTTCCGTGTGACCGCCGACGTCCGCTTCGATTTCGGTGAAGGCAAAGCCCGCATCGGGAATCGTTGTCAGTGCGGCGAGGCGCACGGCCTGCAGCTTCTGGTCTTTCGACGCAAACCAGCGCCGGCGGGTGAGCCATGAAGGCAGCACTTCCGATTCGAGCAGACGCACGTTCTCCGGCGTCGGGCCGAGCTGGCCCTCGCGGATCACGATCGTGACGAATTCGGGCAGCGGCTCCGAATGCGCCTGGCTCCATGTCGGGCGCTGGTTGCCCGGGCAAAGCAGGAACCACAAAAAACCATACGGCGGGAACGTCAGCAGATAGGTCAGCTGCCCGATCGCCGGAAAGACGGAATCGGCCGTCATTTCGATCGGCACGGTGCCGGCGAATTCGGACAGATCCAGTTCGACCGCCTGCGGCGCGCGCGAAAGATTGGCGACGCAGAGAATCGTCGGCTCATCCGGCACTTCGCGCAGATACGCGAGAATCTTGCGGTTGTCAGGCCTCAGAAAGCGGATCGTGCCGCGGCCGAACGCGCGCTTGGCGCGCCGGGTGGCGAGCATGCGGCGCGTCCAGTTCAGCAGCGAGTGGGGATCGCGGCTCTGCGATTCGACGTTGACCGCGTCGTAGCCATAGAGCGATCCCATCACGGGTGGCAGCACCAGTTGTTCAGGATCGGCGCGCGAAAAGCCGCCGTTACGGTCGGACGACCATTGCATCGGCGTGCGTACGCCATCGCGATCGCCCAGGTGAATGTTGTCGCCCATGCCGAGCTCGTCGCCGTAATAGATGACCGGCGTGCCCGGCATCGAGAGCAGCAGCGAATTGATCAGTTCGATGCGTCGGCGGTCGCGCTCCATCAGCGGCGCAAGCCGGCGACGAATGCCGAGGTTCAGACGCGCGCGCCGGTCGCTCGCGTAGGTATTCCACAGGTAGTCGCGCTCGGAATCGGTGACCATCTCCAGCGTGAGTTCGTCGTGATTACGCAGGAAAATCGCCCACTGGTTCGTCTCGCCGATATCCGGCGTCTGCCGCATGATGTCGGTGATCGGAAAGCGGTCCTCGCTCGCAATCGACATGTAGATGCGCGGCATCAGCGGAAAGTGGAACGCCATGTGGCATTCGTCTTCGTCGCCGAAATATTCCTTCACGTCTTCCGGCCACTGGTTCGCTTCGGCAAGCAGCATCCGGTTCGGATATTCGGCGTCGATCGTCGCGCGAATCTTCTTCAGGACCGCGTGGGTTTCCGGCAGGTTTTCATTGTTCGTGCCTTCGCGTTCGACGAGGTACGGCACCGCGTCGAGCCGCAGACCGTCGATGCCCATATCGAGCCAGAACCGCATCACCTGCAGCACTTCCCTGAGCACCGCGGGATTGTCGAAGTTCAGATCCGGCTGATGCGAGTAGAAGCGATGCCAGTAGTACGCGCCCGCAACCGGATCGTGTGTCCAGTTCGACGGCTCGGAATCGATGAAGATGATGCGCGTTTCCGTGTACTTCTGGTCGGTATCGGACCACACGTAATAGTTGCGATGATTCGAGCCGGGCTTCGCACGACGCGCGCGCTGGAACCACGGATGCTGGTCCGACGTGTGGTTGATCACCAGCTCGGTAATCACGCGGATACCGCGCGCGTGCGCTTCCTGGATGAAGTGTCTGACGTCGGAGAGATTGCCGTAATCCGGATGGACGTTGCGGTAATCGGCGATGTCGTAGCCGTCGTCGCGACGCGGCGACGGATAGAACGGCAGCAGCCAGATCGCATCCACACCGAGTTCGGCGATGTAGTCGAGCTTCGCGATCAGCCCGGGAAAATCGCCGACGCCGTCGTTGTTCGCATCGAAGAACGACTTGATGTGCACCTGGTAGATGATCGCGTCCTTGTACCAGAGCGGATCGTCGCTCAACGCCGAGGGCTTGCCGCGCCGCGCGCCGGCCTTGTGCGGTGTGGGGTGGCCAACCGGTGCCGCCACGCTGGTCGCCGCACCGGTCGTGCGGGCATGCGAGGCGCTTTCGGGGGTGTCGTCGCGTTTCATATCGCACCTTCGTTCGGTGAGTCGACGTCGAAGTCCGTGCCGGTCTCGCCGTGGTTGTCGGGGATGTCGCGGGGTAATCCGTCAGCGGGTGCAATGCGCCAGATCGCGAACGGTCGCGTGCCGGGATCGAGCCGCACGTGTTGCCACCTTCCGTACCATTCGAAGTGCTGACCCGTCATCTGGTCGACGACTTCGATTGCCGCCTGATCGTTCAGGTGCCAGTGCGCGAACGTCGCCCACGAAAGCTCGATATCCGCGCCCTGTTCGTTGAACGGATCGAGATTGATCGCGACGACGATCACGTTGTCGCGCGCTTCGGTTGCCTTTTCGAAGAACAGGATGTGCTCGTTGTGCGCGGGCAGGAACGTGACGCCCAGATGCGTGTGCAGCGCGGGATGCGCGCGGCGAATGCGGTTGAGCGCGGTGATTTCGCCGACGATGTTTCCCGGGCGGTTCCAGTCCCATGCGCGCAGCTGGTACTTCTCGGAGTCGAGATATTCCTCGCTGTTCGGCAGTGCGGCGGCCTCGCACAGTTCGAAGCCGCTATAGACGCCCCACAGCCCCGAGAGCGTCGCGGCCAGCGCCGCGCGGATCACGAAACCCGCACGCCCCTGCGACTGCAGATGGCGCGGATTGATATCGGGCGTATTGACGAAGAAATTCGGCCGGTAGACCTCGCGCGCGCTGCTCTGCGTGAGTTCGGTCAGATACTCGATGAAATCGCGCTTCGACTCGCGCCAGGTGAAATACGTGTACGACTGCGAGAAGCCGATCTTCGCAAGGCGGTTCATCATGCGTGGCCGCGTGAAGGCTTCGGCGAGAAAGATCGTGTCGGGGTGACGCGCGCGCACGTCCGCGATCATCCATTCCCAGAACGGCAGAGGCTTCGTATGCGGGTTGTCGACGCGGAAGATATGCACGCCCGCGTCGATCCAGAACAGGATCACGTCGCGCAACGCGATCCACAGGTCGGGCTTCGCGTCGTGCGTATAGAAGTCCGGATTCACGATGTCCTGATACTTCTTTGGCGGATTTTCCGCGTAACGCAGCGTGCCGTCGGGGCGCCACGCGAACCACGTCGGATGTTCCTTCAGCCACGGGTGATCGGGCGAGCATTGAATCGCGAAATCGAGTGCGATTTCGAGGCCGTGTTCGTGCGCGGCGGCCAGCATGCGCTTGAAGTCGTCGAGCGTGCCGAGTTCGGGATGCACGGCCGTATGGCCGCCTTCCTTGCCGCCGATCGCGTACGGACTGCCGACGTCGCCTTCGAGTGCGTTCAGCGTGTTGTTGCGTCCCTTGCGGTTCGTGACGCCGATCGGATGGACCGGCGGGAAGTACAGCACGTCGAAGCCCATGTCGCGGATGCGCGGCAGCTTCGTGACGACATCGGCGAACGTGCCGTGACGGTTCACGTCGTCGCTCATCGAGCGCGGGAAGATTTCGTACCAGCTTGCAAAGCGCGCGGCGGCACGTTCCGACTCGATCCGGTAGATCACCGGGTCGCGCGTGAGGAACGGCCGGTGGCGCGCGGCGGCGACGGCTTTCGCGGTGGCCGGCGCGAGCAGCAGTTCGAGGCGGCCCGCGGCGTCGGCTTTGGTGAATTCGCGGACGACGTGCGTGAGCGGCCCGGTGACCGCGCTTTCAGCGGTCTCCACTTCGGCAAGCACGAGTGCGAAGAGATGACTCGCTTCGTCGATTTCGAGTTCGACGGTCTGGCCGGCTTTCAGCTTCTTCTGTATGTGTTCGGTCAGCGACGCGAAGTCGTCGCGCCATGCGGTCACCGTGAACTCATGACGGCCGACCCGTTCGAGCGGAATGTGCGCGGACCAGAGATCGTTGCCGGCAGGCTGCGCGGGAAACATCGGCGCTTCGTGCCAGACGGTTTCGTCGGCGGCGCGCCAGATGACGGCCGCGGCGATCCTGTCGTGGCCCTCGGCGAAGATGGCGGCTCGCACCTCGACGTGCTCGCCCACGATGCGCTTGACCGGGAAACGTCCGTCGTCGATCGAGGGCGTCACGCTTTCGATCGCCACGCGCGCCGCTGCAATGGCGTCCATCACCGTCTTGTGGCCGCTATGCTTGCTGCTGGCCTTGTCGACAGGCGGCGCGAGGATCACGGGCTTGCCGGCGAGCGCGCTGAAGAGCCGGCACGCGCCGGGTTGCAGTGTGAAGGACGGCAACGCGTGCGTTGGCGCTTCGGCGGTTTCCCTGTCGAGCGACGCGAAGCGCGTGAAGCTGCCCGGCACGCCATCAAGGAAGCGCGCGGGATCGATTGGTACCGGTACATCGCGATCGGGATTGACGACGATGAGCACCGCTTCGCTCGCGTCGCGCAGATCGGCACGGTTGCCGCGCAACAGCACCGTGGCCGGCGCGCCGGGTCCGCTCAGCGCGCGCAGTTCGCCGGACGTGCCGAGCGTGTTCAGATCGCGCTGGAGCGCGTTCGCGTGAGCAACTTCTTTCGTCAGGTCAAAGTGTGCCGACTGGCGCGCGGCCGCGTAATCGGCTGCGTTGCCGCGTGTGTACGACATCGGCAGCGCCATGCCGTATTCGAAACCCATCGGCACGAGCCAGCCGGTGCCGACGGCCGCCGCCACGTTCAGCGCGCGCCGGTACGCGCGCTCGATGGCGCCCGCGTCATGCACGCCGGGCAGGTCGGCGACGAGGCGCGTGCCGTACGGTGCCTCGGGAAACGCGATGGGCGGCGCGATACGCGTGAGCGTCGCGTGTTCCTCGGTGAGCCACGGGGCGCGAAAATCCCACCAGCGCACCGACGAGAACACGCTGTCGAAGCCCGCGCCCGCAAGTTTCATCATGTCGTCACGTGTGAGACCGGGCGTGGCGGCGAGAAACCGCGCGCGCGGATGGCGCGCGCGCACGCCTTCGCCAAGCCGTCGCCATCCGTCGGCAGGCACGTGTTGCGGGGAGTCGAGGCGAAACCCGCCGACGCCCGCCGCGGCGAGCGCGGAGAGCTTCTGTGTCCACCAGTCGAGCAGATGGCCCGATGCTTCGGGGTTCGCGAAGTTCGCGTACGCCACGTTGTCTTCGCGTAGCCCGTGGCGCGGGTCGAGCCGCGCTTCCTCGGGTTCGAACGGATGAAACCAGCCGGTGTGATCGCGAAACAGCGCGCCATCGGCGGCGACGCGATCGAGCACGATGTCGAGCAGCAGCGTCAGCCCATGCTCGCGCGCCGCGGTAGCGAGCTCCTGCAGCGCGGCGGTGGCGGGCTGATGTGCGTCGAATACGGGATGCAGCCGGTCGTGATCGGCGACGATCTGACCATGGTTCGCGTTGCCGGGCTGGAACGGCGCGCCGATCAGCACGTGATCGAAGCCGAGCGATGCCGCATGTTCAAACTGGGCTGCCCAGGCCCTGAGTGGTCCGACGAGGGTGGGATGAAGGAAATAGATCCGCGGCGCGTAAGCGTGAGGAGGTTCCATCTGTCGTGTCCAGTTTGGTCCTGCCACGGTGTGGATGCACGTACGGTGCGATCACATCGCTCGTTGGGCTTCCAGAGCCGGATGCCGCGCGATGCCTGACGGATGCCTGGGGCACGTGCGCGTACTGGTCAATGTAGTGCAAAGATCGACATGTCGCCGCATGGAATCGCGAAGCGGTCCGCAAAGATGCCCGCAACGGCGCCAGGCCGGATCGACCGAGCGGATGCAGCAAGCGCTGTGCCAGACAGGGCGCAGCGGACGATACCCGGCCCTGCCCAGCCTCACGCAGCCGCACGCCGGCCACACGGCAAGGCAGCGTGCGGTGCGCGTGTAAATCGGTTGGTCGACGCGCGGCTTTTACACGGCCACGGGGAATATCAGGGAATCAGGAACCGAGCAGGCCGGCGGCGATGTTCACACACAGCCCGAGTACCGCGACGTTGAAATAGAACGAGAGCACCGACTGCGCAAGCACGGCGCGCCGCATCGGGCGTGAACGCAGCGCGATGTCGGCCGTCTGCGAGGCGACGGCGATCGTGAACGAGAAATACAGGAAGTCCCAGTAGTCGGGCTTGAGACCGTGATCGGGAAACTGCAGCGGGGTTTGCTCGTGGTCGCCGCCGTAGTAGAGGCGCGCGTAGTGCAACGTGAAGATCGTCGGGATCAGGAACCAGGCGCCCATCAGCGTCGCGCCGGTGATCGCGTAGTGCAGCGCGCCGGTGCCGCCCTTGAAGCTCTTGACCGTGGCCAGTTCGAGCACGATTGCAGCGATGCTGGCGACCGTCGCGAGGCAGACCATGAAAAGCACGACGCCCGCATTCTCGTCTTCGCGCACGGCGAACTTGCGTACCTGGGCCTGCTCTGCGGTCGCCATGTGGAACCACAGGAACACGAGATACGCCCACACCGCGACGTCCCATGCGAACAGGATCCGCACCATCGGACGCAGACCGCCCGGCAACAGCAGCGCGGCCGCCACGCCGACGGCGAGCCCGAGGACCATGCGTGGCCGGTTGCGAAGCACCTGCGGATACGGATTCATGTTCATGTTGATGTGAGAAGAAGCGTTCTCTTCGTTCGCGGGGCTGGGCGTGCGCAGGTCTGGACAGCCTCGTTGATTCTACCGGGATGTCCGGCCCGCAATTGTCGAATACGCACACTTTGGCTATAGTCTGTCGCAACGGACGTCGGTCTTCCCGCACCGCCTTCACAGATGAAAGGCTGATGTCAGGCCGGTAGCCGCGTGTATTCCGCCAGCATCACCATGACATCAAGAGACCGCACAAGCGGCGATGACCAGGTTTGGGGCAGACAGCCCGCATGCCGGCCCTGGCATAACGAACGTAACGTACGCACCGCGTTGCCGCTGGCCTGCTGGCTGATCCAATAACATCATCTGGAGCCCCCATGACAGATGTTCGCGAGAACGATGCACCCGCCGCTCACGTGACGGCGCCGCAATCCGCTCGCCGCCGGGCACTGGTCCTCTGCGCGTTCGCCGGCGCGGCCGTGCTCGCTTTCACGACGGCGGGCCGTCCCGGCCTGCCATACGGCTTCTCCGCCATTTCTCCCGCATTCGCCGACGCTCCCCAAGGTGGCGGCCTCGATGCCTTCCTTGCCCTGTCGCAGCATCTCACCGGTCGTTCGAGCTTCGATCCGGTACTGGGACGTCGCATCTACGACACGTTGCTGAAATCGGACAGTGTGTTTGCCCAGAACGTCGCCGCGCTCAACACATGGCTGCAGAGTCACGGCGGCGTGCCCTCCGATACGGTCACGCAGGCGCTGCAGGCCGACCAGCCGCCGCTTGCGAAGGCCGTCGGCGCGATCATGCGCGCGTGGTATCTCGGCCTTGTCGGCGAGGCGCCGCACGTGCAGGTCGTGGCATACGAGCGTGCGCTGATGTTCGACCCGGTGAAGGACGTCCTCACGATCCCGTCGTATTGCCTCGACGTGCCGTTTTACTGGACACAAAAACCGCAACATGTCTGAGCAGCGCCGGCTGCCGGGCATCGCCGGTCGACACTAGAGGGTAACAATGGCAAATTCACATTCCGCCGACGTGGTCGTGGTCGGCTCGGGTGTCGCGGGTGGTCTGATCGCGCATCAGCTGGCACTGGCCGGTGCGTCCGTGATCCTGCTCGAGGCCGGGCCACGCATTCCGCGCTGGCAGATCGTCGAGAATTTCCGCAACTCGCCGGCAAAGGCCGATTTCGCGACACCGTATCCTTCGACGCCCTACTCACCGCATCCCGAGTACACCCCCGCGAACGGCTATCTGATCCAGAAGGGCGAGTATCCGTATAACTCGCAGTATCTGCGGCTTGTCGGCGGTACGACATGGCACTGGGCGGCGGCGGCCTGGCGCCTGCTGCCGTCGGATTTCAAGTTGAAGACGTTGTACGGCGTCGGGCGCGACTGGCCGCTTCCGTACGAAGCGCTGGAACCGTGGTACTTCGCCGCCGAGGTGCAACTGGGTGTGTCCGGTCCGGATGCGTCGGTCGATCTGGGCTCGCCGCGCTCGAAGCCTTATCCGATGAGCGCATTGCCGCTCTCGTACATGGACCAGCGTTTTTCCGACCTGCTGAATCCGCAGGGCTTCAAGGTCGTGCCTGAGCCGGTCGCGCGCAACAGCCGCCCGTACGATGCGCGTCCAACCTGCTGCGGCAACAACAACTGCATGCCGATCTGTCCGATCGCGGCGATGTACAACGGTGTCGTGCACGCGGAAAAGGCCGAACAGGCAGGCGCGACGTTGATCCCGCAGGCGGTCGTCTACAAGGTCGAATCGGACGAAAAGGGGCTTGTCACGGCGGTGCACTACAAGGACCCCAATGGCAACAGCACGCGCGTGACCGGCAAGCTCTTCGTGCTCGCGGCGAACGGTATCGAAACGCCCAAGCTGATGCTGATGTCGACCTCCGACCGGTTCCCGAAGGGCATCGGCAACAGCTCCGACCAGGTGGGCCGCAACCTGATGGACCATCCGGGCACGGGCGTCACGTTCCTCGCGAACGAGCCGCTATGGCCGGGGCGAGGGCCGATGGAGATGACGTCGATCGTCAATTTCCGCGACGGCGAGTTTCGCTCGGAATACGCGGCAAAAAAGCTGCATCTGTCGAACGGCGTCGCGACGATGGGCGTGACTGCCGATCTGCTCAAGAAAGGCCTGACGGGCGCCGAACTCGACCGGCAGATTCGCGACCGTGCGGCGCGCACGCTGAACATCAACAGTTTCCACGAACATCTGGCCGAGCCGCAGAACCGCATCGTGCCTTCGGCGGATCACAAGGATTCGCTCGGCATTCCGCAGCCTGAGATCTACTACTCGATCAACGATTACGTGAAAAAGAGCGCCGCGAATACACACGAGCTTTACGCGCGGATCGCGAGCCTTTTCGGCGGTACGGAAGTGAGTTTCGACGACACCTTCGCGCCGAACAATCACATCATGGGTACCACGATCATGGGTAGCGATCCGTCGGATTCGGTCGTCGACCCTGAATGTCGCGCGCATGATCATCCGAATCTCTTCATCGCGAGCAGCGGCGTGATGCCGACGGCGGCATCGGTGAACTGCACGCTGACGATCGCCGCGCTTTCGCTGCGGATCGCCGACAAGCTCAAGCGCGAACTCTGACCCTCAACCTGACGGAGAGCCACCATGACGAAAAAAACGTCGAGCGTGCAGCCGGCCGGGCCGGGCGCACAGTCGCACATTCCTGTCGAGCGCCGGCGTCGCCGGCATATGGCGACGCTGGCTGCCGCGTTTTCGCTGCTGGCGCTGTATCTCGCGTGGTACGCATCGCACGCCATGGACGTGCGTCACGAGGATGAATCGCCGATCAGCGCGGCGTTCGCGCAGGACGCAGGAGGCAACAGCATGGGCAACGGCGTGGGTAGTGCGACGCCGGATCTCGTGAAGCGCGGCGAGTACCTCGCTCGCGCGGGCGACTGCGTGGCCTGTCATACGGCGGACAAGAGCCGTCCGTTCGCGGGCGGTCTGCCGATCGCGACGCCGTTCGGCACGTTCTACACGCCGAACATCACGCCCGATCCGGATACCGGCATCGGCAGCTGGACGGATGCCGATTTTCTGAAGGCGATGCACGAAGGCATTGGCAAGGGCGGCGAGCGGCTCTATCCGACGTTCCCGTACGCCGAATACACGAAGGTTACCGAACGCGACGTGCTCGCCATACGCGCGTATCTGAATACGCTCACGCCGGTTCACTACACGCCGCCCGCCAACGACGTGAAGTTTCCATTCAACCAGCGCTGGCTGATGGTGTTCTGGAACATGTTCAACTTCACCGAAGGACGCTTCGTTCCCGATCCGAAGCAGAGTCCGGAGTGGAATCGCGGCGCGTATCTCGTCGAGGGACTCGCGCATTGCGAGGAATGCCATACGCCGCGCAACATCACGCAAGGACTGAAGACGGATGAACGTTTTGCCGGCGCGACGCAGGCCGGCTGGCACGCGTTCAACATCACGCCGCACAAGATCAGCGGCATCGGCAACTGGAGCGACGAAGACGTCGCGCGCTATCTGTCGACGGGCGTCGTATCCGGTCGCGCGAACGCGGCTGGGCCGATGGCGGAAGTGGTGGCGGACAGCACCCAATATCTGACGCCTGAAGACCTGCGCTCGATCGCGGTTTACCTGCGCTCGGTGCCGCCCGTGAACGGTGGCGACGCACGGCCGCGCACGGCATGGGGCGCGCCGGCGAACGACGTCGTGGCCCTGCGCGGCACGAAGATCAGCGGCGTGAACGGCGCGCAGCTTTTCATCGCGAACTGCGCGTCGTGTCACAACTGGACCGGACAGGGCGTCGGCGCGAGCGCGCCCGGTGCGTATCCCGCGCTGATCCACAACAGCGCAGTGGGCGCGAGCCCCGCGAACAATCTGGCGATGGTGATCCTGCACGGCGTCGAGCGTAAGACGAAAGACGCCGATGTGTTGATGCCTTCGTTCGCCTCGCAACTCTCCGACGAACAGGTTGCGGCAATTGCGAACTACGTGACAAAGCAGTTCGGCAATCCACAGTCGACGTTGTCGGTCGGTCAGGTCGCGAAGCTTCGTGCGACGCAACAATGACCGCTTTTTCCTGCTTTTCCCGCGGCGTCCGGTAGACCTTGCTGGACGCCACGGGACGCCGCCGGAACCGGTAACGGCCCCGGCAAACGATACGCGCCGGAAACGATAGACACCCCGCATACGCTATTTTTGCGTGGCACTATCATGGGGCTATGGACCCCGTACTCTTCAACGACGTCTGGCACCATCCCGTCAACCGCAAAGGCCGCGATTTCATCGTGGGCGACCTGCATGGATGCGTGGATGCGCTACGCTATCTGCTTCGCGAAATCGGGTTCGATCCGGCGCACGACCGGCTGTTTTCGGTCGGCGATCTGGTCGATCGCGGCGCGCAGTCGGAAGAAGCGCTCGCGCTGCTCGACAAGCCGTGGTTCCATGCCGTGCTCGGCAATCACGAAGACACGTTGTGCGCCGTCGCCGAAGGGCGCTTGCGGCGTCACTGGTGGTATGGCATCGGCGGATCGTGGGCCGCGGCGCTCTCCGACGAGAAGCTGCGCGACTACGCGGAACGGCTCCGGACCTTGCCGCTCGTGCGCGTGGTGGGCAGCGGCGCTGAGCGTTTCAATATCCTGCACGCCGAGTTCTTCGGCAACGATGACGATCTCGATGCTGGCGATTTCTCCGAGGACGTCCGCCAGAAACTGCTGTGGGGCCGTGAACTTGCGATGGGCACGGGCGACCCGCTGCGTCAGCGTGGGCTTTCGCTCACGTATTGCGGCCACACGCCGATGCGTGAGTTGCAGCAGATCGGCTCGCAGGTGTTTGTCGATACCGGTGCGTTCGGGCCTGGCGGCAAGCTGTCGATCGTCGAGGCGCGGCGCTCGCAACGCTGGTCGGTGACGGTGGACGTGGCGCGTGCCCAGGGCGCGGCCGAAATGGCGCTGCCCTGAGCAGCCTGGCCTGCAACGTCACGGCATCGCGGCATCGCCGATACCGGTCAGCCGATCTGGTTCAGTTCAAACACCACATCCACAGCGCTGCCATTCCAGTTGTATTCCAGATACGCGGCGTGATGGCAGTCACGCAGCAGCGTCGTTCTGAACGCGGCGAGACATTCGCCATCGGCATCCCGCACCGACGGATACACGATGCCTGATGCGCCTGCGGCCCGCACGGCGCGCCCGAGCGCCTGGCCCGCGACGTAGTCGCCGGGCGACAGGACGCCCGGGTTCAGCGCCGGATCGTCGCGCAGATCGGCGACTTCGCCGTGCGCCATCACCGTGTAGAGACGCATCTGCTGCCGCAATGGCGGCTCGTTCGTGGCCGCGAGGAAATTGCCGGTGTGATAGCGCGTTTCCGCGATGGCCGTGGCGCGCGAGCGCGCGCAATAGAACACGCCGTACGTGCCGTCGGAAAAGCGGCTGCCGAGCGGATTCAGATGTGTGAACGCCGCCATGATCGGCCCCCAGCCGGGCCCGAAACGCCGCTCTTCACGCGGCACGAGATCGAGTTCGCCGGTTTCGGTACGCAGACGGTCGTTGGTCATCGCTTCGAGCGCGTAGAGCGCCTCGAAATCTTCCGGCGACGCGACGCGATCGAACAGGTTCACGGCCGGAAAACGCGTGGGTATCACCCGGTATGCGGGCGACCAGTCGAGCGGCGTCGCACGCCAGCGGTCCTGCCAGTGCGGAGAAGTCACGCCCATCCGCCTCGCATTGCATCGAGATACTGCCGCACCGCGACGAGATCGCTGATATTGCCGGCCAGCATGCGGTCGAGCGCGCGACGGCCGCCGAACGGCGGCGCGCTGTTCGGGCGCCGGATCCAGGTATCGGCGGCGGCTGGCGGCGGCAACAGGATCTGCAGACCCTTGTAAATGCCGAGCAGCAGCGACAGCCGCTCGAGCGTGTCGCGGCCAAGCCTTGCCGTTTGCGGCGCCTGCTTCCATTTGAAGAACGTCGAACGACCGGGCGAGCCCAGCAGGACGATCTGCTCGTCGGCGCTCAGGTCCCAGTCGCGGGCGATATTGAAGAACGCACGCAGGCCAGCCGCCGACATTTCGGTGACCGACGGCTCGCCGGCGGCACGCGCAATGGGGCGTTCGGCAGAAAATGCACGGGCGGTACTGGACATGATGATGTAGTCCTTAAATAAACTATAAGTTAATAATAGTCCATTTATGGATTAACGCAAGACCATGTGCCGGATTATCCGCTCGCGAGGCCGCTTGCCAGCAGCCTCACGGTTTCGAGCGTGCGCCGGTCGCGAACCCGCGAATGCAACGTCACGCGCGACCCAGGCAGCGCGGGCAGACCAAGTCGCGAACCGGCGTCGACGAGTCCGCGCGGTGCGACGCGTCGCGCCAGCGGCGACACCGCGATGCCCGCCGCCGCTGCCGCGCCGACAGCCGCCACGCCGCCGCCGATAAACGTTTCATGCCACGCTACGCCCGCGTCGTCGAGCGCGCGTAGCGCCGCGGCGCGCACGCTGCAGGGCGCCGCGAGCAGCGCAAGCGGCAGCGGCTCGTTCACGGGAGGCAGCCAGTCCGGCGTCGCGAGCCATGCGATCGGTTCGGTGAAAAGCGGCTGGGCGTCGTCACGCGGCGTTTCGTCCGGCTCGTAGCGAACGATGACGGCGTCGAGCTGCCGCTCGTCGAACTGCTCCAGCAGCGCCGCCGACATGCCCAGATGCAGCTCGACGACGAGCCCCGGATCGTGTGTCTTCAGCCGGCCAAGCAACGCCGGCAGATTCGCGCCCGCGACGTGCTCGCTCAAACCGATCGCGAGCTTGCGATGCTCGACGGAAAGCGCGCCGAGCGCGCGCTCGTGCGCCTGCAACAGATCGCGCGCGGCGTCGAGAAACGCCTTGCCCTCGGCGGAAAGCCGCACGAGCCGCGGCGTACGATCCAGCAACGGGCGGCCGAGGTGTGCCTCCAGCCGCTTCAGCTTGAGACTGACAGCCGACTGGGTGGTATCGAGCGCAACGGCTGCGCGCGTGAAACTGGCGAGATCGGCGACCAGCACGAACGCCCGGACTGCATCGAGGTCGAGTACTTTCATTTCTATTGAAAATGACTGATATCTTCAGTGATATCTATTCATTATGTGACGACCGGCGCAAGATGGCTACCTGAACTTTTCATTTTCTTGTGGGAGTCCATCATGCCGCTTACCCGAATTTCGCTTCGCGCTGGCAAGTCCGTCGAATATCGCAAGGCCCTCACCGAGGGCATCCAGCGCGCGCTGGTCGAACATTGCAAGGTGCCGCCGGACGACATCTTCATGCTGATCAACGAACACGACGAAGGCAATTTCGTGTTCGACCGGCACTACCTGGGCGTCGAGCGCAGCGACGATCTGGTCATCGTCCAGATCACGTTCAACAACACCCGAACCATCGAGCAGAAGAAGGCGTTCTACAGGCAGGTCGTCGATAACCTGGCGGAGTCGCCCGGCGTGCGGCGAGAGGATGTGCTCATCAATCTCGTCGAGGTGGTGAAGGAGAACTGGTCGTTTGGGAACGGCGTCGCGCATTACGCGCTTTGACGGCGCGGCGCGTTGGTATCAGCAGGTATCAGGGCGAGGGGATCAGGCCGTTGAGGAGGCTGGTCCTCGCCGGCGCGATGGCAACGACGCAACTGTCCGCGATCGCGAAAAAGGGCGTGGAAACGACGACAGGCGCGGGGCCGCTACTGGTCCAGCGCAGGTTGCATGCGTTGACGCCGGCGGCATCCGGCTTCGTGTCGTCGGGTTGCGCGACGACCTGCGCGAACGAGTTCGCGCGCAGGCTCACCTTTTCCGCGTAAGCCTTCGAGCCGCCGTAGCTCTTCAGCGCGGCGTTCAGGTCGCCGCCGGCCGATCGCATGTATCCGTAAAGGATGGCCGAACCCACCTCGATATTGGCGGTCGGCTCGGTCAGATCGTTCACGTTTTTCAGCAGCCGCCTGTGGGCGCTCGGCACGACCTGCATGAGGCCCGTCGCGCCGTTGGCGCCTTTCGCCTTTTCCTTGAAGCGCGATTCGATCGAAATGATCGCGAGCAACAGCGCGGGCGGCAGCGAGTATTTCGATGCGGCGGACGTGACGGCAGCCGAGATCTGCTCGGCCTTTTCCCTGGCGACACCGAACTTCTGCGTGAGATACGCGGAAATCTGCGCGACCTGCTCGTTCTCCCCAGCCATCGCGCAGGGCGAGAGGCCGATCAGACCGATCGGGAGCAGGATCAGGACAAGGAGACGTCGCATGCTTCGGGGGAAAGACGTGAAAGGCTGAATTATAGCGGCGGAGGCAAAAAGTACCAGATTGATCAGATGAAAGCCGCCAGCGGCGTGAACGGCTGTGCCCCGATGCAGCGTTGCGGACGTTGCATGGCCGTGTACCATCGGTACATCTTCCTTATCCGTAGCCAGCCATGACTGAAAAAAGCGCATCCGGTACCCGTCCCGAGCCGCTCGAACTCGGCGGATCGGTGTGGTTTCAGGCGGGCGAGCGGACGCTCGGCGGCGCATCGCGAATCGCACTCCTGGCGGCGATCCGCGAGACCGGTTCGATCACGGGCGCCGCGCGTGCCGTCGGCATGAGCTACAAGGCCGCGTGGGACGCCATCGATACGATGAACAACCTGGCCGGCGAGCCGCTCGTCGTGCGCGCGGCGGGCGGCAAGGGCGGGGGCGGCACGACGCTTACGCCGCGCGCGATGCGCCTGATCGAGACGTTTCGCGCCGTCGAAAACGAGCACCGGCGGTTTCTGGAGCGGGCCGGCGCGGCAATCGAACACTTCGCCAGCGACTGGTCGCTGATCGGCAGGATCGGCATGAAAACGAGCGCGCGTAACCAGTTGTACGGTACGGTGTCCGAGATCGTGCGCGGCGCGGTGAACGACGAAGTGTCGCTCGTATTGCCCGGCGCCCAGACGGTCGTCGCGATTCTCACGCATGAAAGCACCGAGACGCTTGGGCTTGCCGTCGGTGCGGCCGCGTTTGCGCTGATCAAGGCCTCGTGGGTCATGCTGATCATCGACGAGGGTGCTGACGAACCCGCGCGGATCTCGGCGCGCAACCAGTTGCGCGGCACGGTCACGGCGGTGAAGCGCGGCGCGGTCAACGCGGAGGTGTCGCTGGAACTGCCCGGCGGCGTGGTCGTGACAGCGGTGATCACGAACGGAAGCGCCGCCACGCTCGGCCTCGTCGAAGGCGCGCCGGCGATCGCGGCGTTCAAGGCTTCGAGCGTGATTCTCGGCGTCAGCGACTAGCAGGCGCCTGATGCGACACGTCGTCAATAACTGCTGCGTGCGTAGCCGGTGAAGGCGGTGTGCGGTTGAACCCGGCCGCCGACCACATGCACGACCTGATCGCCGAACGCGGCGATGTCATCGGGATCGTGCGTGATCGGTGGCCATGGCGAAGATATCGGCGGCCACATGTGCCATGCAGAACGTTGATGGAGATTACGCGTCGGTTGCGGGCGGCGGAGGAAGCGACGTGTCGCGCGTACGCGAGACCGGCGGGGGCGGCCGATGGTGGCCGGCCTTCCAGCGGGCGCGAACGAATGGCCGCTCATGACCGGATACCTTGAGCGCGACGTGGGTGATCCAGCGCTGCGTCGGCACGCGGACGTCATGCAGGCTGACCGTCAGCGCGACGAGGCTCAACGCCACCGCCGCCGCTGACAGCTGGCCCGGGCGTGCGTGCCAGGCGGCGCGCACGAACAGCAGCGCCGCACCCGCGCCGACCAGGCAGCCCGTAACGGCTTCCGACGGCGAATGCGCTACGAGCACCACACGTGAAAGCCCGACCGCGATGCCGGCGGCGAGCCCGAGCAGCACGCCGGCCAGGCGGATCGAGGGGCGCGCGGGCAGCAGCATCATGAAGAGGGCGACGGGATAGACGGCCGTCGAGAGCATGGCGTGGCCGCTGACGCCGGTGAAATCCAGCACGCGCACGCCGACCCCCCAACCGAGGAACGCAAGCTTGGTGAGCGTGACGACGCCGATCGCCGCGCCGAGCAGCCCGAGCCACAACACCGCCATGCGCCAGGTGTAGCCGACCGCCAGCCACAGCGCGATGGCGATCGCGAGCGGCAGCGTGAGGCCTGCGCCACCGAGGCTGGTAATCATGAACCACAGATGAAGAGGCAGATCGGGCATGGCAGCAACTGCGCCGGTGAGCGCAGCGAATCCGGCAAAAAATGGGAGTGAAGAAGCGAAAAGCGCGCGCTGCCTGACACCCTGCGACAACAGACGGCCTTAAGCACGCGGCCCGATAGCCGCAAGTATAAAGTGAGTGAGGGTGGCGTGGTCGTGACATACCGGTACTCGCACCCGGCAGATGGACAGAAACGGGGCTGGCCGGCGCTTAGCAGGTTGCGGGAATTGGTGTTATTGTGCATTGCACAACAATCCACCCATTCTGGCCCGGAACCGTCCCTTTTTGCGAGGTTGATCCGATGGCAAAAAATCTGTCGAAACTCTGGCTGGGCGGTCTCAAACGCCTGATCGCCGCACAAACCAGGCAAACCCGCGAATCACTGAAGCACACTGCAGCAAGACCGGCGCGTCCCATCGCGAAATCCGCAAAACCGCCCGCGAAATTGCGCACCACCAGAACCCGCGACCTGCCGCGCGCCGGCGCGCGCGGATAACCCGTGCGGGCCCGCGCCCCCCCCCTGGCGGGCGGGGCGAGGGCG
>NZ_CAJQYY010000013.1 GCF_907164575.1 Paraburkholderia gardini
GTGTAGCTTCTTTCGAAGCTACACCGCCGTCTGGCCGTGCGTGAAAGCGTGCTTAGTGCAGCTTTTTCGGCAGTTGCTGGCTACGCAGGCGCTTGTGCAGGCGCTTCACAGCAGCAGCCTTCTTGCGCTTACGTGCCGTCGTCGGCTTTTCGTACGATTGGCGTTCACGCAGCTCGGCGATCAGGCCATTCTTTTCGATTGCGCGACGAAAGCGGCGGATCGCCACTTCGAACGGCTCGTTTTCTTTCAGAAGAATCGTCGTCATGTAATTCCTAACTAAATCGCTTGATACGGTTGATTGCGTGGCGGCAACCCGCTCACGCGCCGGCACTCCGGTCGTTTCGATTCATGGCCAATAACAGGCAAACGAAACCATGGACGAAAACGAGAGGCAAAGCGGCCACGGAGGCCAGAAAAGAGAGGTGGGGAGTTCACCGCGAGAACGCGGGCAGACGCATAAACAGCGCCGCGTCTGATGCCCGGTTCACCGCCGACGTTCAACTACAAATCGACCACGAAACAGGCAAAGATCTCAATTCACTCCCGATGATATCAGGAAAAACTCGTGCCCACCATGACTTTCACGAATGCGTTCAGGCACTTGCGTCGTTCAGACGGCGGATATCGGCGTCCGTGAGCCTCAGATGAACTGCCGCGACAAGGCTTTTCAACTGGCCGACCGAGGTCGCGCTGGCAATCGGCGCGGTCACGCCCGGACGCGCTATCAGCCACGCCAGTGCCACCGTGGCGGGCGTGCTGTCATGCCGTCCGGCGACTTCGTCGAGCGCCTTCAGGATGCCAAGGCCGCGCTCGTCCAGGTATTTTTCGACCCGGCTGCCGCGAGCGCTGCTTTTCCCGAGGTCCGCCTTCGACCGGTATTTGCCCGACAGAAAGCCGCTCGCAAGACTGTAATACGTCACGACACCCAGCCGGTGTGCAAGCGCAACCGGCTCGATCTCTGTTTCGTACGGAGCGCGATCATACAGGTTGTATTCCGGCTGGAGCAGCTGATACTTCGGCAAGCCGTTCTGCTGCGCGACCGCGAGCGCTTCTTCAACTCGCGCGCCGCTGTAGTTGGAGGCGCCGATCACCCGCACCTTGCCCGCCTCGATCAGGCGCTGGTAGGCGCCGAGCGTCTCGGCGAGCGGCGTTTCCGCGTCGTCGAGATGCGAAAAATACACATCGATGTAATCGGTTTGAAGGCGACGCAGCGAATCTTCGACTGCGGCCTGGATGTTGCCGCCTGACAGTCCTTTTCGCGCACCGAGCATGCCCACCTTGGTCGCGAGCACGACCTTGTCGCGCCTTCCGCCCTGCTTCAGCCACTTGCCGATGATGGTTTCCGATTCGCCGCCCTCGTGCCCCGGCACCCAGGCCGAATAGACGTCGGCGGTATCGATGAAGTCGAGCCCGGCGTCGACGAAGGCGTCGAGAATCGAGAACGAAGTGGCTTCGTCGGCGGACCAGCCGAACACGTTTCCGCCGAAAACCAGCGGTGCGACCTGTACCTGCGACGTGCCGATATTGCGTTTTTGCATGACTTCTCCCAGGGGAAATGCATCCGGACCGACAAGCATACGCTGTCTCGCGGATCCGCACAGGGAGGCGCTCTCCGGGGTTTTTCCTGGTCTCGGGCGGGCCCGTTCCCTCCCTCTTTTCTCTCCAGCCCCTAAAGTTTTGTTCGCGCGCCGCCGACAACCAGGAAAGGCGGGCAGCGCCACTCGTCAAACGCGCTACGCCGAACCCGAACCAGCCTAATTACATGGCGTTTTCCAAACGAGGAAGCAAATGCTGAATATCAACACCAACATTCTGTCGCTGACGGCACAGAACAATCTGTCGGGCTCGCAAAGCGCTCTGGCGCAAGCCATCAACCGTCTGTCGTCGGGCAAGCGCGTGAACACGGCTGCTGACGATGCAGCAGGTAACGCAATTGCAACGTCGCAAACGGCGTCGATCAACGCGCTGACCCAGGGCGCCGCAAACGCGAACAACGCAGTGTCGATGGTGCAAACGACCAACGGCGCACTGCAATCGACAGTCGACAACCTGCAACGTATCCGCCAGCTGGCAGTGGAAGCAGGCGACGGCTCGCTGGATTCGTCGGCCCTCTCCAACCTGGATTCGGAAGTTCAGGCGCGTCTGACGGAAATCACGCGTGTTGCGGCACAAACGACGTTCAACGGCAAGGCAGTTCTGTCGAACGCCGGTAGCGTGACGTTCCAGATCGGCGCGTTCGCGGGCCAGCAGATCACCGCATCGTTCGGTACGACGGTGTGGAACGCAGGCGGCCTCGGCCTGACCACGCTGAGCGTTTCGACGGCAGCACTGGCACAAACGGCAATGACCTCGATCGACGCGGCACTGGCAAGCGTCAATACCTTCCAGGCAACGCTCGGCGCAACGCAAAACACGATGACGGCCGCCATCACGACGACGACCACGCAAGCGACGAACATGAGCGCAGCGCGTTCGCAGATCACCGACGCGGACTTCGCGACGGAAACGGCGAACCTGTCGAAGGCTCAAGTGCTGCAACAAGCTGGTATCTCGGTGCTGGCTCAGGCAAACTCGCTGCCGCAACAGGTTCTGAAGCTTCTCCAGTAAGACTGACTGAAGCGCGGCGTGCGCTACGGCGTCGCATTGCGGGAGCCGCAGCCATACGCGGCTCCCGCAAGGAATACAGGTTGGACCCGTGGGAGGCTCGCCTCCCACAACCCGTTTCTACGCTTCAGTATCATTGACCTGACTTTTTTCGCATCGACGAACGGAGCATCCGTATGACCACGACGGCGTCCTCATCTACTACCGACGTAACCAGTCTGCTAGCGCAGGCGGCCCAGTCCATCATCAGCGGTTCGACCAAGTCGACGCTCGATGTCGACTCGCTCGTGTCAGCTCTCGTCACTGCGAAAACAGCCGGTCAAAACGCGACGATTGTGAACAAACAGTCGCTCGACAATACCGAAGTGTCGGCCATTGGCTCGCTCAAATCGGCACTTTCGTCGCTGCAAACCACACTGAGCGGCCTGGCAGACGGCTCGACGCTGTCGAGCGTCGCCGCAACCGTCAGCAGCAGCGCGCTCACTGCAACGACGACCACCGGTGCGGTCGCCGGCAACTACACGGTCAACGTAACGCAAGTAGCGACGGCCAACAAGATTTCTTCGCAGGCGTTCACCAGTAGCGACACGATCGGCAGCGGCACGCTGACCATCGGTCTCGGCAGCACCGGCACGATGTCGCTCAACGTGACGTCGGGCCAGTCGCTGTCGGACATCGCGAGCGCGATCAACAGCTCGTCGAATAATCCGGGTGTGTCGGCGTCGGTCATCACGGCGGCGGATGGACAGCATCTGGTCATCCAGTCGACGGCGACGGGTGCTGCTAACACGGTCTCGGTGACGGCAGGCAGCGGCCTCAGTTCCAAACTGAATTCCTCCGGTTACACGACGGTGACGACGGGTCAGGACGCGCAGTTCACCATCGACGGCAATGCCGTGACCAGCGCCAGCAACACCGTGACGAACGCGCTGAGCGGTGTGACGCTCGTCCTGTCGGCGGCCGCCATCGGCACGCCGCAGACCGTGACGGTTGCAACCGATCCGACCGCAACCACGAAGGCAATCAACGACTTCGTGACGGCGTACAACAACTATGTCACCACGGCTGCTGGCCTGTCCGGCTACGACACGACCTCAGCGACGGCCGGTCCGCTGCTGGGCGACTCGATGCTCAACCAGATCAACAACGGTCTTGCCAACCTGATCAGCGGCGGCGTAACAACGGGTGGCAACACATTCAGTCTCTCGTCGATCGGCATCGACCTGCAACCGGATGGCACGATGGCCGTCGACCAGAGTACGCTCACGGCAGCCGCGACCTCCAACAGCCCGGCGCTTGCCGGACTGTTCAACACAACGAACGGCATCGGCACGACGCTGAATTCGTTCGTGAACACGTACGTCCAGTCGAGCGGCACGATCGACCAGCGCACCGCTTCGCTGAACAGCGACCTGTCGAACCTTTCGGATCAGGCGACGGCGTTGACGGATTATCAGACCACCCTGACCGCGCAATACAACGCGCAGTTCACCGCGCTGAACACGCTGATGTCGCAGATGCAGAACAACACGCAGTACCTCACACAGCTCTTCGGCGGAACAAGCAGCGCGGGTGCGCTCGCGACCAATAAGTAAGCCCGCGCAATGACGTCGACATCAGGAATGGAACGTATGGCAGACGAACCGCTGGACCGCGCGCTCGACCTGAGCCAGGCAATCGAAGCCGCAGCCGTTGAAGGTGACTGGCTGCGCGCCGCCGCGCTCGTCGAAGAACGCTCGCCGCTCCTGATGTCGCTGAGCCCCACGCAGACGCCGGAGGCACTCGATAAGATTCGCACGATCCAGCGCATCGACGTCGCGATCACGGAACAGGCGAAAACTGGATCGGACCGGATCGCCTCGCAGCACAGCGCGGCGATCGGGCGCATCAAGGCGGTCCGTCTGTATCACACGACGGGCATGCTTTAAGGCGGCAAAAGCCGTGACCGGACGGCGCAAAGAATAAAACAAGGGAATACAACGAACACCGCATGACAAATGCGGGATCTTTGAGTTGCTTCGGAAAGCCGCACTTGCGGCTTTTTTTTCGTCCTGATGCTGCCGCGATTTCATCGCATCATAGCCGGCGACGATTTCCGTCAGCCAGTGGAACCGTCCGAAGCATACGTATTCCACATCGCCGCGAACGCGTCTTCGAGGTTGCGCGCGAAGCGCGGCGCATCACACAGCGGCGATGCCAGCAGTCGCTCACGCAAGCCTGCACGCAACGCGCCGAGGCTTGTGCGATCTGCCGCGAACGAGATCGCCTTCGCGACGTAGTCGTCATCATCCGCGGCGACCCACTGCGGCAATCCCACCGTATTCAGAATGCTTTCGCCTACATGCGACAGGAAACGATCGCCACGCCGCGTCAGCACAGGTACGCCCATCCACAGCCCTTCGACGCTCGTCGTACCACCCGGGTAGGGAAAAGGATCGAGCGCGATATCGACCTGATTGAACATATCGAGATGCACGTTGCGTGGCGTAGCACCGACGAGAATGAGACGCTCCGCGGCAACACCGTGGCGCGCGAAACGCGCCGAAATGCTGTCGCGCAGAAGCTGCTGATCGAGTTGCGGGGCCTTCAGCAACAGACGCGAACCGGCAGCCGCATGCAGCACGCGCGACCAGAGCGCAACAACGTCATCGCCGATCTTGCTGAGACTGTTCAGGCAACCGAACGTCACGGCACCGTTTGCAAGCATCGGCAGCGGTCCGATGGCGATATCCGGCTGCGGCGGGGTGAAGCAGAGGTAACTGTCCGGTAGCCGCCAGGGCTTTTCGACGAAGTGAGATTCCTCTTCAACCGGCAGCACGTGCCGGTCGCCGAGAATGTAGTCAATCGCTTCGATCCCCGTCGTTGCGAAGAACCCGAGCCACGTTACCTGCACCGGCGCAGGCTTCCACGCGAAGACCGACAACCGGTTGGACGACGTGTAGCCAGACAGATCCAGCAGGATATGAACGCCGTCCGCGTGGATCCTGTGGGCTACATCCTGCTCAGTCATCGCAGTGATGTCGCGCCACGCGGTGAAGTACGGCTTCAGTCGCGCTGTCGTCGCGTCTTCCGATACCTGGGCCGCATATGCGATCAACTCGACGCGTGCCGGGTTGAGATGCTCGAGTGCGGTTTCGAGGAATACCGCGACCGGGTGCGTTTTCAGATCGCCTGAAACGAACCCGACTCGCAGCGGACCGGCAGGCCGCTTTGCGCGATGACGGAAAGGTTGCGCCCGCGCGGCCACATGTTCTCCATACCTGCGCGCATCGATTTTCAGCGTTTCCGCAGATGAACACGCTGCGCTTGCCGAACTGAAAATTACGCCCTGATGCGCGGCGTCGAGTCCTGGATCGAGGTCGCGCGCGTTGCGATAGGCCGCGAGGCCGCCGTTGAGATCGCCCACAGCACGCAGGATTTCGCCAAGCGTGAGGAACATTCGCGCGTCGTTATTAGCCAGAAACAGTGCACGGCGGCAACTCGTCAGCGCTTCGTCCGGCTTCTCGAGCATCATCAATGCCCAGGCGAGGTTATGATGCGCCTCGGCGTTGCCTGGATCGAGTTCCGTCGCGTGCCGGTAACCTGACGCTGCGGCTTCGAATTTTTTCAAACCAAAGTACGCGCCGCCGAGAACGTTATAGGCCTCGGCGAGCGACGGCGCGTATTCGATGGCTCGAGTACAGCTTTGCACCGATTCGTTAAACCTGCCCAGTCGCCTCAGCACGCCGGCGCGATTGCAATGCGCGTCCGCCAGATCCGGCTTCAACGCGATCGCCTGGTCGAAGTGCGTGAGTGCGGCGTCCAGATCACCCGCGTCGCAAAGCATGGCGCCAAGGCTGTTGTGGGCCGCTGCATCGGTCAGGTCCAGCGCGCGGCGCAGACTGCTGACCGCGCCGTCCAGGTCGCCACGCGCTTTCAGCATCAGACCCAGACTCTGATGCGCGACGCGCAAATCAGGCCTCAGTTCGACCGCCATGCGATAACTCGCGATTGCTGCATCCGGCCTTTGAAGTCCACGAAGCGCGTTGCCGAGGTTGTTGTGCGCCTCAGCATAGTCCGGACGATATTCGATCGCCTTTCCGTACGTCTCCACGGCCGCATCGAGTTCGCCCATGTCCAGCAGCGCATTGCCGAGATTGTTGTACGCTTCTGCGTAACCTGGACGTAGCGCGATAGCCTGTGCACAACTCTGTATCGACGCCTCCAGCTGTTTCGCCTCGCGCAGTGCATTGCCCAGGTTGTTGTGCGCTTCTGGATAATCGGGTTTGAGCGTCATGGCCTGCCGATAACTGGCGATTGCGTCCTCAAGCCGGCCCTTCTCGCGCTGCACGTTGCCGAGGTTGTTGAAGTAGATCGCGTTGGGGTGCATCGCAATCGACTGTTCGATCAGGACGAAACCGGCCTCGTGCTGATTCAGCTGACACGCCAGCAACCCCAGAAAATGGAGCGCGTCTGCGTTATCCGGCTCGACCTGCAGGATCTGGCCGTACAACGCCCGCGCTTCGGTCAGCTGCCCTGTTTGATGGTGTGCAAGCGCTGTCGCGAGAAGTGAAAGATTGTCTTGCATGACCGGTCAATCCGTAGCGAGTGTTGTTGCCATGACATCATCGGCATATTGCTTCCACATGCCATGAAACGCGTCCTCGAGATTCCTCGCGAAACGCGGCGCGTCGCACAACGGCGACGCCAGCACATGTTCGCGAAGCCCCGCGCGCATCGCAGCCAGCATCGATGGATCGGACGCGAAGGCAATCGCCCGGGCGAGATAGTCTTCCTCGTCGACGGCGATCCAGTCTGCGAGATTCGCGGTCTGCAGCAGGCTTTCGCAGATGTGCGTCAGGAATCGGTCGCCCTTCATGCAGAGCACCGGTACGCCCATCCACAGTCCTTCCGCTGTCGTCGTGCCACCCGGATAGGGAAACGGGCTCAGCACGATATCGACCTGGTTGTACGTCGAGAGATACTCCACTCGCCTTGACGCGCCCTGGAGGATCAATCGCGACTCATCGATACCGTGCGCGGCGAAACGCCGGAAAGTAGTGAGCTGTGCACCCTTCGTGTCGAGCCCATGCGATTTCAGGAACAGCCGCGAACCCGGCACTGCATGCAACAGACGGGACCACAGCGCGACGACTTCGTCGCTGACCTTCATCAGCTTGCCAAAGCAGCCGAACGTCACCGTGCCGCCGTTTGCAAGCATCGGCAGCGGGCCGATCTTCACATCGTCCACAGGCGGCGTGAAGCACAGATAGCTGTCCGGCAAGCGCCACGGCTTTTCGACGAATTGTGCTTCCTCACCCGGCGGCAGCACGTATCGGTCGCCGAGGAAGTAATCGATCGACTCGCTGCCCGTCGAAGCAAAGAAGCCGAGGTAGCTCACCTGAACCGGTGCCGGTTTCCACGCGAAAATCGGCAGTCCCGTGTACGCCGTGTGGCCCGACAGATCCACCAGCACGTCGATGTTGTCGTCACGGATCACGCGTGCCGCTTCTTCTGTTTTCAGTCCGTCCAGCACGCGCCATGTGCTGAAGTGCGGCTTGAGACGCGCGGTGACTTCGTCCTCGAGCGTATAGGTCGCGTAGGCGATCAGCTCCACACGCGCCGGGTTCACATACCGGAACACGCTTTCCAGGAAAATGCCCGCCGGATGCGCGCGCAGATCGCCCGACACGATGCCGACGCGCAGGCGCGAGCCGTCATGCGACGGTTTGTGCGCATATGGTTTCACGCCCATCGACATCAATTCACCGAAGCGGCGCGCATGCTTCAGATAGGTGTCGGTATCGAACTTCGCGGAGCCCGCCAGACTGAACAACAGACGGTTATACGTCTGAACCGGATCGGGATCGAGCGGCAACGCTTTCAGATACGCGTCGATTGCGCCATCGAGATCGCCGAGTGCACGCAGAATGTCGCCAAGACTGATGTACATCGGCGCGGAGACGTCGGCGAGCTCGAGCGCCTTGTGACAGCTTTCCAGCGCTTCGTAAGGCTTGTCGTGCTTCAGCAGAACGACGCCAAGGTTGTGATACGCATCCGCGTTATTCGGGTCGAGTTCGATCGCGTGTCTGTAACTCAGCGTGGCCGCTTCGAGCCGGTCGAGACCGTAGTACGCGATGCCAAGGCTGTTGTACGCCTCGGCGAGCGTCGGCGCGAGTTCGATCGCGCGGATACAGCTTTCCACCGATTCCTCGAACCGGCTCTGCCGTCGCAGCACGCCGCCACGATTGCAATGCGCTTCGGCAAAATCCGGCCGCAGTGCGATCGCCGTGTCGAAGTGCGTGAGCGCGGCGTCCAGATCGCCGATGTCGCGCAGGACAGTGCCGATGCTGTTGTGCGCGTCCGCGTCGGTCGGGTCCAGCGCGTGGCGCAGGCTTCTGATCGCCTCTTCCGGTTCGCCACGCGCTTTCAGCAACAGACCGAGACTGTGATGTGCAATCCGCAGATCATGCTTTAACGCGACTGCCGTGCGATAGCTCGCTATCGCATCGTCCGTTTTGTCCTGCGCGCGAAGCGCGTTGCCGAGGTTGTTGTGCGCCTCGGCGTAATCCGGGTTAAGGCGAATCGCCTCACCGTAGCTCGCCGCTGCCGCCTCCAGCTCGCCCATATCCTGCTGCGCGTTACCGAGATTGTTGTGCGCTTCCGCGTAACCTGGGCGCCCCGCAATGGCCCGCGCACAGCTCTCTACCGCCGCCTCGGGCTGCCTCGCCTCGCGCAGTGCGTTGCCGAGGTTGTTGTGCGCCTCGGGATAGTCTGGCTTGAGCGCGACCGCGCGACGGTAAGCTTCGATTGCGTCCGCGAGACGGCCGTTCTGGCCCAGCATGTTGCCGATGTTGTTGTAGTAGGTTGCGTTCGGATGCGCTGCGATCGACTGTTCCATCAGCCCAAGACCCACATCGTGCTGACCCAGCTGACACGCGAGCAACCCCAGAAAATGCAGCGCGTCCGGATTGCCCGGCTCGGTCTGCAGGATCCGTCCGTACAGCGCCCGCGCTTCGGCGAGCTGGCCCACCTGATGATGTGCCAGTGCGTTCGCGAGAAATTGGGAGTTGTTCTGCATGTATCTGGGCTCGTGCGTCAGCAAGGGCGACGCATCGCGCGTCGCCCGGTTCAATCAATACGGATGCGATTCAGCGCCGAAATCCACGAGCGCGCCGTTGTGCTCGATCATCACGCTTTGCACAGCGATACCTTCGCGGGACATTTCCGCGATGATGTCGCGCGCACGCCATTGCGTCGGAATCACGATGACGTCGACGCTGGACGACTTCAGCACGTCGCGGAATTCGATCTTCTGGCCGGTGCCCGGCACGTACGTGCCGGCCTTGTGCGGATCGGAATCCACAACCAGCGGAAAGCGCACTGCGTCCGCGCCGAACTGGTGGATGAAGGCCGCCGCCTTGCCGGTTCCACCCCAGATCGCGACGCGCTTGCCCGAAGCCGCGAGGCCCGATAGCTGCTGCGCGATCGTCTCGCGGCTTTTCACGGTACCCGCGGCGAAACGCATTGCTGCTTCGGCGCGCGTGCGCGCCTGCGCTGGCACGCCGAGCTTGACCAGTGCATGAACGACTTCACCGTCGTAGCCATGTTCAAGCGCGACGATCTCACCCGCACGCGACATCAACGTGCGGAACGATTCGGTCGTGAAATGCGATACGTGTTCGTAGAAGAAGTCGGCAAGGCGATTCGTTTCAAAGACGCGGTCGATACACGGCACTTCGGCGAACAGCCAGCAATCCTTTCCTTCCGGGCCTTGCATCGCCGCGCCCCACGCGAGCTGCTCGATCAGCTTCGCCGGTTCGGTGAGATGTTCCAGGACGTGACGGATCACAACCGCATCCGGCGCGAACGCGCTCATGTCGACGAGCGGATCGAACAGACGCGCATGAAACTCGACGCCCTTGCCCGTCTCCGGGCTCGCGTTCGGATCGAAGCCGATAAAGCGGCCCGCTTCGCGCGCCTGCGCAAGGCCGCGCACGAAGTGACCTTCACCGCAGCCGATCTCGACGACGAGCGGCGCGGCCGGCAGATGATTCAGCAGCACGTCGCGCGTATCGGCGAGGTGACCTTTCCAGATGCCGCCGCTGTTGAACATGCGGTTCGGGTTGCTTTCGTATGGAATCGCGTCGTAATGAAACTTGTGGTTCCACACATGGGAGCACGACGGGCATTGCACGAAATCCTGCGCATGACGCGGCAACGCACGCGCCGCTTCGGCCGATGCGGGCCAGGCGAGCGTCGCGAGCGTCTGTGCGCCCGCCGGAAAAAAGCGCGCCGCGACCGAGTGGGCGCAAACGGGACAGGTCGTCCCCACAAGATCAAGACTCATGATTTCACCAGGTGTTTGAAGTAGGCGATCGTTTCTTTCAGACCGTCTTCCAGGCCGACGCCAGGCTGCCAGTCGAGATGCTGGCGTGCCTTTGTGATGTCGGGCCGTCGTTGAATGGGATCGTCCTGCGGCAACGGACGATACTCGATGCGGCTCTTCGAACCCGTCAGCCGCAGCACCGTTTCCGCGAGATCGCGGATCGTGATTTCAGACGGGTTGCCGATATTGACGGGACCGGTTTCCTCGTTCTGATCCATCATCCGCAGCAGACCTTCCACGAGATCGTCGACATAGCAGAATGAGCGCGTCTGGCCGCCGTCGCCGTACAGCGTGATCGGGTCACCGCGCAGCGCCTGCATGATGAAGTTCGACACGACGCGGCCGTCGTCCGGACGCATCCGCGGACCGTACGTGTTGAAGATCCGCACGACGCGGATATCCACGCCGTGCTGACGGTGGTAATCGAAGAAGAGCGTTTCGGCGCAGCGCTTGCCTTCGTCGTAACAGGCTCGCGGGCCGGTCGGGTTCACGTTGCCCCAGTAGCTTTCCTGCTGCGGATGCTGCTGCGCGTCGCCGTAGACTTCGCTCGTGGACGCCTGCAGGATGCGCGCGCCGCAGCGCTTCGCGAGGCCGAGCATGTTGATCGCGCCGAGCACGGCCGTCTTCACGGTCGAGACGGGATCGCTCTGGTAATGCACCGGGCTCGCGGGACACGCCATGTTGAACACGCGGTCCGCCTCGACGTACAGCGGCAGCCACACATCGTGACGGATCAGCTCGAAGTTCACGCGGCCGATCAGATGCTGGATGTTCTGCTTGCTGCCCGTGTGAAAGTTGTCGACGCACATCACGTCGAAGCCGGAGGCGACGAGGCGATCGCACAGATGCGAGCCAACGAAGCCGGCACCGCCGGTAATCAGGGCGGACTGGTTATTCATTCTGCGATCTCCACGACAGCGGTAAGGTGTTGCGCCCACATGCCATGCAAGGCGGCTTCGAGATTCCGGGCAAAACGCGGCGCATCGCACAGCGGCGACGCGACCACCCGCTCGCGCAGGCCGGCGCGCAGCGCGGCGAGGCTGGCGCCGTCAGCGGCAAATGCAATGGCGCGGGCGAGATAGTCTTCGTCGTCGGCGGCGATCCATGTGTCGAGGCCCGCCGAATGCAGGAAGCTTTCGCAGATGTGCGACAGGAAACGGTCGCCGCGACGGCACAGCACCGGCACGCCCATCCACAGCGCTTCGGCTGTCGTCGTGCCGCCGGGATATGGAAATGGACTCAGCGCGATATCGACGCGGTTGTATGCGGCCAGATACTCCGCGCGCGGCGAGCGGCCTTCGAGAATCAGACGCGACGCGTCGATGCGATGTGCCGCGAAGCGACGCAACGTCGTTTCGTGAACGTGCGCCGTATCGAGTTGCCCCGCCTTCAAAAACAGCTTCGCGTCCGGCACCGCGTGCAGCAGACGCGCCCACAACGCGACGACGTGATCGGTAATCTTCGTCAACTGGCCGAAGCAGCCGTACGTGACGTAGCCGTTAGCCAGCATCGGCAGCGCGCCGACTTTCGCGTCGTCCCGCGGTGGCGTGAAGCACAGGTAGCTGTCCGGCAGCCGCCAAGGCTTTTCGACGAAATGCGCTTCTTCTTCGACCGGCAACACGTGACGGTCGCCGAGCACGTAGTCGATCGTGTCGAGACCCGTGCTCGCGAAAAAGCCAGGCCAGCTCACCTGCACCGGCGCGGGCTTCCATGCGAAGAGCGGCAGACGGTTGTAGATCGTGTGACCGGCGCCATCGAGCAGCACGTCGATGCGATCGTCGCGGATGCGCCGCGCGGCGGTTTCGTCGCTCATGCCGGCGATGCTCGTCCACGCGCTGAAACGCGGCTTGATGCGCGCGGTCAGGTCGTCTTCGAGTGTGCGCGTCGGATACGCGATGAGCTCGATCCGCGCCGGATCGAGTTCGGCCACGACGCTTTCGATGAAATAGCCCACCGGATGCCTTTTCAGATCACCCGACACGATGCCGACACGCAGTGCGCGTGCTGTGCGCGGCGCGAGATCGACCAGCCAGTCCTTCCACGGTTTCGCCTGCGTGCGGATCTGCGCGGCGAAGCGGAGCGCTTCATCGAGGTATTGCCGCGGCGTCGTGCTGGCAAGGTAGTTCAGCGCGAACAGCAGGTTGCTGTGCGGCTCGGCAAAATCTGGACGCAGCGCGATCGCGCTGCGATACGCCTCGATGGCTGCGTCGAGTTCGCCGAGTTCCATCAGCGTATTCGCGAGATTGTTGTAAGCCTGCGCGTGCTCCGGCGCCAGGTTGATCGCGTTGCAGAACGACTGCACCGCCGCCTCGTGTTTTTTTAGCGCGCGCAATGCATTGCCGAGGTTGTTGTGCGCGTCGATGTGATCCGGCTTCATCGCGATGGCCTGCCGGAAGCACTCGGCGGCAGCAGCCGGCCGGTTGTTCGACTGCATCACGTTGCCGAGGTTGAAGTAGTACAGCGCCTGCGGCTTGCGCGTGATTGCCGCCATGATCAGCTCGGTGGCCGTCTCGTACTGCCCTTGACGATTCGCGACGAGGCCAAGCAGGTGCATCGCGTCGGCGTGCTCCGGATCGATCGCGAGCACGCGGCGAAAGAGCGTCTGCGCTTCGGCCAGACGATCCGCCTCGTAGTGCGCGATCGCTTCGGCTAATGTGAGTTCGAGCGTCTGCGGCGTCGGCGTGAGTTGTCCGGAAACGCGTGCGTTTTCGGACATGGACAGATCCTGGTTACCGGAGTCGCTCATGGGGTAATGCGTCCCGCGTGATTCGGGACGTTCTCAAGTGGATTTTGGTGTGGGTTGACTGTGGACGACGGCGCGCCTGCGCGATCGTGCGAATGCGTCCGCGGATCGGCGACGTACTCGCGCCACATGCCACGAAACGCTCCTTCGAGATTCCGCGCGAAGCGCGGCGCATCGCACAGTGGCGAGGCAAGAAGCTGCTCGCGCAAACCCGCTTTCAGGCGCATCAACTGATCGCGACCCGCGGCAAAGGCGACAGCTTTCGCGACGTAATCGTCATCGTCGGCGGCGATCCATTCGGCGAGGCCAACCGTGTTCAGGATGCTTTCGCCGACATGCGACAGGAACCGGTCGCCACGACGCGTGAGCACCGGCACACCCATCCACAACGCTTCGACGGTGGTCACGCCGCCGGGATACGGATACGGGTCGAGTGCGATATCGACGCGGTTGTATGTCGCGAGCAGCTCGCCTCGCGGCGACTGCCCTTCGAGCATCAGACGCGCGGCGTCGATGCCATGCGCGGCGAAGCGCGCGCGCGTGGCCTGTTGCACTGAAGCATCGTCAAGCTGCTTCGTCTTCAGATACAGACGGGAACCCGAAACCGCGTGCAGCACGCGCGCCCACAACGCGACGACGACATCGTTCAGCTTCACGAGATGGTTGAAGCAGCCGAACGTGATCGCACCGTCTGTCGACACCGATAGCGGCCCGAGCGGGATTTCAAAGGCGGGAGGCGTGAAGCACACGTAGCTGTCGGGCATGCGCCACGGCTGTTCAACGAAGTGTGGCGCCTCGTCGTCGGGCAAAACATGCCAGTCGCCGAGGATGTAATCGATCGCGGCGACGCCCGTTGTCGCGAAGTAGCCAAGCCAGGTCACCTGAACCGGCGCCGGCTTCCATGCGAACATCGAAAGACGGTTGTGCGTCGTGTGCCCCGACAGGTCGACGAGAATGTCGATGCCGTCGGCACGAATCCGGCGCGCGGCGGTTTCGTCATCGACGCCGTCAAGGGAATGCCACGCAGCGAAATGCGGCTTGATGCGCGCGGTTAGCGAGTCTTCACCGCGTTGCGTGGCGTAGGCGACCAGCTCAATCTGCGTCGTATCGATCTGCGCGACGACATTTTCCAGAAAAATGCCGACGGGATGCGTTCTCAAATCACCCGAAACAAAGCCGATTTTCAGGCGACGCTTCGATGCTTCTGCGTCAGGTGCCTCATGCGTCAGCCGCTTCGCATGTGTGATCTGCCAGTCGCCAAAGCGGCGCGCTTCTGCGATCTGTTCGTCGAGCGAAACCTGCGGCATGAAGTTGAGTTGCAGCAGCAGATTACTGCGCGCAACCAGCAGATCGATATCGAGCGTGATGGCCTGGCGGAAGCTGACAACAGCGTCATCGAGCAGCCCCTGATCGCGCAGCACGTTGCCCAGGTTGTTGTGCATTGTCGCTACCCACGGTTTCAAGGCAGTCGCCCGGCGGTAGCAGGCCGTCGCCTCGACAAGGCGGCTCCGCTTTTCGTACACGTTGCCGAGGTTGTTATGCGTCTCGGCGTAGTCGGGTCTCAGACTGAGCGCTTTCGAGTAGCTCTTCATCGCGGCATCGTCATCGCCGTGATCCTTGAATGCGTTGCCGAGATTGTTCCAGGCCTCGGCGAAACCGGGCGCAAGTGCGAGCGCGGCAACGCAGCTGTCGATCGCGGAAACCGGATCGGCAGCCTCGCGCAACGCGTTCCCGAGATTGCTGTGCGCTTCTGCGTAATCTGAACGGAGTGCGAGCGCCTCGCGATAGGCCACGATCGCAGCATGATGCTCGCCGCGGCGGGTCAGCACATTGCCGAGGTTGTTGTAATAGATCGCGTTGGGATGCAGCCGGATCGACCGCCTGATCCATTCGAGGCCGGTAGCGATGTCGCCTGTATCGCAGACAAGCAGTCCAGCGAAATGCACCGCATCGGCGTGATCGGGCTCGCAGGAAAGAATCTGCTGATAGTGAGCGGCGGCATCGGTAAAGCGTCCCGCCTGATGGTGCGCGAAAGCCGCCTGTAGCGTGTCGGCGATGGAATGAGACGAAGGTTCATCGCCGAGGTCAGCCGCCAGAAGGCGCACGGTCTGCGCATCCCGGTGTCCGCTTTCCCCTGTCCGCTGCTCTTCGTCGTTCGCGTGTTCCATTGCGTTTTTAAACTTTCCCCCAATACACCGCCGCGCCTCATTCACGGCATTCACATGGCGAGTGCCGTCCGTTTCGCGGGTCTAGCTCTGGTATTTCTGCAGATATCGCTCGTAACCCTCACGCCATGTCGGCGTGCCAAACGCGCCGCCACTTTCGTGAACCACGCTGATCGGCCAGGTGCCCATTTTCAAACCCTTCAACTCGGCCTGCCGGCAAAAATCCATGTCATAGAAATGAAAGGCGAACTGATCGTCGAAGCACACACCGGTCTCGCTCAGGCGCTCGCTGTCTGCCGCGAGCAGCAAACCGTCAAGTAACTTGCACTCCTGGCCGGGGGGGCCGTACGTCGAAATTTCGTTACATGGATATCCGGTTCCATGGCCTACGACGCCGCTGAAAAACTGTGGCTGGTCGCGCGTAAACTGCGCGTCAACAAAAAACCACGCGGGCTGATATGGCACGCGACGTATGTTGCCTGCGAGCCCAACCACGTCGAAGCGTTCAACCGCCTCGCGAATCCTGTCAGCCCAGAAGAAATCGGCAAGGTGAACGTCGTCGTGAACGAAGACAAGGATCGCGGGATCGTTTTTGGCAAGCTGGATCGCGTGGTTGTAAATCGTCGACAGTCCGGCCGTGTTGTTGTCGAACAGCAGAAGTTGCGGCGGATTACTGCTGTAGCGGCGCAGCGCCAACGAGCGCCCCAATGCAGACTTCCGCACGAAATCATCGTGCGAAGCGCGCGTCCCGCAAACCAGTCGAATGGGCTTCATAAACGAGAAATTCAGGAAAAACGATCGAGCCAACATGCGCGATGGGACATTCCCCGCACAGTTCCACCATTCTCGGGGCGAACGCCGGGTCTTGATCAGTGGATAAGGGCACAAAAACGCACGCTATTCCCGAACAACGGAAGACCATGCGGCACCCGCCCTGCCGGCCGGCACGGATATACCGGCGACCTCACGCCGATGCGTGATGCAGCACCGTGTGGTTACGCAATGCCCGTGCGACCTTGTCAGGCGCGTTCCAGAGCAGCACGTCGAGGACCGACAAATGCGGTTCGTACTGAAACGGTGACGGCTCGTACTTCAGTTCATCGAACCCGGCGAACAGCAGTGACACTCCGATGCGCTCAAATGAGGCGGGATCGAAAAGATCGCGGCCGCCGATCGGATTCACATATTCAGTAGCGCCGAGTGCATTGCAGATTAACGGCGCCCAATCGCCCGCGCCCATCTGGTCCGGAAACTCCAGTTCAAGTTCAGAGCACACACGCGACGAAAACGGTAGCTCGATGTATTCACACACCGCCCGTAACGCGTTCACGTTGAGCGCACACAGCGAATCGCTCTCCGTGCGTTCGAAGGTGCTCTGCACGAGCCTCGTGACTTCGGCATGGAATGGCGCATGCCGGCGAAAAGTCGATAGCTTGCCGAGCAGACTCGTTTTCGCGTCTGCCAGGTTCAGGACGCGCGCCTCGTGCGTCTTGATCGAGACTGAGGAATTCGCGAGCGGCACCGTCACGTACTGCCAGCCTTCCTTGGGATGAAGAATACGATTGCGGTTCATCCACGTCTTCGGCGTGTACTGCGTAACATCGAAGACAACCCATTCGTCGACGGCCGCAATCAGGGCGAAATGTCCGAGGTACGGAAAGAAATACGGTTGCATGATGCCGAGCCTCATACGCTCGCTCCATCGGCCTGCAATGACGCCGTGCCAATGATTTCACAAACGGTCGCCACCATCGCGACGTCGACGTGTGCGCCGATCGGCAACATCAACCACGACGCAGCGATATGCCCAGTTGTTGGCAAGGGCCTGGCCAGGCCATCGATGTCCTGTGCAACGTCAACCGCGCGGGCTTCGATATTGTCGGCGGACAACCGGTCAATCAGCCGGTCTCGCGACAGGCCAAACACGCGTTCGTCGACTGCGCAGACAAGCGACTGATGATTTGACACTGCGGCGCCATGAGGTTCGACCACACGTATTCCAGCGACGCCGCGTAACTGGCTGAGATACGCATCGAAAAGTATCCGGTTACGTTTCCGATTGACCGCGAAGTCGTCGAGACTGAGAAGACCGAGCGCGGCCTGCGCTTCCGACATCCGTCCATTGGAGGTTTTTACAACCGGCACCGGCCTTCCCGCGCCGTAGCTGCTGCGGATGTTTCGCAGACGCGCGGCGAGTTCATCATCGTCAGTCGTCACGCAGGCGCCCCCCGCCGCGTTGAGAATATCGCCCTCGCCAAACCCGAGCACCTCGATCTGGCCAAACGTGCCGACGCGACGCCCAGCAATTTCACAGCCCAACGAATGCGCGGAGTCGAATAAGACCGGCATACCGCGCGCGGCGGCGAACGCGGTCAACATGGGCGCGGCTGACGCGTCGCCCCACAGATTGGCGCCGAGCAGCGCCTTAATCTGATCGTCGTGCGCCGCTTGTGCGCCAGCGACCGACAGATGCCCACTGACCGGATCGACGTCGCAGAAAACAGGCTCCGCACCACACCATGCCAGCGCGTGCCGCGCAGCGGTGTTGCTTACCCCCGGCACCAGCACGCGCCCATGCACACCAAGAGCCTCGATTGCCATCATCAAGCCGATGGTCACATTCGTCACGCAAACCACGTGACGTACGACGAGGAAATCTTGCAGGCGCTCCTCGAAACGTCGCGCAAGCGGCCCCTGATTGGTGTAATAGCGACGCTCGAAGATATCGCGCATGGCCGCTTCGTAGCGGTCCCACGAGGGCACGTTGTGCTGGCCAAGCATCACGCGCTGCGAAAATATGGGCGAAGGATGTGGAACTGCCGCCTGAAGCAGGGTCATATGCTCGCCCCCGCAGCGGCGAGCGCAGCCAGATCACGAATCTCATCTGCGTTCACGTGGATGAAATGCAGCAATGCAACCACAGTATCAATGTCGTCGAGCGAAACGAAATCACCGCACGGCATCAATGCGAAGCGAGTGGCAAGTTCGTCGGTATGTGGCAAATCAGCAGGAATGTACGGATACGCCATCGGCTTGCTGTGCAGCGGTGGAGAATAATACGCACGCGCCAGCACGCGCTCGGCATTCAGTATGTCGATGGTCAATGCCCGCGAAAGCGGCCAGTCGTCGAGCAGTTCGACGACGACATTCTTGTAGCTTGTTCGGCTCGATTCGTCAAAGTTGAGCAGACGGATGCCCGGCACCGTTGGCAGCGCGGCACGATAACGCTTATAGCGCTCGCGATTGCGCGCGATCTGTGCATCGAGCTCATCGAGGTTGGCCAGCGCCATCGCAGCGTGTGTGTCGGCAAGTCGGGCGTCCAGTGCGCCACGCTCCAGCGTCCGGCCATCGCGCGATGCTGCAAGCCTTGATGCCAGCGCCGCATCGTTGGTCGTAACGTAACCTCCCTCGAAACCATTCAGCAGCTTGCTCGCGTGTAGCGAGAAACATTCGGCATTGCCGAAACCGCCGATCTTCCCCGCGTCGCATGACTCGTAAACGGACTCGACGGAATCGAACAGCAAAGGCAGTTCGCGTTGCGCCGCCAGTTCGGTTAGCCCCTGTACATCGCAGCAGTTGACGATCGGATGCACACCGAGGATCAGCGCAGTGTCGTCGTTGATGCAGATGGTGGCCGTCGTCGCGCTGATTGCCAGGGTAGTTGCATCGACCTCGCAAAAGTGGGGAACGAGACCGGTCCACGCGACCACGTCGGCCATGCGACGGTACGTCAGAGATGGCATCACAACTTCCCGCCGTCCCGGACGCGCCAGCGCGACAATACTCGCGGCAAGCGCCCAGAAGCCACTGCAGAAGCTCACGCAGTAATCCGCATGATGAAACATAGAGAGGCGTTCCTCAAGGTGCCGCGTCGTCCCCCCCGGTTGCCCGAATGATGTACGCGCGTAATCGAGAAACCGTTCGAACTCCGGCTGGACCAGATTCGATGTCGAACGCGGAACGGCAAAGAGCGGTGCCGCGCCGAAAAGCGCCAGGTCAGCTGCGCTTTGCCGACGATTCATTGGGTCGCTCCGCCTGACTCAAAAGACGCGCGTCGACGCAGTACCACGTCGTACCGATAGTGCATCGAAAAGAATGATTCGGGCATCGATGAGAACGTCGCGTCCCATCCCGCCGAAGCAGTCATAGCGGCGAAAGATGCTTTCGAGCGCCAGATACCAATCTGTGCATGCGGATCGTCGAGTTCGCCCGGCTCCGGTGCGCGCATCGCAAAAAACGCCCCGGCGCGGTCGCGATCGGGCAGATTGCCGATGAAGATCGTGTTCACGTTGACGAAACGTTCGCGCAGCAGACGGAGGGATGTAACCGCATCGTCCTGTGAGAAGTACGCGAAGCTGCCGTAGCACAGCACCTTCGTAAAACGTTCCGGCACATGCTCATCGCGTAGATAGTCGGCCGCACCGCCCGCGACGAACGTGAAGCGCGGCGCCTCGGCGAAATGCGCATTCGCCACCTCGATCAGGTAGTCCGACAGATCAACGCCGGTTAGTGCCGAGCACGCGTCGAACAGTCGCTGCGACAGTGCACCGTTGCCGCATGCAAGATCGAGGACAACATCATGCGATTCAAGCGAGAGGCGCTCGCGGATCGCCATGACGATCATATCGATATGCTCGTCCGATACAGCCTTGCCATGCACCGTACGCTTGACCTGCGCCCAGAAATCGTCGGGCGGACAGGTCCGGGCATGCTGGTCGTAATCCACGATGGGATAGTTGCGCGGCAATCTTTGCATTCCGTTTGACATGACGTTCCCTGGGAGCGGTGTTGGCGGCTGTCGTTCGACCTAGCTCGCACGGCGGTTGCGCCACGCGGACGATAGAACCGTCTCGATGACGCGATCCTGGTCAGCTTCGGCCAGCGCCGGGAAAATCGGCAGGCACAGCACCTGTCGCGAGACCGTGGTGGCGACCGGCAGGTTGTGCGGGCCTGCCGACGGCAAGCCGCGATACATCGGAAACTCGCTGATCAGCGGATAGAAATAGCGCCGGGCAGCGATCTGGTTCGCGCGCAACTCGTTGTACAGGTCATCGCGGGTGGCAGGAAACTCGGGCGTCACAAGGATCGGAAAGTAGGCGAAGTTTTTCGTGCAGTTTTCCGGGATCTCATGCATTTTCAGTCCATGCACATTACGAAATGCGTTGCGATAACGTGCGTCGATGCGCGCGCGCTGTGCGTTCACCTGATCCATATGCTTCAACTGCAGGAGCCCGAACGCCGCCTGCACTTCATTCATTTTGCCGTTAATACCTGGCGCAACGACCGTCGTCTCGTCGACAAAACCAAAGTTCTTCAGATTGTCGATACGACGCTTGGTTTTTGCATCCCGACAGACGATCGCACCACCTTCGAACGTATTGAAGACCTTCGTGCCGTGGAAGCTGAGAACGGACATGTCACCATAGTTCAGGATCGACCGGTCATTGATGCGCACACCGAACGCGTGAGCTGCGTCATAGATCACACGCAGACCATAGGTATCGGCGATTGCCTCGATGCGTTCGACGTCGCATGGATTCGCATAGACATGCACCGGAAGCAGCGCGGTGGTTTGCGGCGTGATCAGTGCTTCGATCCTGTCCGGATCCAGATTGAGGCTGACAGGCGAAATGTCTGCGAACACAGGCTTGATGCCGTTCCAGTGCAAGGCGTGCGATGTTGCGACAAAACTGAAAGGCGTCGTGATCACTTCGCCGGTGATTTTCAGCGCCTGCAACGCCGTGATCAGTCCCAACGTGCCATTGGAGAAGAGCGACAGGTGCTCAACGCCGAGATAGTCACACAACTCCTGTTCAAGTTGCTGGTGATAGGCGCCATTATTGGTCACCCATTTGCGTTTCCAAATGTCCTCGAGGTACGGCTGGAATTCGTCAAGCGGCGGCAGGAAAGGCTGCGTGACGGGGACGAAGGTCGATTTGGGATCGCTCATGGACAGGCCTGAAATCGGGTCGGGCGCATGTCCCGGGGCGCCGCGCGGACAGGGCCGCTCACCTTATGGCGGCGACGAACGCGCGGTCGACTATATGAAGTGTGTCACTCGCCCCGGAACCGCGATCGGTCAAACAGACGGCCGAATTCCCGCCAATTCAACCGAACACATGCCGCCGAACCGCGGCCTCAGCCTGCGAATACAGGCACTTGCCCCTTGGAAAACAGGAAGAACGGCTCGCGGCCATTGCAGCCGACATAGTCTGGATCGATCTCACCAAGAACGGCCTTGTGCGGATACAGGTCGCCATGGAGCCCCGCAGCGCGGAAATAATCGACGATGTCGGCCCCGAACAGACGCACGTGGTCGCTCTGACCGAAATAGCGCGTGGCGAACGCCGGCTGGACCGGCCGGTTCAACTCGAACGTGTGTTTCAGGACCGGCGAATAGGGAGTCTGGGCGATCAGATGGCCTTCTGGTTTCAGGCACCGATTGAACTCGGCGAGCGCCGCCGACGGGTCGTCGACATGCTCAAGCACGTGGTTACAGATGATCAGATCGAAATAGCCGTCCGGGAACTCAAGCGCTTCGACGTCGATTTTTCGGTGCTCGGCAGAACGCGGAAAAAGGTCGCCGCCGATATATTCCAGCGGATTCAACGCACGAATGCGTGGCTCAAGCGTCGCTTCAGGAGCGATGTGCAGAATGCGCTTCTCCGTCGCATTCTCGAAAATGCCCGAGTAAGCGGCGTACAGCCACAGATGGCGATCGCGATCATTGCAATAGCAGTTCGGACACAAATGCTTTTCGAGCGTTGAGCCGACCGATTCCACCTGCTGCATGAAGTCCCGATCCTGGCCGGCGAGAGGATGCGGCTTCCACTCCGTCACGGTCTGATCGCATACGACGCAAAACCGCTGCGCCGGTGCCGGTCGCGAGCGACGCGCGGCGACGCGTGAGGCGACCAAAGTGCGGGCGCTTTCCAGATCCGCCCGGAAGCGCGGCGACGTGAACAAACCCTCCGCCGGTGACGCCGTCAGTTCGTCCAGATTCGCATGCAGTCGCGACAACTCGGGCAGCGACGCCCAGTTCGAATACGTCTGCTTGAGCAATTGCTGCGCCAAGGCAAGCGATTCAGCGTCGAGCGAGCCCGCGGCGGCTTCACCGCGAACCATTAGTTCCCACTCGTAAAGTCCAGCGCTGAAGTTGGGGCTCGACGACGCGGAGCTTTGCCCGCTGTGCCGGCGAAAGGCACTCCAGTAACCGCCCACGGCGACGAGCGGGCCATGCTGCGACAGATTGAGATAGATCGCCACGTCGCCCAGGAAATCCAGCTTCACCGAACGATAGTCGAAGACGCTCGACACATCGGCGCGCTCCCGGTCGAACATAATGTTGCTCGGCTCACCGATGAAATTGTTCAGCTTGCCAACCATTTCGCTCACGAGAAACGCACGATCGATGAGACCTCGTTCGCCTTCCTTCAGCAACGGCGGCGGAACGTGGGTCACCGCATCGTTTTCATCAATAATCACGCGACCGTGGAACGCCATCGGCGCTTCGGGATGCGCGCGCAACGCTTCAACGAGCACTTCGACGGAGGTCGGCATCAGGACATCGTCGTCATACAGCCATTTGATGTACTTGCCGGACGCCTTTTGCAGCAGCGCCTGCGAGTTGCGCGTGCCCTTCTGAAAGCCGTGATGAAAATACTGGATACGCGGATCGGCGAAACGCCTGACAAATGGTTCGAGCGCCGCATCAGGGGTATCGTCGCCGACGAGAATCTCGATGTCCGCGAACGTCTGCTGCTGCGCGCTGATGAGCGCCCTGTCCAGAAACTGCGCCTTGTACGCTGGGATCAGAATGCTGACGGTAGCCATTGAAACGAATCCTTACTGTTGTTGATGTGTCCACGAAGCTCACGATGCGGGCAGCGTCGGTATCCCACGCGCAGTTGGCGTGGACAGACGGCCGCAAGCCGGGACCAGTCGGCGCAAAAGAGCTTAGCGCCGACTGCTACAGTTCAATCAGGCAAACAGGCGGGGGTTTCGGGGCTATTCCCTCTTCTGAAGACAGACGGCAATTCGCTTTATACCGTTGGCGGGCAGGCTGAGCCGGACAATTCACGCTGCAGGCATAGTTGAATAGCCGGACGCCACCAGCGCAACGGCTCGCTCGTCGCCAGTCTCCCATCACACACGACGTTCACACCGTCTGCGTTTGACTTCTCGAATCTGCAGTTGAGTCGATTTCAAAGCAGCTTCTGCGCTTTCTAACACGAACGAATACGCTCGATTTGAATAGAAGGCGGGTAATCCCCCCCCTTTTCCCTCGTATCTCCGAGACGCCGAACGCCTCAACATCTATCAGATGCTCGCCGGCGACTGTCCCGCCGTCGTGTCATCGGACATTGAGATCAAAAACAAATTTGCCCGAGGATATTCATCTTGAACAACGCATTAAAGAAACTAGCCACGGTCGCGGCCATATGTTCGGGTTTCGCCGGAATCGCCCACGCTGATCCTGTCACCGCAGGCTATTGGCAACTCGACTCTTATTTCCAGCCCGGTGGTGGGCATTTCAGCACGCAGATGGTCTGCCTGAATGCCGACAATACCTGGTATTCGACGACCCAGGGGCCGTGGAATGGTAACTGGTTCCAAAACGGCAACGAAGTGCAATGGTACGGCAGTCTCTCGGCCGGAGTTTCGATGCAGATAGCGACATTCGGTACCGTTCAAATTATGCAACCAACGACCATGAATGGCGAGTACGCGGAGTGGAGCGTTCCGGGCACACCGCCCCTTCAATGGAATCGACATTACACGATCACCATGACATATCAGGGTTCTGTCTGCCCCGGTCCTGCCTGAAACCAGTCAGTTGCCAGTGACGTGCGGCGGCGCGCCTATACCGTTTGCACATCCTGGCAACGTTGCGTTTTTCGATAACGCTGCCTCGAAGTCGGCGTGGTGGCTACCCGGTTGTAGCCAATGGATTCGTGTGTATTACGATTGCGAGAGAGATAGGTCATTGGCCAGGGCAAATGCCGCCCTCGGAAGTTGTTCGTGTGTGCGGCGAAGTTAGGACCGGCTCAGCTCTTCCGGGGACAGACAACCGGCAAAGGTGGCATGCCCGCGCAGCCAGGCATCCCCAATCTACGCAGGTTGGGATGACGCAGACTTCGGATTATGGAATGACGAAACAAACTCGCGACCAGGCCGCGATACCCCCACGCACCGCAACGCACATCGCGACACCGCTCCCATCACAATCAAGAAGGCTTGTCGAGACCAAGCTTCTCCAAAGCCTCCTGCGCATCGATCACCATCATCGCAACCTCACCCACAGTCGCGCGCAGTTTGGTCGCACGCGAACGGATATGTTCATAAGCTTCGCTCTCGCTTAGCCGATGCGTGTCGATCAGAATGCGCATCGCGCGCTCGATATGGCGGCGCGCCTTGATCGCTTCTTCCAGCTTGCCGATCTTGCTTTGCAGCCTTTGCTGGTAGCCCGACGAAGCGCGCGCGAGCACCAGTGTGCTGAGGATGCCGGTCGAACGATACGGTTTCGTGATCACGCCATGCGCCTGGGTATCGACGAGCATCTTGAGCGCGGTCGGGTTTTCGTAATTCGACAGCGCGATCAGCGTCGCCTGCGTATCGGCCGCGCACCAGTTCCCCGCGCTGCGCGTTTCCGGGCCGACCAGAAAAAATACCGCATCGGCGTCAGCCGGCAATTGCGACGGAAACGGCCACAGCACGCTGACCGGACAACCGATCCGGCGCAGCTGCTCGACGAGCACGTTGCGGTCGTCCCCAGGCGGATGAATCACCAGCACGCGCAGCGTGCGCAGATCATCGAAGAACCGGTGCGCCCACGTGCTCATGCCTGTTCTCCGTCGAGCCAGAATTCCGCGAGTCCGTACGAGATGAGGTAAGGATCGGGTTTGATCGGGCTGCGTCCTTCCCATACGATGTCGAACGCGCCGTCCGGCCGGCAGACCGCGATGCGCGGCGTGAGGATCGCGTGATTGTTTTCGGGATCGATGCGCAGCACGCCTTCGGGCGAATCGAACTCGACTTCATGGATCGATTCGACGAGCTTCGCGGTGTCGAGGTTTTTGGTTCGCGCCAACGCGAGCGCGAACAGATGGACCTGGTTGTACGCCATCTCCGACCACATGCTCGCGGGCTGATCGCCGAAACGCGCGCGCCATGATTTCAGGAAGCGCTTGTTGCCATCGAGATTCAGCGTGTTCAGATAGCTCGCCGAGACGATATGGCTACCGCACAGCTCGGGGCCGATCATATGCGTCTCGCCCTCGGTCATCGTCAGGCTCGCGATCGGAATGCGCGCGGGATCGATGCCGCGCTCGCGATACAGCTGATAGAACTTGCGTGCGCCGCGCCCGATCAGCGTCGAGAACACGACGTCGGGCTGCGCGGCATTGATTTGCCGCACGACTTCGTCGAGCGCGTCTGGCTCCGCATCGCTCGGCAAATAAACTTCATCGACGATTTCGCCCCCGTGTTGCTCGACCATGTCGCGCATGATGCGGTTCGACTCGCGCGGATAGATGTAATCCGCGCCGACCAGAAAGAAACGCTGGCCGTGGTTACGCAGCAGATATGCGGCGAGCTGCATGCTGTTCTGATTCGGCACCGCGCCGGTATAGATCACGTTCGGCGAATACTCGAAGCCTTCGTAGATCGAGCAATACCAGAGCAATGCGTTGTAGCGCTCGATCACGGGCAGCACCGCCTTGCGGCTCGACGACGTGGAGCAGCCAAAGATCACCGTCACGTCGTCGTCCTGCAGCATGCGCGACGCGAGCCGGTGATACTCGTCCGGATCGCTGCGCGCGTCGTAGGCGACCGGATCGAGCAGGCGTCCGTCGACGCCGCCCGCCGCATTGATTTCCTCGATCGCGAGCACCGTGCCGTAGAAATGTTCGGACCCGGTCGCGGCCGTCACGCCAGTGCGCGAGTACAGCACGCCAACTCGCCATCCGGCTTCCGCACCCGACTGTCTCGCCGACTGGCGTGAATTCGACTGCATGGCGCTATATCTCCTTTGATTTCGGTGGTCCGCTACGCAGCGATCGCGCGCTCGACGAATGCAGCCGCGGCGAGGCAGCGCGCATCGTCCCCGTGCCGGCCGATCACCTGTACGCCGAGCGGAGCGCCGCGCGCACCGCACAGCCCCGGCACGCTCACGCAAGGTGAACCGAGCAGAGTCCAGTTGCGGTTGAAAGCGGGGTCGCCAGTCGAATCGAGGCCGTCGGGCGCTTCGTCCGGCGCGCCCGGCGTGAGCAGCGCGGTGATGCCGTCGAACCACCCGGGCAGCCGCTCACGTGCGTGCTGCAGCGCGGTCAATGCATCGACGTAGCGCGCCGTATCGATGGTCCCCGCGCGCTCGAGAAAGGCTGCGAGCATCGGCGTCAGGGCGGCTCGATGTCGATCGTACTCGAAACCGAGCGTCCGGTACGCTTCGTAGCTCTGGATCGTATCGTGCGCCGCGATCATCTGTGTCATCCATGGCGCGAAACGCATGCGGCGAATCCGGCCGCCCGCCCGCTCGATCGCGCGAAACGCCGTATCGAGGACCGCATTCGCATTGTCTGTCGGCGCCGTCCACGGATAATCCTCCGGTACGCCGAACACCGGGGCTTCGAGTGCATACGCATCGGACACCGCCAGTTCGCGGCCCGACAACGCCGCGCCGAAATATGCGGCGTCGCGCACCGTCGCAGCAAAGAGGCCCACCGTATCGATAGACCACGAGAAGCATTTCATGCCCGCCGTCGGCAACATACCGAAGGTCGGCTTATAGCCGGCGATCCCGCAAAAGGACGCCGGGCGAATCGTCGAGCCCCCCGTCTGCGTGCCGATCGCAAACGGCGCAAAGCCTGCGGCGACGGCGGCGGCCGAGCCCGATGACGAGCCACCCGGGGTGCGCCCGAGATCGCACGGGTTGCGCGTGACCGTCGACGCCATGTAAGCGAATTCGCTCGTCACGGTCTTGCCGATCACGACGCCGCCGAGACGCCGCAGCATCGTGACGATCGCCGCATCGGCGCCCGGGCGGTGTTGCGCGTAGATCGGCGAACCATAGGAGGTGATGAATTCGCTCGTGTCGAAAATATCCTTGACCGCGACGGCGAGGCCGGCCAGCGGCCCCCTCGCCGCGTCGGCTGCGGACAGCGCCGCGTCACGCTGCGCGAGCGCCGTCATCGCGCGCACCTGCGGCTCGGCCTCGTCGATGCGATCGAGGGATTCGCGCATCGCGCGGCCTCGCTCGCGTGCATCGCGCTCGATGCGCGCGAGCAGATCGAGCGCTGCGCGCGGTCGGTAAAAATTGAGTTCGTTTTTCATGCGTCTGCTTTTGCGAAGATCCTGGCCTAAACGCGCAAATGCGAGAAGATCGACGTGGCAGCCGCTGCCTGCTTCGCGTCGCCCTCGTCGATGATCCCGCCTTGCTTGAGCACCGCATAGCGGTCGGCAACCTTCAGCGCGAACGATACGTTCTGCTCGATCAGCAGCAGCGTCGTGCCGTGGCGCTGCCGCTCCCACAGCAGCGCGTCGGCGAGCCGGTCGATCACCGATGGCTGCAAGCCCTCGGTGATTTCATCGAGCAGGATCATCGACGGCCGCATCATCAGCGCACGCGCGACCAGCAGCATTTTCTGCTCGCCGCCGGACAGCGTGCCTGCATACTGACGCAAACGGCTCTTGAACACCGGAAAGACGAGTTCAATTCCGGCGAAGCGCTCGTCGAACGTCGACGCCTTCTCGAGCCCGAGCCGCAGGTTGTCGCGAATGCTCAGATCGTGGAACAGCGCGTGCTCCTGCGGCGCGTACGCGATACCGGCGCGCGCAATCCGGTGCGGCGCGAGGCGCGTGATGTCCTGCCCCCGCGCATGGATCGCGCCGCTCTTTTTCGGCAGATAACCCATGATGGTCTTGAGCAAGGTCGTCTTGCCCATGCCGTTCTTGCCGAGCAGCGCGACGGCTTCGCCAGCCGCGATGGTTATCGACAGCTTGCGCAACACGATCGAATCCTTGTAGCCGCTCGTCACGTCGCGCACGTCCAGTGCGATTTCGCTCATGTTGCCTCCCGCTGCGCCGCGGCCGCGTCGCCGTGCGCGCTACCCGCATAGATCGTCTTCACCAGCTCCGAATTGACGACCTCATCGAAATTGCCTTGCATGACGATGCGCCCTTGATGCAGCACGACGATGCGCGTCGCGACCTCGGCGACGAAATCGAGATCGTGCTCGACCAGCAGGCAGCACAAGCCATACTTATGCGCGAGCGCGGCGAGCACGTTGCCGATCTGCGTGCGCTCGACCTTCGTCAGGCCCGCGGTCGGCTCGTCGAGCAGCACGATGCGCGGCTCGAGCGCGAGCACCATCGCGAGTTCGAGCGCCTGCTGCTCGCCGTGCGACAGGTCCTTCGTCACCGCGCCGAGCTTGCCGTCCAGATGCGTCGTGCGCACCACCTCCAGCGCGTACGGCGGCAACGAGAGCGTGGTCGCGCGCCGGAAAAACGACGGCCGCTCGACGATTGTGCCGGCGATGCGCAGGCATTCGGCCACCGTCAGCGTTTCGAACACGTTCGCGTTCTGAAACTTGCGGCCAAGACCGAGCCGCACGCACCGGTCGGGCGGAAATTCGCCGATGTCGCTGCCACACAACGCGACGGTCCCGGCCGAACGCTCGGCGCCGTCGCTCATGCAGCGCATCAGCGTCGTCTTGCCCGCGCCGTTCGGCCCGATCAGCCCGACGAGTTCGCCGCCGTTCGCGTTCAGGTCGATGCCCTGGAGCACCTTCAGGCTGCCGAAGTGCCGCGCGACCCCGCTCATTTGCAGCGCGGGCTCGCCAGCGGCGAGTTCGTGTGACGCACGCACCGCACGTTCGATCAGCACGGGTGCGGCAGCCGCGCCCGTCGTGAAACGCCTGAACGGCCTGATCAGCAGCGGCACCAGGCCCTGCGGCAACAGCACGATCACGACGACGAACGCCGCGCCGAGAATCAGTTGCCACGCGAACGGCATGCTGCTGCTCAGATACGCGCTGGCGACATTGATGAGCAGCGAGCCGATCACGGGCCCCCACAACGTGCCACGGCCGCCGAGCGCGACCCAGACGATCAGTTGCGTGCCGAGCACGAAGCCCGACAGTTCGGGCGCGACCACGCCGCTGAACGATCCATAGCCGAAGCCGGCAAGGCCCGCGATCACCGCGGTCACGATCAGCAACACGATCTTGATCAGCGACGTGTTGATGCCGAGATACGAGCAACGCGCTTCGTTATCCCGAATCGCGGCGAGCAGACGGCCGCCGTCGCTGCGCACGAACAGCCACGCGAGCGTCGCGACGATCAGCAACGCCGCCCCCGCGATCCAGTACCACGCGTTCAGCGGCAGATCGAAAGTGTCGAAGCCGGTCAGCCCCGAGCTCGATCCGGTCCATACGCCGCCCGACAGCAGCAGCTGGCTCAGCACGAGCGGCAGCACGAGCGACATCACGGTCGCAAAAAACGGCGACGCGCCGCGATAGAACGACAGCCAGCCGACGAGCCCGGCGACCGCCACGGTCGCGACGATCGCCACGCCGACTGCAAGCGCGACGCTCGCGGCCGAAAAGCCGCCGTGCGTAAACACCAGCCCGGCCGCATAGGCGCCGAGACCGAAGAACGCGGACTGGCCGAACGTCAGATAGCCGGTGTAGCCCCACAGGATGTCGACCGTGACGACGACGATCGAAAAGAAAAACGCCTGGATCAGGATGTTCAGCAGATACGCGCCGAACACGAACGGCCCGGCCGCGAGCAACACGACCGCGAGTCCGACCACCGTCGCGAAATCGCGCCACTGGTGCCTGCGCTGCTCGCGCGCACGCACGGCCATCCCGGCTGAATCGGCGTCTTGATGATCGAGCGACATGTTGACTTTAGCCACGAGCGAACCCCTCTGGACGAATCCGCAGCGTCAGCGCCGCGAGCACCGCGATCGTCAGGCCACCGAGCACCGGGCTCACGAACGTGCTGACGAGCACCTGGCACGCGCCGAACACGACGCACGTGAGCAGCAGGCTAACCATCGAGTAGCCGGAGACCATCACCAGCATGAATGCGCTGATGATCCACGCGACGCCCATGTCCGGATCGACGCTCGAAAGCGGCGTGATCAGCGTGCCGGCGAGCGAACCGAGCGCGGCGCCGAGGCTGAACGTGATGAAACGGATGCGGCCCGAATGGATGCCGAGACCGCGCGCGAGGTCTTCATTCATGATCACGGCGCGCGTCTTCACGCCGAAGCGCGTGCCCGACAACAGCAGCGTCATCGCTGCGCACAGTCCGAGCGCGATCGGCACCAGCAGCAGACGGTACGCGGAATATTCGGTGCCCGCTATCGACACTGCGCCCTTGACCGACGTCTGCACGAACTGCACTTCGCGGCCGAACGCCATTGTGATGATCTGTCCGATTACGATACCGAGGCCCCAGGTCGCGAGAATCGCGTCGAGTGGCCGCTTGTAGAGCGGCTTGACGATGACCTGCTCGACGAGCATGCCGACCACCGTGCCGACCACGATCGCAAGCGGCACGCTGAACCACGGATTGAGGTTGAGCTGCGTGACGACGAAGCTCGCGTAGGCGCCGATCGTCAACAATGCGCCGTGCGCGAAATTGACGATTTTCATCACGCCGAAAATCACCATCAGGCCGGCGGTCACGATGAACAGCACGGCTGCCGTTGTGAAAATATCCAGTGTCAATATCATGTCTTCTCCATGCTCGCCTGCCCTCTGCCGCCCGCCTGCCGTCACCGGCGGGCGGGCACAGCGGTGTTGCCGGCGACGACTACTTGATGTTCGGGCACTGCATGCCGGGGTCGACGTCCGGGAACGTCTGCAGCACCTTCACCGAGCCGTCTTCCTGAATCTGCCCGAGACGCATCGCGAGCGGCGCGTGGCGGCTTCTGTTCATCCTGACGGGGCCGCGCGGGCCGTCGAACGACACCTCGTCGAGCGCCTTGACGACCTTCGCCGGATCGGTCGAACCCGCTTTCTCGACGGCCGCCTTGTACAGGAAGAACGCTTCGTATTGCGGCTCGGACAATTCGTTAGGCGTCTTCACGTCCTTGCCGAATTTCCGGTCGAGCGAGGCGATGAATTTTTTGTTCTCCGGCGAATCGATGCTGGTGAGGTACGAGGCCGTCATGAAGACGCCGGTCGCGACGTCGCCCATGCCTTTCGCCGTGCCTTCGTCGATCGCGAGGTTGCCGTACGGCAGCGTGAGGCCGCTGCTCTTCAGCTGCTTCACGAGCGCGACGTTCGGCGCACCACCGGCGGTCGCGCTGATCAGCGCATCGGGCTTCGCAGCGCGAATCTTCGAGAGTACCGGCGTCCAGTCGGTGCCGTCGATCGGCAGATACGCTTCGCCGGTCACCTTGCCGCCGTGCTGCTCGATGTACTTCTTCGTGAAGTCGAGCATGCCGCGGCCAAATGCATAGTCGTTGCCGACGAGGTAGAACGTCTTCGCACCCTTGCTTTTGTCGAAGTAGTCGACGATTGGCGCGACGACCTGCTCGGGCACCCAGCCGTTCACGTGCATCCACGGGCTGCACGAGCGGCCTTCATAGAACGACGTGTAGATGAACGGCTTCTTGCCGCGCGCGATGATCGGCAGCGCGGCGTTGCGCGCGGCGCTGGTTTCCATCGAGATGATCGCGTCGACGTTCTTCTGGAATACGAGGGTGTCGTACGCCTTCTGCGCGCCGACCGCGCCCGATGCGTCGTCGGCGATTTCGAGTTCGACCTGACGGCCGAGGATGCCTCCCGCCGCGTTGATCTCGGCGACAGCGAGTTGCGACGACTGAACCACCGCCGGCGCGACGACGCTGTTCGCGCCCGACAGACCGACTGCGACGCCGATCCGGATCGGCTCGGCCGCCGACGCGGCCATGCAGGCACCGAAGCTGGCGGCGGCCGCCGCGACGGTGACAGCGGCGATTGTTTTATTGAATGGCCTCATGATGCTTCCTCGCAGTTGTGGTGAGTTCATGGAATAAATGGAACAACGCAGCCGGCAGGAATGGCACGCGCCGCTTCACGATCGCGACGTCGGCCAGCCGGTGCCGAGCATCGGGTCGTACACATCCGCGCGCCGGTCACGCAGCACATGATTGTGCGAATTCAGCGTGCGCCCCGAGCGCGTGCGGTGAATATCGATCACGCCGTACAGGATCTCTTCGCGATCGGTGCTTGCCGGGCCCGCGAGCGGCCAGCCGTCGCCGCCGACGATCAGGCTCTGCCCGATGAACGGCTGGCCGCGCTCGATGCCGACGCGGTCCGCACAGGCAATCGCGATGCCATTGCTGTGCGCGGCCGCCATCGTCAGCGTCGTCGCCATGCCCGGACGGTCGTCAGGCTGCGCCGGCATCGGCACCCAGTTGGTCGGCACGCAGACAAGGTCGGCACCTTGCATCGCCGCGAGGCGGAAGGTTTCGGGGAACCACGCGTCGTAGCAGATCGCAACGGCGATGCGTCCGAGCGGCGTGTCGAACACGGGAACACCGAGATCGCCGGGCTCGAAGAAGCGCTTTTCGTTGTCCCACAGATGCAGCTTGCGATAGACGCCGATGTGGCCGTTCGGTCCGGTAAAGAGCGCCGAGTTATAGAGGCGCTCGCCTGCGCGTTCGGCGATACCGGTCACGATATGGATGTTCAGACGGCGCGCGAGCGCGTCGAATGCCTGCGCCGTTTCACCGTCGGGCAATGAGTCGGCGAGCGCGAAGGCTTCGTCGCGGTCCGCGAACACATAACCGCTGTTGGCGAGCTCCGGCAGCACGATCAGCGATGCGCCGTTGCTCGCCGCCGTCTCGATCCGCGCGATGGCGCGGGCAACGTTATCGCGCGCTGCGCCGACGCGCGGCTCCATTTGCACGCAGGCGACGACGAAGCCGCCGGGGCTCTGTTCTGCGGGGTCGTACTGCAACATCGTTTTGATCTCCTGAAAACAAAAAGCCCCCGAATCGGCGTTCAAAAACGCAAATTCGGGGGCTGCATAGCCATCCATATGTCGCACGGCAACGTTGCCGTGGAGACGTCATTCAACATGACGCCTCAGTGGGAGCGACTCTAAGAAGCCAAATTGAGCATGTCAAGCGAATCGTTCATGTCACGACGCCAGGGAAAGCACTGCTCTTGTGTGGCGCGGCGTCCGGTGCGCACTGCGGGTGTTGAGGCTTGCTGTGCTTGCGCCGCGCCTACCGGATTTGCGGATAGATCGGCGAGTTCTTCGACACTGTTGCAGTTGGTGAAGGAGTCTGGAGAATGCGAACGATGAAGAGGTGCAGCGGTATACGAACCTGGTCGCGGATCACCTGGCGCCACTAACTGCAGCTGCATCGCCGAAGCTGGCTGCGATCTGGTTACAACGAGAAGCCGGGTAAGAGAGGAGAAGTTGCCGAAATCCTTGTAAGGATTGTTGATCAGTGGGCTATGCAGCGACGTAACCTGCCGTTCACACCATCTTGGCATGTCACGGAAACAGGCGTATTCTTACCGAATTCATATCGATCAATATGAGGCAAGACAATGACCGCCACTGCCACGCTATCCAGCAAATTTCAGATCTCCATTCCCAAAGCGGTTCGTGAAGAACAGCACTGGGAGGCCGGGCAAGAGTTCGTGTTCATTCCAAAGGGCAAAGGCGTGCTAGTCATGCCCGTACCCGAACTGGAACAGTTGGTCGGCATCGCGAAGGGTGCCAGCAAAGACAACTATCGCGACCGCAAGGACCGTTACTAATGGCAACATCAATGCGCGTGATTGATACCTCGGCCTGGATCGAGTGGTTGATCGGCAGTGCGCCAGGCAAGAAGCTGAGCAAGGAATTTCCGGACAAGTCTCGCTGCATCGTGCCGACGATCGTGCAGCTCGAATTGTCGAAATGGCTGGTGCGCGAGGTCGGTGAAGAACAAGCCGATCAGGTCATTGCCTACACACAGAAATGTATGGTCGTTCCGTTGGACACGGCCATCGCATTGCTGGCAGCTGAACTGCATCGCGAATACAAACTGGCGACAGCCGATGCGATCGTCTATGCGACAGCCCGGCAGCAGGGTGCGGATCTGCTCACGTGTGACGCGCATTTCAACGGTCTGCCGGGCACCGTCTTCGTCCAAAAGCCGCCCCGCTCGTGACTCTTTGCCCGCGTGGACGCAATTTCAGTCAGGAAGTGACGTCGCCAGGCGTGCTATGGCAGGGAGCGGCGTTGGAGGCGGTGATCGCGAAATCGTCCATCCGCAGGCTGATATTTGTGGAAAAAACAGCCAGCCCGTGCCGTAAACGACACTAATTGGTGAACGCCACAGAAGGAAAAATCGCTGGAAGGCTTATCAGATATGGTGCGCCCGGCTGGGATCGAACCAGCAACCCCTGCCTTCGGAGGGCAGTACTCTATCCATTGAGCTACGGGCGCATTTCACGAAAAACGCCGCAAAATCAACGGAAGCGGCGCCAAAGCGAGACCGAGAGCATACCGGGTTTCGGGTGACCCGTCCACCGCCCCGCCCGCTGAAGCCCGTCCGGCGGCCTTCGACATGTCACCGCGACATCCCGGCGCGATACGAAAGATTCGCGTAAACGCCTACTGAAGAGCGTCCTGCCGGCTCGCCGCCGTCGAAACGTTGCGTCTATAATCGTCCTCGTAATAAAAGAACAGGTCGTTGCCGTCACGCTGTACCGCTCACAATATCCCCGGAGACGAGACAAGCATGAGCGAAGCACCCCACGGAAATCCGATCAAGACACCCGCACAGCTACTCGCTGCGATCATCGCCGGATTTGCAATCCCAATCGTCATCATCGTTCTGCTGGCCTACTACGTCGATAACGGCACGCGCACCGGCGCCGGCACCGACGGGCTCACCGACGCCGCGGTCGACCAGCGGATCACCCCGCTAGCCCAGGTCGACATCCGCGACGCCAACGCGCCGCGCGTCTACAAAACCGGCGAGGAAGTCTACAAGGCCGTCTGCTTTGCCTGTCACGCCGCGGGCACCGCGGGCGCACCGAAATTCACCAATACCGCCGACTGGGCGCCGCGCATCGCGCAAGGCTTCGATACGTTGTGGCACACGGCGCTGACCGGCAAGGGCGCGATGCCCGCGCGCGGCGGCACGAGCCCGGACGACTACAGCGATTACGAAATCGGCCGCGCCGTCGCCTACATGGCGAACAACGCAGGCGCCAATTTCGCCGACCCACCCGTGCCGGCTGTCGGCGCTGCCGCAGGCGCATCGGGTGCTGCAGCCGCTTCGGGTGCAGCGACGACAGGTGCCTCAGATGCTGGCGCAGCGCAGGCCGCAGCAGCAATGGCTGCCATGGCGAACGTCCCGCAAGCAGCGCCCGCTTCTGGCGCGGCGCAGAGCGCGGACGCCTCGCAGGCCGGCAAAACGCTCTACACGCAGGTGTGTCAGGCCTGCCACGCGACTGGCGTGCTCAACGCGCCGAAGTACGGCGACAAGGAAGCGTGGGCGCCGCGTCTGAAGGATTCGATGGAGACGGTCTACAACTACGCGCTCCACGGCAAGGGCGCGATGCCGCCGAAGGGTGGCTCGAACGCGTCCGACGCCGACGTGAAAGCCGCCGTCGACTACATGGTCAGCGCGGCGAAGTAACGCGGGTTTCAGTCCGACCCGGCGGGCAAAACAAAAATCCCTGCGACCGCATCGCGCGTCGCAGGGATTTTTTTTTCGCCCGTTTCGTCCGTTTTGTCCGCTGCAAAACCCCTGAACCGCGCAAAAAACGAACCTCAGGGCTTCTGCAACAACGCCTTGAGACTGGCGAGCCGGTCTTTCGGCGACATCGGCGCTTCTTCGGGCGTGGGCGGCGGGCCTTCGTCGAGCGCCATCTCGGGGATGAATCGCGACGGCTCGCACACCACCGTTTCCCGCGCGCGCTTGCGCTTCTTGCACCAGTTCAGATGCAGGCTGCGCTGTGCGCGCGTGATCGCGACATACATCAACCGGCGCTCTTCCTCGATACGGCCTTCGTCGACGGGACCGTCGTCGGAGCCGCCACGGTGCGGCATGATGCCCTCCTCGACGCCCACCAGAAACACATGCGGATATTCGAGCCCTTTCGATGCATGTACCGTCGAGAGACGCACGGCGTCCGGGTCTTCTTCCTTGCCTTCGAGCATCGACATCAGCGCCACCGTCTGGATCAGGCCCAGCAGGTTCTTGCCGGTGTCGGCGAGGCCGTCGGCGTTATCGAAACCGGTCGCCTCGCTGCCCGCTTCGGGCTCGGGCTTCGTGCCCTTACGCTTCAACCACTCCAGAAACTCCAGCACGTTCTGCCATTTCGACTGCGCCTGGCGCTCGTCGAACGCGTCGTACAGATACGCTTCGTAATGGATCGCGTCCATCAGGTCGTCGAGGACGGTCGTCGCGGCGTCGGTATCGGCGCGGTCCGTCAAACGCTGCATGAAATCGCAGAATGTCCGCAGCGGCTCGACCTGACGCGCCGACAGCCGCGCCTCGATGCCGCCCATATACACGGCCTCGAACAGCGACACCTTCGCCTGTCCGGCGAACGAGCCGAGCGCCTCCAACGTCGTATTGCCGACGCCGCGCCGCGGCGTGGTGATCGCGCGGATGAACGCGGGATCGTCGTCGGCGTTGGCGATGAGGCGCAGATAGGCGCAGATGTCCTTGATCTCGGCCTTGTCGAAAAACGACTGGCCGCCCGACAGCACGTACGGAATCCGCTCGCGCCGTAGCACCTGCTCGAAGATGCGCGCCTGGAAGTTGCCGCGATACAGGATCGCGTAGTCGCGAAACTGCGCGCGCCGCTCGAACTTGTGCGCGGACAGCCGGAACACGACCGACTCGGCCTCGTGCTCTTCGTCGTTGCACGGCGTGACACTAATCGTGTCGCCCATGCCGTGCTCGGACCACAGCGTCTTCTCGAAGAGCTTCGGATTGTTCGCGATCACGTTGTTCGCGGCGGTCAGGATGCGCACCGTCGACCGGTAATTCTGCTCGAGCTTGACTACATGCAGCTTCGGGAAATCCTTGCCGAGCTGCGCGAGATTCTCCAGCGTCGCGCCGCGCCAGCCGTAGATCGCCTGATCGTCGTCGCCCACCGCGGTGAACGCGGCGCGCGGGCCGGCCAGCTGCTTCAGCAGCTCGTACTGGCACGCGTTGGTGTCCTGATACTCGTCGATCAGCAGATAGCGCAGCTTGTTCTGCCAGCGGTCGCGCACCTGCTCGTTCCGCGCGAAGAGTTCGGCGGGCAAACGGATCAGGTCGTCGAAATCGACGGCCTGATACGCGTGCAGCGTCGCGACGTAATTGCGATAGACGATCGCGGCCTGATGCTCGTCTTCGTTCGAGGCGAGCGTCATCGCCTCTTCGGGCATGATCAGACCGTTTTTCCACAGCGAAATGATCGACTGGATCTTGCGGATCAAACCCTTGTCCGTCGAGCCGACCTGCTCCTGGACCATGCCGAAACAGTCGTCGGAATCCATGATCGAAAACTGCGGCTTCAGGCCGACGTGTTCGGCCTCCTGACGCAGAATCTGCACGCCGAGCGAGTGGAACGTACACACGGTCAGCTGGTTGACGGGCACCTTGCGGCCTTCCTTGCCGGGCGTGGTCAGCGTTTTGCCCTCGAGCAGCTTGCCGATGCGCTCGCGCATTTCCGCGGCGGCCTTGTTGGTGAACGTGAGGGCGGCGATATGGCGCGGCTCGAACCCCTTGGCCTCGATCAGGTGCGCGATTTTCTGGGTGATCACGCGCGTCTTGCCGCTGCCCGCGCCGGCGAGCACGAGACATGGACCATCGAGATAGCGCACCGCTTCGTTCTGGGCGGAGTTCAGGCCTGCGGACATCGTTGACTGGAAGGTAGTGCGGTTGAGAGCGAGTGGATGAAGACCCGCCCGGAGGCACGCGGCCTGGCGGAGTACCGGATGCGTGTGAGCGCTTGCCAGGCCACGCTTTCCCGGCTCGGGCCGCCAGCACGAGACCCGCGATGTTAACACGGATGAAAGCCCCGCTGACGCCATGCGGGAGAACGCTAACACCGGCCGCCGTGTCACAATTACAGCGTTGCGCGCCGCCCCCGCCGCGCGCCGCTCCTGCAGGAAATTCGCATGTCTTCGTCACTGAAAACAGGGTTGATGGGCTACGGTTTTGCCGGCGCCACGTTCCATGCGCCCGTGATCGACAACTGCGGCCGCGCAAGCGTCGCGGCGATCGCGACGAGCCAGCCCGCCAAAGCACTCGCCGACTATCCGGACGCGTCGGTCGTGCCGGACCTCGACGCGCTGCTCGCGCTCCCCGATATCGAGTGCGTCGTCATCGCGACGCCGAACGACACCCACTTCGATCTCGCGAAGCGCGTGCTCGAAGCAGGCAAACACGTGGTCGTCGACAAGCCGGTCACGCTCTCCGCCGCCGACGCCCGCACGCTCGCCGACCTCGCCCGCCAGAAGAAGCTCGTGTTCGCACCCTTTCACAACCGCCGCTGGGACGGCGATTTCTTGACGGTGCGCGATCTGGTCGCGAGCGGCGAGCTGGGCCGCATCACGCATTTCGAATCGCACTTCGACCGCTTCCGGCCGCTCGTCAAGCCACGCTGGCGTGAGGAAGCGGCGCGCGGCGGCGGCCTGCTGTTCGATCTCGGGCCGCATCTGATCGACCAGGCGCTGGTGCTGTTCGGCGTGCCGTCGACAATCATGGCCACGGTCGGCATTCATCGCGACGAAGGCACGGCGCCGGATTATGTCCACCTGCAATTCGGCTATCCGGACAAGGAAATCGTGCTGCACGCCACGGCGCTCGCGGCCATCGCGCCGCCGCGCTTCGCGATTCACGGCACGCGCGGCAGCTACGTGAAGTTCGGCCTCGATACGCAGGAAGACCAGCTGAAAGCCGGTCTGCATCCGGGCGACGTCGAATTCGGCGGCGGCAATGAACCTGGCGTTCTGCGCGAACTGGATGGCGAGCTTGAAGTAGAGCGCCCACTGCCGACACGCGACGGCGAATACGCGAACTTCTACCGGTCGCTTGCAGCCACGATCCACGACGGCCAGGCGTTCCCGATCTGTCCCGAAGAAGCGGTCGACGTCATGACCATCATCGAACTGGCGAACCAGAGCGCGCGCGAAGGCCGTCGCCTGCCGTTCCAGCGCATCGGCGCGCGCACCGCCTGACAGCGTCGAAAGAGAGCAAATCGCCAGAAACCAGCCGGCCGGCCTGTCATCGGGCGACGCCGGCCACAGCCAGGATTTCTGGTGCGCAAACCCGGCTCACGCAGCGTCGGCGCGGGCCGCGCCGTCTCAATTTGACAAGGTAGAGGGGCTCGCGTACATTCGCCGCACGCGTCGGGAGAGCGTGCTGGCCGCTGGACATCGCAGGCCGCGCCGCCGAAGGGGCACACCCGCAAACTCTCAGGCAAAAGGACCGACTGCGTCGAAGAACCCGTTTCGTCAGATCAATCTCTGATCGTCGCAAACGGACGTTTTTCGCACTCTGGAGAGCGGCAGTAGCCATCGTTGCGATTCCATCGCGCGACCGGCAGGCTGCCCACCGAAGGGGCGCGCGTTCACCGTGACAGATTCACTGATCCGGTAGCGCAATCTCTCAGGTATCGAGGACAGAGGGGTCATGCATCCGGTCGATCGCAGGCACACGGCCGCGAGCGACCGGATGCATGGCCTTTCCTGATTCGCGAGACGCCCGAGGCCCCATGACCGAACTCAAACACACCCCGCTCCACGCGACGCATCGCGCGCTCAACGCCCGCATGGTCGACTTTGGCGGCTGGGACATGCCCGTCAACTACGGCTCGCAGATTGACGAACACCACGCCGTGCGCACCGATGCCGGCATGTTCGACGTCTCGCACATGTGCGTCGTCGATTTCACCGGCGACAAGGTTCGCCCCTTCTTCGAATTCGCACTGGCGAACAACGTCGCCAAACTGCAAACGCCCGGTCGCGCGCTTTACTCGTGCCTGCTGAATCCCGAAGGCGGCGTGATCGACGACCTGATCGTGTACTACTTCAGCGAGGATCATTTCCGCGTCGTCGTGAACGCCGGCACCGCCGACAAGGACATCGCCTGGTTCAACCGGCTGAACGCGGAACGCGGCGCCGGCCTGAAAATCGCGCCGCGCCGCGACTACGCGATCGTCGCCGTACAGGGCCCGAACGCACGCGAAAAGGTCTGGCAAACCGTGCCAGCCGCCCGCCCCGCCACTGAAGCGCTGAAACCGTTCAACGCCGCGCGCGTCGCGGATACGCCGTTTGGCGAACTGACCGTCGCGCGCACCGGCTATACGGGCGAAGACGGCTTCGAAATCATCGTCCCGGCCACGCACGTCGACGCGCTGTGGAAAGCGTTGCAGGCACAGGGCGTGCGCCCCTGCGGTCTGGGCGCGCGCGACACGCTGCGCCTCGAGGCGGGCATGAACCTGTACGGCCAGGATATGGACGACGGCGTCTCGCCGCTCGACGCCGGCCTCGCATGGACGGTCGATCTCGTGAATGCGCGCGACTTTGTCGGGCGCGCGAAACTGGAGGCGCACGGCTCGCGCTCGGCGTTCGTCGGCCTGATCCTGCAGAAGGAAAACGGCAAGGCGGGCGGCGTGCTGCGCGCGCACCAGACGGTGGTCACGCCCCACGGCGACGGCGAAATCACAAGCGGCACGTTTTCGCCGACGATGCAGGAATCGATCGCCTTTGCGCGCGTGCCGAAGGGCGTGCAGCCGGGCGACGTCGTCCATGTGCGGATTCGCGACAAAGCGCTGCCCGCAAGCGTGGTAAAACTGCCGTTCGTGCGCAATGGCAAGGTGCTCGCCGCCTGAGCCACGCGCGCGTCCATTCTTCAAGCCCAATCCAGCCAGCAAATAACGCAACAGGAGCATCCGATGAGCATCCCGGCCGATCTGAAATACACCGAATCGCACGAATGGGTCCGCACCGAAGCCGACGGCACGCTGACGGTCGGCATCACCGATCACGCGCAGGAAGCGCTCGGCGATATCGTTTTTCTCGAACTGCCGGAAGCCGGCCGCACGGTGACGGCCGGCGACGCCGTCGCGGTGATCGAATCCGTGAAGGCGGCTTCGGACATCTACGCGCCGGTTTCGGGCGAGATCGTCGAATCGAACACGGCGCTCGCCGACACGCCGGATTCCGTCAACAGCGCGCCGTATGACAGCTGGCTCTTCAAGGTCAAACCCGCCGCCGGCGCCGCGACCGACCGTCTGATCGACGCCGACGCGTATTCGAAGTCCATCGGCGAGTAATTTTTCAACACGTCAGGTGCGGCGCCTGGCACATCAAGCCGGCGCGCCGCACTGCCAGGAACACCTCATGAAGCTCGAACACCCGGATCGTCTGATGAACCGCACCCCTCTCTCGCTCGCCGCGCTCGAAGTGCATGACGCCTTCGCCGAACGGCACATCGGCCCGGATTCCGCCGATCAGCAGGCGATGCTCGAAGCCCTCGGCTTCGCGTCGCGCGCCGCGCTGATGGACGCCGTGATTCCGAAGACGATCCGCCGCGGCGAAACGCTGCCGCTCGGCCCCTTCGCCCAGCCGAAGAGCGAAGCCGAAGCGCTCGCCGCGCTGCGCGAACTCGCGGACAAGAACCAGGTGTTCCGCTCCTACATCGGTCAGGGCTACTACAACGCCCATACGCCGGCGGTCATCCTGCGTAACGTGCTGGAAAATCCGGCGTGGTACACGGCGTACACGCCGTATCAGCCGGAGATTTCGCAGGGGCGTCTCGAAGCCCTACTGAACTTCCAGCAGATGGTGATCGACCTGACCGGCCTGTCGATCTCCAACGCATCGCTGCTCGACGAAGCCACCGCCGCCGCCGAAGCGATGACGCTGCTGCAACGCGTCGGCCAGCCGAAGTCGAACGTGTTCTACATCGCCGACGACGTCCTGCCGCAAACCATCGAAGTCGTGCAGACCCGCGCGAAGCCGGTCGGCATCGAAGTGAAGGTGGGCCCGGCGGCCGATGCCGCCGGCGCCAACGCGTTCGGCGTGCTGCTGCAATACCCGGGCGTGAACGGCGACGTGCGCGATTACCGCGCGCTGGCCGACGCCATCCACGCGGCGGGCGGCCATGTGGTGGTCGCCGCCGACCTGCTCGCGCTGACCGTCCTGACGCCGCCGGGCGAATGGGGCGCGGACGTGGCCGTCGGCAACACGCAGCGCTTTGGCGTGCCGGTCGGCTTCGGCGGCCCGCACGCGGCGTATCTCGCCGTGCGCGACGAGTTCAAGCGCCAGATGCCGGGGCGCCTCGTCGGCGTGACCGTCGATGCGCAGGGCAATCCGGCGCTGCGTCTCGCGCTGCAAACCCGCGAGCAGCATATCCGCCGCGAGAAGGCCACGTCGAACGTGTGTACCGCGCAGGCCCTGCTCGCGATCATGGCGAGCATGTACGCGGTCTATCACGGCCCGCAGGGTCTGAAGACGATCGCGCTGCGCGTGAACCGCATCGCCGCGCTGCTCGCCGAAGGCGCGAAGCAGCTCGGCTACACGCCCGTCAACGACACGTTCTTCGACACGCTCACGTTCGAAACCGGCGCGCGCACGCAGGCGCTGCACGACGCAGCGACGGCGAAGGGCATCAACCTGCGCCGCGTGAGCGAAACACGCGTCGGCGTTTCGGTCGACGAAACCACGAAACGCGGCGATCTCGTCGATCTGCTGGCAGCGTTCGCGCAGGCGGCGTTCGTGAACGACGTGCCGCAGGTCGACGCGCTGGACGCGGCACTGGGTGCGGCGGATTCGTTCCCGGCATCGCTGGAACGCACGAGCGCATACCTCACGCATCACGTGTTCAACCGTCACCATTCGGAGACGGAAATGCTGCGCTATCTGCGCAGCCTGTCGGACAAGGACCTCGCGCTCGACCGCTCGATGATCCCGCTCGGCTCGTGCACGATGAAGCTGAACGCGACGTCGGAAATGCTGCCGGTCACGTGGCCGGAATTCGGCCAGATCCATCCGTTCGCGCCGGCCGAGCAAACCGTCGGCTACCGCGAAATGATCGATCAGCTCGAACAGATGCTGGTCGCGGCGACCGGCTACGCGGCCGTTTCGCTGCAACCGAACGCAGGCTCGCAGGGCGAATATGCGGGCTTGCTGATCATCCACGCGTACCACGCGTCGCGCGGCGAAGGCCATCGCAACGTCTGTCTGATTCCGGCTTCGGCGCACGGCACGAACCCGGCCTCGGCGCAGATGGCCGGCATGCAGGTCGTCGTCGTCGCGTGCGATGCGCAGGGCAACGTCGATATCGAAGACCTGAAGAAAAAAGCCGCGCAGCACGCCGACAAGCTCGCCGCGATCATGATCACGTATCCGTCGACGCACGGCGTGTTCGAAGCCAATGTGCGCGAAATCTGCGAGATCGTGCACGCGCACGGCGGCCAGGTGTATGTGGACGGCGCGAACATGAACGCGATGGTCGGTCTCACGGCGCCGGGCCAGTTCGGCGGCGACGTCTCGCACCTGAACCTGCACAAGACGTTCTGCATTCCGCACGGCGGCGGCGGACCGGGCGTCGGCCCGGTCGCGGTCGGCGCGCATCTGGCGAAATTCCTGCCGAACCAGACGTCGTCGGGCTATGAGCGCGACGCGAGCGGTATCGGCGCTGTGTCGGCCGCACCGTATGGCTCCGCTTCGATCCTGCCAATCTCGTGGATGTACATCGCGATGATGGGCGCGAAGAACCTCACCGCCGCCAGCGAAGTCGCGATCCTCAACGCGAACTACGTCGCGAACCGGCTCGCGCCGCACTACCCGGTGCTGTATTCGGGCCCGGGCGGACTCGTCGCGCATGAATGCATTCTGGATTTGCGACCGATCAAGGATTCGAGCGGCATCAGCGTCGACGACGTCGCCAAGCGTCTGATGGACTACGGTTTCCACGCGCCGACAATGAGTTTCCCGGTCCCGGGCACGCTGATGGTCGAGCCGACGGAATCGGAGTCGAAGGAAGAACTCGATCGCTTCATCGAAGCGATGATCGCGATCCGCGACGAAATCCGCGCCGTCGAGGAAGGCCGCGCCGATCGCGAGGACAATCCGTTGAAGCACGCGCCGCATACCGCGCAGGTCGTCGTCACCGACGACTGGAAGCATGCGTATGCACGTGAGACAGCCGCGTATCCGCTCAAGTCGCTGATCGCGCAGAAGTACTGGCCGCCGGTTGGCCGCGCGGACAACGTCTATGGCGACCGCAACCTGTTCTGCTCGTGCGTGCCGGTGGCGGACTACGAGTAATACCTGCCGCGTCATGGGAAACCGCGCGTCGCCGTTTCACGGCGCGCGGTTCTGTTGTTCGGGACCGGGAACGGCTAACATCACACACCGAATCAGCCTGACCAGGGAGTTTCGCATGGCGCGAAAGGTGCGATTGATGCAGGGCCGGATAAAAGCAACACAAGCACGTTCATGGCAGTCCGCCGGCACATCGCTGGCGACGCTGCTTCTCACCTGCGGTGCACTCATGCTGAGCGAGCGGCAAGCTCATGCGGCGATGAATTTCTGCGCCGCACCCGCGCTGCAAACCAGCGAGCGCACCAACGCCGATCCTGGTGTGAAGGCGCTGGTCGGCAACGTGCTGCTACATCTGAACGACCCGCCCCACGCGCTCGCGAAACTGCATACCGAAGGCACGTTGCCGCACCAGGGCATCTACGACCAGAGCGTGGAAGCCGAAAAGGATCTCGACCTGCTGCGCGACGCCGCGCTCGCCTGGCGTGCCACCAGCGACGAACGGTATCTGAAGCTCGTCGACCGTCTGCTGTACGCGTGGGTGACAACCTACCAGCCAACTTTCAATCCGGTCGACGAAACACACTTCGACGGCCTGATCCTCGCGTACGACATGACCGCCAGCGCGCTGCCCGTGAAGACGCGCAACGCCGCGATGGCGTTCCTCACGAAGCTCGCGAACGGCTACATCGGACAGATCGACGCGCAGCCGCGTCCGCTCAAGGGTTCGTTCCGGAACAACTGGCAAAGCCACCGGGTCAAATTGATAGCGATGGCGGCGTTCACGCTCGACAATCGCAAGATGATCAACGCGGCGCAGCGTCTGTATATCGAGCACATCGGCGACAACATCGCGCCCGACGGTTCGACCGTCGATTTCGCCGAACGCGATGCACTGCATTACGTCACGTACGATCTGCAACCGCTCGTCACCGCCGCGCTTGCCGCGCGCCGCCACAACCGCAACTGGCTGCCGGAGAAAGCAGCGAACGGCGCGTCGCTCAATGCCGCGCTCGACTGGCTGAAGCCCTACGCGACCGGTGCGAAAACGCACGAAGAATTCGTGCATACGGACGTGCCGTTCGACGTGAAACGTCGTGAGGCCGGCCTGCCCGGCTACTCGGGCCAATGGGACCCGAAGAACGCAACCGAACTGTTTCACCTCGCCGCGCGACTCGATGGCCGGTTCACGCCGGTCGCGCTGCAACTGGCACCGACGCCGCCCGCGTGGCTCGCCGTGTGCCTGCCGCTCGCGGCACGCTAACACGATCTTTATTTGCAGGGAGCAGTAATGGCAGTCAGTGTGTTCGACCTCTTCAAGATTGGCATCGGTCCTTCCAGTTCGCATACGGTCGGTCCGATGCGCGCGGCGTTGATGTTCGCCCAGGGTCTTGACCGCGACGGGCTGCTGGAGGCCACGGCATCCGTGAAGGTCGATCTGTACGGCTCGCTCGGCGCGACGGGCAAAGGCCACGGTACGGATCGCGGCGTGATGCTCGGCCTCCTCGGCGATGCACCCGACACGGTCAATCCGGACACCATCGCTGAACGTCTCGAAGCGGTGCGCGAGCAGCGCACGCTATCGCTGCTCGGCAAGCACGCAATTCCGTTCGTTCTGAAAGACCACATCTCGTTCTACCGTCAGGCGCTCTCCGAACATCCGAACGGCATGAAATTCCACGCGTTCGATGCACAAGGCGCGACGCTGCGCGAATCGACGTATCTGTCGGTGGGCGGCGGTTTCGTCGTGACGGCCGGCGCGCCGAATACGAAAGTGCTGAGCGCGGTCGAGCAACTGCCGCATCCGTTTCGCTCCGGCGACGAGTTGCTTGCGATGTGCGCCTCGACGGGCAAGTCGATCGCGCAACTGATGTGGGAAAACGAACGCGTGTGGCATACCGAAGCGGAAACGCGCGACGGTCTGCTGAAGATCTGGGCGGTGATGCAATCGTCCGTCGCGCGCGGCTGCGGCATTGGCAATCCCGACGCGGACGGCACGTTGCCTGGTCCGTTCCATGTGAAGCGACGCGCGCCGCAGCTGTATCGCACGCTGTCGGGCAATCCGGAACTGGCGCTGCGCGATCCGTTGTCGATGGTCGACTGGATCAATCTGTACGCGATCGCCGTGAACGAGGAAAACGCCGCGGGCGGGCGCGTCGTCACGGCGCCGACCAACGGCGCGGCGGGCATCATTCCGGCTGTGCTGCATTACTACACGCGCTTCATGCCCGGCTCGAACGAACAGGGTGTGGTCGATTTCCTGATGACGGCTGCCGCGATCGGCATCCTGTACAAACTGAACGCGTCGATTTCGGGCGCGGAAGTGGGCTGCCAGGGCGAAGTGGGCGTCGCATGCTCGATGGCGGCCGGCGCGCTCGCGGCCGTGATGGGCGGCACACCGCTTCAGGTCGAAAATGCCGCCGAAATCGGCATGGAACACAATCTCGGCCTCACGTGCGATCCGGTCGGCGGCATGGTGCAGATTCCGTGCATCGAACGCAATGCGATGGCTTCGGTGAAAGCGGTCAACGCCGCGCGCATGGCGCTGCGCGGCGACGGCAGCCACTACGTGTCGCTCGATTCCGTCATCAAGACGATGCGCGAAACCGGCGCCGATATGAAAACCAAATATAAGGAAACGTCGCGTGGCGGTCTCGCGGTGAATATCGTCGAGTGCTGAGGCGAGTCGTTTTAATAAAAAGGCCGCGCGCGCATCGTGTTGATGCAGCGCGCAGCCGCCAACCGTGACACCGGCCAGCGCCGCGCGCCTGAACAGCCCGGCGGTTTCTGGCCCGAATGAACTGACTGGAGGGTTTCTCGCAATGTCGTTGCCGAACGTTTCTGCTGCTACTGATTCCGCGGGCTCCGCCACCACCGGTGCGCGTCTTGTTGTCGATGCGTTGCTGACGCACGGCGTCGAACGCGTGTTCTGCGTGCCGGGCGAAAGCTTTCTTGCGATTCTCGATTCGTTGCACGACGAGACCCGCAGTATCCAGACGATCGTCTGCCGCCACGAGGCAGCGGCCGCCAACATGGCTGAAGCCGTCGGCAAACTGACCGGCCGGCCGGGTGTCGCGCTCGTCACGCGCGGCCCGGGCGCGACGCACGCGTCGATCGGCGTGCACACCGCGTTTCAGGACTCGACGCCGATGATCCTGCTGATCGGCCAGTGCGCGCGCGAGCATCTCGACCGTGAGGCTTTCCAGGAGATCGACTACCGTCGCATGTTCGGCCAGATGGCCAAATGGGTCGCGCAGATCGACGACGCCCGCCGCATTCCCGAATACCTGAGCCACGCGTTTCATATCGCGACGTCCGGCCGTCCGGGGCCCGTCGTGCTGTCGCTGCCTGAAGACGTGCTGAGCGACGCGTGCCCGGTCGTGCCGGGCGCGCCGAAATATCAGCGCGTGGCGGCATCGCCGTCGAACGCGCAGATCGATCAGCTGCGCGCGCTGCTTGAACGCGCGGAGCGGCCGATGGTGATCGCGGGCGGCAGCGGCTGGACACCGCAGGCGTGCGCGGACTTCCGCCGCTTCGTCGAAACCTGGCAGTTGCCGGTCGGCCTCGCGTTCCGCTATCAGGACACGCTCGACAACGAGCATCCGAACTACGCGGGCGACGTCGGTCTCGGCGTCAATCCGGCGCTGGCCGCGCGCATTCGCGACGCCGACCTGCTGCTCGCGATCGGCCCGCGCCTCGGCGAAGCGACGACGAACGGCTACACGCTGCTCGACATCCCGAAGACAAAGCAGACGCTCGTCCACGTTCATCAAGGCGCCGAGGAACTCGGGCGGGTCTATGCGGCCGATCTGCCGATCGTCTCGGGCATGCCGGAACTCGTCGCGCTGCTCGCGGAACTGACGCCGTCATCCACGCCCCGCTGGGCCGGATCGGCGCAAGCCGCGCATGCGGCGTATCTCGACTGGCGCAAGCCGCGCACGATTCCCGGCGACGTACAGATGGGCGAAATCATGCAGCAGCTGCGCGCCCATCTGCCCGACGACGCGATTCTCACGAACGGGGCCGGCAACTATGCGACGTGGCTGCACCGGCATTTCCCGTACCGTCATTTCCGCTCGCAGCTCGCGCCGACCAGCGGCGCGATGGGCTACGGCGTGCCGGCGGCGATTGCAGCGAAATCGATGTATCGGGATCGCGCGGTCGTCGCGCTCGCGGGCGACGGCTGCTTCATGATGGCCGCGTCGGAACTCGCGACGGCGATGCAGTACGACCTGCACGTGATTTTCATCGTCGTGAACAACAGCCACTTCGGCACGATCCGGATGCACCAGGAAAAGAACTATCCGAACCGCGTGCACGGCACCGGCCTGACGAATCCGGATTTCGTCGCGTTCGCCCGTTCGTTCGGTGCGCACGGTGAACTCGTCGAGCGGACGGAAGATTTTCTGCCGGCGCTTGAACGTGCGCAGGCGGCGAAGCGCCCCGCGCTCATCGAAATCCGCATGCCGCAGGAAGCGAGCACGCCCGGCGCGACGCTGGAGCAGATTCGCGAGCAGGGAAGGAAACTGCGCGGCGAGGTGTAGCAGGCGCCGGATGCCACGAGATCCGCGACCGCAAGACGACAGGCGGTCGGAAAATCAGGCGGCGTGCGCCTGCCAGCACCGCGCGCCCGCGCCGATCACCAGCGCAACTGTCGCAAGCACGTCGATCAGCACGACGCGCCACAGTTGCGCGGTGAGGTGTCCGGTCGAGCACGCCAGATACAGAAAGGCGCCGACGCTGACGAGGCCCGCGATATAACCCAGCGGCTGCAATCGGGCGTCGAACGCGGCATAGATCAGGAACGCGCCGAGCAATCCAAACAGCACCGCGCGGTGACGCATCAGGACCGTGAGACTGGGTTCATCGAGTGCGATGCCATAAAGACTGGCAAGGCTACGAACACCCGACACGCCCGAGACCGGCAACAGATGAATGATGCCGACGATGATCAGCGGCGCGGCGATCAGATATTTCATGTTTTTCCCGCTTTCCCTGGTTATGTTATGAGACGGCTGCGGGGCCACTGGCCTGCGCCGCGCCCCCGCATATGGCATGTCGCTAGTCCCGTGAACCAGACGCTCCAGACAAAGCGTCGACCTCGGCGGCCGAATCCAGCCACGCGGCGATCATCGGCTGCGCCGCCTTGCGACCGACCGGATGGAACGCGAGGCATCGGCTTGCGGCAAGCAACGTCATGATTTCGCCGTCGCGGATGTAGGCAAGACCGCCTGCCAGCTCCGCCGCGTGCATCGCACATCGCTCGAGGGCTCGCTGAACACCGAAGCGGATCATCAGCACACGGGCAAGCAATGCCTCGTCGGGCGGGCAGGTCTGCATCAGGTGAATGGCACCATCCAGCGCCGCCTGGGCGCATTCCAGTTCACCGGCAAGCAGCACCCGCTCCGACTCCTCGACACGACGATCCGTCACCACCCGGGCGGCCATTGCGCTTACTACGCCCAGGTAACTCGCCGACGCGACGATCTCGAACCAGCACAGCCCCATCGCTTCCGCGACCGCGACGATCCCGGCGGTTTCCGTGTCGCCTTCAGATGCGAGCAGCACCTGTTCGGCCGGAACCCTGACGTTGTCGAAACGCAGTTCCTCGTTATCCGCGGCGGCGAGCAGCGGGACATTCCAGAATTTGTGCCGCGTGACGCCCGGCGCGCTCGACGGCAGAATCGCCATCCCGGTGCGCTTGCTGCCGTCGGCCCCCTGCACCGCGACGCCGACCGTGATGATGTCCATGCTGTTCGCCATCGTGCAGGGCTTCTTGCTGCCGGTGATCCGGAAACCGTCGCCGTCCGGCACCATGAAGACGGTCGAATCCAGGATACCCGCGCCACGCCGTCCTTCGGCGAACGCGGACGCAACCAGCAGATTGTCGTGTGCGACATCGTGCAGCATCCGCGCGCATGACGGCACGTGGTCGGCCAGCGCACCGCACACGCTGACCGTGAAGTTATGCATCGTCAGCATGAGGGCCATCGATGGCGCAAGGGCGCCGATCGCCCGCTGCATGCGAATGCCGTCGTACGGCGAAATCGCCGCGCCGCCCAGCGATGCCGATACCCACAGTCGCGGCAGGCGGTACTGGCGGATCAATGCCTTGATCTCCCGCGGGTCCTTCGATTCCATCGCGAGCAGACCGTGCCCGGTGAGTTCGGCTTCAAGTCCCGGCGCGTATTGCTCCAGGATGACACGTGAATCCTGCAAGAACATGAGTGGTTACCTCTTTTCAGATAGTGATTTGGCTCGAATGACGAAGCCATCCGAGATACAGCGGAAGAACCGTGCGAACGACCGCACGCGGCAGGCCGGTGGCGCGCGGGCACGCCCAGGGAACGGACGGGATAGCGGTGTGGCCCGCCATTGCATGTGCGAGATCGCGGCCGGCCGCGACGGCGAGCGCAACGCCGTGTCCGTTCCACGCGCCGACATGCCAGAACCGGCGCCCGGCATCGAGCGCTTTAACGATGGGCCACTCATTCAGCGTGCAGCCGAGCAGACCGTGCCAGACGGCATCGGCCGTAATCGGACGCAGCGACGGAAAGAAAAGCGGCAACTGCCCAGGAAGGTCCGGCGCGCTCCGCGCGTGCAGGTCGAGATCGACCTTTTCGTCGCGCGCGTAGCGATAACCGCCACCGATCAGCAAGCGGCCATCAGCGAGAGGTCGCAGAAAGTTGAACATCGGACGCGCGTCGTACAGACCCTGCCCCTGACGCCAGCCGATAACATCACGCTCGACGGCAGAGAGCGGACGCGTCACCGCGGCGAACGCCGCGACGGGTAGAACGGCCCGTCGAAACCCGCCCAGACCACCGATACCGCCGATGCCTCCATCGACAGCGAACACGACCCGTGAAGCGTTGATCGAGCCGGCGCGAACATGCAGCGTGCCGGTGTCACGCGCAAAACGCGAAACCCGTGTGTTCTCAAAAATACGTACGCCCCGTTCAAGCGCAGCGCGCTTCAGGCCGATGCACAGCCGGCCGGGATTCAGCAACCGGGCCGGAAATGCGATCGCGTTGCATATCCGTCGCGAATCCGGCAGCGACGCGCGGATCGCATCCGCGCCGAGCAACGGCACGTCGAAGCCGAGCGCGCGATAAATTGCGGCGCGTCTTTCGAGTGCGACAGCATCGACGTCACGGAGGGCCACCTGCCACTGGCCGGCCGCGTGCATATCGCAGTCGATGGCGCAGGTGTTCACCAGACTGGCCGTCAACTCCACGGCGTCGAGCGAATACGCGTAGGCCGCGTGCGCGAAATCAGGCCCGAGCGATCGCACCTGACGCTCGATCGCCGGACCGATCCGCGGCGCGCATTGGCCGGAGTTCAGCCCGCTCGCGCCGTACCCGATACGGCCGGCCTCGAGCAGCACGACGTCGAGCCTCGGCTCGACCATCTTGAGATGGAGCGCAGTCGAAAGCCCGGTCAGGCCACCGCCCACGATGACGACTTCGCAGGTTATGTCGCCGGCTGGCGCGGGCGCGGCTTCGTCAAGTGGAAAGGGAAGCCACACAGTGGAGGGTGCGTCCACCCGACGCTCATGAAACGGCGCGACGGAAGCCACTAGATCGCCCTCGTCAAGCGGAGGAATTGCCACAATCCGCTGGCGGTCGCGCCGTTCTGAAACGCGATGTACTCGGGCTGGATGAGATCCGGCGCCCATTTGAGCTTGTATTGCAGTTGCGCTTCTGCGGGATAGATGAAGCTGCCGTGCCGCGCCAGCTTCCGGAACGTCCACGCCGTCGCGCGACTGTGCGCGCCCGCGATTTCGTGTTCGTCGGCAAGCGATGTGAGCGGCGTAAAGCCAAAATTGAGCATCCCTGCGCCTTCCGCCTTAAAGCGCTCGATTGCCGTGATGTTGATCAGCTCCATCACGCCCGTCGTCGCATCGGGTTTTCGGCGCGTGAGGTCGTGCATCCAGCCCGTATGCCGGCCGAAGCTCGCCGTGTAGAGCACGTATGCCACCGTCTCATCGTTCTGCATCGCCACGAACAGACGCCTGACCGAGCGGTCGAGGCGGTCGAGCGCACCCACTTCGCCGATGAGAAAGGCCAGCTCCTTCGCGCCCTTGTCCTTGATCCATTCGCGGTCGATCGCGGCGATCGCCTCCTTGATGTGCGGAGTCACCGGCACATCGGCGCCGAGTTCGAGCACGCTGACGTGACTGCGGCGCGCCCGCGATATCTTGTTGCGCAGCTTGATGAACGGCGTGCCTGAAATCCTGAAGCGATCAAGACTCACGCTGTACGACGCGCCGATCTGGTTGACCCGAAAGCCGCGACTCGCGAACAGGACCGCGTCGTCGCGGAACATCTGGACTGCGACAACCTTGCGTCGCTCGCGGCGCGCCCAGTCGAGAAACCGGTCGAGCAACGCGGCGCGCTGCCCGGGCGCAGCCGTGATGCCGGCTACCATCACCAGATGATGGCGGCCTGCCGGCCGGTACGCGATCAGCCCGTCGATATCGGGTGCACGAAACCGCAACGTCTCCTGATTGACTGCCAGCAACGCCGACGGGTGGTCCGCATGACGTCGCAGCACATCGACTGGATCGTTCGATGGAGGGGCGTCAAGCACTTCAGCGGGTGCGTCATGCTGCATCCGGACCTCCTCGCCTCGTCGCGGATGCATTGACGTAGCTCGTCCTGAAATGCGCGAACGCGGGATGAACGGCCGGCTCGAAGCTCACGCCGAAGGGCTTCAGGAAATTGCCGAACAGCGCGCGGTCGCCGCACAGGTGGACCGGTATGGCGAGCAGCGCCCATTCGGGCTGGACCAGCCATGCCCACAGCACCGCTACCAGCAGTCCCGAGACCGCGCAGTGCGTGCTGTTGTACAGCACATAGAACATGCGGCGAATACGTCTGCCATGCGCGTGCCGGTGCGCGAACGCGCCAGGCAGGTAGCCGATGACATCGATATAAGCGAACAGAAGCACGAATGCCCACCAGCGGATCTGCGTCAGATGAGCGACAAGCAGCCCGACACAGATCGCAAGCGCCACCAGGTTCTCCAGCCGCAGCAGCCGGTATGTCACGGGCGTTTCAAAGAGGTTCTGCTGGTCCATGGCATCCCCCTTCAGCCGGCCTGCCGCATGAGCTGTTCGAGCTTCGGGTGCGCCGCCACCACAAGCTTCGTCATGAGCGCTTGCAGTTCAGGATCGAGATATCGTACAAACGACGGCTGCATGGACGGTCTTGTCAGCATTCGCATGTACCAGGAACGCAGATTCGGATGCGCCTCGAAGGTCATCAGACCGCCGAGACCCACGTGCTCCGCGCGCATCACATAGGGCAATGCGGCGAGATCGGCAAGACTGCAGGCCGGGCCGGCGAGCCACGCATGGGTGTCCGCGAGTTGCGCTTCCATACGCATGAAGAATGCGCGATGCCGTTCGATGCAGTCCTTCAGTTCCGGCGCATCGAGACCGTGCTCGAGCACGCTACGGCGCCACGCGCGCACCGATTCGTCAGGGATCGCCTGAAGCAATGCGCTGACAGCCTCGGGATGCTGCTGCAACAACAGCGGACGCGCCAGCACGGCCCACGTCACGATGCCCGACGCGTGGTGCAGTTCACGGTCGATCCAGTGGTTCCATTGCCGCGCCGCATAACGATGCGCTGGCGCGACTGGCATCAGCGGGTATTGCGGGAACGCTTCGTCGAGGTACTCGCAGATGAACCACGATTCGGTCAACGCAAGCCCGTTGTGTTCGAGCACCGGCACTTCCGCCCGCCCGTTCAGACGACGAAAGGCTTCGCTGCAATGCTCACCGGCAAGGAGATCCACGATACGGTCGCTCCATTCGAGCTGCTTCTCGGCGAGTGCGAGCCGGACCTTCTGCGATGCAACGGAAAACGGTGAATGATGAAGAGTGAACATAGAGGTCGTTTATTCCCAGAGTTACCAGACGAGCGGAACCAGTCGCTTCACGCGACTGCAATAGGTGATGTACTGCGCGCCAAACGTCTGCAGCATCAAACCTTCTTCATAGCGGATGCGTCGCACGAAAGCGGCCAGTAGCAGCACACCGGCCAGCGCGGCGGCGACCGGCGCATGCATGGCGAGCAGCATGCCGGTGTAGAGGAACCAGGCACCCGTGTAGCTCGGGTGACGCATCAGGCGATACGGACCGCTCGAAATCACCTGCTGGCCTGACTGCACGCGCACGTGCCAGGTAAAGAAGCGCCCGAGCTCCGCGACAGCCCATGCGCGCAGTAGCGCGCCGGCGATGGCAGCCGCGAACGCGACGACGGCAAGCGTGTCCCAGGCCATGCTTCCCGGGTAGCGCCACACGAGACATTCGACCACGCCGCCCAGCATCACCAGATACACCGTCCATACGAGCTGCCTTGCCGTACCTCGATCTTCGGGCGGTGCGTCGCGATCGAGCGGGCTGTAGGCAGGCTGCGTCAGTGAGGCGAGCAACCCCGCCCCCACCATCGCCCAAAGCTTCGACGAAGCGAGCGCGGCGGGCTGAAGAACCGCGGCAGGCACGAGAAAAACAAGCGTCACCGCGACGAGTCCAGTCATGAATTTGCGAATCATGTGAGGCCCCTCGTCATGCGGTAGCAGGCAGTGACTGCAACCCGCGAAACACCACGGTGCCAGGCAACCAGCGCGGATTGTCGATCTCCGGTTTGAGATCCGGCAGGCGCTCGAAAATCGTTTGCAGCGCGACTTCGGTTTCGACCTGGCCGAGTTGCGCGCCGAGGCAGTAGTGCGGGCCGCCGCCGAACGAAAGCGGGTAGCTGCTTCTGCGCGAAATGTCGAAACGGTCGGCGTCCGCCCAGGCCGCCGAATCGCGGTTCGCCGACGCCAGGATGCAGAGGATCGTTTCGCCAGCCTTGATCGGGGCACCCGCGACCTCGATGTCTTCGCGTGCCTGGCGCGGCGTCATCTGCACGGCCGAGTCGTAGCGGACCATCTCGGTGACCGCGTCGGGCAGCAGCGTCATGTCGCTTTTCAGCGCGCGTAGCTGGTCGGGGTGCCGGTACAGTGCAAGTAGCCCGTTGCCGATCGTGTTCACCGTCGTCTCCTGGCCACCGACGAAGATCATCTGCAGGTTGTCGATCGTCTCGGCGCGCGTTATCCGGCCGTCCGCCTCGGCCGCAATGAGCTGCGACGTCAGATCGTCACCAGGCTCGCGCCGGCGCAATTCGACCAGCCATTGAAAATACTCGTGAGCTTCGTTGACAGCCTTGTTCTGTTCGAACAGTTCCAGGGGACTCAACGGTGCGGGTTCGAGCGCGCGCGAACCGTTGGCACTGCGCTGGCTGAACTTCGGCCAGTCCTGTTCCGGGATACCGATCAGGTGGCAGATCACCGCGCTCGGCAAGGGAAAAGCAAGATCCAGCATGACGTCGAACGCGGTCTTTTTGAGTGCCGCGTCGACCAGACCGTTCATCACTGACCGCATGAACGGACGCATCGCCTCGATCCGCTTGTGGGAGAAACTACGTGCGACCGCGTTGCGCACGCGCAGGTGATCGTCGCCGTCTTTCATCACCATCATGTTGCGGGCCGATGCGTACACCGGCTGCTCGACGATGCCTGGACCGAGCCGCTTCGACATGTTCTCGAAGTAGAAGTACCCGCGTCCGAAATGCGCATCCTTCAGCATGAACGAGACTTCGCTGTGCCGGCTGGCAACCCATACGCCATGGGGCGAGCGATACATCGGTGCATGCTCGCGCAGCTGCGCATAGACGTGATAGGGATCCCGCACGTGCAGGGGATGAGGAATGAGCGGATCGAATGCGGGGGCAAAAGCGGCCGTGTCCGGTGAAAGCGCTGACATGAAATTCTCCTGAGAAAGAGGCGAATGGGGACGAACGGGTTCAGACGGGAAGCGGCGTTTCATGGCGTGCGTCGCGGGCAGTGCCCGTATCCACGAAACGCGGGTTCGTCCATTGCGCGACGACCTGAAGACGATCTTCGAGGAACTGCTCGCGGCAGGGACGGCGCGACAGCTTGCCGCTCGTTGTCTTGGGAATGCTGCCGTTGGCGATCAGAACGATCGCGTAGGGCTGGATGCCGTGATGCCGGTAGATGGCGTCTCGCATGCAGGCGGCGATCTCGTCGACGCGAAGCTCGTCGCGCCGGTTGATTTCCTGCGCGAACACAAGATGATCCTCATTGCCGACGGCGATGCAAAACGCGATGCCGCACCCCGGACGCATCGCCTCGTGGCACTGGTCGACGGTACGTTCGATGTCGTGCGGATAGTGATTGACGCCACGAATGATGATCAGGTCCTTGAGACGGCCACTGACATACAGTTCGCCATCACGCATGAAGCCGAGGTCGCCCGTCTTCAGATAGGCGCCCGCGCGGTTGTGCAGAGGAGCATCGAATACCGCGGCAGTCGCGGACGGGCGCTCCCAATACCCCGCTGTCACTGACGGCCCCGCGACCCAGATTTCGCCGACGCATCCGTCGGCACGCTCGAGTGCCGTGTCCGGATCGACGATGCGCACGTCGAGACCGGTTGCCGGCCTGCCGCAGCTGACCAGTTCGCGCACCAACGTGTTGAGCGAGGTGCTCTCCTGCGCGATGGCCCGCGCCTCGTTCGCATAGGCCATGCTGTCGATCGACAGCGTACGGGGCGGTTCGTCGCGCCGCTTGCCGGTCACGAAGAGCGTGGTCTCCGCCATGCCATAACAGGGATAGAAGGCACCGCGCCGGAATCCGCGCGGCCCGAAGCGTTCGGCGAAACGGTTCAACGTGTCGGCCCGCACCGGCTCCGCACCGGAATACGCCAGCTCCCAGCTCGACAGGTCCAGCATCCCGAGCGCTTCGTCGGTGACCTTGTCGACACACAGCTCGTAAGCAAAATTGGGCGCGCCGCTGATGGTGCAACGTCGCTTCGACAGTTCGCTGAGCCATCGCTCAGGGCGGCGCAGAAAAGCGGCCGGCGCCATGAAGCTGACCGGCACGCCCGCGCAGAATGTCGCGAGCATCGAACCGATCAGTCCCATGTCGTGATACGGCGGCAGCCACGTCAGAACGCGATCGTCGGGCCTGAACTGCATATGCAGCGCGATCAGGTAGACGTTGTGCAGCAGATTGCCGTGCGTGACCTTGACGCCTTTCGGCGTGCCTGTCGAACCCGACGTGTATTGCAGAATCGCGATCTGTTCGCGGCCTGCATGCGGATCGCGCCATGCGTCTTCGAGAGATCCGATCGCGAGATCGGTATCGGTCGCGAACCAGCGCAGCCGGGCGAGCGGTCCGGCCCCATCGTCCAGCTGGGTGAGCGTTGCGGCAGTCGTCAGTGCGGCGCTCGCGCCGCAATCGCGTGCGACGGCGGCAAGCCGGTCGCGCAGACGCGGGTTCAGCGGCGGGTACGCGGGCACACCGATCATGCCGGCATACAGGCAGCCGAACAGCGCGCACAGGTAGTCGAGCCCCGCCGGGTAAAGCAGCAGTACGCGGTCACCCGGTTTGCCCGAGGTTTGCAGTAGCGCGGCAATCTGCCTCGCTCGCTGATCGAAGCGCAAACAGGTGATCGACTGATCCTCAGGCTGCGAGCCCGAATAGTCGATGTAGGTAAACGGCTGCCCAGCCGGATTGGCATGCGCGTGGCCGCGCGCGACTTCGACGAGGCTCGAACTGCCGTACGGCGCGGCCGGAACCAGAAGCTGAAGCGGTTGGTTCGATGCGGTCATGGGGATCTCCTTGAAACGGATATGTCGGCACGCGGGCTCAGGCCAGTGGCAGTGCACGTTGTGCGGTGAGGTCGATGAAGCGTTGCCACTGGTCTTCCGCCAGAGGCCGGCCGAAGCTCTGGAGACCCGCGAGCGTGAAGCCGTGTTTGCGTGCGAGTTGCTGTTGTCGCGCGATCTCCCGCACATCCAGCGTGTTGCCGATACTCACGTTCTCGAAACGTCCTTCGAGTGCGAGCAGCATCGTTTCGGCCATGCACGCGAACGCCGTGCCGGACGCAATGCCATACGGACCGATACGCGGGGAGCCCGGCAACGCGATGACTCCGCCGTCGATCACGAGTACGTCGGGACGGTCATCGACGATCGAAGCCGGGATGGAGCGTGGCCTCGAGATGTCGCACACGATGGCTCCCGGTCGCAGCAGGGTCTCGTCGATGACGTCGCCGGGAAAACTGGTTGCCGCGAGTGCGACGTCCGTCTCGCCGAGCGCGCGGATGTCGCCTGTGAGCACGAGCGTCCCCTGCTCTTCCAGCTGTGCGATCAGCGCATCGGTGTCGGGTTGGCACGAAGCGGCGTTCGCCTGCACCGCGGCACGCCTGATCTGCGCGGCAACAGAGTCGGGGAGAAAGGTTTCGTCGCATGGCGAAAGCGCACCGTCGACGATCATGCGCGCCACGGCAAGAAGCCGGGCGCGCCCGATCTCGCGCGTGTGTGCCGGATTGCCGATCAGCAACATTCGTGCAGCGCGGCGCGACAGCAGGATCGCCATGCACGATCCGATCGCACCCGCCGCGCCGATGACCGCGGCCGCACTCGCGTCCCACTGACGGCCGGTGCGATGCATGACGTCGTCGAGTGCTTCGACGCCCGCGGCGACGGTGTATGAATTGCCCGATGTCAGTGCGACGTCCTGATTCAGCAGTTGCGCGCCGCCGCCGCTGACCACGGACGTGTAGGCGCCGAGGCCGACAATCCGCGCGCCGCGCTCGCACGCAAGCCTGATGCCCCTGTTCAGCACCGCGATGGCCTCGTGTTGAGAAAGCTGACGCAACTGCGCCGCGGTGTGGCTGATCATGATGAAATCGCCCCGCGCCTTCGCACCTGCCAGCGATTCGATCCGCGCACTGGAACCGACGACGGGATCGATCAGGCCGTCCATGCTTGCCGCGAACTCCGCCAGTTCGTCCGCGTTCAGGATGTTCAGGCTGGGGTCGTAGTCGGCATAGCTTTGCGCGTCGAGCGGGTGAATCAGAAACCCGAAGCGATGTTCGTCTGCCGCATCATGCGAAAGAAGATGCGCCGTAGCGCGCGACGCGTCCGACGACGACGACGTGACTTCAGTGATATCGGGCAGCCCGGACGCCTCAGGCTTGTCGACCGCCCCGGCTGTCGCGCATGCGGGTGCCTCGCGCCGCAGCAGCGCACGATAGAAACGGCCTGTATCGCAGCTCGCCAGCACGCTAAACGCGCGCTCGAGCGCGTCAGCGGCCCTGTCGCAATGCTCGCGCGTCGCCGTCAGCGGCGGCTGGACGCGCAGCACATCGCCTCGATTGAGCGTCGGCGCGAAGCGGACCCGCTCGACATTCAGCAAGTAACTCGCGACAAACTGAGCCAGTTCGCCCTGCTGCGCGGCGATGCCGAGGAAGTTCTCCGGCCAGCGCGCACGATCCGTATTCAGACGGATACCCAGCATGAATCCCTGCCCGCGGATCTCGTCGATCAAAAACGGAAAACGCGTGCGCATCGCCTCCAGCCGCTGCTTCAGACGGGCGCCTTCGACGCGCACGTGACGCAGCAATTCACCCCCGTTGCGCGTGAGCCGCTCCAGCGTGGCGAGCCCGACGCGCGACGCCAGCGCGTTGCCCGCAAACGTCGACGAATGCTTCAACGCGAACTTTTCGCTGTATACCGCCTGGGTGCACAGCACGGCACCGACCGGGACGAGACCGCCGCCCAGCGCCTTCGACAGCAGGAGAATGTCCGGGCGCACGCCTTCGTACTCGCAGGCGAACATCGCACCGGTACGTCCGAGCCCGGTCTGTACTTCATCGACAATCAGTACGACGCCATGTCGCCGACAGATTGTCTCGACTGCGGCCAGATATCCTTTCGGCGGAACGTGAACGCCGCCCTCGCCCTGGATGGGCTCGACGATGAACGCGGCATAGACGCCTGCCCGGGAAGCAAGATGCTGTTCGAGCGCGGCGGCGTTGCCGTACTCGATATGGTCGAATCCTGCGAGTGGCAGGCCGAAATGCGATTGATAGTCCGGCTTGCCAGTGGCCGACAATGCGCCGAACGTCTTGCCGTGGAAAGCGTTTCTCGTCGAAAGGATGTGCGTTCGACCCGTGGCATGACGAGCCATCTTGAGCGCGGCTTCCACCGACTCCGCGCCGCTGTTCGTGAACGTCACATATCGAAGCCCCGGCGGCGCCAGTTCGATCAACCGTTTCGCGAGAAGTCCAGCCGACACGAGACAGGATGGCTGCGCGAAAACCGGTTCCGCGTCGATGCGCAGCGTATCGACCGCGCGCCAGATATCCTCAGGATGGTGCCCAAAAGGAACAGCGCCGTATTGCGCAAGGAAGTCGAGATATTGTTCGCCTTCCTGGTCGTAGAGAAACGCACCGCCAGCGCGCACGAACGACCTGTCTATCTGGATCTGCTCCAGCTTTCTGGCCAGCCACGGATTCACGAAAGATTCAAATGCGCTTGCGGAACCCGAACCGGATTTCGGTGCTTGCTGTAGTTCGACCAGCGCATTGGCAAGTCCGGCCGAATCGGTTACGTATTCAAGAAAGTCGACCGGAATCGAGCGTTCAAGCCAGCGCTCCAGCGAACTGAGCAGCTCGGCACCGGACAGCGAGTCGATGCCCAGATCAGCCAGGCTGGCCGCGCCACCGCTCCATGCAGCGTTGAAATGCGCCCGCGTATAGGCGATCAGCCATGCAGTTATTTCCTGCTCTGTCTTTATTGACACTGAACCATCCATTTTCTGAATCAAGCGAGTTCAAGCCGCGCCCCAAAGGCGCTTCAAATTCTGGTTTCCCGTCTCTTTCGTCTTGATTTATCGAAATATAAACAGGCCATCATTAGCTTTACTAAGTAATTTAATCGCAACGTGAGACTTCCGTGCGATCAAGATTAACCGTTAGCCAGGCTCCCCGTAAATCAGACGACTGAATCTGGATCAAGGTTTTGGCGATTACAAAATAAGCTATCCAAAACAAATAAAATTGAGGCGCTTCTTATGAATATCGGCTTATTTAAGAGATTCGAGGCGTTGCCTGCTCGAGGCAAAGAGGCGGGAGATGGAAGAAGCCGGCGGGCGGGCTGGGAGTCCACGCGCGAAAAAAACACCCTGGGAGCCGGATTCGCTCGCAGGGTGTTTTCGAAGCTACCCGGATCGCAGGGGAAAGACTGGGATCCGGGTTGTGAAGCACGCGCCGCGTTTTCGCAGCGCTATTCCTTGACGAAGCGGCTGTTACTTGCCGCCCACGCTTTGCAGCGTCGTCCACTTGCCGTCGACAACCTTGTACAGCGTGATGCCGCCGTTCTTCAGGTCACCCTTGCTGTCGTAAGCGAGGTCTTTCGACGTCACGGCCGGCATCGACGTCTGCGCGAGCATCGGCAGGTACTTTGCCGGATCCGTCGAGTTTGCCTTCTTCATTGCATTGAAGAGTGCCATTGCGCCGTCGTAGGCGTACGGCGAGTACGTCTGCACGTCTTCGTTGAAGCGCTTCTTGTACTTCGCGACGTAGTCCTTGCCGCCCGGCATTTCGTCCAGCGGCAGGCCGGCGAGCGACGCCACCGTGCCGTTCGCCGAGTCACCCGCGATCTTCAGGAACGTGTCCGTCTTGACCATTTCGCCGGCCATCAGCGGCGCCTTCATGCCAAGCGTCTTCATCTGCTTGACCATCGGGCCCGCTTGCGAATCCGCGCCGCCGTAATAGATCAGGTCCGGATTCGCGGCCTTCAGCTTCGTCAGAATTGCCTTGAAGTCGACGGCCTTGTCGTTCGTGTACTCGCGCGCGATGATCGTTGCGCCCGATGCCTTCGCGGCCTTCTCGAACTGGTCAGCCAGACCCTGGCCGTATGCGGTGCGGTCGTCGACGATCGCGATCTTCTTCATGCCAAGCGACTTCGCTGCGAACGTACCAGCCACCGAACCTTGCTGCGTGTCGGAGGTCATCATGCGAAACGTCGTCTTGAAGCCTTGCTGCGTGTACTCAGGCGCCGTCGCCATCGCGATTTCCGGGATGCCTGCGTTCGCGTAGATGCGCGAAGCCGGGATCGTCGTACCCGAGTTGAAGTGGCCGAGCATGCCCTTGATGCCGTCGTCGACGAGCTTCTGTGCGACCGTCGTGCCGGTGCGCGGGTCAGCCTGGTCGTCGGCCGAGTCGAGCACGAAGTGCACCGGCTTGCCGCCGATCACCGGCTTCGTCGCGTTCTCTTCTTCCACAGCCAGCGTGATGCCGTTCTGGAAATCCTTGCCGTAGTGCGCCTGAGCGCCCGTCATCGGACCGGCAAAGCCGATCTTCACGTCTTCAGCCGTTTGTGCCTGCGCGGTCCCCGCCAGCGACATGACCGCGACGAGCGTCGCAGCTGTCAGCCCTTTCATCGTGTGTTGCATAGCTTCTCCTTTGGTACCAGGTGTGAGTGGAGCGACATCGGGGTCACCGTGCCGCTTCCATTTTTTGAATTGATCGTCGAGGTTCGCTCAGCCAATCGTCATCAAATTCGCATTGCCGCCTGCTGCTGCCGTATTTACGCTGACCGAACGTTCCGTCAACAGACGTTCAAGCGCGTAATCCTCATCGCCGCTTTCCAGCGCGCGTGCCGCCACGCCCTGCACCGATACGATCGGCCCCGGCCGTTTCGCGACTTCCTTTACCAGCGCGAGCAGCTCGTCGCTGTCGCCTTCGAAAAGCACTGCATCGAAAGCGGCCTCGGCGGTCTTCTTCACGCTCGCGTGTTGCTTCAATCCCGCGGGCAACGCGGCGACCAGCTGCTCGCCCGCCGCGCCTTCGAAAAGCGCGCGGTTTCCTGTCGCCAGCACCGCGGCAAACTGCGCGCGGGCACCGCCGTGGGTCGACGGCACGCACAGCACGGTGCCACGAGCGCCGAGCGTGTACGTGTTGCGCTCGCCGGTCGGCCCCGGCAACACGGCCGTCGCGCCGGCCAGCACGTACGACAGATAACCGTCGCAGCGCGCGGCGAGCGTCGCCTGACCTTCGCCGATCAGCCAGTCGCGCAATGCCGTCAACACGGCAGCCGGATTGTCCCCCATTCCATCCACTTTTTGGGATGACTGCGGTGCATCCACCACAAGCGCCGCGGCGAGCGACTTCGGCAAACCCGCCGGACGCTTGGCCAGCAGACGCTGCAGATACAGCGCGCCGCCCGCCTTCGGCCCCGTGCCCGACAGGCCTTCGCCGCCGAACGGCTGCACGCCGACCACCGCGCCGATCACATTGCGGTTCACATAGATATTGCCGACGTGCGCGCGGCCGATCACATGCGCGATCGTTTCGTCGATCCGCGTGTGAACGCCGAGCGTGAGCCCGTAGCCCGTCGTGCGGATCTGGTCGAGCAGCTTGTCGAGTGCGCTACGGTGATAACGCACCACGTGCAGCACCGGGCCGAACACTTCGCGCTTCAGTTCGTCGATGCTGTCGAGTTCGATCAGCGTCGGCGGCACGAACGTACCGGCTGCGCAGCCTTCCGGCATCGGCAGCTGCACGACCTTGCGGCCCTTCTCGCGCATCGCGGCGATGTGCGCATCGATGCCGCGCTTTGCTTCGATGTCGATCACCGGACCGACGTCGATCGACAGACGATCCGGATTGCCCACCGCGAGTTCGCCCATCGCACCGGTCAGCATTTCGAGCGTGCGGTCCGCGACGTCGTCCTGCAGACAGAGAACGCGCAGCGCCGAACACCGCTGGCCGGCGGAGTCGAACGACGACTGCAGCACGTCGGCGACGACCTGCTCCGCCAGCGCCGACGAATCGACGATCATCGCGTTCTGGCCACCGGTTTCGGCGATCAGCGGAATCGGCTTGCCGTCGACGTCGAGGCGCGACGACAGCGTCCTGTTGATCAGGCGCGCGACTTCGGTCGAGCCGGTGAACATCACGGCACGCGTGCGCGCATCGGCCACCAGGGCCGCGCCGACCGTTTCACCGTCGCCCGGCAGCAGTTGCACCGCGCCCGCCGGCACGCCGGCTTCGCGCAGGATGCGCACCGCCTGCGCGGCGATCAGCGGCGTCTGTTCAGCGGGCTTGGCGAGTACGGTATTGCCGGCGGCGAGCGCTGCTGCAACCTGACCCATGAAGATCGCCAGCGGGAAATTCCACGGGCTGATGCACACCACCGGTCCGAGCGGGCGGTGCGTGTCGTTCGAAAACTCGGTGCGGATCTGCGTGGAGTAATAGCGCAGGAAGTCGATCGCTTCGCGGATTTCCGCGACGGCGTTCGGCAACGATTTGCCCGCTTCGCGCACGACGAGACCCATCAGCGTATGCATCTGCGCTTCGAGCAGATCGGCGGCGCGCGCGAGACAGTCGGCACGCGCCTCGACGGGCGTCGCCTGCCAGATCGGCGCGGCTGCAACGGCGTGCGTGAGCGCGGCGCTCACATGTTCCGGGGTTGCCTCGACCACCGTGCCGACGAGGTCACGCTGATCGGCCGGGTTGCGCACGTCGCGCGCGGCGCCGTTGGCGATGTCGTTGTCGGCGAGCATGGGCGCCGCGCGCCACGGATGGTGCGCGCTCGCCAGCAACGCCGACGACAGCGACGCCAGACGATGCTCGTTCGACAGATCGAGGCCCATCGAATTGAGACGCTCGCCGCCGAACAGGTGACGCGGCAGCGGAATCTTCGCGTGCGGCGCACCGAGCGGCGTGATCCTCGACGCTTCGTCGACCGGGTCGGCCACGAGGTCCTTGATCGCGACGGTTTCATCGGCGATGCGGTTTACGAACGACGTATTCGCGCCGTTTTCCAGCAGCCGGCGCACGAGATACGCGAGCAGCGTTTCATGCGTGCCGACTGGCGCGTACACGCGGCACGGACGGTTCAGCTTGTCGCGGCCGGTGACTTCCTCGTACAGCGGCTCGCCCATGCCGTGCAGACACTGGAATTCGTACTGGCCAGGGTAGTAGTTCTGGCCGGCAAGGTGATAGATCGCCGCGAGCGTATGCGCGTTGTGCGTTGCGAACTGCGGATAGACGGCATCCGGCGCGCCGAGCAGCTTTTTCGCGCAGGCAATATACGAGACGTCCGTATAGATCTTGCGCGTGTAGACCGGATAGCCTTCGAGACCGTCCACCTGCGCGCGCTTGATTTCGCTATCCCAGTACGCGCCCTTCACGAGGCGGACCATGATGCGGTGGCGGCTGCGGCGCGCCAGATCGACGATGTAGTCGATCACGAACGGGCAGCGCTTCTGATACGCCTGTACCACGAAGCCGATGCCGTTCCAGCCGGCCAGTTCCGGATCGAAGCACAGCGCCTCGAGCAGATCGAGCGAGATTTCGAGGCGGTCGGCTTCTTCGGCGTCGATGTTCAGACCGATGTCGTAACGGCGCGCGAGGATCGCGAGCGCGCGCACGCGCGGCAGCAACTCGTTCATCGTGCGTTCCTGCTGCGAGCGCGAGTAGCGCGCGTGCAGCGCCGACAACTTGATCGAGATGCCCGGGCCTTCATAGATGCCACGTCCACCAGCGGCCTTGCCGATCGCGTGGATCGCCTGCTCGTACGATGCGTAATAGCGCAGTGCGTCGGCTTCGGTTGTCGCGGCTTCGCCGAGCATGTCGTACGAATAGCGGAAGCCCCGCGCCTCGAACTTGCGGCTGTTGGCCAGTGCCTCGGAAATGTTCTCGCCCGTGACGAACTGTTCGCCCATCAGGCGCATCGCCATATCGACGCCCTTCCTGATCAGCGGCTCGCCGCCCTTGCCGATCAGACGCGTCAGCGCCGACGAAAGACCCGTCTCACTGTTGGTCGTCACCAGCTTGCCGGTGATCATCAGACCCCACGTCGCGGCGTTGACGAAGAGCGACGGCGCCTGGCCGACGTGCGATCGCCAGTCGCCCTTGCTGATCTTGTCGCGGATCAGCGCGTCGCGCGTGGCGCGGTCGGGAATGCGCAGCAGCGCCTCGGCGAGGCACATCAGCGCGACGCCTTCCTGGCTCGACAGCGAGAATTCGCGGATCAGCCCTTCGACGCCGCCACCCTTGCTCTTGGTGCGCAACGTTTCGACGAGCTTGCCCGCCATCGCCTGCACGTCGCCGGCGAGGTTCGCGGGCAGACGTGCCTGACCCAGCAGGAACGGCACGCACTCCGGCTCCGGACGGCGATACGCCGCCGTGATCGCCGCGCGCAGCACCGACTGCGGCTGCACGCTCTGCGCGAATTCGAGGAACGGATGCGAGGCGCTCTCTTCGTCGGAATCGACGACTGCGCTCCCGGCCAGATCGACCGCGCCGTTCAGACCCGACAGTTCGGGGGGCAGCTGACCCTGCTCGATCTTCTCCAGATACGCGAAGATCGCCTGCTTGATCAGCCAGTGTGGCGTGCGCTCGAGGCGTGTGGCGGCTTCTTTCAGCCGGGAACGGAGGAGGTCGTCAACCTTGACGCCAAGGGTAGTGCTCGCCATGTTTCCTTCGAATGCCGATTTGACCATCGGCGAAAGACTAGAAAGTTGGCGAATCGTACGCCTTCAATTAAAAAGGTGCAACCGCTCGCGGGGAAAGGTTGCACCCCTCGCAATCCCTTATGCCACCGGGGTTTGCGCCGGGTCGGGGTGTGCCGGATGTACCCGGTTGCGATCGGTGTTTTCCCTGGCCTGATTCTTTTCGTCGCTACCCTTATCGAATCCCGCGCCGCGCCGATATACAGACATACGCCGCGCAACAGGCGTCTTGCTCACAGGGAAGGTGATGGAAATGGAAAAGTGGATGGTGGTGACGGGAATCTGGACGATGTGCGCGCTGTGTGCGGTGTTTTTTATTCGCGGCGCATCGTGTTCGGCGACAAAACGGATGGAAACGGCACGCGTGAACCCGCGTGGCGGGCGATCGGCAAAAAACGCGTCCTGAGTGACGCGCGAGCCGGCCTCGCTCAGCCAGAAATACGGGCGGGCGTCGGGTCGAACTGGCTGCAGGTGTCGTCAGGCGAGACGAGCTGGTCGTGCAGACGACACAGCCGGCTCGCCGCCACGCTCGCGCCGAAACCCGAACTGAAGACGGTGAGGCCTGGAATGCTTTGTTCAAGAGAATGCCGGTCGTCGGCGCGGTGCCGGCATCCGGCGCAACACCGGCTTGCGTCGCGCAGCGCGGCCGTTTCCGGCGCGCCGCGCGCGAGTGTCGAGGTGCCGTCCGGCTTCACGGTCACTGTCCCAGGCTATTCCAGTACGATGCGAATACGTGCGCGGACAGCACGTAGCCGATGGCGATATTGACCGCCACGCCTGCCGTGAACACGAGGAACGGCTTCAGGCCGGTCGCCGTCAGCGTGCGCAGGCGCGTGGTCAGCCCGATGCTCAGGAAGCAGAAGATGAACGCCCACGTACGCAGCGCGGTAATCGGCCCGACGAATTCCGGCGTCACGACCTTGCGGTAATCCGCAAGCGAATAGTGGCTGGCAATCCAGGTCACGAGCGCGGACGCGATCACGAAACCAATCACGAATTTCGGAAAGCGCGCCCAGATTTCGCCAGCGTCAGCGCGGGATTTGACGGTGCTGTCTCCGGATTCCCAGCGCGTCGTCGCGACGATCGCGAGCACGAACGCCCAGATGCCGATCCAGATGTCGCGGCCCACCACCTTCATCAGCGTGAATGCCTGCAACGCCGCATCAGGCGCACCCGCGATCGCGCCGCCGGCGCTCTTCGCGAAGTCGCCGTAGGCCTGCGCGGCGGCGATGCCGGCTGCATCGGCGAATTCCGATGTGCCGATCCACGCGCCCGCGACGCCGGTCGGCAGGCCGAGCGAGCGTGACGCGATCGGCAACACGAAGATCATCACGATCGCCCACAGGATCACGAGTGTGATCGCCACGGAAGCCTGCTCGCGCTTCGCGCGCACCGCGCCCGCGATCGCAATCGCCGCCGACACGCCGCACACCGCGCCGCCCACACCGAGCACGGCCGCGAAGCGCCGGTCGAGGCCGAGCGCCTTGCCCGTGAAAAAGATCACGGAGAACGTGATCAGCGAGACGATCGTCGCCTGGCCGACCGCGACCGGTCCGGCCCACACGAGCAGCGTGAACGGCAGGGTCGCGCCGAGCAGCACGATGCCGACCTTGATGTAAAACTCGACGCGCAGGCCGGCGGAAAACCACTCCGGCAGCCGGAACACGTTCGAGATCACGAGCCCGAGCGCGAGCGCGACCAGTGGCGGTTCGAGGTTGTACTTCGCTGCGCTGGCCCACGCTCCGAGTTCGAATATCAGCACCGACACGACAAACAGGATCAGAAACGACGGCAGGAAGTGCGCGACGTTCTGTTTGAGCACCGCGAGGCTGACGCTGAACAGCACGGCGAACACGACGAACAGCGCGACGTAGTTCGGCAGATGCCTGACGAGGTCCGCACCGGCGGCGCCGACGCTCGCCCATTTGACGGGCGCAACCGCGAGCCACTTGATGCTGCCGCCGGACGCGAACAGCGCCCACGCGATCACGATCACGAAGAGGCCGATCCAGACGGCCCACCAGTCTTCGGTTGAAAAGAGACCGCCGCCGCCACGCGTCGTGCGCCCGGTGCGGTCCGCGGCTGCGGGCTGCGCGCCCGCCGGCAGGCTGTGGTTTGTATCGCTCATCGCAAAGCCCCGGAAGTTGAGGTGCATCGGCGCAAGGGTTGGTCGGGTTCGGATTGTTGTGAAAATTGCGCCGGTCGGGCGAAATATAGTCGAGCGATATCCGAAAGCGAAACGACCTTTCGCTCTATCGATATGACCGCACGGGATTTGCCCGCGGAACGCCGGATCGGCCGGATGCGCGAGCGGCGTCAGATGTCGAGTGGATCGACTTCGAGGTTCCAGCGCAACACGCCCTTGAGCGTGCGAAGCATCGGCTGCCACGCATGTAGCGTCGCCTGGAGTGCGCCGCGCGACGCGCTTTCGATCAACAACTGCGCGCGATGCACATGCATCACCTTGACGATGGTCAGCGGCACGGCGTCATAGGCGGTCACGCGTCCGGCCGCGGGAATCGTCGATAGCTGCGCGGCGGCCTGCTGCAAAAACGCGAGCGCCGCTTCGAGCGTGCGGCCTTCGGCGCGCAGCAAAGCCTGATAGACGAACGGCGGCAAATGAGCATCGCGGCGCTCGCCAAGCTGCGACTTCGCGAAGCCGATGTAATCGTGGCGCGCGAGCGCGTGATACAGCGCGTGACGCGGATAACGCGTCTGCACGAGCACTTCGCCCGGCAGACCGGCGCGGCCCGCGCGGCCGCTCACCTGCATCAGCTGGGCGAAAAGCCGCTCGCTCGCGCGAAAGTCGTGGGAAAAGAGTGCGGTGTCGGCGTTCACGACGCCCACCAGCGAGACGCGCTGGAAATCGTGTCCCTTCGCGATCATCTGCGTGCCGACCAGAATGTCGACTTCGCCAGCATGCACGTCCGAGAAAAGCGCCTGCGCGCTGCCCTTGCGGCGCGTGCTGTCGGCGTCGATGCGCAGCACGCGCGCGCCGGGCACGACCTCCGCGAGCGTTTCCTCGACGCGCTGCGTGCCGCGTCCCAGCGGCGCGATGTCGACGTTGCCGCAATCCGGACACGCGTGAGGAATGCGCGATTCCCAGCCGCAGTGGTGGCAGCGCATCGCGCGCTCCGGCTTGTGCAGCACGACGTACGCGCTACATCGCGGGCAGCCCGCGACCCAGCCGCATGCATCGCACGAAAGCACGGGGGCGTAGCCGCGCCGGTTAAGAAACACGAGGCTTTGCTCGCCGCGTTCCAGCCGCGATTTCAGCGCCGCGATCAGCGGACCCGATAGCCCGTCGATCGACGCACGTCCGCGCCGGTGCTCTTCCTCGAGATCGATGAGTTTGATAGCGGGCAGCACGGCGTCGGCCACCGCGCGGCGCGATAGCGTCAGCCGCGTGTAACGCCCCTGATCCGCCTGCCACCAGCTTTCGAGCGAAGGCGTCGCGGAGCCGAGCACGACCGGAATGCCGAGCTGCTTCGCGCGATAGATCGCCAGATCGCGCGCCGAATACCGTAGCCCTTCCTGTTGCTTGTAAGCCGGATCGTGCTCTTCATCGACGACGATGATCGCCAGCTTCGGCAGCGAAGCCAGCACGGCAAGCCGGGTGCCGAGCACGATACGCGCGCGTCCCGCATGGGCCGCGAACCAGTGACGCGCCCGCTCGCCTTCGGCAAGCCCGCTGTGCAGCGTGACGATCGCGCCGGCATCGAGCGCCGCGAAGCGCGCGCGAAACGCCGCTTCGAACTGCGGCGTGAGATTGATTTCGGGGACGAGAACCAGCGCCTGCGCGTGCGGATCGGCGGTGAGCAATCCGGCCAGCGCCCGCAGATAGACTTCGGTCTTGCCACTGCCGGTTACGCCGTGCAGCAGGAACGGCGCGAAGCCGGCCGCGTCGCGGATGGCTTCGACGGCGGCGGCCTGTTCGTCGGTGAGCGTCGGCAGCGTGACCGGTGACGTATCGGCGGGTGGCGCCGCGCGCACGTCGGCGGCTTCGATCACATCCCGCTCGACCCAGCCTTCCGCCAGCCACGCATCCAGCGTCGCGACGGCCTTCGGATGCAGTGCGCGCGCATCCGCGGCGGATAGCGAGCCGGCTTCGGCCAGCACCCCGGCGAGACGGCGCAGCGCGCTGGCGCGCGCCGGCAACGCGTCGGGCAACGCGTCGCCACCCGCCGGCATCAGACGATAGCGCTCTTCCGGCGCGAGCAGCCGCGCCCAGCGCGTCGCGTCGCGCAGCGCCTGAGGCAGGCCTGGCAAGGCGACTTCGCCGATTCCACGCTGGTAGTAGTCGGCCGCGAAGTCCGCCAGCTTGAGCCACGCGGCGGAAAGCGGCGGGCACGCCGTGCACACCGCGTTCACTGCGCGCACCCGGTCGGCAGGCACGTCGCTGCGATCGCTCACTTCGCACACGAGACCAACCGTATCGCGCTTGCCGAATGGCACGCTCACGAGCATGCCGGGCACCGGCGGCGGCTCGATGTCGCACCGGTAGTCGAAGAGCGTCGGCAGGGGATGATCGAGCGCAACGCGCACAAAAACGTCGCTCACCCTGCGCTCACCCTGCAAAGCGGGTCAAATCGGATCAGGCGATCAGTCGAGGCGAAAGCGTCGAAGTTAAAGTAAAACCTCACTTTCAACGCCAAGCTTTGGATTCTGCTGAAGAATTGCAATCGGTCCGCCGGGCCTGTGGATAACTTTGTTGAGAACTCTGTTATAGCGGCTCGAAAATGGCGCCCCGCCGTCGTTCCGCGGGCTACCGCACATATCTCGAATACTGACTGAAACCCTTGCCAGTCAAGGCGCAGATCAAACTCGCACACAACTTGCGGGCCCGAAACAGCGACGCAACCCTCTACTGCGCCGCAGCGAGACAAATGTGCATAAGTCAAGTCTTGACAATTGCGAGATGGCCGCACGACGGCCTCGTTGACGCATCGCGACCCTTATGTCGAGAGCCCACTTCATCGCACCGCAACAAAATTTTCACACTCCTGGCGTCACGCCGGGACGCTGCCAGCGCGAATCGCGCGGCTGTGCCGGTGCACTTCGTCGACGAGTTCGGCGACATGTTCCGGCGGCGTGAATTGCGAGATGCCGTGGCCCAGATTGAAGACGTGGCCCGGATGGTTGCCGAAGCTGTCGAGCACGGCGCGCGCCTCGATCCGGATCGCCGAAGGCGACGCGAACAGCACCGAAGGATCGATATTGCCCTGCAGCGCCACCTTGCTGCCGACGCGCTCGCGCGCCTTCGACAGATTCACGGTCCAGTCGAGTCCGACCGCATCGACGCCCGTCGCGGCGATCTCGTCGAGCCACAGGCCGCCGCCCTTCGTGAACGTGATGACCGGCACTTTCGCGCCGTCATGCTCGCGCTTGAGCTGGGAGACGACCTGCTGGATGTAGTGCAGCGAGAAACGCTGATAGATGCCGTCGGCAAGCGCGCCGCCCCACGTATCGAAGATCATCACGGCCTGCGCGCCGGCTTCGATCTGCGCGTTCAGGTACGCCGCGACCGCTTTCGCGTTCACGTCGAGAATGCGGTGCATCAGGTCAGGGCGCGCATACAGCATCGATTTCACGGTGCGGAAGTCGGCCGACCCGCCGCCTTCGACCATGTAGCACGCGAGCGTCCACGGGCTGCCCGAAAAGCCGATCAACGGCACGCGTTGCCGGCCCTGCGCGTCGACCAGCGAGCGGCGGATCTGGCTGACGGCGTCCGTCACGTAGCGCAGCGTGGCGTCGATATCCGGCACCGCGAGGCGCGCGACATCGTCTTCCGTGCGCACCGGATGCGCGAACTTCGGGCCTTCGCCCGTCTGGAAGTCGAGGCCGAGACCCATTGCGTCGGGAATCGTCAGGATGTCGGAGAAGAGAATCGCGGCGTCGAGCGGATAGCGGTCGAGCGGCTGCAACGTGACTTCCGTCGCGTAATCGGGATTCTTCGCGAGGCCGAGGAAGCTGCCCGCGCGGCTGCGCGTTGCGTTGTATTCCGGCAGGTAGCGACCCGCCTGCCGCATCAGCCAGATCGGCGTGTATTCGGTCGGCTGGCGCAGGAGCGCGCGCAGGAAAGTGTCGTTCAGAAGAGTATTGACCACGTTGCGGGCGACTGGAGGCAAAGGGCCATTTTACCGGACGCCGCCGCCAGTATCGCGCTGGATGCAGTGAATAAACGCGCCCGTCTGTTGCGCTCGTGCGCCGGCTTGCGGCCCGGTCGCGGGCGGACTCATCCAGCGCCTCACCCGGCGACAGCAACCTTATCAAGCCCGTATTGCCGGGCTATCATCAACGGCCTTACCCGCGTTTAACTTCCAATAACAGACGAACGAAGGAGACTCGATGAATAAAATCGCCCTCGCATGGGCCGGCGCGGTGATCTGCGCCGGCGCACTGACCGCCGTGAGCCCGGTGTCCGCGCAAACGAACAGCGCTGCAAGCGTCGCCTCCGCGCCACAGGGGTCGCGTCTCGACGAAATCGTCGCGCGCGGCACGCTGCGCGCCTGCACGACCGGCGACTACAAGCCGTATTCGTTCTACAAGCCGGACGGCCAGTTCGAGGGGATCGACATCGACATGGCCGAATCGCTCGCGCACTCGCTCGGCGTGAAGGTGGAATTCGTGAAGACATCGTGGTCGAACCTGATGAACGACTTCGTCGCGAAATGCGATGTCGCGATCGGCGGTGTATCGACGACGCTCGACCGGCAAAAACGCGCGTTCTTCACCGAGCCCTACATGATCGACGGCAAGACGCCGATCGTGCGCTGCGACGACGTCAACAAGTATCAGACCGTCGCGCAGATCGACCAGCCGTCGACGCGCGTGATCGTCAATCCGGGCGGCACAAACGAGCGCTTCGCCAAGCAGTTTTTTCCGCACGCGAACATGACCGTCTATCCGGACAACGTGACGGTGTTCAAACAGATCCTGGCCGGCAAGGCCGACGTCATGGTCACCGATGCGTCCGAAACCTTGCTGCAGCAAAAGCTCAACCCGGGCTTATGCTCGGTGCATCCGGACAAGCCGTTCCAGTACGGTGAAAAAGCATGGATGGTGCCGCGCGGCGACGTTGTGTTCCAGCAGTACGTCGATCAGTGGCTGCATCTGGCGCGCGCGACCGGCGAATACCAGGCCATTCAGGACAAGTGGCTGAAGTAGCTTTCGGCGGCGCCAGCAGCCTGCGACGAAGCGTCTGCTGGCGCCGCATCGCGTGATTGCGAGCGGCGTCCAATGCCGGGAAATCCCCGGCTCCCAACGCGTGATAAAAAAGCGCAGTATGGTTTATCGAGAACGTTGGCGGCGTTGTCAGGGAACCGGAATTTACTACCGGTAAGCGTAACGTCTAAAACAGTTCGGATCGGAAAGTAATCCCGCAGAGCCTTGTCTGACGGGCGTTACAACCTGAAACACTTTGTTACCGCGCCAGCAGACTTATTCGCCCACAATGCCCTTCAACGGTTTCAACACGGATGTGGCTGGGTGCGTAGTGTGAGCGGATACGATGCACTGTGCCGGTCGGCTTTGCCGAAGCCCTGATAAAGGGGCATCCCTGCTGGGGCCGTGGTCGGCGTTATATGCGTCGTCCCACCAGGTTCCTTCATTGGTCTCCTCGCGCTAACCCCGTAGCGTGTGGTTTTTAGCGGGCTCCAGGCCCGCTTTTTTTTCGTCTGCTCAAACGTTTGCTCCCGCTTTCTCAGCGGATTTTCGTGGACGTTGCGGCTATCAAGTTGTTCCAGGAACACAATTCCGGCAAGGCGCCACATATGCTCGCGCGCGACGCCTTGCTGCGTTCAGATCAAGCGGTTTTATCGGCGGCGATCTTCAATTCGTCGATCATCCGTTCGCGCATCACGAACTTTTGCACCTTGCCGGTGACGGTCATCGGAAGTTCGTCGACGAAGCGGATATGCTTCGGCACCTTGTAATGCGCGATCTGGTCGCGACAGAATTCCTGCACATCTTCCACAGTGGCGTACTCGCCCGGACGCAGCACGATCCACGCGCACACTTCCTCGCCGTACTTCGCGTCGGGCACGCCGAACACCTGCACGCTCTGAATCTTCGGATGACGGAACAGAAATTCCTCGATTTCGCGCGGGTAGATGTTTTCGCCGCCGCGAATCAGCATGTCCTTCAGACGGCCAACGATGTTGCAATAGCCCTCCGCGTCAAGCGTCGCGAGATCGCCGGTGTGCATCCATCCGTCGACGATGCTTTCGCGTGTTTTGGCCTCGTCGCCCCAGTAGCCCAGCATCACCGAGTAGCCCTTCGTGCACAGTTCACCGGTTTCGCCGACTGGCACCACGTTGCCGCTCGCATCGACAAGCTTCACTTCGAGATGCGGCTGGATGCGGCCCACGGTTGTCGTGCGCTTGTCGAGCGGATCGCTCGTCGAACTCTGGAACGAGACCGGGCTCGTTTCCGTCATGCCGTATGCGATTGTGATTTCGCCGAGATGCATCCTCGACACCACTTTCTTCATCGTTTCGATCGGGCACGGCGAGCCCGCCATGATGCCCGTGCGCAAGCGGCCCAGATCGAAGCGCGCGAATTCGGGATGGTCGAGTTCGGCGATGAACATCGTCGGCACGCCATGAAGCGCTGTGCATTTCTCTTCGGCGACCGCGGACAAGGTCGCGAGCGGATCGAATGCCTCGCCGGGGAACACCATGTTCGCACCCACCGAGACACACGCGAGCACCGCCAGCACCATGCCAAAGCAGTGATACAACGGCACCGGAATGCACAGGCTGTCCTCTTCGCCTAGCCGCATGGCCATCGCGATGAAGCGCGCGTTGTTCACGACGTTGCTGTGCGTGAGCGTCGCGCCCTTCGGATTGCCCGTCGTGCCGCTCGTGAACTGGATGTTGATCGGCTCATGCGCCGACAACGTGGCGCCGATCGCGTCGAGCCTCGCGACATCGAGCGAAGCGCGACCCCGCTCGATGACATCGGAAAACGTCAGCATGCCTGGTGTTTCGGTGTCGCACATGCGGATCACATAACGCAGGTCCGGCAGGCGCGCCGCGCGCAGTTCGCCGGGCGCGTGCGTAGCCAGTTCAGGGGCGAGCGTCTGCAGCATCTCCAGATACATCGACGACTTGAAGCTGTGCGCGGAAACGATCGCCTTGCAACCCACCTTGTTCAGCGCGTATTCGAGTTCGGCCAACCGGTACGCCGGGTTGATGTTGACCAGCACCGCGCCGATACGGGCGGTGGCGAACTGCGTCAACAGCCATTCGACGCGATTCGGCGACCAGATGCCGACGCGGTCGCCCTTCTCAATGCCCAATGCCAGCAGGCCGGCGGCGAGAATGTCGACTTCGTCGGAAAACTCCTTCCAGGTCCACCGGATGCGCTGCTCGCGGAACACCACGGCAGGACGGTCAGGAAAGCGGCGCGCCGTGTCCAGCAGAAACTGACCGACAGTTGCCTCGCTCAGCGCAATCTCCGTCGAGCCGCGAACGTACGAGAGGTTGTCCTTCGGCTCGATGAGTGCGCCCTCGCCTCCAGTCTGGATTGCCATGGTGTCTGTCTCCGTGAGCGACGCGTCGTGTCGCCCGGTTGAAATGAATTTGAAACCGATTGTGCCACCGGCGTGTGACCGCGCGGCATCAAGTGTTACCCGCAGCTTTGCTGTTGCCGCTTGCGCCCTTCTACCGCAGGAATCAGCTTGTGATTCTGCTTACCTTTCCGTAAACGTCAAGTGAAGGATAAAAAAAGCAGCCGCGAAGGGCTGCTTTTTTACTTCTGCTGCGTGCTGCCTTGCGATCAATGCTGACCGCGCAGCTTGCGCAGACGCTGGATCGCAGCGAGCTGAGCCGTCGCATACGCGAGTTCCGCTTGCGCGGTAGCGTATTCGAGGTTCGAACCCACGTTCTGCAGCGCCTCTTCAGCACGCTTGCGCGCTTCTTCGGCCTTGGCTTCGTCGAGATCCTTGCCGCGGATTGCCGTGTCGGCCAGAACCGTCACTGCGCCCGGCTGGACCTCAAGGATGCCGCCGGCGACGAACACGAACTCTTCTTCGCCGTTTTCCGCCTCGATGCGCACCGCACCCGGACGGATCCGCGTGATGAGCGGCGTGTGGCCTGGCAGAATGCCCAGTTCACCCGCTTCGCCCGGTAGCGCGACGAATTTCGCCTGGCCCGAAAAGATCTGTTCTTCGGCGCTGACGACGTCTACTTTGATAGTTGCCATGGTGTCGATTCCTGGTTGAGCGTAATGCGTTCGGCGCGGCTTCTACCCTGATACCCGCAAAACCCGCGCCTCGTTGCCTGCACTCAAGCCTTACTGGATCTTCTTGGCCTTTTCGAAGGCTTCGTCGATCGTGCCGACCATGTAGAACGCCTGCTCCGGCAGATGATCGCACTCACCTTCAACGATCATCTTGAAGCCGCGGATCGTTTCCTTCAGCGGCACGTACTTGCCCGGCGAACCCGTGAACACTTCAGCGACGTGGAACGGCTGCGACAGGAAACGCTGGATCTTGCGAGCGCGCGCAACCGCGAGCTTGTCTTCCGGCGCCAGTTCGTCCATACCCAGAATCGCGATAATGTCGCGCAGTTCCTTGTAGCGCTGCAGCGTTTGCTGCACGCCGCGCGTGATCGAGTAGTGCTCTTCGCCGATCACGTTCGGGTCGATCTGACGCGAGGTCGAATCGAGCGGGTCCACTGCCGGGTAGATACCCAGCGAAGCGATGTCACGCGACAGCACGACGGTTGCGTCAAGGTGGCCGAAGGTCGTAGCCGGCGACGGGTCGGTCAAGTCATCCGCAGGGACGTACACGGCCTGCACCGACGTGATCGAGCCCGTCTTGGTCGACGTAATACGCTCTTGCAGCTTGCCCATTTCTTCAGCGAGCGTAGGCTGATAGCCCACTGCCGATGGCATACGGCCGAGCAGTGCCGACACTTCGGTACCGGCCAGCGTGAAACGGTAGATGTTGTCGACGAAGAACAGCACGTCGAGGCCTTCGTCACGGAAATGCTCAGCCATCGTCAGACCCGTCAGCGCGACGCGCAGACGGTTGCCCGGCGGCTCGTTCATCTGGCCGTACACCAGCGCGACCTTGTCGAGAACGTTCGAGTCCTTCATTTCGTGATAGAAGTCGTTCCCTTCACGGGTACGCTCACCAACACCCGCGAACACGGAGTAACCGCCGTGTTCCTTCGCGATGTTGTTGATCAGTTCCATCATGTTCACCGTCTTGCCCACGCCGGCGCCGCCGAACAGGCCAACCTTGCCGCCCTTCGCGAACGGGCAGATCAGGTCAATAACCTTGATGCCGGTTTCGAGCAGTTCCGTCGAAGGCGAAAGATCTTCGAATTTCGGCGCTTTCTGGTGAATACCGCGCGTCACGTCCGAGTTGATCGGGCCGGCTTCGTCGATCGGGCGACCGAGAACATCCATGATCCGGCCGAGGGTCGGCTTGCCAACCGGCACGCTGATCGGCTTGCCGGTATTCTTCACCGTCGTGCCGCGACGCAGGCCGTCCGAGGCACCCAGACAGATGGTACGAACGACGCCGTCGCCCAGCTGCTGCTGAACTTCGAGGGTCAGTTCCGAACCTTCGAGAATGAGCGCGTCGTAAATTTTCGGCATGGATTCACGCGGAAATTCCACGTCGATCACCGCGCCGATGCACTGTACGATCTTGCCTTCTACCAAAGCAGTAGTACTCATCGCTTTTCCTTTAGATACTCAATTCTTCACTCGCGCAAAGGCGCAGTTTCGATGGGGCTCGCCGCGAGGCGCTTGCCCGCGTGCCCTGACCATGACGGTCAGACCGCAGCAGCGCCACCGACGATTTCCGACAGTTCTTTCGTGATCGCTGCCTGACGGCTCTTGTTGTACACGAGCTGCAGTTCGTTGATGACCGTCTTCGCATTGTCCGAAGCGGCCTTCATCGCGACCATCCGTGCCGACTGCTCCGATGCCATGTTTTCCGCGACGGCCTGATAGACCAGCGCTTCGACATAACGCACCAGCAGCTCGTCCACCACTGCCTGCGCGTCCGGCTCATAGATGTAGTCCCACGACGACTTCGGTGTGGCGCTTTCACCGCTTTCGTCCTTGCGCTCGAAGTCTTCTGCCGACAGCGGCAGCAGTTGCTCGATCACCGGCTCCTGCTTCATCGTGTTGACGAAGCGCGTGTACGCGAGGTACACCGCCGAAATCTTGCCTTCCGAGTACAGGTCGAGCTGCACCTTCACCGCGCCGATCAGCTTTTCGAGGTGCGGCGTATCGCCCAGATGGACAACATTCGACACCACGTTCGCGCGCAGACGGTTCAGGAAACCAAGACCCTTGGTACCGATCGCCGTTGCTTCGATCGACTTGCCGGCTGCTTCCAGCTCCTTGAACTTCTGGAGCGAAGCGCGCAGCACGTTCGTATTCATCCCACCGCACAAGCCCTTGTCGGTCGTGACAAGGATAATGCCCGCCGTCTTCGCACCGTCGTTCGACACCATGAACGGGTGACGATATTCCGGGTTCGCACGGCTCATGTGCGCAGCGATGTCGCGGACCTTGTCGGCGTACGGGCGAGCAGCGCGCATGCGCTCCTGAGCGCGGCGCATCTTCGATGCGGCCACCATCTCCATCGCTTTCGTGATCTTGCGCGTGTTTTGCACGCTCTTGATCTTGCCGCGAATTTCCTTCATTCCAGCCATTGCTTGCTCCTTGTCGGCCCGAGTTACCGCTTTAGCGGTTACTCGGGTCCCATGCAAAGCTTCGGCCCCGGTTAGCGCTTTAGCGGTTACCCGGGTCCCATGCAAAGCGATCGAAGCAGCGCGGGTTCAGTTGCCTGCGGCCCGCGCCGCTTCAAGGTCCGTTTATGCCTTGCGGGTCACTCGCGGATCAGTAAGCGCCGGACTTCTTGAAGTCCTTGAGGGCCGTGTGCAGCAGGCCTTCGTCGTCCTTCGAGAGTTCCTTGGTGTCTTCGATGCGCTTGATCAGGTCAGCGTGCTTCGACTTCAGGCTGTCGCGCAGGCCTTTTTCGAACGGCAGCACTTGCGCAACTTCCAGATCGTCGAGGTAGCCGTTGTTCGCTGCGAACAGCGCGACAGCCAGTTCCCACACCTGCAGCGGCTGATACTGCGGCTGCTTCAGCAGTTCCGTCACGCGGCGGCCGCGTTCCAGCTGCTTGCGGGTTGCTTCGTCGAGGTCCGATGCGAACTGTGCGAATGCCGCGAGTTCACGGTACTGCGCGAGGTCGGTACGGATACCGCCCGACAGCTTCTTCACGACCTTCGTCTGAGCCGCACCACCGACGCGCGACACCGACACGCCAGCGTTAATTGCCGGGCGGATACCTGCGTTAAAGAGGTCGGTTTCCAGGAAGATCTGGCCGTCGGTAATCGAGATCACGTTCGTCGGAACGAATGCGGTCACGTCGCCTGCCTGCGTTTCGATGACCGGCAGCGCCGTCAGCGAACCGCTCTTGCCCTTCACTTCGCCGTTCGTGAACTTCTCGACGTAGTCTTCCGACACGCGAGCAGCACGTTCCAGCAGACGCGAGTGCAGATAGAACACGTCACCCGGATAAGCTTCGCGGCCCGGCGGGCGGCGCAGCAGCAGCGAGATCTGACGGTATGCCCATGCCTGCTTGGTCAAATCGTCATACACGATCAGCGCGTCCTGACCGCGGTCGCGGAAGTATTCGCCCATCGTGCAGCCGGCGTACGGTGCGAGGTACTGCATCGCAGCCGATTCCGAAGCCGACGCGGCCACGACGATCGTGTATTCCATCGCGCCGGTTTCTTCGAGCTTGCGCACCACGTTCATGATCGACGAAGCCTTCTGGCCGATCGCGACGTAGATACAGAAGAGGTTCTTGCCCTTCTGGTTGATGATCGCGTCGACAGCGACTGCAGTCTTGCCGCACTGGCGGTCGCCGATGATCAGCTCACGCTGGCCACGGCCAACCGGCACCATCGCGTCGATCGACTTCAGACCGGTCTGGACCGGTTCCGAAACCGACTTACGCCAGATCACGCCCGGAGCAATCTTTTCGATTGCGTCGGTCTTCTTTGCGTTGATCGGGCCCTTGCCGTCGATCGGGTTGCCGAGTGCGTCGACCACGCGGCCGAGCAGTTCCGGACCCACCGGCACTTCGAGAATGCGACCCGTCGTCTTGACGATGTCGCCTTCCGAAATGTGTTCGTATTCACCCAGAATCACGGCGCCGACCGAGTCGCGCTCGAGGTTCAGCGCGAGACCGAAGGTGTTGCCCGGGAATTCGAGCATTTCGCCCTGCATCACTTCCGACAGGCCGTGGATACGCACGATACCGTCGGTCACGGAGATCACGGTGCCCTGGTTGCGAACGTCTGCGCTCGCTTCAAGGCCCTGGATCCGGCTCTTGATCAGCTCGCTGATCTCAGAGGGATTGAGTTGCATTATTCGCTCCTGATAGTCAATTCTGTTGCGTGCCAGCCGCTCAAGCGCGTTACGCGCTTCAGGCCGTCAGAGCCGTCTGCATGCTGGCGAGCCGCGCGCGGACCGAGGTATCGAGCACTTCGTCGCCGACCGTCACGCGCACGCCGCCAATCAGCGACGCGTCGGTTTCGACCACCGGCTTCAGTTTGCGCTTGAACTTGCGTTCGAGACTTGCGACGAGGTCGTTCAACTGCGCGCCTTCGAGCGGAAATGCGCTGACGATCAGCACATCGGCCGCCCCTTCACGGGCGTTCTTCAACGCTTCGAACTGCGTGGCGATTTCCGGCAGCAGCGTCAGACGATGATTGTCGACCAGCATCTGCACCAGATTCTTCGCCTGCGCGTTGTCCTTCAGCGGCGACTTCACCGCGGACAGCAGCAGTTCGCTGACCTGCGCGCGGCTGATTTTGGGGCTCGTAGCGACCGACAGCACTTCGGGCAGACGCGCAACCTGTGCCAGCTCCTGCACGAGCGTGGACCAGGCCGCGGTGTCATCAGCTTCGGCCACGCCAAACAGCGCTTCTGCGTACGGGCGGGCGATGGTTGCAAGTTCGGCCATGATCAGAGCTCGGCTTTCAGTTGATTCAGCAGGTCAGCGTGAGCTGACTGGTCGACTTCGCGCTTCAGGATCTGTTCGGCGCCCTTCACAGCCAGTGCGGCGACTTCGCCACGCAGTGTTTCACGGGCCTTCACGACTTGCTGTTCAGCGTCAGCCTTGGCCTGCGCAATGATGCGGGCCGCTTCCGCCTGTGCCTGTGCCTTGATTTCGTCTGCGACTGATACTGCGCGCTTTTCGGCGTCAGCGATACGTTGCTGACCATCGTTGCGTGCCTGAGCCAGTTCCTGGTCGACGCGCTTGTGAGCGGCTTCGAGTTCAGCCTTGCCCTTTTCGGCTGCAGACAGACCGTCGGCAATCTTCTTGGAGCGCTCGTCGAGGGCGTTGACCAGCGGCGGCCACACGAACTTCATCGTGAACCACGCGAGGATCAGGAACACGACCATTTGCGCAAACAGGGTTGCGTTGAGATTCACGGTGTTTCCTTAAACGTTGCGATGTCGGAAATTGAAACGGTAAGGCGCTCATCGATTCTGTCGTCGATCAGCGCCTCAGACCCGTTCCGCCCTGCGCCCCTATCCGTTATAGATCAGGCGCAAACTTCCGAGGAACCTCAGCCTGCCAGCTTCGACAGCAGCGGGTTCGCGAACGCAAACAGCATTGCCACACCAACGCCAATCAGGAACGCCGCATCGATCAGACCCGCCAGCAGGAACATCTTGGTTTGCAGCGGGTTCATCAGTTCCGGCTGGCGGGCACATGCTTCGATGTACTTGCCGCCCATCAGGCCGATACCGATACAGGCGCCGATTGCACCCAGGCCGATGATGATGCCGATACCGATGGCGGTCAGACCCTGGATGTTGGCGATGAAAGCTTGCATGATCACTCCTTTGTGAAAAGTCTTTTGGAACTGGGATTTAATGAAACAAAACTAAAACAATTCTTTTAATCGACGCACCACGTTAGTGGGTGTCGTGAGCCTGGCCGATGTACACCAGCGTCAGCATCATGAAAATGAACGCTTGCAGCAGAACGATCAGAATGTGGAAGATCGACCACACCGTACCTGCGATCACGTGGCCGATGAAGCCGAGTACCGAGGCGTCCGCGCCGAAACCCCACATGCTGCCGAGCAGGGCAATCAGCAGGAACAGCAGTTCGCCGGCGTACATGTTGCCGAACAGCCGCATGCCGAGCGAAACCGTTTTCGCGACGAACTCGATGATGTTCAGTGCAAGGTTGGGAATCCACAGCAGCGGATGCGCACCAAACGGCGCGGACAGCAGTTCATGCACGAAGCCGCCGGCGCCCTTGATCTTGAAGTTGTAGTAAATCATCAGTACGAACACGCCGAGCGCGATGCCGAGCGTGCCGTTCAGATCGGCGGTCGGGACGATGCGATGGTGCGGAATGACTTCCGAAAGGCCCAGCCAGCCGATCACGCGGCCCGGCAGGTCAACGGGGAGGAAGTCGAGCGAGTTCATCAGCGCGACCCAGACGAACACGGTCAGCGCGAGCGGCGCGATGAACGTGCGCGAGCCGTGGATCATCGATTTCGATTGATCCTCGACCATCTCGACGAGCATTTCGATCGCGCACTGGAAACGGCCGGGCACGCCGGACGTCGCCTTGCGGGCAGCCAGATGAAGGACCAGGATCGTAATCAGACCGCAGACGATCGACCAGAACAGCGTGTCCAGATTCCAGACGTGGATGTCGAAAATCGACGTCTGGTGCGCGGTGGAAAAGTTCTGCAAGTGGTGCGCGATGTACTCGGACGGATCCAGAGCGCGCGTGCCTTCGCTAGCTGCCATATCGTTAATGCCACCCAAATTGTCGAAAATCTTTCCAGGCTGTTCCCGGCGCGATGCCGTGTTGCGGGAACACGCCGGAGCGGATTCATGCCGAAGCCGCCTGCCTGTTGCTGACGCCGTGCGCCAGCCGTGTGTTCAGTGCCTCACCGCCAGGCGAGTGCGATCCAGTACGTCTTGAGGGCGACCAGGTAAGTCACGAGCAGCGGAACCCAGCGTACGTCGCGATACCAGAATGCGATAGCTACAAACATCGCAATCGTCGCCCCCATCTTGAGCGCTTCGCCGATCATCCAGCTCATTGCGGTTTCGGCGCCGCTCAATGTTCTCAAACGTGCCGCGAACATCGCGCTCGGCACCCAGCAGATCGCTCCCCCCAGGAATGCGGACAGCGCAGCATCACCCGGCGGCTTGTAAAACAGCCACCAAAGCAGCGTTGCTCCCAGGGACAAAACCATTTGCGCCATCACAACCCGGAAAGGCGTGACGCGCGATGGGCGACTCACATCCGGACCAAACAGCTTTTCAGCTTCAGTCCGCGTGAGCGGAACGATATTGTTATCTTGCTGCTCGACATCCCACGCTTCGTCATGCGTTGCGTGCTGCCCCGAAGACCCGGACGCGGCGTGCGCTGCGCGGTGTTCGTCGTGCCCCTCGTGGGGCGCCTGATCCGACGATTGAGCCGCCATCGCAGTGTTCCGTAAAGTCTTGTTCAGCCCGCGAGCTTACGCACCGCTTACGGGGTTGCCTGGCAAATAAATCCGGGCGATTGTAAGCGATAGTTGCAGGCAATTCAAGACTTTACGTCGACCAATAACCTGCATGAAACGCGCCTTCATCATGCGGGAAATGGCTGTCTACTGCGGGAGACATGACAACTGTAAGGCGGCTGGGGCGCCCCCGTATCGTACGTGCCCGGAACGGTCAGATACATCGTTTCCGCACCCGGCAGGACGCTCTCGCAGCCGTCTCATTAATGCAACAGAAGGCCCGCGCCAATTGTCCCGCCGACGATCCAGAACGGGATCGAGAAAAGGTGAAACTGGAGCCACATGCCGCGTTCGTTTGAAAGACGCACGGCGATCAGATTGGCGAGCGACCCGATCGCGATGCCAAAGCCGCCGACGCTAACGCCGAACGCCAGCGCGCGCCAGTCTTTCGTGAACTCGGCCAGCATGATCGCAGCCGGCACGTTGCTGATGCCCTGCGACAGCACTGCGCCGGCGGCATATGCATGTAACGGCGAGCCGCCGATATCGAAGCGACTGATCGTCTCGTGTATCCACGGCAGCGCGGCGACGCTGCGCAACACGATGAACATGAACACGAAGATCAGCAGCAGCGGCCAGTCGATCTGTAACACGACCCTGGGACGCCACAGCAGGAAGCCCAGTCCGACGCCCGCGAGGCCGATAGCGGCGTGATGCGCGTCCGCCAGCAGCACGAACGCGACGAACAGCACCGCCGCAATGCCCACGAGCGGCCGGTCGACCGGATGCGGCTCGACGTCCTTCGAAAAATCGAGTGCCTTGCCGCGGAAAAAGACGGCGGCCATCAGATACAGCACAACCATCAATGCGATGCAGAGCGGCGCCAACCCCAGTACGAACGCGCCGAACGACACGCCGCCCGTCTGCCAGAGAAACAGGTTCTGCGGGTTGCCAAGCGGGGTCAGGATCGAACCCGCATTGACCGCCAGCGCGATAAAAATCACGAGGCGTTTGAGCGGCAACGGCGTCAGTTTGTGCAGCGACAACGCAAGCGGGACGACGACGAACAGCGCTACGTCATTCGTGAGCAGCGTGGAAAGCGCAGCGGCAAGGCCAATCATCAGAAACGCAAGACCGCGCTCCGAATGAATGCGATGCACGACGCGATGTGCCATCCAGATCAGAAATCCTGATAACTCGACGGCTTTCGTCAATATCAGGAGTCCGGCGAGCGTCAGCACAGTCTGCCAGTCGACTAACGCCGGCAACGAGGCCCATGGTCGCGGATGCAGGCACTGCAGAACGATCAGCGCGACGATGAGAACCGACAGAACCGGTTCTTTCGTCGCGAACGCAAACACTTCACGGATGATGCTTCGAGACGCCTTTGGCGTGCGTTCTGCCACGGGCACGATAGCGCGTGCTCAGGAAGCGGTCGCGGTGCCGCGCAGTCGCATGAGAATGCCTTCCAGCGCGTCGAGGTCGCCAAAATCGACGAGTACCTGCCCTCGCCCACGCCGGCCGAGCTTGATCTTCACCGTGGCGGCGAGCAGATCGGAAAGCTCCTCCTCGAGGCGACGGGTATCGCGCCCGCCATCGTGGCCCGTACGCGCTTTCACAGCCGGCGCGGCTTTGGTCGTGGCGCTCACCAGCTTCTCGGTCTCGCGGACCGACATGCCCTTGTTGACTACCTGGTTTGCAAGCGTGATCTGCGTCGCGGCGTCGACGGCGAGCAGCGCACGCGCGTGGCCCATGTCGAGATCGCCAGCGAGCAGCATCGTCTGAACGGGCGACGCCAGGTTCAGCAGACGCAGCAGGTTCGACACGGCGCTACGCGAGCGTCCCACGGATTCCGCTGCCTGCTCATGCGTGAAGTGGAATTCGTCGAGCAGGCGCTGGATGCCCTGGGCTTCTTCGAGCGGATTCAGGTCTTCGCGCTGGATATTCTCGATCAGCGCCATGGCGGCGGCAGTCTGGTCGGGCACGTCCTTCACGAGCACCGGCACTTCGTCGAGCCCAGCCAGACGCGCCGCACGAAAACGCCGCTCGCCCGCGATGATCTCGTACATGTCCGCGGACACCGGGCGTACCAGGATCGGCTGCATCACGCCCTGCGTGCGGATGCTGGCGGCCAGTTCCTGCAGCGCGCCCTCATCCATCCGCGTGCGCGGCTGGTACTTGCCGGCCTGTAATTTGCCGAGCGGCAGCACGTTAGGCGCGCCGTCGATCTTCACCGCCTCGGTGATGTCCGCGCTGCCGCCGAGCAGCGCCTCGAGTCCACGGCCCAATCCCTTCTTTCTTGCCACTGCGTTCATCGTGCTTCCTCGATCCGCCTTGTGTTGTCTTGAGGGTCGCCTTGCTGGCCACCTTGTTCTTCCCGGACTCCGCCGCCGCGCGTTACAGCGCGCGAACCCGTTCAATCATTTCCGCACCGAACTGGACGTAAGCCTGTGCGCCGCGCGACGCCCGGTCGAAAACCACACCCGGCAAACCATAGCTCGGCGCTTCGGCCAGGCGGACGTTACGCGGGATCACCACATCGAATACCTTGTCGCCGAAATGCTCTTTCAGCTGATCGGAAACCTGCTGCTGCAACGTGATGCGCGGATCGAACATGACGCGCAGCAGGCCGATCACCTTGAGGTCGCGGTTCAGGTTCGCATGCACCTGCTTGATCGTCGCCACGAGGTCGGAAAGCCCCTCCAGCGCGAAGTATTCGCACTGCATCGGGATCACGACGCCATGTGCCGCGCACAGGCCGTTGAGCGTCAGTAAGGAGAGCGCCGGCGGGCAGTCGATCAGCACAAAATCGTAATCTTCCGCGACGAGCGCGAGGGCGTCCTTTAGCTGGCGCTCGCGATTGTTGACGCTGACCAGTTCGACCTCGGCGCCCGCGAGTTCGCGATTGGCCGGCAATACATCATACGAAACGCCTTCGGGTTTGACGCGCGCATCCGCGACGGTCACGCCGTCGACCAGTACTTCGTAGACGGTGTTTTCACACGCGGCCTTGTCGATACCGCTGCCCATCGTGGCATTGCCCTGCGGATCCAGATCGATGAGCAGGACCCGCTGTCCCTGCGATGCGAGGCTCGCGGCGAGATTGACTGCTGTCGTCGTCTTCCCGACGCCGCCCTTCTGGTTCGCAACGCAGAAGATTTTTGCCATCGTTGGTGTGTCCCTTTTTACTACTTTTGAATGACTGGAATGACTGGTGTCAGCTCAATCACGTATCAATCGTGACTTCGATCAGATGCCGCTCTGCGTCGAGCGATGGGACCCTGAGCCGGATAATCTGCTGTACATGTGCCCCTTCCGGCAATCGCCCGATCTCGCCTTCGGGTCGAATACCCTTCATCGCCCAGATCGCACCGCGCTCCGTGACGAGATGACGGGCCAGTGTAACGAAATCCGAGAGCTCTGCGAACGCACGCGAGACGATTACATCGAATTTAGCCGGCACTTCGACACCCGGCCGCAAAGTTTCGACACGACCCGTCACTACAGACAGATTGGCAAGTCCCAATTCGGCCTTGGCCTGCGACTGGAACGCGGTCTTCTTGTGAACAATGTCGTTCAGCGTAATGTTCCAGTCCGGCAGGACGATAGCGAGCACGATCCCGGGCAGTCCCCCGCCGGAACCCACGTCGAGTACCGACGATGCTCCGCGGGGCGCGAGATGCGGCACGATCGATAGTGAGTCGAGGATGTGCTGGATCAGCATCTGCCTGGGATCGCGGATAGCGGTCAGGTTGTACACCGCGTTCCACTTTGCCAGCAGCGCGACGTAATCGAGCAGCTGGCCGAACTGGAATTCGCTCAGATCGAGACCGAGTTCGCTCGCTCCTCCACGCAACAACGCCGACAACGATTCCCGGCTGCCAGCGACCTCGGAAGTCCTTTGCCCTGCCGTCATTGGGTCACCGGCTTGCTGTCGGCGCCGTTGTCCGCGGACTTTGAAGGCCGGCGACCAAAGCCTCGCTTCAGATGCACCATAAGCAGCGAGATTGCAGCAGGCGTGATGCCGGAAATCCGCGACGCCTGCCCGATCGTCTCCGGACGGAACTGTGTCAGCTTTTGCCGTGCTTCGAACGAGAGGCCGCGAACTTCCGCGTAGTCCAGTCCTTCGGGAAGTCGCATGCTTTCGTGCGCTTCGTTGCGTTCGATTTCGCCTGCCTGACGTTCGATGTAGCCCTGATACTTCACACCAATCTCGACCTGCTCCTTGATTTGCGTGAGCAGGACATCGTCATCAGCCAGCGTTTCGGTCGGTCCGCATGTACCGTCTAGCAGACCGCAAACGCCGTCGTAGCTCACACCCGGTCGGCGCAGCAGGTCGGCGAGACTGTATTCGTGGTCGATTGGTTTTCCGAGCAGCGCCGTGGCTGCTTCGGCCGATAACGTCTTCGGATTAACCCAGGTCGTACGCAGGCGCTCTGTTTCACGTGAAACAGCATCGCGCTTACGGCTGAATGCATCCCAACGGGCGTCGTCCACCACGCCAATCTCGCGGCCGATTTCAGTCAGACGCATATCTGCGTTGTCTTCGCGCAGACTGAGGCGATATTCGGCGCGACTCGTGAACATCCGATACGGCTCGGAAACGCCACGCGTAACCAGATCGTCGACGAGAACGCCAAGGTATGCCTGATCCCGACGTGGGCACCACGCCTCCCTGCCCTGAACCTGCAAGCCTGCATTGATCCCTGCGAGCAGACCCTGCGCAGCCGCCTCTTCGTAGCCGGTCGTGCCATTGATTTGCCCAGCGAAGAACAAACCGTCAATCACCTTGGTTTCCAGCGACGCCTTCAGACCACGCGGATCGAAGTAGTCGTACTCGATCGCATAACCGGGACGCAGGATGTGCGCATGCTCCAGCCCACGCATCGAGCGGACCAACTCCAGTTGCACATCAAACGGGAGGCTGGTGGAAATGCCGTTCGGGTAGAACTCGTTCGTCGTTAGCCCTTCTGGCTCCAGAAAGATCTGATGTGATTCCTTGGACGCAAATCGATGAATCTTGTCCTCGATCGACGGGCAATAGCGCGGCCCGACGCCTTCGATTACGCCTGTGTACATCGGCGAGCGGTCGAGACCGCTGCGAATAATGTCGTGGGTACACTCGTTGGTATGCGTAACCCAGCACGGAACCTGACGCGGATGTTGTTCGACGCGCCCCAGAAAGGAAAACACCGGCACCGGGTCCAGATCGCCCGGCTGTTCTTCGAGCACCGAAAAATCGATTGTCCGGCCGTCAATGCGCGGCGGCGTACCGGTTTTAAGACGACCCTGCGGCAGCTTCAACTCCTTGAGGCGCGCGGACAGCGACACCGCAGCGGGATCACCCGCACGGCCGCCGGTGTAATTGTTCAGCCCAACGTGAATCTTGCCGTCGAGGAACGTCCCAGCCGTCAGCACGACGGCCCGCGAACGGAAGCTGATCCCGACCTGCGTCACCGCGCCCACGACGCGATTGCCCTCCACCATCAGATCGTCGACTGCCTGCTGGAACAGCCACAGATTCGGCTGATTCTCCAGACGATGACGGATAGCCTGCTTATACAGCAGCCGGTCCGCCTGCGCGCGCGTCGCCCGCACGGCCGGGCCCTTGGACGAGTTGAGGATACGGAACTGAATTCCGCCTTCATCCGTGGCTGCAGCCATTGCGCCGCCGAGCGCATCGACTTCCTTGACCAGATGGCCTTTGCCAATGCCGCCAATCGACGGATTGCAGCTCATCTGTCCAAGGGTTTCGATGTTGTGCGTCAGCAGCAGCGTTTTCGCGCCCATGCGCGCGGACGCTAAAGCGGCTTCGGTGCCGGCATGACCGCCACCGACGACGATAACGTCAAATTCTGAGGGAAAAAGCATCGCGGATCTCACGCCAGGTACGTCGCGTGAGCCTTTCAAAGGAAAATGTATGGGCGAATTATAACGGGTTCGCTTTTGGCCCGAATTTCATCCATTCAGCCAAAGATAAAAAAGGTGGTGTGTTTCACGTGAAACACACCACCTTTAACCGCAATCAGACAAGACCCTCCGCGGTTAAGCGACCTTTTTGGTCAGCCCCAGATACGTCTCGATAACCCGAGGATTCTGCGCCAGATCCACAGCTGCACCCTCGAGTGCAAGTTCGCCGGTTTCAAGAACATAGCCGTAATCTGAGATCTGCAGCGCCGCGCGGGCGTTTTGCTCGATCAGCAACGTGGCAACGCCCGTCTGCCGCAGCGCGCTAATGATATGAAAAATCTCTTTCACAATGAGCGGCGCAAGCCCGAGGCTCGGCTCGTCGAGCATCAACAGATCGGGCTTGCCCATCAATGCCCGACCGACCGCCAGCATCTGCCGCTCGCCGCCAGACAACGTACCCGATGCCTGCTTGCGTCGCTCCTTCAGCCGCGGAAACAACTGAAACACCGGCTCAAGCTGATCGAGAAAATCCCGCTCCCCCGCCCGCTTGCGGCGCCAGGCGCCGAGCACGAGATTGTCCTCGACCGTCATTGTGGAAAATAGCTCGCGCTTTTCCGGGACCAGGCACATGCCCCGCGCAACACGTTTTTCGACAGGCACGGCGCTGACGTCTTCGCCTCTGAAGGCGATCGCGCCCTTAGCATGCCCGCTCACCGGCAGCGCACCCATGATCGCGTTCAGCAGCGTCGACTTGCCTGCGCCGTTCGGCCCGATCACCGACACGATCTGGCGTGGCCGAACCTTGATCGCCGCATTGTGCAGCGCCTCGACCTTGCCGTAGCGAACGGACAAGCCTGTGACGTCAAGAATCGACACGCCGGAATCAGGTTGCATCGTCATCATTCCACCCCACCGAGATAGGCTTCGAGTACGGCCGGATCCTTCTGCACATCTTGCGGCAAACCTTCCGCGATTCGGGTGCCGAACTCCATCACTACCAGCCGATCCGTCAGATTCATCACAAAATCCATGTCGTGCTCGACCAGCAGCACGCTCATGCCTTCTTCCTTGAGCTTCTTCAGTAGCACAGCCAGTTGCTGCTTTTCCTGATACCGAAGCCCTGCAGCAGGTTCATCCAGCAGCAGTAACGTCGGATCGCAGCACAGCGCACGCGCGATTTCCAGAATCCGCTGCTGTCCCAGCGCCAGACTGCCGGCCTCGTCAAACATATGCTGCTCAAGGCCGACGCGACGAATCTGCAGCGCAGCCTCCGCCATCAGGCGGCCTTCTTCCGCGCCGTTGAGTTTCGCGACGCTGCGCCAGACACCCGCGTGGCCGCGCAGATGCGCGCCAATCGCAACGTTCTCCAGCACCGTCATGCCGGGCAGCAGCTTGACGTGCTGGAACGTCCGGCCGATTCCGCGTTTGACGATTTCACGTGAAGTCAGCGAATCGATCCGTTCGCCACGGAACGCGATCTCACCGCTCGTCGCCTGCAACACGCCGGTCACCAGATTGAACGTCGTCGACTTGCCTGCACCGTTCGGCCCGATCAGGCCGATGATCTGACCAGCCTTCACTTCAAAGCTGACGTCGTTCACCGCAACCAGGCCGCCGAACTGCTTGCGCGCCTTCACGACCGACAGCAGTGTCTCGCCAGCCATTGGTTTGCTGCGCTGCGGCAAAGGCTCGGCGTGATCGGGTACATGGGCACGCGGACCGCGCGGAAAGAACCGCGCGACGAACGGCCAGACACCCTGACGCGCGTATTGAAGCAACAACACCATCAGAATGCCGAAGACGATCACTTCGAAATTGCCGCTTTCGCCAAGCAGCTTCGGCAGCCATGTCTGGAGGTAATCCTGCAGGAGCGTCAGGATGGCCGCGCCCAGCACGGCGCCCCACACATGCGAAACGCCGCCCACCACCGCCATGAACAGAAACTCGATGCCGTGGTTCAAACCAAACGGCGTCGGGTTCACCGAACGCTGCAGATGCGCATAGAGGAAGCCCGAAACAGAAGCGAGAACCGCTGCATAGACGAAAATCACGACGCGCATCCAGGCCGTGTTCACGCCCATCGCCTCAGCCATCGAGCCACCGCCGCGAAGCGCCCGGATCGCGCGCCCGGGCCGGCTATTAAGCAGATTCTGAACAGAGATCACCGCGGCGAGCACGACGACCCAGATCAGGTAATAGATATGCCGCCCCGACTCCAGCGGGATACCGAATACGTTGAGTACTGGAATGCCGTTAATGCCGTCGTACTTGCCGAGCATCTCCATATTGCCGAAGAGGAAGAACAGCGCGAGCCCCCAGGCGATCGTCCCGAGCGGCAGGAAGTGGCCCGACAGGCGCATCGTCACCGCGCCCAGCACGAGCGCGATCAGCGCCGTCAGCACGACGCCGACGATCAGCGCGAGCCACGGCGACACGCCAAACTGCGTCGTCAGATACGCCGTGGAATACGCGCCCACGCCGACGAACGCGGCCTGCCCGAAGCTCGTCATCCCGCCGATGCCCGTCAACAGCACGAGTCCGATCGCGACAATCGAATACAGTCCGATGTAGTTGAGCAGCGTGACCCAGTATTCGGGCACACGAATCGGCTGAGGCAGCACCGGCAGCGCGAACATCACCACGAGAAACAGCCAGAAGAACCTGTTTTGCATGATCCGTTTCATCGTGTCACTCCTCGTCCTCTTCCGCGTGCGGGCTCACGAAACTTCGCCACAGCAGCACCGGAATGATCAGCGTGAACACGATCACTTCTTTATAGGCACTCGCCCAGAACGACGAGTAGGACTCCAGCAAGCCCACCAGGATCGATCCGGCGGCCGCCAGCGGGTAGCTGACCAGGCCGCCGATGATCGCCCCCACGAACCCCTTCAGGCCGATCAGGAAGCCCGAGTCGTAGTAGATGGTGGTCAACGGCGCGACGAGAATGCCGCACAGCACGCCGAGGCCCGCGGCAAGCGTGAACGCGAGCCGCCCCGCCTGCGTCGTGCCGATGCCGACGAGGCGTGCGCCGACGCGGTTCACCGACGTCGCGCGCAGCGCCTTGCCGGAGATCGTGCGGTCGAAGTACAGGTACAGCGCCGCGATCAGCACGACGGCGGTGCCGACAACCCACAGGCTCTGCCCGGAGATCATCATGCTGCCGACGTTGAACGTGGCGTCGGAGAAAGCCGTTGTGCGCGAACCTTCCGCGCCGAACATCACGAGGCCAACCCCGACCATCGCGAAGTGCACGGCGACCGCGACGATCAGCAGCAGCAGCGTGGTCGCTTCCGCGATCGGTTCATACGCAAGCCGGTATACGAACGGTCCCATCGGGATCACGATCAGCAGCGTCAATGCGATCTGCACGACCATCGGGAGCGGATGCATGAAGAGCCCGCGCGTCACCGCATAGACGGCAACCGGAAACAGCAGATACTTGCTCGCCAGCGTGACGAGCGTGCGCGCTGCGTGGCGCCGCCGCTCAGCATGCCGCACGAGTCCTGCCGCCTCGACGACGAAGCACGCCGCGCCCATCGCGATCAACAGCCAGCAGGTGGCCGGAAACTTCTGCGTCTGGATGGCGGCGAGCGTCAGCGCGCCATACGAAACGAACTCGCCCTGCGGAATGAAGATCACGCGCGTCACCGAAAACACCAGCACCAGCGCAAGTGCGAGCAACGCATAGATTGCGCCTGTGGTGATCCCGTCCTGTGCAAGGATCGCCGCTATAGATAGATCCATACTTCCTCTGAAACGTCGAAGTCGAAATTGAAACTGGGGCCGACGCGTGAAACAGCAGGCCCGTTGTCGTCGGAATGAGTTCGTCATCCCTGCACTGAAACGCGAGCGCCGCGCCCGGGTAAGGCGCGGCGCTCGGCGCCATTTTTATCGAACAGAATGCAGGTGCAGCGTCGCCGCCCCACCGTATGCGAGAAGCGTGTACTTTTTTAGTCGTTCTGGAGCTTCCACTTGCCGTCGACGATTTCGACCATCACGCGTGCGCGGTCGTCGAAGCCGTTGTGATCGGTCGTCGTGGTGTTCATGATGCCTTGCGAGACCGGCAGGTTCTTCAGGTTCTCAAGCGATGCACGCAATGCCTCGCGGAACGCCTCCGTGCCCGGCTGCGCCTTCTTCAGCGCTTCGGGGATCGCGTGCTGCAGCATCTGGCCTGCATCCCACGCGTGACCGCCGAACGTGGAGAGCGAGCCCACGCCATAGGCCTTCTCATAGGCTGTCTTGTACGCTTCCGAGGATTTCTTCACCGGGTTGGAATCCGGCAGCTGCCCGGTCACGAGAACCGGGCCGGCGGGCAGCAGTTCGCCTTCGCAGTCCTTGCCGCATACGCGCAGGAAGTCGTTATTGGCGACGCCGTGCGTCTGGTAGACCTTGCCCTTGTAGCCGCGCTCCTTCAGCGTCTTCGCGGGCAACGCGGCCGGCGTGCCCGAGCCGGCGATCAGGATGGCATCCGGGTTCGAGCTGACCAGTTTCAGCACCTGACCCGTCACGGAAGCGTCCGTGCGGTTATAGCGTTCGTTCGACACCACCTTCAGGTGATGCGTGGCGGCCGCCGCGCTGAAGACCGTGTACCAGTTCTCACCGTACGCATCCGAGAAACCGATGAAGCCCACGGTCTTCACGCCATGCTTTTCCATGTATCCGGCGATCGCATCGGCCATCAGGCCGTCGTTCTGCGGCGTCTTGAACGCCCACATGCGCTTCGCGTCCATCGGCGCGATGATCGCGGCCGACGCGGCCATCGAGATCATCGGCGTCTTGCCTTGCGACACCACGTCGAGCATGGCCAGCGAATTCGGCGTGACCGTCGAGCCGATGATCGCGTCGACGTGATCTTCATCGATCAGCTTGTGCGTGTTCTGCACCGCGCGACTCGTATCGGATGCGTCGTCGAGCACGATGTACTCCACGCTCTTGCCGCCAATCTCCTTCGGCAATAGCGCGATCGTGTTCTTCTCCGGAATGCCCAATGAAGCCGCCGGACCCGTGGCGGATACCGTCACGCCGATCTTCACCTGTGCCGACGCGGCGGTAGCGCCGCATACGAGCGCTGCTGCGAGGCTTGCGCGTACCCAGTTGCCTGTTGTTTTCATTGCTGTCTCCAAACGCTGTGCGTTGCCTGTTGTTTGATCCGGCTTTTACACCGGTTTCTGAATCTAGTTTTCGGCTTCGGGCGTGAATAGCATGGTTTTCCCTGCTCGGGATAAAACGCCTCTGCGTTACTGCAACAACCGATACGCAGAAAAAAAGGCACGTCTGACTGAACGTGCCTTTTTCCGGGTTCAGATGCGCTATCTCGCCCTCGATCAGTCTGTAGCCAGCTTCCACTTGCCGCCGACGATCTCGACCATCACGCGCGCCCGCTGATCGAGGCCCGCGTGATCGTTTGCGCTCATGTTGAAGATGCCATGTGAAGCCGGCATGTCCTTCGTGCTTTCGATCGCGGCGCGCAACGCATCGCGGAACGCCGGCGTGCCCGGCTGCCCTTTCTTCAGTGCGAGCGGAATCGCGCGTTGCAGGAGCAGGCCCGCGTCCCACGCATGGCCGCCGAACGTCGACACCGAACCCGCGCCATACGCTGCTTCATACGCATGCCTGTACGTCAGCGCGGATTTCTTCACCGGGTTCGAATCAGGCAGCTGATCGGCAACCAGCAGCGGACCGGCCGGCAGATAGGTGCCGTCGCAATCCTTGCGGCACACGCGCAGGAAGTCGTTATTCGCGACGCCGTGCGTCTGGTAGTACTTGCCCTTGTAGCCGCGTTCCCTCAAGGTCTTTTGCGGCAGCGCAGCCGGGGTACCCGAACCGGCGATCAGCACGGCGTCCGGATTCTGCGACATCATCTTCAGCACCTGGCCGGTCACCGAGGCGTCGTTGCGCGCAAAGCGTTCGTTCGCCACCACCTTGATCTTCGCGAGATCCGCGGCCTTGCCGAATTCACGGAACCAGCTCTCGCCGTACCCGTCGGAGAAGCCGATGAAGGCAACGGTCTTCACGCCGTGATTCGCCATGTGCTGCGCGATCGCCGTCGCCATCAGGATGTCGTTCTGCGGTGTCTTGTAGACCCACGCACGCTTCGCATCCATCGGTTCGACGATCGTGGCCGCGGCGGCCATTGAAATCATCGGCGTGGCGGTTTCAGCCGCGACGTCGATCATGGCCAGCGAGTTCGGCACGACGGTCGAGCCGATGATCGCGTCTACATGGTCTTCGCTCGTGAGCTTGCGGGTATTCTTCACGGCCAGCGTGGAATCCGTCGCGTCGTCCAGCACGATGTATTCGATCTTCTGGCCGGCGACTTCCTTCGGCAGCAACGCGATCGTGTTCTTTTCCGGAATGCCCAGCGAAGCCGCCGGACCGGTGGCCGATACCGTCACGCCGATTTTCACCTGCGCCGACGCCGCGCCGCTCCATGCTGCCAATACGCCCGCCGCGACGCATGTCGCGCTGATCCATCGCATTGCCGACTTCATTCCGCTCCTCTGCCCCGTCATATCCGCGCGCATTGGCGCCGATTCAATAATTCGAGAATTTTTACACCGACCACATGGTCGGCGAATGGCGAGTGTAGCGGACGCGCGCGCCCGGCTGCAAGCGTTTTGGCAGCTTCAGGGCATTGATAATCCAGCGAAAAATGCGAAAGGGAAATGCGTGAAGAAATGCTGCGGGGATTCAGCGCGGGATAAACCGGAAATAAAGCAGGTGCATATCTAAAAAGGCAAATAAAAAGCGCTGTTGGATATCAATCCAACAGCGCTTTCGTGTGGGCACTTGGTGCCTCATGTCTCCTCGTTCTCCACCTGCAAATTTCGTGTCGCCGGTGCTTCAGAACTGCGTGAAGATTAAACAACCCCGAATCGTGGGACAACTAGCATTTACCCTAGTGGTGCAATGCAGCACTCATTTGGGGCACGTTTTCTGGCGTCAGACTGATGTTTCGGGTTCGTCACTGCGTACATGCAAGGCCATTATTTTTTACATCGGATACCGAATCATTTTCAGACGCCACGAGAGCCTTCACGCACGCAGTGGCCGGACCCGCGCCACGATCTCTCCGACAATGCCGCGCCGGAACGCCAGCACACACACGATGAAGATCACCCCGGTGACGATCGTCACCGCTTCGCCGAACGAGCGAAACCAGTCGATGCCGGTCACGTTCGCGAGTGCGGTGCCGAGATCGCCCAGCCGGTCCTCGAGCGCAACAATCAAGGTCGCACCGAGCAGCGGCCCGAAGAGCGTGCCCATGCCGCCGACGAGCGTCATCAGTATCACGAGACCGGACATGGTCCAGTACGCGTCGCCGAGCGTCTCGAAGCCGAGCACGAGCACCTTCAGCGATCCGGCAAGACCCGCGAGTCCCGCGGACAGCACGAACGCGAGCAGCTTGAAGCGATCCGTGTCGTAGCCGAGCGAAACCGCACGCGGTTCGTTCTCCTTGATCGCGACCAGCACCTGGCCGAACGGCGAATGCACGATCCGCACGATCAGCAGGAACGCCAGCACCATGATCGCGAGTACGACGTAATACAGCGCGAGGTCCGACGAGAGATCCAGCACGCCGAAGAGCTTGCCGCGCGGCACGCCTTGCAGACCGTCTTCGCCATGCGTGAACGGCGCCTGCAGAAACACGAAGTAGACCATCTGCGCGAGCGCGAGCGTCACCATCGCGAAGTAGATGCCCTGCCGGCGGATTGCGAAGAGCCCGACGATCAGGCCGAGCAGCGTCGCCACCGCGGTGCCCGCAACCAGACCGAGCTCCGGCGAAAATCCGAGCGACTGGATGCCATAACCCGTCGTATAGCCCGCCGACGCGAGGAACATCGCGTGCCCGAACGACAGCAGCCCCGTGTAACCGATCAGCAGGTTGAACGCGGCCGCGAAGAGCGCGAAGCACAGCACCTTCATCACGAACAGCGGATAGGCGCCGATGAATGGCGCGGCGATCAGCGCGATAAACAGCAGCCCGTATAGCGCTTTTCTCTGCATCATTTTTCCTTGCCGAAAAGACCCGCGGGGCGCACCAGCAACACGAGCGCCATGATCACGAAGACGACGGTCGCCGACGCTTCCGGATAGAACACACGCGTGAGGCCCTCGATCACGCCGAGCATCAGGCCGGTCAGGATCGAACCCATGATCGAACCCATCCCGCCGATCACGACGACGGCGAACACCGTGATGATCATCGGCTGCCCCATCAGCGGCGAGACCTGAATGACCGGTGCGGCCAGCACGCCGGCAAACGCCGCGAGCGCAACGCCGAAGCCATAGGTGAGCGTGATCATCAGCGGCACGTTGACGCCGAACGCCTCGACGAGCTTCGGGTTCTCGGTACCGGCACGCAGATACGCGCCAAGACGAGTTTTCTCGATGACAAACCATGTCGCGAAGCACACGACCAGCGATGCGACGACAACCCAGGCGCGATAGTTCGGCAGGAACATGAAGCCGAGATTGGTCGCGCCGGACAATGCGGACGGCACGTCGTAAGGCTGGCCCGACGAGCCGTAGATCGAACGGAACACGCCTTCGACGACGAGCGTGAGCCCGAACGTCAGCAGCAGACCGTAAAGATGGTCGAGACGATACAGCCAGCGCAGCATCGTGCGTTCGATCACCATGCCAAAGAGCCCGACCAGCAGCGGCGCGAGCACAAGCATCACCCAGTACGGGAGATCGAAATACGCGAGACCCATCCACGTGAGCATGGCGCCGAGCATGAACAATGCTCCGTGCGCGAAGTTGATCACGTTGAGCAGGCCGAAGATCACGGCGAGACCCAGGCTCAGGATCGCGTAGAACGAACCGTTCACGAGTCCAAGCAGCAACTGGCTCAGCATCGCCGGAAGCGGAATGCCAAAGATTTCCATTAAACCCGTCGTCCAGATGAGATCGATAGACGCGCGAACCACTCGGCGCGCGCGGGCCGTCGGGCGACCGCATGTGACCCGCACACCTGTGCGGGTCACATGCGACGATGCCGCCTGCCGCGCCCGAACGGGCGCGCGTCAGCCGACGCTTACTTCCACAACGCGCAGCGCGATTCCGCCTTCGTATCGAAAGCCTGGTCGCCCGGAATCGTCGCGAGGATCTTGAAGTAGTCCCACGGCTCTTTCGATTCGGACGGCTTCTTCACTTCCATCAGATACATGTTGTGAATCATGCTGCCGTCCTGGCGGATATAGCCCTTCGCGTAGAAGTCGTCGATCTTGATCTTGTGAAGCTGATCCATCACCTTGTCGCTGTCGGTCGTGCCGGCTGCCTGCACGGCCTTCAGATACGTCGTGACAGCCGAGTAGTCCGCAGCCTGCAGGCTGGTCGGCATCTTCTTCGTCTTCGCGAAGTAGCGCTGCGCCCACTGACGCGACTTCGCGTCCATGTTCCAGTACCAGCTGTCCGTTGCCAGCAGACCCTGCGTGGTTTCGAGACCCAGGCTGTGGATGTCGGTCAGGAAGACCAGCAGCGCGGCGATTTTCATCGTCTTCGTGATGCCGAATTCCTTCGCGGCCTTGATCGAGTTGATCGTGTCGCCGCCGGCATTCGCGAGGCCGAGCACCTGCGCCTTCGACGCTTGCGCCTGCAACAGGAACGACGAGAAGTCCGATGCCGACAGCGGATGACGCACTTCGCCGAGCACCTGGCCGCCGTTCGCCTTCACGACGTCCGCGGTGTTCTTCTCCAGCGCCTTGCCGAAGGCGTAGTCAGCCGTCAGGAAGTACCACGTCTTGCCGCCCTGCTTCGTCACGGCGGAACCCGTGCCCTTCGCGAGCGCCATCGTGTCGTACGCGTAGTGGACCGTGTACGGCGTGCATTGCTCGTTCGTCAGGTTGTCCGCGCCCGCGCCGATGTTGATGTACGGAATCTTCTTTTCACCCGCGACCTGGCTGGTCGAGAGTGCCGTCGCCGAATTCGTGCCGCCGATGATCGCGTTCACGCCGTCGCGGTCAATCCATTCGCGCGCGCGCGAGGCCGCGATGTCAGCCTTGTTCTGGTGATCGGCGTAGACGAGTTCGATCGGCTTGCCGTTCACCTTGCCGCCGAAGTCGGCGATTGCCATGCGGATCGCTTCGAGGCCGCCCGGGCCATCGATGTCCGCGTACAGGCCCGAAAGATCGGTGATGAAGCCGATCTTCACGGTGTCGCCCGCGGCGGCCTGAGCCGTGCCCATCGTCAGCGCGGTGCTGGCGAAGCAAAGTGCCGCGAGTCCTGCGAGAGTCTTCAGTTTCATGCGTGTCTCCTTGTTTCCATGCTTGTGGTTATTCAGAGGCATTCAGGCGTTCCCACTACGTCGACGCTTACACCCCGAGCAGATCGTGTAGAACCGGCATCTTGCTTTCAAGCTCCCCTGCGCCAAAATGCTCGACGATACGGCCGTGTTCCATCACGTAAAAACGGTCCGCGAGCGGAGCCGCAAACCGGAAATTCTGTTCGACCATGACGATCGTATAGCCGCGCGACTTGAGCGTCATGATCATGCGCGCGAGCGCCTGCACGATGACCGGCGCGAGACCTTCGGATATCTCGTCGAGCAGCAGCAGGTTCGCCCCAGTGCGCAGAATACGCGCGACGGCCAGCATCTGCTGCTCGCCACCCGACAGGCGCGTGCCCTGGCTCTGGCGCCGCTCCTGCAGGTTCGGGAACATCGCATAGATCTCGTCGATGGACATCGCGCGCGCCGCATCGCCGACGGGCGGCGGCAACAGCAGGTTTTCCTCGCACGACAGACTCGAAAAGATGCCGCGCTCTTCCGGGCAATAACCGACGCCGCAGTGAGCGATCCTGTGCGTCGGCATCGCGATGGTTTCGCGGCCTGCTACCTGGATCGAGCCGGTGCGACGCCCTGTGAGCCCCATAATCGCGCGCAGCGTCGTCGTGCGGCCGGCGCCGTTGCGGCCGAGCAGCGTGACGACTTCGCCCTGATTCACCGTGAGATCGACGCCATGCAGAATGTGGGACTCGCCGTACCAGGCCTGCAAGCCTGCGATCGCGAGCGCGGGCACAGCACCGGCCGCGCCGCTCACTTCGGCGCTTTCGCGTTCCGCAATTGTGTTCATGCATGCGCTCCGGCGAGGGCCGCGTCCGCGCTACCCATGTAGGCCTGCATCACGAGCGGATTCTTCGACACATCCGCGTAGCTGCCTTCGGCCAGCACCTCGCCGCGTTGCAGGACCGTGATCGTATCCGAGATGCCGGCGATGACGTTCATGTTGTGCTCGACCATCAGGATCGTGCGTCCCGCCGATACTTTCTTGATGAGCGCCGTCACGCGGTCGACGTCCTCGTGGCCCATGCCCTGCGTGGGTTCGTCGAGCAGCATGAGTTCGGGCTCCATCGAAAGCGTCGTTGCGATTTCGAGCGCGCGCTTGCGGCCGTACGAGAGCTCGACGGTCGGCACATCGGCGAAATCGCTGAGGCCCACCTGCGTGAGCAGATCCATCGCGCGGTCGTTCAGCGCGCGCAGCGAGCGCTCGCTCTTCCAGAAATGAAAGGCTGTGCCGAGCGAGCGCTGCAGCCCGATGCGAACGTTCTGCAATGCTGTCAGATGCGGAAATACCGCGGAAATCTGAAACGACCGGATGATGCCGCGCCGCGCGATCTGCGCCGGACGTTCACGGGTGATGTCGACGCCGTTGAAGACGATCTGGCCCGCTGTCGGTTCAAGGAATTTGGTCAGCAGGTTAAAGCAGGTGGTTTTACCAGCGCCGTTAGGGCCGATGAGCGCGTGGATCGACCCGCGGCTCACGCGCAGGTTCACACCGCTCACGGCGGTGAACCCTTTGAATTCCCTGGTCAATCCGCGCGTCTCAAGAATCGTGTCGCCGAGAATCATGTTCCCTTCCAAACGGAGTGAGGCGAACTGCTACGATCTTCCGCGCCTGACTGCCGCGCGACGTTTTATGACGACACCCCCGTGTCGCCCGTTTGCGTGGTGCACCAATGCGGACGGTAATCCATGCCGCACCACGCAGCACGGGTGCCATTGTCTCGCCAATGATGCAGCGCATTCATCGGGATTTGCACTTAGTGTTTTATGCGCACCCCTCATTCGATTACGTGCAAGTCTTGCATGTCATGCAATTGACACGGTCTGCGGGCGATGTGTCTCTGTTTCGAGACCCGAGCGCCGGGCACGGCGATCGGCGCGGATCATCTCGCTTGCGCGCTCCGCGATCATCAGTGTCGGCGAGTTCGTGTTGCCAGACGTGATGGTCGGCATGACCGAAGCGTCGACGACACGCAGACCGTCGACGCCGATCACGCGCAGCCGGTTGTCGACGACCGCGGTGGGATCGTCGGCGACGCCCATGCGGCAGGTGCCGACTGGATGAAAGATCGTCGTGCCGACCTGGCCGGCGGCCTGCTGCAGTTCTTCTTCCGTCTGAAACTGGATACCGGGCAGGATTTCTTCTGGACGATAGCGCGCCAGTGCCGGCGCCGCTGCGATCCGGCGCGTCAGGCGCAGCGCGTTGGCGGCAACATGACGGTCATGGTCGGTGGAGAGATAGTTTGGCGCGATGAGCGGCGCCGCAAGCGGATCGTTCGATCCGATGTGGATGCTACCGCGCGACGTGGGCCGCAGATGGCACACCGAAGCCGTAAACGCGTTGAAGCGATGCAGCGGCTCGCCGAACCGGTCGAGCGACAGCGGCTGCACGTGGTACTCCAGATCGGGGCGCGTGAGCGCGCGGTCATCGGGATCCGACTTTGCGAATGCGCCGAGTTGCGATGGCGCCATCGACATCGGTCCGCTTTGCAGCAGCAGGTATTGCAGGCCGATCATCAGTTTGCCCCACCAGTGCGCGGACGCCGTGTTGAGCGTACGTACGCCGTCGACCTTGAAGGCCATGCGTAATTGAAGATGGTCCTGAAGGTTTTCGCCGACGCCGGGCAGATCGCGCACGACGTCGATACCCAGGTTTTGCAGACGCGCGCCGCTGCCGATGCCTGAGAGCTCGAGCAGTTGCGGCGAGTTGACGGCACCCGAACTGAGCACGACTTCGCAGCGCGCTTTCGCGATGAAGTCGGTATTGCCGCCACGATATTCGACACCTGTGCAGCGGCGTCCTTCGAAGACGAGGCGTTGCGTGTGCGCGCCTGTGATGATCGTCAGGTTTGGGCGTTGCATTGCCGGGCGGAGGAACGCTTTCGAGGCATTCCAGCGGATACCGCGTTTCTGGTTGACGTCGAAGTAGCCGACGCCGGTGTTGTCACCGCGGTTGAAGTCGTCGGTGGCCGGGATACCGGTTTCCTGCGCGGCTTGCGCGAAGGTTTCGAGCACCTTCCATTTGAGCCGCTGTTTTTCGACGCGCCACGGGCCGCCTGCGCCGTGCGATTCGCTGGCGCCGCCGTGATGGTCCTCGCTGCGCTTGAAGACGGGGAGGACGTTTTGCCAGGCCCATGACGGGTCGTTCGTGATGCGCGCCCAGTCATCGTAATCTTCGCGCTGGCCGCGCATGTAGATCATGCCGTTGATCGACGAGCTGCCTCCCAGTACGCGTCCGCGTGGATAAGAGAGGGAGCGGCCGTTCAGGCCGGATTCCGGTTGTGTTTTATAGAGCCAGTCGGTGCGGGGATTGCCGATGCAGTAGAGGTAGCCGACCGGCACATGAATCCAGTGGTAGTCGTCCTTGCCGCCGGCTTCCAGTAGCAGTACCTGCACGTCTTTATCTTCGCTAAGGCGATTGGCAAGCACGCAGCCTGCCGTGCCGGCGCCGATTACGATGTAGTCGAATTCGCCTTCCAGCACGCGATGGTTTGTTTCTTCATTCATGGTGGTCACCCAGTCGTTCCTTGTTCGGGTCGCCGTTCACGACATACCGATGGGGTTTTTTGCCGCAGCGCGTGGTTATTTTTTGTTGGCCTTTCCTTGTATTCGCGTCGGTCTATTGGCGTTGCCCCTGTGCGGGGCGGCACCTACTTTTCTTTGCCTTGCCAAAGAAAAGTAGGCAAAAGAAAGGCGCTTCGACAACTCATCTTTTCCAAGGGTGTCACACGCGGGGAATGGCAACCCATGAAGTGTCGCCCCCGCACTTCACACGACATCGGTCCCCGCGCGATTCCATCTCGCGCGCGTTCAGCGCAGATGACAAAGCCGTCATCCACCCGACTCCACGCTTCGCGTGTCGCCGATCGGCATAACCTTCCCATGCAACCGCAACTGCTAATACTCGACACCTCGCGCTGCAAAAACATCACTTTGACCGACCGCACCGCAGCGCACGCAGTGCGAAGCGGGATGAATGACAGCCTTGTCACGAGCATGGAACGCGCGCGGGACTGAATCGCGCGGGGACCGATGCCGGATGAAGTGCGGGGGCGACACTTCATGGGTTGCCATTCCCCAACGATGACACACCGGGAAAAGATGAGTTGTCGAAGCGCCTTTCTTTTGCTTACTTTTCTTTGGAAGACAAAGAAAAGTAAGTGCCGCCCCGCACAGGGGCAACACTAATAGACCAACACCAATACAAGGAAAGGCCAACAACAACGACAACAACAAAACCAGACCCTCTACTTGGCCACCGGCATCGTAAACTCAGCACCCTTGGCAATACTGTCAGGCCACCGCTGCATGATGCTCTTGTAGCGGGTATAAAACCTCACGCCTTCTTCCCCATAAGCATGGTGATCACCAAACAGCGACCGCTTCCACCCACCAAACGAGTGCCATGCCATCGGCACAGGAATAGGCACATTAATCCCGACCATCCCGATCTCGATCTGCCGCGAAAAAGCACGGGCCACACCGCCGTCGGAGGTAAACAACGACACACCATTAGCAAACTCGTTCGCGTTGATCAACGCAACAGCAGAAGCAAAATCCGGCACCCGAACCACGCACAACACGGGACCGAAAATCTCTTCCTTATAAATCGTCATGTCGGTCTGCACATCGTCGAACAAGGTCCCGCCGAGGAAAAACCCCGCCTCATGACCATCGACCTGATGTCCACGTCCATCCACCACAAGCTTCGCGCCAGCCGCAACGCCCGCTTCGATAAATCCCGCAACCTTCGCGCGATGCGCCGACGTCACGAGCGGCCCCATCTCAGCCTCTGAATCCATCCCGTTGCGAATCCTCAGCGCCTTCACGCGCGGTGTCAGCCGCTCGATCAGGTCGTCGGCAATGTGTCCCACCGCGACCGCAACCGAAATCGCCATGCAGCGCTCACCCGCCGATCCATACGCGGCACCGATCAACGCATCGACAACCTGGTCGAGATTGGCATCCGGCATCACAACCAGATGGTTCTTCGCACCACCCAGCGCCTGCACGCGCTTGCCTCGCTTCGTGCCTTCCGTGTAGATGTATTCGGCAATCGGCGTCGAACCGACAAACGAAAGCGCGCTCACATCGGGATGCTGCAGCAGCGCATCGACGGCAACCTTGTCGCCATGAACGACGTTGAATACGCCATCCGGTAAACCGGCTTCCTTCAACAGTTCAGCAAGCAGGACAGCAACCGAGGGATCGCGCTCCGACGGCTTCAGCACGAACGTATTCCCGCACGCAATCGCAACCGGGAACATCCAGCTCGGCACCATCATCGGGAAGTTGAACGGCGTCACGCCCGCCACCACACCCAGCGGCTGACGCAGATTCCAGTTGTCGATGCCACCGCCGATCTGGTCGGTGAAGTCGGTCTTCAGCAGATTCGGAATGCCACACGCGAACTCGACAATCTCGATGCCGCGCATCACCTCGCCCTTCGCGTCGGAAAACACCTTGCCGTGTTCACGCGTGATCAACTCCGCCAGCTCATCGTGGTGACGGTCAAGCAACTCCTTGAACCGGAACAGAACGCGGGCGCGCTTGATGGGCGCTGTCGCGCTCCACGCCGGATACGCAGCCTTCGCGGCAGCCACGGCGGCATCGACCTCCGCCACGCTCGCAAGCGGAACACGCGCGCTCACGCTGCCAAGCGCCGGATTGAATACGTCGGCAAAGCGACCGCTCTTGCCTTCAGCCATGCGCCCATTAATAACGTGGGTCAGCGCGCGAACGCGGGCGCCCTGGTCTGTCTCGCTCATATCTTTTCTCCTGGATGAAAATCGGCACGCATGCATTGCACGCACGGTTCACCGAAGCGTAAACGCCCCCGGCACCCTAAATCCAATGAGTTATGCTCAATTGCGATATAAGACAGGCTAATATCAGGATATGGACCTGACTCTGCTCCGGGCATTCGTTACCGTCGCGCGCGAGGGCAATCTCACGCGCGCGGCCGTGCAACTGCATCTGACCCAACCCGCCGTCAGCCTGCAGATCAAGCATCTGCAGGAAACGCTCGGCGTGTCGCTCTTCACGCGCACATCGCACGGACTCACGCTGACCCGCGACGGTCAGGCTTTGCTGCCGCACGCGGAGCGCACGCTCAACGCGGCGAGCGATGTGCAGCGCGCCGCCGCCGCGCTGCGCCACGAAGTGCGCGGCCGGCTGCGCATCGGCACCATCCTCGATCCGGAATTCCTGCGGCTGGGCGGCTTTCTCCGGCAGCTCGTCGAAACCTGGCCGCATATCGAAACCGCGCTGCGTCACGGTATGTCAGGCTGGGTGCGCGACCAGGTTCTCGCGGGCGAACTCGACGTCGGTTATTACATCGGCCAGCCTGCGGACGAAGGAAGTCGCAGCGAAGCGGCGTTCCACACGCTCACGCTGACGCACTTCAAGTATCGTGTGCTCGCGCCCCCGGGCTGGAAAGACCGCGTCAAGGGCGCGCGCGACTGGCGCGCGCTCGCCGCGCTGCCGTGGATCTGGACGCCGCCGGCGTCGGCGCACAACCGGTTGCTGTCGCATCTGTTCGGCGAAGCCGGCGTCAAGCCAGTGAAAGTGGCTGAAGTCGATCAGGAGCCGTCGATGCTCGATCTCGTCAAATCGGGCGTCGGACTCACGCTCGCCCGCGACGCCACGGCAATCGCCGAGGCGCACGCCCACGCGCTGACGATCGTGGAGGGCATCACGGTGCCTACCGAACTCACGTTCATCTCGCTCGCGAGCCGCAAGGACGAACCGGCCATCGCCGCCGCCATCAAGCTGATCGAGCAGCAGTGGACGATATGAGCGCTCCTCATGACAGCTTCCGCCGCACCGGGTGATGTAAAGACAGTGTCACGCGCTTTTTGCTAGATTCGTGTTTTGCGCACCGCGCAATGGCCGTCTTTTTCCCGCCTCTCCGTTGGCCCATCCCGACGCGCTTCACCGAATGACGTGAAGTCGCCGCTCGCCCTATCTTTCGACAGGAGTCTCACATGGCCCGCAACATCGAGATCAAAGCCCGCGCCAGACAGTTCGATGAACTACGCGAACGCGCCGCACAGCTTTCGCCGGACGCGCCGCTGATCTTCCGCCAGCAGGACTTCTTCTACGACGTGCCGCGTGGACGTCTGAAGCTGCGCCAGTTCGACGACGGCACGCCCGCCGAACTGATCTTCTATCAGCGCGACGACCGCGACGGCCCGAAGGCTTCGTATTACACGCGCAGCCCGGTCACGAATGCCGAAGCGATGCACTCATTGCTGGCGACGGCCCTGACCACACGCGGCATCGTCACGAAAGAACGCCACGTGTATCTGACGGGACGCACGCGGATTCATCTGGACCGCGTCGACGGTCTGGGCGATTTCATCGAACTGGAGGTCGTGCTCGCGCAGGACGACGACGAAGCAGGCGGCGAAGCCGAAGCGCACGCGCTGTTCGCGAAGCTCGGTGTGCCGGAAGCGGATCTTGTGCCGGTCTCCTACGTGGACCTGCTTAATCTGGAAACCGAGCTGGAAACCGGGCTGGAAACCGCCCGTTGAAGGTGACCCGAAGCGGCCTGGCCACCCTTGAAACGCCCGCCCGGTTACGTGGCGGGCGCAGCGGGCGCGCCTGGCGAAAGATGGCCGAGCGGCAGCGGCCCATTGCGCTTGAACGTGGTGAGCACGATATTGGAGCGCACGCTGTCGACGCCGGGCACGCGCATCAGCTTCTTCATCACAAACGATGACAACGCGTTCAGATCGGGCGCCACGATTCGCAGCAGATAATCCGCATCGCCCACCACGGCGTGGCATTCCAGCACTTCCGGCAGCACGTCGAGTTGCTGCTGGAACTGCTCGATGATCGAATCGCCGTGATGCTTCAGTTTCAGGCTGGTGAATGCGGTGACGCCGAGCCCGAGCTTCTCGGGCCGCAACACGACGCGATAGCCGTCGATCACACCCGCCGATTCGAGTCGCTGCAGCCGCCGGCCGATCTGCGATGGCGACAGCGGTATCTGCTCGCCAAGCTGCTGGTGCGTCGCGCGTCCAAAGCGCTGCAGCACTTCCAGAAGCGCCAGATCAAAGTGATCCAGTTCGAGCATGATCGTTCTCCGCATTAAACAGCAATTTTATGCATAATTATTGCATAAACATCATCTATGTCGCCATGTTTGCGCCATTTCCACCCTTCTCTACGGTGACGTCCGGGCGCATGACGCCGCGTTCAGCAGCGCCTCGCTATCCGTGAAAAAATAGTCTCACCCACGCGCGGCGCCACGGCGCCCACGCGCTTACAACCTGGCGAGCGAGGTATTCCCGATGATCCAGAAACTGACGTCCGAAGCACGCGCAACAGAGTTGAGCCAGCTGGACGGCTGGCAGGTCGCCGAGGGACGCGACGCGATCGCGCGCAGTCTCCAGTTCGCCGACTTCAACGAGGCGTTCGGCTTCATGACACGCGTCGCGATCAAGGCACAGGAAATGGACCACCATCCCGAGTGGTTCAACGTCTACAACAAGGTCGACATCACGCTGTCCACGCACGAGGCGAACGGCGTGACCGGGCGCGATATCGCGCTGGCCCGCTTCATCGACGGCATCGCAAAGTCAACCCGGCACTCGTGAAGCAAAAAGCGAAAAACCGCTCCGGGGCAGGGGAAACCCGCCGGAACATGGTTGATGAAAGGGTTTTGCAGGTATTCAGGCCACCAAACCTTCACTTCTACAGGCCGTTTTTAAGGCGCACGTAAGAATCCCAGGCCTCCCGGGCAATCGCGTCCAAACGTTCCGGTGCGAGCCAGGTCTCTCGCTGTACAATCATCTGCGCATACGGCCTGGAGAGCGCGCTTGCCTCCTTGCACAGGCTGAGTTCGTCGCCGCTCGAAGGTGAGCGGCTGCGCCAGAAGTTGATCGCGGCTTCGAGTTCGTTGATCGTAATGACGGACATGGCTTTCGTGATCAATCGATGACCGCATCGCACGGCAACGCCGCACAAGCTGTGCAGCAGGCGCTCCGGCGAACGCATGCACGATACGCCTAAACCCATTGTACTTGAGCGAAATCCATGCGACTCCTTCTGATCGAAGATGACCGCCCCATCGCACGCGGCATCCAAAGTAGCCTCGAACAAGCCGGCTTCACGGTCGACATGGTCCACGACGGCATTTTCGCCGAACAGGCTCTCACGCAAAACCGTCACGAACTCGTGATCCTCGATCTCGGTCTGCCGGGCATCGACGGCATGACGCTGCTCTCGCGTTTCCGCCAGAGCAACCGTCACACGCCGGTGATCGTGCTGACCGCGCGCGACGAGTTGAACGACCGCGTTCAGGGCCTCAATTCCGGCGCCGACGACTACATGCTGAAGCCGTTCGAACCTGCCGAACTCGAAGCGCGTATCCGTGCGGTAATGCGCCGCAGCGGCCCGCACGGCGACATGCCACGTCCGGAAGTCTCGCTGGGCGGTGTGCGTCTGTCGGGCGTCGACCGCCGCATCTTCAACGACGACAAGCCGCTCGAATTGTCGCCGCGCGAATTCGCGGTGCTGGAAATGCTGCTGCTGCGCCACGGCCGCGTGGTCAGCAAGGCGCAACTGCAGGATCACCTGACGCACTTCGGCGGCGATCTCGGCGACACCGCGATCGAAGTCTACGTGCACCGGGTGCGCAAAAAGCTCGAAGCCTGCCGTGTGGAAATCGTCACGGTGCGCGGCTTCGGCTATCTGCTGCAGGAAATTCGCCAGGCTGCGTAACCGCGCTTTTTCGGGCGGCATGACTGGGCCGGGCCGATCGCCGGGCGTCCTGTTGAATCGGGACATCCGGCCAAACCCGGCTTTTTTCGCGGACGAGGAGTAATCTGATCCGCGTTGATCTCTTTTGCGCGTTCGACCATGCCCCATCCGGTCGCGAACAGCCTGCGGCGCTCGCTGCTGCGCCGCCTCGCTGCTCCTCTTTCGCTGCTCGCGCTGATGAGCGGGCTCATCGCTTACTGGCTTGCATGGCAGTACACGCAGCATGTCGTCGACCGTTCACTCGCTGATCTTGCCACGGCCATCTCGCGTCAGGTGCAGATCGCCGGCCCGGATGCGTCGATCACCGTGCCGCCGCTCGCGCAGGCGATGTTCTCCGATCCGGTCGAACAGCTCGTCTATCGCATCAGCAACGGCGAAACCGAAATTGCCGGCGATCCCAAACTGCCGCTGCAAGGCACGAGCGTACGCCGCTTGCACTACGCGTATGTATTCGAGGCCCAGCACGAGGGCACGAGCGTGCGTGTCGCGCAGGTGCGCGTGAACCAGCCGCAGGGCAATCCGATCGTCGTCGAGGTCGGCCAGCCGGTCCATCATCGTTTCCGCATCGCCGCTGAGTTTCTCGTCGCGATCATGATGCCGCTGCTGCTGTTGCTGCTCGCCGGCTGGGTGATCGTGTGGCGCGTCGTCAACCAGCAGCTCAATCCGCTCACCGATCTCGCCGATTCACTGAACCGGCAGACGCACACATCGCTCGAACCGGTCGACGAAACCTTCGTACCGATCGAAATCCGGCCGCTCACCAGCGCGCTGAACGGTCTGCTCGACCGCCTGAAAACCGCACTCGATTCGCAGCGCAAATTCATCGCCGACGCCGCACACCAGCTGCGCACGCCGCTGACTGCGGTCAAGCTGCACGCGGAGCAGGCCGCCATCGCGCGTGAGCCGAAGCAGGTGCTCGCCGCCGTGCATGAACTGCGCGCCGCCGCGAATCGCGCGGTCCGGCTGTCGAACCAGCTGCTGTCGCTCGCGCGCGCGGAGCCGGGCGAACAGGCGGCGCGCTTCGTGAACGTCGACATGGCCGCGCTCGCGTTCGAAACCGGCGCGGAATGGGTACCGCGCGCACTCGCGGTTCACGTCGATCTCGGCTTTCAGCGTCTGGACGATCCGACCAACGACCACCCGCTGATCGCGCGCGGCAATCCGGTGCTGCTGCACGAAGTGATCGCAAATCTGCTCGATAACGCGTTGAAATACGTTCCGCCTGTGCGTTATGACGGCGGACGCATCACAGTGAGCGTCTCACAGGTACGAGTTGACGGCAGGACGATGGCGGAAATCGTCGTCGAAGACAACGGCGGGGGCGTGCCGCCGAAACAGCAGGCGGAACTCTTCAAGCGGTTTTTCCGCGGCGACGGACAGAGCGATACGGGCGTCGACGGCGGCGCGGGTCTGGGCCTCGCGATCGTCCACGACATCATGGTGCTGCACGGCGGCGGCGTGCATTACGAAGACGCGCACGAGGGCGGCGCCCGCTTCATCGTGCGCATTCCGGTTGTCGCCGATACCGTCGCCGGCGAACGCGACGTGCCGGAGCGCGTGACAAAAAAACCGGCGCACAGGGCGCCGGTCGATATGTGAGTGCCGGGCGGCCGCGCTGATGTCGCGCCGCCCGTCGTTCACTTTTTCTTCTTCGCTTTCTTTTCCGCCTTGTCCGGCGCGGCCAGCATCGTGCCGCGGCACTTGCGCGCGCCGCAACGGCATTCGTATTCCTTCTTCAGTTTCTTCGTCTGACGGGCGTCGATCACGAGGCCGTAGTCGTAGAACAGTTCTTCGCCGGCCTCGATATCCCGCAGCGCGTGAACGTACACGTGGCCGTCGATTTCCTCGGCTTCGCAGTTCGGCGCGCACGAATGGTTGATCCAGCGCGCGCTGTTGCCGTCGACCTTGCCGTCGATCACACGGCCGCTATCGAGCGCGAAATAGAACGTGTGATTCGGTTCGTCCGGATTGTGCGGGTGACGACGCAACGCTTCTTTCCACGTGATCCGCTCACCCTTGTATTCGATCAACCGTTCGCCGGCAGCGATTGCTTCCACGGCAAACACGCCTTTGCCGTGCACACCCGAACGGCGCACAGCGATCCTGCGTGAACTCATTGAATGAATCCTTGTGAAGAACTGAAGGTGAACATGCAGTTGCTCCCGTAAAGCGGGGAATCTGCCGGTTTTTCTGGCGTGGATAGCAAACGCGGCGCCATACCGGCGCCGCGTAGCCCTGCGACGCCCATGCGCCACAACCGGCATCGTACACGTTAGAGACGGCTTCGTTCAACCGCCAAAAACCATCCATCGTCCTTCGTCTTCGTTGCGGGTCAGCGTTGCCCGAGCGTCGTCTCGCCGAAGAGCGCCTTCTGGTCGCGCGGTTGCGAGCGCCAGTATTGCGGCGGCGCCTCGACGGTCGCGCCGAGTTGCGCGGCCGCATGCCACGGCCAGCGCGGGTCGTAGAGCATCGCACGCGCCATCGCGACGAGATCGGCGTCGCCCGATTCGACGAGTTCGCTGGCATGCCGCGCATCGGTAATCAGTCCGACCGCGATCGTCGTCAGGCCCGTGGCTTTCTTCACGGCCTGCGCGAACGGCACCTGATAGCCCGGTTCCAGCGGAATCTTCTGCAGCGGCGACACACCGCCCGACGACACATCGATCCAGTCGCAACCCCGCTTTTTCAACTCGTGCGCAAACGCGATGGTGTCTTCGAGCGTGATGCCGCCTTCAACCCAGTCGGTTGCCGACACACGTATGCCGACGGGTTTGTCGGCGGGAAACGCAGCCCGCACGATATCGAAAATCTCCAGCGGAAAACGCCGGCGGTTCTCGCGCGAACCGCCGTATTCATCGGTACGCTGGTTCGCGACCGGTGAGAGAAACTGGTGCAGCAGATAGCCGTGCGCCGCGTGCACTTCAAGCGCATCGATACCGAGTCGCGCCGCACGACGCGCCGAAGCGGCAAACGCTTCGCGAATCCGGTTGAGCCCTGCGTTGTCGAGCGAAAGCGGCGGCTCTTCGCCGGCCTTGTGCGGTAACGCGGAAGGCGCATGCGGCAGCCAGCCGCCTTCGGCCACCGGAATCAGCTGGCCGCCAGCCCATGGCACATGGCTCGATGCCTTGCGGCCGGCATGCGAGAGCTGCATCGCGACGGGCACATGCGAGTGCTTGCGGATTGCGGCGAGGACGGGCTTGAGCGCGGCTTCGGTGGCGTCGTCCCACAATCCGAGATCGGCGGGTGTGATGCGACCGTCCGGTTCGACGGCGGTCGCTTCGATACACAGGAGCCCTGCGCCGGACAGCGCGAGGTGGCCCAGATGGATCATGTGCCACTCGCTGGCCTCGCCGCGTTCGGCGGAATACTGACACATCGGGGACACGACGATACGGTTACGAAGCGTCACGCCACGCAGCGTGAGCGGAGAGAAGAGCGCACTCATAGGTTCTCGCGATGGAGGACAAAGAGCGATCGAGCATAGCACCGCGTGTCGTTCGCTGCAGAGGGGTAGACAGCAGACCACGCAGAAAGCGGACTGAAACCCGGCTACCGCCGTGGCGTCAGGTGTCGTGCTCCTGGCCCTTGCCGACCATGCGCTCTTTGCCATGCTCACCGAGCGGCGCGATGACGCCCGTCAACACGGCATCGACGCGAACCACAACACCGCTCATGATTTCGCCTCCACGTGGTCGAGCCACTCGTTGAACATCGCGCGCGACGCTTCTTCAAGACGCGGACCAAAACGGGCTGTATCGGCGCGCAACTGCAACACGTCGACGCCGTCGGTTCCACCGATTTCCGACGCGTTGCCGATCAGCCATGGCTCGAAGCGGTCGGCGCGAATTTCCGGATGACATTGCAGGCCGAACACATGGCCGCCCCACGCGAACGCCTGGTTTTCGCAGTCAGGCGTGGAAGCGAGACGCGTGGCGCCCGCGGGGAGATCGAAGGTATCGCCGTGCCAGTGAAACATCGACGTTTGCGCGCCGTCCAGATGACGAACCGGCGACGCGCGGCCGGCGTCGGTGAGCGCGAGCGGTGCCCAGCCGATCTCAGGCCGGGTGCCTGCGTAGACCCGCGCACCCAGCACCCGCGCGATCAGCTGCGCGCCAAGGCAGATGCCGAGTGTCGGCAGACCGGCGGCGATGCGCCGTTCGATCATCGATACGAGCGGAATCAGCGTCGGGTAATGCGCGTCGTCACATGCATTGATCGGGCCGCCGAGGATAACCATCAGCGAAGACGCCACCGGATCCGGCGCCTCGATGCGTCCACGGCCGACATCGAGATAGCGCACCGGACGCCCGCGCTCGCCGAGCACGAGTTCGAGGCTGCCCAGATCTTCGAAGTGCACATGGCGAATGGCCAGAACTTCGTGATTCATCGGCAGTTCCTGTTCCCGAAATAGACTCGAAGATAACGATCCGGCCCGTGCATTGCCGGGCGACGCTACCGTACCGCAGGCCGGTTCGCAACGGACAACGACGCCCGATACAGGCACGTTCCCCGCCAACCCGCCGTGCGGCACGGCAGGTTCGCGCTTACTGCGCGAAGATTTTCCAGATTTTCTTCTGTGTCGCGACGTCGGCGGTTTCGTGGACAGTACAGTCCAGACGCACATTCGTATCCGACATTTTCAGCTCGAGCAGCGCGCAGTAATGCGGCGTCTTCTTCGGATTCCTGCTCGGAACAAAATGCGTGCACGACAGACACATGCGATGCGGTGGAATCGTTTCCTGCGCTTCGAGCTGATGGATCGTCTTCAGCAGCGTGCGATAGAACACGGCCTGTTCGTCGTCCTTCAGCGTGCCGACTGCCCTCGACAAAAAATCAGGCCATTGCGCCGCGCGCTTTGCCGCCGTCCGGCCACGTGCCGTCAGACGCACGGCGAGTGCGCGGCCGTCGTCGAGTGCACGCCGCTTTTCGACGAGACCCTTGCCTTCAAGCGTGCTGACCGCATCGCTGGTGGTGGCGGCGGTCAACGCCGTCTCGCGTGCGATTTCGCCGAGACGCATCGGACCCTTGCGCTGCATCAGCAAGACAAGAATTTCACCCTGGGTCGGCGTGAGACCCGCGCCTTCCGCCCATTCCCATGCCTGGCTTCGCATGGCCGTGCTCAGTCGCAGCAAGGTGTGGGTCACCCGCCCGGTTGCCTGCTCTCCGTAGACGCCTTCGCTCATAATCTTTCGTTCGTTAATGACAGCATGCTGCCGCGTGGTTGGCCTTCGGCGATAAACACGCCGGCAGCCTGTGTGGGGACGGTCCCATCCGGGAAAGGCGGGCCGATTCTAACTATCTCAAAAATATTCTGCTTTGCACGCCTGTTAGGGCGCGTTGTGCAGCAACACTCTTTCATTTCGCTGTGAACCGTCAGCCGTGTTTCTTCGAACAGGGCGACGCGACCACGTCACAGCGTCAAAACCGACATTCTATGCGAGTGCGGCCAATCGTACAGCTAAGTTATCCAGTGCGTGCTGTGGATAACCCCGGGATATCCCATGAAATGGGTGTGCACCGATTCTTGATAACTGGAACCAGGGCCTCCAGGGTGGATGAAGTTATCCGCACTTCCCGGTGAAGACACCCATCGGATCCGCACGGTTGTGGTTTACGCAATCCATTGACTTTGCAGGGAATTCCTTCGTTGTCCACAGATGAAGCCCGTGCTTGTTAACTATTACTACAGATGTATACGTAAACATTGAATAAAGCTGGGGAAGCCCTGGCTGGAAAATGAAAGTCGAAAAAAAACCCGCAAAAAGCGGGTTCCGTCACGTGACGACAACAGGCTGCGGGCGAAAAATCACGCCCGCCATTGCAGACACTGTTGCCGCACCGCTTCATGCAGCGACTTTTCTTGCGAGAACACGCTGCGCAGCCACGTCGCATCGTTGACCTGACCGCGCGCGATCGCGCCGACTTCGGCCAGCGCGTTGCCGGATCCCAGTGCGTCGGCGTGCGGCGCGATGCGATCGAGTGTGGCGAGAATGTCCTCGGAAATCGTACGGCGCTCGCCCGTCTGCGGATCGATGCATGTGCCGGCCAGACCGAAGCGGCAGGCTTCGAACCGGTTGAACGTGTAGACGAGGTAATCGTCTTCTTTCGGTATCAGCGGTTTGTCGAGCAGCAGATGACGCGCAAGCGTCTGGATGTAGCAGGCAATCGCAGCGGCGCGGTCGACGGACATCGGCGTATCCATCACGCGGACTTCGATCGTGCCGAAACCGGGCTTCGGCCGGATGTCCCAGTAGAAATCCTTCATGCTGTTCACGACACCGGTGTGAACCATCTTCGAAAAATACTCTTCGAAGCTGTCCCACGTCAGCACGAACGGCGCGCGGCCCGACAGCGGGAAGGCGAACACCGAATTCAGACGCGCGGAATGAAAGCCGGTATCGACGCCCTGCACAAACGGCGACGAAGCCGACAACGCGATGAAATGCGGAATGAAGCGCGACATCGAATGCAGCAGGAACAGCGCGCTGTCCGGATCGGGGCAACCGATGTGCACGTGCTGGCCGAACACGGTGAACTGCTTTGCCAGGTAGCCGTACAACTCCGACAGGTACTGGAAGCGCGGCGTATCGACGATCTGCCGGTCGCTCCACTGCTGGAACGCGTGCGTGCCGCCACCACACAGCCCGACGTTCAGCCTGTCGGCCGCGGCGACGAGCGTATCGCGGATCGTGTGCAGGTCGGTCACAGCCTGCTCGTGCGTCGTGCAGATGCCCGTCGACAGCTCGATCATGCTCTCGGTAATTTCCGGCGTGATGTTGCCGGGAATCGGTTCGTCCTTGATGAGGCGAAGAAGATCGCTGCCGGCTTTGGTCAGATCATAGTCATGGGTATTGACGATCTGCATTTCGAGCTCGATCCCGAAAGTGAACGGTTTCGAGTCGACAAAGGGTTCGAGTGACATGACGTCCCTTGGATTGGCTGACTGGACCGGCGAGGCGCCTGAGCGCCGGCCGGCCGCAATCGTTGTGAATTCAGGTTTGCTCCACGCGAACGACTACTCGCGGCGTTCTCCCACAAGAGCAAGGCTGCGATAGACGAGCCACGGCCCGACAAGCTGCAGCACGACAATCGAACACATCACGACGGCACGTAGCTGCGGATCGAAATTCGGATACAGGTCGTAGGTATCGTCGACGAGCAGATACGCGAGCGCGGACATCGGCGAAAGCGATAGCCCGAGCGCCACGCCCTGCTTCCAGTTCAGGCCGCTCGGCTTCGCGAACGCGAGCACGCCGACCAGCTTGCCGACCAGACGCGCAACAATCAGGCCCAGTGCCGCGACACCGCCGAGCGCGATGTCTTTCCATTCGAACGACGTCAACGTCAGCACGAACAGGATCACGGTCAGGAGCCACCCGGCCGTGCCGAAATGCTGCGGCCACAATTGCGGGCGGGCTTCCAGATTCTTCACGATGATGCCCGCAGCCAGCAGACTCAGGATCGTCGACAGCTTGAACAGATGCGCAATTGCGATCGCGAGCAGCACCAGACCGAACAATGCGACGAACGAATGTTCATCCTGCATGTTCATGCGTCGATAGAAGAAATTGCACGCGCGCGCGAGCGCGAACGCCAGAACAAACGAGCCAATCAGCAGGTAAAGCGGTTGCAGGATCGTGGCGAGCGCGTTGCCGTACACCTCCTGATGCAGCCAGCTCGACGCGAGCTTTTCGATCACCACCGCATACATGCTGTTGAGCGCGGTCAACGTCATCAGACGTTGCGTCACCTGCCCTTCGGCACGCAGTTCGGTTTTCAGCTGGATCACCATCGCGGGCGACGTGGCCATCGCGATCGCCGCGAGCACCATCGCGACCATCGTCGGCACCTGGAGGAACAGCAGCACGGCGAGGACGAGCGCGAACGTGAGCGTCGACTCGGCGATGCTCGAGAGAATCAGCCACGGGTTGCGGCGAATCCAGCGCAGATCGAGACGGCTGCCGAGCTCGAACAGCAGGAGGCCGAGCGCGACATCGAGCAGTGGACGCGCCGTGCCGGAACTGGCGTCGATCACACCGAAGCCAGCCGATCCGGCAATCAGGCCGATCACGGCATAGCCGGAGATACGCGGCAAATGCCATGCGCGATAGCAGAGTTCTCCGCACAGACCGGCCGCAAGCAGCGCGAGACCGGCCCAGAAGATCGCGTCGGGCGCAAACGGCAGGGTCGGGAAAAATGAAAACGCCGACTTCATCGTGGTGGCTTCTCCTTTGCAGTAACAACCATGCGGCGAGAACCGGCAAACGTCCCGGTGACGGAGTGAACGCGGCTCGCACTGGTGGTCGCGATCGCGTTCGTTATCGATATGACGTTCGTTATCGATATGGCGCTGCGCCGACGGGCGTTGCAGATTGTCGATCGGGTAAAAACTGAGGCGGTTGCGCGAAGACCGATTGACTGCGGACGGCGAAGCCCGCGTGTGTATTCAGGCAGCTTGCCAGACACATGTGTACGAACGCCGTCGACCTGTGAATCAGATTGTTGTTGACCGGCAACCGTTCCGTGAATGCGCACCCTGGATGGAACGAGGCGTGCGCATGAAGAACGGCGATTGTGCCACAGGTTTTTCTGAGTTGACCGAAAAGGCCCTAACGTGAAGGCAAAGCGGTAAAACGTACGTTAACTTTATGAAGACAGGAAAAAACGACCGTTTTGAGGACTCGTCCGCGTATAGCGTGAGGCGTTTCCGGGTGAAGTCCGTTGATCGAAATGGTGTGAATGCCTGGACGCCGCCTTTTTGCGTCGAGGCCGTTTTGGGTTTTGCGGTTTCAGGTTTGATCCGGTGCGAACGCCCAGGCTCCTTTGTTTATATGTTTACCTGTATGTATACGTAGTAACAGTTAACAAAGGCATCGCATTTCTGTGGATAACCTGTGTTTACCGAAGCAGATCATCACGTTAGAAAACGCATAACCGCACGCACAGCATGTGCGGGTCTCGCGGGCTTCGATGAACAACTTTTCCGATAAAGACGCGCCGCGAGAGTTGTCCCCTTTACGTCCACATCGGGTCCACATGAGTTGATGCCGCTTTTCTCACGGTTATCCACAGACAGACGTGGATAACTTTTCGCATGACCATGCTATCGAACGGTCCCTTGCCGCAACGCACGAAGCAGAAAACGCGCGGGATCGATGGATTCGGCGAGGTCACGTTCGATTGGCCAGGGCTCACCTTCGATCTGGGACGCGATCAGTTCCGCTCCCAGCGCAGCCCACACCAGTCCACGCGAGCCATACGCAAATGCGCAGAAAAGACCCGGTGTGCGTGGCAAATCAAGCGGCCATGCACCGCGAAGACGGTCGGCCTGGTTCGCGGCTTCCGCTTCATCGGCAAGCATGCCGATCATCGGCATGCGGTCCGGCGCCACACATCGAAACGCGACGCGGCCATCGAGCGCTTCAGCCTTGAGCGGATCGATTGCGTGATGGAGTCCGGGCAGCATCTGCGCGAGGCGCACCAGATTTTCGGCGTGTCCGTTTGCGCGTAATGAGGTATCGGGATCGTCGAGGTCGTAGGTCGCGCCGGTCAGCGTGAGGCCACTCGCGAGCGGAACCGCGTAACCCTCGCCGATCACGGGCAGATGCAGTCCCGGCACCGTACCCGACGGCAATACGGTCAGCTGGCCACGCACGCTGTGTGTCGTCGCGTAACGCAGCCCGGCAATGCGAGCGGCATCATGTGCGTTCGCAACAACGACAACAGGCGCCCGCTCGACGATCCGCCCGCTGTCATCGAACACGTTCCACTGATCGCCGTCCCGTTCGATGCGCGCGACGTTCACGCCGAAGCGCCGGTCGAGCAGCGAACCCGCGGCTGCGCATTGCGCAGCGCACAGCGTCGCGGGTTCGATCCAGCCGCCTTCCGGGAAGAACCAGCCGCCGTTCGCTACGTCCACGTTCGCGAGCCGTCGTGCTTCGTCGCGGGACACCGGCGTGACGTACCCGGACGGCCACGCAAACGAAGCGAGCGATGCCGACATCGCACGTGCTTCGTCGTCGTTCCCTGCAAGCTGAAGAAGTCCTGAAGTGCCCCGCGCGAGCGGATGGCCTGCATCGGCGAGTGCCGACCATCGCTGCAATGCATAAAGAAAGCCCGCGCGCGTGATGCGCGACGCGACACTGTCATCGCGCGAGAGCATCGGATGAAACACGCCCGCGGGATTGCCAGATGCTTCGCGCGCGATGCCATCGTGTCGTTCGAGCGAACTCACATGCCAGCCGCGCGCGGTGAGCCGCTCGATCACCGCGCAACCCGCGAGACCGGTGCCGATCACGACCGCGCGACGTTCAGCGACAGCAAGCGGCATCGGTGGATCATGTCGGCGCACCCGCCAGCGCGGCGCAAAACGTCCAACCAGCATTGCGCGCTTCCAGCCAAAACCGTCGACCTTGCGATACTCGAAACCTGTCTGTAAAAGCGCACGTTTCACATCGCCGGAACTGGTGTACGTGGCGAACGTTGCGTCGTCCCCGGCGAGACGCGCGAGCTGCCTGAAGAGTTGCGGCGTCCACAGGTCGGGGTTTTTTGCAGGCGCAAAACCATCGAGGTAAAACGCGTCGGCGCGTAACCAGAGCGATGCAAGCGTAGCGCCCGCCTCGCCGAACACAAGCGTCAGCGTGACGCGACCTTCATCGAATTCGATCCGGTGAGTACCCGGAACCATTGGCGGCCATGCATCGGCAAGTGTGCGTGCAAGAGAAACGATCGATGGATCGGAAACCGTCGCGTCATACGCGCGATGCAGATCGTCCCTTGAAAAAGGGTGTTTTTCCACCGAAACGAAATGCAGCCGTTCGCAACGTAAGGGGTCGGCGCGCCAGGCGGCCCACGTCATCAGGAAGTTGATGCCCATGCCGAAGCCCGTTTCCAGCACCGTGAAAACGCGTCTTTCCTGCCAGCGTGCGGGCAGATTGTTGCCCTGCAAAAACACGTACCTGGCCTGGGCAAGACCGCCGACCGCGCTGTGATAGATGTCGTCGTATTGACGTGAGAATGGCGCGCCGTTGTCGCGAAAGGCGAGCGTGGCAGGGATCAGCGGCTCGGTCATGCAGGCAGAAAGAGAACGTCGAGAGTGAGGAACAAAGCGTGCTGTAAAGCACTGGAAAGCCCGTGTTACAAGGGTTACCCGCCGATATACCGTCGCTCGGGCGTTGGCAAAAACCAACGCTGGCGCGGTGTTCAGGCCATCCACGTGAGTGGTTTGATGCGTTCCAGGGGGAAAAAGGCCCAATCCGCGTCCAATCGGAACTCGATCGGGCAAGGAACCGTGTAAATCTTCGAAACCCTTATCCTGATTGGGTTTGCGCTGCGCTATCATAGCAGGCGCCGCACAGGGAAGCGGCAGCACGGCCGTCGCGTGAAAAGCTTCGCGACGCGTTTGTCCGGAGCGCTCCGGTCACCGTCGCTGCTCGACGGCGCGGCACGCGCACGTATAATCGGCGCGTTCGCGCTGTTCGTGTCAACCTAAACCAGAAAGGAACCTTAATGAACAAACAGGAACTGATCGACGCCGTCGCAGGTCAGACGGGCGCCAGCAAAGCTCAAACCGGCGAAACGCTGGACACGCTGCTTGAAGTGATCAAGAAGGCCGTGTCCAAGGGTGACGCAGTCCAGTTGATCGGCTTTGGCAGCTTTGGTTCGGGCAAGCGCGCAGCACGTACGGGCCGCAACCCGAAGACCGGCGAAACCATCAAGATTCCGGCCGCCAAGACCGTCAAGTTCACGGCTGGTAAAGCGTTCAAGGACGCAGTCAACAAGCGCTAGGCTTCAAGAGCCTTGTGTTGACGCCCGCCATCGGCGGGTTTTTTTTCGTCTGCGTTTCTAGTGATGGTGGTGGCCATGATCATGATGATGGTCGTGATCGTGATGATCGTGGTCGTCGTCATCATCGAGATCCCACGCGGGGAACGGATCGGCAAACGCTTTCCACGCTTCCGGACCGGACGCATATTCGTCGTCGTTCAGCAGGCACGCATCGAGTCTCGCGCGCCATGCGGGTGCATCGATATCGACGCCGATCATCACCAGTTCCTGGCGACGGTCGCCGATGCTGAAGTCGTTGGCATCGCCGTACCAGTCGGCGGCGATTTCGTTCATCAGTTCATCGTCGCCTTCGGGCCATTCGCCGCGATCCTGCGCGGCCCACCACGTGCCAGCGGGCGCAGGCCGGCATGTGCCACCCGCCTGCGAGAGCGTGCCGCCGATCTCGTTGCGCGTGGCCAGCCAGAAAAAGCCCTTGCTGCGCAGCACACCCTTCCATTCTTCATGCAGCAGCGCCCACAGACGCGCCGGATGAAACGGACGGCGCGCGCGATAGACGAACGTACTGACGCCGGCATCATCCGCGTTCATGTGCGGTTGCGGATCGTGATCTTCAGTGAGCGTGACGAGCCAGCCGGCGGAACCCGACGTTGCATCGAAGTCGAAGTGCTGTGTATCGAGCACGTCGGCAGGCGCGACATCGGCGTAATGGCTCACGATCTGCACGGCGCCGGGATTGATGTGCGTGAGAATGCGTTGAAGCCGCGCGAGCGCTTCGTCGCTGACGAGATCCGGCTTGTTCACCACCAGCACGTCGCAGAACTCGACCTGATCGACAAGCAGTTCGACGACCGTGCGATCGTCGTCTTCGGTCGTGACGATGCCCGCTTCGGCCAGTGAACCGGTTCGCGCGAAGTCAGTCAGAAAACGCGACGCATCGACGATCGTCACAGTTGTGTCGAGCCGTGCGATGCCGGCGAGCGGAGTGTCGTCGTCGTTCTCGCCGTCGCCGAACGTGAGGCTTTCCGCAATCGACATGGCGGTGGAGGCGCCCGCCGCTTCGACGAGGATCGCATCGAACTGCTGCTCGCCGGCAACGCGTTCGATATCGCCGGGCAGATCGTCGCTCGCCGCGATCAACGCGCTACCGTTTTTCAACGCGATTCGTTTTTGCGTCGCGCCGTGCGTCGTTTCGGACGCGCGCACGAGTGTCGCATCGAGTTCGATCGCGGCGACATCCGCGACGATCACCGCAATGCGCAGGCCAGCCGCGTTCGCGAGGATATGTTCGATGAGCGTGGTCTTGCCCGCGCCCAGAAAACCGGAGAGCACGGTGACGGGCAGTGGCGACAGGTTCATTGCGGTCAGAAAGCGAGAAGAGAAGAAAGGCGTGCCGGGCGCAAAACCGGGGTGCGGGCGAGCGGCAGGACGAAGCCGCATTGTGCATCAAACGTCGCGAGGCCGCGCGAATCCGCCGCCCGGCAAGTGCACGCATGGACGCGCGATGCACAACGTCCGGCAACCGGCCGGCTGGCGTTCGAGGAAGACTGGCAGAAAACCCGCGTGCGGCGAAATGCTCAGCGCAGCAGGTTCCACTTCTGGAGAATGGCCGCGATCTGCTTCGCGTATTGATCGCGTAGCGTCGGCGTTTCCGAATGGTAGGCGCCGACTGCGTTCCACGTATTACCGTATTTGTTCATCTGGCGTCGCAGATGCCAGGCGGCAATGTAGACATTCTTGCAGGGTTGCATCAGCGTATCGGTAGAAATGCCGTATTGCGACAGCGTCGCGAGATGGACGGAGTTGATCTGCATGATGCCGTAGTCGGTCGAACCGTTCGCATTCTTGTGCAGGGCGTCGGGCCGGTTGTGCGACTCCTGCCATGCGATCGCACGCAGAATGAGCGGATTGACCTTCTGGTAACTGGCCGCCTCGTCAAAGCAGTCGGCGCGTGCCGGCGCGGCGGCGAACCACGCGCAGAGCCCGATAGCGACAGTGACGAGAGCTGGTTTCATCGGTCAAGATGACTAAGCAAATAGCGGTGAGGAGACGATGCGATGTCCGTCGTCGCGGCCCGACATCGGGGAAAACCCGTGCCTTTCCGGATGCGTCCATCGCATGGAACCGCCCGTATCATACCGGCAGCCTGTGACGGGTCAAGGTTGGCTAACCGACATAAGTCTGCAGATTCCGGAGAGTATGTCTTCGACATTCGACGTTCGAGGTCGCGCAGAGGCTTTCATGAAGTTGACGAACGCGCGCGTCGATTAGAGGAAACGCACTGCCGGGGGGCTTTTTGTGAGAATGTCGTCATAAAAAGCTGTTACTGTTCATTTTTTTTCGGGCCTCAGATTGGCGTGCGTCCGGCAGACCGGCAGGCGTCAGGGCGAAGGGGCTGCGCCCGGCCGGCATGTCCACTGTGCATGACCGTCGGCGACGGCTGTCGTCGGCATTGACATCACATTCCATGAGAAGAAATCGTATGGCATTGCGTCGCGTCGCCACGGCGCTGCTGGTTGCTGGATTGATCACCTCGCAGATCGCACACGCACAGGTGACCCTCAACTTCGTCAACGCGGACATCGACCAGGTGGCCAAAGCGATTGGCGCTGCAACCGGAAAAACGATCATCGTCGACCCACGCGTCAAGGGTCAGCTGAACCTCGTTTCCGAAAATTCCGTTCCTGAAGATCAGGCGTTGAAGACGTTGCAGTCCGCGTTGCGAATGCAGGGTTTCGCACTGGTTCAGGATCATGGGGTGCTGAAGGTCGTGCCCGAAGCCGACGCCAAGCTGCAAGGCGTGCCGACCTATGTCGGCAACGCGCCGGCCGCGCGCGGCGACCAGGTGGTGACCCAGGTCTTCCAGCTGAAGAACGAATCGGCGAACAACCTGCTACCGGTGCTGCGTCCGCTGATTTCGCCGAACAACACGATTGCCGCCTATCCGGCCAATAACACGCTGATCGTTACCGATTACGCGGACAACGTACGCCGTATCGCGCAGATCATCGCGGGTGTCGACACCGCCGCGGGCCAGCAGATTCTGGTCGTGCCGCTGAAAAACGCCAACGCGCTCGATATCGCGACGCAGCTTTCGAAGATGCTCGATCCGGGCGCGATCGGCAGCACGGATGCCACGTTGAAAGTGTCCGTCACCGCCGATCCGCGCACCAATTCGCTGCTGCTTCGCGCATCGAACATGCAGCGGCTCGCGGCGGCGAAGACACTCGCCCAGCAGCTCGACGCGCCGAGCAGCGCGCCCGGCAACATGCACGTCGTGGCGCTGCGCAACGCGGACGCGACAAAGCTCGCGAAGACCTTGCGCGGGATGCTTGGCAAGGGTGGCGACACCGGCTCGTCGTCGGGTTCGAATGAAGCGAATTCGTTCAACCAGAACGGCGGCGGCGGCGTGTCGGGCAGCAATTCGACGGGCACGGCGGGCACGCCGCCGCTGCCGTCGGGCGGACTCGGAAACAGCTCGATGGGCTCGCCGATGGGCGGCAGTGGCGGAGGATACGGCGCGAATGGCAATTCCGGTTCCGGCGGCCTGCTCGGCGGCGACAAGGACAAGAGCGACGACAACCAGCCGGGCGGCATGATCCAGGCGGACGCCGCGACCAACTCGCTGATCATCACGGCGTCCGAGCCGGTGTACCGCAACCTGCGCGCGGTGATCGACCAGCTCGACGCGCGGCGCGCGCAGGTTTATATCGAGGCGCTGATCGTCGAGCTCAACTCGAACACGAACGCCAATCTCGGCATTCAGTGGCAGGTCGCGAACAATTCGGTCTATGCCGGCACGAACCTGTCGACTGGCGCGAGCAACAGCATCATCAACCTGACGGCGGCGGCCGCGGCGACCGGCGCCACGGGCGGTCTCGCCGGAGCGCTCGCGGGCCAGCAGCTCCAGCAGGGGCTCAACGTCGGCTGGATTCACAACATTTTCGGCGTGCAGGGACTCGGCGCGCTGTTGCAGGCGCTGTCGCAGACCGCCGACGCGAACGTGCTGTCGACGCCTAACCTCATCACGCTCGACAACGAGGAAGCCAAGATCGTCGTCGGCACGAACATACCGATCCAGACGGGTTCGTATTCGAACCTCACGAGCGGCACGGCGAGCTCGGCGTTCAATACCTACGACCGCGTCGACGTCGGTCTGACGCTGCACGTCAAGCCGCAGATCACCGACGGCGGGATTCTCAAGCTGCAGCTCTACACGGAAGACTCGGCGATCGTGAACGGCACGACCAACGCGACGACCAATCCGGCGGGCCCCGAGTTCACCAAGCGTTCGATCCAGTCGACAGTGCTCGCCGATAACGGCGAAATCATCGTGCTGGGCGGCCTGATGCAGGACAACTACCAGGTCAGCAACAGCAAGGTGCCGCTGCTCGGTGATATCCCGTGGATCGGCCAGCTATTCCGTTCGGAGCAGAAGAACCGCAACAAGACCAACCTGATGGTGTTCCTGCGTCCCGTGATCATCAACGATCGGGACACAGCGCAGGCCGTGACGTCAAACCGCTATGACTACATCCAGGGCGTGCAGGGCGCGTACAAACAGGACAACAACCTGATCAAGGACAATGATGATCCGGTCGTTCCGCCGATGCCGATCGGCCCCAGCCAGGGCGGCACGCCCGCGCTGAACCTGTTCGATCTCGACCAGATGCGTCGTCAGCAGATGGCGCCGCCGCCGGCCGCCGCTCCGGCGCCTGTTCCCGCGCCGGCGAATGGCGCGGCGCGGAGCATCCAGTCGCCGGGAGCGCGTCCGTGACGCAGGCGCCTGCCCAGCCACCGCATCGCGCTCCCGGCGGCGATCCGGCTGGCGAGCGCGAGGCGCCCTCGCCGCTCGCCGCGCGGCTCGTGCCGTACGGCTTCGCGAAGAGCGGCCAGATTCTCGTCGCGCATCAGCACGCGGACGGCCTCGAAGTCTGGATCAGCGATCGCACGACCGATGCGGCGCTCGCGGAAGTCGCGCGCAATTTCGGCGCGCTTTCGGTGGTGCGCCTGTCTGCCGACGAACTCGCGCAGGCGATCAATCAGGCGTACGCGCGTCAGGATGGCAGCGCGGCACAGGTGGTCGGCGAAGTGGAAGGCGAAGTCGATCTGTCGCGCCTGATGCAGGAGATTCCTGAAGTCGAGGATCTGCTGGAATCCGAAGACGACGCGCCGATCATCCGCATGATCAACGCGCTCCTTACGCAGGCCGCGCGCGAACAGGCGTCGGATATTCACATCGAGCCATTCGAGACGTCTTCGGTGGTGCGGTTTCGTGTCGACGGCACGTTGCGCGACGTCGTGCGTCCGAAGAAGGCGCTGCACGGCGCGCTGATCTCGCGCATCAAGATCATGGCGCAGCTCGATATCGCCGAGAAACGTCTGCCGCAGGATGGCCGCATCACGCTGCGCGTCGGCGGCCGGCCGGTCGACGTGCGCGTCTCGACGCTGCCGACCGGCCACGGTGAGCGCGCGGTGCTGCGTCTGCTGGAAAAAGACGCGGCGCGGCTGAATCTCGAAGCGCTTGGCATGCCCGCCGACACGCTCGTGAAATTCGACAGGCTGATCGGGCGTCCGCACGGCATCGTGCTCGTGACGGGCCCGACCGGCTCCGGCAAGACGACGACGCTGTACGCATCGATGTTGCGGCTCGAGACGGCCACGACGAACATCATGACCGTCGAGGATCCGATCGAATACGACCTGCCCAGCATTGGCCAGACGCAGGTCAACGAGCGGATCGGCATGACCTTCGCGCGCGCGTTGCGCTCGATTCTGCGGCAGGACCCGGACGTCATCATGATCGGTGAAATCCGCGACCTCGAAACCGCGCAGATCGCGGTGCAGGCATCGCTGACCGGTCACCTCGTGCTGGCGACGTTGCACACGAACGACGCGGCATCGGCGGTCACGCGTCTCACCGACATGGGCGTCGAGCCGTATCTGCTCGCGTCGTCGCTGCTGGGCGTGCTCGCGCAGCGGCTCGTGCGGCGGCTGTGCCCGGCGTGCAAGGAAGAACGCGTCGAAGAAGACGGCAGCGTGCGCTGGCATCCGGTCGGCTGCGACAAGTGCGGCCACTCCGGTTATGCAGGACGTCGCGGCGTGTACGAACTGCTGCTCGTCGACGAGTCGATTCGCGGGCTGATTCACCGCAACGCCGCCGATGCGGAAATTCTCGAAACGGGCCGCGCGCAGGGTATGCGCACGCTGCGCGAGGATGGCGACCGCTGGCTCGAATCCGGGCTGACGTCGCTCGAGGAAGTGATTCGCGTGACGGGCGGAGTGTAAACACATGCCAGCGTTCCGCTTCGAAGCGATCGATGCGTCCGGCAAGGCGCAAAAAGGCGTGCTCGACGCCGACAGCGCCCGCGGCGCACGCACGCAGTTGCGCACGCAGGGATTGACGCCGCTCGTCGTCGAACCTGCCGCGACGCGCACGCGCGGCGAACGCAACCAGCGTCTGTCGCTCGGGCGCCGGCTGTCGCAACGCGAGCAGGCGATTCTCACGCGACAGCTGGCGAGCCTGCTGATCGCCGGGCTGCCGCTCGACGAAGCGCTCTCCGTGCTGACCGAGCAGTCCGAGCGCGACTACATCCGCGAGCTGATGGCGTCGATTCGCGCCGAAGTGCTCGGCGGTCATTCGCTCGCCAATGCGCTTTCGCAGCATCCGCGCGATTTTCCCGAGATCTATCGCGCGCTCGTTTCGGCCGGCGAACATACCGGCAGGCTCGGCCTCGTGCTGTCGCGCCTCGCCGACTACATCGAGCAGCGTAACGCGCTCAAGCAGAAGATCGTGCTGGCGTTCACGTATCCGGCGGTCGTCACGATCATCGCGTTCGGTATCGTCACGTTCCTGCTGAGTTACGTCGTGCCACAGGTCGTGAACGTGTTCGCGAACACGAAGCAACAACTGCCGTTTCTCACCATCATGATGATGGCGCTCTCCAGTTTCGTGCGGCACTGGTGGTGGGCGGTGCTGATCGCGCTCGTGGTCGCGATCTACATCGCGCGTTCGATTCTTGCGCAGCCCGGGCCACGTCTCACGTTCGACCGCTGGCTGCTCACGGCGCCGCTCTTCGGCAAACTCGTGCGCGGCTACAACACCGTGCGCTTCGCGAGCACGCTCGCCATCCTGACGGCTGCCGGCGTGCCGATCCTGCGCGCACTGCAGGCCGCGAGCGAAACGCTCAGCAACAAGGCGATGCGCCTGAACATCGACGACGCGATCGTGCGCGTGCGCGAAGGCACGTCGCTGTCGCGCGCGTTAGGGAATACGAAGACGTTTCCGCCGGTGCTGGTTCACCTGATCCGTTCCGGCGAAGCGACGGGCGATGTCACCACGATGCTCGACCGCGCAGCCGACGGCGAATCGCGCGAACTCGAACGAAGGACGATGTTTCTGACGAGCCTGCTCGAACCGCTGCTGATTCTCGCGATGGGCGGCGTGGTGCTCGTGATCGTGCTGGCGGTGATGATGCCGATCATCGAACTGAACAATCTGGTTCAGTGAGCGGTGGACATTGAAAACGCGGGGCGGGCATCGAGGCCGCGCTGAAAGCTAGCGGACGTAGATGGTAGGGCCGGGCGCGTTGGCGGGCAGGAATACTTCGGAACGTGCCCCGTTGCGATCGATGATGATCGAGCGTGTGCGGACTTCCGAGAGTTTCGCGCCTTGCATGATCGTGCTGCCGAGCGATACGGCATGCGGCGGCTCATCGCCGGTGCTGATGATTGCCGCGGCGCCTTCGCGTAGCGCGAGGATGCCGAAGAGACGCACGTCCTGATTCGTGTTGCGCGTGAGCTTTCCGCCGAAGAGCGTGGCGGCCTGTTCGACCGAGACAGGCGGAAGTGCTGCAGCCGCCGCCGGACCGGGCCGATGCGCGGTGAGCGTGACGACCCACCAGGTCAGCGTCGCGCAGAAAACGGCGAAGAGCGCGAGTGACAGGAGGCGTGTTTGAGGTGCATTCATGCGCGTCATTGTACGGACTATTGTGAAATTTGCGTGGAGTTGAAACCCTTCAACTCCATGACATTAGAATGACTTGCCGGGTCTGACTCCCGGCGATGAATCGCGGAATATTCACCGCATCGGACGCCGTCCGGTGCATCGATACATTTTATGGAACGAGGTAGCAAGCTATGCAGATGTGGACCACACGCCGCTCCGAAATCATGGGGCCGCGCGCCCGCCGTCAACGCGGGTTCACGTTAATTGAAATCATGGTGGTCATCGCGATCCTCGGCATTCTTGCCGCGCTGATTGTGCCGAAGATCATGAGTCGTCCGGACGAAGCACGTCGCGTCGCGGCGAAGCAGGACATCGGCACCGTGATGCAGGCGATGAAGCTCTACCGGCTCGACAACGGGCGTTATCCGACGCAGGAACAGGGTCTGCATGCGCTGATAGAAAAGCCGTCGACCGACCCCGTGCCGAACAACTGGAAAGACGGGGGTTACCTGGAGCGTTTGCCGAACGATCCGTGGGGCAACGCGTATCAGTATCTGAATCCGGGCGTGCATGGTGAGATCGACGTGTTCAGCTACGGCGCCGACGGCAAGGCGGGCGGCGAAGGCAACGATTCCGACGTCGGTTCCTGGCAATAACCGGCCGACTGTATGAAGGCGATCCGTCCGGGGACGCGCGCGTCCGGCTTCACGTTGCTGGAGATGCTGGTGGTGCTGGTGATTGCCGGCCTGCTGGTGTCGCTGGCATCGCTGTCGCTCACGCGCAATCCGCGCACGGATCTGAATGAGGAAGCACAACGTCTTGCGCTGCTGTTCGAATCGGCCGGCGACGAAGCGCAGGTCCGCGCGCGTCCCGTCGCGTGGCGGCCGCTCGATGGCGGCTATCGCTTCGACGTGCGCACCGATGACGGATGGCGTCCACTGCGTGACGACCTGCTGGGACCGCGTCGCTGGGAAGGTGGTGTGACGGGCGTGTCGATCAGCTATCCGGGTTCGGACCAGCGATCCGACCGGATTGTTTTTGGCACGGAGAGCATCGATGCGCCGGTGCAGGTCACGCTTTTTTCTTCCGCGGGGCGCGCGACCATCGTCGGCACGGGCAATGGCCGGTATGAGGTGCATTGAGATGCGGCCCTCGGCGCGGGGTGTCGGGCGATCGCGTGGCTTCACGATGATCGAGGTGCTGGTCGCGCTCGCGATCATCGCGGTTGCGCTTGCTGCGTCATTGCGCGCGGTGGGCAGTCTCGCGACTGGCGAGGCCGAGCTGCACAAGCGTCTGCTGGCTGGCTGGAGCGCTGACAACACGCTCGCGCAGTTGCGGCTTGCGCACTCGTGGCCCGAGGTGGGCGCGCATAGCTTCGACTGTTCGCAGGGCAATCTGCAGCTGATCTGTACCGAGAACGTGAGTGCCACGCCGAATCCGGTTTTCCGGCGTGTCGAAGTGGCGGTGACGACACCCGGACGTTCCGGCAATCTGGCCCAGCTGGTGACGGTGATAGCAAATGAAACGAACCGGTCGCTGTGAGGGTTGCGCGCGCGGCGTCACGCGGGTGGGCCGGATGAGTCGTGGGGGGGGCCGCGGTGGCGCGCGCGGTTTTACGCTGATTGAACTGCTGGTGGCGATTGCGATTCTGGCGGTGATTGCGGTGTTGTCGTGGCGCGGGCTGGACCAGATCGTTCGCGGGCGACAGACGATTACAAACGCGATGGAAGACGAGCGTGTGTTTGCACAGCTGTTCGACCAGATGCGGATCGACGCCCGTCAGGCTGCATCGGATGACGAGGCTGACGGGGCGGCGGTGAGCATCGGTAGCAGCGTGTTGCAGATTGTGCGAGTGCGTGATGAGGTGGGTGCTGCGCCTCGGCTGCAGGTGGTGCGGTACCGGATCGTCGATGGACGCGTGATCCGGTATGCGTCGCCGCCGCTTGCGAACGTGGGAGAGTTGCGGCGCGCGTTGCAGGGTGGCGAGGGAAGCGACTGGAACGCGGTGCCTTTGATGGGCGGGGTGGGGTCGATATCGGCGCGGGTGTATGTCGCGAAGGTGGGGTGGACTGCGCAGATGAAGGATGTGCAGTCGGCGATTACGAAGTATGACAATGATCTGAAGGTACCCCAGTTGGGGAACGCGCCGTTGCCGCGCTCGGTGACCGGGCTGGAAGTGAGTATTGGCGCGAAGTCGCTCGCGAGGCCTGTTGTGCGGGTGTTTCTGGTGGGGGAGTGATGGTGCGTGAGTTTGCGTTACACGCGGGGCTGGGTTTTTGTTTTCTGGTCAGGTTTTTTGTTGGCCTTTCCTTGTATTGGTGTTGGTCTATTAGCGTCGCCCCTGTGCGGGGCGGCACCTACTTTTCTTTGCCTTGCCAAAGAAAAGTAGGCAAAAGAAAGGCGCTTCGACAATTCATCTTTTCCCGGTGTGTCATCGTTGGGGAATGGCAACCCATGAAGTGTCGCCCCCGCACTTCACCCGGCATCGGTCCCCGCGCGATTCCATCTCGCGCGCGTTCATTGCAGATGACAAAGCCGTCATTCACCCGACTCCACGCTTCGCGTGTCGCCGAAGGGTTCACCGCCCTCTCCGCTTTTGTTGTTTCCGGTTTGCGTGATCTTTTGGGTGTCCGCGCTCAAGCGGCGTCGCGGGTTGCCAGCCGGACCCTTCCGCGACGCACGCAGTGCGAAGCGGGATGGATGAGCCCTTTGTCACGGACGATTGTTTTGCGAGGAGTGGTCTCGTGCGCGGGCCTAAGTGGTTCTGGCGCGATGCCGACACTTCATGGGTTGCCATTCCCCGCGTGTGACACACCTGGAAAAGATGAGTTGTCGAAGCGCCTTTCTTTTGCCTACTTTTCTTTGGCAAGGCAAAGAAAAGTAGGTGCCGCCCCGCACAGGGGCAACGCCAATAGACCGACGCGAATACAAGGAAAGGCCAACAAAAAACCTGACCAGAAAACGAAAAACCAGAAAACGAAAAACCAGAAAACAAAAAACCAGAACGGTGCGGCAATCATAACCGCGCTCCTGGTCGTAGCGCTCTCAGCCATTCTGGTCTCCGGCATGCTCTGGCGCCAGCAAGTACAAATCCGAAGGATCGAAAACCAGCGATTACTGGCCCAGGCCCAGTGGGTATCCCGTGGCGCGCTCGACTGGACGCGCCTCATCCTCCGTTCGGAAGGTGACACTTCCGCCGGTATCACCTACCTCGGCGGCATCTGGGGCGTACCCATCGCCAAAACACGTCTGTCGGATTTCCTCGGCCAGATCGGTGAAGTGCGCGCGGCCCAGGGCGCGGACACGTATCTGTCCGGCTCCATCGAAGACGCCCAGGCAAAATTCAACCTGCGAAACCTCGTCTCGAGCCCGGCGCCCGGCGCGCTGCAACTGAACATCGAACAGATCCAGTCGTTCCAGCGCCTCCTCGCGCTCCTCGGCGTCGACGGCCAGCTCGCAAAGAACACCGCCGTCCAGCTGCGCGCCAGCCTCGGTCAGTCCGCCACCCGCTTCCAGACGCCATCGACCACCCCCACCGCAACGTCCCAAAACGCCCCGCAGCAAGGCGGCATCACCGGCAACAGCAACTTCACCGATCAACCCGGCCTCGCCGACAGCAATGACAACTCCGCCGTCGCCCCGCTTCAGATGACAAGCGTCGATTCGCTGCTCGACATCCCCGGCTTCACGCGCGAAACGGTCGAGCGCCTGCGCCCGTTCGTCACCGTTCTGCCAACCACATCGGCCATCAACATGAACACCGCCCCCGCCGAGGTAATCGCAGCCGTCGTGCCGGGGATGAGCCTCTCGAGCGCGCAGGCGTTCGTCGCGCGTCGCGAGACGGTGTTCTTTCGTAACGTCGGCGACGTGCAGCTTGCGTTGCGCGGCGCAGGCGTGCAGCTTGCGGTGTATGACCCGAACATGCTCGACGTCAATACGAACTACTTCTTGATCCACGGACGCGTTCAGCACGAACGCGCGGAAGTGGACCGCACCACGCTCGTCTATCGCGATCCAATGACTCACACTACGCGTATCGTGCGTGGACGCGACCAGCTATGAATAATCGGAGAGACTGACCTTTGAGCACCCTGATCGTCCTGTTGCCGCCGCGTGACCCGGCGGTGCCTTCGCAGGAATGGCAACTACCGGACATGCCGTTCCTGCTGCTCGACAAGGCAGGTCGCACGCAGCGCGCCGGCCGCTCGGCGCTCGCGCTGCTGCCGCGCGCGTCGTCGACCGTGCTGATGGTCGCCGCCCGCGATCTCCTGATGCTCGCCGCGACGGTGCCGCCGCTCAAAGGCCCGCGGCTGCGTCAGGCACTGCCGAACGTCATCGAGGATCAACTGATCCAGGACCCGCAAACCTGTCACATCGCCCTCGATCCGCAACCGCTCGCAGCCGGACGCCATCTGCTCGCGATCGTCGATCGCGGCTGGTTCCGGTTTGTCGTCGAAGGCTTTCAGGCCGCAGGGCACCGCAACCTGCGCGCCGTGCCCGTCACACGCTGTCTGCCGCCAGCCGTTGCGGCCGAAACGGCAGACGCGCTCGAAGAAGCAGTCGCGCTCGCCAACGCCGATGCCGCCTCGACCCGCGTGGCACCCGGCACAACCGGCGCAACCGGTGCAACGCCCGCCATCGTGCCGGCAGCGACGCCCATCGTCGCCGCGGTGCTGGGCCGCGTCGTCCCGACTGCGCCCGCGTTGCTGCTCGATCCGGCACTCGATCACGCAACGCCGCGCGTCGAACTCGCAATCGTTCGCGGCACGCAAGGCGAAGGTCTGGCGGTGCCCGCCGCAGCCGTTCCCGCGACGCTCGGCGCGCTTGCCGGCGCCGCGCCCGTCACGCTTTACGCGCTCACCGATCTGCCCGGCAACGAGCCGCGTCTCACGTCGAACGGCGCGCTGGTGAGCGGCGCGCAGCCGCTGACGTTCGAGGCGCTCGCGCGCCGCGCGCCCGAATGCCGCTTCGATCTGTGCCAGTTCGAGTTCGCGTCGCAGCCGTGGCGCCTCGATCGCGCGACGCTGCGTCATCTGCGTGTGCCGCTACTGCTCGCGGTTGCGTCGCTCGTGGTCGCGATCGTCGGCGCCAATGTGCAGTGGATGATGCTCGCGCGCGAACGCGACAACATCAACGCGCAAATGACCGAGCTGCTCCTCAACGCGTTCCCGAAGACGACCGTCGTGCTCGACGCGCCCGACCAGATGTCGCGCCAGTTGCAGCAGTTGCGTGTTGCCGCGGGCGAACTCTCGCCGGACGATTTTCTTTCGATAGCGGATCGCCTCGCGCGCTCGCTTGGCAGCATTCCGGTGAACGGCATCGCCGCGCTCGACTATCACGACCGGCGTCTCGACGTGACGTTCAAACCTGAAGTGAAGGTCGACGCCGATCTCGGCAAACGCCTCGCGCGCAACGGCCTGAACGGCGCGATCGACAGCAACACCGGCAAGTGGACCATCAGGAACGGACAATGAAGACAGTACTGGCGGATACCTGGGCCGGATTCTGGGACGCGCGCACGATGCGCGAAAAGACGCTGCTGACGTGGGGCGGCGCGGCGATTGCCGTCGTGCTTGCGTGGTCGATGCTATGGGTGCCGGCGCAGGAAGGCCGCGCGCATCTGCGTGAAACGCTGCCCGCGATGCGTAGCCAGCTCGCGCGGATGACGGCGCAGGCCAACGACGCGCGTGCGCTGTCGGCGGCCGCGCAAGGTGTCGCGCCGACGGGCGGCGCGCTGAAAGATGCGCTCAGTGCCTCGCTGGCCAATCACGGGCTTGCGGCGACGCAGGTGCAGGTGATCGGCAACGCGGTGCAGATCCAGCTGAAGAACGCGTCGTTCCCGGCGTGGACGGCCTGGCTCGACGACGCGCGCAAGCAGTTCAAGGTGCAGGTCGCCGAGGCGCACGTGAGCGCGCTGAAGGACGACGGACAGGTCGACCTGACGGCCTCGCTCCAGCCTTCGACGGTCAAATGAGCGTTCACCGATGAACTTCTGGATGCGCCGGATGCGCGCGGTGGTGCCGTGGGTGCTGGTTGCCGTGCTGTCGAACGTTGCCGTGCTGCTGGTGCTGCTGCCCGCCGCGTGGGTCACGCCGCAATTCGCCAGGGCGACGCGCGGCCACGTGAATCTCGTCGACCCGGCGGGTTCGCTCTGGAACGGCTCGGCCACGCTGATGCTCGCCGCGGGCGACGACCCATCGGGCGCGACGCTGCTGCCTGGCCGCATCGAATGGCACACGGCGTTCTGGCCGCTGTTCACGGGCCGCGTGCGCATGCAGATGCGTCAGACCGAGGCGATGCCCGATGCGATCACGCTCGACGCCACGATGCGCGGCGCGACGGTGACGGGCGGCAGCATCGCGGTGCCGGCCTCGCTGCTTGCGGGCCTCGGCGCGCCGTTCAACACACTCGATCTGCAGGGCGACGTGCGCCTCGCGTGGACCGACTGGCGCACGCTCGGCGACGAGGCGTTCGGCCAGCTCAACGTCACGCTCGGTGAGATGAGCTCGCGGGTGTCGCTCGTGAAGCCACTCGGTTCGTACCGGGTGGCCGTGCAGGCAGAGGGCGCGAGTTCGACGGTCGATCTGTCGACGCTGAAAGGGCCGTTGATGCTCGACGGTCATGGCACGGTGCAGCAGGCGCACACGTCGTTTCAGGGCACGGCCAGCGCCGCGCCCGAGCAGCGCGACAACCTTGCCGGACTGCTGAATCTGCTCGGCCGGCGGACCGGCCCGGACACGGTGGCGCTGACCTTCGTGCATTGAGGGGCCCGAAGGTCGCATGAAGCAACCTGGCCCGGTTGCTTACTTCTGCGCGACGACGGGCTGTTGCACGGCGCTTTCGCCTGCTCCCTTACCTTGTGCCGGCGCGGTTGCCGCGACCGGTGCTGAAGCGGCGGGTGCCGCGGCGGGCGCGCTCACGCTGCCCGTTTCGCGATCCATCTGCGCGACGTCCCAGCCGCCGCCGAGCGCCTTCACCAGTCCGACCGACGACACCATCCGCTGACCTGCGATGCTCGCCAGCTTCTGCTCGGCGGTGAACGCCGTGGTCTGCGCGGTCAGCACGTTGACGTAGCCCACGGTGCCGGCCTTGTACTCGTTCTCGACGATGTCGCGCGCCTGGCGGGCCGAATCGACGGCCTGCTGCTGAACCACGATTTCCCGCTCGAGAATGCGCAGTGACGCGAGGTTGTCCTCGACGTCCTGGAACGCGGCGAGCACGGTTTGCCGGTAGACGGCGACGTTCTGGTCGTAGGTCGCACGCGCGGCATCGGTCTGCGCGCTGCGCAGGCCGGCGTCGAAGATCGTCGCGGCGAGTTGCGGGCCGAGCGTCCAGAATCGCGACGGCGCCGTCAGCAGTTGCGAAAGCACCGAGCTTTCGAAGCCGCCGCTCGCCGTCAGCGTCAGTGTCGGGAAAAACGCCGAAATGGCCACGCCAATCTGTTCGTTGGCGGCGGCCGCCTTGCGCTCCGCCGAAGCGATATCCGGCCGGCGTTCGAGCAGCGCCGAAGGCATCTGCGCGGGGACGGCAGGCGGCGTCGCGTCGAGCGGCGAAGGCGGGATCGCGAACGTCGAAGCCGGCTCGCCGACCAGCACGGCGATCGCGTGCTCGTCCTGCGCGCGCGCGACGCCGTTGTCGATCGCCGCGGCCTGCGCGGACTGCAGTTGCGTCTGCGCCTGGATGACATCCGAGCGCGCGACGATGCCCTGCCGGTACTGGTTCTGCGTCAGTTGCAGCGAGCGGGTGTAGGCGGCGACGGTGTCGTCGAGCAACTTCTGCGTGGCATCGAGCGAGCGCAGCGAGAAATACGTCTGCGCGAGCGTGGCCTGCGCGGAGAGACGCGCGTTGGCGAGATCGGCTGCGGCGCCTTGCTGCCCGGCTTCCTGCGAATTCACCGAGCGGCTTACCTGGCCCCAGAGATCCGGTTCCCAGGACGCATCGAGCCCGAGGTTGTAGCTGTTGCTGATCGAACTGGAACTGCTGAGGCCGATGGACGTACCGTTCGAACCCGTTACCGAACTCGTCGAACTGCGCGATGGCGTGCGTTGCCGCGTGCCGCCCGCCGATGCGCTGATGACCGGGAAGTATGCCGCCCTTGCCTCGCCGACGAGCGCGCGCGCCTGACGATAAGCCGCGGCGAACTGCGCGACGGTCTGGTTCGACTGGTTGAGTTTTTCTTCGAGCGCGTTCAGCTGCGGATCGTTGTAGATCGCCCACCACGTGCCGCGATCGGCCTGGTCGGCCGGTTGCGCGACTTTCCAGCCCTCGGCTGCTTCCTTGTACGACGCGGGCACCTGGACGGCAGGTCGCTTGTAGTCAGGGCCAACCGCGCAGCCCGCGAGCGCGAGCGCGAGCATCGCGCAAGCGCCGGCTAGCGTCAGGACGCGGGGCGCGACCGCAGGCGGGCGCGTGGTCTGTTCAAACTGCATGCAATGAGTTCCTTTCGATCCGGCCCGCCGCACAACGGAATGCGCCACGCGACCGCCATGACTGGCCGAAGCGCGACAGCGCGGCGCACCGGGATGGTAGCGCACGCGTTGCATAAGACGTGGAAAACTGAAAGGGTAATGCGGCGGACGTCGAAGGTGTGTTACTGACGGTTTCGGCGCGGTTACACCGCGTTACCGCCGATGCGCTGCGCGGCGCCAGATGGCGAGGCGCTTAAGTGCGCGAATCGCAGGTCTGGCGTGCCTGTTTGCCGGCCGCGGCACGGCACGGCGGCGCATCGCAGCGCGTCTGGCAGAGATTTGCGCTCGACGGCGCGGTGGCAACCGGCTTGCCGGCCTGGTCCGAACCCGAAGCCAGCCGGCCGGTGGGCGCAACCGCGGCGCGATCGCGAACGGCGCGCCGGTGATCGATCCATGCAAAGACCATTACCGCAACCGACCCACCCGGCAACACGAACATGACCACGTACAGCGCCAGCTTCCACCAGCGATTGGGCCCCTGGAAAGTCTGGAGCGCGGAACCGGTCAGGGAGCGGCTCAGGCCGCCAAGGGTGTTTTTCAGGTACAGCATTGCAGGCAATCCTCAGTGCAGCGGCACATGCCGGTGCGGTTCAATCGGTCAGAACATGGTCTCGTGATGGCGCAGGTCGCGCTTAACTCATTGCCTGTCATAATATTGACTATGCAATTAAATTTCAACATACTTTGGGCCTTGTCCGATTGACTGTTGTTTTTTTGTTGCAGCGCGCCATCGCGGATAGTCCTTTGCGCTGTCTGCCCAGGCAGATAGAATCCCGCTTCAATGAAATCGACGTTTCCGGCGGCACGCAATGATTGATGGACCTGACGACAGCAAGGAGATGCGCCTTGAAGCGAGTCTTGGCTATTACCTGTCGAAAGCGCGCAACGTGCTTGCCCAGCGGATGGACCGGGCGGTCGGACCGCTTGGGCTCACGTCGTCGCAGATTGGCGTGATCCTGCTGTTGTCGTGCGGGCGGGCGCATACGCCGTACGAGCTGTCACGGGCGATGTCCTATGACAGCGGCTCGATGACACGCATGCTGGACCGGCTCGAAAAGAAGGGTTTCATCGCGCGGAGCCGCAGTGATGCGGACCGCCGGATGGTTGAACTGGAGTTGACGTCCGAAGGCAAGGAAGCGGCACGCGTGCTGCCGGAGATCGGATCGGCTGTGCTCGACGAGCAGTTACGGGGTTTTTCGGAGAACGATCTGGCGACGCTCGTCAGCCTGCTCGAGCGCTTCATCCAGAACGGCCCGGCGGTGGACGAATAAAGAGAAGGCGCCTTGAGGCGCCTGTTTTTTGGGCATTTATCTGTCTGGGCAGAGAATGTCGGAGCATGCAAGGAGCGCCCTGGACGTGCTCCGAACGCTTTCATAAGCATGCCGCGACAAGCTTTTCCCGCAGGCAAAGGAGATTGCGACAATGTCAGCTTCCGCTACGACCACCGCCGACGGGCCGATGCAACCGGCCCAGCCCGCGCCGCTCGCCGGCGGCGCGCTCGCCTTGCTGACGCTCGGCCTCGCGCTTGGCACGTTCATGGAAGTGCTCGATACCTCGATTGCCAACGTCGCGGTGCCGACCATTTCCGGCAGCCTCGGCGTGGCGACGAGTGAAGGCACATGGGTGATTTCGTCGTATTCGGTGGCGTCGGCGATTGCGGTGCCGCTGACCGGCTGGCTCGCGCGGCGCGTCGGCGAGGTGCGTCTCTTCACGCTTTCCGTGCTCCTGTTCACGATTGCCTCGGCGATGTGCGGCCTTGCGCACAATTTCGAATCGCTGATCGCGTTCCGGCTGGTCCAGGGGCTCGTGTCGGGTCCGATGGTGCCGTTGTCGCAGACCATCCTGATGCGCTCGTACCGGCCCGAAAAACGCGGGCTTGCGCTGGGCCTGTGGGCGATGACCGTGATCGTCGCGCCGATCTTCGGCCCGGTGATGGGCGGCTGGATCACCGACAACTACACATGGCCGTGGATCTTCTATATCAACGTGCCGATCGGGCTCTTCTCGGCGGTGTGCGCGTTTTTCCTGCTGCGCGGCCGCGAAACGAAGACGACGCGGCAGCGCATCGACGCCGTCGGGCTCACGCTGCTCGTGATCGGCGTGTCGTGTCTGCAGATGGTGCTCGACCTCGGCAAGGATCGCGACTGGTTCAATTCGACCTTCATCGTCACGCTCGGGCTCATCGCGGTGGTGTCGATCGCGTTCATGCTCGTATGGGAGATGACGGAGAAGGAGCCCGTCATCGATCTCTCGCTCTTCAAGGACCGCAACTTCGCGCTGGGCGTGCTGATCATCTCGTTCGGCTTCATGGCGTTCTTCGGCTCGGTCGTGATCTTTCCGCTCTGGCTGCAGACGGTGATGGGCTACACGGCGGGCCTTGCGGGTCTCGCGACGGCGCCTGTCGGTTTGCTGGCGCTCGTGCTGTCGCCGCTCATCGGGCGCAACATGCACCGGCTCGATCTGCGGATGGTGGCGAGCTTCGCGTTTTGCGTATTCGCGTTCGTGTCGCTGTGGAACTCGACTTTCACGCTCGACGTGCCGTTCAGCCACGTGATCTGGCCGCGTCTCGTGCAGGGCATCGGCGTCGCGTGCTTCTTCGTGCCGATGACGACGATCACGCTCTCGAGCGTGTCCGACGAGCGTCTCGCGAGCGCATCGGGCCTGTCGAATTTCTTCCGGACGCTCTCAGGCGCGATCGGCACCGCGGTCAGCACGACGTACTGGGAAAACGACGCGATCTATCACCACGCGGTGCTGTCGGAGTCGGTCAACGCCTATTCGTCGAATACGACGGCGTATAGCAACGCGTTGTCGAGCTTGGGCATCGCCGGCCAGAGCATCACGGCGCAGATCAACCAGATCGTCACGCAGCAGGGCTACATGATGGCGACCAACGACTTCTTCCGGATCTCGTGCGTCGGTTTTGTGGTGCTCGCGGGCCTCGTGTGGATCACGAAGCCAAGGAAAGGCGCGTCGCCGTCGATGGGACACTAACGGTATCGCTTTGCGACGCCTGGCTCACTGCGTCACGGGCCCGCCGGTCGGCGCATGAGTGGACTGGAGCGGTCCGGTTTCAAGCTGCATTGTCGCGGCGGGCGCCGAAGCGGGTTGTTGTCCTGCCGGGCTCACGCTTGCCGCGCTGCCGCGCACGAAACGCTTGAAATCGGCGCCGGCTTCCCACGGGTTCGGCTGGCAACCCATCGCGCTGTCGCAATGCGCGGCGAAACCGATCGTCGCGGTACCGTCCTTGTTCTCCGTCTTCGTGATCTGGTAGGCGAGCGCCCGTTTGCCGCCATCCGGGCCAGCGGTCTGGATGAGCGTATCGCTGACCGATTGCAGCGCGTAACTCGATACCTGTGTAACCCACGCCTGTGCCCGCTTCCACCACATATCGCATTCGGTCCTGTTCGCACAGGTAAGCGGTGCGGTTGCGATCTGCAACGTGTCGGGATCGACCTGGCCGCTGGACGAGCAGCCTGCGGCGAGCGCGCAAAGGACAGCCAGAAGAGCTTTCTTCATCGCAATCCACCCCCATCGGTTGAGCCGCGCAAGGTGACAGACGTCAAGTCACGCGGCGGCTCACTTCATGTCATGAAGGTTTGACCGGGAGCGGTCAAGGTCGTTTCATGCGCGCGCTGCGCGCTGCACTCACACGCTGAAGCGGTTCAACGTGTACGCGCGATATGCGGCGACGAAGGCGTCGAACGAACCCACTTCTTCACGTTCGAGTTTCGCCTGTTCTTCCAGTGATTTCGCGGCCAGCGCGGCGAACGCCTGAGCCTCGCCGGCCGGCAACGGACGCGCATGAAAAGCCGCCGCATGCGCGGCGCCTTGCGCGAGACCGAATTGCAGGAAGCTCTGTTTCTGGTCGCGCATGGTTTGCAGCACGCGCGCCGATGGCGTGAGCGACACGTCGGCAAGCTTCGCGCGTTGCGCGGCGACTGCGCGTGCATGTACGTCGTCGCCGCGGATCGTGTCCAGGGCGGCGGCGGCAGCATCGATCTTCCCGAACAACTCGTTCGCCCAGTCGAGCATCGGAACCGTCTTGCCGTCGCGCGTCAGTTCGAGCGCGGGCTTGCGGCCTTCCATCGTGACGCGGCCAAAGTTCCGGTTCGCTTCCGCGTAGGCGTCAGGCGGCAGCGCGGCGCTGTCGTCGAGCGCGCAGACGAGCAGATAGGCGTCGAGAAAGCGCGCTGTTTCCAGCGAAATGCCGATCGGCTCGAACGGATCGATGTCCATGCAGCGCACTTCGACGTATTGCACACCGCGTGCGGCCAGTGCATGCAACGGCCGCTCGCCGGGATATGTGACGCGCTTCGGACGGATCGTCGAGTAGAACTCGTTTTCGATCTGCAGGACGTTCGTATTGATCTGCACCCACTCGCCGTCGCGCTGCGTGCCGATCGCTTCGTACGGCGGATACGGCTGGCTGACCGCCTTCGCGAGCGCGTCGAGGTAGCCGGGCAGCGTGTCGTAGTCGGCGTGCAGCGCGGCCTGCGCGGTCGTGTTCGAATAGCCGAGATCGCTCATCCGCAGGCTCGTCGCGTACGGGCGATACAGCGTGTCGGCGTCGAAGGTGTCGAGCGTGTGCGCGCGCTCGCGCAAAAAGCGCCGGTCGAGCGCCGGCGAAGCGCCGAACAGGTACATCAGCAGCCAGTTCGTGCGGCGGAAATTGCGGATCAGCGCGAGATAACGTTCCGACTGGAAGTCGACCGGATTGGCTGTCGACTGCTGGTCGGCGTGCAGCAATCGCCACACTTCTTCGTTCAGCGAATAGTTGTAGTGAATGCCCGCGATGCATTGCATCGTGCGGCCATAGCGCAGCGCGAGACCGACGCGATATACGTACTTCAGCTTGCCGATATTCGACGTGCCGTAATGCGCGATCGGGATTTCGTCGTCGGCGGGCAGCACGCCTGGCATCGAGTTGTTCCACAGGATCTCGTCGCCGAGTTCAGCGTAGACGAATCGATGCAGTTCATCGAGCTTTTCAAGCGTGATGCTGGCGTCTTTCTCGGCCGGCGTGATCAGTTCGATCAGCGCTTCTGAATAATCGGTGGTCAGCGACGGGTGCGTGAGCGCCGAGCCCAGCACGCGTGGGTGTGGCGTCATCGCGAGATGACCGTCCTGCGTCACGCGCAGGCTTTCTTTTTCGATGCCGCGCAGACCGGTCGTCAGCGCGTCGCGCTGCGGGCCGGAGGTCAGCACGGACAGGCGGTGCGAAAGAGCGTCGGTCGTGCGGATGGGAGTCGTGTTGGGCATTGATGCAGGTCGTGCGCTGTCGATGCGGTGTGCTACCGGCAACGATCAGCGGAATTTTCGGTAGCGGGCACTTTAACATCTCGCCACGACGGCTGCTTGTGGCCACTCTGGCGGTGCTTTCAGCGTATTCGGGACTTCCCTGGCACTGCGTTTTTTCGCTTTTGCCGTGCCGCCGGGCGGTTCGTCCTGCGGTCCATTCGTTCTACTCCCTGACCGCTTGACCCTGCATCAATTCCCTAGCCTCCGCGTGCGCCCTGTGCGCGGTCGGCGACTTCGTTCCACAGATGCATTGCCGCATACGCTCGCCACGGGCGCCAGGCTTCGGTGCGCGCGCGTTGCTGCGCCGGACGCACGAGCGCCGGGTCGCGCGCGGCGATCGCCTGCATCAGCACCAGATCGAGTGCCGGCCACGCGTCGGCGTCGCGCCACGCGCGCATCGCGACGTATTCGACAGTCCATGGCCCGATTCCCGGTAGCGCGAGCAGTGCCGCACGCATCGTATTGGGGTCGTCGATCCCGGCGCCGTCGACCGGCACCGCGCCCGACGCCACGGCCTGGGCAAAGCCCTGCAATGCGGCGATGCGCTTGCCGGGCATGCCGATCTGCGCGAGATCGACGGCCGCAAGTGCCGCCGGCGTCGGAAAGCGCCACGCAGTGCCTTCGTGCGCATGATCTTCGATGCGCTGGCCGGCGCGCTGCACGAGCCGGCCGATGATCGTGGTGGCGGCTTTCACGCTGACCTGCTGGCCGACGATGGCCCGTACGACCAGCTCGAAACCGGACCACGCGCCGGGCACACGCAGACCGGGCGACGTGTCGACGAGCGGCGCGAGCCACGGGTCGCCGGCGAAATGCGCGCGGATCGCGACCGGGTCGGCGTGCAGGTCGAACATCCGTGCGATCGGCGCTGCGAGCGCGCCGGCGTGCTGCCCGACGGCACCTTCGAGGCTCGCGAGAATGCAGCGCTTCTTCGGATGAAGGCGGACGGTGAGCGTGCCGCTGTCGCCGGCCCACTCGATGGCGCGCCGGTACGCGCCATCTTCGACCGCTTCGACGCCAGGCGTCGCGCGCCCCGCGAAAAAGCGCAGGACACGCGGCCAGTCGAAGGGTGGCTTGAACGGCAGTTCAAGCGTGACAGCGGCAAGCGAGGCGGATGTACTCAAGCGGCGTGATCCATATCGTGGGTTTCAGCGGGCGCGGATGAACCGCCGACGATGTCCGCGCCGGCGTGGCGCGCTTCGGCGTCCAGCAGCGCAGCCTTGCGCGGCAGACCCCAGCGATAGCCGGCGAGCGCGCCGCCCTTTTGCACGACCCGGTGGCAGGGAATCGCGAGCGCCACCGGGTTGGTCGCGCAGGCGCTGGCCACGGCGCGCACCGCGCGTGGCGAGCCGACCGCTTCGGCGATGTCGGAGTAGCTGCGCGTCTCGCCGTATGGAATGCGCCGCAGGGCGTCCCAGACCCGCAATTTGAACGCAGTCGAGGCGATGTCGAGCGGCAGATCGACCTCCTGCCGGCTGCCGCGCAGATACGCGTCGATCTGCGCGATGAACGGCATCAGCGGAGCGGCTTCGTCGCGGAGTTCGGCATTGGCGAATTCGACGCGCAGTTCGTCGACGAGCGGCCCCGCATCGTCACCGAAAGCGATCTTGCAGATGCCTTTTTCCGTGGCGGCCACCAGCACGAAGCCGAGCGACGTCGGCGCACTGGCGTAGCGCACGACGAGCCCCGCCCCCTTGCGACGGTACGCCGAAGGCGCCATGCCGAGTTCGGTGGGCGCGGTGTCGTACATGCGCGATGGTGAGCCGAAGCCGGCGTCGACCGTGGCGCGCGTGACGTCTTCGCCTCGCCGTAGCGCGTCGCGCAGCGCGGCGCCGCGTTGGGCGGCCTGATACTCGCGCGGCGACACGCCCATGACGCGCTTGAAAAGGCGCTGCAGATGAAACGGGCTGACGTGTACGGCTTCGCCCAGTTGCGCGAGCGTGACGCGCTGCTGTGGATCGGCGTCGAGCGCCGCGCACGCGCGGTTCACGATCTCGATGTCGCGTGGCAGACGGCCGGGCTGGCAGCGCTTGCAGTCGCGATAGCCGGCGGCGCGGGCGTCATCCGCCGTGTCGAAGAATTCGACGTTTTCGCGGTGCGGCGGCCGCGACGCACACGAAGGACGGCAGAAAACGCCCGTTGTGCGGACGGCGAAGAAAAACGCGCCGTCGGCATCGACGCTGCGTTCGGTGACGGCGGCCCAGCGCTTTGCGTCGGTGGACCAGGCGGTACGGAGGGTGTTCGAGGTGTTCATGACGTTCCCGGAAGGACGGTTTCGATGTTCACCAATGTAGTCGGCATCCCCTCACCCTACGCTCCGGTTCTTGCGCTGTCATTTCGGCCATTCGGCTAACGGACGGGGGTTTGCGCGATGCGCCATAAGTAATATGCGACAAATTGTCATTTCCTCGGGTTTTCCCTTAAAAAGTTATTGCATCGCACCAGGCCGTTGTGTATAGTTGTCTCTGTCTCCTCCATGTCTCCTCCTGATATGGATTCAGCCCGCTCCAATAGAGCGGGCTTTTTTTTGCCTGTTTTTTCTCTGGCGTTACGCCTGCCGGGCCGCGCCAACGGTCATTCAACTCCTTCTGGCGCTTCCGTTTCACGCGCGCCGTCTGCCTCTCCTACACTCTTAGACGACCATCCAGCGGCGTCCAGGCCGGAACGAAGGAGAGATTCCCATGAAGTTTCATATTCGCGAGATCGACCATATCGTCATCAGGGTGCGCGATCCCGAGGCGATGACGCGTTTTTACTGCGACGTGCTCGGCTGCAACGTCGAGAAAGAGCAGCCGGACATCGGACTCACGCAGTTACGTGCCGGGCGATCGCTGATCGATTTGCTGAAAGTAGGCGGTCCGATCGACCGTCCGGAGAGCGGCTCGCCAGACGCGGGTCGCAATATGGACCACGTCTGCCTGCGCATCGAGCCGTTCGACGCCGATGCGCTCAGAGCCCATCTGGCCGCGCACGGCGTGCAGCCTGGCGAACAGGCGTTGCGATACGGCGCGGACGGTTACGGGCCTTCGCAGTATCTCTTCGACCCGGAAGGCAATATGGTCGAACTGAAAGGGCCACCCGAAGCGGCGCATTCCAACGCGCTCTAGGCAAGGCATCGGAAGAAACGGCGCGGCACGGAAATACGCGTCAGGCGCCGGCGGGCGCCTTCAGCACCGACCACTCGATCGGCACCGGGTCGGCGGTCGAACTGCCGAGCCACGCCGCGCCGTCCTGCACCGTGCATTGCAGCCGCATCGTCCGTTCGGCCAGGCTGCCGAGCGATGCCGCCACGCCTTCGCCAAGCGACCACACTGTCACGTTGCGCAGCCGTTCCACCTTGCTGCGCACGCCCTGCCACCAGATATCGGACGTGCGTCCCGCGTACGCGATCACAATCACGTCGTTCGCGCGGCCGCTTGCCTTCGCGATGCGGCGTTCGTCCGGCTGGCCGACGTCGATCCAGGTTTCGATGGCGCCCGTCAGGTCCTTTTGCCAGAGATCCGGCTCATCGGTATCCGAGAGGCCCTTGCAGAATTCAAGGCGTTCCTGCGCGAACAGCGCGAAGGCCGCGACACGGACCATCATCCGTTCGTCGGTTTCGGACGGATGGCGGGCGATCGTCAGCTGGTGATCGGCGTAATAGTGCCGGTCCATGTTGGCGATCTGGAGTTCAGCCTTGTAAATCGTCGATTTGATAGCCATGCAGCGTTTTCAGCCCGCTCGCACGGGCGATTCAGAATAATAGGGATCAGGCAGCGGACCGCCGGTTAGCGGGCCGCCGCGGCGTCGAACGGGCCGCCGTAAACATCCGCGGCGGCCGCGCGCAGCGCGCCGAGCACGACCGAAGCCGCGGGTGAAAGCAGATGCGACTGGCGCGTGATGATACCGAAAGCGTCCATCCGGTACGGCAGTTCAATCGGCAGACGCTTCAGCACGCCGTATTGCTGGTACTGCCGCGTGACTTCGTCGGGCAGCACGGCGAGCATGTCGCTTTGCAGAAGCAGGCTCGCGATCGCCAGAAAATTGTTCGTGTTCACCACGTTCTGCGGCGGATTCAGCCCGATCTGCGAAAACATCATGTCGAACCGGTGACGCAGCACGCTGCCCGGCGGATGCAGCACCCAGCCGGCATTCACGATACCGCGCAGCGTCAGCCCGGCTTCGCCTTCGAGCGGATGGCCGGGCCGCGCGACGACGCACAACGGCTCGTCGGCGAGCGGTTCGTAGTGGATCTCCGTCTTCAGCTGATTCTGCCGCTCCAGCACGCGACCGATCATGATATCGAGTTCGCCTTCGGCGACGCGCGGCAACATCACGTCCGACGTTTCGACCTGCACCCAGATCTGCAACCGCGGATATTGCGTCTTCACGCTCGCGATCGCCCGCGGCACCATCGTCGCGACCGCCGCCGCGATCACACCGATGCGCACCTGGCCGGCAAGTCCTTCGCGTAACGCCGATATTTCATCGTGCGCCTGACTGAGGTTCGACAGCACCATCCGGGCGTGGCGAATCATCACTTCGCCGTACAGCGTGGCGTGCATCCCGTGCGGGGTACGGTCGAAGAGGCTCACGCCGAGCATGTCCTCGAGTTCCTTCAGCAATCGCGATGCCGCGGGCTGCGTCATGCCCAGCACATCGGCGGCGCGGCGCACGTTGCCTTCTTCTTCCATCGCCGCGAGCAGCAGCAGCTGCCGCGTTTTCAGCCGCGCGCGCACAAACCAGTTCGAATAGCTGCGGGTCATCGCGTGTCTCGTTCCGTTGTCGTGTCATGCCGCGACGCGCTGGAAAATGCGTCGCAGCGGCGTGAATGCAGTTTTCGCTATACCAGAAACGATATCACGATGTCCCAAAAAGGGATTGGAAAGTTATTGCAGCGACTCATACCATTCGTGGACTTTCAGCGAACCGGCAGTGTGCATTGATGAATCGCGACTTTCTCGTTCCCCTCGTTTCGGGTCCATTCCGGCACTTCATCAACGGTGCGTGGGAATCGGGCGCGACGACCGGGCTTTCGCTGAATCCGTCCGATCTCGATGATCCGGTCGGCGAATATGCACGCGCCGACGCCCGTCAGACCGATGATGCGATCGAAGCAGCAAGCGCCGCGTTTCGTGAGTGGTCACTCACATCGATTCAGCGTCGCGCCGATGCGCTCGATGCGATCGGCAGCGAAATTCTCGCGCGCAAGGACGAACTGGGTCGCCTGCTGGCGCGCGAAGAAGGCAAGACGCTGTCCGAGGCCATCGCCGAAGCGGCGCGCGCCGGCCAGGTCTTCAAGTTTTTCGCGGGCGAAGCGCTGCGCATTCCGGGCGAGCATCTCGCGTCGGTGCGCGGCGGCATCGATATCGACGTGACGCGCGAGCCGGTCGGCGTGACCGGCATCATCGCACCGTGGAATTTCCCGCTCGCCATTCCCGCGTGGAAGATCGCCCCCGCCCTTGCCTACGGCAACTGCGTCGTCTTCAAGCCAGCGGAAACCGTGCCGGCGTGCGCGGCGGCGCTGGCGGGCATCATCGATCGCGCCGGCCTGCCAGCGGGTGTGTTCAACCTTGTGATGGGCAGCGGCCGGCAGGTGGGCGAACGGATCGTCGCGAGCCCGCTCGTGCAGGCGATCAGCTTCACCGGCTCGGTCGCGACGGGCACACGCGTGCTGCAGGCGGCCGCCGCGCGTCAGGCCCGTGTGCAACTGGAAATGGGCGGCAAGAACCCGCTTGTCGTATTGAACGACGCCAATCTGGACACCGCCGTCGATGCCGCGCTGAACGGCGCGTTCTTCTCGACCGGGCAGCGCTGCACGGCGTCGTCGCGGCTGATCGTCGAGCGAGGTGTATTCGAGCCGTTCGTCGCTGCGCTCAAGGCGAAACTTGCCGCGCTGACGGTCGATCACGCGCTCAGGCACGGCACCGACATCGGTCCGGTCGCAAACGAACAGCAGCTTGCAGTGACGCTCGACTACCTGCGCGCCGGGCGCGAAGAAGGCGCGGAACTGGTCGCGGGCGGTCGCCAGCTTGAACGTGCGACGCGCGGTTACTTCCTCGAACCGGCGCTCTTCATCGGCGAACCGGGGCATCGCATCGCGCGCGAAGAGATTTTCGGACCGGTCGCTGTCGCATTTCCCGCCGACGACTACGACCACGCGCTGCATCTCGCGAACGACACGCCGTTCGGCCTGTGCGCGGGCATCTGCACGCAGTCGCTGAAATACGCGCGCCATTTCAGGCGACACAGCCAGAGCGGCATGGTGATGGTGAATCTGCCGACCGCCGGCGTCGATTATCACGTGCCGTTCGGCGGACGAAAGGGCTCGAGCTATGGACCCCGCGAGCAGGGCACGTACGCCGCGGAGTTCTACACGACTGTGAAAACCGCTTACGTCGCGGGCTGAACGCGCGCTGGAGCATGAACCAGCGCCGCACGCGACGTGGCACACCGGCGCACGCGGGCACCCGGATCCGCATGCGTCTGCATTGACCGGCTGCTATCTGCCAGACAGGCATGCAGCTTTAATAATCGAAGGAGACTCTCTGTGAATCGCAAGCTTCGCCGTTTGACGCTGTCCGCGATGGCCGCCGCTGCCCTCGCCGCTCCGTTTGCCGTCCACATGTCGGCACAGGCCGACGAACCGCTGAAAGTCGGCTTCCTCGTGAAGATGCCCGAGCAGGCGTGGTTCATCAACGAACAGAAAGCCGCTACGGCGCTTGGCCAGAAAGAACACTTCTCGGTCGTGAATATCGGCACGCCGGATGGAGAAAAGGTGCTGGCCGCGATCGATAACCTCGGCGCGCAAGGCGCGAAGGGCTTCGTGATCTGCGCGCCCGACGTGCGTCTCGGACCGGCCATTCAGGCGCGCGCGAAGCGCTACAACATGAAGTTCGTCACCGTCGACGACCAGCTCGTTGACTCGACCGGCAAGCCGCTGGCGAACGTGCCGCACCTCGGCATGTCCGCGTTCAAGATCGGCAACCAGGTCGGTCAGGCGATTTCGGATGAAATGAAGCATCGCGGCTGGAAGCCGGAAGAAGTCGGCGCGCTGCGCATCACGAGCTACGAACTGCCGACGGCCAAGTTGCGCACCGACGGCGCGACGCAATCGCTGCTTGCGAACGGCTTCAAGAAGGAAAACATTTTCGACGCCCCGCAAAAGACGACGGACGACGAAGGCGGCTTTAACGCATCGTCGCCGGTGCTGGCACAGCATCCGAACATCAAGAAGTGGGTGATTTTCGCGCTTAACGAAGAAAGCGTGCTGGGCGGCGTGCGCGCCACCGAGCAGCTGCACATTCCCGCAGCGGATGTGATCGGCGTGGGCATCAACGGCGCGGGCGAAGCGTTCGCCGAGTTCCAGAAGAAGGAACCGACGGGCTTCTACGGCACGATCGCCGTCAGCTCGACGAACCACGGCAAGGAAAGCACGGAGAACCTCGTCGAGTGGATCGAGAAAGGCAAGCAGCCGCCTGCCGATACGCAGACCACCGGCAAGCTGATGGTGCGCAGCAACTGGCAGCAAGTGCGTCAGGATCTGGGTATCTAAGGATGCATGTGCGGGGCACACGGCGCGTTTAGCATCGTGCGCCCCGCTCCATCAGCAAGAGGCATTTGATGACCGGTTTATCTCAAGACGAAACGACGGCGCTCGACACGCGCGCCGTCGCTCCGTATCTCCAGCTCGAAGGCATTACCGTGCGATTTCCGGGCGTGCTCGCGCTCGATCAGGTGTCGCTCGGCGTGCGTCGCGGCGAAGTGCACGGTCTCATGGGCGAAAACGGCGCGGGCAAATCGACGCTGCTCAAGGTGCTCTCGGGCGTGAACCACCCCGAAGCGGGCACGTTGTCGCTCAACGGCGCCGTGCAGCAGTTCGCTACGACGAAGGCGGCAATCGAAGCCGGCATCGCGATCATCTATCAGGAACTGCATCTCGTACCGGAACTGACGGTCGCGGAAAACCTGATGCTCGGCGCACTGCCGAACCGCTTCGGCGTGCTCGACGAGAAGGCGCTGGTCAAACGCGCCATTCATGAACTCGACCGGCTCGGCGAGAAGATCGATCCGTCGATGCAGGTGAAGCGTCTGTCGATCGGTCAGCGGCAGATGATCGAAATCGGCAAGGCGTTGATGCGCGACGCGCGCGTGATCGCGTTCGATGAACCGACGAGCTCGCTTTCCTCACGCGAAACGGAGCAGCTTTTCCGCATCATCCGTGCGTTGAAGGCCGAAGGCCGCGCGATCGTCTACGTCACGCACCGGATGGACGAAGTCTACGAACTGTGTGACCGCGTGACCGTGTTTCGCGACGGACGACGCATCGAGACGTTCGACGACGTCGACGGGCTCGATCGCGACCGCCTTATCAGCTGCATGGTGGGCCGTTCGATCAGCGACGTGTACGGCTATCGCGCGCGCGAAACGGGCGCCGTGCAGCTCGACGTCAACGGACTGATGGGACCGGGTCTCTCCGAGCCTGCTTCTTTCACGGCGCGCGCGGGAGAAATCGTCGGCTTCTTTGGTCTTGTCGGCGCGGGGCGTTCTGAACTGATGAAGCTGATCTACGGCGCGGTAAAGCCCACAGCCGGCGAAGTCACGCTCAAGGGCAAGCGCGTGCGGTTCGCCACGCCGCGCGATGCGGTGCGTGCAGGCGTCGCGCTGTGTCCGGAGGATCGCAAGCAGGAAGGTATCGTCGCGATCGCTTCGGTCTCGGACAACCTGAACATCAGCTGCCGCCGCCACTTCAACCGCTTCAACGTGCTGAACAGACGCAAGGAAGCGCAGACCTCGAAGGAATACATCGCGAAGCTTGCGATCAAGACGCGCAGCGGCGATACGCCGATCGGCACGCTGTCGGGCGGCAACCAGCAGAAGGTGATCCTGTCGCGCTGGCTCGCCGAAAAGATCGACGTGTTCCTCATGGACGAGCCGACACGCGGCATCGACGTCGGCGCGCGCAGCGAGATCTACGGCCTGCTGTACGGGCTCGCCGAAGCAGGCCGCACGGTGATCGTCGTGTCGAGCGATCTCGCGGAAGTGATCGGTGTCGCCGATCGCGTGCTCGTGATGAAGGAAGGCCGCATCACGGGCGATCTGCCCAAGGCGCAGGCAACGCCCGACGCGCTCATCAAGCTCGCGCTACCGCGCTGATACATCAGCGCGCGAATCAGGCAATCGAAATGGGAACAGACAACATGCAAACGCAATCCACCAATTCTTCCGCGCCGCCGCCGCCGCCGCACGCATCGGCTGGCGTCGGCTCGCGCGCGGCGCGCACGTGGGATCTCATCAACAAGTCCGGCATCGTGATGGTGTTTCTCATCCTGTTCGCGGTGCTGGCCTTGACGGTGCCGGACTTCGTCAGCGCGCGCAATATCCAGGGCCTGCTGCTGTCGGTCACGTTGATCGGCTCGATTTCCGTGACGATGATGTTCGTGCTCGCGCTTGGCGAAGTGGATCTTTCCGTTGCGTCGATCGTCGCGTTTTCGGGCGTCGTGGCGTCGACGCTGATTACCGCGACGCATAGCGTCGTGCTCGGCGTCGCCGCGGGCGTGCTGGCGGGCGGCGCGGTCGGGCTCGTGAACGGCGTGCTGGTCGCACGCTACAAGATCAACTCGCTGATCGTCACGCTCGCGATGATGGAAGTCGTGCGCGGCCTCGCGTTCATCACCTCGAACGGCGATGCGGTCATGATCTCCGAAGAAAGATTCTTCGACCTGGGCGGCGGTTCGTTCCTCGGCATTTCGTATCCGATCTGGAGCAACATCGTCGGCTTTGTGCTGTTCGGTTTCCTCTTGAAGAAAACCGTGTTCGGCAAGAACGTACTGGCCGTCGGCGGCAACAGCGAAGCGGCTTTGCTCGCGGGTTTGCCGGTGACGCGCATCAAGATCGCCGTGTTCGTGCTGCAAGGACTCGTGACCGGCTTCGCCGGCGTGATGCTCGCGTCGCGGATGAGTCTCGGCGATCCGAAAACATCGGTGGGTCTCGAACTCGGCGTGATTTCCGCCTGCGTGCTCGGCGGCGTGTCGCTGACGGGCGGTGTGGCGACGATTTCCGGCGTACTCGTTGGCGTGTTGATCATGGGCTCGGTGCAGGACGCGATGAGCCTGATGAACGTGCCGACTTTCTATCAATATCTGATTCGCGGCGGAATTCTGTTGCTCGCAGTACTGTTCGACCAGTACCGCCGCAACAAACGCGTGCATTGACGGGTGCCCTCTCGCGCTCGCCGCAACGGTAAAAACAGGAGTTTTCATGGCTGATTCCAAAAAGAACGCGAAGCCGCTTCGCAGCCAGGCCTGGTTCGGCCTGAAGGATCGCGACGGCTTTCTGCATCGCTCGTGGATGAAAAACCAGGGCATCCCGCACGACGAATTCGATGGTCGTCCGGTGATCGGCATCTGTAATACGTGGTCGG
>NZ_CAJQYY010000014.1 GCF_907164575.1 Paraburkholderia gardini
GGGCGCGCCCCCCCCCCGCTTCGTTTCGACACCGGAAACCCACCCTGATGCGTCGCGCGTTGGTAATCGCACCGAACTGGATCGGTGACGCATTGATGGCGCAGCCGCTGTTTTCGCGGCTCGTGAAACTGCATCCGCGCATCGCGATCGATGCAGTCGCGCCCAGCTGGGTCGCGCCCGTGCTCGAACGCATGCCTGAGATTCGCGACGTCTACGCCACCGATCTCGCGCATGGCAAGCTGCAGATGCTGCGCCGCTGGCAGCTCGCGAGCGACCTGCGCGACGTCGGCTATGACGCCGCCTACGTACTGCCGAATTCACTGAAGTCGGCGCTGATTCCGTGGATGGCGGGCATCGGGCTGCGCATCGGCTATACCGGCGAGAGCCGTTATGGCCTGCTGAACGTGCGTCATGCGAATCCGCGCAAGGACGAGCGTCCGCCGATGGTCGGCCAGTACACCGCGCTCGCTTATACGCCGGGCGCAAAAGTGCCCGGCGACCTGCCGATGCCGCGCCTCGACGCCGACCTGAACGAGGCGTCGCGCGTGTCGGCGCGCTTCAATCTGGATACGCGCGTGCCGCTGGTCGTGTTCTGCCCGGGGGCCGAATACGGCCCGGCCAAGCGCTGGCCGCCCGAGCATTTCGCCGCGCTCGCGAAGATGATCGGCCAGTCGTTTCCCTACACGCAGATCGTCGCGCTCGGTTCGCCGAAAGACGCGCCGATTGCGCAGGCCATTGCGGACCGCGCGTCGAACGTGCGCAACCTGTGCGGCCAGACCGCGCTCGGCGAGGCGTGCGCGCTGATCTCGCGGGCGAGCGCCGTCGTCACCAACGATTCCGGGCTGATGCACGTCGCGGCCGCGCTGCGCCGGCCGCTGGTGGCCGTCTACGGCTCGACCGATCCGCGCCACACCCCGCCCCTGTCAGAGCTCGCGAAGGTACAATGGCTGCATCTCGAATGTAGCCCCTGCTTCCAGCGCGAGTGCCCGCTCGGCCATCTGAACTGCCTGCGGCAGCTCAGCGCGGAACAGGTCTTCGATGACCTGCGCGGCATGCTGGTCGCGCAACGCTAGAACCGTCTGATCGCCATACGCATGCTTCATCGCGTCATGTCCGCGCCTCACGGCGCGGACATCCTCGCGGAAGTCCCATTCGTTCATGCACGCCGGGGCACTGCCGCTGACTGTCGAGCCGTTCCGAAGACGCACCCGGACACGCAACCGCGCGCCGCGCACAAGAGACTGACGAGCCATGCCACGTTTTGCCCACATCTTCGAAGCCGCCGCCGACACGCTCAACGCCTGGTATCAGGCCATCGCCGAGGCCAACATCGACAGCTTGATGGGCCTGTGGATCGACGAGGAATTCGTCAGCTGTATCTGGGCGGACGGCTCGCACCTGCATGGCCTCGAAAGCATCCGCGCGGGCCTGTCCGTGCAGCTCGAAATGAATCCGGTGTCGATCGAGCCGCTCGATATCCGCGTCTACGACAGTCTTGGCACCGTGGTCTACGCGATTGCGGAAGCGCACCGGCCGGTCGATCCGGCCGCCACGCCCACGATGGTCTTCGCCACCTACGTGATGGTTCACGAGCGCGGCGAATGGTGCATCGCGCACATTCACGCGAGCCCGATGCCCGACACCGCCGCGAGCCAGTTCGCGGCCAAGATGCGGCGCGGACAGGGATCGCTGCACTGACGCTGCCTGTTTTTCCTGCCGCTCCTGCTTTTCCGTTTTTTCGATCTGGCTGCTGGTATGAGTACGACGCATAACAAGAACGGTTCGGATACGTCGCCTGTCGAGGACGTCGCGCAACGGCTCGCCGACCTGCGCTATCGCGCACCGCTGTGGCTGCCGAACAGCCACGTTCAGACCATCGTTCCCGCGCTTTTCGCTCGCGTGCCGGCCGTCGCCTACCGGCGCGAACGCTGGGACACGCCCGATGGCGACTTCATCGAACTCGACTGGCTGAAGCGCGAACCTTCATCGGCTGCACGCACGCACGATGGCACCGCGCCCCTCCTCGCTTCCGACGACAAAACGCCACTGTTCGTGCTGTTTCACGGCCTGGAAGGCAGTTCCGCATCGCATTACGCGCGCGCGCTGATGGCCGGCGCGCGCGATCGCGGATGGCATGGCGTCGTGCCGCATTTTCGTAGCTGCAGCGGCACGCTGAACCTGCTGCCGCGCTTCTATCATCTCGCCGACAGCAATGAAGTCGACTGGGTGCTGCGACGTCTGCGCGGCATGCATCGCGGGCCGATCGTCGCGGCAGGCGTTTCGCTTGGCGGCAACGTGCTGCTGCGCTGGCTGGGCGAACGCGGGCAGGATGCATCGTTTGTCTCGGCGGCGGCGGCGATTTCCGCGCCGCTCGACGTGCACGCCGGTGGACGCGCACTGTCGCAAGGTTTCGGCAAGGTGTACACGCGCAGCTTCCTGAAGACGCTGAAGCTGAAAGCGGACCAGAAGCTCGCGCAATACCCCGGCCTGTTCGATCGTCACGCGATGCTCGCGAGCCGCACGATGTACGAGTTCGACAATGTCGTGACCGCGCCGCTGCACGGCTTTCGCGATGCCGACGACTACTGGACGCGCGCGACAACGAGCCCGCTGCTGCCGGACATCACCGTGCCGACGCTCGTGCTGAATGCGCGCAACGACCCGTTCCTGCCGGGCTCGGTGCTACCCTCGCGCCATGAGGTGTCGGCGTCGGTGGAACTGGACCAGCCGGATCACGGCGGCCACGTCGGCTTCATGACCGGGCCGTTCCCAGGCCGCATCGACTGGCTCGCGCAGCGCGTTTTCGGCTATCTCTCACCCTTCGCCCATCATGGATGACATCGTCAGGCAGGCCCTCGTCAAATGGCCGAACGTGCCGCATTGCACGGGCTGGCTGCTGCTCGACCGGCGCGGCAACTGGCGCATGCGCGACGAGGCCGCGCAGGCCCAGGGTGCGCCCGGCGCGCCGATCCGTCATGAGGCGCTGCTGGGGTTCATTCACCGCAACTACGAAGCCGACGCACACGGGCAGTGGTTCTTCCAGAACGGCCCGCAACGCGTGTACGTGGAACTGGTCTACACACCGTGGATCGTACGGCTGGCCGTCGATGCAAACGGCGCGCTGACGCTCACCGATCAGGCGGGCGGCACGTTCACGCCCACTGCCGCATGGCTCGACGACGAAGGCGGCATCCTGTTCACCGAGGCGGCGACCGGCGAGGGGAAACAGCCGCGCGTGGCCGCGTTGCACGACCATGATCTCGATCTGTTCTCGGAACACGCCGAAATCACCGACGATGGCCGGAGCGGCGCATTCCACTGGCGTTCCGACGTGACCTTGCCGCTGCAAGCCATCCCGCGCGCGGACGTCGCGGCGCGCTTTGGCTTCGTCGCGAGCCCCGCGGCGCAGGCAGCGCAAGCCGCCGAAGCGTCCGGCGACCGCGCCTGAGCGCCCTATCCGCGATTCTTGTCGTCTTCGCGCTCTTCCTTGTAACGCGCCTCGAAGTCGTGCAGACGCGCGTCGATCGTCGACAGTTCGTAGTAACCGGCGGTCTTGATGTCGCGCGCTTCTTTCAACTGACGGATCGCCGATGGCCACGCCCCCTCCAGCGCGAACTTCTCCGCGAGCGCGCGATGCTGTGTGAGCGCGTCGCCGGTGCCGACGCTCGCCTGCGCGAGATAGCGCCACCATAACGGCTGTTGCGGGTCGCTACGCGTTTCCTTGTACGCGAGCGCCTGGGCATCGGCGAAGCGGCGGGCGCTGAGCAGCGTCTGCAGCCGCATGTCGATCGCGGCGTGCGACGCCGGCCAGCGACGTTGCGCCACTTCGGCGAGACGCACCGCGTCGTCGTTGCGTCCGGCGCGGCGGGCGATATCGACGTCCAGCACGTCGAGGCTCGGCGAGCTGCGGGCAGCGACACCCTCGCTGTGTCCGGTCGCGCAGAAGGCCTTGCGCGACGCGGCAAGCGACGCAGCCGCATCGTCGTAGCGCTCGAGCAGCATTTGCGCGAACGCGATGCCATACCAGTTCGCCGCGACGTTCAGCGCGGTTTTGTCCTCGATCTCGGCGCGCATCCGGGAGATTTCGTCGGCGTAGTCGCTACGCGAGCGGTCCTGCAGCACACGCGCCCGGGCACGCACAAATCCATATTCCGGCGACTGACGCGGCTGGCGATACGGCGAGCGGCGCGCGCGGTCTTCCATGTCGGCGATGCGCTCGACGGTCAGCGGATGCGTGCGCGCGTAGACCGGAATGCCGGCGTCGCCCATCGACGCGCGGTCGAGCCTGCCGAAGAACGTCGGCATCGCGTACGGGTCGTAGCCCGCGCCCGCCAGCATCTGGAAACCGACGCGGTCCGCCTCGTGCTCCGCAGCGCGCGAGAACTTCAGCTGGGTGTCGACCGCATAGGCCTGGCCGCCCATCACAATCGCGCCGCCGAGATCGCCGCTATGAGCGACGACGCCCGCGAGAATGCCGAGCAGCATCGCGGCGAGCGCGGCGTAGCCGGTGCGCTCGCCAGCACTGATCATGCGCGCGATGTGCCGCTGCAGCACGTGTCCCATTTCGTGGCCGATCACGGACGCGAGTTCGGATTCCGTCTGCGTCGTGACAATCAGGCCCGTGTTCACGCCGATGAATCCGCCCGGCAGCGAAAACGCGTTGATCTGCGCGTCGCGCATCGCGAAGAGGTCGAAATCCGGCTGGTAACCGCCGATGTAAAGCGCCGTGGCCGCCGCCGACAGTTTCGCGGAAACCGAATTCAGGTAGTCGCGCATGAGCCAGTCGTCGAGATAATCGGGGTCGGCACGCACTTCGCGCATCACGCGCTCGCCGAGCTTGCGCTCGGCTTGCGGCGTGAGCGAGCCGCCGGAGCCGTCGCCGAGATCCGGCAACTGCTGCGTCAGAAGCGGCGCGTGCAGGCTGACGTTGGCGCCCGGCGTGCCGGCAAACCGGCTCTCGGCGCCGCCGTAAGTGCCGAACACGCCGGGCGCGATATTGTCGGGAATCAGCGGTGACGTCCAGGACCTGATCGGACCGATTTCGAGCGACGGCGTCTTCGGAGCGGAATTCGATGCGGAAGACTGCGCGAACGCCCCCGACGGCGCCGCGAGCGCGATCGAAAGACAGACTGCGAGAAGCCGTTTCAGACGCATTGCGTGATGGGCAAAAGCAAGGTCGGGAACCAGTCGGGCGCTTCGGCGCGGCGGCGCCGGGCGCGCTTTAATTGTACTCAGTGGCAGGCGGTATCGAGAACCCTGTGCCCGGGAAGTTGCCGCTGCTGTGTCTATACCTGCCGTCGAGTCTGTGCTCGCGCCGGATTTGAGGCCGGTTGCCCGCAGGACGTGCATGCGCGCAGCGCGAGGCGGACAATCACCGTCGAATGGGCGCTGTTATGATGGCACCCTTCAGGGAGCCCACCATGACGGAATTGACTCATTTCGACGCAGCTGGCCAGGCGCATATGGTCGACGTCGGCGGCAAGCAGGAGACGAAACGCATCGCCATCGCGAGCGGCACGATCCGCATGCTGCCCGCGACGTTCGCGCTGATCCGCGACGGCAACGCGAAAAAAGGCGATGTGATTGGCATCGCGCGCATCGCGGCGATCCAGGGCGCGAAGCGTACCGCCGACCTGATCCCGCTCTGCCATCCGCTTGCGCTGACGCGTGTCGCCGTCGACTTCACGCTCGACGACGCGCTACCCGGCGTGCACTGCACCGTGCAGGTGGAAACGCTCGGGCGCACCGGCGTGGAGATGGAAGCGCTGACGGCCGTGCAGATCGGTCTTTTGACCGTGTATGACATGTGCAAGGCCGTCGACCGCGGCATGACCATCACCGATGTGAAAGTGCTGGAGAAGCATGGGGGGAAGTCGGGGGACTGGGTGGCGAACCCTTAACCTTCACGCCCGCGCTTCGAGCACGAGATTGAACGGCGTCTCCGTCGCGCGACGGAACTGCGTGAAGCCGCCCTTCGTCACCACGTCGCGCAGTCTCGCTTCGCCGGCCTGCGCGCCGAGCCCCATCTGTCCTTCCTGCGCGAACGACGCCGGCGTGCAGATCATCGCCGATGCCGAATAGAAAATGCGTCCGACGGGATTCATGTTGTCGGCGGCGTTGTCGTTGGCGAACGGCTCGACGATCATCCACGTGCCGCCCGGCTTCAGCGACTGCCGCACATGCGCGGCCGCGCCCACCGGATCGCCCATGTCGTGCAGACAGTCGAAGAACGCGACGAGGTCGTAGTCGTTACCCGGGAACTCCTTCGCGGGCGCGACTTCGAACGTGACGCGATCGCGCACGCCTGCGTCCCCTGCTAGCTGACGTGCACGTTGAATCGACGGCTCGTGATAATCGAAGCCGACGAACGTCGCCTCGGGATACGCCTGCGCCATCAGCACCGTCGACGCGCCGTGCCCGCAGCCGACATCCGCGACTTTCGCGCCGCCCGCCTTCAGCTTCGCCTCGACGCCATCGAGCGCGGGTATCCACGCGCTGACGAGATTCGCCGCGTAGCCAGGACGGAAGAACCGCTCGGTGCCGCGAAAGAGCGAATGATCGTGCTGGTGCCAGCCGAAGCCAAGCCCGGTGCGAAACGTGCCTTCGAGTTTATGGATGTCGCGAAACATCGATTCGGCTATCTGGAAGAAACCCGGCACGAACACTGGACTCGTCTCATCGGCGAAACACATCGCCTGTTCGTCTTCGAGTTCGAAGGCATCCGCGGCAGCGTCGTAACGAAGAAAGCCGGCGGCCGCCTGGGCAAGCAGCCATTCACGCACGTAGCGCCCGTTGACCTGCGCAGATTCGGCGACCTGCCCGGCGGTCATCGGTCCCTGCCCCGCCATCGCCTTGTAGAGACCCAGCCGGTCACCCAGCAGGATCAGCGGCGCTGAAGCAACCGCGCCAAATTCGCCCACCATCCGCCCCATGAAATTCTGCAGCTTGTCCTGATCGATCTGCATGACTGGTCTCCCGTTCGAGTTAAAAATGAAACGGGCATGGCGCGGGGAAATTGAATGGCTACGATACCTTCCACTTTCGAGGCGCTCGCTCGGTATCGAAAAGTATAGGTTTGCAGCAGGAAGTTGAAAGGCGTTTCACCGGCGCGCGCATTGCACGTGCGCGCCCGGTCAATGTATTAACGACATCACTCGTCGTCGGATTCGTCATCCTGATTGATGTCCCTGGGCGGCATGCCGTACTTCTTCATGAGCTCGGCCTTGAAGCCGGAAAGCATCTTCTGGTCGTCGCAAAGATCATACAGATAGCCGAGTTGCGACGGCCAGTCCTTCAACTCCTGCGCGAAGATTTTCAGACGCTCGACCGTATCGAATGCGGCGTCGGTGTCGCCATTCAACGCCTGCAACACGGCATAGCGACGCAGCACCGTCTCGCCCGGCAACAACGCGAGCGCCTGCTTGTGCATCGCCAGCTTGTGCGGCAGGTTCTGCGCGTTCATCGGCAACAACGTTGCCATGCCGTATTCGCCCCACGCCTGGAACAGGAACGACGGGTCCGTTCGATACTCCTCGGCCGGATGTTTGCCGTAGTACAGCACTTCGGCGCGCGCGTAGTCGCGATACACCGGATAGAGCGACGCGAGTCCGACGAAAACCACGAGCGCATAGATACCGAATGCCGCGCCCTGCGGCCCACGCAACGGCTTCGTTTCAAGCAGGCCGAAAACGAACATCGCCGGCAGCAGGAAAAACATGTATTGCTGCGGATACTCGACAAGCGCGTGCATCACCAGCACACCGATCATCGCCAGCCCGAAAATGCGCGCCGCCGTATGCGGCGCGCGCACGACGCGGATCAGCCAGCTCACCAGACCGATGACGACAATCGCGGCACCGAGCAGGCCCGTCTTCGCGAGCAGATCGATAAAAATATCGTGCGAGTTATTGGCGATTTCCACGCCGCCGAGTGTCTTCGCCAGATCGAACTGATAGCGCGGAAACTCACCCCAACCGACGCCCATCAGCGGATGCATCCTGAACATCGTCCAGCCGTACTTCCACAGCGCGAGACGCGGTGCGATCTGACCGGCGTCCTGCATCCGCTCGGCCGCCGACTGCGCGAGATCGAGCTGATAACGCACGTTCGCCCAACGGATCGCCGCGTTGACGACGACGAAGAGCGTCGCCAGCGCAACTGGAATCAGCCACGCGCGGTCGCTGCGCTTGCCTGTCCCGCGCTCCAGCGGCTCGCTGCGTCGCCCGGCAAACGCCATCCAGAACCCGGCCACGACGATCACGCCCATCTGCAGCCACGGCCCGCGCGATACCGTCAACGCGAGCCCGGCGCTGAAAATCGTCGAGACGACAACCCACAGCACGAGATTCAGACGCCGCGTCTGCACCAGATACAACGCACCGGCCATCGCGAACGCGATGTATGTCGCGAGGTGATTGGCCTGCGCCATGTTGCCGAACGGACGGCGATCGATCGTGATGTTGTACGCCACCACGAGCGGCGTGACCTTCGCCTCCAGATGAAACAGTTGCACGACCTGGCAGAACACCGCGAACAGTCCGCCGACGATCAGCGCCGCAGCCATCCAGCGCAACGTCGTCTCGCTCAGGTTCGCGCGCGTGAAGCCATAGCCCGCGTGGGTCGCCATGAACGCAGCCAGCAGGAACCCGGCGCCGAGCCAGTTCATCGACGGTTGCGCAACCGGCAGCGCAAACGACTGCAGAACCAGCACAAGACCGAATGCAAGCGGCACGAGCGCGACAACCGGAGAGGCGAACGCAACACGCGGCCGCGCGCTGCTGACCAGCAGCACGACAGCGGCGCCCGTCAGCAGATACAGCGAGAGTGCGGTGAACTCGGCATAGAACGTCGGAATCGGATACGTGTGATTGACCACGGCATACGGCAGGGTCAACGCAAGAGCCAGCAGGACGAGAGACAGATAGCGCGCGAATGGGGTGGGCATGAGTAACCGGGGGCGTCAGCAACCGGCGCACTATACAAAAAAATCAATGACCTGTGCGCCGGCTGACCTAAATAACGCCAGATTACAGGGATGTACGCATGCGCCCGCCATTTGTGATCCCGTGCGTCGCTACACCCGTATCCACGTTCGTCGTCAGGTGCGGCATTCAGGTGGCGCGAGGTTCGCTGGCAGCGTCGCCGCATCTGCCGGTGCCGGACCCGATCCCGGCGCGGGTAGCGACGAACTGTTCTTGCCGCCCGCGAAGCATTCCCACGTGAGCGTGCCCGGCTGCGACGCTCCCCTGGCGAGGCCGACCCGCGCAGTGGGGGTTTCCGGGTTATCCGGCACCGACGGCACGAGCACGATCGTGTTCGATCCCGCAGCCGCGACCCGCGTCGTGAAGGCGACCGTGATCTGACCGTTGTCGTCGTCGACGTGAATCGACTCGACGTTGCGCGTGGCCGGCGGCGACGCGTATCCGCCACCCAGCGCAGTGCCGCTCGCCGCGTTCTCGGCAACCGACAGACGCGCCGACGAAGCCAGCGACAAGCCCTCGCCCACCCGGCCGCGCGCCAGATAGTCCTGATACGCCGGGATGGCATAGGCGGCGATGACACCGACGATCGCCAGCACGATCATCAGTTCGATGAGCGTGAAGCCGGCGTGACCCCAGCGGGCGTACCGGCGGCGCGCATGGGCAAGCTCGACAGGCCAGGGCCAGCGCCTGAAACACCGCATGGCGCCCACGCGAATGCGGCGGACCATCGATGAGGATGGCGACGAGGAAGGCGATACGGAACAAGGTACAGACACAATCATCAGCAGGCTCCCGAAACGAAAAACGCCTGCTTCACGTATTGAGGCAGGCGCTTCGATCGTAGCCAGTGGGAAAAGCGTCGGACAGTCGGCCGGACGGCCAACGCTCCAGGTTCAAGGTGGGCCGGGCGGCGCCTGCGTGGCCTCGCGACGTGCGTTGCGGCGCTTGAGCGCATAGCCGACGATCACGACGAACAGCGCGCCCGCGATGCTCATGCCGTACTCGGCGGCCGGCATGTCGAGGACAGGCCAGCGGTCGCCGGCAGGATCGTTGATGATGAGACCGCCCGCGATCCAGCCGAGCAGCGCGGCGCCCAGCGTGATCACTACGGGCAAACGGTCGAGCAGCTTCAGCACCAGCTGGCTGCCCCACACGATCAGCGGAATGCTCACGACCAGGCCGAAGATCACGAGCGCAAGGCGATGCTGCGGATCAGCGGCTTCGGCGGCGCCGGCAATCGCGATGACGTTGTCGAGGCTCATCACGGCGTCGGCGACGATGATGGTCTTGATCGCGGCCATCAGCTTGTCGGCCGGCTTGACGTCCGCGTGTGCGTCGTGCGCGGGCGCCATGAGCCGCACGCCAATCCACAACAGCAGCAGGCCGCCCGCGAACTTCAGCAGCGGCACATCGAGCAGGGCGACCGCAAACGCTATCAGCGCGACGCGCAGCACGATCGCACCGACTGTGCCCCACAGCACGCCACGGGTGCGCTGATCGGCCGGCAGATTGCGGCACGCCAGTGCGATCACGACCGCGTTGTCGCCACCCAGCAGGATGTCGATCACGATGATCTGGAAAACGGCGCCCCAGTGGAGCGTAGCGAAAAACTCGAACATGGCAGGAAGCGTAGAAGGACGTGAAGCGAAAAACCAGCGGAAACGAAAGCGCGAAGACAAAAAAAAGCGAGGGAAGCAGATGCTCCCTCGCCTTGACACTTCGCTCTTACGAAAGGGATTCGTAAGGGTATCAAAATTTCGGGACGGCCGGGGCCGTCGTCGTTATTTCGATTACAGCATCGCCTTCAGAAGACGCGCCATTTCCGACGGGTTCTTCGTGACCTTGATGCCGCATGCATCCATGATTTCCAGCTTCGCTTCGGCCGTATCCGCACCGCCCGAGATCAGCGCGCCGGCATGGCCCATGCGCTTGCCCGGAGGCGCCGTCACGCCAGCGATGAAGCCAACCACCGGCTTCTTCATGTTGTCCTTGATCCACTCAGCGGCATTCGCTTCGTCCGGACCGCCGATCTCGCCGATCATGATGACGGCGTCCGTATCCGGATCGTCGTTGAACATCTTCATCACGTCGATGTGCTTCAGACCGTTGATCGGGTCGCCACCGATACCGACTGCCGACGACTGGCCCAGGCCGATCGCCGTCAACTGGCCGACTGCTTCATACGTCAGCGTGCCCGAACGCGACACGACGCCGATGCGGCCCTTGCGGTGGATGTGACCCGGCATGATGCCGATCTTCAGTTCGTCCGGCGTGATCGTGCCCGGGCAGTTCGGTCCGAGCAGCAGCGTCTTGCTGTTCTTTGCGCGCATACGAGCCTTGAGCTCGATCATGTCACGGACGGGAATGCCTTCCGTGATACAGATAGCGAGATCCAGATCGGCCTCGACGGCTTCCCAGATCGCGGCGGCGGCGCCTGCCGGCGGAACATAAATGACCGACACGGTCGCGCCCGTTTCAGCCTTGGCTTCAGCGACGCTTGCGTAGATCGGAATGCCTTCGAAGTCTTCGCCGGCTTTCTTCGGGTTCACACCCGCGACGTACGCTTCGCGGCCGTTTGCGTATTCACGGCAGGCGCGCGTGTGGAACTGACCGGTCTTGCCGGTAATGCCCTGCGTGATGACCTTGGTGTCTTTGTTGATCAGAATCGACATGTATTGACCTCTGTTCGTCTGGCGTCGCACGCGCGTGGGCAGGATATTCTTCGCCCGCGTCGCATGCGCGCCGCCATTCGTAATCCGTGATGAGCGCCGGGGCGGCTTACGCCTTGCCCGCAGCGGCCGCGACGACCTTCTGCGCAGCTTCTTCCATGCTGTCCGCCGCGATGATCGGCAGGCCGGATTCAGCGAGCATCTTCTTGCCGAGGTCTTCGTTCGTGCCCTTCATGCGGACCACGAGCGGCACCTTCAGCGAGACGGCCTTCGAAGCCGCGATCACGCCTTCAGCGATCACATCGCAGCGCATGATGCCGCCGAAGATGTTCACGAGAATCGCCGTCAGGTTCGGGTTCTTCAGCATGATCTTGAACGCTTCCGTGACCTTCTCGGTCGTGGCGCCACCGCCCACGTCGAGGAAGTTCGCCGGTTCGCCGCCGAACAGCTTGATCGTGTCCATGGTTGCCATGGCCAGACCGGCGCCGTTCACGAGACAGCCGATGTTGCCGTCGAGCGAGATGTAGGCGAGGTCGAACTTCGATGCTTCGACTTCAGCCGGATCTTCTTCGTCCAGATCGCGATACGCGACGATTTCCGGATGACGGAACAGTGCGTTCGAATCGAAGTTGAATTTCGCATCAAGCGCGATGACCTTGCCGTCGCCGGTCAGGATCAGCGGGTTGATTTCGGCGAGCGATGCGTCGGTTTCCCAGAATGCCTTGTAGAGGCCCTGCAGGATCGCGCGTGCTTGCGGCAGCGAAGCGGCGGGCACGCCGATCTTCGTTGCGAGTTCGTCGGCTTCGGCGTCCTTCAGGCCGGTCGACGGGTCGACCGCGATCTTGTGGATCAGCTCAGGCGTCTTTTCCGCGACTTCTTCGACGTCCATGCCGCCTTCGCTCGATGCCATCACGACGATCTTCTGCGTAACGCGATCGATCACGAGGCCGACATACAGTTCCTTCTTGATGTCAGCGCCTTCTTCGATCAGCAGACGATTCACCTTCTGGCCTTCCGGGCCGGTCTGGTGCGTGACGAGCTGCATGCCGAGGATCTGGTTCGAGTATTCGCGAACCTGTTCCAGCGTTTTGGCGACCTTCACGCCGCCGCCCTTGCCACGGCCACCCGCGTGGATCTGAGCCTTCACGACCCAAACCGGGCCGCCGAGCTCTTCCGCGGCCTTGACCGCATCATCCACCGAGAAGACCGGCTTGCCGCGCGGTACCGCGACGCCGAATTTCCGCAGGATTTCCTTACCCTGGTACTCGTGAATCTTCATGCGTGATTCCCTTCAGTCTGAGAGTTGGATTGAACTTCGTTTCCGCTTTTATCGCTGTTCAACGACGCGCCGCTCGCGCGGCTTGTCCGTCGGATGCACCTTCCGCGCGCTCCTCTGCTCGCGGCGCGCGGCCGTACCAGCGCGGATAAAACTGCTGCACCGCTTCACCGTCGAATCGCAGCGCGTGGCAGCGACCGAGCTGGAAAGGCGGTTTGTCGGTTGATTCCGTTGCCGGCCTGCCGGCCTGTTCATCCGCGGATACAGGCTCGCTGGCGCCGCGGGCCGGATCTGCGTCTGCTGCTTTCTCGCCGGGCGCGCCGCTGTTCGTGTTCCAGACATCGCCCGCGAACGCCTGGATGGCGGCCGTGGGCATGACCGCGCACAACTCGGTGAGATGCGTGCAGCCGGCGGTGCCACCCAGTAAACGGTTGGCATCGCGACGGAAGTTGTTGAACAGATTGAGCCCGATGAGGGCCCGATAGGCGGGAGTGGCGGTCTGGCAGATGCCCGGATAGGGCACCCAGTCGGACGACGCTTCGGCGTCGACGACGTTGAGCTTGCGATCGATCGTAATGCGGAGCCAGAGTTCATGGATCGGCAGACCGTTGGGCCGGACGCCCGACGCAAGCACCACATCGCGTGGCTTTTCGTCGGTGAGGCATGCCTCGATGTCCCACAGCCCGTCCTCGCGCTCATAGGCTTCCGCACATATTGCGCGGCGATGGCGCAACCGACGGGAAACTGGCGGGGAAAGCGGCATGCGAGAGAGTTAAGGCCGGATTGGGAAACCAGCGAATTTTAGCATACTGGGTATTTGACATTATTCGTGTACGGCTACCCTGCGGCAACCTCGCCCGGGGCAACGCGTCGCGACCTGAAATACGATTAGCGGGCTATTCGCCGCCTTCGGCCCAGTCTTCGTCCATCCCTTTCAGGATCTTGCCGATCGTTGCGCCCGAAAATCCGCGTGCAGCCAGAAAACGCGCCTGTTTCGCGCGCTCGGCGGGCGTTTCAGGAACATGGCCGAATTTCTTGCGCCAGACACCTTGCGCGCGGGCAAGTTCGGTTTCGCGCAACTGCGCACTCGCCTCTTCGATCAACGTCTGGCCGACCGCGTGCTGCTTCAGTTCATTGACGATGCGGCTTGCGCCCATACGCGATGAACGGCGGTGGACCAGGCTTTCGGCGAAGCGCGAATCGGAGAGCCAGCCTTCGGTTTCCAGTATGTCGAGCAGCGCGTCGACGCTGTCGTTTTCTTCGACGAACGGAGCGAGCTTGCGGGCAAGTTCAGCGCGGCTGTATTCGCGACGCGACAGATAGCCGAGCGCACGCCCTTTCAGCGAGCGCACGGGACGTTTGGCGTTGGCGGAGCGGTCTTTGCCAGCGGGCGGCGGATCGCCCGGCGCGCGACGCGAGCGCGAGTAAGTGGGCTCTGCGGGTGCCGGGTCGCTTTCGGAGGTGAAATCTGAAGCGAAGGCACTGGCGGAATTTGAAGCCGACGAACGACGCCCTGCCGCGCGATCATGTGCATCAAACGACTCGAACGAGTCGTCTTCCTGCGGGCCGTCCGCATCTTGCCCTGCACGCCGAGCAGACCGTGGTTCAGGCTGCGAATCAAACTGCGGTGCAGACCGGCCCTTGCGTATCACGCGACGATTACTCTTCTTCGCCCGCGATTTCGGCGCTGACCACGGCGATGTCTGCCATCGTGTTCACACCAAGCGATTCGCGGATGCGGTTTTCAATTTCGCGCGCGATGTCCGCATTCTCACGCAGGAATTCGCGCGCGTTGTCCTTACCCTGGCCAATGCGCTCGCCGTTGTAGCTGTACCAGGCGCCGGCCTTGTCGACGATCTTTGCCTGCACGCCGAGATCGATAACTTCGCCCTGACGCGAAATGCCTTCGCCATAAAGAATGTCGAAGATCGCTTCGCGGAACGGCGGCGCCACCTTGTTCTTGACGACCTTCACGCGCGTTTCGTTACCGATCACCTCGTCGTTCTTCTTGATCGAGCCGATACGGCGGATGTCGAGACGCACCGACGCGTAGAACTTGAGTGCGTTGCCGCCCGTTGTGGTTTCCGGGTTGCCGAACATCACGCCGATCTTCATCCGGATCTGGTTGATGAAGATCACGAGACAGTTCGTACGCTTGATCGTACCGGTGAGCTTGCGCAGCGCCTGGGACATCAGACGCGCCTGCAGACCCGGCAGCGAGTCGCCCATTTCACCTTCGATTTCAGCCTTCGGCACGAGTGCCGCGACCGAGTCGATCACGATCATGTCGATCGAACCCGAGCGCACCAGTGCGTCCGCGATTTCGAGTGCCTGTTCGCCGGTATCCGGCTGCGAAACCAGCAGATCGTTCACGTTCACGCCGAGCTTGGCTGCGTATTGAATATCAAGCGCGTGTTCCGCGTCGATAAACGCTGCCGTGCCGCCCAGTTTCTGCATTTCGGCTACGACCTGCAGCGTCAGGGTGGTTTTACCCGACGATTCCGGACCGTAGATTTCGACGACGCGACCACGCGGCAGACCACCGACGCCCAATGCAATGTCGAGGCCGAGCGATCCGGTGGAGACCACCTGGATGTCTTCGGCAACCTCGCCTGCGCCGAGCCGCATGACCGACCCCTTGCCGAACTGCTTTTCAATCTGCGCGAGCGCGGCTGCCAGTGCCTTGCTCTTTTCAGCAGTCAGTCCAGCCGGGCCTTTCTTGCTTTCTTCCATGAATCGTCCTTTGCTATGATGAACGGCGTCTGACGCAGGGTTGCGGTCCGTTTTTGCGGACGGCGCTCTAAACGCAGACACTGTATAAAAAAACAGTGGTTTTGGCAAGCGCGTTTCGCATTCATTTCGATGCGTGCGCAACGCCAGCCCAACCACCACGATTGTTTCGGAGACCGCCGCGCGCCGGGCGACACCACGACGCGGGCAATGCCAGAGCCTCAACGCCTCATGCGAATTCTCATTGCCGAAGACGACAGCATACTCGCGGACGGTCTCGTCCGATCACTCCGCCAGTCGGCCTATGCCGTCGATCACGTGAAGAACGGCGTCGAGGCCGATACCGCGCTTTCGATGCAGACATTCGACCTGCTGATCCTCGATCTCGGCCTGCCGCGCCTGTCCGGGCTCGAGGTGCTGCGGCGCCTGCGGGCGCGCAGTTCGAACATGCCGGTGCTGATTCTCACGGCCGCGGACAGCGTCGACGAACGTGTGAAGGGCCTCGATCTCGGCGCCGACGACTATATGGCCAAGCCTTTCGCCCTGAACGAGCTCGAAGCGCGTGTGCGGGCGCTCACGCGCCGCGGCGCGGGCGGCGGACCGACCGTCGTGAAACATGGTTCGCTGTCGTTCGACCAGGTTGGGCGGATCGCGTACGTGAACGAGCAGGTCGTGGACCTGTCGGCGCGCGAACTCGGCCTGCTGGAAGTGCTGCTGCAGCGGATCGGCCGGCTGGTGTCGAAGGAACAGCTCGTCGATCACCTGTGCGAATGGGGCGAGGAAGTCAGCAACAACGCCATCGAGGTCTACGTTCACCGGCTGCGCAAGAAGATCGAGCCGAGCGGCGTGCGCATCATCACCGTACGCGGACTCGGCTACTGCCTCGAAAAGGCCGCACCGGCACTGGCTCCGGCAGCCGGCGAAGCCGCTGCCACACCGGCGACACCTTCAGCAACAGCCGCCGCAACCGCCGCGCCCGCTCCGGGCGCGATGCCCGCGAGCCACTACTTCAAGTAAGGCCCGCATGCCCGCTCGCCACGAGCACGCCGCCGCGCATCACGCCGAAGTGCCGGCGCCACGGGCGCAAACCGGACAAAGCATGTCGCCGGGTTCGCCAGGCGCATCCGCCACGGCTCTCGACGACGAAGCCCGCGACGCCCGCTACGCCAACCCCTTCGCCCCGCCCGACGAAAGCGAGGCCGCTGCCGCAGCCCGTCCGCGCTCGCTCTTCGGCGAAATTCTCGACTGGATGCTCGCGCCGCTGCTGCTGCTGTGGCCGATGAGTCTGGCGGTCACCTATCTCGTCGCCAAATCCATCGCGAACGGCCCGTTCGACCGTGCGCTCGAAACCGATGCCTACGTGCTCGCGCGGCAGATTCATCCGGTGAACGGCGTCGCGGAACTGTCGCTGCCCGATTCGACCCGCGATTTCCTGCGCACGGACAACATCGACAGCGTGTTCTACCAGGTGCTCGGCACGCGCGGCGAACTGGTCGGCGGCGACCGCGACATGCCGCTGCCGCACGAGGAAGACCGGCCGCAACCGGGCATCGTCGCGTTCCGCGACGACGTGCTGCGCGGCAACGACATCCGCGTCGCGTACACGACCGTCGAGTTTCCGCAGATGCCCGGTGCCCAGCCGGTGTTGCTGCAGGTGGCCGAAACGCTCGACAAGCGTAGCCAGCTTGCCAACGACATCATCAAAGGCGTGATCCTGCCGCAGTTCGTGATCCTGCCGCTCGCGATCCTGCTGGTGTGGTTCGGGCTCTCGCGCGGGCTCGCGCCGCTGCACGCGCTGCAGTCGAACATCCGCGCGCGTCGTCCAGACGACCTGTCGCCGCTCGAAGCCCGACGCGCGCCGCCGGAAATCGAGCCGCTCGTGACGTCGTTCAACGACCTCCTGACTCGCCTCGAACAGAACATGGAGCTGCAAAAGCGCTTTATCGCCGACGCCGCGCATCAGATGAAGACGCCGCTCGCCGGTCTGCGCACGCAGGCGGAACTGGCGCTGCGGCAGGATGCGCCGGCGGAAGTGCATCGTTCGCTCGAACAGATCGCGACCAGCTCGGAGCACGCCGCGCGGCTCGTCACGCAGTTGCTGGCGCTCGCGCGGGCGGAAAACCGGATGTCCGGGCAGATCTTCACCCCGGTCGAAATCACGGAAGTGGCCCGCAACGCCGTGCGCGACTGGGTTCAGGCCGCCCTCGCCCGGCAGATGGACCTCGGCTACGAAGGCCCCGACGATATCGACGCACCCGACGGCGGGCGCATCGAGGTGGACGGCAATCTCGTGATGTTGCGCGAAATGCTGTCGAACCTGATCGACAACGCGATCCGCTACACGCCCGAAGGCGGGCGCGTCACCGTGCGCGTCAAACCCGAACCCGCCGTGGGACTCGTGCACCTCGAAGTGGAAGATACCGGCATCGGCATTCCGGCCACCGAGCGCGATCGGGTGATCGAGCGCTTCTACCGGATTCTCGGTCGCGAGGGAGATGGCAGCGGCCTCGGCCTCGCCATCGTCCGCGAGATCGCGACGATGCACGGCGGCACCCTGACGATCGGGGACAACGTCTATCAAACCGCGCCAAGGCTCGCGGGGACGCTCGTGCGTGTCAGCCTGAGATTGCTGGAACGCGCCCGGGACTTACCCTAACTGACGGCTTTGCGGCAAGCACCGCACCCCACCAATTCGCGCAATTGCCACCACATTGAACGATCTTGACACCATATTGGATAATGTAGACGGACATTGAGCTTCAGGCGCAGCGCTCTTATTTACGGGACAAGCGTCAGTAGGCAGTAAGTTTTGGCTCCAATAATCGGCTCACGGGCTCGCCTTGCCGGCGGGTCCGCATGCTTATATCAATATTGGAGACGACATATGGCAACCGTTGGCGGGCAAATCTCGCACGCGCCGATGACAAGCGATGAGAAGCGGGTGATCTTCGCTTCATCGCTCGGCACCGTTTTCGAATGGTACGACTTCTATCTGGCCGGCTCGCTGGCGGCTTACATCAGCAAGAGCTTCTTTTCCGGCGTCAACCCGACCGCGGGGTTCATCTTCACGCTGCTCGGTTTCGCGGCGGGCTTCGCGGTGCGTCCGTTCGGCGCGATCGTGTTCGGCCGGCTCGGCGACATGGTGGGCCGCAAGCACACGTTCCTCATCACGATCGTGATCATGGGCCTGTCGACGTTCGTTGTCGGCTTCCTGCCGGGTTACGCGGCCATCGGCTTTGCGTCTCCGGTGATCTTCATTGCGATGCGTCTGCTGCAGGGTCTCGCGCTCGGTGGCGAGTACGGCGGTGCGGCGACCTACGTCGCCGAACATGCGCCGGCTAACCGTCGCGGTTACTACACCGCGTGGATCCAGACGACGGCCACGCTCGGCCTTTTCCTGTCGCTGCTGGTGATTCTCGGCGTGCGCACGTCGATGGGCGAAGATGCGTTCGGCTCATGGGGCTGGCGCATTCCGTTCGTTGCGTCGATCGTGCTGCTCGCGATCTCGGTGTGGATCCGCCTGCAACTGCAGGAATCGCCCGCGTTCGAGCGCATCAAGGCCCAGGGCAAGACGTCGAAGGCGCCGCTGACCGAAGCGTTCGGTCAATGGAAGAACCTGAAGATCGTGATCCTCGCGCTGGTCGGCCTGACGGCCGGTCAGGCGGTGGTCTGGTACACAGGCCAGTTCTACGCGCTGTTCTTCCTCACGCAGACACTGAAGGTGGACGGCACGAGCGCCAACATCCTGATCGCGCTGGCGCTCCTGATCGGCACACCGTTCTTCCTGTTCTTCGGCTCGCTGTCGGACAAGATCGGCCGCAAGCCGATCATCATGGCCGGCTGCCTGATCGCGGCGCTCACGTACTTCCCGCTGTTCCACGCGCTCACTCACTTCGCGAACCCGGCACTCGAAGCCGCGCAGCAGAAGTCGCCGATCGTCGTGGTGGCGAACCCGGACGAATGCTCGTTCCAGTTCAACCCGGTAGGCACCGCGAAGTTCACGAGCTCGTGCGATATCGCGAAAAGCGCGCTGTCGAAAGCCGGCCTGAACTACGACAACGTGGCCGCTCCGGCGGGCACGCTGGCCGAGATCAAGGTGGGCGACAAGATCATCAACACGTATGACGGCAAGGCTGCGGACGCGAAGGATCAGGGCAAGACGTTCGACAAGACGCTGGGCGACGCGCTGAAGACGGCCGGCTACCCGCCGAAGGCCGATCCGTCACAGATCAACTGGCCGATGACGGTCGTGATCCTGACGATCCTCGTGATCTACGTGACGATGGTGTACGGCCCGATCGCGGCGATGCTGGTGGAAATGTTCCCGACGCGGATCCGCTATACGTCGATGTCGCTGCCGTATCACATCGGCAATGGCTGGTTCGGCGGCTTCCTGCCGGCGACCGCCTTCGCGATCGTTGCGGCGAAGGGCAATATCTATTCGGGGCTGTGGTATCCGATCGTGGTCGCGCTGGCGACGTTCGTCATCGGCATGCTGTTCGTGAAGGAGACCAAGGACTCGAACATCTACGCCGAAGACTGACGGCGTGACTGCGGCGCCGGCTTGAGGGCGCCGCCTGGATGGGGTGTCCACGAATATGGCGCGCGGGGGTTGACAGTCCTCGCCGCCATCCGCATAATCTCGCTTCTTTCGGCGAATTAGCTCAGTTGGTTAGAGCGACGGAATCATAATCCGCAGGTCCGGGGTTCGAGTCCCTGATTCGCCACCAAATGCAAAAGCCCTGTAAATCTTTGATTTACAGGGCTTTTTCACTAAGGGCTCTGCGGCTTCGCTGCGAGCCCTTTTCTTTTACCGGCCCCTCGCGGTGCAAATTCGGTGCAATACGCGGTGCAGACCTCAAGGAAGGAGCACCATGGCAGCACTGACAAAAACCCCCTCTGGTACCTGGAAAGCAACCATCCGACGCGTTGGCTGGCCGACTGCCGCCAAGACGTTTCGCACGAAGCGCGACGCCGAGGATTGGGCACGACGCACCGAGGACGAGATGGTGCGCGGCGTGTTCATCCAGCGTGCACCGTCCGAGAAAACGACGGTGGCCGACGCGCTCGACCGCTATGAGCGCGAAATCGTCCCCACCAAGAAAGCCAGCACCCAGCGCAGGGAAGGCGCTCGTATCCGCGAACTGAAAGCACATTTCGGGAAATACTCGCTGGCCGCCGTCACCCCCGACCTCGTGGGTCGATACCGGGACGACCGGCTCGCCCAAGGCAAGGCGAACAACACCGTCCGCCTTGAACTCGCCTTGCTCGGCCACCTGTTCAACGTGGCGATCAAGGAATGGCATATCGGGCTGATCTACAACCCTGTCGCCAACATCCGCAAGCCCCGCCCCGGAGAAGGACGAAATCGGCGCCTGTCGGGCCGCGAGCAAACATTGCTACTCGCAGCTGTCGATAAACACACGAACCCCATGCTGGGCTGGATCGTGCGCCTTGCGATTGAAACCGGAATGCGTCAGTCAGAGATAGTTGGGCTGCGGCGCGGCCAGATCGACCTTGAACGTCGCGTTGTGCGCCTGACCGACACCAAAAACAATGCTGCTCGCACAGTGCCGCTGACCAAGCTCGCGGCGTCAGTCTTGCAAAGCGCCCTTGCGAACCCGATCCGCCCTATCGACACCGATCTCGTATTTTTCGGGGAACCCGGCCGCGATAGGAAACGGCGAGCGTACCAATTCACAAAGGTCTGGAACGCCATCAAAAAGCAGACCGGCCTGATCGACTTCCGCTTTCACGATCTACGCCACGAAGCGGTCAGCCGGCTCGTCGAGGCGGGTCTGAGCGATCAGGAAGTGGCTTCGATCAGCGGGCACAAGTCGATGCAGATGCTCCGCCGGTACACGCACTTGCGTGCCGAGGATCTTGTCGGCAAGCTTGATGCCATCAAAACGGCCTCGCTGACCTAACGGAGTTCACGACCTATGCCCGCTAACGAGCAATGGGAACAGCTGCTCACGCCAGCAGTCATGCAAGAAAAGCTCATCTCGGCGTCGCTCTACATCACTGCCTTTGAACTTCTGAGGCAATCAATCATCGGGCGTATTCGCGATTTCTACAACATTGAAAACATTGGTCTCGAACCTGGCACGTATCAGCTTAGCGAGGAATATCGCTCGAAAGTTCTCGCTCGCAACAAAAGCACCCTGTACGCATCGCTCGATTGGTTGACCGAGCATGACGCAATCGATCTCGGCGATCTTGAGACCTTCGAACGTATCAAGTCGATCCGAAACAAGTTAGCTCACGAACTGCCATCTGTTGTGATGGGCGCGGCGACCTTTGAGCACGTAGAGATTTTCGAAGATTTGATCACAATCCTAAGAAAAATCGAGGTCTGGTGGGTGGTGAACGTTGAAATTCCAACCAGTCCTGATTTTGACGGACAGGAGATCGATGAGGCGGGGATCGTTCCTGGTCCGGTCCTGATGCTTCAAATGATGGTGGAGGTTCTTTCCGGGAACGAAGATCTGTTGGAGCACTATCGGAAGGGCAAGCCCTAATATCACCCCAAACTCAAAGCCACTTTACGTGTACCCAGCTCATGACACGGCGACTCACCAATCGAAGGAGAAACAAGATGCGTAGTGCAACACGCCCGGCAAAGATGGTATTGGCAATTTTGCTCGCAGGAGCAATCAGTGGTCCGGTACACGCCGGCATCCCCGTTATCGATGCGACGAACGTTGCGCAAACGACGATCAGCGCCATGCAAAATGTGGCAGCGGTCGCAAAACAGATTCAGCAGTACGAGACGCAGTTGCAGCAGTATCAAAACATGTTGCAAAACACGCTCGCACCGGCTGCCTACATCTGGGACCAGGCAAACCAGACGATCAGCAAGCTCCTGCAAGCGCAGGACATGCTGAACTACTACAAGAACCAGGCCGGGAGCATCGATAGCTATCTGTCGCGCTATCAGGACGTAGCCTATTACCGCTCGTCGCCGCGCTTTACCGCGACGGGGTGCACAGACGCACAGCGGCAAGCCCTGCTTGATGCATAGACTTGACGGCCGACGATGGCGCCGTAGTTCGCGCATGGACGTCCGGAGCCTTCGCCAGTGATGACGGCGTTCGGCAGCTCGCAAAGGCGTTTACCTCATACGGCTGGACCCAAGCGATGGGCTTCGGAGGGATGGGCGACGTTGTCGCCCAGCGCGTGACAAGAGTCGACCTCAAAGGCATGGCTCGATTGCTCAACCTAGACGCGTTCCGATTGCGCGTTGAAGCTGTTGCTACCGCAGGCGCGCATCCGGAAGTCCAGGAATTCCTGGAGGCTTGGCAGTGCGCTGACCAAGGCAGAGACGACTAACTGCGATCGGCGCGTACACATCGCTTTTTCGAAGGACACTGTCATGACGCAATCAGCCTGGACCCGTGACGGTCGTCCGGTGGACGCGGCCGCAATCTCCAGCGCCGTGTGGGATCAGCTAAAGCAGACCGCGCTGCTCGGGGATTTCGTAATGCCATGCTGCAAGGCACCGGCGGTGCTAAAGACCAGCATCAACGGCCTGCCTTTCTTCGCTCACCTGTCGGACGAGTGCACCACTGCACCCGAGACCAAGTGGCATAAGGCCGGCAAAGCGGCGGTCCTAGCCGCTTTGGATGGCATGGGCATTGTTGGCAGCGAAGAAGCGCCAGGAAGATCATCGAGCGATGACAAGTGGGAGGCCGATGTTCTCTTCTCCGTCCCTGGGCGTACCATCGTGATTGAGTTGCAACGCTAGTACCAGCACCTGCGCGATTTCATTCGCCGCCAAGAGCGGTACACCGCTTCGGCCGTCGAATGCTACTGGCTGGTCCGCAAAGAGAATTTTCGGACCTTAGGCAAGGCGACGTCACGCCTGCTGCTAAAACGCGATTTCGGCAACGAGTTCCCAGAGGGCGGAATCGGCACCGGCATGCTGCCAGAGTTACCGGTAGCAATGCTCGATACCGAGGGTTCGCAACTCGTCCTGTTTGGCGGTCTTAAGACAGCGACGGTATCGACGTGGCTGGCCGGCATCCTCAACGGCACCTACCAATACCGAGGTGGCTCATGGAACCTCGGCGATTGAGGCAAGCTGATTGACACTTGAGGGATCGGGCTTTGAGTCGTACCGCCGGTACAAACCCCTGTCCCATCAACGAGTCGCCGAAGGCGGCCCGCCGGCACTCAGGGTCCCCCATCTGTCAACAACCCGAAGGCGATGCACTGCAATGGGACGCGGCAACCCGCCTTGCCTCCCCCCGAAATGTTTAGCGGAAGACCGCCCCTGATCGACGTATGTATTGAACGAAGTCGATGCAAGGTACGGCTACCTCACGCATGGAACAAACAGACGGTATCTTGCGTTTCGAGTTCACGTCCGGCGGATTGTTTTGTTGAGCCTCATTTGATATCAGCTCTCTTCCGTGGGCTCGAGCTGTAGCAATGATCAGCAAATCGTTTTCGCCTACGCCCTTCGGGTGATAGTTATCGCCCACCACTCCCAGCAGCCCCTTGATGCGCATGGCATCCTGCACAATTTCATTTGTGACTTCCAATCGCTCAAGACCGGCCGTCACAAGCCAATCACCACAGTCCGGTGTCCCTGCGCATACCTCTCCGTAAGCCACGATAGGCATCATGAGCCTTCGCCCATTGATCTCCGCCGCTATCCAGGCCCACAGTCCTGGAAATTGAGCTACGGGATAATTATCCCAAGCGTAAATCATCGAAGAAGCATCAAACACCTGCATAGAAGCGTTCCAATTGATGCAGGTCGTTGATCTTTAGGCCATCGAGATACCGACTCGCCTTTGCCAACGTGATGTATCGGCCATTCAGTGCATCCAATACTGTACGCACGAATCTATCGCCAAAAATATGCGAGGGCTCCCGATGGCGGTACATCCGAGTCCCGCTATCTTGCTCGGGAGAGGGCTGAGCACTCCGCCAGTGTCGATAAGCGGCGTATTGCTCCTGTGGCAGCCGACCCGCATCAAGCAATCGACGCAATATAACCTCCGTGCTGACGCCCCACTGTCGCCGCAGTGGTTTGAGCCACTCGTCGTACTCAGCGACTTGTCGCGGGCGGCCTAGATCGTCCACCCTTGCCAAGAATGCCGTGGGCACAAGCAAGTGACCGGCGAAAGCGTTCGCGTCCCGCTCATTACCTTGGTGGGACTGCATGTCGTGCTCATCGTCGATCGAACTGCTCCGATGCAACAGCAGGTGCCCCAGCTCGTGCATCAGCGTGAAGGATTGCTGGGATTCATAGGTCTGCTTTTTTACAACGATAAGAGGACAGTCAGGGCTGTAGATGCTGAAGCCCAGAATTGGGCTCTCTTTGGCAATTTGCCACTTTCCGTTGTATCCGTTGCTACGGAATACCAGCACACCGCGCGCTTCTATCGCCGACCTGTAACTGTCAAACGTGTTGTCATCACCAAGGCCCAACCACCGACGCGCAATTTTCGCTGCCTCAGCGGGGTTGTCGCGCGGGAGATCCGGCTCTTCGAACCGAGGCAAGTTGGCGTCGTCCAGGTCTTCGCGAAGGCTCAGATATATCTCGCGCTGCCTCTCGACCCGCTCTATGAGCACCTTCAGCCTAGCCGTCAACTCTGGCTTTTGGTTTGCCAACGTCCGGAAAGCGGGGGTGTGTACCTGATCTTCATCGACCTGCCCTGGCTCCAGGAAAAAAAGCGCCCCCCTGCCGAAGAAGCTCGCTACCTTGCTGAGCTGAGGAAACGTCAAGCCACCTTCCCCCGCCAGAACTCGCTCCATCGTCGCCGGCGAGATGCCGACCGCGGACGCAAGTTCGCTTGGCGTTGTGCCGTGATCGGCACAGCACCAAGCTATCCGCTCGGGGTTGATCGACTGTATTCGCTCCATAACAACTCATTATACCGACCGGGTGCCGGCTTGCTGTGCTTCCGCCACCTACCCGAAAGTGCACGGGCGGTGCATGGCTCAGCTTTTCTACCTCGGCCGAAATTACGGTAGACTACTGATGCGAAACAACTTTTGATTTCGGCTGTTTACGGCCAAATTGGCTTAGTTTTCAGCAACTTACCGCGTCACGCGCCGAATCATAATCCGCAGGTCCGGGGTTCGAGTCCCTGATTCGCCACCAGTTGTAAAAAAAGCCGCTGCTTCTCACGAAGCAGCGGCTTTTTTGTTTCCACTGACCGTCCACCGCGCCCAGCGCTACTTCCCCTTCGACGTCGAAAACGGCTGCGCCAGCTCGAAACACGCAAACTGCGCCGCCGGCATGCGCGTCTTCTGGTCGATCTGATGCTGCTCGATGCATTTGAACGCGCCCTGCTCCCGCTGAAGATAAAACGTCTGGGTCGAATTCGCCTCGCCACGCCGCTCGTCGATCACCGATACGATCCGGTACCCGTCCTGCACGAGCGTAAACAAGGTTGCCTGGCTGGGCTGCCACTGGCTTTCGGGAACGGGCTCGGCATGCACGGCCAGCGACGCCACCGCAGGCAGAAACGCCAGCGCAAGCGCGAGCCTTCGCGCGACGAAACAGACTGACATGAACGAGCCTCCTCTGTTCGGTTGACTGAACGCATCCGCTGCCAGTTGCCAGCGTTCACGCCAGCGCCAGCGTTACTTCAGCAGCACAATCCGGGCCTCAGACCTTAGCACGGCTCCCGCGCACGTTCACCCTTCGATCCGCCGGCGCGTCACGCCGAGCAGGTTCGCCATCGCCTGACGCGCGGCTTCGGCGTCGCGATCGCGGATCGCCTCGAAGACCGCCGTGTGCTCCGCGAGCGACGCGTTGAACACGCCCGCCCGCCGCGCGTTCAGTTGCAGTTGTGCCTCAAGCGTGCGCTCGATCAGCGTGCCAAGCGGAATCAGCAGTTCGTTGCTGCACGCCGTCAGCACGTTCAGATGGAACTGAAGATCGGCCCGCACCCATTCGTCGACGTTGCGCGCCGTCACCATCGAGGCATGCGCGGCATCGAGTGCGGCAAACGTCCCATCGCTCCAGGACGACGCAGCTAGCGCCGCCGCATATGGCTCGATCATCTCGCGCATTTCCTGCAGCTTGAGCGCGAACGCCATCGGCGGGGCGACGCGCGAGTACCAGTCGAGCACGTCGACATCGAGCAGATTCCACGCGTTTTTCGGACGCACACGCGTCCCCACCCGCGGACGCGACTCGATCAGCCCCTTCGACGTCAGCGTCCGCAGCGCCTCGCGCAGCACCGTCCGGCTGACGCCGAACGCATCCATCAGCTCCGCCTCGCGCGGCAGGATGGATTCGGGCGCATAGTCGCCGCGCAGGATGGCGGTCGCGAGCAGGTGGGCGACGCGCCCGTGCAGATCATGCTGAATAACGGTTCTCCGCTTTCGCCTCGCGGCGCGATGAGTGACTGGAACGCCCCGGATTATCCAGCATCAGACCAGGAACGCGAGCGAACGGCCAAAGCCGCGTGACAGTCGATGCCCATACCAATAGTACTATTAATACTACTTAACGGCGATTTTGTTGTAGGATGTGTTCCCTGTATCCACGCTTCCACCGTCCCACAATCTGGCCCGCAGCGGCAGTCAGGAGAGCCTCAGCATGAAAATCACCAAACTCGAAACCTTCATCGTCCCGCCGCGCTGGTGCTTCCTGAAGATCACGACGGATGAAGGCATCGTCGGCTGGGGCGAGCCGGTTGTCGAAGGTCGCGCGCACACGGTTGCGGCGGCTGTCGATGAACTGTCGGATTACCTGATCGGCAAGGATCCGCTCCTGATCGAGGATCACTGGCAGGTGATGTACCGCGCCGGCTTCTATCGCGGCGGCCCGATCACTATGAGCGCGATCGCCGGCGTCGACCAGGCGCTGTGGGACATAAAGGGCAAGCATCACGGCGTACCGGTGCATGCGCTGCTCGGCGGCCAGGTGCGCGATCGCATCAAGGTGTATTCGTGGATCGGCGGCGACCGCCCGAGCGACGTCGCGAACAACGCGCGTGCCGTCGTCGAACGCGGTTTCAAGGCAATCAAGATGAACGGCTCGGAAGAGCTGCAGATCATCGACACCTTCGACAAGGTGCAAGGGGTGATCGACAACGTCGCCGCCGTGCGTGAAGCGGTAGGTCCGAACATCGGCATCGGCGTCGACTTCCACGGCCGCGTGCACAAGCCGATGGCGAAGGTGCTGGCGAAGGAGCTCGATCCGTACAAACTGATGTTCATCGAGGAACCGGTGCTGTCGGAAAACGCCGAAGCGCTGCGCGATATCGTCAACCAGACGAACACGCCGATCGCGCTGGGTGAGCGTCTGTACTCGCGCTGGGACTTCAAGCACATCCTCGCGAACGGTTTCGTCGACATCCTGCAGCCGGACGCGTCGCACGCGGGTGGCATTACCGAATGCCGCAAGATCGCGACGATGGCCGAAGCGTACGACGTCGCAATCGCGCTGCACTGCCCGCTTGGTCCGATCGCGCTCGCCACCTGCCTGCAGATCGACGCAGTGAGTTACAACGCATTCATCCAGGAACAGAGCCTCGGCATTCACTACAACCAGGGCAACGACCTGCTCGATTACATCAGGAACCCGGAAGTCTTCAAATACGAAGACGGCTTCGTGTCGATCCCGCAGGGCCCGGGCCTCGGTATCGAAGTCAACGAAGAAAAGGTTCGCGAGATGGCGAAGGTCGGGCATCGCTGGCGTAACCCGGTGTGGCGCCACGCAGACGGCAGTGTCGCCGAATGGTAAGCACGGGAAGCGCGTAAGCATCTGTTTGCGTGACGGGAAGCGCCGCCACTTGAAGGCAAGGTGGCGGGCGCGGTAATCGTTCAGTCAGCGGAGAGCAGCCCGATCAGCCCATCGCGGCGAAGGCCGGAATGCTGTGCGACAGCACGGCAGCCGCGACGAACACGCCCAGCATCGCGAGCGCTTCCAGATACATCACGTTGTTGAACGTGTGCGCATCCATGGTCGACGCGCTGCGCTTCAGGCGCGGCAGCGCCGAAAAGCGGTTGAGTCCGCCCAGCACGAGCGCGAGCGCGACAAGCGCCAGCTTGAGCATCAGCACATGACCCCACGTGCTGGCGTCGATGGCTTCGAACGAACCGCCCGAACCGCGCACCGCGTTGAACACGCCCGTCAGCAGCACGAACACGACCGCGACGAGCGACACACTGGACACCTGGCCCGCCGTGCGGATCAGGACGCCGCGCGCGGTTGACGTATCCAGCGCCGGCAGCACAGCCAGCCCCGCTGACAGCGCGAGACCGCCCCACACGCTCGTGACGAGCACATGCAGCGTATGCATGCCGATTGCCGCCGACGGAATGCCGGCATCCGCCGCGTGACCGAGCGCCGCCTTGCCTGCCGCGACGGCGATCACCGCAAGCCACAGCAGCGCGTTGCGTAACACCCCCTCATGACTCGCAAGCGACGTAAGAAGCAACACAAGCGCGCCGCCGAACGCGAGACTCCACGCAAAGCCGACGTGCGTCTGCGTGAGTACGGAAGGCACGACGCCGAGCGCCTCGGGCAGACCGACGCCGCTCATCGTCGCACTTTGATAGATGAGCCAGCCGAGATCGGCGAGCACCAGCACGACAGCCCCCATCACCAGCGCGCGTTGCGCACGCAGCAACGCCGGCCGCGCCGGCGCCACGGTCTGCCCGCCGTCCTTCGCGAGCCACGCCGCGAGGAGCGCCGACCCGACGGCAAACGCAAACGCGATATTCATGAGCGAGGCCATGGCGACCTGCCCGATCCACAGTCCGTCGACGCTCATTGCGCGGCCTCCGTTCTGTCCAGACGGAAATCGGCGTGGCGGCGCGCACCCGATGCCGTTTCATGCTCCAAAGATGAGCTGTCGATCACGGAGTCTGGCGGCAGGCAGGCAAAATCAGTTGGCATCGTGAATGAAATGAGGAGATAAACAGGGAAGCGGAGTGAAAGCGGAAGCAGGCCCGACGCCGGACAGCACCGTCTGCAAGACCCGCGAGTGTACGCTTCGATGCCCTCGACGCGCGATGGTTTCAGATCTCCCGACGGTCCCTGCAATGCAGGTGGCGATCATTCTGCGGCAAACTGTCGCATCGACGCTGAGGCCGGAACTCACGTCAATGTGTCAAATAGTCACCATCAGTCATCGATGATAGAATGCTGCGTCGCCGCAGCGCCGGCTGGCTTCCACACCGAGCCGCTCGAAGTTCGGTCAGGTCCCCTGATTTTGATGGAGTTACGCGTGTCTTCAAGACGCATTTTCCGCCCATTGCTCGCCGTTCTGTTGATCGGGAGTGCAGGCGTCTTCAGCGCAGCGAATGCGCAGACCCAGCCCAAAGCCCCGGACACGATGGAAGCACGTGTGCAGGGTTGTACTGCGTGCCACGGCTCCCATGGTCAGGGTACCGATAACGACTACTTCCCGCGCCTTGCGGGCAAGCCGGCCGACTATCTGTTCAACCAGTTGCAGAATTTCCGCGAAGGCCGTCGCAAGTATCCGCCGATGAACTACCTCGTCACGTATCTCTCGGACGACTACCTTCATCAGATCGCGACGTACTTCTCGCAGCAGCGTCCGCCGTATCCGCCGCCCGCAAAGCCGACCGTATCGGCCACGACGCTTTCGCGCGGCCAGCAGATCGTGCTGCACGGCGATGCATCGAGGGAGATTCCCGCCTGCGCGGCCTGTCACGGCAAGGGTCTGACGGGCATGGAACCGGCCATCCCGGGTCTCGTCGGCCTGCATGCCGACTACATCAGCGCACAGCTTGGCTCCTGGCGCTCGGGTACGCGCCATGCGGTCGCGCCCGATTGCATGCACACCATCGCCACTCGCCTTACCGATGAAGACGTGAATGCCGTCGCGGCATGGCTTTCCACGCAACCGGCTCCGCATAACCCCGTGCCGGCTCCTGCCCGTTCGATGAAGACTCCGCTTGCCTGCGGCAGCGAACCGCAATAAGGCACCGGGAGAGATATTCAAATGAAACGCAAGTCCCTTTTCGCACTTTCGGCTGTTATCGTCGCTGCAGCCGCTGCGCTTGTTCCGGTCCTGTGGACCGGTGGCGATAACCTGCATAACGGCTCGGCCGTCGCGGCAACGCCCGCCGACCAGGCCGAGCTGATCAAGAAGGGCGAGTACCTCGCCCGCGCCGGCGACTGTATCGCGTGTCACACGGTGCGCGGCGGCAAGACGTTCGCTGGCGGCCTGCCGATGGCTACGCCGTTCGGCACGATGTTCACGCCGAACATCACGCCGGACGATCAATACGGCATCGGCAAATGGACGCGGGACGATTTCTACCGCGCGATGCACACGGGCCGTTCGAAGGACGGCAGCCTGTTGTATCCGGGCTTCCCGTTCACGAGCTACACGAAAGTTACGCGCGCCGACTCCGACGCGATCTACGCGTATCTGCGTTCGGTCACGCCGGTGAACGTGCCGAGCCGTCCGCACGAGCTCAAATTCCCGTTCAACCAGCGCAACATGCTGATTGGCTGGCGCACGCTGTTCTTCCGTGAAGGCGAGTACAAGGCCGATCCGACCAAATCGGTCGAATGGAACCGCGGCGCGTACCTGATCGAAGGCCTCGGCCACTGCGGCATGTGCCACACTTCGATCAACGCGATGGGCGGCCCGGTGAGCTCGGCAGCGTTTGCTGGCGGTCTGATCCCGCTGCAGAACTGGTATGCGCCTTCGCTGACGTCGAACAAGGAAGCCGGCCTCGGCGACTGGGACATCAAGGACATCTCCGATCTGCTGAAGAACGGCGTGTCGAATCGCGGTGCCGTGTTCGGTCCGATGGCTGAAGTGGTTCACAACAGCCTGCAGTACATGTCGGACGATGACATCCACGCGATGTCGACGTACCTGAAGACCATTCCGCAAAAGAAGGAAGCGCCGGAAGGCCTGCAGCTCGAAACGTCGGAACAGTTCGGTGGCGAACTGTTGAAGCAAGGTCAGAAGATCTACGGTGACAACTGCGCGAAGTGCCACGAAGCGAATGGCCTCGGCCAGCCGCCTAACTTCCCGCCGCTCGCGAACAATCAGTCGATCCAGATGCCGTCGGCCGTGAACCCGATCCGCATGGTCCTGAATGGCGGTTATCCGCCGAGCACGGATGGCAATCCGAAGCCGTATGGCATGCCGCCGTTTGCGCAGTCGCTGTCGAATCAGGAAGTGGCTGCAGTTGTGACGTACATCCGTATGTCGTGGGGTAACCACGGCTCGGCAGTGTCGCCGCAACAGGTAAGCGATCTGCGTTCGGCGCCGCTCGATTAAGCGACGCCGGGTGCACCCGGGGCGCGGCCAGCGGTTTTCGCGGGCTGCGCCCTTTGTTTTTGCTGGATTCTGTTTTTGAGGTTCAGTTGCCGGTCACGCGTGTAGCATGAAGCGCATGAGGGCAGGCAGGAGAGAGTGCCGTGCATTTCGGTGAGCGATTCAACAGCATTACCCATCTCGTCGGCGCCGTGCTGTCGGTGGCGGGGCTCGCGACGCTCGTCACGATGGGCGCGCTCGATGGCGATGCGTACAAGGTCGTCAGTTTCGCTGTCTACGGTGCAATGCTGTTCGTGCTGTATGCTATCTCCACGCTTTATCACAGTGTTCGCCATCCGCGTCTGAAGGCGATCCTGCAAAAATGCGACCATTCGGCGATCTATCTGCTGATCGCCGGCAGTTACACGCCGTTCACGCTGGTTACGCTGCGTGGTCCGTGGGGCTGGTCGCTGTTCGGTGTGAGCTGGGGGCTCGCAGCTCTTGGTATCACGCAGGAACTGACGCTCGGGCGACGCACCCGCAGCGTTTCGATGGTGCTGTATGTATTGATGGGGTGGCTCGCGCTCGTTGCCATTCGTCCGCTGGTGGAAGCATTGCCGCCAGCAGGCACCGCATGGCTCGTGGCCGGCGGTCTCATCTACAGCGCCGGCATCTACTTCTTCATCAATGACGAGCGCATCCGGCATGGACATGGCATCTGGCACCTGTTCGTGCTGGCCGGCAGTCTGTGCCAATTCGTCAGTGTCGCGCGCTACGTCGCATGACATTCCACGGCGGCGAAATGCAACTTAACGCCAGTCGACGTGTCTTGATAGCGCGTTGATGCATTCGGTACGCCAGCGAGCGTACCGCCGATTTCCCGGCGATCAGCTTCAGACCCCGGCTTGCGCCCCGGTCTTTGCTCCGGCTTTCATCGCGCCTTTTCCGGCTGCGAACGAGCGGATCGCTACATCTGCATTTACAAAGAGTTTCTATGTCTTTTGATTCCCTCGGCTTGTCCGAACCGCTGGTCCGCGCTGTTCACGAACTGGGCTACACCTCCCCGACTCCGATCCAGACGCAGGCGATTCCTGCCGTGCTGAATGGCGGCGACCTCCTTGCCGGCGCCCAGACCGGCACCGGCAAGACCGCCGGCTTCACGCTGCCGATCCTGCAACGTCTGACGACGATGCAACCGGTCAACAACGCAAACGGCAAGCGCGCGGTGCGCGCGCTGATTCTCACGCCGACGCGCGAACTCGCCGCGCAGGTCGAAGAAAGCGTGCGCCAGTACGGCAAATACCTGAAGCTGAAGTCGACCGTGATGTTCGGCGGCGTCGGCATCAATCCGCAGATCGATGCGCTGCGACGCGGCGTCGATATCGTCGTGGCGACGCCGGGGCGTCTGCTCGACCACATGCAGCAAAAGACGATCGATCTTTCGCAGCTCGACATCCTCGTGCTCGACGAAGCCGACCGCATGCTCGACATGGGCTTCATCCACGACATCAAGCGCGTGCTCGCGAAGCTGCCGGCGAAGCGCCAGAACCTGCTGTTCTCCGCGACGTTCTCCGACGAGATCAAGACCCTCGCCGACAACCTGCTGAACTCGCCGGCGCTGATCGAAGTCGCGCGCCGCAATACGACGGCCGAGAACGTCGCGCAAAAGATCCATCCGGTCGATCGCGACAAGAAACGCGAACTTCTCACGCACCTGATCCAGCAACACAACTGGTTCCAGGTGCTGGTGTTCACGCGCACGAAGCACGGCGCGAACCGTCTCGCCGAACAGCTGACGAAGGATGGCATCAGCGCGCTCGCCATTCACGGCAACAAGAGCCAGTCGGCGCGTACGCGCGCGCTCGCCGAGTTCAAGGATGCGACGCTGCAGGTGCTCGTCGCGACCGATATCGCCGCGCGCGGCATCGACATCGACCAGTTGCCGCACGTCGTCAATTTCGATCTGCCTAACGTGCCGGAAGACTATGTTCACCGCATCGGTCGTACCGGTCGCGCGGGTGCGACGGGCGAGGCGATCTCGCTCGTGTGCGTCGACGAACTGCAACTGCTGAAGGACATCGAGAAGCTCATCAAGCGTCCGGTGCCGCAGGAAGTGATCGCGGGCTTCGAGCCGGACCCGACGGCAAAGCCGGAACCGATCCTGCGCCGTGGACAAGGTGGCGGCGGCGGTGGTCGTCAGCCGCGCCAGCCGCAAGGCGGCGCGCCGAAGCGTGACGGTGCGTCTTCGCCGAAGCCGGCGCAGTCGCGCCCGAACTCGCGTGGCGGTGCACAGCAACAGCCGCAGCAGGCGCGTACGCAAGGCAGCAAGCCCGTGAACAATGGTCCGGCGCAGGTGCGCAAGGACAATCCGCGTCACGAAACCACGCGTCATCACGACAAGCCGCGCGCCGCATCGCACGAGGGCGGCAACGCCAGTTCGCCCGCACCGCGCAAGCCGCAGCGGGCAGGCGGCAATCCCGGCTCACTGCTGGGCGGCGCGCCGCGTGGATCGCATCCTGCGCGTAACGGTGGACAGCGCGGTCGCTAGACCGCAGGTTCCATCGCTCGCATCAGAGAATTAACGGCCGGGGCTTGCTCCGGCCGTTTTTTTCAGGTGCTCGATCTGTTGCTTCCATCGGTCGAGCACCGTCTCGCGCTCCCCTTCCAGATCGAACGTAATGCCGCCGGTGAGGCGCGCATAGCGCACGCGCTGCGCTTCGCCCGTATCGATCGACCCTGTGAAGCACGCCAGATCGCCGCCTGCTTCGGGAAGCGGTTCGATATCGAGCTGCACCTGATAGAACGCATCGTCGAAGACGAAGGTGAGTGCCGCGCGGCCGCCTCCAGCGAGCGCACGGGCAGCGCGCGAATGCGGCCACAGCGCAAGGCACAGCGTGCGCGAGTCCGGTGCATACAACTCGCCGACGCCGAGCAGCGACGTACGCAGATGACCGTTCACATCGCGGGTGATGAGCGATGCGGTGAAGCCGATTTTCGTCTCCAGAGATGTCCCGTCGAACGCCGCTCGCAATGTGGGCGGCCATTCATCGAATACGTCCTGTTCGAGTGATCGCTCGCGATCCGTTGAGGCGGTCATTACGTCGCTCCATGTGGGTTCACACAAAACAGAATGGCCCGCGCAGGCGGGCCATCCGGTCACTGCCACGCAGCGGCATGCGCCGCGCGCGTTGTTCGGAACTATCGGAAGAACACGTGCTGCGTGATCTTCGCCAGCGGATAGTGCACGCCCGGCTGGATCTTCGCGGGCAGATCGAGCGGCTTGAGCAGCATCTTCACACACATATCGGCCGACAGATTGCGACGCACCAGCGAATTGACGCGCGCCGCGCGGTCGCGATTGTAGGCCGAATCGTTGACGCGCTCAGGATAACGGATCGCAAATACATGACGCAGCGCGATTTCCGAATCCTCGTTCTTGATCTCCATCACACGACGCATCAGCGCACCCAGCACCGCCAGCCGGCCGTTACCTTCGATCCTGTTGTACTTCTTGAAGTATTTGAAAAAATGCTTGTAATGGCGCACTTCATCGATACGGATGTTGTCGGTGATTTCCTTCAGCACGGGTTCATCCGAGCATTCGCCGATCGCCCGATACAGCGTTGCCGTACCCGTTTCGACGACGCACCGCGCAACCATTTCGAGCGCGCGCGTCTTTTCGAAGTCTTCGAACGAACAGGTCAGCTTGTACTCTTCGAAGAAGTTATGAAACGCCGTATCCCAGTCGAATTCCGGCCACACATGCGCGATGTACGTCTTGAGCGCGCGCCCGTGCTGCATTTCCTCGGGCTCCCATTCGTTGTTGAGCCACGCGGATACTTCCCGGTCGCCATTGAAGAACGTGCTGAGGTTACTCGTGTAGAGATCGGTGCCGCTTTCAATGAACGACGCCGCGCACAGCAACAACAGCAGATCCTCGTTGACGGCCGCCTTCTGCCGGTCGATCCGGCTGAGATCGATGTCCTCGATACGCCAGGGCATCACATGCATGGAGTCTGTTCGCATTATTCGTGCTCCCAAAAGCTGTCGCGACACGGGAACATGCCAGACCGTATGTCTCTTGCCCGGCTGGCTACGCACCACTGCAACATACAGCGCTTTGAAATGTTTAACCCCTTCTCAACTGCATCTTAGCCAATGTCGCGCAAATGTGCAGATACCACAGCACAGACCGTGCCGGATCGCCGCAGTTCCGCTCAATACCAGGGAAAGCGCTCGGCGCGGGTGACATTCGTCAAACGACAGTCGCGCCACGCTGGCAACTGGCCGAAACCATTCGTCAAGCGGGCGCAAAAAAAGCAGCCGCGAACGGCTGCTTTTTTTGCTGTGTCTGATATTTCGCCCACTATTTTGCGTCGAACGCCTGTAGTGAGCCCGGCTCTCAGCGACCGGTCACGGAATCCGCGCGACCTTTGTACACGAGCAGCATGCGATCAGACGCGCTGACGCACGCGCCGCATGCGTATCGCGACGATCACGAGCGAAATGCCGGACAGCGCGGCCGCAAGCAACACGTAATAGCTGGGCGCGAGCTTGTCGCCGGTCAGATGGATGAACGTCTCGACGATAGTGGGCGCAAAGCCGCCGAAGATCGTGACGCCGACGCTGTAGCCAATTGAAAGACCTGTCGAACGCACCCGCACCGGGAAGATTTCGGACATCAGCGCCGGCATCGGCCCGGAGTACGCGGCCTTGAAAATACCGGCCATGGCTTGCAGCAACAGCAGCCAGCCGATCGTCGGATGAATTTGCAGCAGCGCGAACATCGGATAGATCAGCACGCCCATCAGCACCGACGTTGTCAGCATGATGCGGATACGGCCGATGCGATCCGACAGCGCGCCCATCACCGGCGACAGCAGGAACTGCAGGCCGCCGTTCAGCACGACCACGCCAAACGATGCAGCCGCCGCCATATGTAGCTGCTTCACCGCATAGAGCGGCATGTAGAGCTGGAGCACATACACGCCGACCGTCGATTGCGCGACGATGCCGATCGCAAGCAGCAGATTGACCCACTGGCTGCTGAACGATGCGCCCTGATCCTTGAGCGGCACGGCGCTTTCCACTGCGCGCGCACGCTGGGCCGCGACGAACTCGGGCGTCTCGTCCAGATGCGAGCGGATGTAATAGCCGACCGGCCCGACCAGCAGACCGAACACGAACGGAATACGCCAGCCCCACGCATTGAGCTGATCGGACGGCAGCCAGGCCGTCAGCAACGAGCCGAACGCCGCAGCCGTGATCGCGGCCAGCCCCTGGCTTGCGAACTGCCAGCTCGCGTAATAGCCGCGCCGCGTCGAACTGTGCTCGACCATGAAGGCGGTCGCGCTGCCGAACTCCCCGCCCACCGCGAAGCCCTGCACGAGCCGCGCGACGAGAATCAGGAGAGGCGCGGCAATGCCGATCGCAGAATACGGCGGCATGACGGCCATCGCGAGCGTGCCGACCATCATCAGTGCGATGGCGAGCGTCAGCGCCGCCTTGCGGCCTTTGCGGTCGCCGTAAGTGCCAAGCACGACGGCGCCGAGCGGCCGCATCAGGAACGAGATGCCGAAGGTGCCGATCGCAAGCAGCGTCGAGAGCCACTCGTCGTGAGTCGGGAAGAACTGTTTCGCGATGACGGTCGCGAAGTAACCGTAGACCAGAAAATCGAACCACTCGAGCGCGTTGCCGACGGACGACGAAAATACAATGCGCCGCACCGTCGCTTTCGAAAGCGGGACGGGTTGTGGTGAGGAAGCGGTCGCGGCGTGCGACGCGTGGGTGCTCATGATGTCTCCTGCCTTGCCTGTTATGGCCTGTTATCGCCTTGATTGCTGTATCGCTGTCACGCCGGCCGCGATGCGACGCGGATTGCATCGCATGCGGCGGAAAAACGCGAGATGGATACGCCGGGCGGCGGTACGTTTCACGCGCCGTCGCACCCGGGGCATGCCTGTTCCCTGTACTAGAACCCGGCGGCAAGCCCGTCGCGACGGCTGTCGCTCGCCGCCACATAGCCGCGCTCCGGATCATTGCGGTCGAGCTTCCAGATGTACTGGCCCGAGCCGAAATCCATATACGGATCGTCGACGGACTTGATCGTGTGACCGAGACCTTCCAGCGCGCTGGCAGTTTGCAGGTCGAGGGTCGATTCGACGTCGATCGTGAAGTCTCGGTTGACCTTCCAGCGCGGCGCATCGCAGGCGGCCTGCGGCTGCTGGCCATAGTCGAGCATCCGCACGATGGATTGCAGATGGCCTTGCGGTTGCATGTCGCCGCCCATCACGCCGAAGCTCATGACCGCTTCCTGCTGGCCGTCGACCTGCTGCGTGAGGAACGCCGGGATGATCGTATGGAACGGCCGCTTGCCGCCCTCGACGACGTTCGGCGACTTCGGATCCATCGAGAAGCCGCAGCCGCGGTTCTGCAGCGCGATCCCGCTGTCCGGCACGACGATGCCCGAGCCGAAGCCCATATAGTTCGACTGGATGAAACTCACCATCATGCCGCGCTCGTCCGCCACGGACATATAGATCGTGCCGCCCGCCTTCGGCATGCCGAAGTCGAACTGCGTCGCGCGCTTCGGATCGATCAGTTTCGCGCGCGAAGCCAGGTACGCGTCGTCGAGCATCTGTTCGGGCGTGACATCCATCGAGCGCGGATCCGCGACGTAGCGGTAAACGTCGGCGAATGCCAGTTTCATCGCCTCGATCTGCAGATGCTGCGACTCGATGTTGTCGACCGCCAGCGATCTGATGTCGAAATGTTCCAGGATGCCGAGCGCGATCAGCGCGGCGATACCCTGGCCGTTCGGCGGAATTTCATGCACGGTATAGCCGCGGTAATCTTTGGCGATCGGTTCGACCCAGTCGGCGCGATAGTCGCGCAGATCGTCGAGCGTGAGCGCCGCGCCACCCTGGCGGGCGAAGCCGGCGATCTGTTCGGCGATTTCGCCTTCGTAGTACGCACGCGGCCCAAGCTGAGCCAGCTTGCGCAGTGTCTTCGCGTGACCGGGAAAGCGCACCAGTTCGCTCACTTCCGGCGCACGGCCGCGCGGCATGAACGTCTCCGCGAAGCCCGGCTGATCCTTCAACTCGGGCACCGCTGCCGCCCATTTGTGCGCCACGACGCTCGCCACCGCATGGCCGCGTTCGGCGATCTCGATTGCGGGTTCCATCAGGTCGGCAAACGGCAGCGAGCCGAATTTCTGGTGCAACGCTTCCCAGCCGGCAATCACGCCCGGCACGGTGACCGCGTCCCAGCCGCGCTTCGGCTGCCTCGCGAGGCCGTTTTCCTCACCGTACTTCTGCCTGAAATAGTCGACACTCCACGCCGCTGGCGCCACGCCCGACGCGTTCAGACCGTGCAGCTTCCTGCCGTCCCACACGAGCGCGAATGCGTCGCCACCCAGCCCGCACGACACCGGCTCGACCACCGTGATGGCCGCCGCCGCCGCGATCGCCGCGTCCACCGCATTGCCGCCCTTCCACAGCATGCGCAGGCCGGCCTGGGCCGCAAGCGGATGCGAAGTCGAGACGATGTTGCGGGCGAAGACCGGCAGGCGCGGTGTCGGGTAAGGGTTTTGCCAGTTGAAGCGGGTCATGTCGAACACTCTCTGAAATACGCGGCCCGACATAACGCACGACGTCGAACCGCTGGAAACGGAAACCCGAAATTGCATCGTGTTCGGGCACAAAAAACAAATTCATTTATTGACTGAATAAATGCGCTAAACATCTGAATCGCGGCTGGCGATCGTGCTTGCCGGCAACCTTGCTGACAAGTTGCCTGAAGGTCTTACAATACGTCGACTCCAATACCTGCCCATCAGAGGCGCACCATGCGGCCCGCGTCGCTGAACGGCAATCGATCCTTTCGCCATGACCCGAGACCCACGCCTGACCCTGAACGCACGCCAGCAGGAACTGCTCGAATGGGTCCAGCGCGACGGGTTCGTGACCGTAGACGACCTGGCGGCTCACTTCGACGTGACACCGCAGACCATCCGGCGCGACGTGAACTGGCTCGCGGACATGAATCTCCTGCGACGCTATCACGGCGGCGCCAGCCTGCCGACCAGCTCCGAGAACGTCTCGTACACCGCGCGGCAACGGATGTTCCACGACGAAAAGCGTCGCATCGCCACGTTGGTGGCCACTCACATTCCCGATCAGGCGTCCCTCTTTATCAACCTCGGCACGACGACCGAAGAGGTGGCGCGTGCGCTCAACCGCCATCGCGGACTGCGTGTGATCACCAACAACCTGAACGTCGCCAGCATGATGAGCGGCTACCCCGACTGCGAGGTGCTCGTGACGGGTGGCATCGTGCGGCCGTGGGACAAAGGGATCGTCGGCGAACTGGCCATCGATTTCATCCGCCAGTTCAAGGTCGACTTCGCGATCATCGGCACATCGAGCATCGAGACGGACGGCACGCTGCGCGATTTCGACACCCGGGAAGTGCGCGTCGCGGAAGCGATCATCGAACACGCGCGCATCGTTTTTCTCGCCGCTGACCATTCGAAGTTCGGCCGCCCGGCACTGGTCCGGCAAGGGCATCTCGACCAGATCGACGCGCTTTTCACCGATGCCGCGCCACCACCCGACATGACCGAAACCCTGACGAACGCCGGCACGCAGGTCTACATCGCCGAATAGTCGAGACTGTCGCGATAGCCGGTACGCAGTGCCCGAAAATGCGCCCTGAGTTTGCTGCACCGCACGAACAACTTCGAGTGAAATCAAGGATCTGGCGGCGAAACCAGACCGCCGCTAGCGTGCCTTTCTGTCAACGGGAAAATTTTCCGGGGACGGTTTGGCGTTCTGCGTGCGGTTGACTACACTCCAGTTCCCCGGCGTACATACCGTGCCCGCCGGCGTGACCGCGTGCATCTCTGCCTTACCGCCAGATGTGTCGCGTTGCTTCGGCGCCTTGCGCGCAGTCCGGGAACATTGACATGGAGAGAACAATGCTGAGTCCGCATGAATTCGCCACGTTGTTGCTCGTGAAAGACTCCCCGAATCAGACCGACATGGAACGCGACGAACTCGATGCGCTCCTCGAACGTCAACTCGTTCAGCTCGAAAAGCTTGCGTCCGGCCTCCAGCAGTGGCGTCTCACCGAAGTTGGCGATTCTGCGCTCAGGGCAATCAAGCGCTTCTCCTGACCGCTGCGCCGGGCACTCTCATCAAGTACCGTCATCCGCGCCCACGGCGTGCGGCAACCGCACGCCTGCTCACACCGCAATCATCACGCGCTTCCCGACGCGCGATCGCGCATGCCCGCGCGCTAGCCGCCGCGCAAGGTCGGATCGACCGTCGCCCGCCAGCTGAGCGCCTTCGCGCGCTGTGTGGTGAGGTACGCCACCCACTGGTTTCGGACCTGCGCGTCGCCACTCGCGCCTTCTGCCGTGTAGTGCTGCGCGAGTTCCGTCTGGAACGCGCAATACGCCTCTTTCGATCCTTTCCCACGATGGCTGCCGATATACGCATCGAACAGCATCGAATACACTGACTGCGCGTCCTTGCCGTAATCGAGCGCCTGCCCGCCACACATTTCCTGCAACGACGCGAACGACGGCGCGCCCACCGTGCCGCTCAGGCTCGGTGTACCGACGCACCCCGCCAGCAGCGCCGTCGCGCCAGCTATCCAGATTCCACGCATGTTTCTCACCTTTTGTTGGCTCATCTCGTGAGTATCGTCCGCGAGCGTGCCTCGTGTCACCCTGGCCATTCAGCTATCAGACTATCGAACTTTACTTTTTCGAATATGTTCATTAAAGTTCGAAAACGAACATTATGGTTTCGTCAAAATTTCCTTCGAGATTCAGGGGACACAGCCGGTGACGCAAGGTGCGAGATACGATCTGCTCGTCGCAGGCGGCGGAATCAATGGTGCGGGCATCACGCGCGATGCCGCCGGACGTGGCCTTTCCGTGTTGCTGTGCGAACAGGACGACCTTGCGGCGCACACTTCGTCGGCGAGCACGAAGCTCATTCACGGCGGTTTGCGCTACCTCGAGTATCGCGAATTCGGGCTCGTGCGCAAGGCACTGCAGGAACGTGAAACGCTGCTGCGCGCAGCGCCGCACATCATGTGGCCGCTGCGTTTCGTCATGCCGCACATGCCGGACCTGCGGCCGGCGTGGCTCATCCGGGCCGGCCTCTTTCTCTATGATCACCTCGCGCGCCGCGAACTGCTGCCCGGCTCGCGCGGCATCGACATGCGCCGCCATCCGGCCGGCGAGCCGCTGATCGACTCGATCCGTCGCGGTTTCGTGTATTCGGATGGCTGGGTCGACGACGCGCGGCTCGTCGTGCTGAACGCGCTCGACGCCGCCGAGCGCGGCGCCACCGTCCTCACCCGCACGAAACTCGTCAGCGCGGTACGCGCGGGCGGCGAATGGCACGCGCGGCTCGAAAGCGCGGACGGCCGCACCATCGACATGCGCGCGGGTGCCATCGCGAACGCGGCGGGCCCGTGGGTCGGCGAACTGCTGCAGGGCGCGCTCGGACGCGGCGCGACACACAGCGTGCGCCTCGTGAAAGGTAGCCATATCGTGACGCGGCGCCTCTTCACGCACGATCACGCGTATATCTTCCAGAATCCGGACAAGCGGATCATCTTCGCGATCCCGTACGAGCACGACTACACGCTGATCGGCACGACCGATATCGAGTATCCCGACGATCCCGCCCAGGTGGCGATCACCGCCGGCGAAACGCAGTACCTGTGCGACTCGATCAACCGCTACTTCAAGCGCAAGATCGCGCCGGCAGACGTCTGCTGGACCTATTCCGGCGTGCGCCCGCTGCTCGAGGAAGAAGGCGCGGACAACCCTTCGGCCGTCACACGCGACTATCGTCTGGAACTCGACGCGCCGCCTGGCGAAGCCCCCCTGCTGTCGGTGTTCGGCGGCAAGATCACGACGTTTCGCAAGCTCGCGGAAGAAGCGGTCGACGAACTTTCCCGCGCCCTCGAATCGCCGGCGCCGGCCTGGACGGCCGGTGCGACGCTGCCGGGCGGCGATATCGCGAACGCGAATTTCGAGCGCTTCGCCGTGCAGTTTCAGCAGCAGCACGCGTGGCTGCCCGCCGATCTCGCCCACCGCTACGCGCGCGCTTATGGCACGCGCGCGGCGTATGTCGTCGGCCGTGCGCGCGCGCTTGCCGATCTCGGCCACGCGTTCGCGCCAGGTCTCTACGAAGCGGAACTGCGCTATCTTCGCGATACCGAGTGGGCCCGCTGCGCGCACGACGTGCTCTGGCGACGCACCAAGCTCGGCCTGCATCTCATCGGGTCAGGCAAGCTCGACGTGGTCGCGCGCGAGATCGACGTGTGGTTCGCGCGCGAAGAAGACGTCACGCAGCACGCGTGAAGCCGACGTGGCCGCATGCAGTGCGTGCGGCATGGCTGCCGCGCCAAAGCAGGCACATGACGGCCAGCCCGTTGTGCGCGACACACCGTGCTGCCCGAAACATGAGCGTTGCCGCATGCTGACGTACACCGGCAGCCCGCGAACGCGCCGCGTCATGAAAAACATGGAGAAGACACAATGCAGGACCAGTACATCCTCGCGCTCGATCAGGGCACGACCAGCTCGCGTGCGATGCTGTTCGACCATGACGGCAATGTCGTGTCGATTGCGCAGAAGGAGTTCCAGCAGTTCTATCCGCATCCCGGCTGGGTCGAACACGACCCGCGGGAAATCTGGTCGACGCAGGCAGGCGTCGCCGCCGAAGCCGTCACGCGTGCCGGCCTGAACGGCACGTCGATTGCCGCGATCGGCATCACGAACCAGCGCGAAACGACGATCGTCTGGGATCGCGAAACCGGCCAGCCGGTCTACAACGCAATCGTCTGGCAGGACCGCCGCACCGCGGATTTCTGCGACCAGTTGAAGGCACAGGGCTTCGAAGAAAAAGTGCGGGCGAAAACCGGTCTGCCGATCGACTCGTATTTCTCCGGCACCAAGATCCGCTGGATTCTCGACAACGTCGAAGGTGCACGCGAAAAGGCGCGTCAGGGCAAGCTCGCGTTCGGCACGGTCGACAGCTGGCTCGTGTGGAATTTCACGCAGCACGGCCTGCACGTCACCGACGTGACCAACGCATCGCGCACGATGCTCTTCAACATCCACACGCTGCAGTGGGACGACGAACTGCTCGACGCGCTCGATATTCCGCGCAGCATGTTGCCGGAGGTGCGTTCTTCGTCCGAGATTTACGGGCCGACGAAAACCACGGTGTTCGCTTCGAAGATACCGCTTGCGGGCATCGCCGGCGACCAGCATGCCGCGCTGTTCGGCCAGATGTGCACGCAGTCGGGCATGGTGAAGAACACCTATGGCACCGGCTGCTTTCTCGTGATGAACACCGGCGACAAGCCGATCGAATCGAAGAACAATCTCGTCACGACCATCGCCTGGCAAGTCGGCGACCAGATCAACTATGCGCTCGAAGGCAGCATCTTTATCGCGGGTGCGGTCGTGCAATGGCTGCGCGACGGGCTCGGCATCATCAAGAGCGCGTCGGAAATCGAGCCGCTCGCGCGCAGCGTGCCGCATTGCGACGGCGTCTATCTCGTGCCGGCGTTCGCAGGGCTCGGCGCGCCGCACTGGAATGCGCGCGCACGCGGCACGCTGTTCGGCGTGACGCGCGGCACGACGTCGGCGCATATCGCGCGCGCCGCGCTCGATGCGATCGCCTATCAATCGGTCGACGTGCTGCGCGCGATGGAAGCGGATTCGGGCATTCGCGTCGGCGAACTCCGCGTTGACGGCGGCGCGTGCGCGAACAATCTGCTGATGCAGTTCCAGGCCGATATTCTGGGCGTGGACGCGGTGCGTCCGAAGGTCAGCGAAACCACCGCGCTCGGCGCGGCGTATCTCGCGGGGCTGGCGGTCGGGTACTGGAAAGACGTCGGTGAACTGCAGAGCCAGTGGAAACTCGACCGTCGCTTTTCACCCGCGATGCAGCCTGCCGATGTGACAGCCTGCATGGAAGGCTGGCATCGCGCTGTGCGTGCCGCGACGGCGTGGGCCGATTCACCGGCGCATTGAGCGGGCTGTTCTTCGCCTTGCAGGCCGAAAGCCCACGCGGCATGGCGGTTGCGAGCGTTCGCGCGCGACAACCACGTATGATGACGTTTTCGATCCACGCCGGCCAGTGCGTCACCAGGCCGGCCGGCCCGCCAACCTGATATCCGCGCCCGTTTCACACATGCTCGACCACCTCATCTGTGATTGCGACGGCGTTCTCGTCGATAGCGAAGTCATCGCCGATCACGTCATGCTCGATACGCTGACGTCCACCTTCCCCGGCATCGACTTCGAAGCCACCGTGAAGACTGCGTTCGGCCAGCAGACCTCGCGCTTCCTCGAAAACCTCGAAGCGAGCCAGAACATCACGCTGCCGGCGGATTTTCTGCACACCGTCGAACAGAACGTCGAGCGTGCGCTGGCTTCTTCGCTGAGCGCGATCAGCGGCGTGCGCGATGCGTTGCAACGCGTGACACTGCCGGCGGCGGTCGTGTCGAACAGCCGGATGTCGCGCGTGCTCGCTTCGGTGAAACGTGCGGGGCTGACGGAGATTTTCGCTGGACGCATCTTCAGCGCCGAGCAGGTCGCACGGCCGAAGCCGTACCCCGACGTCTACCTGCTCGCCGCGCGGCAACTCAACGTGGAGCCGGCGCGCTGTATCGTCGTCGAGGACAGCGTTGCGGGACTGAATGCGGCGCGCGCAGCGGGAATGAAGACGATCGCGTTCGTCGGCGCGAGCCACATCCCCGACGGTTACGCGGACGTACTGCGCCACATGGGCATCACCCGGATCATGGAACACATGGACGAACTGCCCGCGCTGGTCGAAGCCGGCAAACGCGGCGAGTTCGGCGACGTGCAGTCGTAGGCCCCAACGCGCGGGCCGATGTAGTGGCGACATCAACTTCAATGCCGACGCCACCGGCTACGTACCGCCCACGCTTTCGTTTTTCAAAGGCCGGTTCGCATGACGAACCGGCCTTTTCTCACGCAGTGTCCGTGCAGCATTCGCGCGTCGTTGCCAGCGCTTCACGAAACGCCACGAGTTCCGCAATCGTCAGCATCGGCAGATTGTGTCGCGCGGCGAAGCGCTCCACATCGGCGCCGCGCGTCATCGTGCCGTCGGCGTTCATCAGTTCGCACAGCACGCCCGCCGGCTTGAGACCCGCGAGAATCGCGAGATCGACCGTGCCTTCGGTGTGGCCGCGTCGCGCGAGCACGCCGCCAGGCATCGCGCGCAGCGGGAACACGTGTCCCGGACGGACGATATCGGCGGGCTTCGCATTGTCGGCGATGGCCGCGCGGATCGTCGTCACGCGGTCGGCCGCGGAAACGCCCGTCGACACCCCTTCACGCGCTTCGATCGACACCGTGAACGCCGTGCCGTGACGGCTTTCGTTGTTGACGGCCATCGGCGGCAGTTCGAGCGCGCGGATCTTCTCGTCGGGCAGGCACAGACACACGATGCCGCTGCATTCGCGGATCAGCAACGCCATCGTTTCATTCGTGAGGCGTTCGGCGGAAACGATCAGATCGGCTTCGTTCTCGCGGTCGTGGTCGTCCTGAAGCACGACCGCGCGACCATCGCGCAGCGCCTCTAGTGCGGCGGCGATACGGGGCGGAACAGCTTCGGTGGAAAGCAGGGGGAGATCGGCAAACGCACTTTCGACGTGCACGGCCGGTGCGGGAAAAGTAGCAAAAGACATGTGAAACGCTCCTCGCGGAAGTTGGGCGAAAAACGTTTCAGGGCATTGCAAACAGACAGAACCCCGTGCGCGCATCGAACGCAATGCGGCACACGTCCACGCGCCGCCGTTCGCATACACGGACGAAACGCATGGGCTGGACCATGACCATCTGCACATCTTCTCTCATCCGGACTATGACCGTCGGCTCTGGCATTTCACCAGATCTGCTGACCCCGCTACAACGTGAAGCGCGGGCGCTCGCGGGCTCGCGGGCCGGACTGCCATGGCCTGCATACCGCCGGTGGGGAATTACACCCCGCCCTGAAGACGCACTGATTGCCGGATAAAACCGGCCGGCAAAGAATACACGAATTCGACGAAAAGGATCGCACAGGAAGATTTACCCTGGGGCTTTCACGACGCCACCGGTTGCGCTGGCGCGTCGTGCGGCATATCCTGGCGCGGCGGTGTCTCGGCGTTGAGCGTCACACGAAACGCGCGCGCTTCGGTGTCGCCGGGATTGCGAAAACTGTGTGGCTGATCCGCATCGAAGACGATCGCATCGCCGGTTGCCAGCAACTGGCGCCGGTCGTGTACGCGCACCTCGAGCGTGCCGTCGCTGACCACCAGATTCACCGTCGTACCCGGCGCGCGACGCGTCCCGGTTTCGGTGTGCAGCGGCGCGACCCTCAGTTCATGAAACTCTGCCGCGACGGGCTCGCCCTCGGGATACAGCGCGCGCGTCGAATACCGCCCGCTGGCGCTGACCACGCGCGCCGCCTGCCCTGCCGGCAGATGCTCGAAACCGTTCACCGCGTGCCGCCGCAAAAACGCCGCCACCGAAACCTTCAGCGCCGCGGCGACCTTGCATAGCACCTTGATCGACGGCACGCTGCGCGCGGATTCGATCTGCGCGAGCATCGCCCGCGAAACGCCGGAAGCGCGTGCGAGTGCATCGAGCGAAAGCTGGCGTTCGGCGCGCAGCCGGACCAGGTTGATGCCGACGAACTGCTCGGGCGCGTCGAACGGTTCAGGCGCGCGGGGGCCGTCGGGCAGATCGGCCGCTGGGTCGCGAACCAGCGCAAGCGGGGAATGCATGGTGGCCTCCAGAAGCGCCGCCATCGGGCGGACGCGCATCAATGAAAAGCCAGACTATCAGCGGATTTCGTCGCGCCCAACGAAGTTATCGTCACACCGTTATCAGCATTGCGCGGCGACGGCCTGCGCATCCTGCTGCCGGACTGCCGCTATCCAGATGCGCCGCTGCACGCGCTTCATCACCGCAACCGCTTCATGGCATCGCACGTGCGGGTGCTGCCCGATTTCCTGAGCACGCGTTTCGCGCAGGTTTCCGTCGAACTGGAAGCGCTGCGAGGCTTTCCAGCGCCCGCGCCGGCGCGCAAAACCATCCGTCAGCAGGGGATATAATGCCGGACTACGCTACACGGATGGCGAACGCCGCAAGAGCCGCTTCAGTGCCCCGTGCAGTTCCTTCGTTCCCCATTACTACCGCGCCCCCAGGTTAACCACTGCGACCGGCGAAATTCGATGACCAAGAAAGTTTATGTAAAGACCTTTGGCTGCCAGATGAACGAGTACGACTCCGACAAGATGGTCGACGTACTCGGCGCGGCTGAAGGCCTCGTGAAGACCGACTCCCCCGAAGACGCGGACGTCATTCTCTTCAACACGTGTTCGGTGCGCGAAAAGGCGCAGGAAAAAGTCTTCTCCGACCTCGGCCGCGTGCGCGAGCTGAAGGAAGCGAACCCGGATCTGATCATCGGCGTCGGCGGTTGCGTCGCGAGCCAGGAAGGCGCGTCGATCGTCGCGCGTGCGCCGTACGTCGATCTCGTGTTCGGTCCGCAAACGCTGCACCGTCTGCCGCAGATGATCGACAAACGCCGCGCAAGCGGCCGCGCGCAGGTCGACATCTCGTTCCCGGAAATCGAAAAGTTCGACCATCTGCCGCCGGCGCGCGTCGATGGCCCGAGCGCGTTTGTGTCGATCATGGAAGGCTGCAGCAAGTACTGCAGCTATTGCGTCGTGCCGTACACGCGCGGTGAGGAAGTGTCGCGCCCGCTCGACGACGTGCTCACCGAAATCGCCGGCCTCGCCGATCAGGGCGTGCGCGAAGTCACGCTGCTCGGTCAGAACGTGAATGCTTATCGCGGCGCGCTGACGCTGGGCGAAACGGAAATCGCCGACTTCGCGACGCTGATCGAATACGTCGCCGATATTCCGGGCATCGAACGGATTCGCTACACCACGTCGCATCCGAAGGAATTCACGCAACGCCTCATCGACACCTACGCGAAGGTGCCGAAGCTCGTGAGTCACCTGCATCTGCCGGTGCAGCACGGCTCCGACCGTATCCTGATGGCGATGAAGCGCGGCTATACCGTGCTCGAATACAAGTCGGTGATCCGCAGGCTGCGCGCGATCCGTCCGGACCTTTCCCTGTCGACCGACATGATCGTCGGCTTCCCCGGCGAGACCGAGGAAGACTTCGACAAGATGATGTCGCTGATTCACGAGATGAAGTACGACACGAGCTACTCGTTTATCTACAGCCCGCGCCCCGGCACGCCGGCCGCGAACCTGCACGACGACACACCGCGCGAGGTGAAGTTGAAGCGCCTGCAACATCTGCAGGCCACGATCGAGGAAAACGTCGCGCGTATCAGCGCGGCGATGGTCGGCAAGATCGAGCGCATCCTGGTCGAGCGCCCGGCGCGCAAGGACCCGAACGAGCTCGCGGGCCGCACCGAAAACAACCGCGTGGTCAACTTCCCGGCGCCGGTCGGGTCGCACGCGCGCCTGACCGGCCAGATGGTCGACGTGAAAATCGTTCAGGCGTACCCGCACTCGCTGCGCGGCGAACTCGTGCTGCTGCACGACGACGTCCCGGCGACCACGCATTAGGCAACGCCCCGAAGCGCAACGAAACCGACAGGATCGACCCACCGCCTTGAAGACCACTCAGCAGCATCTGGAATTCACCGCGCCGCACGAAGACAACGCGCGGCTTGCCAACCTCTGCGGCCCGCTCGACGAAAACCTGCGGCAGATCGAGCAGGCGCTCGACGTCACGCTGCAACGCCGCGGCCATCGCATCACGATTCGCGGACGCGGCGCGAAGATCGCGCTCACCGCGCTCGAAAACTTCTACAACAACGCGCGCGAGCCGCTGTCGGTGGACGATATCCAGCTCGCGCTGGTCGAAGCCCGTCATCCGGTGCGTGCTCGCGGAAACGGTGCGAACGGCACGGATCACGCGGATGCCCGCTTTCCCGGCAACCCCGATCATCCGTTCGACCAGCCGGCCGACACCGGCGACGAAGACCTGGAAGAACTCGGTCCGAAGCTGTACACGCGGCGCGCGGATCTGCGCGGCCGCACGCCCGCGCAACGCGAATACCTGAAGCAGATCGTTTCGCATGACGTGACGTTCGGCATCGGACCGGCCGGCACGGGCAAAACCTATCTCGCGGTGGCGTGCGCGGTCGATGCGCTTGAACGCGATCAGGTGAAGCGCATCGTGCTGACGCGTCCGGCCGTCGAAGCCGGCGAACGCCTCGGGTTCCTGCCAGGCGATCTCGCGCAGAAGGTCGATCCGTATCTGCGTCCGCTGTATGACGCGCTCTACGATCTGCTCGGCTTCGATAAAACCGCGAAGATGTTCGAGCGGCAGATGATCGAAATCGCGCCGCTCGCGTACATGCGCGGCCGCACGCTGAACCATGCGTTCATCATCCTCGACGAGGCGCAGAACACCACGCCGGAACAGATGAAGATGTTCCTCACGCGGATCGGCTTCGGCTCGAAGGCAGTGGTCACCGGCGACACGACGCAGGTCGATTTGCCGCGCGGCCACAAGAGCGGCCTGATCGAAGCGCAACAGGTGCTTTCGAACGTGCGCGGCATTGCGCTCACGCGCTTCACGAGCGTGGACGTGGTGCGCCATCCGCTCGTCGCACGCATCGTCGAGGCCTATGACGCGCATTCCGCGAAGGCCGCCGAAAAGCCCTCCGACGCGCGCTGACCATCGATCATCGAACCGACGCAAAGAAAAGCATCCGCATGAGCCGCGCTCCGAAACTTTCGCTGAATCTGCAGTTTCCCGCTTCGAAAGCCTTCCCCGGGCACAAGGCGATCCTGCCGCGCGCGACCGTCGCCGGCTGGATCAGGGCCGCGCTCTTCGCGGATGCCGAACTGACCGTGCGCCTCGTCGACGCCGAAGAAGGCCGCACGCTGAACCGCACGTATCGCGGCAAGGATTACGCGACCAACGTGCTGACTTTCGCGTACGCCGAATCGGAAGACGATCCGGTGACGGGCGACCTGATCCTGTGCTGTCCGGTGGTCGAAAAGGAAGCCGCCGAGCAGGGCAAACCGCTCGAAGCGCACTACGCGCACCTGCTGGTTCACGGGACCCTGCACGCTCAGGGCTATGATCACGAAGTCGAAGAAGAAGCGCAGGAAATGGAAGGCATCGAGACCGGCATCCTCGTGAAACTCGGCTTCCCCGATCCTTACTGACACGCCGGATTTCACCGTGAGCGCCCGCTACCCCAGTCCCGCCGAAGACAGCACCGCACCCTGCCCGGACTATCCGCCGGCGCTCGGCGAATCGCGGTTGCTGACGGACGGGGAACTCGCGGCATCGCTGGAATGCGCGTTGCGCACGTGGGACAGCAAGAGCGACCTGTGGCTCTTCGGTTACGGCTCGCTGATCTGGAATCCCGGGCTGCCGACCATCGAAGCCACGCGCTCGAAAGTGCACGGCTATCACCGCGGGCTGTATCTGTGGTCGCGCGTGAATCGCGGCACGCCGGAACAGCCGGGCCTCGTTCTCGCGCTCGATCGCGGCGGCTCATGCACCGGTATCGCGTTCCGGCTGGCCGCCGAAGGCGCGATGCCACATCTCGAAGCGCTCTGGCGACGCGAAATGGCGATGGGCTCCTACCGGCCGGCGTGGCTGCCGTGCGTGCTCGCCGACGGCCGCCGCGTCGCGGCGCTCGCCTTCGTCATGCGTCGCGACGTGCCGAGCTATACCGGCAAGCTGCGCGACGATACGGTCCGGACCGTGCTCGGCTGCGCCTGTGGCCGCTACGGCACGACGCTCGACTACGTCAGCCGCACCGTCGCCGCGCTGCGCGAAAGCGGCATGCCCGATCGCGCACTCGAAGCGCTGCTTGCCCGCTGCCGGTAATCGTCCGCCGGTCACGGATCGAACGACCCGCGGCACCACCCCGAACCACCTGCATTTTTGGCGAAAAGTCCCGCCGCGCGGTTTCTGCGCCAGGGGTTGAATCTCGCCTCGCACGACCCGCGCCGCCGTCTTCAGGCATCCGGGACCGTGATACAGCCATCCGGCCAGGTGCGCCCGGACACGGAGCCGCCATGTGCGTGGTGTATCCTTAATGCTCTGCCATCACGCGCCCAGCCTTGCCGGGCGCACCATCATGAACGACACGTATCCCAGTCGACGCCATACCGACAAACCGCCAGAAAAGCGCTCACTCCTCGAGCGACTGACCGACTTTATCTCGCCCGAGCCCGATTCGCGCGGCGAACTTCTCGAAATCCTGCAGGACGCGCACGAACGCAATCTGATCGACGCCGATTCGCTGTCGATGATCGAAGGCGTGTTCCAGGTCTCCGAACTCAGCGCGCGCGACATCATGATCCCGCGCGCCCAGATGGACGCGGTCAACATCGCGGAAACGCCTGAAGAATTCATGCCTTACGTGCTGGAGAAGGCGCACTCGCGCTATCCGGTGTACGACGGCAACCGCGACAACATCATCGGCGTGCTGCTCGCGAAAGACCTGCTGCGCTACTACGCGGAAGAAGAGTTCGACGTGCGCGGCATGCTGCGCCCGGCCGTGTTCATCCCGGAATCGAAGCGCCTGAACGTGCTGCTGCATGACTTCCGCGTGAACCGCAATCACATCGCGATCGTCGTCGACGAATACGGCGGTGTCGCGGGTCTCATCACGATTGAAGACGTGCTGGAACAGATCGTCGGCGACATCGAGGACGAATACGATTTCGACGAGGAAAGCGGCAACATCATCGCCTCGCCCGACGGGCGCTTCCGCGTGCGCGCGCTGACCGGCATCGAGCAGTTCAACGAGGCATTCAACACGCACTATTCCGACGAGGAAGTCGACACGATCGGCGGGCTCGTCACGCATCACTTCGGGCGGGTGCCGCATCGCGGCGAAAAGGTTCGCCTTGACGACCTGATCTTCGAGATCCTGCGGGGCGATGCGCGGCAGATTCACATGCTGCTGGTGCGCCGTGACCCGATGGCCGGACAGCGCGAGCGCGACGCACAGCACGTCCAGACCTGATTTTCGCCGACGTATCCCGTCTTCCCTCCACTTTTCCCGCCGACCGCGTAACGATGGCCGACCCGATCTCTTCCCGTCTGCGCCGTGGCGTGACGCCCACCGCCACAGAAGCGGGCGGCCGCGCGCTGCCACGCTGGCATTACCTCGTAGCGCTCGCAGCCGGCGCGGCGAACACGCTCTCCTTCGCCCCGACGCCGCACGGCGGCTGGCTCGAACTCGCGCTCTTCGTATTCCTGTTCGCGTGGCTCACGCGCGCGACCGGCTGGAAAAGCGCGGCGCTCACGGGCGGCGCGTTCGGCTTCGGCAATTACGTGACCGGCGTGTGGTGGCTGTACGTTAGCATGCACTTCTACGGCGGCATGGCCGCGCCGCTCGCGGGCGCGGCGCTGGTGCTGTTTTCGCTTTATCTCGCGCTGTATCCGGCGCTGGCCGCGGGCGTCTGGTCGTTTTGCGCCGGACACGCGCGTAACGGCCGGCTCGGCGACAAGCCGTTCGCACCGACGTGGCACGGCGCGTTCGCGTTCGCGAGCGCGTGGGCGATCGGCGAATGGGCGCGCGGAACCGTGTTCACCGGCTTTCCGTGGCTCGCGAGCGGCTATGCGCAGGTCGACGGCCCGCTGGCCGGCTTCGCGCCCGTGGCGGGCGTGTACGGCGTCGGCTGGGTGCTGGCGCTCGTGGCCGCGCTGATCGTGCAGGCGGCGACGCGTTCGCGCGGAACCACGGGCGTCGAGCGTCGATCTGGCAACGGGCGTCTGGCCCGCACGCTCACGCCGGCTGTCATCGCGCTCGGGTTGCTCGCGGCGGGCATGATGCTGCCCTGGGTCCAGTGGACGCTGCCGTCCGGCGCACCGCTTTCCGTGCGTCTGCTCCAGGGCAACGTGAAGCAGGAAATGAAGTTCGAGGAATCCGGCGTCATGACCGCGATCAACGAATTCCAGCAGATGATCACCGCGAAGCCCGCGGATCTGATCGTCACGCCGGAAACCGCGATTCCGGTGCTCGCCCAGCAGGTTCCGCAACCATTCGCCAGCGCCGTGCGGCAGTTCGCCGATACGACGAACTCGTCGATCCTGTTCGGGGCGATCGGCGGCACGATTACGCCAGAAGGCCGGGTCGTCGACTATACGAACAGTCTGTTCGGCATCACGCCCGGTTCAACAGATGTCTATCGCTACGACAAGCATCATCTCGTGCCATTCGGCGAATTCGTGCCGTGGGGCTTTCGCTGGTTCGTGAACCTGATGAACATTCCGCTCGGCGATTTCGCGCGCGGCGATCCGGTGCAAAAGCCGTTCATGGTCCGCAACCAGCCGATTGCGCTCGATATCTGCTACGAGGACATCTTCGGTGAGGAGATCGCGCGCACCGTGCGCGAGAGCGACACGTCGCCGGGCGTGCTCGTCAACTCGACGAACCTCGCGTGGTTCGGCGACACGATCGCGCTCGACCAGCATCTGCAAATCGCACGGATGCGCTCGCTGGAAACCGGCCGGCCGATGCTGCGCGCGACGAACACCGGCACCACGGCGGCAATCGATGCACAGGGCCATGTGATCGCGCGTCTGCCTGTGTACACAAAAGGTTCGCTTGAAGCGACCGTGCAGGGCACGGCGGGCGAAACGCCGTACGTGACGAGCGGCAACAACACGGTGCTGGCGGTTTCGCTGTTGCTGCTCGCGTTCGGGTTTGCGTTTGGGCCGGGGCGGGAGAAGCGCGAAAACGGGGAGTCGGATGACTGAAGTCTGGCGTTGGGCGTCGCGGGTGGGGGTTGCGCGCTCGTTCCGCACTTCGCTGATGTGATCCTGAGAGCGTCAGTCTGCTGGTTTCAGCGAGATCGCACGCGCATGTGCTTGACGCTGTCGAACAGCAGCCGCTCCTCGCTACACCGTTTGAAAGACAGAAGGGCCGATTGAGCGACCCTTCGTTCACGAAACGACGTTAGATCATTGGCGCGCGGCAATTAAATGAGTTGAACCAGCTTTCCGGCCACTCTTCGCGCTCGCTCGACATCTGCCGGCAACCCCATCTGTTCTGTCTCGGCCCATAACAGATAATCGATCACTTCCTCAACCGACTGCCTTTGCACGATGAGCGCGCAAATCCTGGTGACATAGGCATCGTATTCATCCTTCGCGGCATCTTCCCTTCCGATACCGATCGGATCCCAGTCACGAAGCAGAACCTGTTTGGCCTCACCCCGAACGGGAAATATTCTTTTCATGCTCTCAATCTCCGAGCCTTTCAACTTATGGAATTGAGCAACAATCCAAATGGTGAGCTTCATAGGGCGGAACGCGCCATGAAAAGCAGGACAGTAACTACCGGGTAGCTTCCATTAGCAAAGTGAACTTGCCCACCTTGCTCCGTCCCTGGCCATCGACGTCGTTAAACATTTGCTTTTCCGATTGGCACTCTTCAGAAGGGTTGCAGTACTGGAATCAACCACCCCGTTCGTCTCCAAAATAAATATCGAAATAAAGCGGGAGATTGAGTGCCGACAGGCCCGCCATTACATCCGGCTCTAATCCCGGCCCCCCGTTACCGGAGCTCGAAACCCAGAAGCAACTTACCCAGCACTTGCAGCCAAGACCAAGTAAGTTGGCTAGATCAAGCCCGGCGCGTGATATGAGTTCTAAAACGTAGCGCAAGTGGTCGGCTACGTCGGTTGAAGAGACGGAACGCCGGCTGCTCCAAAACCATCCGTATACGCCATCCCGCTCTGTCATCAACGTCGGGGGAACTTGCGAAAACCCGCCGATGGCGTCATAAACCTCCCTCGTCGCCGGATACACACAAAGCGTGACGAAAGTCTCGTCGCAGGCCGACATAGGCTCAATGCCCATCATGGCTCCTCAATCGATTAACAGGCTCATCGACCCTCAACGACTTCCTGGCGCAGGACAACCGAGGTCCTGCCACTGATTCCAAAGCTCTTTGATATCGCTCTGGGTAAAATTTTCGTGCGGTGCCCGACCCATGATTTGTTTTTCAGTATGAGCCCAACGCTGAAAATTTCTGTCGTTGAATCCATACCACTTGTCTCCCGGCGCCAAACCACTCGGGTCTGTGAACTGCACCGGATTCCCGCTGACGTAAGCATACGCGTTCGTCTGCCCACTCGCGTAGCCGATAGGGTCTTCGCTAATGAACCGCCCAGTCTGCGGACTGTAATACCGGTTCCGGTAGTAATACAACCCCGTCCCATCATTCTCCCGTCCCGTAAACTGCTGCGTATTCATATCGGCAGCACCAGTCAGCGTCGTCGCACCATAGGGCTCATAGCGGTATTGCGTCTGGATCTGCTGATCAGAGTCGGTCAGTGCGATCACGTTGTTGTTGCCGTCACGCAGAAAGTAGCGATCCTGACTCGCATCATCGCCAATGCGTCGCAACGTCTGTTCGTCGACGTCACTGTCCGGGTACGCGGAAAACAGGCGGCCGCGTTGCGCCCAGTCGCCCGACGGAATCGCAAGATCAAGTTCGTCGCCGTCCCAGAAATAGTTCATCGGGCTGCCGGCCACGTTACGCACACGACGCCTCCCGAATGCGTCGTAGCTGAAGGCTGCTGTGACCGCTCCACTCATCTGGCTCAACAGATTCTGCTCATTCCACTCGTAGCGATTCACGCCGTCGTTTGACAGATTGCCATTCAGATCCCAGGTCAGCGTCTTACCCGCCCAGCGGGTGAGCTGATTCGCGGCGTTGTACTCGATGTCGCTTTGCGGCTGTGGCAGAACGACTTTCGCCAGACTTCCACCGGTCTTGACGCGCCGTCCTGCGGCGTCATATCCGTATGTCAGGTCGCCAAGAAGACTACCGTTCGATTTCCGATATGTGAGTCCTGTCAGCTGTCCCGCCGCATCCCACGAATAGTCCGCCGTGATGCCGTTGGCCATGGTCATCCGCGTGCGTCGGCCGAGTGAGTCATAGGCAAGCTGAACTGTGCGAACGTCGTCGTTAATCTGATACTCGATCTGCGTCACCCGACGCTCCGCGTCACGACTGAAACTCGCGGTCGCGCGATCAAAGATGACCTGTTGGAGGTCCCGGGTATCAGGCGCGTACAGGTACTGTGCGTAGCCCTGCTTGCTGGGCCATTCCCAGGCGGCGGTATATTTACCACTCACCTGCTCATAGGAGAAAAGCGTCACCGCATCGGCCAGGCCCGGCTGGCTGTCCGTCACGTCAGACAACCGGTTCAGCTTGACGTCCCAACCGTACTGCCAGCTTCGGCTGATCGCAGCCGCTGCTTGCGGCCGGAAATCGACTTTCCGGAGATGTCCCGCCACATCATAGGTATAGGTTCTGACCTGCCCCTTACGATCGGTCGCCGTCGCGATCTGGCCGGCACCATTCCATGTGTATGACTCGCTATGACCTAATGGGTCTGTCCTGCTCACAGGCAGACCGATCGCGTTATAGGTATAGCGTGTCGTGACGCCTTTCGCGTCGGCGTGACTGAGCAGGTGGCCGTTGCGATCCCAGGTAAGGTGGGACCGACCGCCGGTTGCGTCGGTGATATCAACTGGACGATCCAGCGCATCGAGCGTGCGACGCGTCATGTTTCCGGGCGGATCCTGTATGGCAACAAGCCGTCCCACAGCATCTGTCGTGAACTGCGTCGTCCGGTTCAGCGGATCCGTCACGGCCGTAAGATCCGGTCCTGTCCATGTATAGCGTGTCACGCCTTTGAGTGCATCGGTCGAGGTAAGCTGGCGCCCCTGTTTGTCATACGTCATCGTGGTGCGATTGCCGAGCCTGTCGGTAATCGTCACCAGATTTCCTTGCGTGTCGTATCCGTAGACTGTCTTGAACCCGAGGGCGGGGTCACCCGCCTGCGCTTCGGTCAACAGCATGTTGTAGCTGTCGTAGGTGCGCGTAACGAACGTGCTGTACTGGTCCGCCTCGCTGATCCGGTTTCCCTGCGTGTCATACGCGTACCTGTACTGACGATCGGCGGAAGTCACACCCGTGATACGGCCGGTTGCATCGTATGCGAAGGTCTGAACCTGCTGAACGGCCTGTCCAGCGGGATACGTGTTTCGAACCACACGACCATTTACGTCGAACTCCAGTCGACGGATGCTGCCGCGACGGTCTGTCACTTCGCTCTGCATGACTTTGCCATCGGCGATCTTATAGGCGAACCCGAATGCACTTCCGTCGGCCAGTCGTTGCGCCACGACGCGATCGTGATCATCGTACGTGTTGGTCATCTGCACATGCTCTTCCGGATCCCTTACCTCAAGAAGCCGGCCCGCGCTGTCCCAACTGTACTTCCAGACGCCACCTGCGGCATCGGTCACCTGAACCAGGCGATCTTCGCTGTCGTATGCATACACGACGTGGCGATTCAACGGATCGGTTATGCGGCTAATGAGCGGCGTACCGAGATTGCCGACGACCGACTCCAGAATCAACCCACGGCCTCCGGGACTGGTAATTTTCGTGATCGCGCCTGTCTTGTTGTCGCGTTCGATCTGCACAACGTTGCCAGCGCGGTCCTGCACACGCGACAGCCGGTATAAACCGTTGACTGCTGTAAACCTCTGCACAGCGCCGTCGCGGAAAGTGAGCGTCTTGCTCTGTCCTGTCCGATCCGTGTCGCTGAGGCGCGCCCCGAAGTACTCACCCGGGCTCGTCAAGTTGTCCCACGTTGTCGAGGCGTTGGGGCGAAGCGTAAAAGGCACGCGTACGCCACTCGGCAAACGAAGCTCAATGCGCTGACGCATATTGTTTGCGTCACCAGCGTCGATTGTCAGATAACTGTCGTAAGCGAACGTAGCTCCAACGCCAAAAGCACCCACAACGGGCCGTCCGGACGTATCGTAAGCACCGCTTCTGTACACCCGGGCGATATCGACCGGGATTATGTCGGCGACATGCAGGTCGTGTGTGACCAGCCGGAACTGTCCCGTAAGCAGATTGACCGGATCAGCGCCGCTCGTACTATTGCCACAACCGGCCGTGGCAGTCGCGGCACAACTGCCACCATCCCCGCGCTCGCCGTCCGGCGCGTCACCATCCATCGTCACGCTTTCTTCGGGGAGCACGGGCTCCACGGTGTCGCCGGCAGAGGGGCCATTGCAATATTCGTACATCGAGGCCGCCCCATAGCAGGCCATGCCAACACTTGCGGTTGCCGCTTTGGAAAGACAAGCTGGATCGGCAGGGTACGCTCCATTGTTCACATAGGCCCGCACACAGATCGGGTTGACCTCTGCATAGGCGACAGGCGCCTGAAACCACGACATCAAAACAATGATCGCCGATACGGTTGAACGGAAAATCGCTGCGCGACGCAACGCCGGGAGAAAATCTCGCATATCGGGAAGAGCCGGAAAAGTGGGCATGGAGTGCAGTCAAGTGCCCTGATGGGCATCCAGCAAACTGGCGGAGGGAGATGAAAGAACATCATCGCGGGCGGCAGAAGTGGCTGCAGCCCGACGGATTGCCGTGATGTTGCCGGCCGCGTCGTAGTCGTAATACGCGGTGTCGCCTGAGACCGTCACGGACGTGAGTCGTCCCACCGTGTCGTATCCGTAGGTAATATCGTCAGCGTGAGCCATCGACGGCATGACGAGCGCGCACGCAAGCGCAGCGGCTCCGCTTGACCAGTTCAACATCGCCAGTCGGGCCCTGCAAAACCGGGCCAAACTCCCCGCCGCTTGCGGAAATGCGTCAATCATCGATATCTCCTTCGACATTTCATATGACTTACTGAATATCTTTCGAAGATACCGAATCGCGAATCGCGCGGCTGTCCTCCCGTTCCGAGATTGCGTCGGAATACACCGGCGTCGGCGAACCGCTGGCTTTCGCCGCGCCATTTGCGTACTACATACCGCGTACTGCCCGGGCGACACACAAGATCGAAGCGTGTGGTACCGACCCGTGACGTTCATGCCGCAGCCGCTCGAACCGGATGGGAGGGCGAGCGCCAATAACCGAAAAGGACGCACCCAGCGCCCTTTCCGTTAAAATCCATGGTTTGGCACTTTGCTCCACGGCCACCCTCCTGCGTGCCCTGGCGCCCGCGGCGTGGCCCTTATGCCTGAAAGGCACTTCATGCTCACGTTTCAGCAAATCATCCTGACGCTGCAGTCCTACTGGGACAAGCAGGGTTGCGCGCTGCTCCAGCCGATCGACATGGAAGTCGGCGCGGGCACGTCCCACGTTCACACGTTCCTGCGCGCGATCGGCCCCGAGCCGTGGCGCGCGGCGTACGTCCAGCCGTCGCGCCGGCCGAAAGACGGCCGCTACGGCGAGAATCCGAACCGTCTGCAGCACTACTACCAGTATCAGGTCGTGCTGAAGCCCGCGCCGGAAAACATCCTCGACCTGTACCTCGGCTCGCTCGAAGCACTCGGCTTCGACCTGAAGCAGAACGACGTGCGCTTCGTCGAGGACGACTGGGAAAACCCTACGCTCGGCGCATGGGGGCTCGGCTGGGAAGTCTGGCTGAACGGCATGGAAGTCACGCAGTTCACGTATTTCCAGCAGGTGGGCGGTCTCGACTGCAAGCCGGTGCTCGGCGAAATCACTTACGGGCTCGAACGTCTCGCGATGTATCTGCAGAAGGTCGAGAACGTGTACGACCTCGTCTGGACCGAATGGGAAGAGCAAGGCCCGAACGGCCCGGAAACGCGTCGCCTCACGTATGGCGACGTGTATCACCAGAACGAAGTCGAACAGTCGACGTACAACTTCGAACACGCGAACGTCGATCTGCTGTTCACGTTCTTCAACAGCTACGAAGCGGAAGCGAAGCGCATGATCGACGCGCAGATCGCGTTGCCCGCGTACGAACTCGTGCTGAAGGCCGGTCACACGTTCAACCTGCTCGACGCGCGCGGCGCGATTTCCGTGACGGAGCGCGCGGCGTATATCGGCCGCATCCGCGCGCTGTCGCGTCTTGTTGCACAGGCCTACTACGATTCGCGCGAGAAGCTCGGCTTCCCGATGCTCGGCAATCCGGTGCACGGCGTGCCCGGCCTCACCACCGATGCACAGGACGCCGCGATGCCCGCCTGGGCGCCGCCGCTCAAAGTCGAACGCAAGATCGATCCGGACTGACGAGACCACGAACACATGACTCATCCCCAACACACCCTGCTCGTCGAACTGCTGACCGAGGAACTGCCGCCGAAAGCGCTCGCGCGTCTCGGTGATGCATTCGCTGAAGGCATCGCGCAGCGCCTCGCGGCGCGCGACCTGATCGACGGCGAACCGTCGTTCGAACGTTACGCCACGCCGCGGCGTCTCGCGATCGTCATCCAGAACGTACGCGACGTCGCGCCTGAAAAGCACGTGCGCGAGAAGGTGCTGCCCGTATCCGTGGCGCTCGACAAGGACGGCCAACCCACCGCGCCGCTCGCGAAGAAACTCGCGGCGCTCGGCTTCCCCGATTTCTCGGTGAACGATCTCGAACGCGCACCGGACGGCAAGGCCGAAGCGTTCTTCCTGCGCTACGCCGCACCTGGCGCCACGCTCACCGAAGGCCTGCAGGCCGCGCTCGACGAAACGCTCGCAAAGCTGCCGATCCCGAAGGTCATGACCTATCAGCGTCCTGACGGCGCCAACGTGCAGTTCGTGCGTCCGGCACATCGTTTGACCGTGCTTCATGGCGACACGGTCGTGCCGGTCAGCGCACTCGGTGTCGATGCCGACGATACGACACTCGGCCATCGTTTCCTGTCGGAAGGTTTCGTGCAGATCCAGCACGCTGACGTCTACGCGGAAACGCTGATGCACAAGGGCCGCGTGATCGCGAGTTTCGCGGAACGCAAGGAAAGCATCCGCACGCATCTGCTCGCGCAGGCCGAAGGCGACCAGGTCGTGATGCCCGAAGCGCTGCTCGACGAAGTGACGTCGCTGGTCGAATGGCCGGCTGTGTACACCTGTCACTTCGAGGACGAATTCCTGCAGGTGCCGCAGGAATGTCTAATCCTCACGATGCAGACGAACCAGAAGTACTTCGCGCTCACCGATGCGGCGGGCAAACTGCGCTCGCGTTTCCTGATCGTCTCGAACATCGAGACGAAGACGCCGGGCGACATCATCGAAGGCAATGAGCGGGTGGTGCGTCCGCGTCTTGCCGATGCGAAGTTCTTCTTCACGCAGGACAAGAAAAAGCCGCTCGCCGATCGCGTGCCGCTCCTCGCGAACGTCGTGTATCACAACAAGCTCGGCTCGGCGCTGCAACGCGTCGAACGTGTCGAGGCGCTGGCTGGCGCGATCGCCTGCATGATGAACGCGGACGTCGGGCTCGCCACGCGCGCGGCGCGTCTCGCGAAGGCCGATCTGATCACCGACATGGTCGGCGAATTCCCGGAACTGCAGGGCACGATGGGCACGTACTACGCGCGCCACGACGGCGAGCCGGAAGAAGTCGCGCTCGCGTGCTCGGAACACTATCAGCCGCGGTTCTCCGGCGACGCGCTGCCGGCCACCACCACCGGCACGATCGTCGCGCTCGCGGACAAGCTCGAAACGCTCGTCGGCATCTGGGGCATCGGCCTGCAACCAACCGGCGAAAAAGACCCGTTCGCGCTGCGCCGTCATGCGCTGGGCGTGCTGCGTATCCTCGTCGAGAAGCCGTTGCCGCTCGACCTCGTCGAACTGCTGCGCGCGGCGTATGCGCAGTTCGCATCGGTGCCGAACGTCGCCGATTCGACGGCGGCGATCTACGAATTCTGCATGGACCGCCTGAAGGGTCTGCTCCGTGAACGCGGCTACGCTGCAGGCGAAATCGACGCGGTGCTGGCACTGAACCCGACGCGCCTCGACGACATCGTCGCCCGGCTCGACGCCGTGCGCGAATTCGCGGCGCTCACCGAAGCGGCCTCGCTCGCGGCGGCGAACAAGCGGATCTCGAACATCCTGAAGAAGTCGGAAGGTACAACGGGTGGCGTGCAGACCGCGCTCTTCGTCGAACCCGCGGAAAAGGCGTTGTACGCGCAGCTCGAACAGGTTGCGCCGCGCGTGCAGAAGCAGCTGGCCGGGCGCAACTACACGGGCGCGCTCACCGCGCTTGCCGCGTTGCGTGAACCGGTCGATGCGTTCTTCAACGACGTCATGGTCAACGCCGAAGACCCGGCGTTGCGCGCGAACCGTCTGGCGCTGCTCGGTGCACTGCATCAGCAGATGAACTGCGTCGCCGATATTTCGCGGCTCGCTGCCTGAGCGCCACATCATGCCAACCAGCGCGAAAAAAATCATTGTGCTCGACCGCGACGGCGTGATTAACGTCGATTCGGATGCGTACATCAAATCGCCAGACGAATGGATCGTACTGCCGGGCGCGCTCGAAGCAATCGCGCGCCTGACCCAGGCGGGATATCGCATCGCGGTCGCGACGAACCAGTCGGGCATCGGGCGCGGTCTTTTCGACATGAACACGCTGAACGCGATGCATCTGAAGATGCACAAGATGGTCGCGGCGGTCGGCGGCCGCATCGACGCCGTGTTCTTCTGTCCGCATACGGCGGAAGATCAATGCGAATGCCGCAAGCCGAAGCCCGGCATGCTGAAGATGATCGCCGAACGCTTCGAGATCGATCCGGAAGAAACGCCATGCGTCGGCGATTCGCTGCGCGATCTGCAGGCGGCCGCGGCGATCGGCTGTATTCCGCATCTGGTGCTGACCGGCAAGGGCCAGAAAACGCTCGCTGCGGGCGGTCTGCCAGAAGGCACGATCGTGCATGCGGACCTGCGCGCGTTCGCGCTCGACTTCCTCTCAGAAGAACTCGAGTGATGCGACCCGCACGCATCACTTTCATGGATTGACCACACCGATGCGCTTTATCCGTTCGCTCCTGCTGCTGATCTATTTCGTCGTATTCACCGTGCCGTACGCGATTGCATGCTTCATCGCGTTCCCGTTCATGCGTGCCGATAACCGCTACTGGATGGCCGCGGGCTGGTGTGCGTCGACGCTGCATGTCGTGCGCTGGCTGAACGGTATCCGCTACCGGATAGAAGGTTTCGAGAATCTGCCCGACGGCCCCGCCGTGCTGCTGTCGAAGCATCAGTCGGCGTGGGAAACGCTCGCGTTTCCAGCGCTGATGCCGCGACCGCTCTGCTATGTGTTCAAGCGTGAGCTGCTCTTCGTGCCGTTCTTCGGCTGGGCGCTCGGCATGCTGAAGATGGTTCACATCGATCGCAAGGAAGGCAAGTACGCGTTCAACTCCGTGATCAAACAGGGCAAGGCACGCATGGCCGAAGGCGCATGGGTCATCATGTTCCCGGAAGGCACGCGTACACCCACAGGCAAACAAGGCAAGTACAAGACGGGTGGCCCACGCTTTGCGATTGCGTCGGGTGCACCGGTCGTGCCGATCGCGCACAACGCGGGCCGCGTGTGGCCGCGCAACTCGTTCATCAAATATCCGGGTATAGTCACAGTGTCGATCGGCAAGCCGATTGAGACAACGGGGCTCACGCCCGACGAAGTAAACACGCGCGTCGAAACGTGGATCGAAGCGGAAATGCGCCGCATCGATCCTGCTGCGTACAGCGCTGCGGAAAGCACGCCTGCCGCTGCCCGAATCTGACGCGCCCCACGCCATCACGTGGCGTATAGCGCGAAGCCGAAGCCGATGCAGAAGTCTCCCACGTCGCAGCCCGCTGCGGCGCTCGATAGCCGGCAACTCGATCTGCCGCTCTTTGCCGAGCCGGCTGTCCCGATGCCGCCCTCTCCCGCGTCACCCCAAACCCCGTCTTCGTCACAGAAGCCGGGCGCCCAGTACGCCCCCGACGGCACGAAGCTGCGCAGCCTCACGCTCGGTTCGCAGACGCTCCACTATCTGCTGAAGCGCTCGGCGCGCCGGTCGATCGGTTTCGCGATCGACAGCACGGGGCTCATGATCACCGCGCCACGCTGGGTGACGCTCGCCGATATCGAAACGGCCATCACCGAAAAGCAGCGCTGGATTTTCACGAAACTCAACGAATGGCAGAACCGCGTCGAACAGCGCGCGCTGCCGCAGGTCGACTGGAAAGATGGCGCGCAGGTGCCGTATCTCGGCAAGCCTGTCAGCGTGACGCTGGCGGCTTCACGCGGCACGCTCGAGTTCGATGCGCGCCACGCGGCGCTCCTGCTGCCCCTGCCACAGCACGCCGATCCGCAGCAGATCAAGGACCGCGTGCAGGGCTGGCTGCAGAACGAGGCGAAACGGATCTTCGGCGAGCGGCTCGCGATCTATGCCGGGAAGCTCGGTGTGGATTATCGCGCGTACTCGTTGTCTTCGGCGGCGACGCGCTGGGGCAGTTGTTCCAGCGACGGGCGCATTCGCCTCAACTGGCGTTTGATCCACTTTCCGCTTTCGATCATCGATTACGTCGTTGCGCACGAACTCGCGCATCTGCGCGAGATGAACCACAGCCCGCGATTCTGGGAAACGGTCGAGTCGATCTTTCCCGAGTTCCGCGAGGCACGGCAAACGCTCAAGCATCATCCGCCGGAACTGCTGCCCACGCTTTAACGTCGACGTCGCGCGAACCTCGCGACCATGCAAAAGGCCCGCTTGCACAGCGGGCCTTCTGTTTTATTACTGCACTACACGTGCAGCGTGCAGCACATGGACGTTACGGTTTCTTCTGGATGAATTCGATCTTGTAGCCGTCCGGGTCGGTCACGAACGCGATGACGGTCGTGCCGTGTTTCATCGGGCCGGCTTCGCGCACGACCGTGCCGCCTTGCGCCTTGATCTTTTCGCATGCGGCCGAGGCGTCGTCGACTTCGACAGCCAGATGGCCGAACGCCGTACCCATCTCATACGATTCCGTGTCCCAGTTGTGCGTGAGTTCGAGCACGGTGCCATCGCGTTCGTCTTCGTAGCCGACGAACGCGAGTGTGAATTTTCCTTCCGGATAGTCGTTGCGGCGCAGCACTTTCATGCCGAGCAGTCCGGTATAGAAAGCGATCGAACGGTCGAGATTGCCGACCCGGAGCATGGTGTGAAGCAGGCGCATCGTAGACCCCCTGTTGCATTGATGTCGAGGACGTAAATGTACCAAGGAACCCACGAAGCCGCTGGCACCCGCCGCGCTCACCCGGTGCTGTCGCGCAGCGCCCGCCGCAGGATCTTGCCGACCGCGCTCTTCGGCAACTCCGTGCGGAATTCAATCAGCTTCGGGCGTTTGTAGCCGGTGAGCTGCTGCGCGCAGAACGCGAAGATGTCCGCCTGCGAAAGCGCCGGGTCTTTCCTGACGATGAAGAGCTTCACGACTTCGCCCGAATGCGCGTCCGGTACGCCGAGCGCGGCCACTTCGAAGACGCCCGGATGTTTCGCCACGACATCCTCGATCTCGTTCGGATATACGTTGAAGCCCGACACGATGATCATGTCCTTCTTGCGATCGACGAGCTTCACGAAGCCGCGCTCGTTCATCACGCCGATATCGCCCGAGCGGAAGAAGCCGTCGGGCGTCATCACGCTCGCCGTTTCTTCCGGACGGTTCCAGTAGCCCGCCATCACCTGCGGCCCGCGAATGCAGATTTCGCCTGGCTCGCCGGGCGGCACTTCGCGACCGTCGTCGTCGCGAATCGAGATTTCCGTCGACGGCAGCGGCACACCGATCGAGCCGCTGAACTCCGTCGTGCCGGGCGGATTGCTGCTGACCGAAGGCGACGTCTCCGAAAGCCCGTAACCTTCGAGGAGCGGCACGCCCGTCACGGCCTGCCAGCGCGCCGCGACGGCCTGCTGAACGGCCATGCCGCCGCCTGCTGCCTGAACCAGCTTCGAGAAATCGAGCGATGCAAAATCCGGATCGTTGAGGAGCGCGTTAAAGAGCGTGTTCACCGCTGGAAACGTGTTGATCGTAAAACCGCGCAACGTGCGAATCATCGCGGGAATATCACGTGGATTCGGGATCAGGATGCCGAGACCGCCGGTTCGCATCGACAGCAGTCCGCACACGGTCAGCCCGAACACGTGATAAAGCGGCAGCGCGACGACCGTGACGTACTGTTCGATATCGTCGCGGCCACGCACGGACGCTGCGCGCCATGCTTCGGATTGCAGCACGTTCGCGATCAGGTTGCGATGCAGCAGCGTCGCGCCTTTCGACACGCCGGTCGTGCCGCCGGTGTATTGCAGCACGGCGACGTCGTCGGGCGAGATGGCGACGCGCGCGAAGGGCGCGTCCGCGCCTTGCCGGAGCGCCTGTTCGAACGTCACGTGCGAGACGACGGGTGCCGTGTCCGCCTGAGCGCCCGTCGAAGCAACCACCACATGACGCACCTGCGTATTGCGCCCGAGCGCGTTGAACGTCGGCAGGAAAGCATCGAGCAGCACGAGCGCCTGCGCGCCGCTGTCGTTCAGCTGATGTTCCAGTTCGCGCGACGTGTACAGCGGATTCACGTTCACGACGACATAACCTGCTCGCAGGATCGCGGCGAGCGTCACCGGATACTGCAGCAGATTCGGCAGCATCACGGCGATCCGCGCGCCAGGTTCGAGACCTTGCGACTGGAACCACGCGGCCAGCGCACGCGAGCGGTTGTCGAGACCGGCGTAGGACAGTTCGTGCCCCATGCACACGAAAGCAGTCCTCGACGCGAATTTGAGAAAAGCCGCTTCAAGCAGCCCGGCGAGCGAACCGTGCGGTGTGATGTCGATTTCCGCGGGCACGCCGGGTGGGTACGACTTCAGCCAGATTTTTTCCATGCTTCCTCCATTTTTTGCGTCGGGACGCGTCGCTTCGCATCCCGTGTGACCTGTCGTGCGTTCGCGTTATCGCGTGGCGAGTGCGGGCATACGTCGCGATGGCTGGTCGAAGCACGCGAAGAACACTTGCAACTGCTCCAGCGAGCCGCGCTCCAGTGCAATCTCCTTGCTGCTGACGCCCGTCACCAGCATCGCCGGCAGGTCGCGCAGCATTCCACGCAACACGTCTGACGCAAGCGCAAGCTGAACATCGGCGCTCGCCAGCGCGAAGCAATGAACCTGTAGCACGCCGCGTCGCAATTCGAGTGAATACGCTTCGTCGTCGCGATCGGTGAGCCTCAGCGTCAGCGACATGTGAACGTCCGCGCACCGCACAGGGTCGACCACCACGCAGAAGCGCTGGAACACGTTGCGCAGCGGCTGCGCACGCAACACGTCCGACGAGGCAAGCCCACCCGAACCATTGAACGGAAGATCGTCGTACGCGTGCTCGAGTTCCCTCGCCGCGCTCAGATACCAGTTCCGCCAGTTCGTGTTCACCGTGAGAAAACCGAGTTCGCGCAACGCCTTCGCCTTGATGCCGCGCGCGTCGTCATCGCCGGTGTCGAGGCGTACCAGCATCGTCGCGAGTTCGGCGGCCCAGCGCCAGTCCCGGTCGCCGAGTGCGGCACGCGCCGCCTCGCGCACGCGCTCGGTGCCGCCCATCATTCCGATCATGCGGCGCGTGCGTTCAACGCGCGGCAGCGGATCGAGCGAAACAGGATCGCCGTCGAACCAGCCGAGCTGCCCCGAATACACCTGACGCACCGAGTGCTTGACCGTGCCGTAGTACTCGCCAAGCCACGCGTGTTCCGCGAGATGCGGCGGCAGCGCCGGAATGGCTTCGGCCAGTTCGTCCGGGCTCAGCCCAAGATTCATGTGGCGAATCGTCTGGTCATGGATGAACTGGATCGCATCGCGATAGACCGACAGCACGTCCTCGACGGCATCCGCGCCCGAGACCGGCCGGCCGTGCGCGGGCACCATATGCGTCGCGCCGAAGCCGCGCATCATGTCGATCGTGTTGTACCAGCGCACGGGATCGCGATAGCGCGTGCCGCGCAGCGTGTGGACGTTCGCCAGACATTCGCCCTGGATCACTTCCGCCGACAGCAGCACGCCAAGGTCGGGCAACCACATCACGATTTCATCGTCGGCCTCCGATGGCGCGTAGCGAAATTCGAACCGCACGCCAGCGAGCATGATGTCGAGCCGTTCGTCGAACACGCGCGTCGGTGCGAGGAACGTCGCCGCTTCGGCGATCAGCACCGGACCGATGCCTGCATTCACCTTGCCCGTCGGGCCCGGCGGCAACAACGTGCCGAAGCTGTACGCCGAGCGCGTCGCGAGAATCGGTGCGACGAGATTCGCGTTGTTGATGACCGTTTCCATCAGCGAACTGTGCGCGATGATCTCGACGCTGCCGCCGGCCAGCGACGATTCGTCGGCGAACGCGCGCACGCCGCCCGTGTGGTCCGTATGGTTGTGCGTATAGACGATCGCCTTCACCGGCAACGCCGCGTGACGCGGATCGATCGAGCAGAAGTCTTCGTAGATGCGCTTCGCCGCCGACACGGCCTCGGTCGCGTCGACGACCACGATGCCGTCGTCCCCCACCACGAAAATGATGTTGGCGATCGCATAACCGACCGCGCAATACACACGCTCCGCCACGCGATAGATACGCTGGGCCATGCGCTGCGAGTGTTCGGTGAGTTTTGCCGGAACCGTCGGCGCGGCCACTGCGTAAGCGAGATTGACGCCTGCATCGAAAACCACGTCGAGCGGTTCGCCGACGTGAGGCGCATCGAAAGCAGGATGGCGGACCATTCCGGTGCAGCAGCGGGTCATACGATGTCTCCAGAAACGATATCGGAATTCCTGTTCCGATTTATGCAAAAAAATACTACGCTGCCGGCAGATCGAGGCAACGGCGAAACTGGCGCTGCAGGTAAGGCACAAGACGGCGGCTCGTCAGCGACAGCGGTTCCGGGTCGTTCAGTACGCTGTTCACCAGCATGCTGAGCATCAACTGCAACGCGGCGAGCACTTCGAATTCGAGCGCGGCACGCTCCGCCTTCGGGCCGCCCATGCGCACGAGGGCATCGACGAGCTTCGGCACGATCAGCGCCTGGACTTCGAGGTTGCTGTGGCGGATTGCGTCCCAGGTCGACTTGCGCTGTGACGCACGCAGGAGCGACGCGTGATACAGCCCGCGATTGCGGCGAAACGCGCGCACGTAAAGCGAGATCATCGCATCGGCGATGGCGCCCGCGTCGTTCGACTGCCACACGGCCTCGGACACCAGTGCTTCGCGCACCCTGTCGAGCCCCTCGGCAATCACGCGGTCCTGCACGACGTCGAAAAACGTGTCCTTGTTGTCGAAGCGCCGGTAAAACGCGCCGATCGACGTACCCGCGCGCTCGACGATATCCGTGATCGACAGGTCGTCGAGATTGCCGCACTCCTCGATCAGCGCGCGCCCTGCCTCCAGCATCTTCGCGAAGCCGAGCTGACTGCGTGTCTGAAGTGGAGCGCTTGTGGTCTGGAGCGGTTCGCGGGGGCGTCGTTGAGCGGTGGGCATGCGTGTCGCGGTAATCTGGCGGTACTTCGTGGTGTTTCGCGGTGTAATGCCAGCAGACATCAAACCGGAATCTGAATTCCGGATCGTCCGTGATCAGACGGCCTTTGTCAACGGCATCCAGGGAAAGTCCCCGGTCTACGCAGTTGCATGCAGGAAGTTTTCGGCCCCGGTTTTCGCGTCGGACATCACCTGTTCCGCGATCGCCAGCGCGGAACGCGCGGCGGGAGAAGGCGTGCGCTCGGCGAGCGACACGAGCGCGAATTCGAGTCCCATTCTGGGCGCATTGCTCAGCGTGACGCGCGCGAGCCGCCGCGCGCCGAGGTCGCGCCGCACGGCAGACGCCGTCGAGAACATCACGGCGTCGGTCTGTGCAACCACGCCCTTTAGCACCGCGATGTCGTTGCACTCGGTCTGCAGTGGAATCTGTTCGTGCGAACGGAATTTGAGCATCCGGTGCAGCGCGTCCTTCATCACCGGGGGCAGCGATACCGATACGAGCGGAAACTCCCGCAGCGCCGACAGCGGCACCGCCGCGCCCTTCAGCAGCGGATGCCCCGGGCGGACAAACCATCCGCCCTCGTGACGCGGCAGCCGGTGCATCGTCACGTCCGGCACGACGGGCGGCACACGCCGGTCGGTCACGAGAAAATCGATCTGCTCGGTGCGCAGCTTGGCGAGGAGTACGTCGCCGTCGCCCAGTTCGATCGATACCTTGATCTTCGGAAAACGCTTCGCGAATTCGACCAGCAGATCGGGCAGCAAAATCGCAGCCACGTAGGGGCCCAACCCGATGCGCACCTCGCCGAGTTCATGCGCGGCGAGCAGTTCGACGTCGCGAAAAAGACAACGGGTTTCGAACAGCACGCGCCGCGCCCGCTCCACGAGCAGACGCCCGGCCGCGGTCACCGCGACACCCCGCGTGGCGCGGTCGAAGAGCTTCATGCCAAGTTCATCTTCCAGCGCCTGGATGCTGCGGCTCAGCGCCGGCTGGCTCAGATGCACGCGCTCCGCGGCACGCGCGAAGCTCCCCTCTTCCGCGAGCGCGACAAGATGGGTGAGGCGGCGGGAACTGATCTCATGCATTTTATGCAACGTCCTCATAATGAGATTGCACTTGAATTATTCCGTTATACCACCTCAAATGGGCGAAAACACGGCGACTCTGGCCCGGATGCGGCCGGCGGTGCCACACTACAACCATCTTGCATGGGACCAGGAGACAGCTTTTGCCCACCTTATATTTCGTCTTGCGAACAGATTCGCCGGGGCGCTCGCGGCGTTGCCGGATGGCTGGTACGCACCGGTCCCACGCGTCACGGCGGGCGACGCACAATGCGCATCATGTCCGATCGAATCCACCGCAACGCCATAGCCTCCTGGGAGGCTTCCATGTCTGAAGCGCAAGGTTCGGGTTTGAACATCGCGCACGCGGCACCTGTACAGGCCAGTCGAAGCCGCCGCTGGGTGATCGTTGCCTCGCTGTTCCTCTTCATGGTGATCAACTTCGCGGACAAGGCCGTGGTCGGCCTCGTCGCGGTACCGTTGATGCACGACATGCAATTGACACACGCGCAGTTCGGCCTCGTCGGCAGCGCGTTTTTCCTGCTGTTTTCCCTGTCGGGGGTCGGCCTCGGGCTCTTCGTCGATCGCGTCGACGTCAAATGGCTGCTGGCCGGGCTCGCGCTGACCTGGGCTGTTGCCCAGTTGCCGCTCGCATGGCCGGTCAGCTTCGCGGTGCTGCTCGCGTGCCGCGTGCTGCTCGGCGCCGGTGAGGGTCCTGCGGCGGCGTTCGCGCTGCACGTCGCGTACACGTGGTTCGACGATCGCGAACGCAACCTGCCGACGACGTTCATCCAGCTGGGCGCGACCTCGGGCGTCATCATCGCGGGGCCGCTGCTCACCTGGGTGACCGGGCGCTGGGACTGGCACGCGGCGTTTCTCGCGCTTGGCGTGGTCGGCGTGCTGTGGACGCTGCTGTGGCTGTGCGTCGGCAAGACGGGTAACGCGGGTCGAGGCACGGCGGGTGACAGCGCGTCCGCGATGCCGCACCACCATGTGCCCGCGCCGCGCGTTGCAGTCGATCCGCGCACACGCGTGAGTTATCGGCGGCTGCTCGCCGATCGCACGGTGATCGGCGTGCTGCTGCAATGCTTCGTCGGATATGCGGTGATCGCGATCGGGCTTACCTGGGTGCCGGCTTATTTCCGCGTCGGGCTCGGCTTCGATGCGACGCAGGCCGGCAACCTGTTCGGCCTGCAGGTCGCGACGCAGATTCCCGTCGGGATCGCGCTCGCCGTGTTCTCACATCGTCTGCTGAAACGCGGGGTGACGACGCGTCGTGCGCGCGGCACGCTGATCAGCGTGGCATGCGTCGTCAGCGGCATCGCGTATTGCATGCTGTATTCGGGCGCGTCGCCGCTCGCCAAAGTCGGTCTGCTGTCCGTTGCGTTCGCGCTGGCAAGCCAGGTGTTCACGTTCGGACCGCTGCTCATCGCGGAGATCGCACCCACTGCGCAGCGCGGCGCGTTGCTGGCGATCACGAACTCGATCGTGACGACGGCGGGTCTGATCGGACCTGTCTCGATGGGCAAACTGCTCGGCGTAGCTGGCGATCATGTGGGCTATGAGACCGGCTTCGCGATCGCGGGTGCGCTGCTGATCCTCACGGGCATTGCCGGCTTCGCGCTGCTCGATCCGCAGCGCTCGCGGCAAAACCTGCAAACGGCCGCCTGACATGCCTGCTCACGAAGCGCGCGTGACCTCACGAACAGTGCGGTCACGCGCTTATCACAGCCGGACACGAACCCGAGCGCCCTCGCGCTCAGAACGTATGGCGCATGCCTGCCATGACGCCAAGCTGCGTGCTCTTCTGCGCGAGCCCGACACCGTTCACGCCCTGCAACTGCGCGCCGATCAGGTCGCCGTGATACTGCGCGTAGTCGCCTTCGAGATAGACGTCGGTGCGCTTTGACAGCGCGTAGTCGGCGACGAGCTGGTACTGCCATGCCGAGCCGTCCTGCGCGGCCGTCTTGCCGTCCTGCAGCGTGCGCCAGACGTTCGCGGCCAGATGCCACGCCGCGCCGATCTGCTGCGTGATGCCGCCCAGAATCATGCGACGCTTCGAGAAGTCCGTGTACTTGAGCGCCGCGAGCGCGGCCGCGGTGAACGGACCATTGGCGAAGTTGGAAAAGCCTGCGTCGTTCTGGTTGACGATGTAGCCCACGGCAAAACGCGTCTTGTCCCACGTGTACGAACCGCCGACCGTCCACGCGAGCGACCCCGAACCGTTGACCGAATCCTTCGACTCCTCGTACGCGCCACCGAGACTGACCGGGCCGCCCACCGGCGCATACGCCAGCGCCGCGCCATACTGGCTGCCATACGACGTGTGGCCCGCGACGCCGCCGACCGCATACGCCGCCGAGAACAGGATGTCGTGAAAATGCGCCTGATACTGAACCTGGTTGCTGGTCCAGATGCCACCGGACAGCGTGACTTCCGGCTGGTAGCTGAAGTCATATGGAATCCACGGATTGCTGCCGTATCCGCCGATCGTGATGCCTTCGATCATCACGTTGAACTGACGCCCGATGATGACCTGGCCGTACGACGTGGACCGGATGCCGACCTGCGCTTCGTTGAAGAACGGCAGTGTCGGGTCGCTCTGACCGGTGTTCAGATAGAAACGGTTTTCGAGCTTGAAGAAGGTGCTCCAGCCGCCGCCCAGGTCTTCGACACCCTTCATGCCCCAGCGGCTCTCGCTCATGCCGCCGTTGCCCATCACGACTTTCGAATCGCCCGCCTTGTCGACGTTCGTCATGTAGCGGATGCTGCCGTCGACGATGCCATAGAGTGTGACGCTGGATTGCGCGTGCGCCATCTGGCACGCGAGCGCCGCCGGAATCAGTGCGAAACGCCACTTGCTCAGCTTCGTCATACGGTCTCCCCTGGCAGTGCAGGATTGCGAACCTTGCATGACGGTCACTCTCGGGACGAGAGGCCGGTGGAACGTCTGAGGAATGTACTCCAGAGCGTCGCGAGCGGCCATCAGGTCCGCGCGCGGCGTGGCGAAATGGAAGCACGTGCGCGTAGTGGGGTCATCGCATCGGTGACACGTGCCTTTTGATATGGTATGGCCTGCCCTTACACGAGACCGCCCATGATCCTGCGTTTTTGCACTCCAGCACGCATGAAGGCGCACATCGCCATGCATGGCGCGCATGCCATGCGGGCCGTGCGATGAGCACCCGCGCCGTTTCGCTTCGCCGTCCACCCGACACCGTCGCCATCATGCTGATGGTCGTGCTGTGCGCGATCTGGGGCTTTCAGCAGGTCGCGATCAAGAGCACGAATGCTGCGGTTCCACCGGTATTCCAGGCGGGGCTGCGCTCGGCGATCGCCGCAGTGCTCGTGTGCAGCTGGGCGCGGCTACGCGGCACGCCGCTCTTTCGCGACGACGGCACGCTCGGTGCCGGACTGCTCGCGGGCGTGCTGTTCGCTGGCGAATTCGTCTGTATCTTTCTTGGCCTGACGCTCACGAGCGCGTCGCGCATGGCGGTGTTTCTGTACACGGCGCCATGCTTCACGGCACTCGGGCTGCACTGGTTCGTCGCGGGCGAACACATGCGGCGCATTCAGTGGATCGGCGTGATCACCGCGTTCGCGGGCATAGCGCTCGCATTCGCGGACGGCTTCGCGCGCGCCGGGGCTGGATCTGGGTCGGCGAGTCATGCGTCGATGCTGGCAGGCGTCACGGGCGATGCGTTAGGTGTGCTCGGCGGCATCGCATGGGCCGCGACGACGATCGTCGTGCGCGCAACGAAGCTCGCGCATACGAGCGCGAGCAAGACGCTCTTCTATCAGCTGGCGGTATCGGCGGTGGTTCTGCTGGCGCTGGCCGTGCCGCTCGGGCAGGTGCGCGTGGCAGCGGTTACCCCGCTCGTGGTCGCGAGTCTCGCGTATCAGGCGGTGATGGTCGCGTTCATCAGCTATCTGATCTGGTTCTGGCTGCTCACGCGCTACATGGCGTCGCGCCTTTCGGTGTTCTCGTTTCTGACGCCGCTCTTCGGTGTGACGTTCGGCGTGGTGCTGCTCGGCGAATCGTTCAGCCTGCGGTTTCTGATGGCGGCCGTGCTGGTGCTCGCCGGCATCGCGCTCGTGAATGCGCCCGCGCTCCGGCGCGCCACCTGAAGCGCTACCCGGCTGACGTGAGCGCGGCGCCCGGTGGTGTATGGCGCATGCGTTAGTTACGCGGGTGCCGCGCCGCCTGGCCGTGCTTTCGGCGAAGCCGACACCGTCTGCGCGACGCGCACGTATTCCTCGACCGGCACATCTTCCGCGCGGCGCTGCAGATCGAAGCCGAGCGCATCGAAATCGATTACATCGCGATACGCCGAGAGCGTATTGCGCAACATCTTGCGCCGCTGCGAAAACGCGGCCGTGACCACTTCGCCGAGCGTGCGCACGTCGACGTCCGGCAATTCGTGCGGCGCGTGGGGAATCATGCGCACGATCGCCGAATTCACTTTCGGCGGCGGCTGGAACGATTCGGGCGGCACATCGAGCAGTTTGTCGATCACGTAGCGATACTGCAGCATCACGGACAGCCGGCCGAACGCCTTGCTGCCCGGCTCCGCGACCATGCGCTCGACGACTTCGTCCTGCAGCATGAAATGCTGGTCGATCACCACCGGCGCAAACGTCGTGAGATGAAACAGCAGCGGGCTCGAAATGTTGTACGGCAGGTTACCGACGATCCGCAACGAAGGCGTACCGCCCGGCACGGCGAGCGAGCCGAAGTCGAACGCGAGCGCGTCGCCCGCGTGCAGTTCGAGCAGCGCGCCGAACTGCTTCGTGAGACGCGCGATCAGATCGCGATCGAGTTCCACCGCGTGCAACGGCGCTTCGGGCGTCGAGAGACGTTCGATCAGCGGACCGGTGAGCGCGCCAAGACCCGGCCCGATCTCGACCATGCGTTCGCCGCGTTTCGGCGCGATCACGTCGACGATCGAATCGATCACGCCCATGTCGACCAGAAAATTCTGTCCGAACCGCTTGCGGGCGAAATGGCCCTGATGCTGTCTGCTGCCTGGGCTGTTGGACATCGGAAAAACAGTAAAAAAGAGTTCAGGCCGCGCGACGATGGCGCGCCATCGAAACGGCGGTGTCGATGGCGGCGATCAGGCTGCCCGCGTCCGCGCGGCCCGTGCCGGCGAGGTCGAGCGCGGTACCGTGATCGACAGAAGTACGGATGATGGGCAAGCCCAGCGTGACGTTGATGCCTTCACCGAACGTGGCGTATTTCAGGACCGGCAGGCCCTGATCGTGGAACATCGCCAGCACGCAGTCGGCGTCTTTCAGATAGCGCGGCTGGAACAGCGTATCGGCGGGATACGGACCGCGTGCGTCGATGCCTGTATCGTTTGCCCGTTTCAGGGCCGGCGCGATGACATCGATTTCCTCGTGGCCGAGATAGCCGTTTTCACCCGCGTGCGGGTTGAGCCCCGTGACCAGAATACGCGGCGCGGGAATGCCGAAGTGATGACGCAGATCGTGATCGATGATGCGTAGCGTCTCGACGAGCCCGTCGATCGTGAGCGCCGCCGACACATCCTTCAGCGGCAGGTGTGTCGTGGCCAGCGCGACGCGCAGCGGCCGCTGGCCGGTGCCCGCGAGCATCATCACGACGCGCGGCGTCTGCGTGCGCTCCGCGAGATATTCGGTGTGGCCGGTGAAGGGCACGCCGGCATCGTTGATCGTGCTTTTTTGCAGCGGCGCGGTGACGATCGCATCGAACGTGTGCGCGAGCGCGCCGTCGATCGCGTGGTCAAGCAGCGTGAGTACGTAACGGCCATTCGCCGCGTCGAGCCTGCCGGCCTGCGACGGCACGTCAAGCGGCACGTGCTGCATCCGGATGCGTCCGCCCGCGCGTTCGCCAGTGAGCGCGGCCCAGTCGACGCCCACGGTCTGGGCACGCTGTGCGATGAGTGCGGCATCGCCGAGCACGGTGAACTGTGCGTCGGGCCAATGCGCTGCCGCAGCCGCGAGCGCCTGCGCCGTCAGTTCGGGACCCACGCCGGCGGGTTCACCCGTCGTGATCGCGATCTGCAGCGGGGCGCCTTGCGGCTGGGCGGAAGGTTTCATGACCGTGACCGTTATTGCAAGCTGGGCTGGTCGATCTTGTAGTCGACGTACGCGGTGTCGCGCAGTTCGCGCAGCCAGTCGGCATAGGCCTGCTCGGCCTTGCGCTGGCCGATTGCCTGGCGCGCCAGATCCATCTGCTGCGAAATCGAGCCCTCGGCTTCGCGGCGGCCCAGCACCTGAATCAGGTGATAGCCGTATTCGCTGCGCACCGGGTCGCTGATCTGACCGTCCTGCAGCGAATTCATCGCGCGCTCGAATTCCGGCACCGTTTCGCCCGGACTGATCCAGCCGAGATCGCCGCCCTGCGACGCCGAGCCGTCCTGCGAATACGTGCGCGCGAACTTGTCGAAGTCGCCGCCGCTTGCAATGATCTGACGCTTGATGTCTAGCAGCTTCTCGCGCGCCGCCGGCTCCGACATGCCGTCGCCGACACGCAGCAGGATGTGACGCACGTGCGTCTGTACAAGCTTCGATGCGTCGGCCGACGCCGTGCCCTGCGAGTTGCGACGCTCAACGAGGCGCACGATTTCAAAGCCGTCCGCCGTGCGGATCACCGACGGATTCACCTCGCCCGGACGCAGCGTCGAGGCCGCCGTGACGAACTCGGGCGGCAGCTTCGACTGCGACAGGAAGCCCATGTCGCCGCCCTTCGCCGCGTCGGCAGCCTGCGAATTCGACTTCGCGAGCCTTTCGAAATTCGCGCCGCCCGTGGCTTCCTGCAGCAGCGCCTGCGCACGTTGCTGCGCCGCTTCGATTTCCGTTTGCGGCGCGTTCTGCGCGGCCTTCAGCAGGATGTGCTCGAAGTGCAGATCGCTGGTCTGGCCAGGGTTCGGTCCGCGCTGGCTCGCGATGTAGTTCGCGACTTCGCCGTCCGTCACCGTGACCTTGCTGTCCACTTCCTTCTCACGCAGCTTCGAAAGCGTCAGTTCCGTACGCGCGTCGTTCGTGAACACGGTCCAGGGCACCCCTTCCGCCTCGATCCGCGCGCGGTAGACGTCGAGTGTCAGGCCGTTCGACTGCGCGAGACGGCCGAGCGTGCGCTGCACGGTAGCGTCGTCGACGGTGATGCCGTCTTCTTTCGCGCGCTGAAGCTGGATGCGTTCGAGCACCATCTGGTTCAGCACCTGCGTGCGCAGCTGGTCGGCCGGCGGCACCGGTGCGTTCTGTTGCGTGAGACGCCGTGAAATCAGGCCGACACGCTGGTCGAGTTCGCGCTGCGTGATGACCCCGTTGTTCACCACGGCTGCGATCGTGTCGACTGTCTCGCCGTTGCTGTTGCCGAGCGCCTGTGCCTCAGCGGAAGAAACCGGCAGAAAGGACGCCGCGACGGCGATACCCGCTGCGAGCGTTGCGAGGCGAAGCTTTTTCATGATTGCCACAGATACTCCAGTGATGTCGGGCGCGCCCCGCCCGTTTTTTCGCATTTTATAAATGATCGGGCGACGGTCATTCGTAGTTGGTGAAACGCGACTGAGGCGGCGTGCCCGGCGGCAGCGGCGTGTAACCCGGCACGCTGGCGCGGAACGCCGAGATCAGTCCGTTGTCGACATTCGACAGGCCCTTCAATGTCAGCTGCGCGAGGAATTTCGTGCTCGACGTCTGGGTGCCCGATGTGTTCAGTCCATTTGCATAACGCTGAAAACCAACGCCGAGCGTCCAGCAATCGGCATCGTATTGCAGGCCCAGCAGACCGTCGACCACCCGGTGCCCGCCCAGGTCGTAGTTCAGGCGCGCGACACTGTAGACGCGATGCGTCAGCGGCCACTGCCCTGAAATCAGGATCTGGTTGATCGGCTGGTTGTCGAGCGTGGTGTTCGCGCGCGTGTAGCGGTACGCGATGTTGATCACCTTGCCCGATGCTGGACTGAAGCCGAAACCGACGCTGGTTTTGGTCAGCTGATTGTTATCGGCATTATATTGGAACGCGGTTTCCGACGCGAAACCGGCCCCGAGCTTCACAGATGCACCCGCGATCAGGTCCGAATGGGTCGCCTGCGCGTTCGACTGACCCGGCAGCAGCGTGACGCGCTGGTCCTGAAAGTAATACTGCTGCGCGATCACGAAGCGCGCACGTTCGTCGCCGGTTGCCGGGTTGATGAAGCGCGTCGTGAGTGCTGCCGTCAGCCGGTTCGCATCCGCGATCCGGTCGCCGCCGACAAACGTGTTCGGCGTGAAGATTTCGGCGAGACCGAAGTCGGAATCGGCCGTATCGAAGAGCGGCGCGAACTGCTGGTTGCGATACGGCGTGTAGACGTAGTACAGCCGCGGCTCCAGCGTCTGGATGTAATCCTGGCCGAAGAGCCGTACCGAACGGTCGAAAATCAGCCCGGTGTCGAAGCTGAACGTCGGGATCGATTCGGTGAAATTCTTCGGCTGTCCGGCCGGCGCGCCCGTCGCGATATTGCTGAGATCGTACGAGGCGAAGTGCCACTGCACCTTCGGCGTGACAAAGTAGCCGGGCCCCACCACCGAATACGACAGGTACGGGTTGAACATCAACCGCTGACCTTCGGTCGCATCGTCCTGCGTGATCTTGAAGCGCGTGTAGTCGGCTTCCGCACCGAAGTCGAAGCCGTCGACGTTGTACTTCGTGTACTTCACGTTCAACTGCGGCTCGCGCGAATACGGCGGCACCGACGGCTCGAGCGTCTGCCAGTGCTGCTCGCGTGCAAGCACGGACCACGGGCCGTTGTTGTACGTCAAGCCGGCTTCCTGCTGGTACAGCAGCTGCGTGCCGTTCAGGAACTGGTTCGACGTCGACGAAAGGTCTTCCGGATAGGTGTTATCCGAGACCTTGTTGTAATAGACATACCCGGCGAACCCGTTGCCGAAGTTCTGGTTGTGCTGCAGATAGATCGCGTAACGGTCGGTCTTCGTGATCGCGTCGTGCGGCAGGAATTCACCGGTGATCGTGCCGCTGTAAGTGGGCGACAGATAGCGGAACGACGCCTGCGTCTGTACCCCGCGCTTCGAGATGATCCGCGGTGTCAGCGTCAAATCGCGATTCGGCGCGATGTTGAAGTAATACGGAACCGACAGTTCGAAACCGTTGTTCGAACTGAGCGACGCGACTGGCGGCAGAAAACCGCTGCGCCGGTCGCCCGACAGCGGGAACGACAGCCACGGGCTCGCGAAAATCGGCACGCCCTGGAAAAACAGCACGCCGTTATGCGCGACGCCTTCATCCGCGCCGGTGTCGAAATTGAATTCGGTGCCCTTGATGTACCACGCCGGGTCGGTCGCGCACTGGCACGCCGTGTAGGTGCCATGCGAGAACACGGAGCGCTCGCTGTCGAGCATGTCGACGCGCTCCGCGCTACCGGAACCGCCCGTCACGTTGAAGTGGTACTTCGGCGCGGGCATGTAGCCTTCGCTCGCCTCGACGCGCATGTGCGCCTCGGGGCCGGTAAACGAAATGCCGTTGTTGATGACGTGCACCGAGCCGTAAGCGTCGGCCATGTCGGTGTCTTCGTCGTAATGGAGCGCGTCGGCCTTGATCACCGACGTGAAGCGGCGCACCTCGGCCGAACCTTTCGCGGCCATGTCCTGGCCGCTCGTGCCCGTGGTGGAGTCGCCGAGCACGAAGGTGGCGGGCCGCTGGCCGCCCGCGACCGGGTGCTCCTCGAGTTGCGGGGCCAGCCGCAGGCCCCATGGCGCGTCGACAGGCTGCGCCTGCGCGGCGTCGCCGACCAGCTGGGCGTGCGCGAGCGCGGGCATCAGGCCCGGCACGGCGATCAACGCCGCGACGAGCCGCCTTTTGCGCGGTACGCCGTCACAAGAAGGTGTCGTTCGGAAAAGCTGTCTGGGCGGCATGTATCGTTTGGCGAATCGACCCGCCGCCAGCTCACACCGTTACTGTCCGCCGCCAGCGCAAACGGGCCGAGTCAGCCAGAATGCAGACAAACACGCACAATCTGTCGATCGATAAGGCAGGCGGTCAAACGGGATGGGCGAAAGCTGGCGCGAGTCGCGTCAAAAAAGTCGTGGGGTATTATATGGCAAGACGTTGCCCCCCAGAATTTGCCTCGGGTTTTCATGACCTTTTCCACGCCTTCCGGCGCCAGCGCCGCCTCCTCACCCTCCGACAACCGTCTGGATCTGCTCACCACCTGGCTTCGCCCGCATGCCGACCGGTATGGCCTCGAAGTGGCCTCGCTCGCGCCGGCTTCGTCGGACGCGAGTTTCCGGCGCTATTTCCGGCTCGCCGCCAGCAGCGAGCATGGCGCGTCGCTGATTGCAGTCGATGCGCCGCCGCCGGAGAAGTGCCGCGAGTTCGCGCAGGTCGCGCAGCTGCTCGCGCAGGCGGGCGTCCACGTGCCGCGCGTACTCGAGGTCGATTTCGACGCCGGCTTCATGCTGGTCACGGATCTCGGCACGCAGTCATACCTGCGGGCATTGACCGATGCGCAGGGCGAACCCGGCAGCGCCATCCCGCGCACGCTGATGCGCGATGCGCTCGATGCGCTGATCCACTGGCAACTCGCATCGCGGGAAGACGTCCTGCCGCCGTTCGACGAGGCGTTCCTGCGTCGCGAAATGGAATTGATGCCTGAGTGGTTTATCGAACGGCATCTGGATCAGGCCGTCGACGACAACACCCGTGGCGTACTCGATCGCACGTTCGCGCTGCTGGTGGCGAGCGCGCGGGCGCAGCCGCAGGTGTTCATGCTGCGCGATTTCATGCCGCGCAACCTGATGATCGCGACCCCGAACCCGGGCGTGCTCGACTTCCAGGACGCCGTCCACGGTCCGATCACGTATGACGTCGCTTCGTTGCTGCGCGACGCCTTTCTGAGCTGGGACGAAGAATTCGAGCTCGATTGCTTCGTGTACTACTGGGAACGCGCGAAAAAAGCCGGCCTGCCGGTCGATCCCGATTTCGGCGAGTTCTTCCGCCAGCTCGAATGGATGGGCCTGCAGCGGCATATCAAGGTGCTCGGACTCTTCTGCCGGATCAATTATCGCGACGGCAAGCCGCACTACCTCGCCGACCTGCCGCGCTTCATCGGGTACGCGCGCAAGGTGGCCGGACGGTATCGCCCGCTCGCGCCGTTCGCAAAGCTGCTCGACCAGCTGGAAGGCCGCGCCGTCGATATCGGCTACACGTTCTGAGCCCATTCACCCAGGATCGGTCCCTCTGTGAATTCCCTGAAGAAAGCGATGATTTTTGCCGCGGGACGCGGCGAGCGGATGCGTCCGCTGACCGATTCGCGCCCCAAGCCGCTGCTCGAAGCCGGCGGCCGTGCGTTGATCGAATGGCAGATCGAGCGGCTCGCGCGGGCCGGTTTTAATACCGTCGTGATCAATCACGCGTGGCTTGGCGAGCAGATCGAAGCCGCGCTCGGCGACGGCTCGCGCTGGAACATCGCGCTGCGCTATTCGCCTGAAGGCGAAGCGCTGGAGACCGCGGGCGGCATCGCACAGGCGCGCTCGCTTCTGGAAGACGCAGGCAAGCCGGAAATCTTCGTCGCGGTCAGCGGCGACGTGTACGCGGATTTCGACTACGGCACGCTCGATGCTCACGCTGCACGGCTTGCCGCGCTGCCGGAACCGGGCATGCATCTCGTGATGGTGCCGAATCCGCCGTTCCATCCGTCAGGGGATTTCGGGCTTGTCGACGGCGTCCTCTCGCTCGATGCGTCGCCGCGTTTCACGTTTGGCAACATCGGGCTGTACGACACGCGGATGTTCAGCGACCTGCAACCCGGCTCACGCCGCGCGCTGACGCCCTACTACCGCGATGCAATCGCGCGCGGGCGCGCGACAGGCGAACTGTACGAAGGATTGTGGGAAAACGTCGGCACACCGGCGCAGTTGCAGGCGCTCGACAAAAAGCTCGCGGCACGCCGCTAGCGGCAGCGGCCTGTGGCGGCACCACGCTGTCGCCGCGCGAAGCGGTTTGCAACAACCGTTGCGCCGGAATCCGCTTGCGCCTGATCGCGCGGCGCAAATCCACGGTAAGCAGGTAAGCGCGCGTCAGTGCCCGGCGCTGCCCGCTTCGGTTGCCGGCTCCGGCGCTTCGCCGGCATGTTCCGCGCGTTGCTGCTGCAACGCCCACATCTGCGCGAAGAGACCGCCCGCGCGCACCAGTTCGGCATGCGTGCCGCGTTCGACGATCCGTCCGCGATCCATCACGATAATCTGCTGCGCGTGAACGACCGTCGACAACCGGTGCGCGATGATGAGCGTCGTGCGCTCGCGGGCGATCTGGTCGAGTTCGTGCTGGATCGCGCGTTCGGAACGCGAATCGAGCGCGGACGTCGCTTCGTCGAAGATCAAAATCGGCGGATTCTTCAGGATCGTGCGCGCAATCGCGACGCGCTGTTTCTCACCGCCCGACAGCTTCAGGCCGCGCTCGCCCACCGGCGTCTCGTAACCCTTCGGCAGCCCTTCGATGAAATCGTGAATGTGCGCCGCGCGCGCCGCCGCGATCACTTCGTCGCGCGTCGCCGTCGGGTGGCCGTAGGCGATGTTGTAGTAGATCGTGTCGTTAAAGAGCACCGTATCCTGCGGCACGATGCCGATCGAGGCGCGCAGCGAATCCTGCGTCACATCGCGGATATCCTGGCCGTCGATCGTGATCGCGCCGCCCGTTGCACGGTCGAGATCGTAGAAGCGGAACATCAGACGCGCGAGCGTCGACTTGCCCGAGCCGCTATGTCCGACAACAGCCGTCGTCGTGCCGGCCGGAATCATGAAGCTCACGTCGTGCAGGATCTGACGCTCGGGGTCATATGAGAAATTCACGTGATCGAGCCGCACCTGCGCGCCGCGCACGGTGAGCGCGGCCGCGTTTTCCAGGTCGGGTACTTCCTGCGCGGCGCCGAGCAGCGTGAACATACGGTCCATGTCGGTGAGACTCTGCTTGAGCTCGCGATACACCACGCCGAGAAAATTCAGCGGAATGTAGAGCTGCAGCATGAACGTGTTGATCAGCACGAGATCGCCGAGCGTGAGCTTGCCCGCCATGACGCCTTGCGTCGCGCGCCACAGGATGAACACAAGGCCCGTGCCGATGATCGTCTGCTGCCCGAAATTCAGCGCCGACAGAGAGTTCTGCGACTTGATCGCCGCCGCGCGATAGCGCTTCAGGTTTTCGTCGTAACGCTGCGCTTCCCACTCTTCGTTGCCGAAGTACTTGACGGTTTCGTAGTTGAGCAGCGAATCGATGGCGCGTGAATTCGCGCGCGAATCGAGGTCGTTCATCGTGCGACGGAAATGCGTGCGCCATTCGGTCACTTTCACGGTGAACGTGATGTACGCGGCAAGCGCGATAAACGTGACGATCGCGTAATACGCCTCGTATTTGACGACGAAAAATCCCAGCACGAGCCCGACTTCGACGAGCGTCGGCAGGATGCTGTAGAGCGAATACGAAATGAGCTGCGTGATGCCGCGCGTGCCGCGTTCGATATCGCGCGACATGCCGCCTGTCTGCCGGTCCAGATGAAACCGGAGTGAGAGCGCGTGCAGATGCCGGAACACTTTCAGCGCGAGTTGCCGCACCGCGCTTTCGGTCACTTTCGAGAACAGGATTTCCCGCAGTTCGGTGAAGAGCGAGGTGGAAAGCCGCACCACCGCGTACGCGACCACGAGCAGCCCGACGCCGCCGAGCAGCACGATGCCCGGCGCGTGATCCGCGCGCCCGAGCGCAGTCAGATGCTGCACCGACACGAGGTTGTCGATGATCCGCTTCATCACGATCGGCACGCCGAGGTTCGCGACCTTCGCGCCGATCAGGCAGCTGAGCGCGAAAATCACGCGCCACCTGTACGTCGCGAGATACGGCAGCAGCGAGAGGATCGTCTGCCAGTCATTGCGCGGCTGGGTCGAGATCGGAGAAGGCTCGGACGAGGCGGAATAACGGCGCATGAAGGTCGGCTGTGGGGAGGGGGTGTCGAATGTATCGGAGCGCGCCTGCCCGCAGGCATCCGGCGTGCGCGCTTTCCCGTACAATTCCTGATCTTCCTATTGTCGCAGAAGCCGGCTGGCGCCGCTTTGGCCGCGCTGGCCGGGTACCGGCCATGCCGATGGCGCGAAAAACGCGTCTCTTCCATACGAAGCAAAGCCAGCCGGCACGAAGCCCACCCGCTCCATGGACGTCACGATGACCCAGAACCTGCAACTCCCGCAAAAGCCGCCTGCCCTGCGTGTCGTCCCGCAACCGTCGGATTCGAACATGCATGGCGACGTGTTCGGCGGCTGGATCATGGCGCAGGTCGACATCGCCGGGTCGATCCCGGCGAGCCGCCGCGCGAACGGCCGCGTCGCGACGATCGCGGTCAATTCGTTCGTGTTCAAGCAGCCGGTTTTTGTCGGCGATCTGCTGAGCTTTTACGCGGATATCGTGAAGACGGGCAATACGTCGGTCACGGTTTCGGTCGAGGTGTACGCGCAGCGTATGAGCCTCGCCGAACACGTCGTGAAGGTGACCGAAGCGACGCTCACGTATGTCGCGACCGACAGCGACCGTCGTCCGCGGGCATTGCCTGCGCTGGATTGACCGTTTTCAGTTGACGGGAAATATGGGCGCTTCAATCCACACTGGAACAAACGCCGCCGCAGCGCGGCCCCGGTATTTTTCAGGTCTCGACCGATAACACGGCCGCCGCCTGCCGCAACAACACCGGAACCGCCTCGTGCGGCATCGGCTTCGCGAAATAGAAGCCCTGCATTTCGTCGCAGGCACGTTCGCGCAGGAAGTCGAGTTGCGCCGACGTTTCCACGCCCTCCGCGATCACCTGCAATTTCAGCGAGTGCGCGAGCGCGATGATCGCTGACGTGATCGCTTCATCGTCGCTCGATGCGCCGATATCCGACACGAACGAGCGGTCGATCTTCAGACGGTCGACCGGAAAACGCTTCAGGTAGCTCAGGCTCGAATAACCGGTGCCGAAGTCGTCGATGGCAAGACCGATGCCGAGCGCGTGCAACTCGGTGAGCATCGTCACCGCGTCTTCGGCGTTGCGCATGATCGTGCTCTCGGTCAGTTCGAGTTCGAGATACTTCGGTTCGAGCCCCGTCTGCGCGAGCACCTGTTTGACGAGCACCGCGATGTCGCGCTGTTCGAACTGCCGCGCCGACAGGTTCACCGACACGCGCGCCGGCGGCAAACCTTCGTCCTGCCACGCCTTGTTCTGGCGGCACGCCTCGTAGAGCACCCATTCCGACAGCGGCCCGATCAGCCCGCTTTCCTCGGCTACCGGAATGAACGATGCCGGCGACACCAGTCCGACCTCAGGATCGAGCCAGCGCACGAGCGCCTCCATTCCGACAATCCGCCCGCTGGCGATATCCACCTGCGGCTGGTAATGCAGCAGGAATTCACTGTCGCGCAGCGCGCGCCGCAAACGCCGTTCGAGGTTCATCCGCGCGCTCGCGTTCGCGTTCATCTCCGGCTCGAAGAACTGGAACGTATTGCGGCCCATGTCCTTCGCACGGTACATCGCGAGGTCGGCCTTTTTCATCAGCGTTTCGGCGTCGTGCCCGTCCTGCGGGAAAAGGCTCGCGCCCATGCTGCAGCCCACATACAGTTCGGTGCCGTCGAGCCAGACCGGCTCCGAAATCGATGCACGTGCCCGCTCCATCCACGCAATCAGAAACTGTTCGTCGATGGTGTCGGTCATCACGATCACGAACTCGTCGCCGCCGTGACGCGCGACCGTGTCGCTCGCCCGCGCGCAACGCGTGAGCCGCTCCGCGACGACACCGAGCAGCCGGTCGCCAACGCTGTGTCCGAGGCTGTCGTTCACGTTCTTGAAACCGTCGAGATCGATGAACACCACCGCGACGCCCCGCTCGCGACGCTGCGCGGCAATCAGTGCGTGCTGCAGCCGGTCGCGCAGCAGGTTGCGGTTCGGCAGGCGCGTGAGGCTGTCGTAATTCGCCTGGTATTCGAGCTGCTCCTGATAGCGGATCAGCTCGGTCACGTCGTTGATGACGCCGATGTGGTGCGTTGTCTGGCCGTCGGCGTTCGGCACCGGCGCGATGAACAGCTGGTTCCAGAACAGCGCGCCGTCCTTGCGGTAATTGCGCAGCACGGCACTGACTTCGCGATTGGCGGCGAGCCCCTGACGGATCGCGGCGAGCCCTTCCTGATCGCGATCGTCACGCTGCAGCAGGCGGCAATCCTGGCCCAGCACTTCGGCCGGATCGTAGCCGGTGATGCGCTTGAACGCGGGGTTCACATATTCGATCAGGTTGCCAGTCTCCGCCGGCCCGGTGATCAGGATCGCGTTCACGCTTGCGTCGAGCGCGCGACTCTGCAGGCGCAGCGCGAGATCCGAACGCTTGCGCTCGGTGACGTCCGTGTACGAGCCGAGCACCCCGATCACGCTGCCGTCGCTGTCGGTGAACGGCAGCTTGCTCGTGACGGTCGTGCGGTGCACGCCGTCGAGTACGAGATCGACCTCGAAGTTCATCTTCGGCACGCTCGACGCGATCACTTCCTCGTCGATCGTACGTATGTGCGGCGCGAATTCGCGCCACGGCATGTCGAAGTCCGTCTTGCCGATCACCTGCTCCGGATAAGCGAGCCCGGCGTCGCGCGCGAACGCCATGTTGCAGCCGAGATAGCGCGATTCGCGATCTTTCCAGAAGATGCGCTGCGGAATGTTGTCGATGACCGTTTCCAGCATCTGGTTCGACCGCTGCGCCTCGGCTTCGGCGTTGATCTGTTCGGTGACGTCGTCGGCCAGCACGAAAAATGCCGGGCGGCCGGCGAAACTCAGCGCGTGATATGAAATGTCCGCGCTGATCAGTGAGCCGTCCTTGCGACGGTGACGCCACACGCCGGCCATCGTCCGCCCGCTGCTCGGCACGATGTCACTGCGCTGCAAATGCGACTCCAGCCGCGCGACTTCCGCGACCGGCCGGATCACACGAATCGTCATCGCGAGGAATTCGGTTTCGGAATAGCCGTATTGCTGCACGGCCGCGCCGTTCACCGCGAGAAAGCGCAGCGTCTCGCGATCGAAGATGTACATCGGCACCGGATGCGCGTCGAACAGGCCTCGAAAGCGTTCGTCATTGCGGCGCAGTGCACGCACGATGCGGATTTTTTCGCGTGCGGCGGTCTCGCGCACGCCGAACGTGTAGATCAAAAGACCGCTGCCGGCGAGCGTCGTGACGAACAGGAACAGCATCGCGACCTGGGTCGATTTCGTCGAGTCGCCAAGCGCGGCTTCGAGCGCGCGGTCCTCGTCCTGGCGTATTGCCGTGAGGCCCGAATCGAACGCATCGAGTTGCGTGTCGAGACGCGTGTATTCGATTGCGGCCCACGCCCGCGAATCATCGAGCCCCGGTTGCGCCGCCCGGGCGAGCGCCGTGTCGACGCCGCGCTGCAACACGCGCGAGGCCGGCACGAGCCGGTCGAGGCCGTCGATCAGACGCGGCTCGGCGCTGAACCGGCCTCGCAGCGACGCCTCCAGCCTGCTGAGTTCGACGGCCCGACGCGTGGCGGCGCTGGCCGGCTCGATGGTGCCGGACGCTTCGAAACGGCCAAGCGCGGCCAGCCCGCCTTCGAGCGTTTCCCGCCAGGCGTCCAGGTCCTGCTTGACGCTCATCGAGCGCAAGGTCCGTTCGTCCGCGGCGCGCTGGCCGCAGATCTGCGTGTAGGCAACAAAAGCGTTCGCGCCGACGGCCGCGGCGACGACTGCCAGATTGATCAGCAGTCGCTTCGAAAAAAGAGAAGTCATGAGTTCCGAACGTCGGGTCGTTCTGCGGGCGGGAAGCCCGGGCTGGCCTGCTTTTCGTCGCCATGTACGGCTGCACGAACGCGGGTCTTTTGCGCGCTAACCTCTGGTTAACGACCGGTTTCGGAGGAGATTGAGGGCTGGCCGGGAAATAATCCGGCGCAAACGGTTGTGGCTCGTCGCATCGGGCGTTCAGCGCAGGTCGTGCCCGGAAGCCGCGACGCCGAACTCAGTCATCGCCGGGATGAAATCGTGGTTGCCTTCCGGCTTGCGCGACAGCTTGGCGAGCACGTAGCGCTGGAACGGATTGAGCCGTGCCCACTGCTCGCGCGTCGGCGCACGCAGCCGCGCGACGAGCGACTGATGCACGACGCCATCCGGCACCGCTTCCGTATTGCGCCACGCGGGCGCTTCCTCGGGCGTGAACCACTCCGGCTCGACATTCGCGTGCGTGCGCAGCATTTCGAAAAGCGCATGATCGAAATTCGGCTCGATGGTGGCGTCCTCCTCGACCGGAAAACGTGCCAGCAGCGCGCGGTCCTCGTGCGGCAGCATCTGCCACTGCGCGAGGGAGATGCGCAGGCCGAAACGGTCGAGATTAAAGCGCACGGACATCGGAATGAAGCTGAGATTCTCCGATGAAGCGACTTCGAAGTTGAAGAGGAGCGGCGCCTCGTTGAGTCCCATGTCAGTGTCCTGGTTGGTGACCGGCAACGCATGATGCCGGCTTGAGGTATTTTAGAACCTTATTCGCGGGCCGGAAACGCGTTGACGCATTGGCAGCGCGCCCCGCTTGCGGCAATTCAAGGAGTGGACGCTTGAACGAACTGGAAACCACCGGTCAGCCCGGCGCCGTCGAGCAGATCGTGCACCGGCATCGGGGAGAGTCGGTCGAAACGCTCGCCGATCATGTCGGTCAGGAATGGCCTGTCGCGCTCGTTTTCAACGGCATTTCACATGCCGTGATGATGTGCACGCCGCGCGACCTGGAGGCGTTTGCCGTCGGCTTCGCGATTTCGGAAGGCATTGTCGGGCGCGGCAGCGACATTCAGGACATCGAGGTGGCGTGCTTCGAAGGCGAAATGCCGTACGCCGAAGTGCAGCTGACGGTCGTGCAGCAGGCATTTGTCGCGCTGAAGGAGAAACGCCGCGCGCTGGCGGGACGCACGGGCTGCGGTGTCTGCGGGATCGAAAGTATCGATCTGCTCGACCTGCAGCCGGAAGTGGTGCCGGATACCGGCTTTCTGGCACGCCTCGCGCCCGATGCGATTGCACACGCCGCGCGCGCACTGCCGGCACATCAGGCGCTGACGAAACTGACGGGCGGCCTGCACGCGGCCGCATGGTGCGATGCGGAAGGCGCGATCCGCTACGCGTTCGAAGACGTCGGCCGCCATAACGCGCTCGACAAGCTGATCGGCCAGCTGGTGCTCGATCGCGCGGATGCGAAAGACGGCTTCGTGTTCCTGTCGAGCCGCGCGAGTTACGAGCTGGTGCGCAAGGCGGCCCGCGTCGGCATTCCGATGCTCGCGACGATTTCCGCGCCTTCGTCGCTCGCGATTGCGATCGCGAAGAAAGCGCAGCTCAGGCTGGTGAGCTTCTGCCGCGAATCCGGTTACGTCGAATACGGCACGCGGTGATCCGCTCGTGACGGACGCTGCGCAATAGCGCCGCGGCGCCCGACGTCGCTCCGCGAAGACGCTCAGTCGAACTGCCGGAAATCCGGCTTGCGCTTTTCGAAGAACGCCTTGAACGCCTCGCGTGCTTCCGGCGCGAGCAGCATCTTGCCGAAGTGCACGGCTTCCTCAGCGATCTGCGTCTGGATCTCGTGCTGCGCGGCGCGCTTCATCAGCGCCTTCGTCACCCGCAGCGACGAAGCGGGCAGCGCCGCCAGCTTGAGCGCCTGCGCCTTCGCGAACGCGTCCACTTCGGCGACGGGCAGCAGACGGTTCACGAAGCCCATGCGCTGCGCTTCCTTCGCATCGAACGCTTCGCCGAGCAGCAGCTTTTCCGCCGCGCCCTGATAGCCGGCCACGCGCTGCAACAGCAACGACGAAGCCGCTTCCGGACACAGACCCAACTGGGTGAACGGCAGCGAGAACGTCGCCGATTCCGCTGCGTAGACCAGATCGCAGTGCAGCAGCAGCGTCGTGCCGATGCCAACCGCCGGACCCGCCACCGAAGCGACCACCGGCTTTTCCGCCGAACTGATGCCGCGCAGGAACTGGAACACCGGCGAATTCTCACCGCCCGCCGGCGACTTCATGAAGTCTTCCAGATCGTTGCCGGCGCTGAAAATGCCGATGCTGCCGCGAATCAGGATCGCACGCACGGATGCATCGCTGTGCGCTTCGACGAGCGCGTCCGCCATCGCCTGGTACATCGCGGCCGTGATCGCGTTTTTCCTGTCCGGCCGGTTAAAGGCAATCGTCAGCACGCCGTCTGCGCGTTCGACCAGAATATCCATCGCCATCTCCTCGTTATTCCTTCGATTTCCTGAATGGAAAAAACGGTTCGCAAGCCGTATGACCTGCGAACCGTTCGTCTTGCCTGTACGTTGTGCCGTCCGCGCTTACAGGCGTTCGATGATGCCCGCTGCGCCCATTCCGGTACCGACGCACATCGTCACCATGCCGTATCTGAAATTGCGGCGACGCAGCCCGTGCACAACCGTCGACGCGCGGATCGCGCCCGTCGCGCCGAGCGGGTGACCGAGCGCGATCGCGCCGCCAAGCGGGTTGATCTTCGACGGATCGAGCCCCAGGTCCTGGATCACCGCGAGCGATTGCGCAGCGAACGCTTCGTTCAGCTCGATCCAGTCCATGTCGTCGATCTTCAGGCCCGCGGCCTTCAGCGCGGCCGGAATCGCTTCCTTCGGACCGATGCCCATGATTTCCGGCGGCACGCCGCGCACGGCGAAGCTGACGAAACGGGCGAGCGGCGTCAGGTTGAATTCCTTCAGCATCTTTTCCGACACGACGATCAACGCGCCCGCGCCGTCCGACGTCTGCGAGCTGTTGCCGGCCGTGACCGAACCCTTGTTCGCGAACACCGTGCGCAGCTTCGCGAGACCTTCCATCGACGTATCGGCGCGCGGACCTTCGTCCAGCGCGACTTCACGCGTCTTCACCTTCACTTCGCCCGTGGCGAGATCGGGGAAGCGCTCACTGATCGTGTACGCGGCGATTTCGTCGTTGAATTCACCGGCCTGCTGCGCGGCGATCGCGCGGCGGTGCGATTCGACCGAAAACTGGTCCTGCGCTTCGCGGCTGATCTTCCAGCGCCCGGCGACCTTTTCCGCGGTCAGGCCCATGCCGTAGGCGATGCCGAAGTCCTCGCCGCGATCGAAGATGTGCGGCGACATCGACGGCTTGTTGCCCATCATCGGCACCATGCTCATCGATTCGCAGCCGCCCGCGATCATCGCGTCCGATTCGCCGACGCGAATACGGTCCGCCGCCATCGCCAGCGCCGTCAGGCCCGAGGCGCAAAAGCGGTTCACCGTCACGCCGCCCACCGTGTTCGGCAGGCCGGCCAGCAGCGCGCCCATCCGCGCGACGTTCAGGCCCTGCTCCGCTTCCGGAATCGCACAGCCGATGATCGCGTCTTCGATCACCTTCGTATCGAGGCCGGGCACCTGGGCCACGGCCGAACGGATCGCGTGCACCAGCAGTTCGTCGGGGCGCGTGTTCCTGAACATCCCGCGCGGCGCCTTGCCGATCGGCGTGCGGCTCGCGGCGACGATGTATGCGTCCTGCAATTGCTTTGCCATTTGAAAACTCCTTTGTCGATCAGAGTTAGCGCTTTAGCTGTCGACCGGAGTTCGCGCTTTAGCGCGTTACTCCGGTCCTATGCAAAGCACTTACTCTGATCCCATGCAGTCTTATCGCGGTCGACCGCGCGTTAGTTACGCACCGGCTTGCCGGTCTGCAACATGCCCATGATCCGTTCCTGCGTCTTCTGCGTACCGAGCAGATCGACGAACGCACGGCGCTCGAGTTGCAACAACCATTCTTCGTCGACGAGGCTGCCCGCTTCGACGTCGCCACCACACACGGCTTCAGCGATGCGGCCCGCGATCAGGTAGTCGTGCTCGCTGATGAAGCGGCCGTCGCGCATGTTGACGAGCGATGCCTTGATCGTCGCAATCGCCGAGCGCCCCGCGACCGGCACCTGTGTCACGCGCAGCGGCGCGCGGTAACCGGATGCCGACAGCGCGCGCACTTCCTTCTTCGCGGTGTCGAGCAGTTCGAACACGTTGAAGACGATCGTGTCGGACGGTTTCAGATAGCCCATCGCGCGCGCGTCGAGCGCCGAGGCCGAGACTTTCGCCATCGCGGCGTTTTCGAACGACTTCTGCACGAACTTCAGCAGGTCGTTCGTCGCGCCCACCTGCGTCGCGGCTTCGGCGGCACGCAGCGCGGCTTCCTTCAGACCGCCGCCCGCAGGCACGAGACCGACGCCGACTTCGACGAGACCCATGTAGCTTTCGATATGCGCGACGCGCTTCGCGCTATGCAGCGCCAGCTCGCAGCCACCGCCGAGCGCAATGCCCGACACGGCCGAAATCACCGGCACGCTCGCGTACTTCACGCGCAACATGCCTTGCTGGAACTTCTTCACGAACGGCTCGATACCCTTCGCGCCGCCCATCATGAACGCGGGCATCGCTTCTTCGAGATTCGCGCCGGCGGAGAACGGGCCGCCCGGCGTGCCAAGCTTCAGCGATGTGGGCTGCCACACCACCAGACCCTTGTAGTCCTTCTCGGCGAGCTCGATCGCCTGCACGAGGCCGTCGATCACCGATGGTCCGATCGTGTTCATCTTGCTCTTGAACGACACGATGAGCACATCGTTTTCACCTGCGCGGTCGTCGACCCATGCGCGCACGGCATCGGTTTCGAACAGGGTCTTGCCGTATGTTTTCGGGTCAGCAGCGGTCTCGCCGGCGAGCGGCGCACGGAACACCTGCCGGTCGTACACGCCGAGCGACGAACGCGGCACAAACGACTTCGAAGCCGGTGACCACGAGCCTTCGTTCGTATGCACGCCGCCCTTGTCCGCGACCGGACCTTCCAGCACCCACGCCGGCAGCGGTGCGCCCGACAGCGCCTTGCCGGCCGCGATGTCTTCCTGCACCCATTCGGCTACCTGTTTCCAGCCAGCCGTCTGCCAGCCTTCGAACGGGCCTTCGTTCCAGCCGAAGCCCCAGCGGATCGCGAGGTCGACGTCGCGCGCGTTGTCCGCGATCGATTCGAGATGCACGCCGATGTAGTGGAACACGTCGCGGAAAATCGCCCAGAGGAACCGGGCCTGCGGATGATCCGATTCACGCAGCAGCTTCAGACGCTCCGCCGGCGGACGCTTCAGGATACGGCCGACCATTTCATCGGCCTTCGCGCCGCCGTCGACGTATCCACCCGTCTTCGGGTCGAGCACCTTGATCGCCTTGCCTTCTTTCCTGTAGAAGCCGGCGCCGGTCTTCTGGCCGAGCGCGCCCTGCTTCACGAGTCCGGCGAGTACGGCTGGCGTTTCATAAACCGCGAAAAACGGGTCGCCCGCGAGCGTGTCCTGCATCGTCTTGATGACGTGCGCCATCGTGTCGAGACCGACCACGTCGGCGGTGCGGAACGTCGCGGACTTCGCTCGGCCGAGGCGGCTGCCCGTCAGATCGTCGACTTCGTCGAAACGCAGGCCGAACTTTTGCGCTTCGGCAATCACCGCGAGGATCGAGAAAATACCGACGCGGTTGGCGATGAAGTTCGGCGTATCTTTCGCCCGCACGACGCCCTTGCCGACCACGCTGGTCAGGAACGATTCGAGCTGGTCGAGGATTTCCGGACGCGTGGTGGCAGTCGGAATCAGTTCGACGAGGTGCATGTAGCGCGGCGGATTGAAGAAGTGCACGCCGCAAAAGCGTGACTTCAACTCGTCCGAAAAGCCCTTCGACAGTTCGGTGATCGACAGACCCGAGGTGTTTGTCGCAAAGATCGCATCCGGTCCGATATGCGGCGACACTTTTTTGTACAGGTCATGCTTCCAGTCCATGCGTTCGGCGATCGCTTCGATCACGAGATCGCACTCTTCGAGCTTTGCGATATCGTCGTCGTAGTTCGCGGGCTGGATGTACTGCGCGTCGTCCTTGACGCCGAACGGTGCCGGCGACAGCTTCTTCAGGTTCTCGATCGCCTTCAGCGCGATCGCGTTCTTCGGACCTTCCTTTGCAGGAAGGTCGAACAGCAGCACCGGCACCCTGGCGTTGATCAGGTGCGCAGCGATCTGCGCGCCCATCACGCCGGCACCGAGCACCGCTACCTTGCGAATGATCAGATTGCTCACGTTGTTCCTCCGGGGGAGTTATGCGGTATCGCCAGTCGCGCAAATGCGCGACAGGGCTAGCGCGCCGTGCGTTCAGCGTGATGCTGCGCGCGGCGCGTGCCGAAACGGGCTTAGAACAGCGACTCTTCGACTTCCATCAGCGACTTCGAACCGGCGCGCGCCTGACGGATCGTCATGGAGGTTTCCGGTAGCAGCTTCGCGAAGTAGAAGCGCGCGGTGGCGAGTTTCGCCTTGTAGAACGGATCGCCCGACGCTTCGTTATCCAGCGCGATGCGTGCCATACGCGCCCAGAAATACGAAAACACCAGGTGGCCGACCGTACGCAGATACGGCACGGCGGCAGCGCCCACTTCATCGGGGTTCTGCATCGCTTTCATGCCGATTTCCATCGTGAGCTTTTGCACCTTTTCCCCGATGTCGGCGAGCGGGTTGATGAACTCCGACATCTCGGCCTTCACGCCTTCGGCCTCGACGAATCCGGCGACCAGGTTGCCGAACTTCTTCATCTTCGCGCCCATGTCGCCGAGCACCTTGCGGCCCAGTAGATCGAGCGACTGAACTGCATTCGTGCCTTCGTAAATCATGTTGATACGCGCGTCGCGCACGTACTGCTCCATGCCCCATTCAGCAATGAAGCCATGGCCGCCGTAGATCTGCATCGCGTGGTTCGTGCCTTCGAACGCGTTGTCCGACAGAAACGCCTTCAGGATCGGCGTGAGCAGCGCGACGAGATCGGCGGCTTCCTTGCGAGCGGCTTCGTCCGCGTGCGACAGTTCCTTGTCGATCTGCAGCGCCGACCAGTACGTGAACGCGCGTGCGCCTTCCGCATAAGCCTTCTGCGTGAGCAGCATGCGGCGCACGTCCGGATGCACGATGATCGGATCAGCCGCCTTTTCGGGCGCTTTCGGGCCTGTCAGCGAGCGCATCTGCAAGCGTTCCTTCGCGTACGTGAGCGAGTTCTGGTACGCGACTTCGGTAAGCCCGAGACTCTGCATGCCGACGCCAAGACGCGCGGCGTTCATCATCACGAACATCGCATTCAGGCCCTTGTTCGGCTCACCGACGAGCCAGCCTTTCGCATTGTCGAGATTGATCACGCACGTTGCGTTGCCGTGAATGCCCATCTTGTGTTCGATGGAGCCGCACTTCACGCCGTTGCGTTCGCCCGGCTCACCCGCTTCATCCGGCACGAACTTCGGCACGATGAAGAGCGAAATGCCTTTGGTGCCCTTCGGGGCGTCCGGCAGACGTGCGAGCACGAGGTGGACGATATTTTCGGCCATGTCGTGTTCGCCGCTCGAGATGAAAATTTTCGTGCCGCTGATCGCGTAAGAACCGTCGCTGTCCGGCTCGGCCTTCGTGCGCAGGATGCCGAGGTCGGTGCCGCAATGCGGCTCGGTCAGGCACATCGTGCCAGTCCACACGCCGGTGACGAGCTTCGGCAGATAACGCTGCTGCAATTCCGGCGTGCCGTGTGCGTGCAGGCATTCGTACGCGCCGTGCGAGAGGCCCGGATACATCGTCCAGGCCTGGTTCGCCGAATTGAGCATTTCGTAGAGCGCGTTGTTCACGAATGCCGGCAGACCCTGGCCGCCGTATTCGGGATCGCAGCCGAGCGACGGCCAGCCCGCTTCGACGTACTGCCGATAGGCTTCCCTGAAGCCCTTCGGCGTGGTCACCACGCCGTCGCCGACGTACGTGCAGCCTTCCTGGTCGCCGCTCTGGTTGAGCGGGAAAAGCACTTCGGAGCAGAACTTGCCGGCTTCCTCGAGCACCTGGTTGATCGTGTCGGAGTCGAGATCCGCGTGCTTCGGCATCTGCCTGATCTCGGCTTCGACGTTAAGCAGCTCGTGCAACACGAATTGCATGTCGCGCAGCGGCGCGGCGTACTGTCCCATGACTCTTCTCCACTCCAAAGGTGTTGGCTTAAAGCATCGCCACCAGCCAGCGCCCACAACACGGACCTGTTGCGCCGACGAACCCGATGGATCCGGAGACGCTGCTAGCGGCTGCTGCTTTGATACGAAACGATCAATTTATCCAGCGAGGCCCGCGTCAGGCGCACGGCATCCGGCAGGTGCAGGAAGCGTGCATCGTGATGCAGACCCAGCGTGAAGCTGTACATTTCGAAGAGCATCAGTTGCGGATCGGCGTCCGCCCTCAGGTGCCCTTCTTCCATCGCCTGCGAAATGGCTCGCGTGAGCGCGGCGCGCCAGGTGCTCACGCTCGCCACCAGTTGCTCGCGCACCGGGTTGTCCGCGCGGTCGTCGTACTCGACGGCGCCGCTGATATAGATGCATCCAGTGGTGACTTCCTGGATGCGCTTCTCTATCCAGCCCGAGATCATTGCCTGCAGACGCGGCAACCCGCGCGGTTCACGCAGACTCGGAAAGAACACCTCCTCCTCAAAACGGCGGTGATATTCCTTGACCACTTCCACCTGCAGATCCTCGCGCGACCCAAAATGCGCGAACACGCCGCTTTTACTCATCTGCATGCGCTCGGCCAGCAGGCCGATCGTCAGACCCTCGAGTCCGTCGCGGCTGGCCAGGTCGAGTGCTGCGTCGAGAATTGCCGCGCGCGTCTGTTCGCCTTTTCGCATAGCTTTGTACCGTTCTGATTTGACCGAAAGAAAATCGAACGGCCGTACTATTGTTGAGTACGACCGTCCGCGAAACAAGGACTTTATTAGAAACCAGTTTCTAACTGGCCTCCAATTTTGCGGCATCCGTCAATCGGACGAGGCGTAATTTTCGGGATTGTTCGCTCATGCCGCTTAATGACAGTTTTACCGGCTCGACGCGCCGGTGTATCCAGGTGAATTACCCGGATTGCGCCGGCCTGCCGGAAAGGCTCGGCGATGACTTTCGCAGGCTGACGACCCGGCAGAGCCCGGGCGTCAGTCGTAGCCGCCCACCGTCAGCACCTTCATGACCGCCCGGTACGTGTTGTAGGCCAGCCAGTTGAGGATGCGCTCGCCGCGCGGACGCGCTTCGTAGCGTGCGAGGTCGATGCGGCGCGACTCGTCGAACGCCGTCAGGATCGCGGCGCGCAGATCGTGGATCTCGGGATCGGCCACCAGCACGACGTTCGCCTCGTTGTTGACGAGCAGGCTGAGCGCGTCGAGGTTCGACGAACCCACCGTTCCCCAGCTCGAATCGACGACCGCGACCTTGCCGTGCAGCAGCGTCCTTTCGTATTCGGCGATCTTGACGCCCGCGCGCAGCAGCGACCGGTACAGGAACGGCACCGCGTAATCGAGCGCGGCGAACTCCTTGCGCCCGATGATGAGCCGCACCTCGACGCCGCGCCGCGCCGCATGCGTGAGCGCGCGTCGCAGCTTGCGGCCCGGCATGAAGTACGGATTGGCGAGCAGCACCTCGGTGCGTGCCTGGCCAATCGCGGTCAGATACGCCTTTTCGATCGCACGACGATTGACCAGGTTATCGCGCGCGACGAACGCCACGCACGGCAGCCCGGTTTCGCGCACGTCGCCGCGCGCGCGACGACGCATCCGCCAACGCGCGGAGCGGCCCAGATCGGGCGGCGGCTCGGCTTCCGTGCCGGGCGATTCGACCTGCCTGTATCCGATGCGAATGCGGCGCCACTGCACCTCGAACGCTTCGCGGATGTCGGTCACCACCGGCCCGCTCAGTTCGACCGCGAAGTCCCAGCGAGGATACGGCAGGCGCTCGCCGTTGTTGTCGAAGTCGTCGACGATATTGATACCGCCGCAGTACGCGTACGTGTCGTCGATCACCGCGAGCTTGCGGTGCGTGCGTGAGAAGCCGAAGCGGCCAAAGATATGCGGGTTGTAGATGCGGTGTTCGACGCCGATCGACGGCCAGTCGTTGAAAAGCGCGAGCTTCGCGGTGCCGATGCCGTCGGTGATCACGCGTACCCGCACGCCCCGCGCGGCGGCTCTCAGCAGCGCGGCGGACACGTTCTGGCCGGCTTCGTCGTCGCAGAAGATGTACGTCTCGAGCGCGACATCGCGTGTCGCGGCGTCGATTCGACGTGTCAGCGTGTCGAAGTATTCGCTGCCCGAGCGAAAGAGCTCGACGCCGTTGCCGGTGGTGAAGCGATAGCGCCGCCAGTAACGCCGGCTGCGAAGGCTCTGGCGGAGCCGCGCGAAACGCCGCGTGGCGAGGCTCGTCATCCCAGGCGCGCTGCGAGGCGCGTCGGCAGTTGCAGGATGGCTTCCCGGTTCGACGATGAGAAGCAGCGCGCAGCCGCCTGCTCGTACGGCAACCAGGCGTAAGCGGTGTGCTCGCGCGGTGCGAGTGTCACCTCGATGCGGCCTGGCACCTGAAGGCTGAACCAGTGCTCGACGTTACGCGTCACGCCTTCTGCATAACGATGGCGCCACACCGGGTAAATCTCGTATTCGATCTGATGTTGCCAGTCGAGCAACGCGCTGGCCGGCACCCCGGGCGAACCGGTGACGATACCCGTTTCCTCACCGACTTCACGCATGGCCGTTTCGACGATGGGCTCGTCGACGTGATCCTTCGATCCCGTCACGGATTGCCAGAAGCCCGGCCGGTCGGCCCGTTCGATAATCAGCACGTCGAGTTGCGGCGTATGGATGACGACAAGAACAGACTCCGGAATCTTCGGCGGTTTCGGCATGGTGATCGGTAATCAGGCAACGCACCGTGCACGCGCAGGGTACGCACGATACGTGTCACTCAGTGGATCGGGTTCGCTTCGACTGTAACGCATAAAGAGAAAAAGGCGCATGGCGCGCCTTTTTCCCTGATGCAGCTGAAGCCGGTTCGGACGCCCGGCGAACGCTTACTGAACCTTCGGTTCCGGCTGACGCAGACGGATGTGGAGTTCGCGCAGCTGGCGCTCGTCCACTTCGCTCGGCGCCTGCGTAAGCAGGTCTTGCGCGCGTTGCGTCTTCGGGAACGCGATCACGTCGCGGATCGAATCGGCGCGCGCCATCATCGTCACGATGCGGTCGAGACCGAACGCGATACCGCCGTGCGGCGGCGCGCCGTACTGCAGCGCGTCGAGCAGGAAGCCGAACTTCGCACGGGCTTCCTCGGCGTTGATCTTGAGCGCGCGGAACACCTTGCTCTGCACTTCTTCCTGATAGATACGAACCGAACCGCCGCCGATTTCCCAGCCGTTCAGCACCATGTCGTAGGCCTTCGCGAGGCAGCGGCCCGGATCCGTTTCCAGATATTCCAGGTGCTCGTCCTTCGGGCTCGTGAACGGATGGTGAGCGGCAACGTGGCGCGCTTCTTCCTCGTCGTACTCGAACATCGGGAAATCGACCACCCACAGCGGTTTCCAGCCGTCCTCGACGAGGCTGTTCGCCTTGCCGAATTCCGAATGGCCGATCTTCAGACGCAGCGCGCCGAGGCTGTCGTTCACCACCTTCGCGCGGTCTGCCGCGAAGAAAATGATGTCGCCGTCCTGCGCGCCGGTGCGCTCGAGGATCGCCGCGATCGACGCATCGTGCAGGTTCTTGACGATCGGGCTTTGCAGACCGTCACGACCTTTCGCGGCTTCGTTGACCTTGACCCACGCGAGACCCTTCGCGCCATAGATACGCACGAATTCCGTGTAGCTGTCGATGTCGCCACGCGAAAGCTCGCCGCCCTTCGGCACGCGCAGCGCCGCGACGCGGCCGTCTTTCGTGTTGGCCGGCGCGCTGAACACCTTGAAGTCGACATCCTTCATGACATCGGTCAGGTCGGTGAATTCGAGCTTCACGCGCAGGTCCGGTTTGTCCGAACCGAAACGGCGCATGGCTTCCGAATACAGCATGACCGGGAATTTCTCGTCGAGCTGAACGCCGATCGTTTCCTTGAACACGTGACGGATCATCGCTTCAAACAGATCGCGGATTTCCTGTTCGGTGAGGAACGAGGTTTCGCAGTCGATCTGCGTGAATTCCGGCTGACGGTCGGCGCGCAGGTCTTCGTCGCGGAAGCACTTGACGATCTGGTAGTAGCGGTCGAAGTTCGCCACCATCAGCAGTTGCTTGAACAGTTGCGGCGACTGCGGCAGCGCGAAGAACTGGCCCGGGTTCGTGCGCGACGGCACGAGGTAATCGCGCGCGCCTTCCGGCGTGCTCTTGGTGAGCATCGGCGTTTCGATGTCGATGAAACCTTGCGCGTCGAGGTACTTGCGCACTTCCATCGCCACGCGATAGCGCAGTCGCAGGTTGTGCTGCATCTGCGGACGGCGCAGGTCGAGCACACGATGCGTGAGGCGCGTGGTTTCCGACAGGTTGTCGTCGTCGAGCTGGAACGGCGGCGTGACCGATGCGTTCAGCACCGTCAGTTCGTGGCACAGCACTTCGATCTTGCCGCTCTTCAGGCCGGCGTTCACCGTGCCTTCCGGACGGTTGCGGACAACGCCCTGAACGCGCACGCAGAACTCGTTACGCACGCCTTCGGCGATCTTGAACATCTCCGCGCGGTCCGGATCGCAGACGACCTGAACGAGGCCTTCGCGATCGCGCAGGTCGATGAAGATGACGCCGCCGTGGTCGCGACGACGGCTCACCCAGCCGCACAGCGACACGGTTTGGCCCAGCAGGTGTTCGGTCACCAGACCGCAGTATTCAGATCTCATCGACATGATGTTTGTCTTTCGTTTTGCATTGATCGAACGGTGCGCGCCGGCTAGCGACGCGCTCCGGCATTACAGCGGAGGTTCGATGGGGGTAGCGCGGCGCACCGGCGCCGGCTGCACGGGCACGGACGGCGCCACGACACCCATCGAAACGATGTACTTGAGCGCGGCGTCGACCGTCATATCGAGTTCGACGACCTCGCTCTTCGGCACCATCAGGAAGAAGCCGGACGTCGGATTCGGCGTCGTGGGCACGTACACGCTCACGTGTTCTTCCTTCAGGTGGTTGACCACGTCGCCGCCGGGAATGCCCGTCAGAAACGCGATCGTGTAGGAACCCTTGCGCGGATACTCGATCAGCAACGCCTTGCGAAACGCGTTGCCGCTGCTGGAAAGCAGCGTGTCCGACACCTGCTTCACGCTGGTATAGATCGGACCGACCACCGGGATATGACGCACGACGACTTCCCACCACTTCACGAGCGTCTGCCCGATGAAGTTCTGCGTCAATAGTCCGACGATAAAAATAAACGCGATCGTCAGCACCGCGCCGAGCCCCGGCAGGCGGAACCCGAGCGCGCGCTCCGGCTGCCAGGATTCCGGCAGCAGCAGCAGCGTCTGGTCCATCGTGCCGATGATGAGGCCCAGCACCCACAGGGTGATGGCGAGCGGCACCAGCACCAGCAGGCCAGTCAGGAACACCGATTTGAGCGTCGTCTTTTTCGTCGTCATGTGTAGCGCCAGTGAACCGCGCGGGATCGATCCGCCGCGGTGTGCTTGTCGCCCTTGCGGGCTGCGATGCTGTTATGCGCTGTCCGCGCCCGAACTCGATGCGGGCGCCGCGGCGGCCGGCGTGGCCGGCGTGGCTTTGCCGCTGTCCGTGCCAGCAGGCGACGAACCCGCTTCGCTCTTGCCGCTCCCGGCCTTCGCCGGTTCGGCGGCGCCGTTTTCACCGGCGGCGGGCTTCGCGGCTGCATTCGCGCCGCCCGAGCCACCGCGAAAGTCGGTGACGTACCAGCCCGAGCCCTTCAGCTGGAAACCCGCGGCCGTAACCTGTTTGCGGAACGCGTCTTTGCCGCATTCCGGGCATTGCGTCAGCGGGGCGTCGCTCATCTTCTGAAGCACGTCCTTCCCAAAGCCGCATGATTCACAACGATAAGCGTAGATCGGCATGATCTTTATTCCCTGCGAAAAATCCTGTAAACGCCTGCAAAGCCTTGAATTATAGCCGCAAACGGTTTGCCGCCCCGGAAATCGGGGCCTGCGGCGGGACAGACCCGCCGTGGCACTAAATGGGGGCGTTGCAGCCCGGATCAAGCTGCTGCAACCCCGCGGCGACGCCATGTCATCCAGCGTTCACGCCCGGCGAATACCGGTATCGAATCCGCGACGGCCTCGTCTTCGATCAGCTCGAAATGCGGCACCAGCAAGGCTTCCAGCTCCTCACGCTCGATGCCGAATGGCGGCCCTTTCGGCGTCGCGCCGAGAAAGTAGAAGCCGGCGAGCAACGCCCCTGCCGGCAGCAACGCGGCCATTCGCTGCGCATAATCGCCCCAGCGGGCTTTCGGCAGCGCACAGAGAAACGCGCGCTCGTAGATCCAGGCTGGCGTGAACGGCGGCTCATACACGAAGAAATCCGCCTGTTCGACGACTGACGCGTAGGCGCCCAACTGCTTGCGCGCGGCGGCGACCGCGTTCGGCGAGAAATCGATGGCGCGCACCTGACGCCCTTCCTGCCCGAGCGCGAGTGCTTCCCATGCGCTGCCGCAGCCGGGAATCAGCACGGCACCTTCTGCGTGCCTTGCCGCGAAAGCCTTGAACGCTGGCGGCACGCCCGCCTGATCCCACGGCATGAAACCGCGCTCGAAGCGCTCGTCCCAGAACGCAGGCGAATCCGGATCGCGCGAGACGAATTCCGGCGCAGTCTGGCGCGCGCCGGAGGGCAGCGGAGGACGGTTTGAATCAGCGTTCATCGATATCTCCCGGTCAGGCCAGGGTCGGGCAACGATCACCCGCCATACAACATCGCCAGCCAGACGCGTGCGACCACCGCGCCGATGCCCGCGGCAATGCCGAACATCAGCAGCCCCTGCAGCAGCCGGTTGGTCCGCTTCTGCTCCAGCAGGATCATGCGCATGACGTCGTTGTGCGGCTGGCCGTGCTGGGCGTCGTGGCGCGACGCCAGCGCGTGATGGATCAGGCGCGGCAGTTGCGGCAGCGTCTTGCTCCACTGCGGCGCTTCGATCTTGAGCCGCTCGTACCATCCGGACAGCCCGATCTGCTCGTTCATCCAGCGTTCGAGATACGGTTTTGCCGTTTTCCACAGATCAAGCTCGGGATCGAGCGAGCGGCCCAGACCCTCGACGTTCAGCATCGTCTTTTGCAGCAGCACGAGCTGCGGCTGGATCTCGACGTTAAAGCGCCGCGACGTCGAGAAGAGACGCAGCAGCACCTGACCGAGCGAAATATCCTTCAGCGCGCGATCGAAGTAGGGTTCGCATACCGCGCGAATCGCGCTTTCGAGTTCTTCGACGCGGGTCGTTTTCGGCACCCAGCCGGACTCCAGATGCAGCGTCGCGACGCGGTGGTAGTCGCGCTTGAAGAACGCGAGAAAGTTCTGCGCGAGATAGTTTTTATCGAAGTCCGACAGCGCGCCGATGATGCCGAAATCAAGCGCGATATAGCGCCCGAAGTGCCTGGGGTCGAGACTCACCTGGATGTTGCCCGGGTGCATGTCGGCGTGAAAAAAACCGTCGCGGAACACCTGGGTAAAGAAAATCTCGACCCCTTCGCGCGCCAGCTTCGGAATATCGACGCCTGCCGCGCGCAGCGTTTCCACCTGGCTGATCGGCACACCGACCATCCGCTCCATCACGAGCACATTGGGTGTGCAGAATTCCCAGTACATCTCGGGCACGAGCAGCAGGTCCAGCCCGGCGAAATTGCGGCGCAGCTGGCTGCCGTTCGCGGCCTCACGCATCAGGTCGAGTTCGTCGTGCAGGTATTTGTCGAATTCGCCGACCACCTCGCGCGGCTTCAGGCGCTTGCCGTCCGCCCACAGACGCTCGGCCCACACGGCGAGATCGCGCATGAGCGCGAGATCGGAATCGATCACAGGCAGCATGTTCGGCCGCAGCACCTTGACCGCCACCGGCTTGCCCGCGTGCTGACCGGCCTTCACCTTCGCGAAGTGCACCTGCGCGATCGACGCGCTCGCCACCGGCACCCGCTCGAAATCGTCGAACAGCACACCGACGGGCGCGCCCAGCGATTTTTCGACGATCGCGATCGCGACATCCGAATCGAACGGTGGCACCTGATCCTGGAGCTTCGCAAGTTCGTTGGCGATATCGACGGGGAGCAGATCGCGCCGCGTGGACAGCACCTGACCGAACTTCACGAAGATCGGCCCGAGGCTTTCGAGCGCCAGACGAAGACGCACGCCCGGCGGTTGCTCGAACTTGCGGCCGATCGTGGTGATACGCAGCAGCAGACGCACGCGCCGGTCGTTGACGCGGCTCAACATCATTTCGTCAAGACCAAAACGGATGACGGTAAAGAATATTTTTAGAAAGCGCAGAAAACGCATCGTAGAGCCCGGTGACTAGCGCGTGCCGCGCGAAGTGGCGGCTCCGCCCGACGCATCGGCGTCACGGGCTTCAACCTTGTGTTCAAGACGTTCGACGCGCTTTTCGACGCGCGCCAGCGCATCGCGCGCCCGGGCGAGTTCGGCGTTGAAGTCGTCGAGCGCCGTGCGCCGCACCAGTTGCGGCTTTTCGTCGAGCAGATATTCCGCGACCGAATCGAGCAGATTGCGGCCCGTGCGAAGCGCCTGCCCGTGCGCCGACCGTGCCAGCGAAGCGACGCGCACCGCCGGGCCGTCGCCGATCAGTTTCGCGAGATCTTCTTCCGGCTCCCAGCGTAGATGCTCGGCGAGCTTCGCGATCACCGTGGCGAATTCGGCATCGCCCTCGATCTTCACGTGCTTCATGACCGCGGCCTGACCGCCCTGCACGAACGCGGGCAGCGCATCCGACGGCACGGACACCACGACGTCGAACTGCTGCGTGACGGATTCGTCGACCGCGGACAGATAGCCGTCCGGCCCGACGAGCAGTATCAGCGTGACAGGCGAACAGGTGAGCCGGGCGGTCTTGCCGGCGTAGGGAGCGAGGCGCTCGCGTGCCCACGATTCGCGGGCGAGCAGATGGTTGACGGCAGCAGCGAAGGGCTTGGCGGCGAGGGTCATCGGAAGTGGATAAGAAAAAACCCGCGCCGGCGATCTGCCAGCGCGGGTTCCTATTGTAACGTCCGTTGGCTTGCGGACTGTCTATGCCGAACGGCCAGTCAGACGACCGGTGAACGATCGACCGGGTGCTTGTGCAGCGTGCCCGGCCTCCGGGTCAATGCTGCGCGACCTGCTGGATGCCGGCGAGCAGCCAGCCTTCGTTGGCGTGTGTCGACTTCGACAGGTTCCAGATTTCCACGAACGGCTCGGCCGAAGCGTCCGCCGTCTCGCGAATCAGGCCCGAGAAGCGCACGCTCGCCAGGTACTCGGCGCCGCGGTCCTCGACGCCCAGCAGGTCCGCGTTCAGCTGCACGACGTCCGTCTGGTTCGCCTCCCCGCCGCGCGAGGAAAGATCCACCTTCACCTCGGCGAACATTTCCGGCGTCGTGAATTCGCGGATGTCTTCCATGTTGCCGACGTCCCACGCAGCCTGCAGACGCACGAAGTACACCTTCGCGTTACGCAGGAACGCTTCCGTGTCGAAGTTCGCGGGCACCGAAGGCGCGGCGCTGAGCGCCGGCGTACCCGACGGACCGCCCAGTGGCGCGGAATACGGGCCCGACGGCGGTGCCGTATAAGAGGGCTCGCGCGTCGAATAGCCGGTTCCGCCGGCATTTAACGTCGGCGAACCGGCGCCGCCCGCATAGGCCGGCGTACCGGCGTCACGCTTGCGCCCGATGAACTTGCGGATCAGCCAGATGGCTACCATCGCGATCAACGCGATGATGATGAAGTTCGCCATCGCGCCGGCAAATGCCTCGCCGAGGCCGAAGTGCGACAGCAGCGCGGCGATACCGAGACCGGCGGCGAGACCTGCGATCGGGCCAAGCCAGCGCGAACGGTTCGGCGCGGGCGTGGCACCCGGCGCCGGTTGCGCGCGCTGCGCCTGGGCGCCTTGTGCCGATTGCTGCGCGGGTTGTGCGGGCTGCGCCGGCGGCGGCGTGGTGGAACGCTGCATGGTGTTCGACTGGCGGCCGAAGCTACGCCCACCGCCCATGCGACGCGCCTCGGCGTCGAGCGAGGCGAGCGTTCCGGCCATGATCAGACCGACCATCGCCAGCAGTCCGATTCGCCTCGCCCAGGAACCCGATTTCTTACGGGAAGCTAACACAACGGAATCAGACATTTTTCACATTCCTTAAAAAACAATGATTTAGGACGCTAGTATTTCGTCCCCACGTGTAAAGCTACCACACCAGCTGACAAATTGTAATATTTGACGGCATCGAGGCCCGCTTGTTCCATCATTGTTTTTAAAGTTTCCTGATCCGGATGCATGCGGATCGATTCGGCAAGGTAGCGATAGCTTTCGGCGTCTTTCGCGAAGCGGTCGCCGAGCCACGGCAGCACCTTGAACGAGTAGACGTCGTAGGCTTTCTTCAGCGGATCCCAGACTTTCGAGAACTCCAGCACGAGCAGCCGCCCGGCCGGCTTCAGCACGCGGCGCATTTCTGCCAGCGCCACGTCCTTATGCGTCATGTTGCGCAACCCGAAGGCGACAGTGACCACGTCGAAGTAGTTGTCCGGAAAGGGAATTTTCTCGGCATCGCACAACAGCGCCGGCGTGATCACGCCCTTGTCGAGCAGACGGTCGCGGCCCACGCGCAGCATCGATTCGTTGATGTCCGTGTGCCAGACTTCGCCCGTCGAGCCCGCCTGCTTCGCGAACGCCTTCGAAAGATCGCCGGTGCCGCCCGCGATATCGAGCACCTTGAAGCCCGGCCGCACAGCCGCCTGGGCGATCGTGAACATCTTCCACGCGCGATGCAGCCCGCCCGACATCAGATCGTTCATCAGGTCGTAGTTGGTGGCGACCGAGTGGAACACACCCGCCACCTTCTTCGCTTTTTCCTGTTCGTCGACTGTCTGAAAGCCGAAGTGGGTTTTGTTCATCGCGCTTGTCCTTTCGCGTATTCTGGAATGTTGCGCCGCAATATCCGGCGCGCAGGCCGCATCGTACCAGCGGACGATCTGATTAGTGGCAATGTCCGTGCCCGTGACCCTGGGGGGCGCCCGCTGCGTCCATCGGCGCGTCGCGGTCGACGCCCGCCGCTTCGAGCTTGCCGAGGTACTCGCGCCACAGTTCGTCCTGGCGGACCGCGATGTCGTACAGCAGGTCCCACGAATAGAGGCCGGTCGAATGGCCGTCCGAGAAGGTCGGCTGCAGCGCGTAGTTACCGACACCTTCGATCGATACGATCGACACATCGCGCTTGCCGGTCTGCAGCGTTTCCTGACCCGGACCGTGGCCGCGCACTTCCGCTGACGGCGAAAACACGCGCAGAAGCTCGAACGGTACGCGGTAGCTTTCGCCCTCACCGTACTGGAGTTCGAGCACGTGCGATTTCGCGTGAACGACGACGCCGGTCGGAACCGGCGTGTCAGGAGTCAGTCCGCTCATGATGACCTCAGTCGAGAGCTTGTTCGATTTCGGTGCGTACCGCTTCGCGCAGCAGCGTGGCCTGCGCGCGGCGCTGCGACAGCAGTGCCTCCGACACCGTCCGCTGGCGCGGCGCCCAGATGGGCAGCGGAAAATGCGCGTCGTTGGAAAAGCGCGGAATCACATGCCAGTGCACGTGCGGCACCTGGTTGCCAAGACTCGCGAGATTCACCTTCACCGGTTGCATCACCCGACGCATCGCACGTTCGACCGCATAGACCGCGCGCATCACGCGATCACGCTCTTCTTCAGACAGATCGGAAAACTCGGCGATATGCGCGTTCCAGATTACCCGGCAAAAACCCGGGTAATCGTGTTCACCGGCCAGAACGACACGTAGCGTATCGTCCTGCCACAGCACATCGCCGCCTTCCTCCCGGCAAAATACACAATCCATCATCTTCCCCGCACGGATATGTCAGCCGTGTCATTAGACCAGCACGCGCTCGATTCCGCCATTGTTCGCACGTTGTACATAGTCGGCCATCCATTCCTCGCCCAGCACGTGACGCGCCATTTCGACGACGATGTAATCCGCTTCGGTGCCCGAGTCTTCGTTATAGCGGGACAGGCCCTGCAGGCACGACGGGCAGCTCGTGAGAATCTTGATGTCCGGCACCTTGCCCGGCTGCGCGCCGTTGCCGGCCTTCAGCACCGAGCCTTCGGCCGCGCCCGCCGACGCATTCGCCGGATCGGCCGGGTTCGCCCCCACCTCACCGACTAACGGAATAGCACGCAGCCGCGCCGCGCCCTTGCGCATCTCCTCTTCCTTGCGGAAGCGGACCTGCGTCGAGATATCCGGACGCGTCACGGCGAGCGTGCCCGATTCGCCGCAGCAACGATCGTTCTTCTCGATTTTGTAGCCGTCGTGCTCGGAACCCATCAGTTCATTGACGAGTTTCACCGGGTCCATCGTCTTGATCGGCGTGTGGCACGGGTCGTGATACATGTAGCGCGTGCCGCTGACGCCTTCGAGCTTCATGCCCTTTTCAAGCAGGAATTCGTGGATGTCGATGATCCGGCAGCCCGGGAAGATCTTCTCGAATTCGTAACCCGCAAGCTGGTCGTAACACGTGCCGCACGACACCACGACCGTCTTGATGTCGAGGTAGTTCAGCGTGTTCGCGACGCGATGGAACAGCACGCGGTTATCCGTCACGATTTTCTCGGCCTTGTCGTACTGGCCCGAGCCGCGCTGCGGATAGCCGCAGCACAGGTAACCCGGCGGCAGCACGGTCTGCACGCCCGCTTCCCACAGCATCGCCTGGGTCGCGAGGCCGACCTGCGAGAAGAGACGCTCCGAACCGCAGCCCGGGAAGTAGAACACCGCTTCCGAATCGGCCGTGGTCGTCTTCGGGTTGCGGATGATCGGCACGATCTTGTTGTCTTCGATGTCGAGCAGCGCGCGCGCCGTTTTCTTCGGCAGATTACCCGGCATCTTCTTGTTCATGAAGTGGATCACCTGCTCGACGACGGGCGGCTTGCCGACTGTCGCCGGCGGACGCGTCGTCTGCTTCTTCGCGAACTTCTTCAGCAGCTCGTTGCCGAGGCGCTGCGCCTTGTAGCCCACGCCCATCATCGCGGTGCGCGCGAGATTGATGGTCTGCGGGTTAGTGGCGTTGAGGAAGAACATGCCGGCCGCGTTGCCCGGGTTGAACTTCTTCTTGCCCATCTTGCGCAGCAGGTTGCGCATGTTCATCGTCACGTCGCCGAAGTCGATCTTCACCGGACATGGCGTCACGCACTTGTGACAGACCGTGCAGTGATCGGCGACGTCGTTGAACTCGTCCCAGTGCTTGATCGACACGCCGCGGCGCGTCTGCTCTTCGTACAGGAACGCCTCGACCAGCAAGGATGTGGCGAGAATCTTGTTGCGCGGGCTGTACAGCAGGTTCGCGCGCGGCACGTGCGTCGCGCACACCGGCTTGCACTTGCCGCAGCGCAGGCAGTCTTTCACCGAATCGGCGATCGCGCCGATGTCGGACTGCTGCATGATCAGCGACTCATAGCCCATCAGGCCAAAGCTCGGCGTGTACGCGTTACGCAGGTCCGCACCCGGGAGCAGCTTGCCCGCGTTGAAGCGGCCATGCGGGTCGACGCGCTGCTTGTACGCGCGGAATTCGCCGATTTCGTCTTCCGTCAGGAATTCGAGCTTCGTGATGCCGATACCGTGCTCGCCGGAAATCACGCCGTCGAGCGAACGCGCGAGCTTCATGATGCGCGCGACCGCCGTGTGGGCGTCCTGCAGCATCTCGTAGTTGTCGGAATTGACCGGAATATTCGTGTGAACGTTGCCGTCGCCCGCGTGCATGTGCAGCGCGACGAACACGCGGCCGCGCAGCACCTGCTTGTGGATGGCCTGCGCTTCGTCGAGGATCGGCTTGAACTCGCCGCCCGCGAAAATCTGGCGCAATTCCGCGCGAATCTCCTGCTTCCACGACACGCGTACCGTACGGTCCTGCGTCACGTGGAAAACGGTGGCGTCCGGTTGATCATCGACGCGGTCCGCGAATTTCTCCGCGAGACCTTCATAGCCGAGCTGCACCATGTAGTGCTGCGCCTCGCGCAGCGACAGGTCGAGCTTGTCGCGCAGGAACTCCCAACGCGCACGCACGTGCTTCAGCAGATCCAGCGCCTGCTGCACGCGGTCTTCGAGCAGCTCGGCGCTCGGAATTTCGTTCGCGTCGTCGCTCTTGCCGAGCGGCAGCTTGCCGGCCTTGAAGAACGCTTCGAGCGCATCGATCAGTTGCAGCTTGTTCTTGATCGACAGCTCGATGTTGATGCGCTCGATGCCGTCCGTGTACTCGCCCATCCGGTTGAGCGGAATCACGACGTCTTCGTTGATCTTGAACGCGTTCGTGTGCTTCGCGATCGCGGCCGTGCGGCTGCGGTCGAGCCAGAAGCGCTTGCGCGCTTCCGCGCTCACGGCGACAAACCCTTCGCCGCTCTTGCCGTTGGCCATCCGCACCACTTCCGACGTGGCCTGCGCGACCGCATCGGCGTCATCGCCGACGATATCGCCGATCAGCACCATCTTCGGAAACGCGTTGCGCTTGCTCTTCGTCGCGTAGCCGACCGCGCGCAGATAGCGCTCGTCCAGATGTTCGAGGCCCGCGAGAATCGCGCCGCCCTTCTTCGACGTCTCGAACAGGTATTCCTTGATTTCGACGATGCTCGGAATCGCCTCGCGCGCCTGGCCGAAAAATTCGAGGCAGACAGTGCGCGTATTCGCGGGCATCTTGTGCAGCACCCAGCGCGCCGACGTAATCAGACCGTCGCAGCCTTCCTTCTGGATGCCCGGCAGACCGGCCAGGAACTTGTCGGTGACGTCCTTGCCGAGCCCTTCCTTGCGGAAACGCCGGCCTTCGATGTCGAGCGACTCGGTGCGCAGCAGCTTTTCGCCCGGCGCGTGCTCGCCGTCGAACCACTGCAGTTCGAAGCGCGCGACCGGGATGTCATGGATCTTGCCCATATTGTGGTCAAGACGCGTGACTTCGAGCCAGTTGCCCTCCGGGTCGACCATGCGCCACCAGGCGAGGTTGTCGAGCGCCGTGCCCCACAGCACCGCCTTCTTGCCGCCCGCGTTCATCGCGACGTTGCCGCCGATACACGATGCGTCGAGCGAGGTCGGATCGACCGCGAACACGAAACCCGCCTGCTCGGCGGCTTCAGTCACACGACGCGTGACGACACCCGCGCCCGAGAAGATCGTCGCGACGCGCCGGCCGACGCCGGGCAATTCGGTCATCTCGACAGCGCCGAGCTCTTCGAGCTTTTCGGTGTTGATGACGGCCGCAAACGGCGTGAGCGGCACCGCGCCGCCCGTGTAGCCCGTGCCACCGCCTCGCGGGATCACGGTCAGACCGAGTTCGAAGCACGCCTTGATGAGGCCGGCGATTTCGGCTTCGGTATCCGGCGTCAGGACGACGAACGGGTATTCGACGCGCCAGTCGGTCGCATCGGTGACGTGCGAGACGCGCGACAGGCCGTCGAAACGGATGTTGTCCTTCTGCGTCTGGCGGCCGAGCACTTTGGTCGCACGCTTGCGCAGGTCGGCGGTTTTGTCGAACTCGCTTGCGAAATCCGCGACGGCGCGGCGCGCGGCGGCGACCAGCGTTTCGACGCGCGCCGCGCGGTCGATGCCGGCTTCGTCGCCATGTTCGATCAGGTCGGCTTTGCGACGCTTCTCGATTTCGGTCAGACGATGGTTCAGCGCTTCGATCAGCAGCGTGCGGCGCTTCGGGTTGTCGAGCAGGTCGTCCTGCAGATACGGATTGCGGCGCACAACCCAGATGTCGCCGAGCACTTCGTACAGCATCCGCGCCGAACGGCCGGTGCGGCGTTCGGCGCGCAGTTCGGCGAGCGCGGCCCAGGCTTCGTCGCCCAGCAGCCGGATGACGATTTCGCGATCGGAAAACGACGTGTAGTTATAGGGGATTTCGCGCAGGCGCGGTTCGAGGTCGACGGCTACCGCGGCGGCGGCACCGTGCGGATCGAAAACTTGAGGTGCGTTCATATTCGGACGACTCGGTGGGTCAGCAAAACCCGCTTCAGACGAAGAGGCCGGCTGACAGTGCGCGTGGGGCGCAATTCTGGAAATCTTTCTGTTGGGTGAAGCCCGGACGACGGAAAATCACATCGACGGCCTCACGGCGCTAGCAGCTACACGATCGTGCATGCCGGACGTGCCGCTGCGCCGCGGGACGGGACTCACGCGGTACGGGCATCAAATGGTCGATCCGGGGCTGCCAGTGCATCTTCCGATCCTTGTTCCAAAACCGGATTCTAACGCATGATGCATGCGCGCGCCGGAGGCGGAATCAGGCTTCGACAGGCGTTTCACGCGTCTGCCCCGCCGATGGACGATCCATTTCGTACACAGGCACGGCGCCCGGCGCTCGCGCCCCCAGAGCCAGCCGGACGACGGTTGGCGCTATCATTAGCCCTTTCCTGTCCCGCAAAGCGCGTTGCGCGCCACCCGCATGGCTTCCCACGACTATCTGAAGAAAACCCTGACCGCGCGCGTCTACGACGTGGCCCGCGAGACCGAGCTCGAACGTGCGCCGAATCTGTCGGCACGGTTGCGCAACCCGATTTATCTAAAGCGTGAGGACAATCAGCCGGTTTTCTCATTCAAGCTGCGCGGCGCGTACAACAAGATGGTGAACCTGCCGGCCGATGCGCTGGAACGCGGCATCATCACGGCATCGGCGGGCAATCACGCGCAGGGCGTGGCGCTGTCTGCGGCGCGGCTTGGCGTGAAGGCGATCATCGTGGTGCCTGTCACGACACCTCAGGTGAAAGTCGACGCGGTGCGCGCCCACGGTGGCCCGACCGTCGAAGTCGTGCAGTTCGGCGAATCGTTTAGCGACGCCTACGGGCACGCCACGCAACTCCAGGAAGAACGCGGACTCACGTTCGTGCATCCGTTCGACGATCCGTACGTGATCGCCGGCCAGGGCACCGTCGCGATGGAGATCCTGCGCCAGCACCAGGGGCCGCTGCACGCGATCTTCGTGCCGATCGGCGGTGGCGGTCTTGCGGCAGGCGTCGCGGCCTACGTCAAGGCGGTGCGCCCCGAGATCAAGGTTATCGGCGTGCAGACTGAGGATTCGTGCGCGATGGCCGAATCGTTGAAGGCGAAAAAGCGCGTCACGCTGAACGAAGTCGGTCTCTTCTCCGATGGCACCGCGGTGAAGCTGGTCGGCGAAGAAACGTTCCGCCTGTGCAGCGAGTACCTCGACGACGTGCTGGTCGTGAACACCGACGCGCTGTGCGCCGCCATCAAGGATGTCTTCCAGGACACGCGCAGCGTGCTGGAGCCGGCGGGCGCGCTCGCGGTAGCGGGCGCGAAGCAGTACGCGGAACGCGAAGGCATCGAGGGGCAGACGTTCGTCGCGATCACGTCCGGCGCCAACATGAATTTCGACCGGATGCGCTTCGTCGCGGAGCGTGCCGAAGTGGGCGAGGCGCGCGAGGCGGTGTTCGCCGTCACGATTCCCGAGGAGCGCGGCAGCTTCAGACGCTTTTGCGAACTGGTCGGCACACGCAGCGTGACCGAATTCAACTACCGGATCGCGGATGCCAGTTCGGCGCACATCTTCGTCGGCGTGCAGATCAGGAACCGCGGCGAATCGGCTGAGATCGCGACAACGTTCGAGGAACACGGTTTCGCGACCGTCGACCTGACGCACGACGAACTCTCGAAGCAGCACATCCGTTACATGGTGGGCGGCCGCTCGCCGCTTGCTCACGACGAACGCCTGTTCCGCTTCGAGTTTCCGGAACGGCCGGGCGCGCTGATGAAGTTCCTGTCGTCGATGGCGCCGAACTGGAACATCAGCCTGTTTCACTACCGCAATCAGGGTGCCGATTACAGTTCTATCCTCGTCGGCATCCAGGTGCCGGGCGCGGAGAACGGCGAGTTCGCGCGCTTCCTCGGTTCGCTCGGTTATCCATACTGGGAAGAAAGCGCGAATCCGGTTTACCGGCTGTTCCTTTCCTGACGGCGCGGGACGTCGACGCATATGGCTTTTTCGCTCGAAGACAAGCTGGTCGTGGCGATTTCATCGCGGGCGCTGTTCGACTTCGAGGAAGAGAACCGCGTCTACGAAGCCGGCGACCTGCAGGCTTACGAGGCATTGCAGCGTCAGCGTCTGAACGTGCCGGCACGACCGGGCGTCGCGTTTGCGCTGATTCGCAAGTTGCTGGCGCTGAACGAGGGCGCGCATCGCGTGGAGGTCGTGATCCTGTCGCGCAGCGATCCGATCAGCGGATTGCGCGCGTTCAGTTCGTGCCGCGAGCATGGCCTTGCGATCGAGCGCGGCGTGTTCACGCGTGGGCGCGCGCCGTTCGGCTACCTGAAGCCGCTGAACGCATCGCTCTTTCTGTCCGCGAATCAGGACGACGTGCGCGACGCACTGGCTGCCGGATTTCCGGCTGCGCGCGTGCTGCCGGAATCGGCGAAAATGGCAAGCAGACATCCAGACGAGATTCGCATTGCCTTCGACGGCGACGCCGTGCTGTTTTCCGACGAGGCCGAGCGCGTGTTCCAGAAGGAGGGGCTGGGCGCGTTTATCGGTCACGAGACTGACAAGAAGGATCTGCCGCTCGCGGACGGACCGCTAAAGCCGCTGCTGGGCGCGCTGCATCGTCTGCAGAAACTGGCTGGCGAGGCCGCGCCGACGCAGAGCGCGCCGATGCGTATCCGTACCGCGCTGGTGACGGCGCGCTCCGCGCCCGCGCATGAGCGCGCGATCCGGACGCTGATGCAATGGAACATCGAAATCGACGAAGCGATGTTCCTCGGTGGGCTCGACAAGGGTGAGTTCCTGCGCGAGTTCGAGCCGGACTTTTTCTTCGACGACCAGATCCGCCATTGCGAATCGGCCCGCGTGGTTACGGCGACCGGGCACGTCGTGAGTGGCATCGTGAACGCATCATGACACCTGAACAATCGCCGCTTGGCAAACCTTCTTCCTATACGGAACAGTACGACGCATCGCTGCTCTTCCCGATTGCGCGCGGTGTTGCGCGCGAGCCGATCGGCATTGGCGCGCAGTTGCCGTTCTTCGGCACGGACATCTGGAATGCGTATGAGCTTTCGTGGCTGAACGCGCGGGGCAAGCCACAGATCGCGGTGGCGACGTTCTTTATTCCGGCCGATTCGCCGAATATTGTCGAGTCGAAGTCGTTCAAGCTTTACCTTGGCTCGTTTGCGCACACGGCGTTCGAGTCGATCGACGTCGTACGCGAGACGATCAGGCGGGATGTGTCGGCTGCGAGTGGCGCATCGGTTTCCTTGCATCTCGCGCCGCCGGCTGAATTTGGCAAGCTTGCGCTTGAGGAGTTCGAAGGGTTGTCGCTGGACCGGCTGGATCTGGATACGTCTGTGTACCATCCGGAGCCTTCGTTTTTGACTGCTGCTCTGGATGAGGCGCCTGTCGAGGAGACGGTGTTCTCGAATCTGCTGAAGTCGAATTGCCCTGTGACCGGGCAGCCGGACTGGGGCAGCGTGCAGATTCATTATGTCGGTCCGCAGATCGATCATGCGGGGTTATTGCGGTACATTATTTCCTACCGCAACCATACCGGGTTTCATGAACAATGCGTCGAGCGGATTTTTGTCGATGTGGCGAGGGCCTGCCGGCCTGTCAAGCTGGCGGTTTATGCGCGCTATACGCGGCGCGGCGGGCTTGATATCAATCCTTTTCGTACTAACTTTAATTTGCCCATGCCGGATAATTTGCGTACCGCGCGGCAGTGATTTTTTTGTTGTTCTGGATTTTTTTGGCCCCTTTGGCAGGGCGGCATTTTGTTCTTCTGGCTTTTTGGCCTTTCCTTGTTTTGCATTTGGTCTATTAATGTTGCCCCTGTGCGGGGCGGCCTGGGATTTGAGGGCGACACTTCATGGGTTGCCATTCTCGATGAATGACGCACCAGGAAAAGGTGAGTTTTCGAAGCGCCTTTCTTTTGCCTACTTTTCTTTGGAAGACGCCCCGAAGGAAGTCCCCTTGGGGGACAAAGAAAAGTAGGTGCCGCCCCGCACAGGGGCGACGCTAATAGACCAAAAGCAAAGCAAGGAAAGGCCAAAAACCCAGAACAAGAAAAGGCCAAAGCAAAAACAACAAAAAACCAAACCCCTAGCCGCCAGGCGCCTTATAAGCGACACAATCCACTTCCACCCGGCAATCGATCACCATGCTGGACACAACACAAGCCCGCGCAGGCGGATTCTCGCCAAAATACTCACGAAACACCTTATTGAAAGAAGCAAAATCGCGCGGATCATCGAGCCACACCCCACACCGCACGACGTGCTCAGCCCCATATCCAGCTTCCTTGAGAATGGCAAAAACGTTCTGAATCGCCTTGTGCGATTGCTCAACGATGCCGCCGTTGATCACTTCGCCGTTCTCCATCGGCGTCTGGCCAGAAACAAACAGCCAGCCGTCCGCTTCGACCGCGCGAGCAAAAGGCATATGCTGCCCACCGGTACCCTTTCCACCTTCCACGCCATAACGCTTCATCACATCACTCCTCAATCAAAACCGGCGAAGCCAGACAAACCAGCCACACCATAAAAGTTAACAACCAGCAAAAAACCAGAAAATCAGAACCCGCCCGCCGCATCACCCTTCGACGCCGCGCCGCGCGCAACAAAATGCCCTGCCCGCTCGCCAGTCGGCTGCCCATCCCGATACGACAACACGCCGTTCACCCACACCGCGTCGATACCGTCAGCAGCCTGCTGCGGCTTCTCGAACGTCGCCGCGTCACGTACCCGCGCCGGGTCGAACAGCACGAGATCGGCGTGATACCCAACATGCACCTCTCCGCGTTGCGCAAGACCAAACCGCCGCGCGGACAATCCGGTCATCTTGCGCACCGCCTCTTCCAGCGGAATCAAACCCGTATCGCGCGCATAGTGTCCCAACACACGCGGAAACGCGCCCCACAACCGCGGATGCGGCAATGGATCGTTCGGCAAACCATCCGAACCCACCATCGTCGCGGGATGCGACAGGATGCGTCGCACGTCGTCCTCGGACATGTTGTGGTACACCGCGCCCGCCGGCTGCAGCCGCTTGCCCGCCTCCTGCTGCGTCACGCCCCATTCGGCGGCAATCTCCTTCACGAGCTTGCCCGCCATCTCGGGATGCGGCTCCGACCACGTGATCGTGATGTCGATGTCGCCCGTCACCTGCTTCAGATCGAGCGTCGACGAACTCCGGTTGTACGGATAGCAGTCGCAGCCAATCGGCTGCAGACGACGCGCCCCCTCCAGCGAATCGAGCACCTCGGCGCTGCGCCCCCAGTTCGACGGCCCCGCGCATTTCAGATGCGAAATGATCACCGGCACGCGCGCATGACGCCCGACCCTGTACGCCTCGTCCATCGCATCGAGAATCGCGTCGAACTCGGTACGCATGTGCGTCGTGTACAACGCGCCCGCCGCGGCAAGCGGCTCGGCCAGCGCCATCACTTCTTCGGTCGGCGCGGAAAACGCCGATCCGTAAGCAAGGCCGCTGCTCAGACCGAGCGCGCCGTTCGACAGCGCCTCTTCGAGTTGCGCGACCATGCCTTCGATTTCCTGCGCCGTCGCCGCACGGTCCAGCCGGTCCATCTGGTTGTTGCGCAGCGCCGTATGGCCGATCAGCGCACCCACGTTGACCGCCGGACGCGCCGCGTTCACGGCCTCGACGTACGCGGCGAACGTCGGATATCTGAACGCATCGCGCTCGCCGAGCAGGTTCATCGGATCAGGCGGCTCGCCCTTCAACGCCACCGGCGAAGCGCTGATCCCGCAATTCCCGACGATCACCGTCGTCACGCCCTGCGTGATCTTCGGCAGCATCTGCGGCGAACGGATCACGTGCGTGTCGTCGTGCGTGTGGACGTCGATGAAGCCGGGTGCCAGCGCGCGGCCGTTCGCCTCGACGACGTCTTCGGCGAGCCAGTTCGACAGGTTGCCGATCGCGACAATCCTGCCGTCGCGCACCGCGACGTCACGCTCGACCGGCGGCGCGCCGGTGCCGTCGTAAAGCTGCGCGCCGACAATCAGCGTATCGGCGGCTTCGGGATGCGAATGCATGGATCAATCTCCTAGCGGTTGTCGTTCGCCGCCACCGCGATGGGCGTCGAGCGCGTGTTTCATGCGACGCAACAGCTCGCGACTCTCGTCGCCGAGGCTGACGGCAAGCTCCGTGACGAGCACGTCCAGCGCCATCATCATCGCGTAACGGGATGACGACGGTTTGTAAATGAAGTCTGTCTCGAACGCGACGATCGGAATCACCCAGTCGGCCAGCTTCGCGAGCGGCGACGCGGGCGCGGTCAGCGCAATCACCGTCGCGCCGTAATCGCGCGCGATCCGGCAGTTTTCGACCATCTCCGGCACGCGCCCGGTTGTCGACAGCGCAACCACGACGCAATCGCGCGATACGGTGCTCGCCACCATACGCTGCAACAATCCATCCTGATACGTCGCGACCGGGCGGCCAAGCCGCACCAGCCGGAACCGCATCTCGTCGGCAAGCGCGGTCGAGCCGCCGCCCATGCCGAACACGTAGATCATCCGCGCGCCGCGCAGCACCGCCGCGGCGTCGGCGAGCGGCGCCTGGCGCAGCAACTGGTGGTTGTGAGCAAGCGTGGTCTGGAGTTCGTCGAAAACGCGCGTGGCGAGCGGCTCGGGCGCGTCCGCGACGGCATTCGTCTGCAGAAAACGCTGCCCGACGCCGGCGGCCTGCGCGAGCCGCAGTTTCAGTTCGCGCACGTCGCGGCAACCGACAGCCTTTGCAAAACGCGTCACCGTCGCGATACTGACGCCCGCCTGCTGAGCCAGCGCACCGATGCTCGCGCGCGATGCGCCGGTCAGATCGTCGAGGATCAGCGCGGCGACCTTGCGCTCGGCCGAACGCAATTCAGGCGCGCATTCGGCGATGCGAGCGACAATGTCGAAAGTGAGCGGCTCAGCAGTCGAATTCATGGAAAACGGTGGGAACGCAGCGCGGCAAGGGGTATCGTTCGTTTCGACATAGCACGTTTGTCACATACGAAACCGGCATGGTACTAAATAACATTTCTTCAGCCATGCTACTTTCGTTAAGATATCGCTGTCAACTTTGCATCAATTTAACTGGACGATGGAGCAGGAGTACATGAAAGTTACAAACTATCAGGGCGCGACAATTGATCCTTATAGCAAGGGCTTGGGCATGGTTCCGGGCGCCAGTATCCAGCTGACGGACGCCGCGCGCCTTGAGTGGAATCTGCTGGATGAGGACGTCAGCCTGCCGGCGGCCGTGCTCTACGCGGACCGCATCGAGCACAACCTGAAGTGGATGCAGGCGTTCGTCGCGGAATACGGCGTCAAGCTCGCCCCCCACGGCAAGACGACGATGGCGCCGCAACTCTTCCGTCGCCAGCTGGAAACGGGTGCGTGGGGCATCACGCTCGCCACCGCACATCAGGTGCGCGCGGCGTACCAGGGCGGCGTGCAGCGCGTGCTGATGGCGAACCAGCTGGTCGGCCGCCGCAACATGATGATGATCGCGGAACTGCTGAGCGATCCGGAATTCGAATTTTTCTGCATCGTCGATTCGGCGGACGGCGTCGAGCAGCTCGGCAAGTTCTTCGGCTCGGTGCGCAAGCAGTTGAACGTGCTGCTCGAACTGGGCGTGCCGGGCGGGCGCACCGGCGTGCGCAGCCCCGGCCAGCGCAACGCCGTGCTCGAAGCAATCGCGCGTTATCCGGATTCGCTGAAGCTCGCGGGCGTCGAACTGTATGAAGGCGTGTTGCAGGACGAAGGTCAGGTCCGCGAATTCCTGCGCAGCGCGGTCGAAATCACGCGCACGCTTTCGGGCGAAGGCCGCTTCGCGCGCACGCCGGCCATTCTGTCGGGCGCCGGTTCGGCATGGTACGACGTGGTGGCGGAAGAATTCGCGAAAGCATCCGCCGAAGGGCAGATCGAGATCGTGCTGCGTCCAGGCTGCTATCTGACACACGACGTCGGCATCTACAAGAAGGCGCAGAACGATATCTTCGCGCGCAATCCGGTTGCGAAAAAAATGGGCGAAGGGCTGTTGCCTGCGCTGCAGCTGTGGGCGTATGTGCAGTCGATCCCGGAACCGGATCGCGCGATCATCGGTCTCGGCAAGCGCGATTCCGCATTCGATGCCGGCATGCCGGAACCCGCAAAGCACTATCGTCCGGGCACCAGGGCACCGCGCACGATCGCGAAAGACGAAAAGTGGGAAATCTTCGGGCTGATGGACCAGCACGCGTATCTGCGCATTCCAATGAACGCCGATATCAAGGTCGGCGACATGATCGCGTTCGATATCTCGCACCCGTGCCTGACGTTCGACAAATGGCGCCAGTTGCTGGTCGTCGATCCGTCGTATCGCGTGACTGAAGTGATCGAGACGTTCTTCTGAGTCTCGCGTTTCACGCCTCGTGCGTCATATATGTAAAAGCGCCGACAATTCGTCGGCGTTTTTGCATTCAGGCATCGGCGCGGCGCGGCGTCACATGGGCTCGACAGGCAGCGTCGCGGCCACTTCGCCGATACGCGCTTCCAGCATCGACAGCGCGTCCGACAGCGCGGCGAGCGCTTCGTCCGGCAGCGTCGCGATCGTCTCGTGAAGAAACGTATTGCGCCGCGGCATGCTGGCTTCGATGGCAGTGCGTCCCACCGGCGTCAGTTTCACGTTCGTCACGCGGTTATCGCGCGCGTCCATGCTGCGCGCGATCCAGCCCATGCCTTCGAGCGTCTTGAGTTGCCGCGTCAGTGCGCCCGGATCGACCTGCAGGTGCTCGACCAGCCGCTTCTGCGACGACTCGCCCGCCTGACCGTGCAGCGCCAGCAGAATGCGCCAGCGTGGCATCGGATGGCCGACGTGCGCCTCGAACGCCGACATGAACGTCCGGTACGTGCGTCCGAACTGCTGGATGATGGCGATGCGATCCTGTTCTTCCATGATTTATCGATAGAGCGGCGGTCGGGTTGTCAGTCGACGTGAATCACTGGTTCGACATGACGGACAAGCTTGATTGGCGGCACACGGCGACTCAGCCACACCGAAGCAACGGCGATCACTGCCGCCACGGCAAGGCCGATGTGGATCGCCGAAACGAGCGATTCGCGCGCCGCTTCGAGCAGCAGCGCGCCGTTGTGGCCGGCGTGGGCCAGCTGGCTCAGCAGCGGCACCTGTGCTTCGTGATTGATCAGGATCTGCGGATCGCCGAGATCGTCGAACCATTGCGTCGCGTGATCGTTTTCCAGCGCGGTGCGCACGCCGCTTGCGTACATGTGGCTCACGAACGTGCCGGTCAGCGCCGTCCCGAGCATGCCGCCGATCATCCGAAGCGATTGCAGCAGCGCCGTCGCGATACCAAGATGTTCGCGGCCGGCCGTCTGCTGCGCGAAGATCGTCAGGTTCGGCATCACGAAACCGAGACCCATGCCGCCGAGGATCATGAACGTCATCAGGATCGAGCGCGGCATGCCGCGCGTCGCGATCACCACGCCAAGGCACGAGATCGCCAGCAACATAAAGCCCGCGTAGAGCATCAGATTCGGATTGCGCATCCGTGACACGAACCGGCCGTTCGCAATGCTGCCGATCGTGATGAACACGACGAGCGGCGTAATGACGAGCCCCGCTTCCTTCGGCGAAAGCCCGAAGCCGCCCTGAAACAGCAGCGGCGCGTAGAACAGCAGCGAAAACATGGTGAAGCCGCCCAGCACGGAAAGCGTGAACAACGCGGAGAGGCTGCGGTTGCGGAACATGTCGAGCGGAAGAATCGGCTGCGCGAAGTGCTTCTCCCACTTCCACAACGCCCATCCGGACACGAGACTGATTGCCAGCAGGAGCGGCGCGACACCGCTGATACCGTGCTTCGGCAACAGCTCGACGAACAGTTGCAGGCAGCCGAGCGCGACGGCGATCAGCAATGCGCCTGGCCAGTCGAGCCGCATCTTGGTCTCATGCTCGACATGCCGCAGATGGGGCAGAAAGCGCCACACGAAAAACAACGACACGACGCCAACCGGCAGATTGACGTAGAACACCGAACGCCAGCCGTAATACTGCGTGAGGAAGCCGCCCAGCGACGGTCCGACGGCGTTCGCAATGCCGAACGCCGAACTCATCAGCACCTGCCAGCGCAGCCGCACGACGGAATCGGGGAAGAGATCGGCAATGCACGCGAACGCAGTGCCGACCAGCATGCCGCCGCCGATGCCCTGCAATCCGCGCGCGAGGACAAGGAACAGCATGGAATTCGCCATGCCGCACAGCACGGAAGCGCCGGTGAACACGATGATCGAAGCGATCACGAACGGTTTGCGCCCGTAATAGTCGCCGAGACGTCCGAAGATCGGCACGGTGATCACGGACGTGAGCAGATACGACGTCGCGACCCACGCGTAAAGCTCGAACCCTTTGAGTTCCGCGACGATGGTGGGCAGCGCGGTGCCGACGACGGTCTGGTCGAGCGCGACCAGCATGGTGACGAACGAGACGCCGAGCATCGCCATCAGCGATTCCCGGAACGGCAGGACTTGCCCGCTCGAATGATGTGCAGCGGTGTGGACAGCCATTTTTTTGATTGCGCAACTGTTGACAGATCAACGAATATTGAATCATAGCACGGCGACGGGTTCTAAACTGGCTGAACGGGCGGCTTTGTCGTCTGGGAACGCCTCATTGATCTGATACGTAAGCACACAGGAAGACTCATGGAATCCATTCCCCGCGCCGCACAGGAACTGTCGACCGAGGATCTGAAAGCGCTGCGCCACGCAAAACACGAACTCGAAAGTCCGGGGCTTGCGATGAAGCTGGCGAGCATTGTCGGTGCGCCGCTGGAGAAGCTGATCGCACGCATGCCAGGCGTCGCCAACGAAAAGGTGACGGACGCGACGCAGGCCGCGCTGCGCAAATGCCTGCAGATCGCCTTGAAAACGCTCGGCCGCGCAGCCGGCGCCGGTCCGTTCGCCGCGCCCGACAAACCGAGCAATCTGCTGCACAAATTCGCCGTGGCGACGACCGGCGCGGCAGGTGGCGCGTTCGGCCTGTTCGCGCTGCCGGTCGAGTTACCGGTCACGACCACGCTGATGTTCCGTTCGATCTGCGACATCGCGCGCAGCGAAGGTGAAGATCTGTCCGATATCGACACGCAACTGCAATGCCTGACGGTGCTCGGCATGGGCGGCACGTCGAAAACCGACGACGACGCCGACCTCGGCTATTTCATCGTGCGCGGCGCGCTCGCGCAGTCGGTATCGAAGGCGACCTCGGAAATCGCCGCAAAAGGCATGACCTCGCACGGCTCGGCGGCGTTGCTGCGACTCCTCAACACAATCGCTTCGCGGTTTTCAGTGCAGGTCAGCGAACAGATCGCGGCGAAGTCGATTCCCGCGATCGGCGCGGTGCTGGGCGCGATGGTCAACACGGTTTTCATCGACCATTTCCAGCAGGTCGCGCACGGCCATTTCACCGTGCGCCGGCTGGAACGCCAGTACGGACAGGCGCTCGTCGAGGCAACGTATCAGACGGTCGATGTCTCGCTCGACGGCTGAGCCGCACGCACCGACGTCACCCGGTTGACGAACGCGGCCGCCTTGTCGAGCGCCGCGCCGGCTTCCGGGATGAACGGCGCGAAGATCTGCCAGACGTGTGGCATCTCCGGCCAGATTTCGCATTCGACGTGAACGCCGGCTTCGCGTGCCCGGTTGGCGACGCGTCGCGTGTCGTCGAGCAGCACTTCGGTGTCACCGGCCTGCATGAAGAGCGGCGGCAACCCGTGCAGGTCCGCGTATAACGGCGACGCGTGAGGATGCGTCGCCGCCGTATCGCCCAGATAAACCTGCGCGGCACGCGCGATGGCCGGGCCGCTGAACATCGGGTCGCGGCCATCGTTGCTGCGGATCGTGTCGCCGGTTGCGGCGAGATCCGTCCATGGCGAGAACAGCACACCGCCGGCCGGCATTGGATCGCCGGCATCGCGCAGCGCGACGAGCGTCGCGAGCGCAAGACCGCCGCCCGCTGAATCGCCGGCGATCACGATCGATCCGGCAGGCGTTCCATCGGTCAGCAACTGGCGCCAGGCGGCGACGGCGTCGTCGAGCGCCGCAGGAAAGCGATGCTCGGGCGCGAGACGATAGTCGAGTGAAAACGTCCGCGCACTGGCGCGTCTCGCCAGTTCGAAAACGAGCGAACGATGTGATTGCGGCGAACAGAAGTAATACCCGCCGCCGTGCAGATAAAGGATCGTGCGTCGCGGAATAGCCCGGGCTGCGTCCGACGGTGCAGTCGGTTCGAGCCATTCGCCACGCATCGGCGCATCACCCGGGCGATACTGCTCGCGCAATGCCCAGCCGCGCGGCACGCGCGGCGCCCACACACGTTTCGCGGTGAGCGCGCGGGCGTGCTCCACGTCGATCACCGGGTCCAGGGTGCGCGGACGGAACTGCCTGCGCAGAAACCAGCATGCGAGCGTGCTTTGCCAGCTCATCGGGTCGATCTCATCGAAAGGTGAGCCGTCATGGTACGTGCAATCACGGGCGCAGGGCCTGACGGTCGGCTCCGGGTCCAAAGACCGCCCGCCGCGCAACGCCCAGCCGCGCTGCGGGTGAACAGCTAGTTCGCCGGCAACACCTGTCCGCGGATTTCACCGCTCGGATTCTGTGCCGTGTGGATGTTGAAGTACCACTGGCCGCCCATCAGATCCGTCACCTGTTGCTCGGTCAGCGTCGCCGATCCCTTGATCGGACTGGCAAGCGCGTCCCTGGCGATTGGCACCTGGACCTTCGCGTTCTGCCCGACCGGCGCGGGACCGTGGAAATGCGCCATCGTCGCCGGGCCGGAAAGGTCGCCGTAAGTGATGGTCCATTGCAGGGTTTTCGTCGACGTATCGAATGTCGCGTTCAGATCGCCGTGGCCATGGCTCACACGCGGCGGTACTTCGCTGGACGGTTGCAGATCGGCCTTCAGCGCGACGGTATCCGCGAATGCCACCCCCGACGCCAAGGCCCACAACACGACAGCCAGATTCAGCCTGCGAAACGTGTTCATCCAGTTCTCCTGTATAGCGCCGGGCGTAAAGGAATCGATTGCACGGGGCGCATCACATACTAGTGCAAATCCGCCGGAGTCGTTTGTGGTCACGTGTTCGCCGGCTCAGAGCAAAAAAAGCACCGCGAACGGTGCTTTTTCTCACTCCCTGCGTGGCTTGCACGCTACGCGGAAGCGATTTAGACGCGGTGACGCAGACCCGTCGTGACCACGATCTGGTTACGCGAGCTCGACGGCGCATTCGTACCGAAGACCTGCGTCGGGATCAATGCGCCGTTGCCACCGGCCGACATCACGCCTTCCGCATAGATATCCGTGCGCCTGGACAACGCGTAGTCCGCCTGCAGGCCGAACTGGTTCCAGTGGCTGGACGTATTCGCTGCGTTGAGCGTCGACTCCACGGCCTGCGTGTACGTATAGGCCGCACCCACTGCCAGTGCCGGCGTCAGGTTGTAGCGCGCGTTGATTTCGTAGTTGTTGAAGCGGATCGAACCGTCGCCGTATGCGAACTGATAGCGACTTTGCGTGTACACCATGCCGACAGTCGCGGCACCGAACTCGTAGCTACCGCCGAGACCCCACGTGCGCTGCGTCTGGCTAGTCACGGCGTTGCCCGCGAACGGACCGTCCTGCACGGCGCCGCTGCTGTTCAGGTTCGAGCCTTGAATCTGCAGGTAAGCCGCGCCCAGTTTCAGGCCGCCTGCCTGGTAGCCGGCACCGACGCTGTACGCGCGGTTGTCCGCGAAACCGTCGGTCTGGTTCGAGAACGCGTACAGGCCGCTAAACGACAGGCCCGCGTAGTTCGCGCTCTGATATTTGACCGAGTTGTTCATCCGGATCGAGTTGTTCGCATTGTCGTTGTCGCCCGGGTGCGCGAAATACGTGCCGCCCCAGCTGCCCGTCGCCGTGAGCGGCCCGAGGTAGTCGACCACGGAGTCGTACTGGCGACCCATCGTCAGCGTGCCGTAATCGCTCGACAGACCCACGAACGCCTGACGGTTGAACAGCTTGTTATTCACGTCGTTGTGACCGTTCATGACGTCGAAGCCGCTTTCGAGGGTGAACACGGCCTTCATGCCACCACCGAGATCTTCCGCGCCGCGCATGCCCCAGCGGCTACCCTGAAGATTGCCGCCCGTCATACGGTAAGCGGGGCCGTGCGCGTCCGGATCGGTCACGCTCGTGCGTTCATTCTGGACGTACGTGAAGCCTGCGTCGATCACACCGTACAGCGTGACGCTGCTCTGCGCGCTGGCGGCGGTGGCGAAAGTTGCGGACACAGCCGCGAGAACCAGAGTTTTTTTCATGTAAAGCCCCTTGATACTGAGTCGACTGACTCGATTGATTGCGTGGCGCAACTTCAGGCCTGGGCGGTATCGGTACGCACACGAGGCCTGGACCGTTACCGGTTCTATCTGCGTGTCAAAGTGTGGGGGCTGGGTTTTATCGAGGCCACTCGCAAGCGCACAAAACATTTTTTGATTTATTCAAAAACCGCGCGACCTTGCGTGTATTGATCTTGATGACAAAGGATTTTCTCTTGTCTCTATATTTATTTCGCCATACTTATCTAGATAAAGCGTTGTCGATGCGCCACACGCATTTTTTCGATTAAATCGGGATACGTGAGTCCTTGCGAATGTTTCAGAGAATTCCCGTTTCGAGAGTGAGCACACTCATCTAGCATCCCGCTCTTTCACGCGCTACACGCGTGCTTTCCGGTATAAGAACTGTCGATGAATCTGCTTCAGGCCATGCGCGTCTTTCTTCAGGTCGCGGAGAATAATTCGTTCGGGCGCGCCGCCGCAAGTCTCGGTCTGTCGAATGCCGTGGTGACACGCTATGTCGCGCTGCTGGAAACGCATCTGGACACGCGGCTCGTCAACCGCACCACGCGCAGCCTTTCGCTGACCGAAGCCGGCCATGAATATGCAGATGGCTGCCGTCAGGTGCTCGACCAGATCGAGACGGTGGAATCGCAGGTTGCGCGCAGTGCCAGCGAGCCCTCGGGAACGCTCAAGCTCGTCGCTGTGGCGTCGTTCTCGCTCTTCGGTCTGACACCGCTGCTGCAGCACTATCACGCGCAGCATCCGAAGGTGAAGCTGTCGGTCACGCTGTTGCACCGGCCGGTCGATCTGATCGAAGAAGGCTTCGATGCCGGCATCGTCGTACCGGGGCAAATCAGCAGCGAAACCATGATCCGGCGTCCGCTATTCAAGGTGCATCCGGTCGCCGTCGCGTCCGCGCGTTATCTGGAGACGTATCCCGCGCCGGAGCAACCCGACCAGCTGGTCACGCACACCTTTCTGGCGCCGTCAGCCGACATTCACAGTTCGACCTGGCGCTTCGCACACGCGGACGGGCACGCTCAGACGGTAAGTCTTAACCCCGCTTATGCAGTCAACAATTCGGTCATGCTCCGGCAGGCCGCGCTGGCGGACATGGGCATCACGATTCTTCCCGGGAACCACGTCGCGGCGGATCTCGCGCAAGGCGTGCTGGTACGCGTGCTACCCGACTGGCGCATCCTCGATGCTGACAAGGAGCTATCGCTCGTCTATCCGGGTCGTCGCCACGTATCGGCCAAGACGCGTTCGTTCGTGGATTTCACGGTGAATTACTTCCGCGCCGGCCTGCCGCCCGCGCACCTTTCCATATATTCCAATAGTTAATTGCAGAATCTGGTCTCAATCTTTCGGCACGGAACGCGTACTCTCCGACCTGCGAGAAGCGACTCCTTCATCGAAGGATGTCTCCAAACCTTTAACGCGGCTACGGCCGCGTTTTTTTCGTCTGTACCGCGCTGGTCACGTTGTCTTTCTTGCCGTGACACAGTCGCGTCACACATCATCAGGCGAGCAGTGCCGCCTGCTCTTCGATACCGTCCAGAATCGTCCCGCACTGCGCGACGAGTGCGTGCCCCTCCGCGCGAAGCTGTGCGGACGGCCACTGCTGCATCCCTTGCCGGTACCGCTCCAGTAACTCGAGCAATGGCGGATACTGCAGCACACCCGCAGCACCCGTCACGCGGTGGTGCCACTCCCGCAACGGTTCGATGTCCGGTGAATCGACGGGTGACGAATCGACGGGCGACGCCTTGTCGATGCCTTCCAGTAACATTGGCAACGCGCGCAGGTCGTCGCGCACCGCGGAGACAAACGCATCGAGCAGCGACTTTACCGTCGACTCGCTTCCCCACAACTGGGTCATATAAGCGAGGTCGACCGGCACGAATGCGCGCGTCGGCAGGGGCGTAGAACGACCCGTCAAGGATGTGTCATCGACGTCCGTTATCTGCGAGGTTTCGCCCGGCTCACGCGTGATATCCGCGCCAAACCAGCGCGCGAGATAATCGCGCAAGGTGGCAAGACGCGTGGGCTTGACAAGGCAGTCGTCCATCCCGGCTTCGCGGCAAGCCCGCAAGTCTTCCGGCGCGGTGTTGGCGGTGATGCCGAGAATCGGCAGCCGCATCGCATCGCCCTTTCCGTGTCTGCCTTCACGCGAACGCACTTCCCGCGCCAGTTCGTAGCCCGACAGATTCGGCATGTGACAATCGGTTATCAGAAAACCGTAGTGCGTGCGCTCAAGTGCGGCGAGGGCTTCGGCGCCGTCATCGACCACGTCGCACGCGAAGCCGAGCAGCGCGAGCTGATGACGGATCAGTTCCTGGTTGACCGGATGATCTTCGGCCACGAGCACGAGCCGCCCGCTCGCCATCGCGCGCTCGCGATCGGGCTCGACGCCCCCGGTTTCGATCGCGTCGGTCTGCCGCGAGGGCACGCCTGCGAGGCCGCTCAGCGCCGCTGCGCACGCCGCGCCCAGCCCGCGCCATGAAATCGGATTGATACTGAGCCTGACGTTGTCGTCAACGATGCGATAACCCGTCGGCTTCGGCTTTTCCGTCAGGCACACCACGCGCACATGCGAGGGAACCTCGTTCGGGATGACCAGGCCTTCAACGATGAAAAGCAGATCGACAGCGGCGAACATCGCAGACGTAGAATTGTCGAGCGCGGCCGGCGAGACGCGCTCCAGCGCAAGCCCAAGCGCCTCGCCGAAGTGCATCATCGCCTCGGCCACCTGCGTGTCGGCGATGACAACCATGCCGCGTTTACCCCGCAACCGGCCAGCGGTATGGCTTTTTCGTTCGACCGGCATCGCGAGCCGCAGTGTCATGCGCGTGCCGGTTCCAGGCGTGCTCTGCAGCTCGAGCGTGCCGTCCATCAGATCGACCAGCTTGCGGCAGATCGTCAGCCCGAGTCCCGTGCCGCCGAATCGCCGTGTCGTCGACGATTCGGCCTGCACGAACGGCTCGAAAAGTCGCGCCTGCACGTCCGGCGCGATGCCAATGCCCGTATCTTCGACGACGATATCGACGGTCTGCACGCTGTCCGTCTGCTCACGCAACGCGACCCGCACGTCCACCTCGCCGGCTGGCGTGAACTTGATCGCGTTGCCAAGCAGATTGAAGAGAATCTGTCGCAGCCGCACGCTGTCGCCGCGCAAACTCGCGGCCACATCGGGCTCGACGTCGACACGCACTTTCAGTCCTTTTTCGTGCGCACGCCCCGCAAGCAGCCCGACTGCGTTGTCGACCAGTTCGCGCAGTTCGACCGGCTCCGATTCGATTGTGAGCCGGCCCGCCTCGATCTTCGAATAATCGAGCAGATCATCGAGAATCTGCAGCAGCGCGCCCGCCGACTCGTGGATCATGCCGAGCATCTCGCCCTGATCGGCGTTGAGCGGCGTACGTTCCAGCACTTCGACGAGACCCAGCACGCCGTTCATCGGCGTGCGGATTTCGTGACTCATCATCGCGAGAAAATCGTCCTTCGCGCGCGATGCCGCTTCGGCGACGTCCCGCGCGCGCGCCAGTTCGTCGGCGCGGGCGTGATCGGCGCTCGCGTCGACGCCGTAGCCACTCCACACGATGCTGTGCGCCGCCTCGCGACGCGGCACCAGTTCCGCATGCACCCAGCGAAAACCGGGCGCGCCGCCGTCGAGGCGAAATTCGACGTGAACCGGCTGCAGCGAGCGCGCCGAGCGCACGAGGGCAACCATCAACGTGCGTCGATCTTCCGCACAGACGCGCCTGAAATCGAGGCTGCCCGGTTCGGTCAGCGCGCGGCCATCGTTGCCCAGCAGGCCCTGCGTGTCGCCGCCCACGTAGAGAAAGGAATATGCGCCGGACGGGTCGCGACGCAACTGGAACACAACGGCCGGAAGCGAACGCGTGACGTCGAAGAGGCGCCGCTCGGTTTCGTGCGCGAGCACTTCCACGTTACGGATATCGGTGATATCGACGAGTGTCCCAAGCACGCACGAAGGCGTGCCGTCGATGCCCGTGCACATGCATGTCCAGAACAGGCCGTGTCGAACGTCGCCCGCGCGGCCGGTGAATTCCAGCTCGATCTGCTGCCACGCGCCGCTTTCGAGCGTGCGTCGCGTCATGTGGTCGAGACTCACGCTGTTCGCGGCGCCCCAGGCCTGAACATCGAGGCTCGTCCGGCCGATCACCGCTGAGCGGGCGAGTCCTGTGGACGCCTCATACGCACGATTGACGGCGATGTACCGCCCGTCGAGATCCTTCGCGACGAGCGGGTAAGGCACCATCTCCATCATCGTCTGCTGGAAATTGAGCTGTGTCGCGAGTTCGCGCTCGGTACGCTTGCGCAGTCGCATTTCACGTTGCAGCAGTGCATAAGCGCGCAACGTCACAAACAGGATTACGCCGATCGCGATCAGAAACGGCAGCAGACGCATCGCGCTGACCGACCCGATTCCGCGCAGTGGCGCGGACGGAACGATCCACCGGTTGCGGATACGATGCCGCTCATCCTGCGACATCGCCGACAGCGCGCGATCGAGATCGTCGCGCAGCGCGGGACGCTGGCGCGGTACGGCGAAGCGCAATTCGCCGGTACGCCCTGTCTCGTCGAACGCGACATCGAGGTGAGCGAATGCGCCACTGGAAAGCTGCGAACGGACCGCGGGCGCGAAGCCGAGATACGCATCGGCTTCGCGACGTTCGACGGCAGCGAGTGCGGCCAGCGTATCGGTATAGGTGAGAACGTGGGCGTGTGGATAGCGCGCGGCAAGGAAGCCCTCAAGCGCGAAACCCTTTTCGATTGCGAGACGGGCGCCCTGCAACTGGCTGCGCGTGAAGGACGCGCTGCGCTCCTCGCGCGTCACCACGGATAACGGCGCACGAAAGTACGGCGCAGTGAACAACAGGCAACGATCGCGCTCAGGCGTGCGTGCGACGCTCATCAGAACGTCGATCTGCCCTTCGCACGCGGCGTCGAGCAGTTGCGGCATGTCGGCGTACGTGCGGGTTTCGAGCCTCACGCCCGGGCCGGTGAGCGCACGCAGATAGTCGACGCTCAGGCCGTTCAGATTCGCGCCATTGACGCTCTCGAACGGGGCCCAGCCGCCCGCGAGCACGCCGATGGTCAATCCGGCCGTGGATACATCGGTCAGCGTGGCCGATGCGGACTCCAACGGCACAACTGCGAGCGCGACGTGAGCAACCGACGCAAACGCGAACACCACGCAAACCAGCATGCAATGCATCACACGCTGCACGAGGTCCCGCCGCGAAAACGCGAACTGAATCTTCATTTGGGTTCTGGGTATCGGCGCGGCGGAATCACGGGCGTTCCACCGCCTTGCGTGTCACCCCGGCTGCACGCGCTTTCCGATCGACGCCTGGGCATGAATGCAGAAGACCGGCGAGCACACCGCCGGCGATCGGTGCGGCCCAGAAAAGCCAAAGCTGATCGAGCGCCCAACCACCGACGAAGAGCGCCGGCCCGCTCGAACGCGCCGGATTGATCGAACCGTTCGTGACCGGTACGGCAATCACGTAGATCGCGCATAGACAGGCGCCGTTCACCATGGGCGCGATCGTGCGCAATGCACGCCGGGATATCTGAAGATTCATCCATACGAACGCGAGCGACATCGTCAGTTCGAGTACAAGCGCCGACTGCAACTGGAAATCGCCGGGTGAGTGCTCCGCATAGCCGTTCGCACCGAAGTCGCTGATCGCAAGATCGAACCCGGGCCGGCCGCCGGCGACGATGTCGAGCAAGGCGGCGCCCGCCGTCGCTCCGAGGATCTGCGCGGCGATATAAGGCAGCAGGTGGCTCACGCGGAAGCGTTGCGCGACGGCGAAGCCGATCGTCACGGCAGGATTGAAGTGCGCGCCGGACAGCCCACGCGCGGCATAGCTGGCGGTGGCGAGCGCGAGCCCGAACGCGACCGGTGCCACAAGGCCCGCACCGCTGCCTTGCGAAAGCGCACCGTTCAGAATCAGACTGCCGCAGCCGACAAACACGATCCAGGCCGTGCCCGCTGCTTCCGTGAGCAGACGGCCACTCAGACTGGACATGCCGTCTCCGTCGCATCCCCGTCGCTCGCCACGACAGCGAAATTCGCATTAAGAATAAGATATTCGATATGCATAACGAAATATATAGGAGCCAGTTTCACCCGGGACGCGCGAGTATGGGGTCCGCCTTCCGCGCTATTTATCGGACGATTCCTAAATTGACTGCGCCCGCGGAACCGGCGACACGCTTAAATCAAACCGGTTTGTCGCGCGTAATCAGCAAGCTCGACTTCGGAAGTAAGGCCGAGCTTGCGCATTGCGCTGCGTTTCTGGGTGCTGATCGTCTTGCTGCTGCGATCGAGCGTTCGCGCGATGCGATCGATCGTCATACCGTGTGCGTACATCTGGAAAATTTCCCACTCACGCGGGCTCAACACGCCCAGCCGCGGTTGCGAGGACGGATCGGCGGCTTCCAGTGCGCGCCGCGCGTGACCGGACAACCATAACGTGCCGGCGACCACTGCTTCGATGGCACCCAGCAGTGAATCAGGCGCATCGCGTTTGTCGACGATTGCGCCGACGCCGATGTGCAGCAGCCCGAGCAACGTGTGCGTGTGATGGATCATCGTCAGCACGACAACCTGCGGATGCGGCGACTCCCTCAGCACACGGCGCAACAGCGACACCGCATTGCTCTCACCACCGATACCGGGCATGGCGACGTCGGAGATGATCACGTCGCAGTGGTAGTGATCCAGCAGTTCGGCGAGCGCCTGGGTATCGGCGGCCTCGCCGACAACCCGCACGTGCGGCGCGGCCGACAGCAACGAACGCAGGCCGTGCCGCACGCTGCTGTGATCGTCGGCAAGGATGACGCGAACGGTTTCTTTCAACGCGCGGCCTGCACGGCGGCTTCGGTCACGACACCATGGTCGACCGCGAAGCGAAACAGCTCGACATCGGTGTGCAGGGCGAGCTTTTTCATTGCCGTGCACTTCTGCGCACTGATTGTCTTGACGCTGCGTCCAAGCCGCGTTGCGATTTCAGTCACGCCGAGACCGGTCGCGTAATGTGTAAACACTTCCATCTCGCGGCGTGACAGTAGCTGGCGCACCTGATCGAGCTGACGCATTCGCGTGGCGTCGGAAAGTTGCGCGCGAACCGTCGGGCCAAGGTAGCACTCGCGCGCCAGCACGGTCACGATTGCCACGTTGATCAGGTCGATGCGGTCGCGCTTGCTCACCACCGCGTTTGCACCGAGATTGACAGCCTGTTGCAGGGCCTGCGCGTCGGATTCCATGGTCAGCAGGACCAGCGCGACATGCGGATGACGTGCCCGAAAGTGCGCAATGGCTTCAAGCCCGTCGCTGTGCTCATCACCCGGCATATGCAGGTCCATTACCACGAGGTCGCAGCGCACCTCCTCTGCCAGCGTGAGCACCTCGCCCGAGTTCGATGCGCGCCCCACGATCCTGATGTTCGGAAAGCCCGACAACAGGTGTTCCACGGCAAGCAAAACGAGTGGATGATCGTCGGCGATGATGGTTCGAATCGAGGTGGCAGGTTCGCCGGTGTCGCTGCTGTCGCTAAGGCGGGGGTGGGTCATGAGGTTCGTCTCCGGCGCGGGTCTGCACGTGGATGCCCGCGTGGTGCGGGCGTCCTGTCTGCCAGATCGAGAATCGAATATTTACCATCCGCTCGACATAAGAAAGGTCTTAAATCCCCCATTCTCCCCGACAACGTCCTTCATTTGCTTAGTCATCCGATTCTTTTCACGCCATGCCGTGTGCACGCATGAATGCGAACAGGCCTGGATCATTGCTTACACCCAGCTTGAGCATCGCGTCGCGCTTCTGACGGCTGACGGTACGCACGTTGCGATCGAGCCGGCGCGCGATTTCGCTGATCGACAGCCCGCTGACGAAAAGACCGACCACTTCGGTTTCACGCGGCGACAGGCGTGGAACTACCGTCATCTCGCTCGCTTCCGAGCCGGCTTCCGCCAGCGTGGCGAGAATCGATTTGCTGACGTAGGAGCGTCCGTAGCTGACCGTGCGCACTGCCGTCGCCAGTTCTTCCATCGAACCGGTTTTATTGAGCACGCCAGAAACGCCATCGGTCATGATCGAGCGCAGGATGCCGGCGTTCGTGAGACTCGTCAGCACGATGATCCGGATCTGCGGCCAGCTCTGGCGGATGCGGCGCATGAGACGCAGACCGTCTTCGGCCGGTGCGCCCGCTTCCGGCATGGTCAGATCGGTCACGAGCACGTCGCACGGCTGGCGCTCGAGCAGCCGCATCAGCGACTGCGGGCCGTTCGCCTCGCCGACGACTTCGATGGTCTCGTGCAATGCGAGCGACGCACGAACGCCGATCACGACAAAGGGATGATCGTCGGCGACGACGACCCGTATTTTCGGCATGTTTTCTCTCCATGTTGGTATAGGTGTGAAGTCGATACCCGGAGCGCGCCTGGGAAAACCGGCGCGCTCCATGCCTGATCACATCACCACAAAAAGAGAACAAAAATCAGAGTGCTCTGAATCGTATGACAAATCGTAGTTTGGCTAGAAATCTCCGCCGGCCGGATTGAAACTGATTCACGCCGGCGTCGGCTTGACGCCACGCGAAACGGCGGCCCGCGGAAAGACAGGCAGCGCAGCCAGTGCGCAGAGGCTTCCCATTGCCCAGACGAGCGGCCACGATCCGATCGACAGCACCAGCGGAATGGCGAGCGGCGTGACGAACATCATCATGAACACACAGGTGTTGCCGATCGCGAGCGCGGTGCCGGCGCGGCGCGTGCCGGCGAGCGTCGCCAGTTCGGTGAAGGCGACGCCGTGCCATGCCGAGGCCGACACGCCACCCAGCACGATCGTCGCGGCGAACACGGTCGCCATCGCCGCATGTGACGCGCCCACGCCTGCCGTCAGCACGGCAAGCGGCGCGAACAGCAGTGCGGTAACAAGGCTGCACGCGCGCATGTATGCACGGCGGTTACCGCGACGATCAGTCCAGTGACCGCTCCAGACGCGCATGATGGCCGCGCCCGTCTGCACCGCCGCCATCGTGACGCTGATCGTGAGCAGGCCCGCGCGGCCGAAGTCGTGCAGAAAAACGGTGGCGAACGTCACGACGGTCAGTTGCGGCACGCACAGCACGCCCATGCCGAGCGCCGTGCGCCAGATCCGGACGTCGCGCAGCGGCGAGGTTTGAGGCGCCGTGCGCGCGTCTTCACGCGTGGCACGCGCGACGCCTTCCACGGCAGGCGGTTCATGCAGCCAGCGCCATGCGAATCCTGCCGTCACCGCGCACAGCACCGCCAGCACGCCATACACGCACGCGAAGCCGTGCCACGCAGCCAGCGCCGGCAGGACCAGCGCGCCAACGCCTCCGCCTGCCGGCACAGCCGTCTGCCGGATGCTCATCGCAAGGCCGCGTTCGCCTTCGCGAAACCACGCCATGACGGCGCGACCGCTCGAACCGTTGACGCTGCCGCCCAGCAGCCCGACCAGCAGTAGCCCCGCCGCGAGCATCGGGACACCGGGCACGTACGCGCCCTTCGGTGACACGAACCCCGCCATCGCCGCGAGCGCCGCCGCGGTAAGTCCGAGGCCGAGCAGCAACACCCGCCGGTCGCCCCAGCGGTCTGTGAGCACGCCCCACGGCAGCTCGCTCACCGCAATGCCCAGCCCGAGCATGCCAAAGAGGAGCCCAAGTGCGTGATTATCGACGTGATAGCCAGAGCGGATAAACACCGCCGTGGTTGGAATGCCGGAGAACGCCGCCGAAAAACTCGCGTTGGCCGCGAAGCCGACGCCTAGCACTTTCCAGCGATGGCCGCGCCCCCGCGCACCGGATATACCGGGTGAAAGATGACCGCTCATATGACCTCCCGATGGTTCGATGACGCAATCGTACGGATGGACTATCCATCGGAAAAGCGGGAAAATCAGATCACTTTCATCGGAGTTTCCGAATCATGAACCAGCGTGCGTTCGATCTTGCGCAGCTTCGAACTTTTGTCGCCGTGGTCGAGGCCGGCACTGTTTCGGGGGCTGCGGAGCGAGTGTTCCTGTCGCAGTCGTCGGTCAGCGAACAGGTGAAAAAGCTCGAGGAGCGCGCCGGGCAGCCGCTCTTCGTGCGCAGCAAACAGGGCGTCACCGCGACGCCCGCCGGCACGAAGCTGCTCGCTCACGCGCGCCGCATTCTCGCGATGAGCGAAGCGGCGTTCGAGGACCTGCAGGGGCGCGCGCTCGACGGCGAACTGCGGATCGCGATCACCGACTACTACCGGCCGCACGAAATCGCGGGTGTGCTGAAGACCTTTTCGGAACAGCATCCGCGTCTGCGTCTGCACGTGACGGTGCTGCCGAGCGCGGTCATCGACAGCGCCAGCGACGACACGAGCTTCGACATCGGCCTGTCGCTACGCCTCGTGACACCCGAAAGCAAGCGTGCCGCCGCCGGAAACGGCCGCCAGAAAGGCTCGGTTATCCGCCGCGAAAAACTGGTGTGGGTAACATCGGCCGATGCAGACCCGCGTATCGCGACGCCTTATCCGCTGGTGCTGCTGCCATCCAGCTGCCAGTTACAGCGCTTTGTCGTGAAACTGCTCGACGAACGTGACGTGCCCTACGTGATCTCGCATTCGGCGTCCGGCGTGGCAGGCTTGCAGCTCGCGCTGAAGGCGGGTCTCGGCATCTCGTGCCTGAACGAGTCGTCGATTGGCGGGGGACTTGTCGCCTGCCCCGCTTCGGTACGCCTTCCTGCGTTGCCGGCGGTGGAGTTTCATCTGCTGCCGGGCCGTCCCGGCGAGGACGATCTCGTCGCCAACGCCCGCGCCGCGTTGCAGCGCCTTTTCAGCTGAGTCGAAAAAAAGCGACGCGCCGCGAAGACGCGGGCGTCGCTCTCACTTCGGAACCCAAGGTTTCAGTCAGGCCCGAACCTGAAGTCAGATGGCCACCGGCGCCGGCAACGCAGCCGGGCGCCGCTCCACGCGGGTATTCAGGGAAGCCGCCGTGCCCGTGCCCGTATGGAACACCGCGACCGCGGCCGTCAGGCGCCGCGCCTGGTCTTCGAGCGAACTCGCCGCAGCAGCCGCCTGCTCGACGAGCGCCGCGTTTTGCTGCGTCACCTCGTCCATCTGCGCGACGGCGAGGTTCACCTGATCGATGCCTGTACTCTGCTCCGACGCAGCCGCCGCGATCTCGCTCATGATGGCGCTCACCCGCGTGATGGCGTCGACGATTTCCGTCATCGTCGAGCCCGAGCGCTCGACCAGATCCGCACCCGCTTCGACACGCGCCGTCGATTCGCCGATCAAGCCCTTGATCTCCTTCGCGGCACCGGCGCTGCGCTGCGCGAGCGAACGCACTTCGCTCGCGACCACGGCGAAGCCGCGGCCCTGTTCACCGGCGCGCGCCGCTTCGACGGCGGCGTTGAGCGCGAGAATGTTCGTCTGGAACGCGATGCCTTCGATTACGCCGATGATGTCTCCGATCTTGCGCGAATCGCTGACGATGTGGTTCATCGTGCCCACCACCTGCTGTGTGAGTTCGCCGCCCTGAGCGGCGAGACCCGAGGCACCCTGCGCGAGCGAACTGGCCTGCTTCGCGTTCTCGGCCGTCTGCTTGACCGTCGACGTGAGCTGCTCGATGCTCGCCGCGGTTTCCTCGAGCGAAGCCGCCTGTTCTTCGGTACGCTGCGACAGATCGGCGTTGCCCGAAGCGATCTCGCTCACGCCGGTATCGATCGATTCCGTTCCGCTGCGTACCGTGTTCACGGTCGCGATCAGCGATTCCTGCATCTTGCGCAATGCGGAAGCGAGCTGACCCATTTCGTTGTCGCCGGTAATCGCGACGCGGCCGCTCAGGTCGCCGCCCGCGATGCGCTGGAACTGCGCGATCGTCGCGTTCACCGGATGCACGATCGCGCGCACCATCGCCACGCGGCCCACCCACGCAAGCACGAGCGACACCGCCATGCCGACCGCGACCATCACGCTCACAGCGTTGAAGCGGACCTGCGCGTCGCCGTAGCGCTGCTCGGCGTGGTCCAGTTGCAGTTTCTCCAGCACGAGCATCGACTTCTCGAAGTTGCTATAGAGCGACGGCAGCCTGTGCGCCTGAAGCTGCTGGAAGGCGGGTCTGTCGCCGGCTTTCAGCGCGGCCATCGCAGGCTCGACGCCTTCGTGCAGGAACGCGTCGCGCTTGTCCTGCATGTCCTTGATGAGGCGCTGCTCGTCGTCATCGGTACCTGCCTTGCCCAAATAGTGGTCGAGACGTTCGTTCGACGATTTCTGATACTGATCGAAGCGCTTGAGCACGGCGTCGGCGCCGGCGTGGTCGTTCAGATCGACTAGCGACGCGTAAGTCGCGAGCGCAAGGCGCAGGCGCAACAACTGGCCGGCGCTGCCTTCCAGATCCGCGACCGCCGGGGTATCGACCGTGTACATCTGTTGCAGCGATTCATTGCTGGCGCGCAGCGACAGCAGGCCAGCCGCCGCACCGACGAGCAGGACGATCCCGAAAAAGGCAATCATCAGGCTGAGGTACGTGCGAATCGACAAATTCTTCAACATACATTGTTCTCCGTGATGCAGCCCCGGCGAGTCCGGCGCCTCGTGTACGGCTGGGCTTCCGCGTGTTCGCTGTATCCCGGCCGCTCCGCTCCATCCGTTTTTCATTAAGCGGACGCAACATATCTGGTTGACGGCCTGGCCGCCGAAAACTTGAAGGCGTGAGTGCGCCGCACGCGTGTCGAAGTTGACGCGGCGCAATGTTTCGGAAACAGGGGCAGAGGCTGTGGCCCGGGGCAACGGCTAGCGGCCGGTCATTCCGCCATCGTGGGAGACGCCGCTTCGGGCTCCTTCTGGATCCGCTGGCGCCGGTACCAGACCGTCCACACCGTCAGCCCGCCGTAGACGGCATAGCCGAGCAGCGCCGACGCATGCGCGGCGCGCGGATCGCCCGGCCACGAATAGACGATGGCGCACCGCACGAGATTCTCCGACGTCATGAAGACACCCCAGACGAGCGTCATCATGCGCAGCGCAGCCGCGAGCCCCGGGCGGACTGTCCAGTTCTGCTCGAATTCGGCGGCGCGGGCCGGGCTTTCGCGTGCGATCGTCGAACGGCCGAGGTAATACACCATCGGGCGCCGAAACAGCAGCGACACCAGAAACGATGCGCCGACCATCCCGGACACGAGCGGTTCCTCGAGCACGCGCTTTCCCGGACCGCTGCTGATTCCAGGCGCAACCAGCGACAGCGCGATCCCGACGAGCACGAGTGCGCTCAGCGCGTCGAAGTGACGGTGACGCGACAGATCCCACGTCATCCACGCGAGCAAAGGCAGTGTGGACGCGAGCAGACCGCCTGCATCGCCCCAGTGCGGCGCCGCGAGGCGAAACGCGAGCCACGGCAGCAGCAGGTTCACGCAGACCGCGGACAGGTATCTGAGCCGGTTTTTCATGCCTGTGATATTGGCAGACTTTCTCATGGCGTAATGTGTCGCAGGTACGATCCTCGCCCGCGCATGCGGCGCGATCAACGGCACGTGAGATGGCGGAAAAACACGGGAAGACACACATCGCGAACATGACGCTGCATATGGACCGGGATGTCCAGCATTGCCTGTCGCGGCGGCTTGACGGAGAGTAGCGAAGCTACAATTACCGAAGCATCGCGATATGACCGAAGTGGAATCGGGGCTGGTGGTGTTCGTCGTGCTTCTGGTCGCGACGGGAGTCGGCGTGCTCGTGCGGCCATTGCTGCCGGAAGAGCACAAGGCGCATGAAACTGTGCAGCTGATCCAGCTCGTGATCGGCATGCTGGTCACGTTCGCCGCACTGGTACTGGGACTGATGACGGCGTCGGCGAAGACCAGTTTCGATACGGTCGCAAACGACTTCCGCGCCTACGCCGCCGATCTGATCCAGCTCGACGTCAAGCTGCGCGACTACGGTCCGGATGCATCGAAGGCACGCACGCTGCTGCGCGCCTACACGGCCGAAGCGATCGCGACGACCTGGCCCATGGAAACGCCGCCGCCCGGCGACTACTACCAGAAGAACATTCCGCACGATCCGCGGAATCTGGAGAACCGCCGCCTCGGCCACATGCTCGACCTGGCTGAAAGCGAAATACGCGGCCTGAATCCGTCCGACGCGGCCCATCGGACGCTTGCCTCCGAAGCGCTCGACCAGTTCACCATCCTGAGCAAGGCGCGCTGGAAACTGATCGAGGAATCCCACAGCTCGATTTCCGACCCGTTCTTCCTGATACTCACATTCTGGCTGTCGGTGATCTTTCTGAGCTTCGGACTGATCGCGCCGCGCAACGCGCTCGCACTGGTGACGATCACGCTCGGTGCGCTATCGATCGCGTCGGCGATTTACGGCATCGTCGATCTGGATTCGCCGCTCACCGGGCCGATCGTCGTTCCCAGCCAGCCGATGCGCGATGCGCTCGCGCATCTGTCATGACCACCGCGATCGTTCCCGGCACGATAAGGCTCGTCATCAGTTTGTCGCGCTGATATTCGGTGCATGTCGAAAAGTCGATATCCGTGACGTTCGGATGACTGGAACGAAACATGCTTTTATCGAAGAACCAGGGCCCCTCGATTCGGGAACGACATGCAACTCTTTACAGTCCAGCACCCGGAAACCGCAGTCAACCGCGTGCGCCTTTCGCTCGCAAACGTACAGACTGCAAGACACCGCCGCCGCACAGTGAAGGTGCGCGGTGCCCGTACAGATCGTGTCCGTTTCAGGTCTAGCTGTTGCTATTTAACCAAACACTAGCAATAGCAGCCCTTTCGATCCTATAGTTAAAGTGCTTTCTTAAGTTTGGTGTGCAGTGCGGGGAGGTGTGAAATGAAACGCAGAACAGCGCGTCAACTGGTTCGACTGCTTTCCGACATCCGGCATTCGGCTAATTGCAGAATGCTTCGGGCGGCCGCCGCCAGCAATGAACTGGAGCGCATCCTGAACGAAGAAGACCCGGCGCCGCCAGAGCACGCCGACGATGTGGTGGATTCGCGGCGGGAAGTGTTCGCTGGAGCCCGACATGAAAAATTCCAGTGAACAGTCGCTGCGCGGGCAGATCGAGAAATGGCTCGCGCCCTCCCCGTCGATTCCGCTGCACGTCACCCGCTTTAGTCGCGCCGCGCAAAACGGCAAACGTTACGTGTGTGTAGAGACATCCTTACCCGCCGGCCCTCGCGCATTGTTTTTCTTCCGGCATCCTGATGGTTGCTGGTGCGTATTTCCGCCAGCAGCCGACATCCCGCGGCTTCACTTCATCTGAGCCCTTCCGCCCACATCCGCTGAAATATCAGCAGGTCCAGTTCTGGCGCGACGCCGGTGAGTCCGGTGAGCATCGTGTGGACCTGCGCGCGATGATGGGTCTGATGATTGAACCAGTGCGCAAGACCGGGCGCGAGCGCCTGCGTCTTCACCTCCGGTGACGACACTCTCCGATAGGTAATGATGCTGTCGAGCGCGGTTTCGTCGAGCGAAATTACGTACGCCGTGATGCGCTGATCTTCAAGTTCGCGTGCGTGGCGCAGATCGTCGAAGCGTTCATACAGGATGGCATCGAGTCTGTCGGGCGCGTCGCCTTCCGACGTGAACCGGTACATCCAGACCCGGTCGGTGACGAGCAGATGATTCAACGTACCGTGTATCGAATGAAAGAACGCGCCGCGATCGGCGCGGTAATCGGCGTCGCTCAACAGGCTGACCGCGTGATAGAGCCGCGTGTTAGCCCATGCGTTGTAGCGTGCGAACGTATCGAAATGATCTTTCAGCGACATGGCAACCTCCGTGCGTTTCCGCTATCGTAAGTTCACGGAAGTTGATGTCAATCCTGATGCAGACGCTCAAACCAGCCGCAGATAAATCAGCTCGCGCTTGATATACGCGTAGAAGACAGGTGCCGCGATCACGCCGGGAATGCCGAACGCGGCTTCCATCACGAGCATCGCCACGAGCAGCTCCCACGCACGCGCTTCGATCTGTCCGCCGACGATCCGCGCGTTGAGAAAGTATTCAAGCTTGTGGATCAGCACGAGGAACACCAGCGACATCACCGCCGCGGGAAAGCTGACCGACAACGCAATCGCGACGATCAGCGTGTTGGAAATCAGGTTGCCGATCACCGGCAGCAGGCCGACGATAAACGTCACGATCACAAGCGTTTTCGACAGCGGCAACCGCTGGTGAAACAGCGGCAGGATCAGCAAAAGGAAAATGCCCGTGAACGTCGCGTTGATCACGGAAATCTTGATCTGCGCGAAGACGATGCGCCGGAACGCATCGGCAAACCGCGACACACGCGTGACGAACGCTGTCGAAAGCGGCAGCCGCTGCATGTGACGCGTCGCGCCGACCGCAATGATCGCACCGATGATCATACCGATCACGACGTGCCCAAAGACCCGCGCCACGCTCTTGCCGCCCTGCTGCAACATGCTGGCGTGCTCGTGCATCAGCAGCGCTGCCTTCGACTTCATCTGCTCGGCGTCGACCGGCAGATACGCGGCAATGGAAGGCGGAATACGCCCGCGCGCCTGATCGACCAGTTGCATCATCTGTTCGAGCAGCTTCTGCACGCTCGGCACGTCCTGCTCGAAGTGCTCGATGATGCCGATCGTAATGCCCGTCAAACCGCCGACGATCACCGCCGACAGCAGCACCACCGATATCCAGCGCCCCCAGTGGCCCGACACCCGTTTTTCGATCAGCGGTGCTATCGTGTGTACGAGCTGATAGACGAGCATGCCCGCGAGGAGCGCACCGAGCAGGTGCAACTGCAACACTGCCCACATCCCAAGAAGCGCCACGATATAACTGCCGATCTCGACGGCGGAGAGTTTCGGCAGACTCATATCGCTCGTCAGCCTCACCGGGCGAGGGCGCAGATCCTGCACGTGCCTGTCGTCAGGTGCCTGGTTTCGCTTCGTCATGACTCTCCCGTCCCCAACCTGGTGACGCAGTTTTATTTTTGAACCGCCGCCTGGCGCTTCAGCAACGGCGCCAGATACTTTCCGGTAAAGCTTGCTTTCGACTTCGCCACCTGCTCCGGCGTGCCCTGGGCAATGATCTGCCCGCCGCCCGCGCCGCCTTCCGGCCCGAGATCGATCAGCCAGTCGGCCGTTTTGATCACGTCGAGATTATGCTCGATGATTACGACAGTATTACCTTGATCTCGCAGCCGGTGAATCACTTCGAGCAGCAGCGCGATATCGTGGAAGTGCAGACCGGTCGTCGGTTCGTCGAGGATGTATAGCGTGCGACCGGTATCGCGCTTGCTTAGTTCGAGCGAAAGCTTCACGCGCTGGGCTTCGCCGCCCGACAGCGTGGTCGCCGACTGGCCCAGACGTATATAGCCAAGACCCACGTCGAGCAGCGTCTTCAGCTTGCGCGCGACCACCGGCACCGGCCTGAAGAACTCATACGCGTTCTCGACCGTCATCTCCAGCACTTCGCTGACGTTCTTGCCTTTGTACTGGACGTCGAGCGTCTCGCGGTTGTAGCGCTTGCCATGACACACGTCGCACGGCACGTAGACGTCCGGCAGGAAGTGCATTTCGACCTTGAGCACGCCATCGCCCTGACACGCTTCGCAGCGACCGCCCTTCACGTTGAACGAGAAGCGACCCGGATCGTAGCCGCGCTCCTTCGCCGCCGGCACGCCGGAAAACAACTCGCGGATCGGCGTGAAGAGCCCCGTATACGTGGCCGGATTCGAGCGCGGCGTGCGGCCGATCGGCGACTGGTCGACGTTGATGACCTTGTCGAAATGTTCCAGCCCTTCGATCGATTCGTACGGCGCAGGCTCAGTGGCCGAGCCGTACAGGTGATGCGCGACCGCGTGATATAGCGTGTCGTTGATCAGCGTCGACTTGCCCGAACCGGACACGCCGGTCACGCAGGTCAGGAGCCCGACCGGCAAATCGAGCGTGACGTGCTTCAGGTTGTTGCCGTACGCTTCGACGATGCGCAGATACCGCTCGTCGGGCGGCTTGCGATCGTCTGGAAACTCGATGCTACGCGCACCCGACATGTACTGGCCGGTCATCGACGCCGGATCGGCCTCCACCTGCTTCGGCGTGCCTTCGGCGATCACCATGCCGCCATGCTCACCGGCGCCCGGCCCCATGTCGACGACGTAATCGGCCATGCGGATCATGTCTTCGTCGTGCTCGACGACGATCACCGAGTTGCCGAGGTCGCGCAGATGCTTGAGCGTCGAGATCAGCCGGTCGTTGTCGCGCTGGTGCAGGCCGATGGACGGCTCGTCGAGCACGTACATCACACCCGTCAGGCCGGATCCGATCTGCGAGGCGAGCCGGATGCGCTGCGCTTCGCCCCCGGAGAGCGTTTCCGCGCTGCGATCGAGCGACAGATAATCGAGCCCGACGTTATTCAGGAACATCAGGCGCGCGACGATTTCCTTCACCACCTTGTCGGCGATCTCGCGCTTCGCGCCTTCCAGGCGCAGCGTCTGGAAGTAACCGAGTGTGTCGCGCAGCGGCATGCCGCTCACTTCGAAGATGCCACGGGCGTCGCTACCGGTGCCGATGCGCACGAAGCGCGCCTCGCGGCGCAGACGCGTGCCTTCGCAGGCCGGACACGCCTGGTTGTTCTGATACTTCGAGAGTTCCTCGCGCACCGCGACCGAATCGGTCTCGCGATAACGCCGCTCCAGATTCGGGATGATCCCTTCGAACACGTGCTCGCGGATCGACGTGCGGCCACGCTCGTTCATGTACGAAAACGGAATGGTCTGCTTGCCCGAACCGTACAGCAGGATCTTGCGGATCTTTTCGGGCAGGTCCTCGAACGCGGTATCGATATCGAATTCGTAGAACGACGCGAGGCTTTGCAGCATCTGGAAGTAGAACTGGTTGCGCCGGTCCCAGCCTTTCACCGCGCCCGCCGCGAGCGACAACGACGGATGCGCGACCACCCGCTTCGGATCGAAAAACGTGATCTGGCCGAGGCCGTCACATTCCGGACACGCGCCCATCGGGTTGTTGAACGAGAAAAGCCGCGGCTCCAGTTCCTGCAGCGAATACGAACAGATCGGGCACGCGAACTTCGAGCTGAACAGATGCTCCTTCTCTGTGTCCATTTCCAGCGCGATCGCGCGGCCGTCGGCGAGACGCAGCGCGGTTTCGAACGATTCGGCGAGGCGCTGCTTCATGTCGGCGCGCACCCTCAGACGGTCGACGACGACGTCGACCGTATGCTTGTCGTTCTTCTTCAGCTTTGGCAGCGAATCGACTTCGTAGATTTTCGCGACGCCTTCATTTGCCGTGCCGCCGCCCGAGCTCACCCGGAAACGGATGAAACCCTGCGCCTGCATTTCCTCGAACAGCTCGACGTGCTCGCCCTTGCGGTCCGCCACGACGGGCGCGAGGATCATCAGCTTCGTTTCTTCGGGCAGCGCGAGCGCGGCGTCCACCATCTGCGAGACGCTTTGCGACTCGAGCGGAATTTCGTGATCCGGGCAATACGGCGTGCCGACGCGCGCGTACAGGAGACGCAGGTAGTCGTGGATTTCGGTGACCGTGCCCACGGTCGAGCGCGGATTGTGCGAGGTCGCCTTCTGCTCGATTGAAATCGCGGGCGAAAGCCCCTCGATCAGATCGACGTCCGGCTTTTCCATCAATTGCAGGAACTGCCGCGCGTACGCGGACAGACTTTCGACGTAGCGACGCTGACCTTCCGCGTAGAGCGTATCGAAGGCGAGCGATGATTTGCCCGAGCCGGACAGGCCGGTAATCACAATCAGCTTGTGACGCGGCAAGTCGAGATTGACGTTCTTCAGGTTGTGGGTGCGGGCCCCACGGATACGGATTTGTTCCACGCGTTATTCCATGACCTGGCGGAAAGAGAGGGGGGCTAAACCTGCTACTATAACGACTTTTCCAGACCGTCGTTACGGCTTCCTGACAACGCCCGCAAGGCGCGAAGCAGGTTTGTCATGCCACGGTCAGGCGCCGCGGCGAGCGGGCTTCAGGCCCTTCAGATGGGGACGTTTGCCGCGACAGCAAGCCAGCAGCGGGCCACCGGGCAACGCACCGTGCCGCATGCCGACTGTCGCGCGCGGTACACCGCCGGGCTGAACGCATCGCGCACAGCTGCCCTGCGGTTAGCCGCCCCGATCACTCGAATATCGTTTCCGATGTCCAATCCATCCGCAACATCTTCACGCATGAGCGCGCCTGAACTGCGCGCGACCGTGTCACTCGCTGCGATCTTCGCGTTGCGCATGCTCGGCCTCTTCATGATCATGCCGGTGTTCTCGATCTACGCGAAAACGATTCCGGGCGGCGACAACGTGCTGCTCGTCGGCATCGCGCTCGGCGCGTACGGCGTCACGCAGTCGCTGCTCTATATCTTCTACGGCTGGATCTCCGACAGGATCGGCCGCAAGCCGGTCATCGCGACCGGTCTGCTGATTTTCGCGCTGGGCAGTTTCGTCGCGGCGGGCGCGCACGACATGACGTGGATCATCGTCGGACGGGTGATCCAGGGCATGGGCGCCGTGTCGTCGGCGGTGATCGCGTTCATCGCGGACCTGACCGCCGAGGAGCACCGCACCAAGGCCATGGCGATGGTGGGCGGCAGCATTGGCGTGTCGTTCGCCGTGGCGATCGTCGGCGCGCCAATCGTGTTCGAGTGGGTCGGCATGAGCGGCCTCTTCGCGCTTGTCGGCGTGTTCTCGATTCTCGCGGTCGGCGTCGTGCTGTGGATCGTGCCGGATGCGCCGAAGCCGGTACACGTGCGCGCACCGTTCGCCGAAGTGCTGCACAACGTGGAATTGCTGCGCCTGAACTTCGGCGTGCTCGTGCTGCATGCGACGCAGACAGCGCTCTTCCTCGTCGTGCCGCGCATCCTGGAAGCGGGCGGCCTGCCGGTCGCTTCACACTGGAAGGTGTATCTGCCGGTGATGGGCCTTGCGTTCGTGATGATGGTCCCCGCGATCATCGCGGCTGAAAAGCGCGGCAAGATGAAGGCGGTCCTGCTGGGTGCGATTGCGCTTATCCTGATCGGCCAGTTGTTACTCGGCCTCGCACCCCATACCATTCTGTCTGTCGCGGCGATCCTGTTCGTCTACTTCCTTGGCTTCAACGTGCTGGAGGCGTCGCAGCCTTCGCTCGTGTCGAAACTTGCACCCGGAACACGCAAGGGCGCGGCTACCGGCGTGTACAACACCACGCAGTCGATCGGGCTGGCAATGGGCGGCGTGATCGGCGGATGGCTGCTGAAAGTGGACGGTCAAAGCGCCGTGTTTTTTGCCTGCTCGGGGCTCGTGTTTTGCTGGCTTATAATCGCCGCAAACATGAAACCGCCGCCGCGCAGGGCGTAACAGAACTTATCGGTGGACGGCTGCGGCGCGGCTTCGATCTCCGGCCCAAAGGGTCGCAGCACGAAACCGCATATGGCCGGCCGCCCGCAACGGAATCAACAGGAGAAACGCATGGCATCCGTGAACAAGGTCATTCTCGTCGGCAATCTCGGAGCCGATCCCGAGGTCCGTTATCTGCCGAGCGGCGACGCCGTGGCGAACATCCGGCTCGCCACGACCGATCGCTACAAGGACAAGACGTCGGGCGAAATGAAGGAGTCGACCGAATGGCACCGTGTGTCGTTCTTCGGCCGCCTCGCTGAAATCGTCAACGAGTACCTGAAGAAAGGCTCGTCGGTGTATATCGAAGGCCGCATCCGCACGCGCAAGTGGCAGGCGCAAGACGGCACCGACCGTTACTCGACGGAAATCGTCGCCGAACAGATGCAGATGCTCGGCGGCCGTGGCGGCTCGATGGGTGGTGGCGGTGGCGGCGACGATGGCGGCTACAGCCGTGAACCGTCCGAGCGCAGCGGTGGTGGCGGCGGCGGTCGTGGTCAGGCCAGCGCGCCGCGTGGCGGCGCTAGCGGCGGCAGTGGTGGCGCCAGCCGTCCGGGCGCACCGGCCGGCGGCGGGTTCGACGAGATGGATGACGATATTCCGTTTTAATTCCGACTAACACAGTTTTTTGTTGGTAGCAGCCCGCCCTCCCTTGGAGCGCGGGCTTTTTCTTTACCCACACATTTTTTTGTGCTTTACTGAATAAACAACTAAACCACTACTCGAAAAAAAAGGTGGGTAGATGCCGCAATACGTCGCGAAGCGAATCCGCTTTCGGAACGGAGAGCATTGCTCAGTTCTACAGGTTCCTTATGGACTTCCAGTTCATGAAGTGACAGTTTTTCTGGACACGTTCCGAAAGCGGGGCCGAGCTGCGAACACGATCCACTTCGTCTGTTGCAGTCTTGCTCTTCTTTACCGGGAGCTAGGCAATGCGAAGGTCAATTTGCTCGACCGGTTGGCAGAGGGGCGGTTTCTGAGCGCTGTGGAACTTAACCGACTAGCGTCGGCGGTCCAGTATCGGGCCCGAGACCTCGATGAGGATGAGCAAGATGAAAGTAAGTCCAACGTCATTCACATTGCAAAAATGGGCCTGCGTCGGCGGAGCAACGCCGCCGATCGCAAGCCTGTCGACCCTGGAACCCAGGCGTCGCGCCTCCGATACATCGCCGACTTTCTCGCCTTCATATCCGACTACGTCGGTTCCACCCTTCCAAAAGAATTAAAACGGGAACTCAAGGCGGAAAGTGACCAGGCGCTGACCGCGTTTCGGCAACACATTCCCCCTGTGTCTAGACGAGCGAAACTTGACGCCCGCGTAGGTCTGAGCCAAGAGGAACAGGACCGGCTTGTCAGCTTGGTGCATCCTGATTCACCAGAGAACTTATGGGCCCGAGGCTTCGGTCGCCAGCGTAACTGGCTCATTGTGGTCCTCCTGCTCGCCACTGGAATGCGAAGTGGTGAACTGCTTGGCTTGCAGATCGGAGACCTGCATCCGAGCCAACCGAAGCTGCGCATCATCCGGCGGGCCGATGCGGTGGAAGATTCCCGCCCTATTCAAGCCAACACGAAGACATATGACCGTGAGATTGAGCTGACGCCCATCATCATGAGGGTGTTGTGGAACCACATCAACAAGGTGCGCTATCAGATCAAGGCAGCGCGTGCTGTTCCACAGGTCATTGTATCTGGCAAAGGGAAGGCACTATCCCAGTCGAGCATTGACAAGATCTTCGCGCAACTGCGTGAGGCGTGCCCTGGTTTGTCGGTAGCGCTGACGAGCCATGTGATGCGACATACGTGGAACGAGCGTTTTTCGGAGCAAGCTGAAACGATAGGCCTTAGTGATGCCGTGGAGCAGAAGGCCCGTAACAGCCAGCAAGGCTGGAGCGACAATTCGGAAATGGCGGCGACATACACACGTAGACATACCGCGAAGAAGGGACGTGAGATGTCTTTGAAACTTCAGGAACGACTTGATGACAAGCTCGATCACGACAAGTGAAGGCCCTCCGACTGGACTCGCGCTCCACCTGCCCGAGACTGCGTTCACGAGAAGCGGCGTTGAATTTCGACCACATGACGATGTCTGGCATTGGACCGACGGACCCTTTCGCCTACATTTGGATTTTGGCAAGGTGGAGGTGCACGCGGCATTCCTGCGCGATTCCTTGAAGCACACGTTGCTGGTGTTCGCGAAACGTAGCTCGGCATCGCATGTCATCAATCTGTTCAACGTATTCCAGCACTTTCTTGCTCTTCGGGTGGGCGTCGCGCCGCTGGTCTCGATAACTGCCCAAGAGGTTTCGAACTATGCTGCTCGGCTGCAAGACCACGAAAAATGGCGAGTCGGGACCTTGAATGTGCTCCTTCAGAAGTGGGCAGCCCTTTCCCTCTGCGGCGTCGAACCGGATTGCACGCGGTATTTGCGCGAGCGGCGCAAGCCAGGTAATGAGAAGGGGGCCGCCGTACGCACCCGCGACCCTGAGGTGGGTCCATTCAGCGAAGCGGAATACTCGGCACTCTACAAAGCGGTAGATGCGGCGTACGGCTCGGGCGAGGTGCCGCGGTGGATCGCCGTCCTGACCCGGCTACTGTTCGCGTGCGGCGGCCGGATTTCGCAGTATGCCTCTCTCAAAATGTCGGATCTTGCCGGGCGCCAAGCCCCCTTCGTGCTTAGTCTTCCACAGGTCAAAACAAGGGAAGTGCACTCTCGCGTTTCTTTCAAAGAGTTCGACCTAAGCCCGCAAACGGGCAGACTTGTGCTGGAGCACATCGAAGATTTGAAGTCGCGAGGCTTCGATGACAATGCGCCGCTGTTTCCGGCGACTGTGGTGATGACACGGGGTCCACGGGAGCAGCTTCGATCTAAGGGGGATCTGTTCTTTGGCCACTGTACGAGAGATGCTCTCTCCAGAGCGTTCATGGGTATTGTGAATCCGATTGCTCCGCCGACCGAGCGTCTTGCATTCGGACCGACTCCGGTTGCGCCAAAGCGATTCCGTTACACATTCGGGACACGACTTGCGGAGGAAGGTGCCAGTAAAGCTGTCATCGCGGAAGGCCTGGGTCACGCGGATCTTCAGAATGTAGATGTGTACTTTGAAGGTAAGCGACATTTGGCGGCCGTCTTGACGATCAGAATTTGATCTCGAAGAGGCGTTCGTTGAAGCCCTGGAGGTCAAAGGCAGCAGGATCGAAACTACCGCCACACCAGTCGAGCAACCGCTGGTGTTCTTCATGAGCGGGGTCGATGATCGCGTCGAGGAACTCGATGTAGCCGGGTACGCCGCCAACATCTTCCGGCGGACAGGCATTGCGACCGTCCAGGCAGATGGGCGAGCGCAGCTCAGGGTCAGGCGGCAGGACCTTCTCGACCTTCACACGATGCTGCCAGTTGTCGCCGTAATCGTAGATGTAGGTGAATGACTTCAGCGCGCCGAGCGCCTTGCCCAGGCTCGCCCGCGCTTCGTTGAGCATCGGCGGGTCACTCGGGAAGTCCGGATCGGGCACCCCGTAGTTGGTATCGCCGAACACGAATTCGTGCATGTGGCCGCCATCCCATCCCATCGCCAACAGCAGCACGACATGCAGCTTCGGCAGCTTGATCGAGGCAGGGACCAGCACCCGTCTCCAGACCGCCGGCTTCAGATACTTCAGCTCAATGTGCAACTGGTAGACCGGTACCTGTGAATTGATCGCGCGTAACGCAGGTTTGCGAGTTGATGCCATCGTCACGCAGCCTGCTGGAGCGGCTGCTCTACCGGCATCAAACGCCACGGCAGCAACTCGTCGATTCGGTTGATGGGATGCTCGGCGATGCGCTCGAACACCGTACGCAGATACGCATACGGTTCGATGCCATTCAGGCGTGCCGTTCCGATCAGGCTGTAGATGACCGCCGCACTCTGTCCACCGCCGTCAGAACCAGCGAACAGATAGTTGCGCCTGCCGAGAACCAGCGGCCTGATCGATCGCTCCGCGGTGTTGTTATCTATCTCGATGCGCCCGTCTTCACAGTAGCGCACCAGCGCAGGCCAGTTTCCCAGTGCATACCGGATTGCACGGGCAAGGCCCGACTTCGCCGAGACCTGCGCGAGCGTATGTTCCAGCCAGTCCTTCAGTGCGTCTGCGAGCGGCAATGCTCGCACCATGCGCACAGACTGCCGGACCTCCGGCTTGCGGGCGCGCACCTCACGCTCAATGGCATACAGGGCCGCGATACGCTCGAGTGCTTGCTGCGCCACCGGCGAGCGCTCCAGTTCGTACAGGTCGTAGAATTTGCGCCGCACATGCGCCCAGCACGCTGCCTCGATGATCGTGCCATCGCGGTACAGCGCATCGTAGCCACTAAAATGTTATGCATAACATTTCAGCGGCTATGTTGCGGCCAAATTTATGTGGCGGCGATGTCTTCGAATCAGGGCTTATCCAATCCCCCTGACTCGTGCCCGCACA
>NZ_CAJQYY010000015.1 GCF_907164575.1 Paraburkholderia gardini
TGCGCTTCGCTTCGCTCGCTGTGATCAACTTACGGTGGGACTTGCACCCACAAGAGTGCGCCCATGCTGGGCGCACAAGCAAAAAAGCCGCCGAACAACGTCGGCGGCCCTTGAAAACTAAAAACAGAAACTACCCTGGCCTCGCGCCAGATCTAGTCCTCGATCCGCTCCAGCCCCGCGGCTTCGGCACTGCTATCCGCAACACCCGCCCATGCGGCCGCCACCAGCGCGAGACTCGCGACATCCCCCGGCGTCAATGCCACGAGCTGCGCGCTCGCCGCGTCCAGATCGCTCCACGCGCCATGTTCGAGCGCATCGATCGCGGACAGCAACGCGCCCAGCGCCCCTTCGCGACGCAGAATCGCCGCGCGGATCGGACGCGTCAGCATCAGCATGTCGAGCGTGCTGTCCAGCGGCTCGCCGAACACCGCATCCACAAACGAAAACACGCCCGTGAGAAACGCCGCATCGGCTTCGTCGCGCCCCGCCTCAGGCAGACGCTCGATCGCGAGTTCCATGAAACGCGCGCGCGTGGCGGCGAGTTGCAGCAGCGGATCGTCTTCGAGCGACACCTTGCGGCCGTCCGCGTAAAGCAGCAGTTGCGTCCAGCGTGCAATGCGGTTCGTGCCCGTTGCGTTGATCGCTTCGCGCAGCGACGTGACCTTGTGACCGAGACCCAGGCCACTCGAATTCGCGAGCCGCATCAGATGCATTACTAGCACGGGGTTGAGCTTGAGTTCCGCCTCGAGCTGCGCGACGGTCGGATCGGATGCGAGCAGTTGCAGCAGGTTCAGCAGCGCATGACGCGGCGCGCCGGCACGGCGCATGCCCTGCGCCTGCGGACGCGCGAAGAAATAGCCCTGAAAACGGTCGAAGCCGAGATCGTGTGCCGTCTGAAACGCGGCCGGCGTATCGAGGCCCTTCGCGATCAGAATTTTGCCCGCTGCCTTCAGCACCTTCGCGAGCTTGGGCAGCAAAGCGGGTTGTGTGTTGCCAAAATCGATCTTGACGGCATCGGCGTACGGCAGCAGCTTCGCAAAGGTGTCGTCGGGCTGCGTGACGTCGTCGAGCACGAAACGATAACGTTTGCCATGCAGCGCGATCACGCGGCTGACAAGCATGTCGTCGGCAACGAGATCGGGTGGCAGTTCGAGCATGAAGCGGGAGGGTGGCAGCCGTCGCAGCGTCTCGTCGAACAGCATCTCGCGGCTCGCATCGACATACGCCATATGGCCCGCGAGCGCGCTGCCGGCATCGGGATGCGCCGCGGCCTGGATGACGCGCTTCGCCACCTGGACACGTGCCGCCTGCGCGTCCTTGACGGACTGCGCGAACGCTGCGACGTCGTTTTCGCTATCGGTGAAGTTCGCGGGATCGGGCTCCGGCACGGCCGGGCTGCGCACTTTCAGCTCGAAGCCGCACAGCATGCCTTCGCGGTCCAGCAAGGGCTGGCGGGCAACATAGACTTCGTCCTGCACTGCGGCTGCCTGCCCGGCGGCGCCCCCCGGCTGATGCGGATCTTCGACTGCGTTGATGGTCATTCCCGTCCCCTGCGAAGCGTATCGACGCTCCGTTCTACCTGGCCTGGCTGATTCTGGTGTGTTTGCCGTGGCAGGGCGCGGCGTTCATGCATTCGCGCCACGGCCCTGCGACACCCGCAGATTCTAGCGCACGTGGGCCTCGCCAGATACCCGCCCGGCGCGGTTTTCCGAAAAAAACGGCCATCGAAGTCATCGAAATGGCCGGTTCCAAATCACCGGATGCGGCATGAGCCCTGCCGGAGCGAACGCCCCGGGCGCGCCATGCTTACTTCAGCACGACCTTCACATCGAAATACTTCGCGGCGAAGCGATCGATGGTGCCGTCGGCTTTCAATTCCTTTAACGCCTGGTTAAGCGCGTCCTTCAAAGCCGCGTCGCCCTTGCGCACGCCGAAGCCGACGCCCGCGCCAAGCAGCTTTTCGTCGCTGACCGGCGGGCCCGCGAATTCAAAGCCCGCGCCTTGCGGGCGCTTCAGAAAGCCCTTCGAGGCCGCTTCGGCGTCCTGGAACGCAGCGTCGAGGCGACCGGAGGCGAGATCCTCATAGATCTGGTCCTGCGTCTGGTACGGCACGACGTCGACACCCGCCGGCGCCCAGCGGGCCTTTGCGTACGTCTCCTGAATCGTGCCCTGCAGCACGCCCACATGTTTGCCCTTCAACGATGCCGGCACCGGCAGCAGGCCACCGCCCTTCTTCGCGATCATCTGGTTCGGGATCGTGTAGATCGGATCGGTGAAATCGACCGCCTGCCGGCGCTGGTCGGTGATCGTCATATCCGAATTGATCGCACTGAACTTGCGCGCCTGCAACGCGGGAATCAGACCGTCGAACGAATTTTCGACCCACACGCATTTCGCTTTCAGCTTTGCGCAAACGGCATTGCCGATATCGATGTCGAAGCCTTGCAGCGCGCCCGCGGGCGTTTTCGATTCGAACGGTGCATACGACGCTTCGACACCGAAGCGGATTTCCTTGATGTCGGTTGCGGATGCGTTGCCCGCTGCCAGTGCGGCCGACGCGAAAAGCACGCTCGCGGCCATGTAACGCCAGGTTGTGTTCATCAGGGGGTCCTTGCTGGTAACGAGGTAAAACGGAGAACCGGATCGGGGCGTGCATGATCGCAGCGCCCGCAGCGTGGTTCAAATCGGGGCGACTGGCGTGGTGCGGCGCAACAGTCGCGAGGGCGGGATTGTACAGCGTCCGCGCGACGGATCTGGCCTGGCGCCCGGCGCTCGCGATGCATCCGGCACACAGCGCGCGTGCAAGCGAACATGCAATCGGGTGTCGCAATCAGACAAGAAATGTGAGAGCGTGCATGCCTGACTCGAACTTTTCTTCGGCGGCTATCGATGAAACTCTATTTTTCTCCGGGCGCGTGCTCGCTCGCGGTCCACATCGCGCTGCGCGAAGCGGGTGTCGATTTTCAGGGCATCAAGGTCAACCTGCAGCATCACACGCTGGGCGGAGGCGAAGACTACTATGCGATCTCGCCGCGCGGCTATGTGCCGCTGCTTGAACTCGACGACAGCTCACGCCATACCGAAGTCGCGGCCCTGCTTCAGTACATCGCCGATCTCGATCCGCAGCGCGCGCTGATTCCGCCTCCGGGTTCGCTGGAACGGCTTGCCGTGCTCGAATGGCTCACGTTTGTCGGTACCGAATTGCACAAGACGTTCAGCCCCTGGCTATGGCATCCGGATACGGCGGAATCGACGAAACAGGCATGCCGCACGAAGCTCGCAGCGCGTTTGGGGGAACTTGAACGCGCGTTGACGAGCCGCGAATATCTGACGGGCTCGTTCACCGTCGCCGATGCGTACGCGTTCACGATCGTCAACTGGAGCCGCATGCTGGCGATCGATCTGTCGGCGTTCCCGCAGTTGAAGGCGTACATGGCGCGCGTCGCTGCACGGCCTAAAGTGCGCGAGGCAATGGCAGCGGAGGGACTGAAGGTCTGACGTTGCGGCGGGCACGGCTGCGCGTCAGCGGGCCGTGCGTGCGGCGGATTCAGGCCAGCGCGGCGAGCGTGCTGTCTGTCGTCTCGATGACGAGCAGGCCCGCGCGCAGACCCGGCTTGACGGTCGGATTCGGAAACACGATGCGCTCTTCGTCGTGACGCACGGTATAGCGATAGTCGCCGTCATGCGCGAGCAGCGTGTCTTTCACGAAGGGCGTGAAATTGGGCACATCGGCAGCGACGAGCAGTTCGAACGCGTCGCTCTGCTTCGTGATCTGGTCGATCACGGTGAACACGCGCGGCAGCGGCGCTGCTTCATCGCCGGATACGCCCGCCACGAGCTGACGCAACGCGCAATCCGCACCCGCGAAACGCGCGAGATCGTTCTGCCCGAACGGGCGCACCTTGCCGAGTTCGAGCGTACAGGCAAGCGCGCCGCACGCGTCGGCGGTGAAATGCGAATACGTGTTGCCTTTCGTCGTGTGCAGCAGAACGGCGGCGATGCGCGCATCGCGCAGCCACCCGAACATCACGCGCGAAAGCGGCGCGCCGGTATGCGGCAGCAGCGCGAACTGCTCGAACACGGACGCACGAATCGCGGTATGCATGTCGACGTGCCAGCGCGCTTCGGGCACGTCCGGCGCAGCGGCGAAAAAGTGTTTTGCGGCTTCTTCGAGTGCAGCCGCGCGCGGCGCTTCATGACTCTGCGGCACCTGTGCATGACGCCCGCTAAAGAGACGGTTCAGGTCGTCGTCGCGATAGCGGCACGCGTCGCGCATCGCGTCGACGTTGCCCAGAATCACGAGCAGACGACATTCGAGCGATGCCTTGCCCGAAGCGATATCCCGCACGAGCGCACAGAGCAGTTCGATTGGCGCGGTTTCATCGCCATGAATGCCCGCGGAGGCCAGCACACTGCGCGTGGTTTGCTTGAGCGCGGCCGGTTCGAGCAGCAGCACGCCGTTATCGAGCCACGCGTAACGCACACCGTTCGCCGACGTGCCCTGCGCCTGCGCGGAAAAAGGACGCGTGCCCGCCAGCGTGTACGCGAGAAAATCGTCGAGCAGCGCGTTCATGCCGGGCTTAGCGCTGGAAGTCATAAAGCGAGCCGAGGCCGAGAATCTGCGTCAGTTCGTCGAGCGCCGTGCGCGATTCGGCGAGCAGCAAAGGATCGGTCAGATCGGACGGCGCAAGGCGGTCGCGATAGTGCTTTTCGATCCACGCATCGAGGCGGCCGAACAACGTATCGTTGATCCACACGCCCGGCGCAACAGCCGTACGCTCGGCGTCATTCAGAACGACGCGCAGACGCAGGCACGCCGGGCCGCCGCCGTTCTTCATGCTTTCGCGCAGATCGAAGACCAGCACTTCGTCGATCGGACCATGCCGTTCCGTCAGGCTGTCGAGATACGCGGCGACGCGTTCGTTTTCGCGGCATTCCTGCGGTACGACCAGCACCTGACGGCCATCGGGGCGCGTCAGCAGCTGGCTGTTGAACAGATACGACGAAACGGCATCGGGCACGCTCACCTGCGCATCCGGCACCTCGATCACGCTAAACGGCGCGCCGAGTTTTTCGAGCTTCTTCGACAGTTCGTCATACACGGAAGACTGATCGACGAACGCCAGTTCATGACAGAACAGCGTGTTGCGGTTACCGACGGCGATCACGTCGTTATGAAACACGCCCGCGTCGATCACGTCCGGATTCTGCTGCGCGTATACCGTGCCGCCTTCGACCAGCCCGTGACGATGCGCCACCGCGCGGCTCGCCTCGAACGTCTGACGTGCCGGAAAGCGCTTCGGCTCCGGTCCGCGCCGATATTCGCTGCGGCCATAGACGAAGAATTCGACGCCACGTACGCCGTATTCCGCGCAAAAGCGCGTGTGATTCGCGGCACCTTCGTCGCCGAGCGCGGGCGTGCCCGTCAACGCCTCGTGTACCGCGAAGCGCGCATCGTCGGCGAAGATCGCACGCAGCGTGCGGCGGGTCGATTCGTGCTCGATCGCGCGATGCAGCTTGCTGCACAGGTTGGCCGGCGTGAAATGCACGCGGCCGTCGTGCGTATCGGCCGAAGGGCTCACGGTTGCCGCGTTCGCCGTCCACATCGCCGATGCGGAACTGGCGGCCGCCAGCAACTCGGGCGCGTCCTTTGCGACGCGCGCGATCACGGTGGCGTCGTCGCCCGAGAAACCGAGTTCGCGCAAGAGGCGCATCGACGGCCGCTCCTGCGGCGGCAGCACGCCCTGGTTAAAACCGAGGTCGGCCAGCTGCTTCATCTTGCGCAGGCCCTGCTTTGCGGCGGCCTTCGGATTCGCAACCGATTTCTCGTTATTCTGCGACGCGACGTTGCCGAACGACAGCCCTGCGTAGTTGTGCGTCGGGCCGACGAGCCCGTCGAAATTGGCTTCAGAGGCGGACATCGTCGTTCCTTAAAATTGAAGACCCGGCGACACGCTCGCGGGCATCTGCAGTTGGGCGCTTTCGACGGAAGCCATCGGATACGCGCAGTAATCGGCTGCGTAGTACGCGCTCGGCCGGTTGTTGCCCGAGCGCCCCGTGCCGCCGAAAGGCGCGCCCGACGACGCACCGTTGGTCGGCCGGTTCCAGTTCACGATGCCGGCGCGAATGCGATGCTGGAAATGCGTCCATAGCGTCTCGTCATCCGCGAGCAGGCCGGCGGAGAGACCGAATTCGGTGTCGTTCGCACGCTCGATGGCATCGTCGAAATTGCCGTAGCGGACGATCTGCGCAAGCGGGCCGAAATGTTCTTCATCGGGCAGATTCCGCACGTGTGTCACATCGAGAATCGCGGGCGTGACGAAGCCCAGCTTCGGATCGCGCTGCTCCATCGCCAGCAGCGCTTTCGCACCGTCGGCGAGCAGCCTGTCCTGTGCCGCGACGAGACGCGAAGCCGCGCGCGCCGAGATCACCGCACCCATGAACGGTTGCGGATTTGCGTTGTACTCGCCGACCGCGATACGTGACGTTACATCGACAAGGCGCTCGATATAGCGGTCGCCGAACGCATCGTCCGGCACGAAGATGCGGCGCGCGCACGTACAGCGCTGACCGGCCGACAGGAACGCGGATTGAATCGTGTGATGCACGGCGGCATCCATATCGCTGACCGGCGCGATCACGAGCGGGTTGTTGCCGCCCATTTCGAGCGCGAGCACGATCTCCGGACGACCGCCGAACTGCTTGTGCAGCAGCGTGCCGGTATCCGAACTGCCGGTGAAGAAGAGACCGTCGATCTGCCGGTGATTCGCAAGCGCGATACCGGTTTCCTTCTCGCCCTGCACGAGATTCAGCACGCCGGCGGGCAGGCCCGCTTCGCGCCACACCTCGACGGTCGTCTGCGCGACGCCGGGTGCGAGTTCCGACGGCTTGAACACCACCGCGTTACCCGCGATCAGCGCCGGCACGATGTGACCGTTGGGCAGATGACCCGGGAAATTGTACGGCCCGAATACCGCCACGACGCCATGCGGACGATGCCGCAACACCGCGACGCCATCGGCCATCGGCACGCGTTTCTCGCCGGTGCGCTCGTTGTAGGCCTGAATCGAAATCCCGACCTTCGCGGCCATCGATGCGACTTCAGTGCGCGCCTCCCACAGCGGCTTGCCAGTCTCGCGACCGATCGCCTCGGCTATCGCTTCCTTGCGCTCCGTCAGCAGTTCAGCGAAGCGGCGCACGATCGCGATCCGTGCGTCGAAATCGAGCGAGGCCCACGATTGAAATGCCTTACGGGCACTGCGCACCGCGCGGTCGACGTCGTCGGCGGAGGCGCTGTGGCCTTCCCACACGACCTGAGCGGTGCCCGGATTGCGCGAAGCGAATACGTGACCGGTGCCGGCGGCCCATTCGCCGTCGATGAAAAGCTCGTTCATGATCATCCTTGTCTTGATTTCAGCGGCAGCACCCGCACGGCATCGCCGGCACGCACGTCGAGCGCGGCGGCGTCTTCGGCCGTGAGACGGAACACGCCCGCCTCCGGCACACCCGGTGCCACGCCCACGCGGAAATCGGTCAGCGAAGTATTCGAGACCAGCGCACGCCGCCCGTCGTGATGCGCGAGCGGCGCGCCGGTTTCAACCGGCACGACGACGCTTTCACGCACCGTATGCAGGTCGGCGATATGGCATTCGAGCACCGGACCCGCGTCGAAAATATCGACGTGATTCTCGTAGCGCAGCCCTTCCGTTTCGAGCATGCGGCGCGCGGGAATCGTGTCGCTATGTGTGAGTCCGACGCATTCCTGCGCTTCTTGCGGCAACAGATCGACATACACCGGATAACGCGGCATCAGTTCGGCGAGGAACGACTTGCGTCCGTGCGAGCTGAGGTAATCGGCTGCGTTGAAATCGATCTGGTAGAAATGCGAACCGACCGCGCGCCAGAACGGCGACGATCCGCTCGCATCGAAATGCCCACGCAGTTCGGCACAGATACGTTGCGGAAACCGTTCGGGAAACTGCGCGATAAACATGAAGCGCGAGCGCGACAGCAGACCGCCGACACCGCTCGTGCGATAGCGCGGGCTGAGAAAGAGCGAACAGACCTCCGCGTAGCCCGTCAGATCGTGCGAGATGTTGAGCGCGCGCATCTTCGTCCAGATGCCGAGATCCTGGCTCGCGTGCACCACCGTGCTCACACGATAGTTGTAGAACGGCTGTTCGAGTCCGACCGCGGTTTCGATGCCGCAGACACCGGCCACGTCGCCGGTCGCCGTATCCTCCATCACGAAGAAGTAACCTTCCTCGTGCGGCGCGGCGCGGCCTTCCATCGTGCGACGCGCGCGTTCGATGCGCGCGGCCAGCGCGTCACGGTCCGGCTTGAACGTGGTGAGACCTGGGCCTGTCTCGTGAGCGAGCGCGACGAGCGCATCCACATCGCCCGTCTGCACGACGCGAACGACGATCATTGTGCTTCTCCCGAGTGTTCGTTCCGTGCGGCCTGGTGAAGGCGCACGCAGCGTACCGTATCGCCATCCCGCACGCCGAGTGCCTCACGTACGGTCGCAGGCAACGCGGCGCCCGTTGCGCTGTCGATGGACAGATCCGCCAGCACGCAGCGGAAATCGCCTTCGCGGTTGCTCGCGACCAGATACGTCGGACCCTGTGCGGCCGAAGCCGCTTCGCGCACCACGCGGTTTTCGTTGCGCGCCACGCACGCCGCGCGATCGATCTGCGCGGTGAGTACCGGGCCCGCGTCGAAAATATCGATGTAGCGGTCGGTTTCGAAGCCTTCTTCCTGGTGGATGTCGTAAGCGAGCAAGGCCTTTTCGTCCGGCTCGCCCAGCACACGCTGGGCGGCTTCCGGCAGCAACGGCACGTACACCGGATAGCTCGGCATGACTTCGGCGATGAACGTGCGGCTTCTGCCGCCCGATTCGATTTCGATGTCGGCGAAATCACGGCCGAAGAACTTGCGGCCCACCGCTTCCCAGAACGGCGATACCCCTGCGTCATCGGTTACGCCGAGCAGCAGCGAAAACACTTCCGGTGTGAAGCGCTTGCGGTTCGCGGCGATATACATCATGCGCGAGCGCGACATCAGATGCGCTGCCGCATCGCCACGCAGCGACGGATCGATATAGAAACCCGCGAGACGGCTCTTGCCCGTCAGTTCGTGCGACATCGTGAGCGCGTGAATCTTGCGGCTGACGTGCAGCTCGCGCGACGCGTGGATCAGCGCGTCGTTACGAAACACGTAGAACGGTTCCGAATAACCCGCTGCCGCGACGATGCTCGCCGTGCCGAGCAGCTTGCCGGTGGCGGCATCCTCGAGCACGAACAGATAGAACTCTTCACTCGGAAAATCGATTTCCGCGCGAAACGAATCCTCTGACAACGCGATGCGCGCTTCCAGCAGCCGCCGGTCGTGCGGCAACGAATGCAGCACCGGTTGGGCCGTGAGCGCCATGTGTTCGAGCGCATCGAGATCGGCGAGACGGCTGGGGCGTACGAAGAGCATCATCGTTCCAGTGGTTGAATGCGATGCAGTGGATCAGCGGGCCGCTTCGGCGGTCGCGGTGTTCGTCGCGATAACCGCTTCGATCGCCTTTTCGACGCGCGCGAGGCCTTCGTTCAGGTCGTCGAGCGGCATCACGAGCGAAGGCGCGAAACGCAGCACGTCCGGACCGGCCATCAGCATCATCGCGCCATGGTTCGCGGCGGCGGTGACGAAGTCTTTCGCGCGGCCCCTGAACGGATCGTTGAGTTCGGCGCCGATCAGGAGGCCCTTGCCGCGCACATCCCTGAAGATGCCAAAACGTTCGTTGATCTTCGCGAGCTTCGCCTTCAGCAGATCGCTGCGCGTGCGCACGCCTTCGAGCACGGCAGGCGCGCTGATCAGCTCGACCACCTTGTCGGCGATCGCGGCGGCGAGCGGATTGCCGCCGTACGTCGTGCCATGCACGCCCACCTTGAAATGCGCGGCGATCGCGGTCGTCGTCAGCATCGCGCCGATCGGGAAGCCGTTGCCGAGTGCTTTCGCGGTGGTCAGGATGTCCGGCGTCACGCCCGTGTCCTGATACGCGTAAAAATAGCCGCTGCGGCCCACACCCGTTTGTACCTCGTCAAAAATCAGCAGTGCGCCGTGCTGGTCGCAGGCTTCGCGCAGCGCCTTCAGAAACGCCGGATCGGCCGGGATCACACCGCCTTCGCCCTGGATCGGCTCGACGATCACCGCGCACGTCTTCGCGCCGATGGCCTTCAGCGCGGCCTCCGTGTCGTTGTACGGCAAATGGATGATGCCTTCGGGAATCGGGCCGAAGCCTTCCGAATACTTCGACTGGCCGCCGACGCTCACGGTGAAGAACGTCCGGCCATGAAACGACTGCGTGAACGACACGATTTCGTATTTTTCCGCACCGAAACGCTCGAACGCGACGCGGCGCGCGAGTTTCAGCGCCGCTTCGTTCGCTTCGGCACCCGAGTTCGCGAAGAACGCTCGATCGGCGAACGTCAGGGCTTCGAGGCGCTTCGCGAGGCGCAGCACCGGCTCGTTCGTGTAACCGTTACCGACATGCCACAACTGGCTGCCCTGCTCCTCCAGAACCTTCAGCAGTGCCGGATGCGAATGGCCGAGCGCCGTGACGGCAATGCCGCCCGCGAAGTCGATATAGTCGCGGCCCTGCGTGTCCCAGACGCGCGAACCCTCGCCGCGCACCGGCACGAACGCGGCGGGCGAGAACAGCGGCACCATCACTTCGTCGAAGGTCTGGCGCGTCACAGTCAGGTCGTTCATGGCAACTCCTCGTTCAGTAATGTCTCTAGTGTAGGAAAACGCCCGCGAGCCGTCTTGCTCATACGCGACGCGTTTCCATCGAAGTTACTGCCCGGCCGGCCTCCGTTACACCGCCCGGACCTCGTCAATCCGTACCGGGCGGCTCGATCAGCGCGGCCGGACGCGGCTCGCCAGTGGGCGCCGTGCGGCCGTCCGCCGCCGCGCCGCCGTGCTGTTTCTCGATGTAATTGCGACGATCCTCGCGCGGTGTGACGCCGAAATGTTCGCGATACGCATTGGAAAAATGCGCCGCCGACGAGAATCCGCACGCGAGACTGATCTGCACCACCGATTTGCTGGTGCGCTGAAGCTGCGTGCGCGCCTTCGAAAGCCGCAGCGCGTGGTAGTAGCGCGACGGCATCGCAGCCAGGTACTGACGAAACAGGCGCTCGAGCTGGCGCCGCGACACACCGACGAGATCCGCGATTTCGTCGGTGGTGAGCGGGTCTTCGATGTTCGCTTCCATCAGCAGCAGCGCGTCGTTCAAACGCGGGTGACGCTCGCCGGGCGCGGTCACGAACGGAATGCGCTGCCGTTCCTCGCCTGCGCGCAGCACGCCGACGCCGAGCGTATCGGCGATGCGGTCGGCCAGCTCCGGCCCATGTTCGCGGCCGATCATCGCAAGCATGAAGTCGACCGTCGCCTGGCCGCCCGCGCAGGTCGCGCGATCGCGATCGATTTCGAAGATCTGCTGGGTGACGATCGAGCGTTCGAACTGCTCGGTGAACTGCTGGTAGGTTTCCCAGTTCACGCTCACACGATAGCCGGACAGCTGACCCGCCATCGCGAGCCACCACACGCCGTGATGAATGCCGGTGACGAGCGGCGTGCGCTGTCCGACGCGTGAAAGGCTCGCGAGAAAGAGCCGGTAATCGGCGAACTGCTGAAAGCGCTCGCTGACGACGATCAGCCAGTCGCACGAAACCGCGTCGCCGAAGGCGGCATCGGCGGGCCACTGCGCGCCGCCCGACAGCGGCACCGGCCGGCCGTCCCACGAACACACCTGCCAGCGATACAGCGCGCGTCCGTCGATTTCGTTGGCGAGCGTGAGCGCATCGACAATCGGTCCGACACCCGACATCGACACAGGCGGCAACGCAACAATCGCCACCTGGGTCGTACGTGCCGGACTGGACGGGCGAGGCATGCTGGGTTTAAACCGACTGAACGGCAGGCATTATTTGAGGCTGCCCGACAGGAACTGCTTCAGGCGTTCGCTGCGCGGTGTGGTCAGCACTTCGGTCGGCAGGCCCTCTTCTTCCGTGCGCCCCTGATGCAGGAACATTACATGGTTCGATACGTTGCGCGCGAAACCCATTTCGTGCGTGACGACGATCATCGTGCGGCCTTCATCGGCGAGCTTCTGCATCACCTTCAGCACTTCGCCGACGAGCTCGGGATCGAGCGCGGAAGTCGGTTCGTCGAACAGCATCACGTCCGGGTCCATCGCGAGCGCCCGCGCGATCGCGACGCGCTGCTGCTGGCCGCCGGAAAGATGCGACGGGTACTGTTTTTCGAGGCGCGGCGCGAGACCGACCTTCTCCAGATACACGCGTGCGCGCTCTTCCGCTTCGCGCCGCGACAGGCCGAGCACATGAATCGGCGCCTCGACGATGTTCTCCAGCACGTTCATGTGCGCCCACAGGTTGAAATGCTGGAACACCATCGCGAGTTTCGTGCGGATGCGTTGCAGCTGCTTGTGGTCGGCGACTTCGAGATTGCCGTGACTGTCGGCTTTGGTGCGCACGGCTTCGCCATCGACGACGATCTGCCCGGCGTTCGGCCGTTCGAGAAAATTGATGCAGCGCAGAAACGTGCTCTTGCCCGAACCGCTCGCGCCGATGATGCTGATCACGTCGCCCTTGTTTGCATTCAGCGACACGCCTTTCAGCACTTCGTTATCGCCGTAGCGCTTGTGGATGTCCTGCACGGCAAGCTTGCAGGCTTCGGTCTGGCTTGTATGGAGCAAAATGCTCTCCCGGTAAATACGCAGGCTGTTCTGCGAGAGGGTGCAACACAGTGACCAGCGGCATCATGCGCGCCGCCGGACCGGATCCGGCAGATGGCGCCTAGTGCGTGCGCACGGCCAGATAGGCAAGCCAGCGGCGCTCGGCCCGCCGGAACCCGGCGACCAGTGCAAACGATACCGCACAGTAGATCAGCGCCGCGATGCCGAACGCGTCGAACGAGCGGTAGGTTGCCGAATTCACGTCCCGCGCGACCTTGAGGATATCCGGCACCGTCGCGGTAAAGGCAACGGTGGTGGCATGCAGCATCAGGATCACTTCGTTACTGTACAACGGCAGCGCACGGCGCAGCGCGGACGGTATCACAATGCGGCGATACATCGTAAAGCCGCTCATGCCGTAAGCGCGAGCCGCTTCGACTTCACCGTGCGGGGTCGAGCGGATCGCGCCCGCGAAAATCTCGGTCGTATAGGCGCAGGTATTCAGCGCGAACGCGAGAATCGCGCAGTAAAAACCGCTGCGAAAGAACGCATCGAGCAACGAATGCGCGCGCACGAATTCGAGGCTGTAGATGCCGGTGTAGATCAGCAGCAACTGCACGTAAAGCGGCGTGCCGCGAAAGACGTACGTATAGAAGCGCACCGGCATCGACAGCCAGCGCTTTTTCGACACGCGCGCCACCGCCAGCGGAATCGCCATCACGAAGCCGAAGCCGATCGAGACGACCAGCAGCCACAGCGTGACCGCGAGCCCCGACATGCGATGGCCGTCCCAGAACAGGAACGCGCGCCAGTATTCGGTGAGAATTTCGGTCATGATGGCCTCAGAGGTCGGCGTGCCGCACGCCGGTCGAATAGCGCCGCGTGAGCCACACGAGCGCGAAGTTCGACACCGTCGTGATCGCCAGATAGATCAGCGCCGCAACGGCGATGAAGAAGAACATGTTGAACGTGCTTTTGCCCGCGTCCTGTGCGGCTTTCACGATATCGGCGAGCCCGATGATCGAAACCAGCGCGGTCGCCTTGACGAGCACCTGCCAGTTGTTGCCGATGCCCGGCAGCGCGAAGCGCATCATCTGCGGAAACAGGATGCGCGTGAACACACGCATGCCGCTCATGCCGTACGCACTGCCCGCTTCGAGCTGGCCGCGCGGCACCGCGAGAAACGCGCCGCGAAACGTCTCGGTGAAGTACGCGCCGTAAATGAAACCGAGCGTCAGCACGCCCGCGACGAACGGATCGATGTCGAACTGCGGCAGGTTCAGCGCGTCGGTGAAATTATTGACCGCGATCTGGATGCTGTAGAAGAGCAGCAGCATCAGCACGAGGTCCGGCACCGAACGGATCAGCGTCGTGTAGCCGGTTGCGGCCATGCGCAGCGGCCGGTTAAACGAGAGTTTCGCCGCCGCGCCCGCAAGGCCGAGCAGCACGGATGCCGCGAGCGACAACACCGAGAGCTCGATCGTCTGCATGGTGCCGGCAAGGAGCAACGGACCAAAGCCGTATAGGACCACGGGTGTCTCCATCGAAGTATTGTCTTGAGGCCGCGGCCCGAACGCGTGCGGCGTCAGTGCGGCCTTCGTGTATGGCGCGGATACTCGCAGGCAAAAAAAATTTGCTCAAAGGCCCGCGCACTGGTTGCTGCGTCGCAGCAATCGCCGGCCGCTCGCGACGAAAACGTGCAAGCCCCCTTCTGGCGGGCCGGATCGTGCCGTAAGGGGATTGCATGCAGGACTCGTCAGACGTGTTTTTGGCAAGTTTCGAGTCGCTTTTTCGATAGACGGAATGCATGCCTGCCGGGCCTTTCGCTAGACTGATGTTCCCGGCACGCCCGCCCTTGCCTGACGTTAAGCGTATCCACTTAAGCGAGTCCACGCATGACAGACCGGTTCGATCCCGCGACACTCGACGTCTATTCGCAAGGCGCCGCCCGCTACAGCCAGGACTGGCTCGACCAGCCGCCGCCCGCGGACATGTATGCGCTGTTCGCCACGCATCTGCTGCCGGGCGGGCTGACCGCCGATATCGGCTGCGGCAACGGGCGCGATGTCGCCTGGATGGCGGCGAACGGTTACCGGGTCACCGGCTTCGAAGCGTCGCCGGGTTTGCTTGCCGAGGCTCGCCGGCTCAATCCGGACCTGACGTTTCGCGCGGCCACGTTGCCCACGCTGCCGGAAATCGACGAGACGTTCGATAACGTCGTCTGCGAAACGGTGATCATGCATTTGCCAGCCACGTCGATCACGCTCGCCGTCGATAACCTGCTGCGGATCCTGAGGCCGAGCGGCGTGCTGTATCTCTCATGGCGCGTGACCGAAGGCGAAGACCTGCGACAAAAGGACGGCAGGCTCTATAGCGCGTTCGAAGCCGCGCTGGTTACCGACACACTGAGCGACTGCGCGATCCTGCTGTTCGAGGACGTGACGAGCGAAAGCTCCGGCAGGCGCATCTGCCGCGTGATCGCATCAAAGCGCGAAGGCGAGATTTGACGCGTGCCTCGCAGGTAGGTGCCCTGCGTCCGCGCTCAGTCCATGCCGAGCCGCGACCTGATTGCCGGCATCATGGCTTCGACGGCCGCGCGGCCCTCTTCGATCGCGGGCGCCGCGCGATGAAAATCGAACGTGCCCATACCGCCAAGACGCGGCTGGATCAGGATATCCGCAGGTTCCCCGGCAAGCCGGCTACGCGTGATGCGCACCTGCATGATGTCGATGCTCTGCGCGATCGAATTCAACATTGAAGGCACCCTGGCACTGGGCGGCGGCGGCACGCGCACGTCGCCCGTACCGGTCGTCCGGTCGTTTTCGGGCGCAAGCCAGCGCGGCCACGGCTTGCCGTTCTTGCGCAACGCGACGGGCGGTGGCGCGGCGTGCGCATTCGCATCCGCTTCGGTGTCGCCGGATACAGGCAGCGGCAAGGGCAGCGGTGTATCGGTCACTATTCCGCCCAGATCGCGTCCGTTGAGGATGTCGTTATTCAGATCGATGGCGATCACACAATCGGCCCGCATCCCGCGCGCGACCGAAACGGGCACTGGATTCGTCAGAGCGCCATCGACAAGCCACGCGTCGTCGTGCCGCACCGGCGTGAAGATGCCGGGAATCGCGATCGACGCGCGCACGGCGTCCACCACACGTCCCTCCTGCATCCAGATCTCGCGGCCCGAATCGAGTTCGGTCGCGACAGCGGCGAACGGTATTTTGAGGTCGCGGATTTCGCAGCCGTTAAACCGTTCCGCGAAGAGCTGGATAACCTTGCGTCCGCCCAGCAATCCGCCGGAAAACCGCAGATCGAGCAGCCGCACGACGGTTTGCCACGTCAGCCGCGCGACCCATTCCTCGAGCCAGTCGAGATCGCCGTTCGCGTAGACCGCCCCGACGAGCGCGCCGATCGATGTGCCGCACACCACGTCCGGCCGGATACCCGCGTCCTCCAGCGCGCGAATTGCGCCGATATGGGCCCAGCCGCGGGCAGCGCCACCGCCGAGTACGAGGCCGATGCGATGAGGCGGGCGTCGACGGATCATTTTTTTCTCTCCGGTCCCATGCAGGATGGTGGCTGCTAGCGTCCGCGGATGATGTCCGAGCGCGACGTCGTATAGACCTTGCCTTGCGCATCGAAATGCACGTTGAAGAACGCTTCGGGCGTCACGCCGCCTTCGAGCCACTTCCAGCTCCACACCGTTTCGGGCTTGAGCGGATAGCGGGCGATTTCACCGGGCTTGCCGAGCAGGCGGCGCACTTCGTCCCCGGTCATGCCGGCGTGAATCTTCGCGAAGTTCGCGGCGGTCAGCACCTGGGTGACGGCGGCAAGACGACCGTCGCGGTCGATGTCGACCATATACGTGTTGAGCCCTTGCGGGCCGCGCGGATACTCGAAGCGCTTCGAGCCGTCGGTGAAGGTGCGCTCCGTTTCCGGCTTGCCCATCTGGCTTCGAATCTGGTCTTCGGTCGTGATGCCGGGCGTGAGGCCCTTGAGCAGCAGCGCATCCGGCTTGACGGCGTTAAAGAAATCCTTGAGCTTTTGCACGGCCTGGTCGGTTTGTTGGTCGTTGCACGCGGCAAGCGAAAGCGCGGTGGCAAACGCGAGCGTGGCAACGAAGGGCAGTCTGGAACGAAACGCCATCCTGATAGCGGCTCTCATGATGTATGAATGATGCGCTACAGGATAGCCGCCCGTCATCAAAAGGGCGAGTCTTCAACGACCGGAGCATGCGCGTGCGCATGGAGGCACGCGGATCGAAAGCGTCGCGACATTGCCGTGAAGGCAATTCGCAATATGGCGTGACGTGACGCATTGCCTCGCGCACGAGGCATAAAAAAAGACGCCCGGCAGCGGCGCAGCATGCGGTGCAACAGGTCAGGCGTGCGCCTCTGTGTGCATGTGTCCGCGATGCTGACCGCTGCTCGCGGTCGTCTGGTCCCTCGACTTGAATCGATTCGGGTGTCGACAATCTAGACGCAATCCACCGCTTAGGCGAGAGCGCGTTTACACCGACTCGGCAGATGAATCGGCGCATCGCGCGAAAGCGTTGCGGGAAGCGTGACATGCAAAAACCCGCGCACCGCTCGCCACTTTATCCAGCGATTCAAATCGTGTGAATGAACATGGCGTCATGTGGAAGCGCATCCACAGGAATGACACCGCGCGCGGATTACGACGCTGGCGGTCACGTCGATTGACCTGACCGGTCCGGATCGCCCGGGTTTGTTCCGCGTAGCCAACCTACGCGTGACAATGCCGGGCCGGTCAGCGTCAAATGCCCAGCACGGTTGTCGCTTCCTGCAAGGCCGTCAGCATGTCCACGCAGGAAGCGGCAGCTTCACGCTATCGCGTACCGGATGCGATTTCTGTGCGACGTCACACGCATGCGCCTTTTTCGTGCAATGCATGCGTCGGTTCGAACGTGCGTGCGCCTTCGGCACGCTGCAACACCCTTTCCGGGGCAGGGGCTTGTCTGGGTCGTCAGCGAGAATGCGGGCGCTTTGGCACAATCGCGCTTTGCCTGTTCCGCGGGCGGCCGACGCGTATCCGGATACTCCGTCCGGCGCAGCCGCCACGCGTGAGGCGCCGGACACCTTGCCATGATTCCCTTTTCCGTTCTCGATCTTTCTCCCATCAACGTCGGCTCGACCGCGACGCAGGCGTTCAAAAACACGCTGGATCTCGCGCAGCACGTTGAAACGTGGGGCTATCACCGTTACTGGCTCGCCGAGCATCACAACATGACCGGCATCGCGAGCGCGGCCACCTCCGTGGTGATCGGTCATGTGGCGGGCGGCACGCGGCGCATTCGCGTCGGTTCCGGTGGCGTGATGCTGCCGAACCACGCGCCGCTCGTGATCGCCGAACAGTTTGGCACGCTCGAATCGCTGTACCCCGGGCGGATCGATCTCGGTCTCGGCCGCGCGCCGGGCACCGACCAGACGACTGCCCGCGCATTGCGGCGCGACCTGCAAGGCAGCGCCGATTCGTTCCCGGACGACGTCGTCGAGCTGCAGCGCTATTTCGCCGAGCCCGTATCCGGCCAGCGCGTGCGGGCCGTGCCCGGCGCCGGCCTGCAGGTGCCGCTCTGGCTGCTCGGTTCGAGCCTTTTCAGCGCGCAGCTGGCCGCCGCGCTCGGCCTGCCGTTTGCATTCGCATCGCACTTCGCGCCCGACCACATGCTGACGGCGTTACGTCTGTACCGCTCGCAGTTCCGCCCTTCCGCGACACTCGAGCGGCCTTACGCGATGGTCGGCGTCAACCTGTTCGCCGCGGACACGAACGACGAAGCGCAGCTTCTGATGACCTCGCTGCAGCAGCAGTTCGTGAACCTGCGACGCGGCACGCCGGGTCAACTGCAACCGCCCGTCGAGCGCATTCAGGCGACGGAGCAGGAATTGAGCGGCGTCGCGCATTCGCTCGCGTGTTCGGTGGTGGGCGATCGCGATACCGTGCGCGAGGGCCTGCTTTCGGTAATCGAACAGACCGGCGCCGACGAGTTGATGCTGACCGCGCAGATCTTCGATCACGCGGCACGCCTGCGGTCGTTCGAAATCGCCGCCCAGGTGCGCGACGAACTCATCGCGGGCACACAGTAAGCCGCGGGCCGCGCGGCTTCCACGCTGACGGTACCGACTGGTTCAGTGGTTTGTCGGCACCGCCGCCAGACCGTCGAGGAGTGCCTTGTGGAACATCCGCGGATCCTGCATCTGCGGCGCATGGCCGAGTTCGGCGAATTCGACCAGCGTCGCGTGCGGAATTGCCTTCGCCGCTGCCTTCCCAAGCTCCGGATAGTGGCCGATCTTCGCGCGCACCGCCGGCGGCGCAACGTCCTTGCCGATCGCGGTGGTGTCCTTCTGGCCGATCAGCAACAGTGTCGGCATCTGCAACTGGCCGAGTTCGTAGACGACCGGCTGCGTGTAGATCATGTCGTAGAGCAGCGCCGAATCCCACGCCACTTCCTTCCTGCCCGGCCCGCGATACAGGCCGGCCAGCATCTGTACCCACGGCTCGTATTCGGGGCGCCACGTCCCCGCGTAATACGTCGCCTGCTCGTAACGGCGAATACCGTCCGCGCTCGTCTTCAGCTCCCGTTCATACCACTGGTCGACCGATAGCGAAGGGACGCCCTTCGCTTTCCAGTCTTCGAGACCGATCGGGTTCACGAGCACCAGTTGCTGCGTCTCTTTCGGATACATCAGTGCATAGCGGATCGCGAGCATGCCGCCCGTCGAATGCCCGATCATGGTGACGTTTTCCGCGCCGATCGACGCGAGCAACGCATGCGTGTTGCGCGCGAGCTGCTGGAAGCTGAACTGGTAGTGAGCCGGCTTGCTCGATTTGCAGAACCCGATCTGGTCGGGCGCGACGACGCGATACCCGGCGTCGCTCAACCACTGGATCGTGGTTTCCCACGTTGCGCTGCAAAAGTTCTTGCCATGCAGCAGGACCGCTGTGCGACCGTTCGGATGGGCAGGCCTGATGTCCATGTACGCCATATGCAGCGTTTCGCCCTGCGACGTGAACTCGAACTGCTGGACCGGCGCGGGATAGTTGAAGCCCTGCAGTTCGGGACCGTAGGCGGGGCCGTCAGTGCTGTCGTCGGCCGCGAACGCGGTGATGGAGCCAGACGATACGGAAAACGCCACGGCAAGCGAAACGGCAACAGCAGGCAGGAATCGGCGACGAAATTTCATGGGCATGAAAGAGGCAGATGGACGGGACCGGCAGTTTCAGCGAAGCGCAGCAGAACCGGGCATGAACCACGAAGCCGCCAGGAAGACGCTCCTCGCGAAACCTCGCGTCAAACCCGCACCGCCGGCAAGCCGCTGATTCTACGTCGTGCGCGCCCGATGCGCTGGCCACGTCGTCGCACGCTTGCAGCGCCCTGACCGGTGGCACGCTAATTGCCCCCTTGAAAAATCGCGCTTTGCGGCACACCGCACGCCCGGGCAGGACGGATCGGGGCGATACTGGCAGCGCCGGCGGCATCCGGGCATGGCGCGCCCCCACATAATCCAGACTATGCGTGGGCGCCGATTCAATGCTAAAACTGTCAGGCGAAGTGGCGAATAAAACAATGGCATTGCACCCGGGGGAAACAATCATGGAGACGAAAACATGGAAACTCCGGCAAGCCTCAACGATCTGCAACGCTCCACGCTCGCCATTGTGCTGGCCGGCGGCCGCGGCACCCGTCTCGGGCCGCTCACGAACAAGCGCGTCAAACCGGCCGTTCATTTCGGCGGCAAATACCGGATCATCGATTTCGCCCTGTCGAACTGCCTGAATTCGGGCATTCGCCGCATCGCGGTCGTCACGCAGTACAAGGCGCATTCGCTGATACGCCACGTGCAGCGCGGCTGGGGTTTCCTGCGCGGCGAATTCAACGAGTTCATCGACCTGTGGCCCGCGCAACAGCGCGTCGAAGGCGCGCACTGGTATCGCGGCACGGCCGACGCGGTGTTCCAGAACCTCGACATCATCCGCTCGATCAAGCCGAAGTACGTCGTCGTACTGGCGGGCGATCACATCTACAAGATGGATTACACGCGCATGATCATGGACCACGCGGAGAGCGGCGCGGACTGCACGGTCGGCTGTATCGAGGTGCCACGCATGGAAGCGGTGGCGTTCGGTGTGATGCACGTGGATGAAAACCGGCGCGTGACGGGCTTTGTCGAAAAACCCGCCGATCCGCCCGCGATGCCGGGCCGTCCTGACATCGCGCTCGCCAGCATGGGCATCTACGTGTTCAACACGGAATACCTCTACACGCTGCTCGAGGAAAACATCACGAGCGCCGCGACGGATCACGATTTCGGCAAGGACATCCTGCCGCGCGTCGTCACGCAGGGACACGCGATCGCGCATCCTTTCAGCATGTCGTGCGTGTCGTCGGGCAACGAGACGGAACCGTACTGGCGCGACGTCGGCACGATCGACGCGTACTGGGCCGCGAATCTCGACCTCGCCTCGACCATTCCGACGCTCGACCTGTACGACCCGGACTGGCCGATCTGGACGCATATGCAGCAGTTGCCGCCCGCCAAGTTCGTGCGCGACATGAACGGTCTGCAGGGTTCGGCCACGAACCTGATCGTGTGCGGCGGCTGCGTGATTTCCGGCTCGCAGATTTCGCGCTCGGTGCTGTCGTCGAATTGCGTCGTGAATTCGTTCTGTAACATCAATGAGGCAGTCTTGCTGCCACAGGTGACGATCGGACCGAGCTGCCGGCTGCGCAAGGTCGTGATCGACCGGGGCTGCACGATTCCGGAAGGCACTGTGATCGGCGAAGACCCGGTACAGGACGGCGAACGGTTCTATCGCACCGAGAGCGGTGTCGTGCTCGTCACCCCGGACGCGCTGCGACGACAGGCGGCACGATAGAAACCATGTGCGGCGCGTCGCGTGCCTGACGTCAACCATCGCATCGACGAGGAGTCTCACTTATGACGACGCGCGTCCTGCACGTCGCGAGCGAGTTGTATCCGCTCCTGAAAACCGGCGGACTCGCCGACGTGGTCGGCGCCCTGCCGCCCGCGCTGATCGAACGCGGCGCCGATGTGCGCGCCCTGCTGCCGGGTTTTCCGCCGGTCGTGAGCGGTCTCGCCGACCTGCGGCCGGTGGCGAACCTCGGCAGCCGCTTCGGCGCGGCCCGCGTGACGCTCGAACTCGGCACGCTGGCATCGACAGGCCTGCAGATCTATGTCATCCGCGCCGACGAGCTGTACACGCGCCACGGCAACCCGTATCTCGACGACGACCACGTGCCGTACGGCGACAACGCGCAGCGCTTCGCGCTGCTCGGCTGGACCGCCGCGCAACTCGCGCAGTACGCCGATCCGTCGTGGGCGCCGCAGATCGTTCACGCGCACGACTGGCACGCGGGTCTCGCACCGGCTTATCTGAAAGCGGCCGAACGGGAACAGGGCAAGCCTGTCGCGCGCAGCATCTTCACCGTGCACAACCTCGCGTATCAGGGCATTTTTCCGGCGCATCAGTTCGGGCAGCTCGGCCTGCCGGCGGATTTCTTCAACATGCATGGCATCGAGTTTTACGGCCAGTTGTCGTTCCTGAAAGCAGGCCTCTATTACGCCGACCGCATCACCACGGTCAGCCCGACTTACGCACGCGAAATCCAGACGCTCGCGCAAGGTGGCGGCCTCGATGCGCTGCTGCGTGAACGCGCGCACGATCTGAGCGGCATTCTGAACGGCGTCGATTATTCGATCTGGAGCCCGGCGAACGACGCCGCCCTGCCCGCGCGCTACACGGGTTCGCGTCTCGCGGGCAAACGGGCCTGCAAGGAGGCGTTGCAAAAGCGCTTCGGCATCGCGCAGAAAAGCGATGCGCTGCTGTTCGGCGTGGTGAGCCGCCTGACGGAACAGAAAGGGCTCGACCTGCTGCTTGCCGCCCTGCCGGAAATCATCAGGCGCGGAGGCCAGCTCGTCGTGCTCGGCACCGGCGACCCGGCGCTTGAAAACGGGCTCCTGCGCGTCGCGCAGACGCATCCGGATGCGGTCGCCGTCGAGCGCGGTTTCGACGAGGCGCTCGCGCATGAAATCGTCGCGGGCAGCGACGTGGTCGCGGTGCCGTCGCGTTTCGAGCCGTGCGGGCTCACGCAGCTTTATGCGCTCGCTTACGGTTCGCTGCCGCTCGTGCATTGCGTCGGAGGGCTTGCCGATACCGTGGTCGATGCGTCGCTCGAAAACCTGGCCGACGATCTCGCGACCGGCTTCGTGTTCATCCACTTCACGCCCGACGCGCTGCAGGGTGCGATCCGGCGCGCGTTCGCGCTCCACGCGCGGCGCACCGAATGGAAAGCCACGCAGCAACGCGCGATGCGTCAGGACTTCGGCTGGGGCGCTTCGGCGGAACAGTATCTGGCGCTGTATCGCGGACTGGTTTGACGCCGCCGCGCCCCGCGGGATCCGCGAAAACACGCTGACGTGATGGTTCGGCGCAACATCGCGGGGCCGGATCGGGTCCACAAGCGCCAAAACTCGGGTATTGTTCCTGAATGCGCTGCAGCACGCGCGAATGGCTGGGATCGTCGTGCCGCGTTCGACGCAATTGCCCGAAACGAACGCTTCAGGCGGTTGGCTCGCGAATCCCTGGTCCACCTCATCGCAAACGGCGCGCATTGTCCGCGTCGACGAAGCACACCATGAAAAACGTCTTGAGCATTCAGTCGCACGTCGTATTCGGTCATGCGGGCAACAGCGCCGCGGAGTTTCCGATGCGCCGCCTCGGCGTCAACGTGTGGCCGCTCAATACGGTGCAGTTCTCCAATCACACGCAATACGGTCACTGGACAGGCAGCGCAATCGACGCCGCGCAGATGGAAGATCTTGTCGACGGCATCGGTGCGATCGGCATGCTGCCACGCTGCGATGCGGTGCTCTCGGGTTACCTGGGCACGCCCGATCAAGGTCAGGCCGTGGTCGAAATCGTGCGCGCCGTGAAGGCCGCGAACCCGAACGCCTGGTACTTCTGCGATCCGGTGATGAGCTCGGCACGGGGCGGCTGCAAGGTCGAGCCCGGTATCCAGGAGTTTCTGGTGCGCACGATGCCTGAATTCGCCGACGGCATGGCGCCCAACCATATCGAACTGCAACGGCTGGTCGGGTGCGAAATCGAAACCGTCGAGGAAGCCGTTGCCGCGTGCCGCGAAGTGATCCGGCGCGGGCCGAAAATCATGCTCGTGAAACATCTGTACGATCGCAATACGCCCGCCGACCGCTTCAACATGCTTGTCGTCACCGAACGCGAAGCGTGGATGGGCCAGCGCCCGCTGTATCCGTTCGCACGCCAGCCGGTCGGCGTCGGCGACCTGACGAGCGCGGTATTCGTCGCGCGAACGCTGCTTGGCGACCCGGTGCGCTCGGCGTTCGAACATACGATCGCGGCCGTCAATGCGGTCGTCAAGGCGACATGGGAAGCGCATCGCTACGAACTCGAACTGGTCGCGGCACAAGACGGAATCGCGTATCCGCGCGACTGGTTCGATGCGTGGGTCGTGAACGAAGCGGGCTGAGCACGGCGGCCGGCAAACGGGCAAACGGCCCGTGCCGGTAAGTGGTCGCGCAACGTCCTGTAATTCGGACCCGGGCCGGACGCCTTTCGCAGGCATAAAGGTCATATCAGCCATATCAGGCGAATCACACGCGTCACCGCAACAAGGCAAAGAGGCACAGATGGACGGACACATCCGCAGCGAGCGGGAAGAAATTTTCGAGGAATTGTGCATCAGCGTCGACGCCGACGAAGCGCACGAACAGGAAGCCATCGAGTACTTCGAGAAGCAGTTCGGCGAGGCGGATTTCGACCCGGCGCAATGGCTCGATATCGCGCTCTACTACTCGCCGGCGGTGGCGGGCGGCATCGTCGATCTCGTCACGGCCGACGACAGGGCGCGTAGCAACATCGCCGAAATCATCGCGGACAATCTCGACATCTCGTACGGCGAGGACGAATGCCAGCAGTTCGCCGAGACGATCCAGTTCGCGATGGCAAACGGCATCCCGGTCGATCTCGACGTGGTGCTCGACGGCTGCATGCGCGCAATCGACGATCTCGACACCTGGGCGGAAGAAGACGTCAAGGAACCGCTCGTTCGCCTGCGCGAAGAACTGCTGCGCCTGCAAGGCGAACACTGATATGCCGGCCGGCGCACCCGCGCCGGCTTCCGGCTGATACCGCCCTCCCCCTCGCCCGCCCCGGCTACGTCTTTCGCCTCTGAGGTCATACCCTGGTCTCGCGCCCACGCTGCCTGTGCTGAAATGCTCATTCAAAGCGCCGCGAACTGCCAAGACGGCCTCATATTGGCTTTCTATATTCGCGCCAGATTGATCATCATGATCGGGCTGGTTGCGGATCGCTTCGGTTGTTTCAATCGCCGCGCTCGCTCTGCCCGTACCGTCAGTTTCCGTTTGTGAACCTTGTCGATGGAAGGAGAGACCATGAGTATTCGCAAGACGATGCAACCCTTCGCCGTGCTGGTCGGCGCTGCCCTGACGCTCGCGCCGCTGTCCGGCTTCGCGGAAGATATGACGGTCAAGGTCGGCTTTGCCGCACCCTTGACGGGCGTGAATGCGGGCTATGGGAAAGACCTGCAAAACGGCGTGCGGCTCGCGATCGACGAGGCGAATGCACAGAAGATCAAGATCGGCGACAAGGTCGCGCATTTCGACCTCGTTTCCGAAGACGATCAGGCCGACCCGCGTATCGGCGTGCAGGCCGCGCAGAAGCTGGTCGACGAAGGTGTCTCGGTGGTCGTCGGCCACTTCAACTCGGGCACGACGATTCCGGCTTCGCAGGTCTATGAGCAGGCCGGCATTCCGGTCATCGATCCGGCCGCGACGAATCCGACGATCACGGGCCGCGGTTTCGCCAACACGTTCATGGTGATCTCCACCGATGCGCAAAACGCCGGCAATGCGGGCGTCTACGCCGTCGAGGTGACGAAGGCCAAACGTATCGCGATCATCGACGACCGCACCGCGTTCGGCCAGGGTGAAGCCGACGAGTTCGAAAAGGCCGTGAAGGCTCACGGCGGCACGATCGTCACGCGTGAGTACACCGACAACAAGTCCGTCGATTTCAGCACGCAGCTCACGAAGATCAAGTCGACCAACGCCGACCTGATTTTCTTTGGCGGTCTCGACACGCAGGCAGCCGGTATTGCCAAAAGGATGAAGCAGCTCGGCATCACGGCGCAGCTCGTGGGCGGCGGCGGCGTCGAGGACCCCGAGTTCATCAAGCTGGCGGGCGATGCAGCCGAAGGCGTGATGGCCTGGGAATACGGCCGGCCGCTGTCGCAACTGCCGGGCGGCAAGGACTTCTCGCAGAAGTTCAAGCAGCGCTTTGGTGTCGACATCCTGTCGTATGCGCCGTTCGGTTATGACGCGGCGTGGGCGGCGATCAAGGCGATGGAGGCCGCGAAATCGTCGACGCCGAACGCGTACCGGCCGGCGCTCAAGAGCATCAGCTTCGAGGGCATCACCGGAACGATCGCTTTCGACAGCACGGGCGCGCTCAAGAACGCGTCCTCGACGCTCTATCAGGTCAAGGGCGGCGCATGGGTGCCGGTCGTCACCAAGAACGGCGTATAAGCCTGCCCTGGCGTTCCTGACGTGACGTTCGCGCTGCGCGGTGCCTGTTCTTTAGCCGCGTAGCCCGAACGTGCCTGACTTTCCGCGCCCTTCACCACGACCTGCGAAAACGCGTCGCGCTCGATCCTGACGAGCGCGACGCGCGACGCGGCGAACTCTTCCGGCGAACACATCTGATGTCCGAACGCGGCGTGCAGTTGCCGCGTGACCTGCAGCGTCCGCGACACCGGATCGAACACATAGTGCGACACGTAATCGAACGATGCGTCGTGTACCTCGGTATCGTGCGGAACGTCGGTCACGCGCAGGTTGCCCGGCAGCGTGATCTGCGCGGTTTCGTCGAAGTCGCCGCCGATGCACACAAAAGGTTGTGTGCGCACCGGCTCGGCGAGCCATGCAAGCACCTGGGTCGCGATGCCGCCGGACAGGCTCGACAGCGCCGGTAGCGCCGTCGTGCCGTCGGGCCACGCGAAGTGTTCGACGGTGCCGTCAATCGTGCTCGTGAACGGTCCCTGCGTCGCCGCGAGGTCGCTGGTGCGCACCTCCGCCGTGCCCTGCAGGCCGGTTTGACGCAGACGGTCGACGGCGATCTGTTGTGCCCGCATGCGTGTCGAACGGCGGAACATGTTGCGTTCGGGTTCCGCCGTCGAACCGGAATCCTCGACGTGATACGTATAAGCCGCATTGCCGTCGGCACCGACGTCGAACTGCAGCCGCGCGCTGCGCCCGCGCGGCTGAACCGCCGGCGTACGCGACAGCACGCCTTCTCCCACCAGCAGCGCGGGCCGGTCCATCACGCCCGGCGGCAGATAGCCGAAGGCCGTGCCGCCCGCGGAGGCGTCGGCGTAGAGTCCGAGATCCGGCATCCAGAGGATGGCGTGGTTGATCGCGCCCGGGCCGTATCCCGGCACCGACGGCAGCGTATAGACCGGTCCCAGATTCAGCAGCACCGCTTCGCTACGGATGCCGACCGCCGCGAGCAGCGCGCCATATAGCGCGACGTAATCCTTGCAGTCGCCGTAGCGGTTGCGCAGGATGTCGGTCGCGCGATGCGGCACCGCGGCTGTCTCGCCCAGAAAGAGCGCGACGTAACGCACGTTAAAGCGCATCCAGTCGTAGAGCAGCTGCGCCTTTGTGCGCGGATCATCCGTTTGTGCCGTTAGCGAGCGGGCGAGTTGCACGATCGCGGGATCGTTGACACTCGTGTCCATGGCAGGCGAACGGTAGCGCTCCGCAAACGCGGCGTAATCCGGCGTGGTGGACACCATCAGACGGTCGCCCCACGTCACATAGCCCACGGCCCCACGCTCTGTCGGCGCATAGGGGCCGTGACGATATTCGAACGTGTAGCGGGTACGGCCGTTTTCCGTCACCGGATCGAGCGCGACGTAACCGCGCGCATCGACATGCAGCGGCAGCCCCGCCGGCAGATCGAAGATCAGTTGCTGGAACTCGACGGGTTCGCGCGTGGGTTCGACAAAATACGAAAACGTGCCTGCCTGAAGGGGTTTTGTGCGTTTCTTGCTGAAGACCAGATGCACGCGCGCGCCAGGTTCGACACCAGGAAAGATGACCGTGCGCAGCACGCCGTCCTGGAACGTCGGGGCCCCTGCGGAACGCGGTTCCTGCACATCGCGAATGCCTTCCGGACCTACGGGGTGCACCACACCGTCGCGGCCGATCGTCTCGGCGGTGAGCAGCTGGATCTGCTCGATGTCCTTGTTGAACCACACGTAACGCTGCGCGATGTCGTCGACGCCGCTTGTCGTGTTCGCGCGCAGGGTCGAGTCGTCGCGCTCCTCGACCGAGCCGTCGCTCTGCACGATGAAGAGATGGACGTCGCGTTCAAGCGTCGATGGAGGAACGTCCCCGACGCTCGCCGTGTCCGCCGCGTGCGCGGAAGGCATCGCGCAGCACACGGCCAGGCACGACGTCACGGCCAGAAGGCGCAGCACGCCATGTGGGCTCATACGTTGCGCGCGCCCGCCCGGTACGCGCGCGGACTGACGCCGAACTCGGTGCGAAATGCGTGGTTGAAATTCGATACGTCGTTAAAGCCGCAATCGAGCGCGACGTCAACGATCTTCGCGGTGTCGTCGACAAGCCGCAGCGCGGCAGCACGAATCCGCGCGCGCAGCACGTACTGATGCGGTGTCACGCCTGTCACGCGCTGAAACGTGCGAAGAAAATGGAATGCGCTCATGCTGGCCGCGCGCGCGAGCGTGTCGAGCGTGTGCACTTCGTGTGGCGCGTCATCGATCATCCGCGCAATCCGCGCGACGCGCGACGAAGCTGCCGCGGCAGGCGGCGGCACGCTCCCGCGATGCTCCGACGCGACGCTTAACGTCCTCGCCGCCAGTTCGACGACGAGCTCGTCCCACGGTGGTTGAATTGAACCGCTTGCCCCCGCGCACGCCCGGACCACGAGCGGCGCAAGCGCGCGCAGCGGCGGCACGCGTACCTTCCTGAACACGCGTTCGTCGCGGCGCATGCCGAGGTCCGCAGCGAGTTGTCCGAAATACGCGTCGGTATAGCTGACCGACACGCAGCGGTCGCCCGCGCCGTGACGATGGCCGCATTCGAAGCACTCGCCGGCATTGCCGAGCAGCAGCGAACCGGGCGTCAACAACTCGCGGCCGGCCGCCGCGCGATAACAGAACGATCCGGCGACGATCATCGCGATGCACACACCCGCGTGCTGCTCCTCGAACGGGCGGTCGCGCGGGCCGAACGTGCACAGCACGTCGCGGACCATCCAGCCTTCGCCCGACGCAAGCGGGCGCGCGCTCGTCTGGCCGCGCGCGCCTTCCAGCGTGCGCCGTGCCAGCGCCTCTTCCAGTTCTGCGGCAATTTTCCCCAAGATTTCACCTCGTCCCGGCCGGTACGCTTGTTTTATCACATTGACGGCGAACGCGGTTTCGCTGCGTGTGACCCTGACGACATCATCCCGGGAACACTGGAGAACGAACGATGAACGTGACTGAAGTAATCACTGAAGCACACGCGGCAGCCCGTTCCGAACAAGGCTTCGGCTCCGCGCTCGTGGCCGGCGGCCGCGCGGCCGGAATCGGCGAAGCAGACGATGCGTACGGCTGGCTCGCCGGAAGCTGGGAACTCGACGTGCTCCACTATCGCACCGACATGCGCGCACAGCGGTTGAAGGCCGAGGCGCATTTCACATGGGTGCTGGAAGGTCGCGCGGTGCAGGATGTCTGGATCATGCCGCCACGCAATGAACGCACACCGGCAAGCGGCCCGGACACGAACATGTATGGCATCACGGTACGCATCTGGGACGCAGCGTTGCGCGCGTGGCGCGTCACGTTTCTGAATCCCGTCACCGGCCAGCGCGATGAACTCATCGGCCGGCGCATCGGCGGCGATATCGTGCAGATCGGCACGCACGCGGACGGCACGCCGATCCGCTGGAATTTCACCGATATCACCCGCGATTCGTTTCACTGGACAGGTGTCGCACTTGAACCGGACGGCGTGACGTGGCGGCTCGAAGCCGAGTTCCTCGCACGCCGCATGCCCGGGTAATCGCGCTTCGCGGCGCGGTCGGTGCGCCGCGCCTTACAACCCTTTCGCGCGACGTTACCGTTCCTCGATCGCACGCAGCAGCGAGAGCGCGATGCCCCGCGCGGCCAGCCGTACATCATCGAGCGATGGAAACGACGGCGCGATCCGCAGATGCCGGTCGTCCGGATCGACGCCGTAAGGGTACGCAGCGCCTGCCGGCGTGAGCACGAGACCGGCCGCGGCCGCCAGCTCGACGGTTCGCTTCGCCCGCCCACGCGGCGCGTACAGGCTGATGAAGTAGCCGCCTTCCGGCTCGTTCCACGACACGTCCGGCACCCCGCCGAACCATTCGCCGAACACGCTTGCGACGGCATCGAACTTCGGCTTGAGCAGCGCCCGGTGACGGTCCATCAGTCGCTCGAGCCCCGCGCGATCGCGCAGAAAATGCACGTGGCGCAACTGGTTCAGCTTGTCCGGTCCGATCGTGCGCACCGCGGCATGTTTCTGCCACCACGCGATATTGCGCGGCGACGCAGCGAGGAACGCCACCGAAGCGCCCGCAAGCGTCACCTTCGAAAGCGATGCGAAGACGAGTGCACGATCCGGGTGCCCGGCGTTCGCACAGGCTTCGATCATGTCGGGTGTTGCGTGACGCGTTTCAGTCAGATGATGGAAGCGGTAAGCGTCATCCCACATCACACGGAAATCCGCCGCGGCGGTCTGCATCGACGCGAGGCGCTGCGTGACGTCACGCGACCAGCGTGCGCCCGTCGGGTTGCTGTAAAGCGGCACGCACCAGATGCCCTTGATCGTCGCGTCGTCACGTACCCGGGCTTCGACGAAATCCATATCGGGGCCGTCGTCATTGAACGGCACGGCAATCATGCGGATACCCAGCGCCTCGCAGATCGCGAAGTGCCGGTCGTAACCGGGCGCGGGACACAGAAACGAAACGCTGTCCTGTTTGCACCACGCGTCGCCGTCAGGCATGCCGTGCAGCATCGCGAAGGCCAGCGCGTCGTGCATCAGTTCAAGACTGGAATTACCGCCCGCGACGACCTGCGCGACCGGCACGTCCAGCAATGCCGCACCAAACTCGCGCGCCTCGGGCAGGCCGGATCCGTGCCCGTAATTGCGGCAATCGATTCCATCACGCGACAGGTAGCCCACCGAGCCTGCTTCATCGAGCAACGCGCGTGACAGGTCCAGCTGCTCGGGAGATGGCTTGCCGCGCGACATGTCGAGGCGCATTCCCAGTTTGCTGAAGTCGTCGTAGGTCGTCGGCATGGCGTTGGTCTACGGCCGCCCGGGCCGCGTCGAGTTGAAGTGCCGCCAGTATGCCGGTCACCCGGCGTTCAGACAAACGCGTTATATTGAATCTTTCGATCAGTTTTCCTGATATCGATGAAAGCACTTGATCTCGATGTTCTCTCGATGGTGGTCGCGATCGCGGACGCCGGCAGCTTCGTGCGCGGCGCGGCACTCGTGCATCGCTCGCAGTCGGCGTTGAGCATGCAGATCCGCGCGCTCGAGGAAACACTCGGCAAGCCGCTCTTCGTGCGCGGACCGCGCAACGTCACGCCGACGCAGGACGGCCTCGTGCTGATTGCGTACGCCCGTCAGATGCTCGCGTTGCGTGACGAAGCATGGGCCTCGATCGTTCACCCCGAAGTGAAGGGCCGCGTATCGATCGGCGTGCCGGACGACTACGCTTCATCGCTGCTGCCCGCGGTGTTGAGAAAATTTTCCGCGACGTATCCGAAAGTCGAGATTCAGGTCATGGGTTTGCCGAGCAGCGCACTCGCACCGCTCGTGCGCGACAACAAGATCGACCTTGCGTGCATCACGCGCGTGAAAGGCCTCACCGGCGACTTTATCCGCTTCGAACCGATGGTGTGGGCAGGTGCCGCGACGGGGCGCGAAATCTGGAAGGAACGGCCGCTGCCCATCGCGGTATTCGGCGTGGGCAGCGTGGCGCGTGCGAACGCGATTCATGCGCTGCAGCGCGCGAAAATCGCCTATCGCACGTCGTATGAAAGTCCGAGTCTGATGGGGCTATTCAGCATGGTCGAGGCGGGTCTCGCGGTGGCGCCCCTCGCCCGCTGCGCGGTGCCGCCGCACCTCGTGCAACTGGGGCGCACGCACGGTCTGCCGAAGCTGCCCGAGCTCGAAATCGTGCTGGCGCGCAGCACGCGTTCGAACCGTCCACCGTGCGACTTTCTCGCCGAACAGATCCTGACCGACCTGCACGTCTAGCAGACAGGCCCGGACACGCTCATTCACCCTCGCCGAGTTGCGCGAGCAGTTCCTGCAGCTTTTCGACATGCCGCAACAGCAGATGCCGGTGCTTCTCGATCTGTTCGAGCCGCCCGGTGAGATCGGCGTGCACGTGGCCGTCGATATCGGTTGCGGCGAGCACGTCTTCCACTTTCGCGCGCACGGCCGCCAGTTCGATGGGCGGATGGTTCAGGTAACGCTCGAAACGTCGCACGTCCTGCACCGCGAGATCACGCAGCTTGCGGAAATGCGCCAGACGACGATGCGCCTCCGCACCGAACGCCTCTTCTTCGACGCGTTTTGACGGCGCCGGTTGTCCAAAGATCGGCTCGGGCGGGCGCAACACCGACTTCTTGCGCACCGGATGCGCGGTGCCGCGAAAACGCGCACGCGGCGATTCGTTGTCGATCGCCGAACGTGCGCTATCGGGAATATCGCCCGCTGCACGCGGTGTATCCATCCACCCGGACGGCAGGCCCGTCACCGCTTCGACGCCGCGCACGAATTCCTCGCTGAATTCACGCTGGCCCGCCAGCATCAGTTTCAGATAGCTCGCGGAGAACGTCATCATCCGCGCAAGACGTGCCGCTGCACCCACCTCGTGGGTCAGCAGAACCAGGTTGGCCCGCCAGACCGCGAGCTGGGCGTCGTCAGAATCTTCCATCGCCGGGTCATCCATCTTTTCTCCCCCGATGTCGTCGTCGCGCCACCGCACGGCCCGCGCCGCGCGTGTCATCTGCATGAAGGGTAGTCGCATCGCCATGCTGCACGCAACCCGCGCGTGGGCGGACGTTGCGCTTCTGCATTGCAGCGGCTCGCAGTGCGCATGGCGTGCTGGATTGACCTGGGTGAACGGCTTGCGTTCCTTGCGCGTCGAAATGAGGCCCCGATGAAGCGCGCGTTCGCGCCGGGGCCCCCAGGACTGGACTTTGAATTGCTGGCGCGCTCCATGCTTGTTTTGCGCCGCAGCAATGAACTTCAGACGGCTGCCAGAACGCGTGCCATCGCAGTTTTTACCAGCGTTTCAAGCAGCGGTTCGACCTGGGCTGCCCGTTTTTCGTCATATGAATAGGGCATTTCTTCCTGCATGTACGTAATTTGCGTCAGTTCGAGCTGAACCGCGTGCACGCCCTTCTCCGGCTGGCCGTAGTGACGCGTGATGTAACCGCCCTTGAAACGGCCATTCGCCACGCCCGTGTAACCGCCGTGCGCCGTGACCATGCCGGCCAGTTCATCGGCGAGCCCCGGTGCGGCGCTCGCGCCGTTCGACGTGCCGAAGTTGAAATCCGGCAGACGTCCTTCGAAAAAACGCGGCACGTGCGAGCGGATCGAGTGTGCTTCCCACAGCAGCACCTTGCCGTGTTTTGCCTTGAGCGCCGCGAGCTCACGCTCGATGGCTTCGTGATACGGCTTCCAGTACGCGTCGCGGCGACGTGCGGTTTCGGCGTCGTCCGGCAGATGGCCTTCGCGATAGAGCGGCTCCTTGTCGAACGTATCGACAGGCAGCAGTCCGGTCGTGTCCTGGCCCGGATAGAGGTTCGCGCCGTCGGGCGGACGGTTCAGGTCGATCACATAGCGCGCGTACACCGGCATCAGGATCGATGCGCCGAGGCGCGCGGCGAACGCATACAGACGGTCGAGATGCCAGTCGCAATCGTCGGTGCGGGCGGCTGCTGGCGTCATGGTGGCGGCAATGTCGTCGGGAATGCGCGTGCCTACGTGCGGAATCGAAATCAGGAGCGGCAGGCTTCCCTGATGCAGCGAGAAAACCGGCGTGGAATTCGATGCAGTCATGTCAGTCCAGGATCAGTTCAAGGTCAATTCGTGCGGTTCACGGGCAGTTCCGGCATCCTGTTCCACCCTTCGTGAATGCATTCAGTGGATCATTTCAGCAGTTCGGCGAGTGCGCTGCGGTACTGCGACCACGCGCGTTCCTCGTCGCGATGCCTGCGGTTATCGACCACCTTGTCGCCGCCCGTATAGACATCGCGCACCGGCGTCTCGCCGTGTTCACAGAATACGACACCTGAGAGCCATGCGTCGGGCGCATGCTCCGCGATGCTGGCATGGTTCGCATCGAGCACGAGCCAGTCCGCGCGATGGCCGGCCTGCAACGCACCCACCGCGCGCCCGGTGGCACGCGCGCCGCCTTCGAGCGCCGCGCCGAAAAGCCGGTCGGCCACGTGCGTCGCATCGGCCGAAGCCAGCACGTTGCGCTGACGCCGCGACAGACGTTGCCCGTATTCGAGCAGCCGCAATTCCGAACGCCAGTCGACGCCGATATGGCTGTCCGATCCGATACCGAAGCGCCCGCCTGCTTCGAGGTATTCCTGGGCGGGAAAAATACCGTCGCCTAGATTCGCTTCCGTCGTGAGACAGAGGCCTGTCACGGCGCCGCTCTGTGCCAGCGCGACGGTCTCCGCCGCATCGACGTGCGTCGCGTGCACGAGGCACCAGCGCGAATCGACGTCGAAGCGGTCAAGCAGCCACTGCACCGGCCGCGCACCCTCGCTTTCGAGGCAGGCGTCGACTTCGGCGGTCTGCTCCGCGATATGGATGTGCACCGGTGCGCGCGGCAGCATCGCATCGAGTCCGGCCAGCAGCGCGCGCAGCGAATCGCCGGAGACCGCGCGCAGCGAATGCGGCGCGACGCCGTAGCGTAGCGACGCGTCTTCGGGACGCGCCGTGCGCAGGCGATCCAGCAGATCGAGCAGGCTCCCGGGCGTGTTGATGAAGCGCCGCTGGTCGTCGCGCGGCGCGAGCGCGCCAAAGCCGCTGTACTGGTAAAGCACGGGCAGCATCGTCATGCCGATGCCGCTTGCCTTCGCCGCATCGACGACGCGTTCAGCCAGTTCCGCCATGCTCGCGTAACGGCTGCCGTCGGGCGCGTGATGCACGTAGTGGAATTCGCACACGGACGTGTAGCCCGCCTTCAGCATTTCGATGTAGAGCCACTGCGCGATGGCGGCGAGCCCTTCGGGAGAAATGCGCGCGGCGAAACGATACATCAGGTCGCGCCAGCTCCAGAACGTATCGGTGGCGTTGGCGCGGTATTCGGTGAGACCGGCCATCGCGCGCTGGAACGCGTGCGAATGCAGATTCGGCATGCCGGGTATCACGGGGCCCGCGGCACGGGCAACACCAGTCGATGCTGTTGTGCTGTCCGGCGTCACGGCTGTCAGCATGCCGGCCGCGTCCCATTCGAGCAGCACGTTGCGACGCCAGCCGCCTGGCAGATACGCGTGGTCGGCGAACAGCGATTGAACGGATTGAGTCATCGTCGAACCTTGTGAAGAGTGCCTGCGCGGTCCGGCGTCAGGCGCTGCGCCGTGTATAAACCGTCTCGCCCGCGCGCACGACGCGCGCGCACAACGGACGGCCGATCCAGTATGCGAGTTCCGCGAGCGTGTCGACAGACCACACCGCGAAATCCGCCTGGCGCCCCGCTGCCAGCGTGCCGTGTCGCGCGGCCTGGCCGAGCGCGCGCGCCGCGTGCGTCGTCACGCCTTGCAGCACTTCGGGTACGGTCATGCGAAAGAGCGTCGTCGCCATGTTCATCATCAGCAACAGCGAGGTCGTGGGCGATGTGCCGGGATTGCTGTCGGTGGAAATCGCGATCGGCACGCCGTGACGGCGCAGCAGGTCGATGGGCGGCAACTGCGTCTCGCGAATGAAGTAATACGCGCCCGGCAACAGCACGGCGACCGTGCCCGACGCCTTCATCGCGGCTACGCCTGTTTCGTCGAGAAATTCGAGGTGATCCGCGGAGAGCGCACGATGTCGTGCGGCCAGCGCGGTGCCCCCGCTGTTCGACAACTGCTCGGCGTGCATCTTCACAGGTAGCCTGTGGCGCTCCGCCGCTTCGAACACGCGCTCGCTTTGCGCGAGCGAAAAACCGATGCGTTCGCAGAACACGTCGACGGCGTCGACGAGACCTGCATCGGCAAGCACGGGCAACATGCGCTCGCAGACTTCGGTGATGTAGTCGTCGGCGCGGCCGGCGAATTCCGGCGGCAACGCGTGCGCGCCAAGAAACGTCGTGTAGACGGAAACGGGATAACGTTCGCCGAGGCGACGCGCGACGCGCAGCATCTTGCGCTCGCTCGCCAGATCGAGACCGTAGCCGGACTTGATTTCAACCGCTGTGACGCCTTCGGCGAGCAGCGGTTCGAGGCGCGCAGCCGACTGGCGGAACAGCGTGTCTTCGTCGGCGGCACGCGTCGCGCGCACCGTCGAGACGATGCCGCCGCCCTGCTTCGCGATTGCTTCGTAGCTCACGCCGGCAAGGCGTTGTGCGAATTCATCGGCGCGCTGGCCGCCATACACGAGATGCGTATGGCAATCGACGAGGCCCGGCGTCACCCACGCGCCGCCCAGGTCTTCGCGTGGCCACGTTTCGTATTCTTCGGGAAGTGCATGCGACGCGCCGAGCCAGGCGATCTGGCCATCGCGCACGGCGATCGCCGCATCGGGAATGGTCTGATCCGGATCGCCTTGCGGGCAGAGATTCAGGTGATGCCAGACGGTGTGCTTCATCGCGTGCTCATTGCCATGTGGATGCGAAAAAAACACGGCTTCGAGAAATCGAAGCCGTGTCCGTCATGCGTAGCGAACGCCGATCGCGAGCACCGCGCCCGCTTTTGCGTCTGCCTCCGCGCACTTGACCGCGCACGCCAGCGCGTGCGGGGCGTCGATACGCAGCGTGTCGTTGTCCGTGAGATGAAACGGCGCGTGCCCGTCGAGTGTGATTTCAACCGGACCCGCGGCGCAGAACAGCAACACGACGTCCGCTGCCAGCGTATGTTGCGATTCGCCGCGCCAGACTTCGACGTCGCCCGTTGCCGCGCCACGCCGCACCATCAGGTTGAAGTCGCGCGTCGCGCCATCGACAAGCCGCGCATCGATCGATGCCTCGCCTGTAAAGCGCGCGATATCGAGCGGCTGCGTCAACGCATGCGTGTGACCTTCGGCGTCATCGAGCAGCATGCCCGCGCCCGAGAGCAGCACGAGCGTGCGGTCGATGCCAGCGAAACGCGAGAACGGCCCCGGCTGCGCCACATCGGCGACGCTCACGCGCCACACGAACGTATCGAGCGCCGCACCTTCCGGCTGGACCACGACTTCCCGCGTGACGCCGCCGCTGTTCTTCCACGGCGACGCCACGAGATCGACGCCGCGCAGCAACGACACCTGCGTCGTATTCAACGCGTGCGCCATCGATCAGCGGCCGAGCATCGGCAGATTGAGACCCGCCTCGCGCGCCGTTTCCCGCGCAAGTTCATAGCCGGCATCCGCGTGACGCATCACGCCCGTCGCTGGATCGTTGAACAGCACGCGGCCAAGACGCTCCTTCGCGGCATCCGTGCCGTCGGCGACGATCACGACGCCCGCGTGCTGGCTGAAGCCCATGCCGACGCCGCCGCCGTGATGCAGCGACACCCACGACGCGCCGCCCGCCGTGTTCAGCAGTGCGTTGAGAAGCGGCCAGTCGCTGACTGCATCCGAGCCGTCCTTCATCGATTCCGTTTCGCGGTTCGGGCTTGCAACCGAACCCGTATCGAGGTGGTCGCGGCCGATCACGACCGGCGCCTTCAGTTCGCCGTTCCTCACCATTTCGTTGAACGCCTGGCCGAGACGATAGCGATCCTTCACGCCGACCCAGCAAATCCGCGCCGGCAGCCCCTGGAACGCAATGCGTTCGCGCGCCATGTCGAGCCAGTTGTGCAGATGCGGATCGTCCGGAATCAGTTCCTTCACCTTCGCATCGGTCTTGTAGATGTCTTCCGGATCGCCCGACAGCGCGACCCAGCGGAACGGCCCCTTGCCTTCGCAGAAGAGCGGACGGATATACGCCGGCACGAAGCCCGGGAAATCGAACGCGTTTTCGACGCCCATTTCCAGCGCCATCTGGCGGATGTTGTTGCCGTAATCGAGCGTCGCCGCGCCGCGTTCCTGCAGCGTGAGCATCGCCTGCACCTGCTTCGCCATCGACTGCTTCGCGGGCAGCACGATGCTGTCCGGCACCGTCTTCTGACGCTCGCGCCAGTCCTCGACGTTCCAGCCCTGCGGCAGATAGCCGTGAATCGGATCGTGCGCGCTCGTCTGGTCGGTCACGCAGTCAGGCGTGATGCCGCGCGTCACGCATTCGGCGAACACGTCGGCGGCGTTGCCGAGCAGACCGATCGAAACCGGCTTGCCGGCCTTTTTCGCTTCGTCGAGCATCGCGAGCGCTTCGTCGAGCGTCGCGGCCTTTTTGTCGACGTAGCGTGTCTTCAGACGGAAGTCGATACGCGTCTCGTCGCATTCCACGGCGATCATCGAGAAGCCTGCCATCGTCGCGGCGAGCGGCTGCGCGCCGCCCATGCCGCCGAGGCCGCCCGTCAGGATCCAGCGGCCCGACGGATCGCCGTTGAAGTGCTGGTTCGCGACCGAGAAGAACGTTTCGTACGTGCCCTGCACGATGCCCTGGCTGCCGATGTAGATCCAGCTGCCGGCCGTCATCTGGCCGTACATCATCAGGCCCTTGCGGTCGAGTTCGTGGAAGTGTTCCCACGTCGCCCAGTGCGGCACGAGATTCGAATTCGCGAGCAGCACGCGCGGCGCGTCGGCATGCGTCCTGAACACGCCCACCGGCTTGCCCGACTGGATCAGCAGCGTTTCGTCTTCGTTCAGGTCCTTGAGCGACTTGAGGATCTGGTCGTAGCAGTCCCAGTTGCGCGCGGCGCGGCCGATGCCACCGTACACCACGAGCGCATGCGGATGCTCGGCGACTTCCGGGTCCAGATTATTCTGGATCATGCGGTACGCGGCTTCCGCGATCCACGTCTTGCAGGTCTTTTCGCTGCCGCGCGGCGCGCGGATCGTGCGGGTCGGGTCGAGACGCGGATCGATATGTTTCGGGTTGTTCATGGTGATGGCCCTCAAATGCCCAGAGAGAAAGTTCAGAAGTGTCCGGTGAAGCGATAGCGGCTGCCGGGATGCCACAGGTTGGCCACCGAGGCGACCAGACCCTGCGACCACGTGCGTCGATGCAGTACGAGGCAGGCCTCCGTTTGACTCATGGTCAGGAGCGCGCGGGTCTCGTCGTCCGCGGCGAGCGCCTCGATGCGGTACTCGACGCGCTGCAGCGGCGCGACGCGCACGAGATACTGGTTCGGCGTCGTGCGCGTGAAATCCTGCAACGCGTATTCGGGTGCAACCGACGGATTGACCCAGCGTTCTTCGAGCTGCACCGGCTCGTCGTTTTCGAAATGCAGCAGGCGCGAATGAAAGAGCGGATTGCCTGCGTTGACCTGCATTTCGCCCGCGAGCACCTCGTCGGCGATCGTCGCGCCGACGTGCAGCACGCTCGCGTGATAGCGATGGCCGCGCGCGACGATTTCGTCGGAGATGCTGCGGATCGCGACCAGCGTCGACTCGTACTTCGGCCGCGCGACGAACGTGCCGGAACCCTGCACGCGCGTGAGCACCTGCTCCGACGTGAGTTCGCGCAGCGCGCGGTTCACCGTCATGCGCGCGACGTTGAATTCACGTGCCAGTTCGTTTTCCGACGGGACCTGGTCGCCCTCCGACCACTCGCCCGCGTGAATGCGCCCGAGGATGAAGTCCTTGATCCCCTGATAAGCCGGTGCGTTCATGTCTCTTCGTGCTTGACGTGCTTACTGTTCGGACGCGAACGAGAACGGCGCGTGCGCCGCGATCGTGCCGTTCTGCACCAGACGCGTAATCGCGACGATGTCCGGCGAGAAGTAATGATCGAGCTCGTAATGCGCGACTTCGCTGCGCACGGTCTGCATCACACGCTGCAGGCTCGGGCTCGTCTGGTGCGGCGCGCGCAGGTCGATACCCTGCGCCGCGGCCAGCAGTTCGATCGACAGGATGTTCGCGGTGTTCTCCGCCATGTCGGCGAGCTTGCGCGCGGCGAACGTCGCCATCGAAACGTGATCTTCCTGGTTCGCCGAAGTAGGCAGCGAATCCACCGAAGCCGGATGCGCGAGCGTCTTGTTTTCCGAAGCGAGCGCCGCGGCCGTGACGTGCGCGATCATGAAGCCGGAGTTCACGCCGCCATCGCGGACGAGGAACGGCGGCAGGCCCGACAGCGTCGCATCGATCAGGAGCGCGATGCGGCGCTCCGCGAGCGCGCCGATTTCGGCGACGGCGAGCGCGAGGTTGTCCGCCGCGAACGCGACCGGCTCGGCGTGGAAGTTACCGCCCGACAGCACTTCGCCCGTATCCGGGAAAATCAGCGGGTTATCGGACACCGCGTTCGATTCGATCAGCAGCACGTCGGCGGCGTGACGCATCTGGTCGAGGCACGCGCCCATCACCTGCGGCTGGCAGCGCAGGCTGTACGGATCCTGCACCTTGTCGCAATCGGCGTGCGAGACGTTGATCGCCGAGCCGTCGAGCAGCGAGCGGTACGCCGCCGCCGCATCGATCTGACCTTGATGGCCGCGCAGCGCGTGGATACGGTGATCGAACGGCTTGACCGAACCCATGGCCGCGTCGACCGACAGCGCGCCGGAGACGAGCGCGGTGCGGAACAGATCTTCGATCGCGAACATGTTGTAGAGCGCGAGCGCGGTGGACGCCTGCGTGCCGTTGAGGAGCGCGAGGCCTTCCTTCGCCTGCAGTGTAAGCGGCTTGAGACCGGCGACGCGCAGGCCTTCGATGGCCGCCGCGCGCTCGCCGCGAATGAACACTTCGCCGATGCCGAGCAGCACGCCCGACATGTGCGCGAGCGGCGCGAGGTCGCCCGATGCGCCGACCGAACCCTTCACCGGAATCACCGGCAGCACGTCGGCGTTGAACAGCGTGAGCAGCGCGTTCATCACTTCGCGACGGATGCCCGAATGACCGCGGCCGAGGCTCGACAGCTTCAGCGCCAGCAAGAGACGCACCACCGGACGCGACATCGGCTCGCCCACGCCGACCGCGTGCGACAGCACGAGATTGCGTTGCAGCAGTTCGAGCTGGTCGTGCGGGATGTGCGTGCTGGCCAGACGACCGAAGCCGGTATTGATGCCATACGCCGGCTCGCCCTTCGCGGCGATGTCCGCGACGGCCTGCGCGCCGGCGTCGATGGCCGCGAAGCTGGCCGGGTCGAGTTCAAGCGTGAGCTGCTCGCGGGCAATCACGCGGAGTTGCTTGAGGGTCAGGCTGCCGGGCGTAAGAATCATGATGAGAAATCCTGTCTATACAATTGAGTTTGAAGTGTAGCGTTGCGCTCTTGTCTATACAACTTGTTTTTGTGAGATTGGGACCAGGGGTTTCCAGTAGAAGTAGAGGAGTTCTGCTCCACCGGCCCTTCCCGCTTGCGGCGGACGCGCCTTGCGCTGGCTGCTCGTGTCATCGGCCAGCGCCATAACTTGTATATACACCTGCTCCATCAGGGCTCGCAACCGGACAAAAAACGGGCGCCCGGACGGCATCGGCATCGTATTTATTGACTAAAAATCAATATTCATTTGAGACGCAGCCACTTTTTGACAAAGTCCGCTGGACGGATACTGGATGCCTCTCATCGCGAATCAACCAGCAGGAGTCAGGTCATGAAAGTTTTCGTCACGGGCGCAGCGGGCTTTATCGGCGGTTCCATCGCGGCGGGCCTCGTGCGCGCCGGGCATCAGGTCACGGGGCTCGTGCGCCGTCCCGAACAGGCCGAGGCGCTCAGGCGTCTGGGCATCGAACCCGTCATGGGCGACCTCGACGACCGCGCGTTGCTCATCGCGCAGGCACAGGCCGCCGACGGCGTCATCAACGCCGCCAGCAGCGATCATCGTGGCGCCGTCGAGGCGCTGATCGAAGGCCTTGCCGGCTCAGGCAAGCCGTTTCTGCATACGAGTGGTTCGAGCATCGTCGGCGATGCGTCGGGCGGCGAAGGCACCGATGCGATCCATTACGAAGACCGTCTGCCCGCGCCGACCGCCGACAAGGCGCCGCGCGTCGCGATCGACAACCTCGTGCTCGACGCCGCCCATCGTGGCATCCGCTCGAGCGTGCTGTGCAACACGCTCATCTACGGTCACGGCGCGGTGCCGGGTACGCAAAGCGTGCAGCTGCCGCGTCTGCTGCGTCAGGCGCAAAAAAGCGGCGTGGTGCGGCACGTGGGCAGCGGCGGCAACATCTGGTCGAACGTGCATATCGACGACGTCGTCGAACTCTATCGTCTCGCGCTCGAAAAATCGCCGGCCGGCACGTTCTATTTCGTCGAAAGCGGCGAAGCGATGTTCCGCGACATGACCGCGGCGATGGCCGACGCGCTCAAGCTCGGCAAGCCACAGGACTGGCCGCTCGAAGAAGCGAAGCAGGAATGGGGTTATGAAATGGCGTCGTACGGGCTCGGCTCGAACAGCCGCGTGCGCGGTACGCGTGCCCGCACATTGCCTGGCTGGAAACCGCGGCATACGTCGGTGATCGACTGGATTCGTAACGAGATGGTGAGCACGCCGTAAGCTGCCCGAGGGGCAAATGAAGGAAGCCGTGACATGCGTGCAACATCGCACGTTCGCGTAGCGGATCCGTAAGCTCAACTCGATAGAATTGCGCTCATTATCTGGCGCGTTGTGTCGCCGGGCGCGGATTCCCGATGTTCATTGCACTCAATTTCGACTGGCTGACCAACCTTCTCGCGATCCTGTTCATCGTGGCGTGCCTCTATGATGTACGCCACGATGAATACGGCACGTTGACGCTATCCGCCGCCGCGATGGGGCTCGCCGTGATGGCGATCGAGTTTTTCCTCAAGCCCGCATTCGAAATGGCGCTGTAAGTCGCGGCGATTTATAACGCGCAGCGAGCGCGCCACGCTCAGGCTTTCTTCTGCTGCTGCCGCCCGTCGCCTTCGTAGCGATCGTGATGGCGCATCCAGTCCATCATGCCATTCGTTTCGTTACGCCCTTCAGGCGCGGCGTCGAGGAACGCGTACGTGCCGGCCATCGGCTCGTCGCCGCGCGCATACCGCGAGAACGTGTGATACACGACGCCGTCTTCATCCTTGTAGAACGCACTCAGCCCGTGCATTTCGTCGCATTCGAAATCCTGCACGCCGAAGTTGTAGAAGACCTTGCCCGCCTTCTTCTGATCGTCGGTGAACGACACGTTGTAGTCGTAGTTGAAATCGCTTTGCGCCGACGACACCCAGCGGAATTTCCAGCCCATTCTCTTTTTGAACGCTTCGAGTTTCGCGAGCGGCGCACGCGAAACCGCCACGAACGACACATCGTGATGTTCGAGATGCAAAAGCGCGCCATCGGTGTGATCCATGCCGAACGAGCAGCCCGGGCAGCCCTCTTCCCAGTCGGGTCCGAACATGAAGTGGTAGACGAGCAGCTGGCTGCGTCCATCGAACAGTTCAGCGAGCGTCTGGCGGCCCTGCGGCGTATCGAATGTGTAGTTCTTCCCGACCTTCACCCACGGCAGTGCAAGGCGCTTGCGGTTCAGTTCGTCGCGTGCGCGTGTATAAGCCTTTTCGTGTGCAAGATGCGCGCGCTGCGCGGCGATCCATTCTTCCCTTGAAACGATTGTGTGCGGTTCCATATGCGCGTCCTCCGTATCGGGTCAGGCAAACAGGTGTTCGAGCGCGTCGAGCACATCCGTCCAGCCGGACCGGTGACTGTCACGCGCGGCTTCGTCGACGAACTGCTCGTGCGTGAGCGTAAGAAGAGTTGTGTCGCCATCGCGCCTCAGCACGATCGTGACGAGTGATTCGCGTTCGGGCGTCGTGATCCACGCCCACGTGAACACCAGTTTCGTGCCGGGCACGATCTCGCGATATTCGCCGCTGACGTCGTTCGTTCCGCCATCCGGTGCGTGCATGATCACGTGAAACCGGCCGCCCACGCGCACGTCCATTTCGGCGTGCGTGACCTTGTTGCCCATCGGGGTCCACCACATCGCTATTTGCGCCGGGTCCGTCCAGGCGCGCCAGACTTTTTCGGGCGAGGCGTTGATGCGGCGCTGGATCGTAAGACTGGGTCGGGTGAGCATGCGTCTTTCTCCACAAAGGCAGCAAGTCGATCGAGCTGATCAGTCCAGAAGCGCTGGTAGCGGGTGAGCCATTCCATCGCTTCCTCCATGGGCGCGGGCGCGAGCCGGCACGCAACGGTGCGTCCGGTTTTCGTGCGCGTGACCAGCCCCGCTTCGGACAGCACGTCGAGATGCTTCATCACCGCCGGCAGCGACATCTCGAACGGCGCGGCGAGCTCGCTCACCGACAGGTCGTGCTGGCCGGAAAGGCGCGCGAGCATCGCACGCCGCGTAGGATCCGCCAGCGCGGAAAACGTGCGGTCCAGAGCCGTGTCCATATACTTAACCATGAAGTTAAGTATAGACGATGAAGCCGGCATGTCAAGAGAACCTGCGACGCCTCAAAAGCAAAAGGCGCTTCATGGCGAATTGCCATGAAGCGCCTGACGTATCGCCTCAAAACGCGACGTGACGCGAATTCTGATTCAGAGCCACGCCCTGCGCATCATGCGTGCATCAGATCGCCCAGCCGCCGAGGTAGAACACGGCGAGCACCAGTGCGATCGCCACCGTGCCGACGTTGAGCTTGCGGAACTCGCCGCTTACCACGCGACCGATCACGAGCGTGCAGAAGCCGAGCATGATGCCGGTGACGATGTTCGCCGTGAGCACGATGAACACGGCGCACACGAGGCCGGACATCGAGTCGATCGTGTCCTTCATGTCGAGCTTGCTGACGCTGCTCAGCATCAGGAGACCGACATACATCAGCGCCGGTGCGGTTGCATAGGAAGGCACGAGGCTTGCAAGCGGCGAGAAGAACATCACGACGAGAAACGCGAGTCCGACCACGGCGGCGGCAAGGCCCGTCTTCGCACCCGCGGCGACACCCACGGTCGATTCGATATACGCCGCGGCCGGCGCGCCGCCCAGGAAACCGGAGAAGATCGAGCTGATCGAATCGGCCGTCAGCGCGCGGCCGCCGTTGATGATGCGGCCATTCGCATCCAGCTGGCCGGCCTGCCCCGCGACGGCGCGAATCGTGCCGGTGGCGTCGAACACAGCCGTCATCACGAGAGCGAGCACGCTGGGGATCACGGTCAGTGACAGTGCGCCCTTGATGTCCATCGAGCCGATGAGCGATGCGTGTCCCGGCGCCGACAGCGAAGGCACCGCAAAGAAACCATGGAATGCAACCGCCGGATCGATGATCAGCGCGATCGCGGAAATCGCGACGATCACGAGCAGGATCGAACCCGGCACGCGACGGCGCACCAGACCGAAGATCGCCGCGAGCCCGGCCACCGACATGATCACCGGCAACGACGTGATGTGTCCGAGTTGCACCGGCAGTCCCGGCCCCGGATTCTTCACGACGAGACCGACGTCGTTTGCCGCGATCAGCAGCAGGAAGAGGCCAATGCCGATGCCCGTGCCGTGCGCGATGCCCGACGGCAGATTGCGCAGGATCCACGAGCGCACGCCCGTCACCGAGATGCCGGTGAACACGAGGCCCATCAGGAAGACCGCGCCGAGCGCGACCGTCGGATGCAGGCCTTTACCGAGCACGAGGCCGAATGCGGTGTATGCGGTGAGCGAGATCGCGCAGCCGATGGCGATCGGCAGCTTCGCCCAGACGCCCATCAGGAGCGAGCCGAACGCCGTGGTCAGACATACGGCGACGAACACCGCGCTGGTGTCGAAGCCCGCCTTGCCGAACATGCCCGGCACGACGAACACGGAATAGACCATCGCGAGAAACGTTGTGATGCCCGCGACGATTTCCTGCCGCTGCGTGCTGCCGCGCGAGGTGATTTCAAAGTACCGGTCGAGCATGCCCTTCGAATCGAAGGACTGGACGCCGACTTCGCTAATCGGCTGGGCCTGGGGTTCCATCATGGTAAGCGACTCCTTTATCAGCATGCTGAAACGGTCAATGAGCCGGCCGTCATCAGGTTTGTCTCGTTACGTGTTATGTGTGCCCGCCGGCGTACCAGGGGCCGCTTTGTGCAGGGGTTGAACGCGTATCCGTTGTGCGGGCCCGTCGCGCGGCCAGACTCTTGCTGACGATCTGCCTGCAACCCGCCATTGCGCGCGACGCTCTGTTCTTCTTGTGCTGTCACGAAATGTAGGGGAACACAAACATATCTCCCATCGCATGTGCGGCATGAAGAATATGTCGCGGTCCTTATGTCGTTGCAGGACGGTCGGGTGGCACGGCGGGCCGCGTGTTTACACCTACGGTTTCCAGCGCCTCAAACACGTGCCCGGCCGCTTCCCGCCAGGGTCGGGCGCGCGGATGCGGCGGATGCGGCAGGCGCGTTTCGGGACTGCAATCCGGCCCCAACGCGGGCGGGACACACCGCGCGGGTTAAACTCTCGGCCTGACACGCGACCAACTGTATCGATGGCGGTCACGATTACGTGCCCGTCTGTGCCCATGGAGTCCTTCTAGATGAGTGGCGGTTTCCCACGTCCAGCTTTCCGTCTCGCGATCCTGATCGTCCTTGCGGCGTGGTTCCTCTCGGGCTGCAGCCTGCTGGAGCTGCAATCGCCCGCGCCGATCCGCGACGCCGAAGCGATTCCGGCCGAACCCGAAGCGCCGCCGCTCGTCATCGAGGACAACGAGCCCGAGCAGACCGACACCTCCGGCCACCCGGTGCCGAAAAAGCCGAAGCATCCGGTCGTGAAGCCGCACAAGGTCGAGGAACCGCCGCCGCCCGTGCCCGCGTCGGCGCCGCCCGCGCCGCCCCCGCCGATCATCACGACCCGCACCATCGAGCGCAACACCGCGCACGGCCTGCTCGACAGCGAAGTGCAGCGGCCCGACGGCAAGGTCGTCGGCCGCGCAGTCGATCTCATCACGGATGCCAGCGGCACACCGCGCGAAATGGTCGTGAATCTGCTGGGCTTTCTCGGCATCGGCGACCGCAAGGCGAATTTCCCGTGGAACGCGTTTCGCTTCGCGCCCGCCGCGAAGGGCGCGCCGATCACGATCAACATGCCGCAGGGCAAGCTGCCGTTCTCGATCCGGCCGAAACTCGCCGGGCCGCTCGCCGGCACTTCGCCACCGCCCGTCAGCCCCGGACAGCTGCCGCTGCTCGACACGAACGTCGAACGCGCGAACGGCGACAAGGTGGGACGCATCATCGATGTGCTGATCGACGGCGCCGCGCAGCCGCAGGCGGTCGTGCTCGACGTGAGCGGCATCATCAACCCCGACCGGCGCACGATCGCGGCCAACTGGTCGGCGCTGCACTTCGTCACGAAGAACAAGGAACTGACGCCGCTCATCGATCTGAGCGAGGCGCAGATCAAGGCCTCGCCTTCGTACACGACGGACGGACCGATCCGCGCGGTTTCGCCGGCACCTCCAGCCCCCGCGGCGCCACCTGCCCCATCTCCTGCCCCCGCGCCCGCGCCTGCCAGGGCGACTGCGAGCGCATCGTCGTCCACGGCTGCGGCCTCTTCTGTGAAGCCTGCCCGATGACCGACCGACACAAGGCGGACGCGCGCAGTCTGCATGCCCTCAACTGGCTGAATTTTTTCGTCGCCAATGTGCAGACGGGATTTGGTCCGTTCATCGCTTCGTACCTCGCGTCGCACAAGTGGACACAGGGCGAAATCGGTCTCGCACTCTCGGTCGGCACGATCAGCGCGATGGTGAGCCAGGTGCCGGGCGGCGCCGTCGTCGACGCCCTGCGCAACAAGAAGGGTGCGGCCGCGTGGGCGATCATCGCGATCATCGCGAGCGCGCTGCTGCTCGCCAGCAGCCCGACCGTGCTGCCAGTGATGATCGCGGAGGTCTTCCACGGCTTCGCGAGCTGCATGCTCGTGCCGGCGATGGCGGCTATCTCGATCACGCTGGTGGGCCGACACGATCTCGGCGACCGGCTCGGCCAGAACGCGCGCTGGGCGTCGATTGGCAGCGCGGTCGCGGCGGGCCTGATGGGACTCTTCGGCGAATACTATTCACCGCGAGCGGTCTTCTGGCTCACCGGCGCGCTCGCGGTGCCCGCGCTCTTCGCGCTCGCCATGATTCACACGAATCCGCACCCGACGCCGGTCGCGGTGAAGCACAAGCCCAAACCCAAGCCGGAAAAGGAAGAACGCGAGACGTTGCGTGAACTGCTGCGCGACAAACGGATGCTGATTTTCGCGGCATGCGTGGTGCTGTTCCATCTGTCGAATGCGGCGATGCTCAACCTCGCCGCAGGCGAAGTGACCGCGGGCATGGGCGACTACGTGCAGCTCGTGATCGCGGCCTGCATCATCGTGCCGCAGGCGATCGTCGCGATGCTCTCGCCGTGGGTCGGCCGCTCGGCCGAACGCTGGGGACGCCGGCCAGTCCTGCTGCTCGGTTTCTCGGCGCTGCCGTTACGCGCGCTGCTGTTCGCCGGCGTGAGCAGCCCGTATCTGCTCGTGCCCGTGCAGATGCTCGACGGCCTGAGCGCCGCGGTGTTCGGCGTGATGCTGCCGCTGATCGCCGCCGACGTCGCGGGTGGCAAGGGGCGCTACAACCTGTGTATCGGGCTCTTCGGGCTCTCGGCCGGGATTGGCGCGACGTTGAGCACGACGGTGGCGGGATTCGTCGCCGATCACTTCGGCAATGCGTTCAGTTTCTTCGGGCTGGCCGCGGCGGGTGCGCTCGCCGTGCTGCTCGTGTGGGTCGCCATGCCGGAAACCCGCGACAGCGCCGCGAACGGTGAAACAGCCGGGGTGCCGGAGGTGCATTAGGGCCGGCGCGGCGGCGAAACCGTCGTTTCGCAGCGCCCGGTCTGATCGAGAAACCCGGTGGCGCGCTTTCTCAGCACGGCGCTGAAATCGTCGAGCCAGCCGATCGAAAGGCGCCAGCTCTGCCAGTAGAGATCGATGTCGAGATGCCTGCCCGGTGTCATCTCGACAAGTTCGCCGCTCGCCAGATGCGGCGCGACCATCCGCTCCGGGCACATGCCCCACCCCATCCCCGTCACGCACGCGCGCAGAAATCCCGCGACGTGCGGAATCCAGTGCAGCGGCGGATCGAGCTCCGCGCGCGTCACGCGGCGCATGAAGCGTTTCTGCAACTGGTCCTTCGGATTGAAGTCGACACACGGCGCGTTGCGCAAGGCGTCGCGCGTGACACCTTCGGCGAAATGCCGCTCGAAATAGCGCGGCGCGCAGACCGCCAGATAGCGCATGCGGCCGAGGCGCGTCGAGCGGCAGCCCTGCACGGGGTCCGCCTGCGTCGTCACGGCGCCCTGCACGCTGCCGTCGCGAATGCGCTGCGCGGTGTGATCCTGGTCGTCGATCACGAGATCGAGCAGCATTTCGCGCTCGACGCAAAAATCCGCGACGGCGTCGATGAACCAGGTGCCGACGCTGTCGTCGTTCACCGCGACACGCAACGTGGGCCACGATTCGACGAGCGCGCCCGGCAGCGTCGGCAGGCGCCCGCCCAGTTCGGCTTCGAGCAGCTGCACGCGTTCGGTGTGGCGGCACAGCAGCGCGCCGGAGGTTGTCGCGACGCACGGCTGCCCGCGCTTCACCAGCACGCTGCCGACGCGCTCTTCCAGCAGCTTCACGCGCTGCGACACCGCGGACGGCGTTACGTTGAGTTCATTCGCGGCGCGATCGAACGAACCGTGGCGCACGACGGCCGCGAGTGCGTCCAGCAAGGCATAGTCGAGCATTAGCGCTCCTTAATCCGCATTAAGTGAATTAGCTTCTCTTATGGACTTCGAAATCGCAGACTAGCGTCATTCGTTTCAACCGTCTACTGGATCAGGCTATGGACTGGCTCGCTTTTTCGCATGGCGCGGCGTTGTGCGCTTCGCTGATCGTCACCATCGGGGCGCAGAACGCGTTCGTTCTACGTCAGGGCATCATGCGCTCGCACGTCGGGAAGATCGTCGTGCTGTGCACGCTGTCGGACTTCATCCTGATCGCGCTTGGCGTGGGCGGCGCATCGGCGCTCGTCGAGCGCTATCCGGCGTTCGTGCACGCGATGCTGTATGTGGGTCTCGCGTATCTCGTGTGGTTCGGTATCGGCGCGCTGCGGCGCGCGGTCAAACCCGGGCACGCGGTGCTGGATGCCGCCGGCGGGGACGCCGCGCCCGTGCGGCAGCGCGCGCTGCCAGTTCTGCTGATGACGCTCGCATTGACCTGGCTGAATCCACACGTCTATCTGGACACGTTCCTGCTGATCGGCACCGCCGGGGCGCGCGAAGCACAGAGCGGGCGCATGGCGTTCGCGCTCGGGGCGATGGCGGTGAGCGCGGTGTGGTTCGTGCTGCTGGGTTATGGTGCCCGCGCGCTCGCGCCGGTCTTCCGGCGAGCCGCCGCGTGGCGCGTACTCGACGGCGCGATTGGGGGCATGGTCTTGCTGATCGCGGTGACGCAGTTGCGGTAAGTTGTTCCCCTAAACAGCAACGGCCTTCGCGGCAGGAATTCGTATCAGGAGACGTATCAGATGCGGGCGCAGCGGATGCCGTGCGGCCAGCACCAGAATCCGTAACGCCCGGACAGCCTTCTTCACCGGTCGGCGCTCGCCGGCCCCGTCCCGACAGTCTGCAACCCGCCATCGGTCACATACGGCATGATGCCCACCGCGCTGATCAGCGCGGCGGTATCGCGCGCGCATGCGTGATCGTCAGGCGCGCAGTAATCGATCGACAGGACCGGCAAACGGTATTGCTCGCGAATCGTCTTCGCCTGCGCAAGCAGCCAGTCGCGATCGTCCCGCGACACCTCGACATAGCGCTGTTTTGCCTGATCCCAGCCGCGATACAGCGACTCGAACGCGACGACGTACGCAAGCGCATGCACCTGCGGCAGGATTTCGAAGCCACGGTTGAGGATCAGCTTCGCGCCGGGATAGCGCGCCTTGATCGCGCGGATCACGCTCACCAGCCCGGCTTCCTGGCGCGCGCGCGCTTCAGCGGTTTTCGCGACCAGCTGGTACGAATCGAGTGTGTCGAGAAAGAAGCCGCGATAACCGAGCTTCCACAGCGGCGCGATCACGTGCTCGACATAGAACGCGGGCCAGCCCGCCGCATCCTGATCCACCACTGTCGATGCCCAGGTGTCGTTGCTGCCCACGAGCCACGCCTTCGGTATCGCCGCGTAGTACGGCCGCTCACGCGACACTTCACCCACGCTGACGTAGGCAAACCACGCGGTATGCGCGTTCCTGTGCGCAAGCGGATCGAAACCGCTGTCCGGCTCGATGACCGCGATGTCGAACGCTTCCAGCTGCGCGACCGGCGGGTGCTCGCCATAGAAAAGCGCAATCGACGGCTTCGCTGGCGCACCCGACGATGCCTGCGCATGCACGGCAGAAGACAGCGCGCCAACGATCACAACACGCGCGATGCGCGACGCGAAGCGGAGCATCGCGCGCAATGAATAGCGGTCAGGATGTTCAAACTTCACGGCACCTGTTCCTGTCGATGCGATGGAGGGCGCAGCATGTCCGATACGTCAATTCCGCAGCATATATGTTTCGTACTCGAGCGAAGCGAATTTCCGGTCGAGCACCGTGACGGCCGCGATCACCACGGCGAGCAGCGCCAGCGCAAAACCATAGCCATATGAATCGGGGCCGAGCCACAGCGTGAAACCGGTAAAGAGCCCGTTGAGCACGACGAACGCCGCCGTCAGCTTCAGCACGATGCGACGGCCGTCGAGATAAAAGAACACGTTCAGCAGACCGAGCAGCAACACCTGCAGGCTCGCCGAAATCACATCGATGACCAGCAGCGGCATATAGAGCGCCGAAATATGCAGCGATTCGAGAATCCGCGCGCCGAATGTGACGATCAGCAACAGCACGACCGCCTGCACCTTGATGATTTCGTACAGGCCGGTGCGCACGCTGCCAACCATCATGTCGCGCATGTCGTTGATATGGCGCAGCGTCGCGCCGCTGCGCACCGCGTCGTAGAACGCGTCGTAGTATTCGACGAAATCCGCTTCGATACGCACCAGAAACGTCGCCATGCCCGGCATCACGCACAGGTACGCGATGAAAACCGGAATGTCGTAGATCACCGATGCATGCAGCGGTCCGATCACCTGCGTGCCCGTACCCGGCGCATACCAGAACATGAACTTGTCGAGCCACACGCCCAGATTGAACAGCAGGCCCACGATCGCGAGGCTGGGATAGGCAAAGCGCCGCTGGAACACCTCGAACGAGATGAAACGCGTGCTTCGGTAGTCACGATAAATAAGACCCGACAAGCCGGCCAGCAAGACCAGATGCCCCGCGACAAACCCGCCGAGCAGGCCCACGAGACCGTTGCGGTTGAGCAGCAGCGCGAACCCCACCGTGCATGTATAGCCGACGAGGAACACCAGCAGGATCTGCCGGTACTGCTTGACGCTCGACAGAAAGATCACCGCGATCCAGATGTTGCTCACCACGACGAAGCCCGCGACCATCAGCAACCGGTACAGCAGCGGTTCGGCACGGAACAGGAACGCCATCGCGACGAATCCGCATACGCCCGACGCGATCGTCGAGACGAGCACCACGCCGTTGTAGTTCGACAGCACCAGGTCGTCGCGCTTTTCGAACAGGCGGTCGGAGATGAAACGCGTGAACGATAGCTGCAACGGCCCTGTCAGTATCAGGCTGAGCGCGATGATGTAGGTCACCGACACCTGGAACTGCACGATTGCGTACTTCGGAATCACGAACGCAAGACTCAGCACGCCGATGATCAGAATGCCGAAGATCGACAGGATGAGCGGGCCCGAACTGATCAGGCCGGCGTACGCGTATGCGCGCGCCACGCCGGTCAGCGTTTCGCGCCGCAGGATTTTACGTAGTTCGAAGCCGATACCCGCCATCAGCGTGTCTCCTGCGTTTGCGTGCCGGTTTGCATACCGGTTTGCGTGGCGCGCGCGGCGTGCGGCACCGGGCAGCGCGCCCCGGCCTGATCCGCGCCCTGGGAATCGGGCGCGGCCGCGAGTTTTTCGTAGAGGATGCGGTAGCGGTCGATCATCTGCGCGCGCGTGTAATAGCGGCGCACGCGCGCAAGACCCGCCTGTTGCGCGGCCTGCCAGCGCACGTCGTCACCGAGCAGCGACAGCACCGCCGCAGCGAACGCCGCCGGATTCGCGAGCTGCACGACGAGACCCGCCGAACCGAGTGCACGATCCTCCGCGGTTTCGCCTTCGATCAGCTCGCGGCACGATCCGACGTCGGTGGTGATCGCGGGCACGCCGGCCGCGAAGCCCTCCAGCACGACGAGCGGCAGCGCCTCGCTGATCGACGTCAGCGCGATCACGTCGATTTTCGGCAGCACGTCATCGATGCGCTGGAAGCCGAGGAACTTCACGTTCTTCGCGAGACCCAGGCTTTCGACCAGCGCCCGGCATTCGAGCGCATAGGCCGGATCTTCCTCTTCCGGTCCGATAATCCAGCCTTCGATATCGGGCATCGTGCGCGACGCGATAAAGAGCGCGCGGATAAACGTCTTGATGTCCTTGATCGGCACCACCCGCCCGATCAACCCCACCACCCGATGTGGACCCGCCCCGCGCTTCGCGACGAGCGGCGCGAGGCCGTCCACGTCGATGCCGTTCGGAATGTTCTGCGTGCGGCTCGCGTCGGCGCCGTCGGCGATCTGCCGCTGGCGGTTCGCTTCGTACAGCGCGACGATATCGTCGGCCGCATCGTAGGCCATCTTGCCGATCGCCTCGAAGAAGCGCACCCACAGTTCACGGAAATAGCTGACCTTCGAGATGTCGCGCTCGAACACGCCACGGTTATCGCGGATCCAGCGGCTTTGCAGCAGATCGATCTTGCGTTCCTTCGTGTAGATGCCATGCTCGGACACCAGCAGCGGACGACGCGTGCGGTGATGCAGGATCGCGCCGAGAAAGCCCGCGTACCCCGTCGACACCGTGTGATACACGCGCGCCGGCGGCAGTTCTTCGGCTATGCGCACCAGTTGCCACAACGGCTTGTGCATGATGCGCACGGTCCAGAAGTAGTCGGTGAACGACGGGTCCGTACAGTACTGCTGGTATTGATCGACGATGGTTTCCCATGCCGCGCGGCTGGTGAGGAACTGCGCTTCGCTCAACGCGCCATGTTCGCCGAGCATCGGTATCATGCCGGCCATCAGGCCGCCTGCGTCCAGCGCGCCCTGCGGATCGCGCAGCGCCGCGTGCAGTTCGGCCGAGCGCGCGAACGCGGCGCGGTCCCCTTCCATCGCATGCGGCTGACGCACGTCCGCGTCGGTATGCTCGTACAGGTAATGCGCCTCGAAATGCACGACGTTGTCGGGCAGTGCGTAGGCCGCACCCGCGTAGTCTTCCTGGCGGCTGCCGATAAAGACGATCGAAAAACGCGTGGACGGGTACGCCCCTACCATCTCATTGACCCAGCTCGACACACCGCCGCGCACATACGGAAACGTGCCTTCGAGCAACAGGCAGACATCGGCATCGGCGGCGCGACGCATCAGGGACGATTTCGTCATGACCAGTAGCTCACAACCGGTTTGAGTGTAGGGAACACCGCGGCGTTGCCGAGCGATGCGAGCAGCGTGGACACCTGACGGTAATCGCCGCGCAGATACGCGACCTCGGCGAGCCACGGCACCAGCCGTTCGCGCGGGAAGCCGAGCGCCTGCGCGCGCGACATGCACGCTTCGGCGTCTTCCGGTTTGCCGTCGGCGAGCGCGAGACGGCCGCGGATCAGCCACAGCGCGGCGTCGCTGTCGTCGGTTTCGAGCGCGGCGCGCGCGTGGCGGTCCGCCTGTTTGAGCGTGTGCCGGTACACGACACCCTGCACGAGGTTCTGGTACACGAGTTCGAAATGCAGTTCCGCCAGCCGCCGGTTGAGCGCATGACGTTCGCGGTCGTCGTTCGCGGCTTCCAGCGCTTTGCCGGTCTGGAAGATCTTCTGCATGATCTCGTTCTCAGCGTGATCGAGCGTACCGTATGCGATCAGGCGCACGTCTTCCAGCGAATCGGCGAGCAGTTCGCGCAGCAGCGTGCCGGTCGTGCGCGTGGGCATGCCCTGGATCGCAACGAGCGCCGACAGCCGGTCGGTGGCGGGAACCTGCGTATTCGCGAGGCGCGCCTGCAGCCGCGCGCCGCCGCCATGCGAGACGCGCGACACGAGCCACGTGACGAACTGCGGGCGCGGCACATCGGCCAGCAACCCGCTTTCCCGCGAACCAGGGAAACATGCGGCCCAGATGCAGCTCGTCAGCACGACGAGCCCGCCGCACAGCGGCACGAAGGTACACAGCAGCCACAGCAGAAGGAGCGACGCGACGCGCGGCTCGCGGTAGCGCACGGGCAGAAAACCGCTCAGCGCCACGGCTTCGGCGAACCCGGCGACGGCCTGGAGCACCAGAAACAGCAGGAGCGGATCGACGCTCGCCGCCGGATGCAGCAGCTGCCGGAGCGCGACGACCTGCGCGATCACGGCGACCACGACGGCAAGCGCCGTTATGAGACGAGTGCGGACGTTGGCGTTAGACATTGACGCCGCTTCGCTGGAGAAGACGCAGCAGTGCCGTGCCCGGCTCGGTGCCGTCGAGATGCAGCGTATGCACGCCCACCCGCGCCGCTTCGAGATCGGTATTGAACTGCGCCGCCAGGCTGCCTTCGGTCCGCGCGAGATAGCCGTCGATACCGGTCGTATCGGTAGCGGGCATCAGGTTCACCAGTACCGACTGTTCCGCGGTACGCACCGGCCACATCACGTCGAGCGAACGGCGACGGCGCATCACGTGCTCGAACAGCGAATCGCCGGCTTCGTCGCGCGGGAACGCGAGCGCCACGAGCGAGGACGCGACGCCCGCCTCGCGCTGCAGGCGTGTCAGGCGCCCGAGGTCGAGCGCGAAATCGTACGGGCAGTCCGGCACCGTATCGAGAATCCGCTGCACGAACGCCGAGTGTTCGACGCCGTCCGCGTAATAGCCGAGCAGCACGAGCAGCAGTTGCAGGTTGTCGAAGTTCAGCGACAGGAACGGCATGCGCTTCACGACCAGCAGCGCGATCAGCTCGCCATCGGCGGACACGAGCGGCGCGCAGACGACGTAATGCGTATTCGTCACCGGCGTCTCCTCGCTCTTCAGATGCGCGATGGCGAGCGTATTGATCGCATGCGTGACGAGTTCGTCCTTTGGATCGAAGTCGAAGGCGTCGCCGATGCGCGCGGCCGCTTCAGTCGACAGACGTCCGCCATGCACCGGATAGAGCGCCGCGACTTCGACCTGGCAGGCCTGCGCGACGAATTCGAGCAGACCGTGCACGCCCGGCAGCGCCTCATCGCGCGCACCGGCGGATGCCGGAGCCTGTGCATCACGCGTCACCGAAAGACGGCGCAACTCGGTAATCGAATCGCGCAGCGTGGTGGGCTTCGACAGCAGATCCTTTTCGAGCCGTTCGTGCGACAGGCGCAGCAGATAGTGGCTGTTCGTCAGCGCGACGAGCCGGTCGTTCAGATAATCGTTGAGCGCGGACGCGCGCGCGGTGCGGCTGCCCCACGTATCGCCGAAGTGGCCGGTGACGATCGTTTCGATGAGGCCGCCCGAGAAGAACATGACGGGAAACGCGCCGCCGTGCGAATAGAACAGCGCCCAGTCGGCAAGCAGCAGTGCGCCCGCGAGCAGCCCGAGCAGCGTGCCATAGCGCAGCGCGACGACGAGCGCAGCGAGCCACAGCCACGGAAAGCCCGCGCCCAGCAGCAGCGGATCATGCGGATCGACCAGCCACGCGACACCGCACACGACGGCCATGAAGACGATCGACTCGACGATCGCGAACGGCCGCGCCACAGCAGGGGCCAGAAAACGGCGCACGCGTCCGAGGTTGCCAAACGGATTGGCGTTACGCGGTTTCGATGCGCCAGAGGCGGATTGCACGGCGGCGGTATTCACGGCCTGTTCCTTATGACGTGTCGCGTTGCTCATGGGCGGCTTGCTGCTGGCCATGGCTGAAAATGTCGAACCTAGCGGCTCGCGCCCAGCGGCGAGAGCACCTTGCCGATCAGAACGGTCGCGACATCCGACAGGCCGGAACGGCTCCAGCCCGTACGCGTGCCGGTTGCGCTCCACACCACGCGGCCGGTCGATACGTCGAGCAGTTCGAAGGTGACGCCGACCGCCGGCTCGCCATCCACGCCGGCCTTGTAGCGCCATTCCTCGACCGCGCCCGTCAGCACATATTTCACGTGCTGCGCGCGCGCCCAGTCGAGTTTCTTGCCGATGCTGTCGGCCTGCGCCGCGTCGAACATCGCGTTCGGGCTCGCGTCGGCCGGCGCCACGCGCACGTCCGTCAGGCCGCTGGCGCGCAGTGTGTTGGCGGCGATCGAACCGGCGCTGCGGCCGGCGTCGGGTGTTTCAGTGTAGTTGGCGATCGACGCCACGGCCACCGTATCCGCTGCAGACAGCGCCGGCGCCGCCGTCTGTCTCACCGTGCCGCAGGCGGTCACGAGCAGAACAGATGCGGCCGCTGTCGCGCACCACGTACCCAGACGGGCAAACCCCTTGATACCGATCATGGAACAGCTCCTCAAATAACGTCGAAATTGTCTGCTAGCCGGGCGCGTGCCTGCGGCTGTCTGCCGCCTGGCTCGCCCCGATGGTACGAACTTCTTCAATAGAACCAGCTGTAACGCGCGCCTATTTCCGTCACTGGCGTACCGACCCTCGTCACGCGGTCATGCTCCAGGAACATCGAGAGATGATCGCCGCCGAACACGGTGCCCGCCACGCCGACACTCAGCTGCGGACCCCAGCCCTGAATCGAGTCGTGCAGGATGCCGACGTCCATGAACGGACGCCAGCGGTGCGTGTACTGCTCGCGCAGATCGTTGCCGAAGCCGAAGTAAAGGCCGTACTGCGCGTACGTATCCGGAATGAACGCGCCGGCGAGCCCCGCCCCTGCCGGCACGATGCCCGAGATCAGCGCGTCCGGCTGGCCGCTTGCGCCATAGCTGCCGCGCGTGCCGACGAGCCGCAGCGTGAAGTCCGGATATACGGTGTGAAAGCGGTACGCGATTTCGCCGTTCGACAGGATGCCGCTGCCCAGATACGCGCGGGCCTGGCTATAGAAACGGTCCGCCTCGACGGTGCCCGATATCTGGATGCGTTCGGTCACGCGATACGTGAGCCCGGCGATCAGGTTGTCCTTCATGCCGCCGACCTGCAAGGTTTGCGTCTCCGTCGCCGTTTCGTTGCGGCCCGCGTGCGCGCTCAGCGTCAGCGGCGAATTGCGGCCGGTTTCGCCGTCGAGCGCGAGCGTGTAGAAGCTGTCGAGCGCCTCGCGGCGGCCCGCCGTCACCATCAACGCGGAATCGAGCGTCTGGCGCCGGGCGAAGAACTCGAACGAGCGGTCCACCGACGGCACGTTGATGAGCTGCGTCTCGTCCGTCGAATGCTGGAAGCGCTGGATGCCCGTCACGCCGACCATGTAACGCTCGGCGATCTTGCGGCTCCCCGACAGCGTCTGCTCGATGTAGTCGAGCGGATGCTCGACATAACTCGTCACGCTCGCGTCGATCGACTGCGGCCAGTCCAGCGCCGTCTCGACGACACGCGTATGCAGGTCGGTGTTGTCCGGCGCGCCTTCGAGCCCTCTGAACGCGAGCCGTTGCGCCGCATCGGGCCGGTCGACCGCGCTCAGCGCATCGATGCGGTTGTCGATCGGCAGCCGGCCGCCTTCGCGGTCGAGCACCTGATTCATCGTCGTCGTATCGCCGTCGGCGAGCGCGATCGCGAGTTGCGCATCGCCCGGCTGCAACAGCCGGCTCGCGTACTGTCGCGCCAGCCAGCGCTTCGCGAGCGGCAACGATTCGGTCGACAGCGCCCACGCCACCGCGACGTCCTTCGCCACTGCCGATTTCAGGCGGCCATCGTCGCGTGCGACGGCATCCTTCGATGCCACAGGCGGCAGGCCGTGCACATCGCCGAGCAGCGAGCGGCGTTCGAGCGGCGTTTTCTGACGGCTCGGGTCTTTCGCGAACAGGCTGTCGAGCAATGCCTTCGACACGTCGCCGTTCTCGAAGATCGTCGCAAGCGTCACAGTCTGGCCGGCGAGCTGTTCGCGGGTGTCCGCGTCACGGCCGGCGCGACGCTTCAGCGCCGCACTCGCGCCGCGACCACGCGTGGCGACCGCCTGCTCCTCGTTCTGCATCTGCACCCACACCTTGCGGCGGATCGACCACGCGAGATCCGGGCGGCCGGCCGCTTCCTGCGCGTCGGCATAAGCGAGCAGCCAGAGCGGATCGCGCGACATCGTGGCCGCTTCCAGCCGCAGATAGCCGAGCGCGGCAACCGGCCGGTCCAGACGCAGTTCGGCAGCCGCATACGGCTCCCACAGCGACGATGTGCGTTGCGCCGAGTCGCGCCACGTCGCGAGCGCCGCGCGCAGTTCGCTGTCGGTGCCATAGTCGACGAGCATCCACAGGAGCGCGGTGCGCAGGTCATTGGGCGCGCCCGGCAGCTTCATCGCGTGTTGCAGGTCGTGCAACGCGTCGAACGGCCGGTCGGTCAGGCGATAGTATTCGGCGCGTGCGCCGAGGAAACCCGGGTCCGCTTCGGCCGCCGCCAGTTGTGCCGGCGTCAGGCTCGCGAGCAGTGCGCGGACACGCTCGGGCGCCTGCGCTTCCGTGTAGTAGTAGAGCGCGTTCTGCAACGCGCGCGGCGTGCCGTCATGGCGGTACTGCAATTCCGACGTACGCGCGGCGTCGATCGGCCACGGGTCGTAGAAGTACGTCATGTCGCCGAGATCTTCGGGGGTGGCGACACCTGCCGCAAGCAGATGCGCGTAGCCATCGTTGGCCGCCGTGTCCTGTTGCAGCAGACGCGCGAGTTGCGCGTAGTTGCGCCAGAACGCCTCGTCGTCGTTTTTCGCGCCATTGCGTGCCTTCTGCAATGCATCGAAAGCGCCCTTGTAGTCGCCGTGGCGATACAGCAGGCTCGCCGTGCGCAGCGCGTACGTCGCGTTGCCCGGGCTGCGCATCTGCATCCTGTGATAGATCGCGAGCGCCGCATCGTCCTTGCCGGCCCGCTCGCTCAACGTGCCCATGCGGTCGTCGATCGCCTCGCCCTGCGTCCCGCGAGGCAGCGCGGCGAGGAACGCGAGTGCTTCGTCGGGCAGACCGAGGCGCTCGTAAGTCGCGACCACGTCGTCGACGAGCTTCAGGTTGTCCGGATTCGCCCGCGACGCATGCGTGAGCGCGGCGAGCCAGGCGTGATCGTCGTCCAGCATCGGCGCGATGCGCAGCACGTTGGCCCACGCCGCCGGATCGTTCGACATCTCCGCGTAGGCAAGCCATGACTTCAGCGCAAGCGGCGATGCATTGTTCCACTCGGCGATCTGCGCGAGGCGCTTGAGCCAGACGGCGGAATGCGGGTCTTTCGCGACCTGTTCCGACGCGATCTTCTGCGCGCTGGCAAGGTCGCCGGCTTCGACAAACGACTGGAACACAAGGCCGGCTACGTCGCCGTTAGCCGCGCTGTTCGCCGCGGGAGCCGATTTTGTGCCCGCGGGGTTGCCCGTTTTCGCACCTGAAGCGGCTGGCACATTCGCGGCCGGCGTCGTCGCCGCCACGCGTTGCACATGCACCGTGCCCCACCCTCGCGTGCCGGCAGCGAAGCGCCGGTGCGTGTAGCCATTCGCCTGTGGGCCGTCCATATACGCGTACGGCGTTTGCGGCCCGGCGGCCGTCGCGCGACGTGCCGGCCTGAACGACGCGTAACGGAGCATCGCGCGTGCTTCCGGCTGCACCGCTGCAAAACGTGCCAGCGCGGTCGCGTAGCGGCGCTCGAGATCCGGCCGGTTCGCGGCCCGCGCGAGGTTCAGCAGGACGATCAGCGTTTCCTTGTCTTCGGCCAGCACGCCGGCGTGCTGATCGGCGGCGGCGAGCGCCTCGTTCAGCATGTTGCCCGACTGCAGCGCGCGAATGCCGGCGAGAAAATCGCGGCGCTGCGCGTCGAGCGTCGTCGCCGCATCCTGCTCGCGGAACCACGCGGCGGCGGCGTGCGGATAGTCGCCGGTAAAGAGCGCGTAGCGCGACGCCTGCGTGTTCCATTGCGTGTGACGCGCCGGGTCCTGCGCGGCGAGACGTTCATATAGCTGCATCGCCAGTTGCGGCGCATCGGCGGCCGCCGCGCGCTGCGCGAGCATCTGCAGGTCGGGCGTCGGCCACGCAAGGCTCGCGACGGCCGCGAACTGCGCGCGCAGCTTCGCCGAAGCCGCGGCGCGAAGCGGATCGCTCGCCGGAATCGCGAACGTCTGCTGTTCGGCGACCGACAGCCGCAACAGGAGCGCCTTGCGACGCATCGGCTCGCTGTTCAGCGCGTCCATGCGCTGCGCGATATGCAGTGCATCGTCGAGACGGCCGAGGCGTGCATACTGCTCGCCCAGCAGCGCAAGAAATTCCGGACTCGTGGGTTTCGCACGCAGCCAGGCTTCGAGATACGCGACGCTCAGCTCGCTCGGCGCGGCGCTGAACATCATGCGTTCGCGCACGCCGCCGCGCGGCCACGCCGCGTAGAAGATCAGCAGCACGACGGCGGCGAGCAGCGTCACGAGCCACGGCGAGGCGATACGGGGACGCTGGTTCATGTTAGCGGCCACAGGCAACCTCGACTGACTGGTAGGCCACCGCCGCTCCGGCAACGCCCTGCGTGTCGAAACGCAGCGCGTTGCCGTCGCGATGCGCCGCAACCGCGCGACCGTCGACGCTCACGCGACACGTCTGCGCATTCGCCAGCTTCACGAACGGCTGGTAGTAGCCGCCAAAGTCGAAACGCATGCCGTCCGGCGTGCGCTCGAAGCGGCGCACGAAGCCGTTTGCCTCGGCGATGTACGGCAGTGTCGCGCTGGTTGTGTTTGCCGCTGCGGCAGCGAACGAAACCTGCGCGTTGCCGTTGTCGATATGGATATACGTGCCGTCCGGGCCGGGTGCGAAGCCCGTCACGCCAGGAGAGGCATCGAGCACTGGCGGCTGCGTCTTCGGCCAGTGCAGTTCACGCACCTCGCCGTTGCCGCGCACGACCCAGTCGGCGCCGTCGCGTCCCACGCCGCGCGCCACGGCGAACGAGCGCCAGTCGAGCACCTTGCGGATGTAGTCGGTAACATGCACTGGCAACACCGGTTGCTTCAGCACCGTCGAGAAGATCTGGTCCAGTGCGTGCAGCGAAGCGACCTTGGTGCCGCTGTACATGTGGTAGTACACATCGATCGGCTTGAAGCGGCGTGGTTTATCGGTCATGTCGAACGTTTCGAGCACGCGTGTGAAACCGTAGAACGGCCCGAGCCATTCGTTCGTGTAGACGTTCTCATCCTGGTTCGGCGCGTAGACCTGATAGGCGCCCGGCCCCTTGTCGACGCCAATCGGCGCGATGTTGGTCCAGCTGTTGTCCGTCTTCGTGATGACGGTGTCGCCGCCGTTGAAGTTGTAGACGCCCGCCTGATACACCTTGCGCACCACGATGCCCGGCGGCTGGCAGTCGCCCGACCATTGCAGCACCACCGTCTTCTTGCCCGGCGGAGCGAGGCGCTCGTTGATGTAGTCGATCGAACCGGTGATTTCGCGGTCGATGTTGAACGTGTAGCCAGGAATGTTCAGCGAGAACGCCGCGTCACCACCGCCACGGTCGGCGCGCCGCTCGCCCTTGTCGTCGACGTTGTCCCATTCGAACGGATGCGAATACGTGTGCGTGCCGATCTCGACATACGGCAGCGCGAACATCTTGCGTGCGATTTCCTCGAGACGCGGCGAGATATCCGGATGCAGGCCCTTCATGCCGACCTCGCCCTCGATCACGGAGAGCGTCATCGGCACCTTGTAGCGCGTGAAGATCTGCTGGTAAAGCGCCTCGCCCGAAAAGTCGGCACCGGGAAATTCGGCACGCGACGCGAAGCCGTCACCGTCCACGTGGGTCATGAAGAGGCGCCGGCCGTTTTCGGTCGTCACGCTCGGCGACGGCATCGTCTGCAGACGCAGCGCGGCCGTGAGAAATTTGATCGGCTCGATCGCCCAGCGCTCCTGATCGACGCCGAGGAGCGATGCCACCGTGTACGGGTTCAACGCATAGCCGCCCCACGGCGTGATCGCGACCTGATCGAGCAGTTCGCCGTTAGCCGACACGCGCAGCAGCGAGCGGCTCTTCGACCCGACGCGCACGCCGAGCAGATCGCGCGCATCCGGCTTCGGATTCGTTTCGAAGCCGATCATCGGATCCTGCGAGACGATGCTCACCGGCGCGGCCGGCGTACCCGGCACGGCTTCGAGATCGAGGGCTGCGCCGCCGTCTTCCGCGGCGTCGAAACCGAACTGGCCGAGAAACACGATCGGCACGTGATCGGCGATGCGACCCGCGACCCAGCGGCGCAACTGCTCCGCATCGGGCACCGCGTCACGCTGAAACCACGCGACGATGCCCGCATAACGGTCCGGCGTGATGCCGGAAGGCAGCGCGGAATCGAAGTCCGCGTACTCGACGTCGTAGCCGAGATAGTTGAGCGGCGTCGCGAGATCGCGCACGCCGGCGGTGCCATCGAGCGGCTCTTTGGTGTCGCGATCCTGCAGCACGAGAATCCTGCGCGGCAGCACTTCGATCGCACCGATGCCGACGACGTCGCGGGCGGCGTCCGTCACATACGGCACCATGCCGGCCGCAACCACTTTCGCCGCGGTCGCGCGCGCGCAATCGCGATCGTTGCCCGCACAGTATTCGAGCGAGACGACCGGCACGCCGGTCTGCTGCGTGAACGCGCGGGCAGCCGCGATGCGGCTTTCGCGCTGCGCGTCGGGCACGTCGACCATCTGCATGCGGGTTTCGTCGAAACCGCGCACGAGCGGATCGCCCACGACCGCGTACAGTGCCTTTGCGTGCGGCTGGGCAGCCTGCAGCGCATTCTGCCCGCCGACGACGAGGCGCGCGTCCGGATGCGCGGCGCGAATGGCATCGATCGCGGCGATCGCAGCCGGCGTCTCCAGCAGGAAGCCGCGATAGCCGCGCGTCCACAACGGCTCGATCTGTTGCGCAACGAAGTCCGCGGCCGGGCCCGTTGCAGCACCTTCCGTGCGGGCGAGCCACACGGTATGCGCGAGCGGATGAGCGGCCGGATCGAAGCCTTGCGTCGGGTCGAGCACCACGGCGTCGAACGCCTGCAACAGGTCGACAGGCACATTCGGGCCGTAGAAGAACGCGAGATTGCGCGATGCGGCGACGCGCGTCGCGCCGGGTACACCGGCGGCAGGCGGCGCTACGGTTGCGGCGTTGACGGCGACACTGGCGGTAGCAGCGGGCGCGGCCATCCACGGCATCGCGCCAATCGCGAGCGTAGCCAGCTTGCGTGCCCAGTTATTCCAGCCGGTCCTGCGTGTGGTCTTGAACGAATTCAATCCTGCAACGCCGCCCGATGGCGTCGTGATTCCTGACATCCTGTTCCCGTTCTATGGTTGCGGGACGCGCCAGAGGCGCGTCGATCACGGTGTTGCCGGTCGCACCGACCGGTCGTGTATCAACCCGGCGGCAAGGTTCGCCTTCGTCCGAAGACGAAACCTGAGCCGCTCTTATGCCGCCGACGCCGCCGTCACGTCACGGGGCGCGCGCATACGGCGCGACGCTTCAACGCATCGAGGGAGGCTCTGACAGGGAGGATTTCCGGCGGCGTGCCGGAAATAAAAGAAAGTGAAACAGACATGATTCTTTATTCGTTCTTTCAGATGAATTTCTAATTAAACGCAGGCATCTTCGCCCCACCGGTCCGAAGATAGTGATCCCGCGTCAGTCGAACTACCCGGTCACCGGCGCCCCGGAACATCAAGGCCATACGGTGACTGGATTCACCCAAAGTAACGAAACCCCGAACAGGCGAATCGAGGCGGATTCTAACTGTTCCTTCGCGTAAACGCATCAAGGTTTAGAAGAAAAAACCCTATGAAGAATACGATTGCAAAAATCGAATATGCCAGCCTGTTTGCCTCATGTCCGAATAATCGATTCACGCAAACGTTAGCGCATGACGAAACACACCGGAAACTGGGCGAACGGCACTGGTAACTGACTTGCCACGGTGATTCACAGGAATACTTCCGGGCGAAATTCGCCTGGGGATGAAGAAAATCCGCACTTCCGGACCGCAGGATTATCCCGTCGAGGCCCGTCCAGAAAGGCATGGCGACTATCTGAACATTCACCGCCCGGCATTCACCGATCATTATTCAATTGCTTTCGGCGTATACCCTGTACGAATTATCCCTGGTCCATATAACGAACGAACGTGCTGAATTCACCGGTTATGGGTTAATCCAGAAATCACAGGAAGGCGCTTTATTTTTCCCTGATGGTGGATGTCATTCTGCATGCCCTCTCACTCTTTTGCGTCGCAGGGCCGGTACAGCGCACGCCTTGATACACCGGACCCGCATCCCATAAGGGAAATTCATTTCCGGAAATTATTTTTTTGGCAATGGATGCAACGGAATTAACACCTGCTTTCACACTGCCATGACCCTGCTTCGTCTGTTGAAAAATGAACTGGGGTCGAATCTGGATATCGGCGTGACCTGTGCCGCCATTTCGCGGATAAAAAAGCGCGCAATCGCACGGTGGCTCGTCATATTGAATGACATCAACTGGGGCCCGCCTGAACGATGGTGCGGATTGGACAATATCGCCGCCGGGCACAGGTGTTGCTGTTCCCCATGCGGCGCCGGTTTCGCCGGCCTGCGGCACGACGCCACCCAACGACGTCAATCAATCCGGCAATTCAACGGTGGGAGGCCTTCATGCTTCGTTACGCTGCAATATTTTTCATCATCGCCATCATCGCCGCCGTCTTCGGTTTCGGTGGGATCGCCGCTGGCGCGGCTGAAATCGCGAAGGTGCTGTTCTTCATCTTCCTCGTGATCTTCCTCGTCACCCTGTTGATGGGCATCATCAGGCGATAGGGACGCGTTCGAGGTCTCCCGGTTCGCCCATCCATGGCGCCCCCTGGAAACGGATCGCGCGACACTGTCCATACAGTGTCGCGCGATCCGTTTTTCGTGCTTCCTGTGTGAGGATTGAACGCCCCGCCATTCTGGTTCCAGAGCGGTAAAGTCGGCCGCATGCCGCTTCGCCATGGTCACGGGTTGCAGGAATTGCCTGTCGACTTGCAAGAATTACCGCCTGCTTCCGGGGACTTCCCGGAACGGCGCGGCAGACGGCACGCGCGCCCTCTCCTGTGCGTTCTGCATGACTGCCGGTTGCCACGATTCATGAAAAGCCAACCTTTGAATTCAAGAGGTTTTCGGCAAAAGTGCCACCGGCGAATCAACCCGTGCCCCGGAAAGTGAAATATCCGTTCTGCTTTGTCGGGTCAAATGAAAAAAACCGGCGCTCGCGGAGTAACGACCACCAGGCCTTGTTGACACAGGTGGGCAGGTGGCACGGTTCAGTCGGTACAACATTTCTACAATACTTGAAATATGTAAATGACGAGTCTATGCTGCGGACATGGACTCGAACCTCGTCGTACGCGCCTTGAGCGCCCTTGCACATGAATCGCGGCTCGCGATTTTCCGAACGCTCGTCGTCGCCGGGCCCGATGGGATGCCGGCCGGCGAAATTGGACAACAGCTAGATCTCGCGCCATCCAGACTGTCTTTTCACCTGAAGGATCTGTCGCACGCGGACCTCGTGAAAGCGCGGCAGGAAGGACGCTTTATCTACTATTCGGCCAATTTCGACGCGATGAATGGCCTTGTCGGTTTTCTCACCGAGAACTGCTGCGCTGGCGCGACATGCGCGGCGAGCAGCCCTCCAGCCTGCTGCGGAGATGAATCATGAAGCGAATGCACGTCCACGTATCTGTCCAAAGCCTGACCTGGCCGAAGCGCTTTTCAACGTGCCAGGCAACGGTTGCTTCCGGGCGTACAGCGCGGGAAGTCACCCTGGTGGAAGGGTCAACCCTTTCGCTGTCGAGCGCTGCAAGTCACTCGGCTACGACGTTTCACAACTACGCAGCAAGAGCTGGGACGAATTTGCAACGCCTGATGCTCCGCATATGGATTTCGTCATCACCGTGTGCGACCAGGCCGCCGGCGAAGTCTGCCCTGTCTGGCCAGGCAAACCGATGACGGCGCATTGGGGTTTTGAGGACCCAGCCGCGTTCGAGGGCACGGATGACGAAAAGCGCCAGGTGTTCGGCAAGGTCTACCGGCAGATACTCGGCCGGGTGAGTCAGTTCGTGAACTTGCCGCTGCACGTACTGGACAGCAATGCCATTCAGCGCGAGTTACGCGCGATCGGTGAACGGGCAGCCGGGGGACCGGATGAGCAGCATTGAACACGCCAGTTCGGCATTGAAGCCCGTCATTGGCTTTTTCGAGCGGTACCTGACGGTGTGGGTGGCGTTGTGCATCATCGGCGGCATTGTGCTCGGCCAACTGCTACCGGGCGCGTTTCAAGCCATTGGCCGCATGGAGGTTGCCCACGTCAACCTGCCGGTGGCGGTGCTGATCTGGATCATGATTATCCCCATGCTCGTGAAAATCGACTTCGCGGCCATGACTCAGGTGAAGCGCCAATGGCGCGGCATTGGGGTGACGTTATTCGTCAACTGGTTCGTCAAGCCGTTCTCCATGGCTCTGCTCGGCTGGATTTTCATCCGCCACGTGTTCGCATCATGGTTGCCGGCGAACCAGCTCGACAGCTACATCGCCGGCCTGATCCTGCTGGCGGCCGCGCCATGTACGGCGATGGTGTTTGTCTGGTCGCAACTGTGCAAGGGCGATCCGTATTTCACACTGTCGCAAGTGGCGTTGAACGACTCCATCATGATCGTGGCTTTTGCACCGCTCGTAGCGCTTCTGCTGGGGCTATCGGCCATTACGGTGCCGTGGGATACGCTCATTGCCTCGGTCGGCCTTTACATCATCGTGCCGGTCATTTTCGCGCAGATAATCCGGCGCTCGTTGCTCGCGAAAGGCGACGCCCATTTTCAGCGGCTCGTGGGAAAGCTCGGTCCGTATTCGATTTCGGCGTTGCTCGCGACACTCGTGCTCCTGTTCGCTTTTCAGGGAGAGGCCATCGTTCACGAGCCGCTGATCATCGCCATGCTCGCGGTACCTGTCCTGATTCAGGTCTTCTTTAACTCGGGCCTGGCGTACCTGCTCAATCGCAGGCTAGGTGTTGCCCACTGCGTAGCCGGACCGTCGAGCCTGATTGGTGCAAGCAATTTCTTCGAACTGGCCGTGGCCACCGCGATCAGTCTCTTCGGATTCCACTCGGGCGCGGCGCTGGCCACAGTGGTCGGGGTGCTCATCGAAGTGCCGGTCATGTTGCTGGTGGTCGGCGTCGTCAATCGCTCGCAACGCTGGTATGAAGCCAGGGCGCTCTGATCCAGCGGCTTGCGAACAAGAGGCATAACCGGGATACGTCATGGCAAATGCTGACAGCAATCCCCGTTCGCTGTTGTCTGGTTCGGGCGGTCTGCACTGCAACTCGATGCAAGCCTTCATTGCGCGGCGGTTGAGTGCGGCCCGGGTTTCCGACGACATGAAAAATCTGGATGTCGGTGGACCGGATGCACCGTGTCGTTTGCCATCGTTTAGTCGCGATGCGATTCGCCCCTCGTCTGCGGGCCATCGCCCACCGTGTCGCGGACGGCCGCGTCCCGCAAGAAACCTGGGGCGCCCGGGTTTTTGCATGAACTGTGGCTTTAGTTTTTCACTTGCCTGACGCAGTTGTCACTTTCTGCGGCACCCGACTTGAGGAGTTCTGACATGAGCGATGACGAACAGGCAATCCGCACCCTGATCGACACGTGGATGACCGCGAGCCGAAGCGGCGACACAGCGACCGTGCTGAGCCTCATGACCGATGACGTGGTCTTCATGACGCCGGGCCATCCGCCCTTCGGGAAAGAGACGTTTGCGGCCATGTCCACGGCGATGCAGAACGTCCGGATGGAAGGCACGGCTGAGATCGAGGAGCTCCAGGTCGCCGGCGACTGGGCCTTCGTGCGCAACCATCTGGACATCACGATCAGAACGCCGGGCGGGGCCGCGCCGGTCCATCACGCCGGCCATACACTGACGATCCTGCGCAAGGACGCGAGCGGACGCTGGCTGCTCGCGCGAGACGCGAATCTGGTCGCGGCGAAAAGCTGAACGCCAGACGCTGGACGTAAAAGCGGAAAAGCCGGCACAGGGCCGGCTTTTCCGTAAAACGCAAGGCGGACATCGAGGCCCGCCCCAGCGCATCAACGCATCGACGCTGGCATCAGCCGCGTGCGACCGCATCCATCGGCGCACGCTTCGGCGAGATCGCCGACACGATAAACGTGACGACGATATTCGCGACGAGCGCGATCAGGCCGATGTACAGCGGCCACGTCGTGCCGCCGAGATGCAGCGGATACACCGGTTTGAGCCCCTGCACGGTCGCAAGCCCCGTCCCGATCACGATGCCGACCAGCCAGCCCGCGAGCAGCCCCACCGTCGACATGCGTCGCGTGTAGAGCGTGAACACGATCGCCGGGAAGATCTGCAGAATCCACACGCCGCCCAGCAACTGAAGATCGATCGCGTACTGTGTCGGCAGGAACACGATGAAGAGCAGCGCGCCGAACTTCACGACGAGCGATGCCAGCTTCGCGGTCGCCGCTTCCTTCGCCGGCGTGATGTCCGGATTCACCAGCGGACGCCACAGGTTGCGCGTGAACAGGTTCGCCGCGCCGATCGACATGATGGCCGCCGGCACCAGCGCGCTGATCGCGATCGCCGCCGCCGCGAAGCCCACGAACCACGACGGGAAGATCGTGCCGAAGAGCGCCGGCACGACGTCCGATGCCGACTTCACGTGAACGCCAGCGGCAATCGCCATATAGCCGAGCAACGCAATGAGACCCAGCAGCAGTGTGTACGCCGGCAGGAAAATCGCGTTCTTGCGCACCGTCTTCGCCGACGACGAGGACAGCACCGCCGTCATCGTGTGCGGATACATGAACGCGGCCAGCGCCGAACCGAGCGCAAGCGAAGCGTATGCGGTGAACTGCGTCGGCTTCAGGATGATGCCGGTCGCGCCGCCCTTCGCCTGAAAGAACTTGTCGGCCGAATCGAACACCGCGCCGTAGCCGCCGAGCTTCGCGGGAATCAGCCACACCGCCGCGATCACGACGATATAGATCATGATGTCCTTGACGAACGCGATCATCGCCGGCGCGCGCAGGCCGCTTGAATACGTGTACACCGCGAGAATCACGAATGCGGCGATGAGCGGCAGTTCGCCTTCCACGCCGAGACCCTTGATCACGACCTGCATGCCGACCAGCTGCAGCGCGATATACGGCATCGTCGCCACGATGCCTGTCAGCGCGACGGCCGCCGGTAGCAGCTTGCCGCCGTATTCGCCATGCACGTAATCGGCCGCGGTGATGTGGTTCTTCGCGTGCGCGATCTGCCAGAGCTTCGGCATCACGGCGAACACGAACGGATAGACGATGATCGTATACGGCAGCGCGAAAAAGCCATATGCGCCCACCGAATACACCAGCGCCGGCACCGCGATCACGGTGTACGCCGTATAGAAGTCGCCGCCGACGAGAAACCACGAAATCACGGTCCCGAACTGGCGGCCACCCAGACCCCACTCGTGCAACTGCGTCAGGTCGCCCCGTTTCCAGCGCGCGGCGACGAAGCCGAGCACCGTGACCAGTGCGAAGAACGCAATGAATACGCCCATCGCCACGCCATCAACTGGTTTCAGTTCGCTCATTTGAAGCTCCTGTAGACGACGTACAGCAGGAGCGACGTCACCGGCACCCACAGCAGTTGATACCAGTAGAAGAACGGAAAACCGAGCAGCGACGGTCGCACGTCGTTATAGAACGGCAGCCAGAGCAGCGCGATATAGGGGATCACCAGGAGAACCCTGGTCCAGGATCGACTTGATTGGTCGGATGAGCTCATGATAGTTATGTTATGCAACTGAAAGGAACTTCCGGGCACGGCGAAACGAGACGCCGCTGCACGCTGCTTGTGGCACCGTGTCGCCAGGAAATGGGTATGAAGGTTCCTGCGCGACGGAGCGTCTTCCAGTCCCGCCGCGGTCGGAATTATGGGCGATTCTTAAAAGATCTGCAGCGCCCGCCGCATGCACGGCTTTCCTCGGCACACCGCTTTCCGGTACCCTCGAAGGCGGCGTGCCGACGCTCACAATATCAACGCGTGAACGGGCAACAGGCCCATACAGACAGACGGAGCAGTTCATGACCCAGATGACCGACCAAGGCGGGCTGCGCATTGCAGCCGGACTCAAACAGTTTATCGACAGCGAAGCCCTGCCGGGCACCGGTGTCGATGCCACCCAGTTCTGGGCAGGTTTCGATGCCCTCGTGCACGAGCTCGCACCCAAAAACCGCGCACTGCTCGCCGAACGCGACCGGCTGCAAACGGAACTCGACGCGTGGCATCGCGCGAATCCGGGCCCGGTGCGCGATCTCGCCGCGTATCGCACGTTCCTCGAAGGCATCGGTTATATCGTGCCCGCGCCGGCGGCGTTCAAGGCGACGACCGCCAACGTCGACAGCGAAATCTCCACCCAGGCCGGCCCGCAACTCGTCGTGCCGCTGTCGAACCAGCGCTATGCGCTCAACGCCGCGAACGCGCGCTGGGGCAGCCTGTACGACGCGCTCTACGGCACCGACGCGATTCCCGAAACCGGTGGGGCCGAAAAGCAGAAGGCATTCAATCCAGTGCGCGGCGCACGCGTGATCGCCTTTGCGCGCGCGTTTCTCGACGAAGCCGCGCCGCTCGCGAGCGGCTCGCACGCGGACGCCACGCGTTACAGCATCGAAGGCAACGAACTCGTCGTCGTGTTGAAGAACGGCGCAACCGCGCTGAAAACACCGGCGCAGTTCGCCGGCTTCCAGGGCGTGACGAATGCCCCGTCGGCGATCCTGCTGAAGCACAACGGCCTGCATTTCGAAATCCAGATCAACGCCGACGACCCGATCGGCAAGACCGACGCCGCGCATGTGAAGGACGTGCTGATGGAAGCCGCGGTGAGCACGATCATCGATTGCGAGGATTCGGTGGCCGCCGTCGATGCCGACGACAAGGTCCAGCTGTACCGCAACTGGATCGGCCTGATGAAAGGCACGCTCACCGAGGAAGTCACGAAGAACGGCAAGACGTTCATACGCCGCCTGAACGCCGATCGCGAATACCGCCGCACCGACGGCTCGATGTTCAGGCTGCATGGCCGGTCGCTGCTTTTCGTGCGCAACGTCGGGCATCTGATGACGAACCCGGCCATCACCGACCGCGACGGCAACGAGATTCCCGAGGGCATTCTCGATGCGGTCGTCACGACGCTCTGCGCGATCCACGACCTGCGGAACAGGCTGAATTCGCGCACCGGCTCGATCTACATCGTGAAGCCGAAGATGCACGGGCCCGCCGAAGTCGCGTTTGCCTCCGAACTGTTCGCGCGCGTCGAGAAGCTGCTCGGCCTGCCGCACAACACGATCAAGATGGGCATCATGGACGAGGAGCGCCGCACGAGCGTGAATCTGCAGGCCTGTATCGCCGCCGCTTCCGAACGCGTCGCGTTCATCAACACGGGCTTTCTCGACCGCACCGGCGACGAGATGCATTCGGCGATGGAAGCCGGCGCGATGATCCGCAAGGGCGACATGAAGTCGTCGAGCTGGATTGCGTCGTACGAGCGCAATAACGTGCTCGCCGGCCTCGACGCCGGACTGCGTGGCCGCGCGCAGATCGGCAAGGGCATGTGGGCGATGCCCGACCTGATGCACGCGATGCTCGAACAGAAGATCGCGCATCCGAAGGCGGGCGCGAACACCGCGTGGGTGCCGTCGCCGACCGCGGCCACGCTGCACGCGCTGCACTATCACAAGATCGACGTGCAGGCCGTGCAGGAAGAGATGGAACGCATCGCTTACGCAAGCGAGCGCGACGTGTTGCTCAAGGGGTTGCTCACCATCCCGGTCGTCGACAAGGCGCAATGGTCGGACGACGAGATCCGCAGCGAAGTCGAGAACAACGCGCAGGGCATTCTGGGTTATGTGGTGCGCTGGATCGATCAGGGCGTCGGTTGTTCGAAGGTGCCGGACATTCACGACGTCGGCCTGATGGAAGACCGCGCGACGCTGCGCATTTCCAGCCAGCACATCGCGAACTGGCTGCGTCACGGCGTGGTGACGCCTGAGCTCGTGATGCAAACCATGCAGCGGATGGCGAAGGTCGTCGACAAGCAGAACGCCGGCGACCCGCACTATCACCCGATGGCGCCCGACTTCGACGCATCGCTTGCGTTCAAGGCCGCGTGCGCGCTCGTCTTCGAAGGGCGCGAGCAACCATCGGGCTACACCGAGCCGCTGCTGCACAAGTTCCGTCTCGAACTGAAGGAGGCCCGCGCATGACGACGCCACACACGAAGGCGGCGACCCGCGCGGTCGTCACCGGCCACACGCGGGGCATCGGCGACGCGCTCGCCACGGCGCTCCTCGAACGCGGCATTGCGGTGCTGGGCGTCGCGCGCTCGCTGAACGCTTCGCTCGCGCAACGCTATCCGCAGGCGCTCACCGAAGTCGAACTCGATCTGGCCGATACCGCACAGCTCGCGCAGTGGCTCGGCAGCGATGCGTTGCGCGGCTTTCTGGCGGGCGCGGCGCGCGTCGTGCTGATCAACAACGCGGGCATGGTGCAGCCGGTCGGCCCGCTCGACACGCAGGACGTTGCCGCGATCGCGGGCGCCGTCAGTCTGAACGTGGCCGCGCCGCTGATGATGGCAAGCGCGTTCGCCACGGCAAGTACGGACGCACCCGACCGGCGCATCGTGCATGTTTCGAGCGGCGCGGCGCGCAATGCGTATGCGGGCTGGAGCATCTATTGCGCGACGAAGGCAGCGCTCGATCATCACGCGCGCGCCGTTGCGCTCGACGAAACCCGCGCGCTGCGCATCTGCAGTCTGGCGCCGGGCGTGGTCGATACGGGGATGCAGGCGGAAATCCGCGGCGTGAGCACGGAGAAGTTTCCGTCACGCGGCAAGTTCGAAGACCTCAAGCGCAACGGGCAGCTGGCTTCGCCGGAAGCATCGGCGGCGAAGCTGGTCGACTACGTGTTGAGCGATGTGTTCGGGCAGGAACCGACCGCCGATATCCGCGAGCTTTGATCGTCGCGGCGAGCGGTTAACCGGGCAACCTACGGGTCGCGGGCGCACAACGCCCGCGGCCGGTAAATTGCTGTATGCAAGCGCGGAAGAACGCGAAAAACTCAGACGCGCGGTAAATCGTCGATCGATTTTTCGACGTGGCCGCCGGGAATATCCGTATCGATGCCGTCGTGGCCGTCCGTGTGCGAGACGGTCTTGATCTTCGGCCCGAGGAGCCGCATGCCGCCGAGCGTGTAGAGCGACCACACCAGGTTGCCCGCACGGATCACCTTGACGACTTCGTCCACTTCGACGATTTCATGCTGCGACAGCCACTCGTGGGTCTTCGGATTGATGAGCGCCCAGCGCACGTGCGTGACGCGGTCGTTAGCAGGGTTGATGCGTACAGCGTCAACAGCGTACGTAGCCATGGCCACCTCCATCGTCCTGACCGTCAGATCGTAGCATGACGGCCGCACCGCACCGCACAGGACGCGGCGCCGCCGCCCTGCATCACGCGTCGAAAATCACGCCTCGAAATCGAGCCCGCCGAGCAATATCGACGGTTCCGCCTGCGAGCGCGAGCCGAAATCGATCGCGCGCCCGCCCTGCCAGTTGTCGAGCTTGCGCGGCAGCGCGGCGAGATAGCGCGCGAAGCGCGCCTCGCCGCCCGGCGCCAGCAAGCCGTGAATCGCGTCGCTGTCCCACGTTAGCGCAACGTTGAGCGGATGCGCGTAACCGTGGCCGGCCGGAAGGATGTCCCCGGTGATGCGTACCCGCGTGGGATGCAGCGCGCCGCCATACGGAATCACGTCGATGTGTACGCGCTGGCTGAAAATACGTACGAGTGTGGCGGTGATGCGCGGCACGAAATCACGTTCGAAGCACGCGGCGGTCTCCTGGTTCATGGTCGTTCGCCGATGAGGTCAGGCTGGCAGTGTCGTTCATCGGCGCCCGGCGCGCAACGTGCTGCGTGCCAGGCCAGGGCGCGCAGCACCCCCGGCCTGGGATATCCTTTGTGGGGCCGCACCGGCCCTACCCTCGCCCATCACTCAACGCACCGTTACAGGAACCCCATGGACCGCCTGCAAGCCATGACTGCCTTTCTGACCGTGGTGGATACCGGCGGGTTCGCGTCGGCGGCCCGCAAGCTGAAGGTGTCGCCTTCCGTGGTGACGCGCATGGTGGGCGAACTCGAGGACGCGATGGGCGTACGGCTCCTCACCCGCACGACGCGCATGGTCCGCATGACCGACACCGGCGCCGATTATGCCGACCGGTGCCGGCGCATTCTCGCCGACATCGAGGAAGCCGAGCAGTCGGCCACCAGCATGCACGGCACGACGCGCGGCCTGCTGTCGATCACGTCGTCGATGCTGTTCGGCAAGTACTACGTGACGCCGATCGTCATCGACTATCTCGGCCGGTATCCGGAAGTCGACGTCAGCTGCTGGTTTCTCGATCGCATCGTGAACATCGTCGATGAAGGGATCGACATCGCGATCCGTCTCGGCGACCTGCCGGATTCGTCGATGCAGGCGGTGCGCGTCGGACAGGTTCGCCGCGTGGTATGCGCTTCGCCGGATTATCTGGCGCGGCACGGTGTTCCCCGCAATCCCGAGGACCTGGCCGGGCGCGCGATCGTCTCGGCAAGCGGTGTGTCGACGCTATCCGAATGGCGTTTTGGCAGTGACGAGCGCCGGCACGCGGTGCGCGTCAAACCGCGGATGACCACGACGACCAACGATTCGGCGATCAGCGCGGTCGCGGCGGGCCTGGGGCTGACGCAACTGCTGTCGTACCAGATCGCGCAGCAGTTGCGCGACGGCACGCTGCAGATCGTACTGGAGGCGTTCGAACCGCCGCCGCTGCCGATCCACGTGATGCACCGCGAAGGACGGCACGTCACGCGCAAGGTCCGCACGTTCGTCGATCTCGCGATCGAAACGCTGCGCTCGAACAGCTCGCTCAATCCATAGCGGCCAGGCCGCCACCCGGGCTGAAACACCCATGTGGCGGGCATTCCCCCACTCTTCTCGTTTCGCGAACGGTCAATTCTCCGCGCGACGGATTCAAACCCGTGACGACGACGCCTAGACTGCAATGGCTGTCCGATACGTCCCACCCGAATCCGTCCGAGGAGAAACGAATGAAGCTTTACTACCATCCGCTGTCCGGTCATGCGCATCGCGCGCGTCTCTTTCTTTCGCTGCTCGGCATCGAACACGAACTGGTCGAAGTCGACCTGACGAAGCGCGAACAGAAATCGCCCGAATTCCTGAAACTCAATGCGTTCGGCCAGATACCGGTGCTGGTGGATGGCGACACGGTGATCCCCGATTCGAACTCGATCCTGGTCTATCTCGCGAGCCGTTTCGGCAAGACCGACTGGTTGCCCGTCGAGCCGCGGCAAGCCGCCGCCGTGCAGCGCTGGCTGTCGGTCGCCGCTGGCGACCTCGCCTTCGGCCCCGCCGCCGCGCGTCTCGTCACGCTGTTCGGCGCGAAGCTCCACGCCGATGAAGTGATCGCCCGCGCGCACACGCTGCTCGCGCGCATCGAAATCCAGCTGGCGGGACGCGAATGGATCGCGCTCGCGCATCCGTCGATTGCCGACGTGGCGCTCTACAGCTACGTCGCCCGCGCGCCGGAAGGCAACGTCGATCTCAGCGCGTATCCGAACGTGATGGCATGGCTCGCCCGCGTCGAAGCATTGCCGGGATTCGTGCCGTTCGCGCAGTCGCCGGCCGGGCTCGCCGGGAAAGCCGCCTGATCGTTCGAGCCTTCCTGCGTGGGCGTATGCGTCCACGCAACGTCTGCCTTGCCGGGAGCCGCCATGATGATCGAAGCACCTGAGACGCTTGCACGCTCGCCGTGGCACGCAGGCGAGCTCGCCATCCAGCGCAAGGCCGGCGTCGACAGACGGATGGATGAAGTCGGCCGCCGTGTGCTGCGCGATTTTCTGCCGGAGCAGCATCGCGCGTTCTACCCGCTCCTGCCGTACGTCATGCTCGGCGCGGTCGATCCGGAGGGCGATGTATGGGCAACCGTGCGCGCGGGCCAGCCGGGTTTCATGCACGCGCCCGATGCGCTCACGCTGCACATCGGCAATGTCCGCGACGCGATGGACCCCGCCGACAGCGGCATGGAAGACGGCAACGCGATCGCGCTGCTCGGCATCGATCTCGCGACGCGCCGGCGCAACCGCTTGAACGGCACAGTGCATCGCGAGAACGCGAGCGGATTCGATCTGCTCGTCGGCACGAGCTTCGGCAATTGTCCGCAGTACATCACGCTGCGCGAGTACGCGTTCGTTCGCGACGCGGCGATTCCCGCCAGCGTCGCACCGCAGTATGCCGACCATCTCGACGAACGCGCCCGTGCACTGATTCGCGGCGCCGATGCGTTTTTCGTCGCCTCGTACGTGGATCGCGACGAAGACGGCGTGACGCAACGCCAGGTCGACGTCTCGCATCGCGGCGGCAAGCCCGGCTTCGTGCGCATCGGCGACGACGGCGTGCTGACGGTTCCCGATTTCGCCGGCAACCTGTTCTTCAACACGCTAGGCAATTTTCTCGTCAATCCGAAGGCCGGGCTCGTGTTCGCCGATTTCGAAACCGGCGATCTGCTGCAGCTCACGGGCGACGCGGAAGTCATTCTCGATTCGCCGGAAATCGCGGCGTTTCAGGGTGCCGAACGGCTCTGGCGCTTCACGACGCGGCGCGCGGTGTTTCGCGGCGGCGCGTTGCCGCTGCGCTGGACGAAGCGCCGCGACGGCGCCTCGCCGAGCGCGGCGCTCACGGGCGACTGGGACGCAGCCGCCAGCCGTCTGAAGGCCGCGTCGCTCGCCAGTACGTGGCGGCCAATGAAGATCGCGCGCACCGTCGACGAAAGCTCGACGATCCGTTCGTTTCATCTGGAACCAGCCGACGGTGCCGGGCTCGTGCCGCATGCCGCGGGTCAGCATCTGCCGGTCCGCGTGACGCTGCCCGGCGAAACCAGGCCGGTGCTACGCACCTACACGCTGTCGGTTGCGCCTTCCGACGGGCTCTACCGGATCAGCGTGAAGCGCGAAGGACGCGTGTCGTCGTATCTGCACGATGCGCTCTCCACCGGCGACGTGATCGAAGCGCGTAGCCCGGCTGGCCGCTTCACCATCGATGCGGCCGAACGCCGTCCGGCCGTGCTGCTTGCCGCGGGCGTTGGCATTACACCGATGCTCGCGATGTTGCGGCATATCGTCTATGAAGGCTTTCGCAAGCGCCGCATCCGCACGACGTACCTGTTTTATGCGACGCATTCGAAGGCGGAACGTGCATTCGACCGCGAGATCGCGGCGCTCGAACAGGCGGCCGGCGGTGCGGTGCGCGTGATCCGCGTGCTGAGCCAGACCGACGGCGCACTCGAATCGCAGGATTACGACGAAGCCGGCCGCATCGATATGGCGATGCTGAACCGCACGCTTCAGTTCAACGACTACGACTTCTATCTTTGCGGACCGGCGCCGTTCATGCAGAGCATCTATGACGGTCTGCGCGACCTGAATATCGCCGATGCACGCGTTCATGCGGAGGCGTTTGGGCCCGCGTCGCTGGTGCGCAAGGTGGATGTGGCTACGGCGGATGCGGCGGGGGCGGATGCAGTCAAACCGGCGGCGCGGCCCGCGCGGGCTGCCGTGCCGGTCGTGTTCATGAAGTCGGGCAAGGAAGCGCGCTGGACGCCCGAATCCGGGAGTCTGCTCGAACTCGCGGAAGCGCGCGGCCTCGCGCCGGAATTCAGCTGCCGCGGCGGCAGTTGTGGCACGTGCCGCACGCGGATTCTCGAAGGCGCGGTGGCGTATCCGGTCGCGCCGTCAACTGAAGTAGCCGCTGGCGAAGCATTGATCTGCTGCGCCGTGCCCGCAGCGGTTAAACCCGGCACGCAGGCACCGGCTCGTCTTCTACTGGATCTGTGACCCAGGGCTCTGGCAGGCGGGTTTTGGCTGGGCAGCGCGACCTGATCCGATAAACCACCGCCCTGCCCGGATTCGCCATAAGGCGGTGAGTGGACAGATCAGGCCGTTAGTTGCGTTCTTGAGTCTGCATGAATACCCGCCAGAACGCGACGACGTGGGCCGCCGCCGCGCTCAACATGCGTGCTACGCAATCATCATCCGGCGAGCGCGGCCTCCTCGTCGTCCACCGTTGCATCCTCTCCGACCGAATTCCGGATCAGATAGTCGAACGCGCCGAGCGACGCTTTCGCCCCCTCGCCGACCGCGATCACGATCTGCTTGAACGGCACGGTCGTCACGTCGCCGGCGGCGAATACGCCCGGCACCGACGTCGCGCCCTTCGCGTCCACCACGATCTCGCCGTGCTTCGACAGCTCGACCGTGCCCTTCAGCCATTCGGTATTCGGCACGAGGCCGATCTGCACGAACACGCCTTCGAGTTCGACGCGCTTCGGTTCGCCCGAGCGCAGGTCGTTGTAGACGAGGCCATTGACCTTCTTGCCGTCGCCCGTGATTTCCGTCGTTTGTGCGTGCGTCACGATCGTCACGTTCGCGAGGCTGCGCAGCTTGCGTTGCAGCACTTCGTCGGCACGCAGCTGCGTGCCGAATTCGATCAGCGTGACTTCGCGCACGATGCCGGCCAGATCGATCGCCGCTTCGACGCCCGAATTGCCACCGCCGATCACCGCGACGCGCTTGCCCTTGAAGAGCGGGCCGTCACAATGCGGACAGTAGGCCACGCCGTGATTGCGATACTCGCGCTCGCCCGGCACGTTGATTTCGCGCCACCGGGCGCCGGTCGCGAGCACGATCGTCCTCGCTTTCAACACCGCGCCGTTCGCAAGACGCACCGCGTGAATACGGCCCGGAACCAGTGCTTCGGCGCGCTGTACGTCCATGATGTCGACTTCGTAACTCTTCACGTGCTGCTCGAGCGCGGTGGCGAATTGCGGTCCTTCCGTTTCCTTCACCGAGACGAAATTCTCGATCGCGAGCGTATCGAGCACCTGGCCGCCGAAGCGTTCCGCGACGACGCCCGTCATGATGCCTTTACGCGCCGAGTAGATCGCCGCCGCCGCGCCCGCCGGGCCGCCGCCGACGATCAGGGTGTCGAATACCGGCTTCGTCTCCAGTTCCTTCGCGGCGCGTGCGCCCGCGCCGCTGTCGAGCTTCGCGAGGATTTCCTTCACGCCGCTGCGGCCCTGGCCGAACACTTCGCCGTTCATGAACATCGTCGGCACCGCCATGATCTGGCGTGCCTCGACTTCGTTCTGGAACAGCGCGCCGTCGATCGCAACGTGACGGATGCGCGGGTTGATCAGCGCCATCACGTTCAGCGCCTGCACGACTTCCGGGCAGTTCTGGCATGACAGCGAGAAATACGTTTCAAACTGATAGTTGCCTTCGAGGTTCCGGATCTGCTCGATCACGGGCTCGTCGAGCTTCACCGGATGGCCGCCGACCTGCAGCAACGCCAGCACCAGCGATGTGAACTCATGGCCCATCGGAATGCCCGCGAAACGGATACCGGTGTCCTTGCCCGGCTCACCGATCGAAAACGACGGCTTGCGCTCTGTATCGCCGCGACGTTCGGTCACCGACACGCGGTCCGACAGCGATGCGATGTCGTTCAGGAGCGCGATCAGTTCCTGCGATCTGGGGCTGTCGTCGAGCGAAGCGATGATCTCGATCGGCCGGCTGACCTTTTCGAGGTAGGTTTTCAACTGGGTCTTGAGATTGGCGTCGAGCATGGTCTGGCGGATTCCGTGACGAAGATGGCGGGCGGCGGGCGCTGCGGACAGCGAGGCGAAGATGGCCGGGCCGCTGCGTGCATCGACACGCAACGGCCCGCACAGATACACGCCATATCGCATATGGCGCGCTGCGGTGTGACGTGGGTTTTAGATCTTGCCGATCAGGTCGAGCGAAGGCGTCAGCGTTTCCGCACCCGGCGTCCACTTCGCGGGGCAGACTTCACCCGGATGCGCCGCGATGTATTGCGCAGCCTGCACCTTGCGCAGCAGTTCGCCGGCGTCGCGGCCAATACCGTTGTCATGGATTTCGCACAGCTTGATCTCGCCTTCCGGGTTGATCACGAACGTGCCGCGCAGCGCAAGGCCTTCTTCTTCGATCAGCACGTCGAAGTTGCGCGAGATCGCGAGCGTCGGATCGGCGATCATCGGATAGTTGATCTTTTCGATCGTGTCCGACGTGTCGTGCCATGCCTTGTGCGTGAAGTGCGTATCGGTCGACACGCTGTAGATTTCGACGCCGAGCTTCTGGAATTCGGCGTAACGATCGGCCAGATCGCCCAGTTCGGTCGGGCATACAAACGTGAAGTCGGCCGGGTAGAACACCACGACGGACCACTTGCCCTTGAACGATTCCTCCGTGACCGGAACGAATTCGCCCTTGTGATAGGCGGTTGCCTTGAACGGTTTAACCTGGCTGTTGATGATCGGCATCGTTGCGTCCTTTGTTTGCGTGGTGGAGAAAGTGATGCCATTGTGCCTGGAGCAGATACATAGTTAAAGTTGATTGTTTGTATCTGCGTGATTTGTATTTGCTATTGATCAGGCCAGACGTGCCGCGGGCGTAGAATTTCTGGCCGGAACGTGCATCCGCCGGGCTTTTCCCGGATCGGGTCTGGTACGCTCTGGCCGGCCGTCGGGCGTGAGACAGCCCTGAAACGCGCCGCGCACGCCAATTCCAGCAGGAGCGCACATGAGCGACGCCATTCAGCGCACGGCTACGTCACAGTCCGTCGTCAAGATCAGGCCCGACCGGGAAATTGCCACGCAGCAGCGGCTTCCGTACTTCGTGGGGTTGTCGGCACAGTCGGCCGGCACGCGCGAACTGTCGATGTATCTCATCGTCGTGCCGCCCGGCGGCCATGCGGAACCGCATTCGCATCGCGGCTACGAGACGGGAATCTATGTGCTGGAAGGTAGTGTGGAGACGCGCTACGGCGCCGGGCTGCGCGAATCGGTGATCACCGGGGCCGGCGATTTTCTGTTTATTCCACCGGGCGTGCCGCATCAGCCGTTCAATCTGAGCGAGACGACGCCCGCGAGAGCGATCGTCGCGCGCACGCTCGCGGACGAAACCGAGCAGATCGTGCCGTACGATCCGTCCGTCGACGGCTGAAGGCGGCCTCGTTTGCCGGGATGAAGGTGTCGATTCCTGAAGCGGGTTCGCGTGCTGCGGCCACGTCCGGGTTATCTCCGCTTATCCGGCTCCGCTTCCCGGTCGCTGCCGCTCAGGCCGCGGCCGCCTGCGGCATCGCGGCTTCGCTGTGTTCGCCGTGTTCGCCGCCCAGCGCGTCGGTGAGGTCCGCGAACATCTGCGCGAGTTCGCCCGTCATCAGCGCGAAGTCCGAGTCGAAACGTTCGTCGTCGTTCTGCGCGGTCGGATCCGACGCTTCCTTCACGACGTCGAGCGGCGTGACGCGCTTGATCACGAGCGAAGGCGTCATCACGAACGAAATGCGGTCGTTCCAGGTCATCGCGAGACGCATGCACTGCTTGCCTGCCTCGATGTGGCGACGCATGTCGTCGGCTTCAAGCGCGTGGCCAACGTAGCGCACGGTCGCGTTGCCCTCGCCTGCCGAGCGCAGTTCGGCATCCTGGTCGACGGTAAAGCCGCCGGGCGCATCGCCTGAAAGCAGCCAGTCGGTCATCGCCGCAACCGGCGACAGCGCGACACGCACGCTTGCGAGCGGCAACCCGTCGATGGATTTGACGAGCAGGCCGCGCACATCGTCGGCGAGTGCCTGCGCGGCGGCGTCGATGACGAGCCAGCCGCTGGCCGTATCGATCCACACGCGCGTGTCGCGACGGATGCTGAACGCGCGCGGCAGCAACTCGTCGGTGACCTGCTCCTTGATCTCCTTCATCTGCTTGCGGCCAGGCTTGTAGCCCTGCTGTTCCTCGATCTCGAGCGCGCGCGCCTTCGTGACCTGGTTCACCACCGACGCCGGCAGCAGCTTCTTTTCCGAGCGGAACGTGAGCAGCATCTGACGATGATTCGAGTAGACGAGCGCGCCGCTCTCGCCATTGTCGCTGCTACGCGACGGCGCCCAGCCGTGGCGCTGCATCTCGACACTGCTGCCGGGCTGGAACGCGTGCGCCGCGAGGGCGTCCTCGAGTTGCTCAGCAGTGATGGACCACGGGGACGAAAGACGGTGAAGCTGAAGATTCTTGAACCACATGTGGATGCGCCCGGCAAAGGGCAAGATTCTATACGAGCGCGCGCGGTTCACGCGCGGATGTCACCGTACGTGTTGAAGTGCGCTCAAGAAAGGGAGTTTTCGTACGCCAAGGCTACGCCACGGCCGCCCCGGCGCTGGCGGGCTTCCCGGCCAGCTCATTTCGATCGCCGCACCGCTGCGTCACAGCCTGACCTGCGATCAGGGCAAGGAGTTGACCCGTCACAAGGATTTCACCGTCAGAACCGGCGTGGCGGTCTACTTCCGTGACTCCCGCAGTCCCTGGCAGCGCGGCACCTGCGAGAACACCAACCGCCTGCTGCGCCAGTACCTGCCCAAAGGCACCGACCTGAGCACCTTCACCCAGGACGATCTCGATGCCCTTGCCGACAACCTCGACGCCCGGCCACGCGCCACTCACGCGTTCCATTCCCCTCCCGAAGTCTTTGCTCGAATACTCGCATTGACCCATCGACCGCCAGGCTCAATTCAATAACTCAACCCTGTTGCAACCGGGATTTGAAACCGGCAACTGATTGGTCATAGCATTTCCGGCAGGCTTTCAAATTCTTGAGGGCCGCTTAAAGTCAGGCCTGTGCCAGGGACCCGGCAGCGAGCCGTTGGCGCCAGGTGATCCAGCCGACAACAATCGATAGTGTCGCCACGACAAGTGGCGCCACCCCATGTCGGTATTCGCCGTGAAGTGTGACGGTCGCGAGCGCAGCCAGCATCACGGTGCAGCCGAGCGCCGAACCCCACAGCCGCGTCCTTGCCCGCGCCAGCAGAACGGCGGTCATGAGTTCCAGCGAACCGGTCACGAAATGGAACCAGTGCGGATATCCCCACTTCAGATATTCCTCAATGATGGATCGCGGGGCGACGATGTTGCTGAGCGATCCCACGACGAAAAAAGCGGCAAGAGCCAACGGTAATACCTGGCGCCAGGAAATCCGGGACATTCTTCCTTCCTTGTCTGATGCACCCAAAACAAAACCTTTCATGTTAGACCTCGATCTTTCCTGGTGTGAATGCCGCGGTTCATGCCGTAGCGGCCTTGTGGGCCGCCGCAAAGACATCGCGAGGGGACGTCGTGCCCGCGACATGCTCCGTACCCTCGACGCCGAGGTCCATCCAGCCCGCGTTGACGGCATCGAACATCGCTTCGGCCGGTCCAGTCTGGCCCTTCGGGATGCCGAGCTGTTCGAACGCTGCCGGCCAGCCGGCCCGCGGGATGGCAAAGGCCTTGACGTCGCGTTGCATGACTTCGCCCAGTTGGGCCGCGACTTCATCCGCGCTGACCATCGAGCCAAGCTCGACGACGCGATGCCCGGACCACGCCGGCCCGGTCAGCAGTGTCGCCACCTCGGCGCCGATATCGTCGGTCGCGACCATGGTCGATTTCCGGCTCGTCGGGTTGTAGTAGACGGGTAGCGTGCCGCCCTGGGCGACGTGCAGGCCGTAAAGGAAGTTTTCGAAAAACCCGCCGGCTCGCACACAGGCGACCGGCAATGTGAGGTGGCGAAATCCTTGCTCCAGAAGCGACAGCGCCGTGATCATCCCCAGCCCGCTGGTTCTGTTCGCACCCATCGACGAAAGCACAACCACCCGCGGCGGCGCTGCCCTGGTCAGCGCCTCGACAAAGTTCGCGATCACGCTCTTTGCTTCCCTGAAATCAGGCGAGGGTGCCCAGACAGCCGGCAGCATGACAAATGCACCTTCGACCCCTTCGAGCGCCCGCTCGACGGCCGCCGCATCATTCCAGTCGCCATCGACCAGTTCCACACCTTGATCCGCCCAATTTGTCGCCTTCTCGCGATTGCGGACCAGCGCGCGTACATTTTTGCCTTGCGCCAGCAGATGTCGGGCCGTTGCGCCGCCTGCGCGTCCTGTAATTCCCATGACCAAAAACATGTGTTTCTCCTGAAATCTGTATTGCCTTTAAACGCCAACTCGCGATCTGGAGATTCATCCTGATACGCTGTTGCTGGAAAGAATGTGTCGCCCAACCCATCGATGGAGATGATCAGCAGGCGCTCGACTCCGGCAAAGGCCACGGCGAGCGGGGCTGGATCGTTGAAATCTGCTTTGAGCTTCGCGGCGAAGCGGCTCAATTTCCGCGGGTTGCGGCGGGCTGCGGCTGGATGCGGTGATATCGGAATCTCCGGCTTCCATTCGCAACTCCACCACACGGCGGCCCGGATGTCCGCCAGAGCCTGGGTATGGAAGGCGGACGGGAACAGGGCCTGACATCTGAGCTCCTTGAGGAATAGTCTATGTTTGAGGGCAGGTCTATCATAGAGACCTATGCCTCGCTCCGGAAGGAGGCAGTTTTTTGTTACCAGAAGAGTTAAAGGGAACCTGAATGAGCACCGCACAGAATGCGATCGAGAGATTCAGCCGATATCAACGTCAATCAGGCGACGCCCAGCCCGCACATTGCGCGGTTCGTGACGTGCTCGACCGCATCGGCGACAAATGGAGCATGCTCATGATCATGGAGCTCGCGACGCGATCGCAGCGCTTCAGCGAGCTTCACCGAGCGATCCCGGACATTTCCAGGCGCATGCTTACCCAGACACTCCGCGATCTGGAGCGCGACGGACTCATCACCCGCCATGTTTTTCCCACCAGGCCGCCGACCGTCGAATATCGTCTGGCCCCGCTAGGCCAATCCCTGCTGGACCCGATGGCGGCCCTTATCGATTGGGCCGATCGTCGTTATTCCGACATCCATGCCGCGCGCGTCCGCTTTGACGGCGCATCCGGTGATGTCCCGCGCTAGATGTTGGTCCGATGTGAGGTGGTGGCGAAAGCCTGAAGCGGGCAGTTCATATGTCCAGGCTTTGCAGATGGCGTGGAAGGTAAAAAAATCCGCTTCTTGAGGGAGCCCCGCGTTGTCCGCTTCAGCCTGATAAAAAAACGGGCGCTCCTTCGAACGCCCGCCTCGTGACCGCGCCTGGCGCGAACAACTGTCGAAACAAACCGCCTAGAACGCCGATCTCACGACACCGCCATCCACGCGCAACGCCGCCCCATTCGTCGCAGCGGACGCTTCCGAGCACACATACACCACCATGTTCGCGACTTCTTCCGGCGTAGAGAAGCGCTTGAGCAGCGAACTCGGGCGCCCGGTTTCGAAGAAGCCCTTCTCGAACTCCTCGAACGATTTACCCGCAGCGAGCTTCGTTGCAAATTCAGCGACGCCATCGGACTTCGTCGGTCCCGGCAGCACCGCATTGACCGTGACGCCGGTGCCCGCGCAGCTCTCCGCAATGCCGCGCGACAGCCCGAGCTGGGCGGTCTTCGTCACGCCGTAGTGAATCATCTCGACCGGAATCTGGATGCCGCTCTCGCTGCTGATAAAGACAATGCGCCCCCAGTTCTTCTGCTTCATCTTCGACAGATACGCCCGCGAGAGCCGTACGCCCGACATCACGTTGGTGTCGAAAAAATGCTGCCAGTCTTCGTCAGGAATTTCCTCGAACGGCTTCGGATCGAAGATGCCCAGGTTGTTCACCAGCACATCGACGGCCGGATGCTTTTCGACGAGCGCGGCAATCTGCTTCGGGTCGGCGAGATTGCCGGCGAAGCCTTCGACACGCGCGTCGGGAACCTGCGCGCGCAGCTTTGCCAGCGCTTCGTCCACCGATTCCCGCGAACGTCCATTGACGATCACGCGCGCGCCTTCGCGTGCGAGACCGGTGGCGATTGCAAACCCGATACCTTTGGTCGAGCCGGTAACGAGCGCGAGTTTGTCCTTGAGATGCAGATCCATCGAAACGATTCCTCCAGAAAAATGCCGGCGCGCCCGCACGGTGCCATGCGCAAACTAAGTCCGGATCTGGCGCGCGACGCGCCAGGCAGGGTCCCATCCTAGCGCTGTCGCGGCTTTTTCGCTCGTGACGGTACCGTCGGTTTCCGCCACGTTGTAGATGCCCGGTGTGCCCTTCGTTATCGATGTTTCACTTTTTGTCGAAATTGACGAGGTTTTTCTCTTTCGTGTCGGCGATGAAAATGGCGAGCAGCTTTGCAGGCTCGGTATCGCTCGCGTTTTCGCTGATCGTGTGATGCACGCCCGGGGCTTCGGTCCACGTCTCGCCCGCGTGATACACCCTGGATTCGCCGTTGTTCACCTGGCTGCGAATGGCGCCCGCCAGCACATAGCCGACCACGAATGCCTGGCCGTGACGGTGCGGCACCGATTTGCCGCCGGGCGCGTAATCGACGACGAGCGCGGTGATCGTCTTGCCAGGCACGTTCGGCAATGCATACGCGAACGCGGGGGTGATGGTTTCGTGCGGTGCTTCATCTGCGGCGAACGCAGCGGGAACTGCCGCGAGCGTCGCCAGGGACAGCAATGCTGCGATACGAACGGAGGTTCGGATGCTCATGGCGGGTTTCCTTTGACGGCGCGACATATCAGGCGAAAACGTCGAAGACCTGCCTGCCGGACCGATGCGTTCATCAGGGGAACCGCAGGTTAGCACCGGCCCCGAATGCTTTCAACGCAGGGGCCTGAAAGACGCAGCTTGCAACACGGTCTGTTCGTGACTCCTTCACAGCCGCGAGCGGGTGCCCTGTGCGGGCGGCGACGGCACTGCCAATACTCCGCTGCGTCACCGTCCGCTATTACCGCGCGCCCGCCTGTGCGCCCTGATCGCGCGACTGGCGCGAAACGAGCGGCGCGATGAAATCGACACCCAGCGTGATCACAAGCGCAGCCGCGCCGATGACGAACAGCAGGCGATGGTTTCCACCGCTACCGTTGAAGATCGCCGAATAGCTGTAGCCCGCCAGCGCCTGAAACGCGGCGAACGCGGTCGTGACGCGGCTCCAGATCACGTTTTGCTTCGCGGCGTTGCCCGGCGCGGCTTCATGCACACGGGCCAGCATGAGCGGAACGATGCCGGGCGGAAACGTGCCGATCACCACTGTCAACAGACCAATCACAACGTGATTGCTCGAAACCGCGAGCCATGCCACCGCGATCGCCTGCACCAGCACGAGCACACGCAGCGCGAAACGTGAACCGAAACGGTCCGCGAAAACGCCGTACACCGGCGGCCCGAAAATCGCGCCGACGCCGTACAGTATCCAGAACAGCGACCCGAGGTGCGCGCCCGCGCCGAGTCCGCGTGCAATGAAGTCGACGAGAAACACCATCGTCGGCACGAGCCCAATCGCCATCAATGCGTATTCGACGTACAGCGCGTTGATCTCCACACCGGACGTGACAGGCGCCGCGCCCGACGCGTCGATTCCGGCTGGCTTTGCTGCGGGCGCGTCCTGCGTCGGCCAGCCGGTCCAGCTTGCGGCGGTCAGCACGGCGGACAGCACCGCGAGACCGATCCACGCTTCGCGCAGACCGAATTTCAGCAGCAACGGCACGATCGTGCCCGACGCCGCGATGCCAAGCCCAAGCCCGAGAAACACCGCACCACTCGCGAGGCCCTTGCGATCGCCCGGCACGTGCGGCAACACAGTCGCCGCGACCAGCACCATGATCGCCCCACCCGCGACCCCGGACAGCAGACGCCATGCAAAGAACCAGCCGACCGAAACCGGAAACGCGCAGGCCAGAAAGGCCAGCGTGACCAGCACCTTCATGCCGCGCAACGTATGGACGTTCGACACGCGGCTCCCCAATGGACGACCGATGAGCGCGCCGATCAGATAGCCGGCCAGGTTCGCCGCGCCAAGGTAGACGACATCGGATGCTGAAAACCAGTGCGCCTGGATCAGCGAAGGGATCAGCGGCGTGTAAGCGAACCGCGCAAGGCCGATGCTGATGAGACTGGCGCTCAGGCCAGCAAAAATATGCCGCCAGACCGCGGCGTTACTCGCCGCCGATGGCGTTTCGAGAAGTGCTGGACTCGACATGAATCGGGTGCTCCGCAAAAGAACTGCACGACGTGCAGGCGTGCCTAAAGGACGGAATGTCGCTTCGCCGTCATTTTTGACATGAATGACAATGTTTGCATCGTAGTAGTCGTTGACATTGATGTCAATGATTGTGTGCGCCAACACTGTGTTCACGAAAACATGCAAGTGATGCGATGCACGCATATCCGGCGTGTCCATCGGCGACACGCATCGCCCGTCGTATAAGGCATTGCGCGTTTTCCGATGTTTCGTTGCCCTCTTTCTGAACGCTTCCTGCGGACCCGACCCGCGACGACCCCTCCCTTGCAACGCCGCACGAAAGTGTTTATTCTTCAACTACGATACATTGAGTCGTAGTTAAAACGATTCTTCAGACACATGTTCTTGACTGCGTCGGCAGAAGGCACGTGTATCGATCCCGCCGCTTCAGGCTCACCGGATGACCTCGTTCGATCTGCGGAGCCACACATTTGATATGGAGAGCAGAAATGAAGGTGATGCATGTCGATTCGAGCGCGAAACGCGAATGGTCGAACTCACGGGCGCTCGCCCGACATTTCATCGATGAACTACGTGCGCAGGGCGTCGATGTCGAAGTGGACTATCTGGATCTGACGGTCGATACGCCGCGTCACGTCGACGAAGCGTTCGCGATCGCCACGTACCGCCCCGCCGAAGAGCGCACGGATGAAATGAAGGCCACGCTCGCCGCTTCCGACGCGCTGTGCAAGCGCCTCTTCGAAGCCGACGCGTTTGTGTTCGCGATGCCGATGTACAACTGGTCGATGCCGTCGGTCTTCAAGGCGTTCGTCGACAGCGTGACGCGCCCTGGCCTCACCTATCTCGCGCAACCGGATGGCCGCATCGCCGGTCAGTTCAATCGCCAGAAGACGCTTTTCATCACCACGCGCGGCGCGGATCTGCGTCCGGGCGGCATGTTCTCCTCAATGGATGCGTTGACACCCGCGCTCAAGGCCGCCTTCGGTTTTATCGGCGTGGCCGGGCCTACCTTCGTCGACGCGCAACCGCTGCAGTTCTCCGACCAGGAAGCCCGTACGGCCGCGCTGGCTCGCGCGAGATCCGAACTCTCGAACATTGCCGTGCAGTGGGCGATTCACGAAGCCGTAGCGGCCTGAGCGATAGGCCTCTAACCCGTGACCTGCGCGCATCACGCGAAACCGCGGACCTGTGCGTGGTTCATGCCGGCCAGCCGATCCAGATTCGTTTGCATTTGCATTTGACCAACACGCAGCGGTGGACATCGACCCGATTTCGCCTCGACCGTTGCACCTTTTTTCTGACTGGAGAAACAGCATGAGCACCTTGAAGATGATCCTCGCTTCCACCGTTGTCGCGCTTGCCACCTCGGCGATGCCTCCGCTCGTTCACGCGCACGGCACCGACGATGTACGCGACAACATCACCCCGGCCTTCGGGACCGCGATCGCGAACGTGCCGGGCAAGACGATGACCGCCATCGTCGTCGATTACAAACCCGGGCAGAAATCGCCGCCGCATCGCCACGGTCAGGCGTTCGTCGTCGGCTACGTGTTGTCGGGCGCGATCCGCAGCCAGTTGAACGACGGTGAAACGCGCGTGTATCACGCGGGTGAGAGCTGGACCGAAGTGCCGGGCGTGCATCACACGATCAGCGAGAACGCGAGCTCGACAGAGCCCGCGAAGCTGCTCGCCATCTTCGTCGCCGACGACAGTGACAGGAATCTCGTCACATGGGACAAGCATTAGGCGCTTGACGCTGCGTGCAAACAGGGGCTAGCGCCTGCGCGACGACAGCGGCCCCTGATATATCCCGCATTCAACGGGGCGAAATCCGGCTTAACGGCGAGCGTTAACAACGCTTAACTTGTTTCAGGCCCTCGCAGCAACAAAAATGAAAGCACGGAAAGATGCGGCTCCTGACACGACATCGGTCCAGCTTCGCCAGTTATCCAACGAAGGTGAAACATGACGCGTATTCTCGAACCCGATTTTTTTGAGTGGACACTCGCGTGGCTTTCGGCACCGGCGCATGAGGAAAGCGAACGTACCGCGAAGGTGCGGGCAGCGAGGAAAAAGAAGTTTCGACTGACAAAGCGCCTCCTGTCCGGCAACAGGAATCAGCCTGACGAAGGATTGCCGCCCGAGGCGCTGCGCGCGCATGTGACGATCCTCGACCAGCCTTCGTCGAAAACGTTGAGTGTCTGCTGGAGCGACCCCACATCCGGCTATTACGGCGACCAGATCTGGCGCATCGGTCTCGCGCGACACGCTTCGTTCTGCGTGCTGACGGGGCGCCCGATCCGGTACGGCGACGCGGTGTTCCGGCCTCGCTCGTGCGACATTCACTGTCCGGCAAATCGCGACCGCATGATTCTCGCCGCGGCCATACCGGCCTGTTCGCCCGACGCAGAACACGAATCCGCAGACGAACAGGCGGGCGCGCTGGCGTGAAGATCGCGCCGCCACGCGCTTGCATACGCACCTGATGCCGGCTTTTCATGATGTCGAGTGAACCCGCCTCGTTCACGCCATGGGCGCGTATGTCACGCGCCCGTTTCGCCTACTCCGCGGTGCCGCGATCGCGCCGACGGTTCGCCACCCGGTCATCGAGCCATCGCACGACGTGGGTGCCATAGCTGCGTGGCGCTTTCGCCGCCGTACGCATCGCGAGATCCTTGAGCGTATGGCTCGCGAGCGTTTCGCGCATATGCCGCTCTGCACTTTGCATCACCGCGTGAATCGAACACACGCCATTGGTGGCCCATGCCGGCGGCGCGTCTTCGAATACCGCACAACGGCCGCGTATTTCGCGGCAGTCAAACAGCGGCTTGTCACCATCGATTGCAATGACGACGTCGAGCACCGAAATCTTCCCCGCCGGACGTGCAAGCGCGAAGCCGCCCTTCGCGCCTTCAGTCGCGACCACGAGACCCGCCTTGTGCAGCTTCGTGAAAAGTTTCGCGACGTAATCGGCCGGCACGCCCTGCAGTTCGGCCAGATCGCGAACGCTCGCTTCAGGAACGCCAGGCGCCGGCTCCGTTAGATAAATCAGGCAATGCAGGCCGTATTCGACGCCCGTGCTGATGTGAGACATACTCCACTCCGACATATCGTATCGGAGTTAAGAGTACGCGGTTTTGTGGTGTTTATCAACGTGAGGGCCGGCATCTGCCCTGAGTGCGCAGGCCGATGGGTACTGTTTTCACGGCAGATTTTCTTCAAAGGCGCCTGGGTTCGTCGCGCTGTCTGAGCGATACCCGACATGCTGGCAGACCAGCCATCCACGCAGGATCGTGTGCTCGACCCGGTAGACCGCGTGTCGGAAATCGTATCCGGCGTGCTCATGGCGCTCACATTCACCGCGAAGCGCACCGGTTGATCGCCGGCGCGCTCCCGTCGCTCATCGCTGAAAACACAGAACCTGTTGCGCCAGAGGCAATGTACCGGTGTCCGCGTATCGCGCGCGTCCCTCCGCACGTCTCGACTCGCGCGATCTTTACGCTGCATTGGGTGTGCTCGTGCTGGTGGTGCTTGCGACGTTTCCCGTCGTCGGCCCATTTATCTTCTTCACGCAGACGGCGTTCGCGCTGGGCGGGTAAGACCCGGTTTCCCCATCGCCCGGTCGCGCGAGGTGGTCAGTACCCGTGCTCTCTCATGATCATCGCGTTGATCGTGCGGTCCTTCCAGAATACGTTCTGTATGCGCGGCTGCAATATGCGCAGCGCCTCCGTGTCGAGATCGTTGAACGTCAGCAACACCGCAGGGCGCGGTCCCGCGCCGGGCACATGCTCGATCTTGTCGAACGGTGGAAAACCATAGCGGCTCAGAAATTCACTGATCTCGTCATCGGTCGTGCCATCTTCGATGTTGCCTATCAGGAGGTCAGCCATCATCTTCTCCAGTTGCCAGACCACGTTTCATCGACACTGCGATGATCGAACGCCGTCGATACATTGCAAGGACCGTGCGCGCCACGCAAACCGTGCTACGTCCAGCGCGACGGTTACCGGACGGAGTCGTGCCGGATGGTTTCGCGGTATCGCACCACCACCTGTTCGAGGTTGTAGAACATGCGCTCGCGGCCTGACGCCGCGCCGAGCGGCGAGCGCTGCATCATGGCGAGCACGCCGGGGTTGAGACCCGCCACCCAGAGTGCAATGCCCGCGTCGCGCATTTTCTTCCCGGCATCGTTCAGCATCTTGAGCGCGGTGTATTCGATGTCGAATACACCGCCCAGATCGAGCACGACGATCTGAGGCTTTGTCGCGGCGATCTTCTCCCGAATCTTCTGCGCGACGTTGTCTGCGTTGGCAAAGAAGATGCGCCCTTCCGGCCGCAACAGCAACATGCGCGGAAACGATTCGTCGTCCGCGTGATCCGCGGAAGCGGGACGGAACACGTTCGAATCGCAGCAGCGCGCACAACGTCACGACACCTGTGACGATCGTCACGATCGACGCATGCGGCAGACCCTGGACGATTTCCAGCACGTTGTGAACGAATGGGCCCTTGGGAAAGTGAATGCCGAGCAGCTTTGGAATCTGGTCGACCACGATGACGATCGCGATCCCGGCCTTGAATCCGGTCAGCACCGGCCCGGAAATGAAATTCGCGAGAAAGCCCAGTCGCAACACGGATGCGAGCACCAGGATCACGCCCACCATCAACGTCAGCGTCGCGGTGGCGATCATCAGTTCCGCGGGACTGCCGTCCGGCGCGGCGCGCCCGAGCGCGGCCGCTACCAGAATGGCAAGTGTCGTGGTCGTGCTGACGCCAAGCGGACGCGATGTGCCGGTAAACGCGTAAATCACCATCGGCAGGAACGCCGTGTAGAGACCGACCTGCACCGGCAAGCCGGCTACCGTGGCATACGCAAGCGCTTTCGGAATGACGACCGCCGCCGCGGTCAGTCCCGCGACGGCGTCGGGCCTGATCCACGATTTCCGGTAATGACGAATCCATTCGGGAACCGGACCGCGCCCGGCACCCGCAACGGGATGTGATGTGTCGTCAGACATGGTTTCGAGTCGCAAGCGATGAAGATGTCCCGCGCTGCCATGAGCCCCGGTCACGAATCCAGATCGACGGATCCACCCCGGCGGTCGACGTTCAGAACGCCTCGGGAACGAACCGGTACGGGTAATCCGGTTCGACGTAACCCGCTGCTTTCTGCCGCTTCGGCAACATGACTCTCTCGCGCGGCAGCGTCTCGTACGGAATCTGGCTGAGCAGATGACTGATGATGTTCAGCCGCACACGCTTCTTGTTGTTCGAGCGTGCGACGAACCAGGGTGCGAGATCCGTGTCGGTTGCCTTGAACATGTCGTCACGGGCGCGTGAATAGTCGTACCAGCGGCTGTACGAATCGAGATCCATCCGCGACAGCTTCCAGGTTTTGCGTGCGTCGCGAATGCGCGCTTCGAGCCTGCGCGTCTGCTCTTCCTCGCTGACTTCGAGCCAGTACTTCAGCAGGATGATGCCGGATTCGATGATCGCCCGCTCCACCAGCGGCACCGCCTTGAGAAATGCGTGCACCTGCTCTTCGGTGCAAAAGCCCATGACCCGTTCGACGCCCGCCCGGTTGTACCAGCTACGGTCGAACAGCACGACTTCACCGGCTGCCGGCAGATGCGGCAGATAGCGCTGCACGTACATCTGGGTTTTCTCGCGGTCCGTGGGCGTCGGCAACGCGACGACACGAAACACGCGAGGACTCACACGCTCCGTGATCGCCTTGATGGTGCCGCCTTTGCCCGCGCCATCCCGTCCTTCGAAGAGAACGCATACCGTGCTGCCGGAGCGTACGACCGATTCCTGAAGCTTCACCAGTTCGACATGAAGACGCGCCAGTTCCTTTTCATACGTCTTGTTCGAAAGACGATCCTGCGCAGCTGGACTGGAGGTCTCTTTACCGGTCTTTTTCCTGTGTTCAGCCATCGTGTTCTGCTCCCAGGGAAAGCACCGCTCACGCTTGCTGTTTCGGCGCAGGCGTGCCAGATTCCGCGCCCGTCGGCGGCAGCACTCCCCGCCTCGCCTTTTCTCCCGCTGCGATGAAGAGATCGTTGTGCTTGCCAGTCCGGTACGCCGCCCGGTAAGGCGGCCGGGTGAACGCCCACAGCCACACGAGCGGCCACGGCAGGCCGCCGAATACAAGCGAAAGAAAGCGCAGGGTCTGGAGATGGGTCGACGCCCATCGTTGAGCGGCCGACATGCGCCGCCCCTACCGGAACTGCAAAGGCAACAACCTGGATTGCCCGTGGCGCACCACGCGCCCGTCATACCGTCAGCCTGTTACACGTCCTCGCATGGCGCGATGCAGCGTGATTCGGGCTGCGTCCGCGACTGCGGCTGCCGGACCATGTCTTTTCCAGAATATGCGAAAACGTGACGCATGGCGCATCAATCGATGCGATTCCTGCTTGATGAATCAACCCGTCAAATGAATCCGGAAGGATACCGGCTGCGAAATCGACGGCGCCTATAAGGAAATGGTAATTAAAAGAGATCGCCGCCCGAAAATTCGCGCACTACACCACATTGTGTAACGGACGTTCCAAAAGCAATGGCTTTTTGCGTTGTATATCCTAGACTGATAGCGAAAATCGCTTATTCCGTTTGCAGCGATTTTGTCTCGGCCGGCCGTCGCGCCGGCAGTGACTGGATGCTTTCGCCAGAACCGTAACGCGCTTTTAATATTCCCCTTAAATCGCTCAGTGCAGATAAGGAGTGCGTATGTCCTGGTTCACCGCAACATTGCGCAGTTATCCGGAAATCGCCATTTTTCTTTCACTGGGCATCGGATATTGGGTCGGGGGCAAGAGTTATCGTGGGTTTAGCCTCGGCGCTGTCACAGCGACACTGCTCGCCGCTATCGCGATTGGACAGCTGGGCATTACGGTCTCGCCTAACGTCAAATCGGTGTTCTTCCTGATGTTCCTGTTCGCCGTCGGTTACGGCGTCGGGCCGCAGTTCGTTCGCGGTATCGCCAGGGACGGGCTGCCGCAGGCCATCTTCTCGGTCGTTCAATGCGTGCTGTGTCTGGCGGTGCCCTATGTCGCCGCAAAGCTCGCGGGCTATACGGTCGGCTCGGCCGCGGGGCTCCTCGCCGGCTCGCAGACCATCTCGGCATCGATGGGTCTTGCCACCGACGCGATCAACCGCCTCGGCCTGCCTCCCGACCAGACGAAGGAACTGCTGGACGCAATGCCAACTGCATATGCGGTCACCTACATATTCGGCACGATCGGCTCGGCACTGATACTCGCGATGCTCGGTCCGAAGCTCCTCGGCATCGATCTCGAAGCCGCGTGCAAGGAATACGAGGCGCAGTTCGGCGGCGAGAAGGAGATGGGCGGCACGGGTCAGGCGTGGCACCAGTACGAGTTGCGCGCGTACCGTATCGCGGAGGGCGGCACGGCCGTCGGCATGACGGTCGGCCAGGCGGAAGCGCATTCGCCCGAAGGCACGCGGCTTTACATCGACCGTATCCGGCACGGCGGCGTCGTGCAGGACGCGAAGATCGACGACGTGTTGCAGGCCGGCGACGTGGTCGCGATCGTCGGACGCCGGGAGCAGCTCGTGCAGGTGCTCGGGCCACGTGGCGCCGAAGTGGACGACCCCGAGCTGCTGGCGGTGCCGGCGGAAGGCGTCGACGTGTACGTCACGTCAAAGGACGTGGAAGGCAAAACGCTGGCGGAACTTGGGCGCCTCCCTGCCGCCCGCGGGGTCTTTCTGCGCAAGATCAGGCGTGGCGCGACGGAAACGCAGATTCCCGTGCTTCCCGGCACGAAACTGCATCGCGGCGACACGGTGACGCTCGTCGGGCGCACGCAGGACACCACGGCGGCCGCGAAAGCGCTCGGCGTGCTGGACCGCCCGACGAACTCCGCGGACATCGCGTTCACGGGCCTCGCGATCACGGCCGGCGCGCTGATCGGCGCAATCGTCATCAAGTTCGGCGCCGTGCCGGTCACGCTGTCGACGGCAGGCGGCGTGCTGATTGCCGGCATCGTCTTCGGCTGGTACCGCGCGATCCACCCGACCTTCGGACGCATTCCGGATCCGACGATCTGGTTCATGAACTCCGTCGGCTTGAACGTGTTCATCGCGGTGGTCGGCATTACCGCCGGTCCCGGGTTCGTGAAAGGTCTCCAGCAACTGGGCATCAGCCTGTTTCTGTGGGGCATCTTCGCGACCGCCGTGCCGCTGATCATCGGCATGTTCATCGCGAAGTACATCTTCAAGTTTCATCCGGCACTCCTGCTCGGCATCTGCGCGGGTTCGAGAACGACCACCGCCGCGCTCGGCATGATCTGCGATGCCGCGAAAAGCCAGGTGCCAGGCCTCGGCTACACGGTCACCTACGCGGTCGGCAATACGTTGTTGACGATCTGGGGGATGGTCATCGTCATGCTGCTGACCTGAGCGCCGCATCAATCGATTCGTGCACTGGAGAGATGAGCCATGGCCACACCCGCCGAAAAAGTCACGCCGTACGATGAATTCAACTACGACATACCAGAAGACGAATTTCCGAAGTCCGGCATCTCGGCGCGCGCCGCCGAAGCGCTCGTGTCGAGCGACGAATGGACCGACACCAATCCGATGCTGAACATGTCGTCGTTCGTGACGACGTATGCGGAGCCCGAAGCCGTCGCGACAGCCAGCCGCAACATGTACAAGAACTACATCGACCACGACATGTATCCGCAAACCTTCGCGATGGAAACGCGCATGGTGCGATGGCTGCATCAGTTGTGGAACGGCCCGAAGGGCGTAGAACCGTATGGAACGGCTACAGTCGGTTCATCGGAAGCGTGCATGCTGGCAGGTCTCGCGCACAAGTGGAACTGGCGGCAGGCGCGCGAAAAGGCCGGCAAGGACGCGACCCGTCCGAACATGGTGACGGGCGGCAACGTGCAGATCGTGTGGAAGAAGTTTCTGCGCTATTTCGACGTGGAACCGCGCATCGTGCCGCTCAAACCCGGCAATTACCGGCTGACGGCGGAGCATCTGGACAAGTATGTCGACGAGAACACGATCGCCGTCGTTGCGATTGCGGGCCAGACGTTCACCGGCGAAGACGACGACATCCAGGAAATCCACGACTGGCTCGACGCCTACGAAAAGAAGACGGGTATTTCGATTCCGATGCATATCGACGGCGCGTCGGGTGGCTTCGTGAATCCGTTCCTCTATCCGGATTACAAATGGGACTTCCGTTTGCCGCCCGTGCAGTCGATCAACGCTTCAGGACACAAGTTCGGCTTGACGCCGCCGGGCCTTGGCTGGGTCGTCTTCCGCGAACGCAAGGTGTTCAACGAAGACCTGATCTTCTACGTGAATTACCTGGGCGGCGAAATGCCGACCGCGACGCTGAATTTCAGCCGCAACGCGGCGCCCATCGCGGTGCAGTACTACCAGTTCCTGCGACTCGGGTTCGACGGCTACAAGCGCGTCATGACCCACACGCTGAAGAACGCGGTTGCACTGCGCGATGAACTCGTGAAAAGCGGCTACTTCACGATCATGAACGAGACGCAGCGCATTCCGGTGGTGGCCGTCACGCTCGATCCGAAGATCAAGAAGTTCAACGAATTCGATGTTTCGAACAAGGTGCGGGAAAAGGGCTGGGTGTTGTCGGCCTATTCGATGCCGCCGGATGCACAGGAAGTCATGAGTCTGCGCGTGGTCGTGCGTCCGCACATCAACCATAACGTCGCGATGATGCTGAGCCGCGACATCATCGGCGCGTGCAGATTCCTGGAAGAACACGGCGGCAACGCGACACCGCCGAAGCTGCATGCACACGCCGGGGAAAAATCGTCACCGGCGAAGTGTTGAAACCCGCGGCACCGGCGCTGGCGGGAAACGGGAGGCGCCTGGCGGGCAGGTTGCCCGCTTCGCCAGTGTCAGAGAATACGTCGACTTCGACCTGCTCGTAAGGGGCCTCTTTTTCCTCCAGGGCAAGACGCGCGATCCGGACGTATACGCTCCAGGCCGCGCCGTAGAGCGTCACGAGGCTGGTATTCGTCATGAAGTGTTTCCTCTTTGATTGCGCCTCGCCTCCATCACAGAGAGGCGACAAACCCGGTTACATCAACGTGGGGGGGGGTCGCGAGACGTCCAGCGCGTACGGATACTTCGATGAGCATCAAGCCAGCGTTGCCCGCGCAAATATTGCCCTCATCCAGTCGGCCAGGGAATTCACGGTGACATCCAGGCGTATTGATGTAAAAGAATTCGCGCAAAATCGCGATGAATGCTTCAAGCGACTGCTTTTGCTTTTCGGGCACCCGCGGCCGGCCGTTGAAACCCATGGCATCGAAAAGCTTACGAAGCAGTGTGGCCGCCAGGAAAAGCGGGGCATCAAGTACTGACCGGGGCGCGGAGGCGTCCTGAAGCGGCGGCCAGTGATCGCGTCACTTCACTTGCGCCTGACGCCCGATCAGCGCCTGCATCTCTGCGATATTCATGCGCGCCTGCTGCGCCGCCGGCGAATCCGGCGCGAGCGCCACTTCGAGCCTTTGCCAATATTCGATCGCGGCTGCGTAATCGTGGCGATCCTGCGCAGCCGATCCGGCCAGCGCAAGCGCCTTCGGATTGGCCGGATCGATGGCAAGCGCTGTCTGGATCTGCGCCGACGCCTCCCCGTCAAGACTGCCGTTGCGCGCGCTCGCAATGGCATCGGCGTAGTCGGCTCGCAACTGGGCGTCGCCCGGCATGAGCGCAACCGCTTTTGCGTAAGCCGCCGTCGCGTCCTCCACGCGACCGAGCTCGAAATACGAGTGGGCGAGCATAGCCCAGCCATCGGCGTCGGTGGGCTGCTCTCGCAGGCGTATCGCGAGACGCGACACCACCAGTTCCAGCGGACCCGAATCGATCCCGTGCTGCCCGGCGTATGCGCGATCGAGCGTCAGCGCGGCGGGCTCGCCGAGATGCAGATACATCGCAAACGCGGCGGCAGGAATGAGCGCGATGAAAAGCGCGGCTGTGCCAGCCCGCGTTGCGACACCGCGCGCCGCAGCGGTCTGCGGCGCGCTGGCCGATTCGGCAGATGCCACGTCGTCGAGCAGGCGTGTTTCGATCTCGTTTCGTGTTGCCTCATGCAGCGCCTTCGAAAGCGTGCCCGCGCGGAACTCGGCGTCGACACGCGCCAGTTCGTCGTGATACAGCGCGACGAGGAGCGGGCGGCTGTCGCGTGCACCGCGTGTGCCGGTGCGGCGTGTAAGAGGCCAGGCCACGCACAGCACGGCGAACGCGAGCATCGAGCCGGCAGTCAGCCAGAACCCGGTCATGGCGCTATGTCCCTCGATGCATGGGAGAGCAGCGCGTCGACACGGCGTCGCTCATCGCCGGTCAGCGGACGGGCGCGCATGGCCCGGCGGCGTGCGACGATGCGCACAAGCGCGAAAGCGCCAAGCCCGAGGAGCGCGAACGGCCCGAACCAGAGAAGCCACGTAAGCGGCTTGACCGGCGGCTTGTACAACACGAAGTCGCCGTAACGCTGGACCATGTAGTCGCGCACCTGCGCATCGGTTGCGCCGCGCTCGACCTGCTCGACGATCTTGCCGCGCAGGTCGCCGGCAAGCTCGGCGTTGGAGTCGGCCAGAGTCTGGTTCTGGCACACGACGCAGCGAAAGCCCTCTTCCAGTTCGCGAATACGAGCGGCGTTGTCATGCGCACCGGCGCCCGCATCGACTGGAACTGGGGCCGCCGGTGCAGCCTGCCCCGCGAGGGTGACGCACAGCACCGCGACAACGAGCCATCCGCGCGAGTGACCGATCCTATTCATCGGTACGCTCGCCTTGCAGTTGCCGTACGAGCGGCAGGATCGTCGAATCGAGCGACACCTCGCTGAGCGGCCCCGCATGCCGGTAGCGAATCACGCCGTGCCTGTCGATCACGAAGGTCTCGGGCACGCCGTACACGCCGTAGTCGATACCCACCTGCCCTGTCCTGTCGACGAGCGACGCGACATAGGGATTGCCCGCGCGCGAAATCCACTCGAGAGCCGCCCCGCGTTCGTCCTTGTAGTTGAGGCCATAGATCGGCACGACCTTGCGGCGCGCGAATTCGACAAGCAGCGCGTGCTCATCGCGGCAAGACTCGCACCACGACGCCCACACGTTGAGGATCCATACCTGTCCGCGCAGCGCCGCCGGCGAAAGACGCGCACCCGACGTTTGCAGTTGCGGCAGGTCGAACGCTGGAGCAGGCTTGCCGATCAATGCCGAAGGCAACCGGCGCGGGTCGTGCGACAGGGCCGCCGCGAGAAAAACGCCCAGCACGGCGAATACGATCAGAGGCGCGAGAAAGCGTTTCATCTGTCCACCTCGCCCGCCTGTTGTGCCACGGTGGTCTCGCGCACGACGATGCCAGGCGCGAGACGATCCGCATCATGCGCCACGCCACGCGCGGCCTTTGCCGCGTGACGCGTGCGCGACGCAAGCCGGTAACGGCGATCGCTCGCCGCGAGCGCTCCACCCAGCGCCATCAACAGGCAGCCCGCCCAGATCCAGCTCACGAACGGCTTGATGTGAATGCGCATCGTCCATGCGTCGCGGCTCGGGCCGGCGCTTCCGCGCTCACCAACCTGTTCGCCGAGCGCAACGTACAGATCGCGAAACACGCCGCGGTCGATCGCGGCTTCAGTCATCGGCGTCTGCTGCACGATGAAAAACCGCTTCTCCGGATACATCGTTGCGATCGGGCGCTCGCCGCGGCTTACCGCGATACGCGCGCGTGCCGCGTGATAGTTCGGCCCGTCGAGCTCGTGCGTGCCATCGAAACGAAACGTATAGCCGCCCTCGGTCACCGACTGCCCGGCTTCCAGGCGCACGTCGCGCTCGGTCTCGTATCCCTTCACGAACGTCACGCCGATGATGAACACGCCGATTCCGGCGTGCGCGACCAGCATGCCGTAAAACGCACGCGGCAAGCGCGCAAAGCGCGCCATGAACGGGCCCTGCTGTTTCTCGATGCGCTCCCACAACGCAACGGCAGATGCGCTCATGCTCCAGGCGGCAAGCAGAACGCCGAGACCGACGAGCGGTCTGAATCCACCGACGAGCCAGGGCAGACCGAGCGCCGTCACGACGCTCGCCGCAGCGGCCCAGCGCAGCCGCACCGCCAGTTCGGGCAGGCGCGCCGCCTTCCAGCGCGCGATCGGTCCGACACCCATCAGGAACACGGCAGGCGTCATCAGCGGCACGAAGACGGTGTCGAAATACGGCGCACCCACCGATATCTTGCCGAGCCCCAGCACGTCCAGACAGAGCGGATAGAGCGTGCCGATCAGCACCGAGGCCGCGGCCACCATGAGCAGGACGTTGTTCGACAGCAAAAGCGTTTCGCGCGACACCGCCTCGAAGCCCGCGCCGAGTCCGACCTTCGGCGCACGCCAGGCGAACAGCAGCAACGCGCCACCCGTCACGATCGAGAGAAACACGAGAATGAAGATGCCGCGTGCGGGATCGGAAGCGAACGAATGAACCGACGTGATCACACCCGAGCGCACTAGAAAAGTGCCCAGCAGACTCAGCGAAAACGTGCAGATCGCGAGCAGCACGGTCCAACTGCGGAAACACCCGCGCTTTTCCGTGACGGCGAGCGAATGGATCAGCGCCGTGCCCGCGAGCCACGGCATGAACGATGCGTTTTCCACCGGATCCCAGAACCACCAGCCGCCCCAGCCGAGCTCGTAATACGCCCAGCCGCTGCCGAGCATGATGCCGAGCGTGAGAAAGATCCACGCGGCCGTCGTCCACGGACGCGACCAGCGCGCCCACGCGGCGTTCAGCTCGCCCGAGAGCAGCGCCGCAATGGCAAACGCGAAGGCGACGGCAAAGCCGACGTAGCCCATGTAGAGGATCGGCGGATGCGACACCATGCCGGGGTCCTGCAACAGCGCGTTCAGGTCGCGTCCGTCCATCGCGGGCGGAAGGAGCCGCAGGAATGGATTCGACGTGAACAGCAGGAAGAGCAGGAAGCCCGCGGCGATCCAGCTCATCACGCCCAGCACGCGCGCGACCATCGCCATCGGCAACTGCCTGCTGAAGATCGAAACAGCGGCCATCCAGAGCGTCAGGAGCAAGATCCAGAGCAGCAGCGACCCTTCATGCCCGCCCCAGACCGCGGTGAACCGGTAGATCAGCGGCAGCATGGAGTTCGAGTTGCTCGCGACGTAGACGACCGAGAAATCGTTGTTGATGAACGACGCCGCAAGGCAGCCGAACGCGATGGCGACCAGCACGAACTGCGCGCGCGCCACGGGCCACGCAACGCGCATCCATCCGTCGATGCCGCGCGCCGCGCCGACGACCGGCAGCACGCCGTTCACGGCGGCGAGGAGGAACGCGACGATCAGCGCGAACTGGCCGACTTCGGGAATCATCGCCCCGTCTCCTTCGGTGGATGGTCAGCGACCCGCATGGTCGCGCGCGCCTTGTTGACCGCGTCGGCGGCATCGGGCGGCATGTAGTTCTCGTCATGTTTGGCGAGCACCTGATCCGCGACGAAAGTACCGTCCGGCATTAGCGTGCCTTGCGCGACGACGCCCTTGCCCTCACGAAAGAGATCGGGCAGCACGCCATGGTAGGTGACAGGGATATCGCGGGCCGTATCGGTGACGAGAAAGCGCACGTTCAGACCTTGCGCATCACGCGTGAGCGAGCCCTTCTCGACCAGTCCGCCGACACGCAGCCGCGTGCCGCTCGCGACCCGGCCTTCGATCACCTGCGTCGGGGTCACGAAGAACATGACGTTCGAGCGGAACGCATTGAGTGTCAGCGCCGACACCGCGCCGAGCGCGGCCAGTCCGCCCGTGACCCACAGAAGGCGGCGCGCGCGCGGCTTCATGAATCCCGGTCCGCGAGCGTGCTGCGCGATACCAGGCGCAGCGACGCGGGTTCCTGCACGCGTGGGCGCCCGGGCTCACGCGCCACCCTGCGGCTCGCGAGCCACACGAGCGCCACTTCGAACGCGAGCAAAACGAATGCGACGCCAAACGCGGCCCATATGAAGGGCGCATGAGCGAGACCTGCCGATCCGTTCATTGTGCGAAGCCTCCCGCATGATTCGACACGGGTCCGCCCGCGCGTGCCCGAATGATCACGCGCACACGCGCGAGCACGATCCCGATGGCGTAGCACCAGAAGGCCAGCGTCATCACGACGATCCCCCACACCATCGACGGCGCCATGGAGACGCCGCTGCCAAAGCTGAGCGACGCCCCCTGATGCAGCGTGTACCACCATTGCACGGAAAAATAGATGACCGGAATGTTCACGACACCCACGAGTGCCAGCACCGCGGAGGCGCGATCGGCGCGCAGCGGATCGTCGATGGCGGCGTTGAGCGTGATGAAGCCGAGATACAGAAAGAGCAGAATCAGTTCCGACGTAAGCCGCGCATCCCAGACCCACCATGCGCCCCATGTCGGTCGGCCCCAGAGCGCGCCGGTCCAGAGCGCAATGAACGTGAAGAGCGCACCCGTGGGCGCGAGCGCGCGCGCCATCATCGCCGGGAGGCGTGCGTTGAAGATCAGCCCCAGCGCGGCGTAGCCCGCCATGACGACGTAGATCAGCATCGACATCCACGCCGCCGGCACGTGAACGAACATGATGCGGTAGACGTCGCCCTGCACGGCATCGGTGGGCGCGACCACGAGGCCGATGTAAAGCCCGAGTGCGGCCAGCACCAGCGCCGACAGTGCGAAGCCCGCGATCAGCCGGCCCGCCAGCGCATGGAACGTTTTCGGCGACGCATAGCGAAACCAGTTGACGCGTGTGCCGTGCCTGCTCATGTGCCTCCCTTCTTTCGCGTTCATTCCGCCGAGATCCGCAATGCCGCGGCGGTCGCGGCCGGACAGAGCAGCAGCGCGGCGATCAGTCCTGCGCCCAGCAGCGAGAAGTTGGCCTCGCTCCACGCGCCCGCGCGCAACGGATCTGCCGCGCCGACGCCGAAGATCAGCACCGGAAGTTCGAGCGGCAGGACGAGCACCGCAAGCAGCACCCCGCCGCCACGCACGCCGATTGTCAGCGCCGCGCCGATCGATCCGATCAGGCTCAGCACCGGCGTGCCGATCAGAAGTGATGCGGTGAGAAGCAGGACGGCGTCCGCCGCGAGGTCGTATTGCAGCGCAACCACAGGCGTGAGCAGTACAAGCGCAAAGCCACCCGTCAACCAGTGCGCGGCGATCTTCGCGTACACCACGGCGAAGAGCGACTGCGGCGTGAGCAGCATCTGGTCGAGCGACCCGTCGTCGAAGTCCTGCGAGAAGAGCCGCGTGAGCGAGAGCATCGTCGCGAAGAGCGCCGTGACCCACAGCACACCCGGCGCCATGGCATGCAGGAGCCTGGGGTCGGAGCCGACCGCGATCGGGAACAGGCTCGTCGCGATGACGAAGAACAGCAGGCAGCCGAGCGCGTCGGTGCGGCGCCGCCATGTGAGCGCGAGTTCCCGACGCATCACGCACGCCATCAGATCGAGCATGACGCGGCCCGCTCGAAACAGAGGTAGCGCGTCGCATCCGGCGCCGTATCGATTGGCAGGTGCGTCGTCATGACCGCGATGCCGCCACGCTCGACATGCTCTGCGATGCATGCGCCGATGAGCCGCGTCGATTCCGCATCGAGTGCGGCGGCAGGCTCATCGAGCAGCCACAGCGGCTTGCATTCCATCAGCAGGCGGGCCATCGCGATACGCCTTTGCTGTCCCTGCGAGAGCGTGCCCGCGAGGCGGTTTTCACAGCCTGCGAGCCCGAGCCGCCCGAGCACCTCCCGTTCGGGGCAGGCCGCGGTTGCGTCATGCGCGCTCGCCGCGCCGAGGCGCGCCGCGAAGCGCACGTTCTCGATCACCGTCAGGTCACGGCTCACCGCATTTGCGTGGCCGACGTACGCGAGCGTGCGGCGCCATGTTTCGGACTGTCTGCGCGTATCGAGGCCGCGCCAGCGTATCGTGCCCGCGGCCGGGCGCAGGAGCCCCGCCAGCAGCCGCAGAAGCGTGGTTTTACCGCTGCCGTTCGCGCCGTGAATCTGCAGCACCTCTCCCGCATCGGCTTCGAAACTGACGTCACTGAAGATCGTTTCCCCGCCACGGCAAAACGCGAGCGACGCGACCGACAACAGCGCGGGCGCCGCTTCGCCTTCAGGTCTGCTCGTTGCACGCATGGCCGCCCGCCTCAATTTCCCTTCGCCTGTCGCGCCTGTTCGTCGCGCATCGCCTGTGTCATGTCCGGCAAGTGATGCGCGATGCCCTTGTGGCAATCGATGCAGGTTTTCTCTCCGGTGACGAGGTAGGTCTGATGCGCGTTCTGGGCTCTTACGCTCTGACGCGTAAAGTCCATCGACTCGAACGAGTGGCAGTTGCGGCACTCCAGCGAGTCGTTTGCCTTCATGCGCGTCCATTCGTGCTCGGCGAGTTCGAGCCGTTTGTCGAGGAATTTCTCGCGCGTATCGACCGTGCCGAAAACCTTGGCCCACACCTCCTTCGAAGCCTGCATCTTTCTGGCGATCTTGTCGGTCCAGTTGTGGGGCACGTGACAATCCGAGCATTTCGCGCGCACCCCGCTACGGTTGGTGTAGTGGATGGTGGTCTTCAACTCGGCAAACGTGTTGTCGCGCATCTCGTGGCAGCCCGTGCAGAACGCTTCCGTGCTGGTGAATTCGAGCGCCGTGTTGAACGCGCCCCAGAACACCACGCCCGCGACGAAGCCGCCCAGCGTGAGAAAGCCGAGGCTGAAATACGCGCTTGGCCGGTTGATCGTGCGCCAGTAGCGCTTCACCAGGTCGAGCATCGCGCGCCCCTAGTTCTTGTGGCTCGAAGCCGGCTTCGAGCCGGGTGCCAGCCGGATATCCTCGAGGTCCGTGAAGGTGTTGCTCACAAGCGGTTTCGTATCGGCTTGCGGAACATGACACTGCGTGCAGAAATAGCGGCGCGGGGCGAGGCTGCCGAGCGTCACGCCCGCGCGATCCGTGTAATGCGAGACGCCGACAGGTACCGCGCCGCTCTCCGCCGCGCGGCTGCGGGCGTGACAGGCGAGACAGCGGTTCGCGTTCTTGTCGACCTGATAGCCGTCGATCTTGTGGGGGATCGTCGGCGGCTGCTGCGCATAGGCACGGCCACGGATCACATCCTTGTTCTCGGTCGGGTAAATCAGGGGCGGCTTTGTTTCCTCATCGAGCGGCGTCGTGCCGCGCAGGCTGTCATGGAACGGCACGTCGGGCACCGCCGGCTGCGCGGAAGCGCCGAACGGGCTCAAAAATCCACAGAGGGCGGCAAGTACGATCCACTGGCGCATGACATCTCCCCTAGACCCTGACGATCTTTACCGCGCACTTCTTGTAGTCTGTCTGGAACGAGATCGGATCGGTCGCGTCGAGCGTCACCTTGTTGATCAACTGGCTCGAGTCGAACCACGGCACGAACACCAGCCCGCGTGGCGGCTTGTCGCGTCCGCGCGTCTCCACCCGCGTGCGGATGTAGCCGCGCCGCGACATGACCTTCACTTCGACGCCGCGGCTGAGTCCGAGCGCCTTCGCGTCGTCCGGATGCATGAAGCAGACGGCGTTCGGAAACGCGCGATACAACTCCGGCACGCGTCGCGTCATCGACCCCGAGTGCCAGTGTTCGAGCACGCGCCCGGTCGACAGCCAGAACGGGTATTCCTTGTCCGGCATTTCGGGCGGCGGCTCGTAAGGCAGCGCCCAGATCACGGCGCGGCCGTCCTTGTTGCCGTAGAACTCCCAGCCGGTGCCCGCCTTCACGTAGGGATCGGAGCCTTCCTTGTAGCGCCAGAGCGTTTCCTTGCCATTGACGACCGGCCAGCGCAGTCCGCGCGCCTTGTGATAATCGTCGAACGGGGCAAGGTCGTGGCCGTGGCCACGGCCAAACGAAGCGTATTCCTCGAACAGGCCCTTCTGGATGTAGAAGCCGAACGCTTTGGCTTCGTCGTTGCGAAAGGCCACGTCGACTTGCGATGCAGGAAATTTATTCACCTGACCGTTGCGAAACAGCACGTCATAAAGTGTCTTGCCCTTCAGTTCCGGCTTCTTCGCGATCAGTTCCGCCGGCCACACCTCATCGACGGTGAAGCGCTTCGAAAACTCGACGATCTGCCACAGGTCCGAGCGCGCGCCCTCGGGCGGCGGCACGAGCTGATGCCAGAACTGCGTGCGACGCTCCGCGTTGCCATACGCGCCCTCCTTCTCGACCCACATCGCCGAAGGCAGGATGAGATCGGCAGCGACCGCGGTGACAGTCGGATAGACATCGGAGACGACGATGAAGTTATCGGGGTTGCGATAGCCGGGCAGGGTTTCCTGCATCATGTTGGCCGCGGCCTGCATGTTGTTGTTGACCATCACCCAGTACGCGTTGAGCTTGCTGTCCTTCAGCATGCGATTCTGGAGCACGGCGTGATAGCCCGGCTTGTCGGGAATCGTACCTGGCGGAATCTTCCAGATTTCCTCGGCATGCTTGCGGTGCTCGGGGTTGGCCACGAGCATGTCGGCCGGCAGGCGGTGCGAGAAGGTGCCCACTTCGCGCGCCGTGCCACAGGCGGACGGTTGACCCGTCAGCGAAAACGGACTGTTGCCCGGCGTGGAGATCTTGCCCGTCAGCAGGTGCAGGTTGTAGACCATGTTGTTGGCCCACGTGCCGCGCGTGTGCTGGTTGAAGCCCATTGTCCAGAACGAAACCACCTTGATGTTGGGATCGGCGTACAGCTCGGCAAGCTGGTCCAGCTTGACCTTCGAGATGCCCGAGAGCTTCGTCACATAGGCCGCATCGTATTTCGACACGAACTTCGCGAAGGCGTCGAAGTCCATCGGCTTCGAACCGTTCGCATCGCCGGCGTTCTTCGCGGCTTTCTGCAACGGATTGTCCGGCCGCAGTCCGTAGCCGATATCTGTATTGCCTTCCTTGAACACGGTGTGCTTCGTCACGAAGTCACGGTTCACGCGATTCGTCTTGATGATGTAGTTCGCGATGTAGTTCATGATCGCAAGGTCGGATTGCGGCGCGAAGACCATCTGCATATCCGCAAGATCGAAAGAGCGATGTTCGAACACCGACAGCACGGCCACTCTGGTCTTCGGTACGCTCAGCTTGCGATCCGTCACCCGCGTCCATAGCACCGGGTGCATCTCCGCCATGTTCGACCCCCACAGCACGAAGGCATCGGTCTGCTCGATATCGTCGTAGCAGCCCATCGGCTCGTCCATGCCAAACGAGCGCATGAAACCGGTCACCGCCGAGGCCATGCAGTGCCGCGCATTCGGATCGATGTTATTGCTGCGAAAGCCCGCCTTCATCAGCTTGACCGCCGCATACCCTTCGAACACAGTCCACTGGCCGGAGCCGAACATGCCGATTGCCGTCGGACCCTTTGCCTTCAACACCTGCCTGAACTGCTGCTCCATCACGTCGAACGCCTTATCCCACGACACCGGTGTGAATTCGCCGTTCTTGTCGTATTTGCCGTCCTTCATGCGCAGGAGCGGCGCATTCAGACGGTCTCCCCCGTACATGATCTTCGAGAGGAAGTAGCCCTTGACGCAGTTCAGCCCGCGATTGACCTCCGCCTGCGGATCGCCCTGCGTCGCGACAACCTTGCCGGCCTTCACGCCAACAATGACCCCGCAGCCGGTGCCGCAAAAGCGGCATGGCGCTTTCGACCAGGTCAGGTCGTTGCCGCCCGCGCCCGCCGCCTGCGCTTCCAGGCCTGGCAGCGTGATACCGGCGGCGGAGGCGGCCGTGGCCGCGGCGGTTTGCTTAATAAACGCCCGGCGCGTCAGTTTCATCGCCTGTCTCCTCATCGAGCGATTCGACATCTTCGTGGTGCTGGTATATGAGCGACGCGGAATAGACGCCCGGCAAGGCGTGAATCGCATTCAGTTGCGCGATGATGTCTTCCGACTCCTGCGCTTCCAGCGTGACCACCAGTTTTCCGGCGGGGCTGACTGCGTGAATCTCCGCGCCGGGAAGTATCGAAACGGCGTGCCGGATGGCCTCTATCTGCCTGTTATCCGCATGAACGACGATGCCGGCAATATGGGCTTGCGGAACGTCGACAACGTTTATCACCAGCTTTTGCGCGTGTGAAGCCATCTGACGACTCCCGGCACAGCGTTTTAATAAACAGGCGAATAAGACTGCACGGAGACTTTGCAGGAACGGCTGTCAATGCGGTGGACCGCCAACCAGAATCTGATAGAACCAGACAACAAACCCATATGCGGCAATAAACATCACGGTCAATACGGGCACCATGACGGCCGTGAGAAACAGGAAGCTGCGAAGTTCCTCGGTTTTGCGAAGGCCTTCTTTAGCGTCGGTCATGGCATTGGGGTATGTCTCGGGTTACGCGATTTTGATGTTTGGTATCACTGATTGTTGTCGCCGGTCTTCCATTCGTCAAGGCTATTAATTGAAATTTGAAATGACTGTGATGTTGATATGCCCTGGAACATTGGAACAGCGGGCTTGCCGGAGACAAGAAAGCCGACGGACCCCGCGAATGCAGGGAGCGGACGCATTGAATCAGGAAGCCACCCTGGATATCGACACGGGCACATCAGGCGGTATCTCATGAGTGAGGTTTTTTTGTCTGCATTCGCTCTCGCGCACCGGGTTGCTGCGCCGCACACTTATTGACCACTTCGCACCTGGTCAACGAGAACGCGCCCGAATCCGGTCTGCGCAGTGACCTCTTGTGCGTAATGCGTTTTGTGTTGCTGGCCGGCCGGGTCAGAATTGTGACGTAGCCCCTCTATCGCCATGAACTGTGCCGGCCCAAGGTGGTTGCGGGGGTGCCCGCTTTAATTGCGCCACTACTACTATGGTGTCTCACGCGATTGAACGATCCGCTTTGATACGTCGAACGGCCACCGAAGACGGATGTCACTGGACGACCCAGAGTACGTGGAGACTCCAGTTTTGCCGCCTGGCGGGCGATCGCCGGTCAGGTCGATCAAGTTTGATACGGGAGCTTGGACCCATCGAACATCACGACCGGATTTTTCAACTGTATCGGCCGCATCCGGAAGTTCGGCGCCTGCGCACTCATCGGACGTCCGCTTCTTCGCGACCTTTTCGACGTGACCTCAAATGTTGCGGCGCCCTTATCATTTGATAGTCAAATCGTGAGTTGAAAAAACAAAAAGCCGTTGAATCCTTTTAGATTCAACGGCTTATCATTCATATCTGGCGGAGAGACGGGGATTCGAACCCCGGATAGGTATTAACCTATACACGCTTTCCAGGCGTGCGACTTAAACCGCTCATCCATCTCTCCGGCGGGAGGCAGATTATAGCAAACTCTGGGGCCCGCGCCACACCCTCTTGCGCGGCGCGTGAAATACCCGCAAAAAGCATCGCGAGGCAACGCACTCAGGGATGCCGGATATAGTCCACGAGCGCCCGCGTCCATGCGTCCGGTTTGCGGTCCACGAGACTCACGCCGATCGCCACGAGAAACCCCGCCGGCACGCCGAACACGCCCGAACTGATCGGCTCGATGCCGAACCAGCGCGCGCCCGTGAAACCCGTCAGCTGCGTGAAAAACGGATACGTCGACACGATGTAGTAGATGCACACCACGAGCCCCGCCACCATTCCCGCCACCGCACCACGACGCGTCGTGCGCTTCCAGAACACGCCCAGCACCAGCACCGGAAACAGACTCGAAGCCGCGATCGAAAAAGCGGCGCCCACCAGAAACAGGATATTCCCTGTATTCAGCGAAGCCACGTACGAAGCAAACAGCGCAACCCCAAGCAGCAGGATCTTCGAGATGGTCACCCGCCGCTGGCTCGATGCCGATGGATCGACCATGTGATAGTAGACATCGTGCGATAACGCGTTCGCGATCGTCAGCAGCAGACCATCGGCGGTGGAAAGCGCAGCGGCCAGCGCGCCCGCTGCGATCAGCCCCGACATCACGTACGGCAGCCTCGCGATTTCCGGCGCCGCGAGCACGACCATGTCGGGCTGCATCTGGATCTCGCTCCAGCGCACAATGCCGTCGCCGTTCATGTCCGAAATACCGATCAGATACGGCTCGATCCGCCGCCACTGCATCACCCATTGCGGCAGATCGGCAAATCGATGCCCGACGAGACTCGACAGGATCTCGTACTTGATCAGCACCGCAAGCACCGGCACCGTCAGATAGAACAGCGCGACGAAAAACAGCGTCCACCCCACCGACCTGCGCGCCGACGCCACCGATGTCGTCGTGTTATAGCGCGTCAGAATATGCGGCAGACTCGCCGTCCCCAGCGAAAGACACAGCAGCAGAGAGAGAAAATTGCGTCGGTGAAGGTTGCTGTCTTCTCCGCTCACGGCAGGAAACGCCTCGGACATCGGCACAGGTGCCGACGCGCGCAGCAGCATCTCGTCGCGCTGCTGCGTCCATATGCTGTGCGCGGCCACGGCGTCGCGCGGAAACGCCGCCAGCGTGCGCTCGCGCTCGTTGATGTCGCGCAGCGGTCCGTTGTGCCGGCGCAGATCGGCGATTTCCTGTGTCAGCCGGCTCTTCTCGTCGACGAAAGATTGAGGCAGTGCGTCGAGCCGCGCCTGCATGGTAGCCGCGCGCTGCCGGAAGTTGTCGCGGACCCTCTGCTCGGGTGGCGCGTCGCGCACCTGCCGCTCGAGCGTCTCGACCCGCTCCATCAACCGGCCGTAGTTGAATTGCGGCACCCAGCCGAGTCCATCCTTGTGCGCGATCATCGACACCGGAATCAGGATCGCAACGATCAGGATGATGTACTGCGCGACCTGCGTCCAGGTGACCGCACGCATGCCGCCGAGAAACGAACACACGAGAATGCCCGCCAGCCCGCAGAAAATCCCGATGGAAAAATCGACGCCGATAAAGCGCGTCGCGATCAACCCGACGCCCTGAATCTGCGCAACGAGATAGACGAACGAACACAGGATCGCGGAGAACACGGCGAGGCCGCGCACGGCGTTGCTCGAAAAGCGCGTGCCGAGAAAATCGGGAATCGTGTAGCGCGCGAGCTTGCGCACATACGGCGCGAGCAGGAACGCGACGAGGCAGTAGCCGCCCGTCCACCCCATCATGTAGGCGAGGCCGTCGTAACCGGTTGCGTAAAGCGAGCCCGCAAGGCCAATGAACGAAGCCGCCGACAGCCAGTCCGCGGCCGTCGCCATGCCGTTGAACGCAGACGGCACGCGCCGCCCCGCGACGTAGTATTCGACGAGATCGGAAGTGCGCGAAAGCAGTCCGATTACGGCATAAACGGCAATCGGTATGAACAGGAACACGTAGCCGATCCACGTGCCCGCGCCGGTCGCGCGTTCGATGCACCACAGCACGTAGATGAAAAAGAGAAAGCCCAGCGTATAGAACGCGTATGAACGGATGAGTCGATGGGTCAGCTTCATCGGCTCAGGGTTTCCGGCTCGCGATATCGGCTTCGCGTGCCGCTTGCAACACGCGATCGGCGCGCTGCATCAGCACGATATACACGGCGATCAGCACGAGGTAGACCAGAATCGCACCCTGCGCGCCCATATAGAACGGCAGGCTGAAACCGGCGAAACGCACACTGGCTAACGGGCCCGCGGCCAGCGGCACGACGAACGAAACGACGAAACCGATCGCCATGAGCGTCGCGATCAGCCAGAGATTGAAACGCCAGTAGCGCTGATGCGCGCGCGCCATCGCTTCCGAGACCGGTGGCGGTTCGGGCGGTGGATTGATATTTTGACGGGCGGTGTGGTTTGGCGCGGCCATGCGCCTGTGTATCAAAAAGCCACTGCCCAGGCAATAAGGATTGTCATCGCAGTGGCTTCGTTCAATGCAGGTTGTAGCGCGGACCAGCGGCAAACCGCGCCGCCGGCCGCGAACACGTAACGCTTAAAGCGATTCGCCGAGCTGGTCGAGGATCGCCGGATTCTCCAGCGTCGACACGTCCTGGGTGATCGCTTCGCCCTTCGCGAGCGAACGCAGCAGGCGGCGCATGATCTTGCCGGAGCGCGTCTTCGGCAGGTTCTCGCCGAAACGGATGTCCTTCGGCTTCGCGATCGGGCCGATTTCCTTGCCGACCCACGCACGCAGTTCATTCGCGATCTTCACGGCTTCCTCGCCTTCTGGACGCGTGCGCTTCAGCACGACAAACGCGCACACGGCCTCGCCCGTCGTATCGTCAGGGCGGCCCACCACGGCCGCTTCCGCGACGAGCGGATTCGCGACCAGCGCCGACTCGATCTCCATCGTGCCGAGGCGGTGACCGGACACGTTGAGCACGTCGTCGATACGGCCCATGATCGTGAAGTAGCCGGTGTCCTTGTCGCGCACCGCGCCGTCTCCCGCGAGATAAAGCTTGCCGCCGAGTTCCTCGGGGAAATAGCTCTTCCTGTAGCGCTCCGGATCGCCCCACACGTTGCGCAGCATCGCGGGCCACGGACGCTTCACGACAAGAATGCCGCCCTGCCCGTTCGGCACGTCCTGCCCGGTTTCGTCGACGACGGCCGCCATGATGCCCGGCAACGGCAACGTGCACGAACCCGGCACGAGCGGCGTCGCGCCCGGCAGCGGTGTGATCATGTGGCCGCCGGTTTCGGTCTGCCACCACGTATCGACAATCGGGCAGCGCTTGCCGCCGACGTTCTCGTGATACCACATCCATGCTTCCGGATTGATCGGCTCGCCGACCGTGCCGATGATGCGCAGCGACGACAGGTCATAGCTCTTCGGATGCACTTTCGCATCGGCTTCGGAAACCTTGATCAGCGAACGGATGGCCGTGGGCGCCGTATAGAAAACGCTGACCTTATGCTTGCCGATCATGTCCCAGAAGCGGCCGGCGTTCGGATACGTGGGCACACCTTCGAACACGACCTGCGTGCCGCCGAGTGCCAGCGGCCCGTACGTGATGTAGCTGTGACCCGTGACCCAGCCGATGTCGGCGGTACACCAGAACACGTCGGTGGGCTTCCAGTCGAACGTCCACTTCATGGTCTGCGCAACCCACAGCAGATAGCCGCCGGTGCTGTGCTGCACGCCCTTCGGTTTGCCGGTCGAACCCGATGTATAGAGAATGAAGAGCGGATGTTCCGCGCCCACCCATTCCGGCGCGCACTGGTCCGACTCGGCCTGCGTGATTTCGTGCATCCACAGGTCGCGCCCTTCGGTCCACGCAACCTTGCCGCCGGTACGCCGGTAGACGATCACGCTCTTCACCGCTTCGCAGCCGCCCATCGTGAGCGCTTCGTCGGCGATGTTCTTGAGCGGCAACGCCTTGCCGCCGCGCATCTGTTCGTCGGATGTGATGAGCGCTACCGCGCCCACGTCGACGAGCCGCTCGTTCAGCGACTTCGACGAGAACCCGCCGAACACGACGGAATGGGTGGCGCCGATGCGCGCGCAGGCCTGCATCGCGACGACGCCCTCGACCGACATCGGCATGTAGATCACGACGCGGTCACCCTTCTTCACGCCGCGCTTTTTCAGCGCGTTGGCAAAGCGCGATACGCGTTGCAGCAGGTCCTGATACGTGACGTTGGTGACGGTGCCGTCGTCGGCCTCGAAGATCATCGCGACACGCCCACCGTTGCCGGCTTCGACGTGACGGTCGATGCTGTTGTACGACGCGTTCAGTTCGCCGTCCTCGAACCATGTGTAGAACGGCGCGTTCGATTCATCGAGCACCTTCGTGAAGGGCTTCTTCCAGCTCAGTGTTTCACGTGCGAGACGCGCCCAGAAGCCTTCATAATCGCGCTCCGCTTCGGCGGCGAGCGCACGGTACGCGTCCATGCCGGGTATGGAAGCCTGCGCCGACATATCGGCGGATGGCGGGAAGACGCGGTGTTCCTGAAGAACCGATTCAATCGCAGACATCGACTACCCCTTCGTGAAGATGAAATCTGAAAATCCGTGCGAACGCGCCTGAAGTACACGTGCGTGCCCTGCCGCGTGCCGCATTGTCTCCTGCCTGTGCGCCATGTTCTTCACCTGTGGCGCACCGCGTGATGCTGTTGTGCCGTGATTCATCACCGGCCACTTGCCTGATTTGCCTCTCACCATAAAGGCCGCAACTTACCGGGCACTTACGTTGACGCGAGTTGACGCGAAGACCGGCGCGGCAGACGCACCTGCATCCGCGCAGGGATTTCAATGCTAACTGAAGCGGCCCAATGTTGGCATGGGTTTGCTGAATGAGTCAGACAATTGGGCATGCCGGCACACCAGGGTTGAACCTGGTGTGCCGACGTCTACAGGCGACGCGGCATGCGTCGTAGCGGGCATCGCGCCCGCCAGCCTGAAGATGAAGCGCGTGCAGCCCGTCGCGTCGTGACTGCCCGCTCCGTTCGGGTAAACCGGGAGGACGCTGTACAATAGCGCGCCTGACACGGTCGCGCGGAACCGCAAGCGACCGCATACGTAGACGTTGTTGCACACGTAACGTACGCGTTACCGCACGCCGCCCGGTCCGTGTCCCCGCTGTCCGATACAACCCTCTGCCTGGCCACTGCCATCGCCCATGTCCGCACCGCGCCACGATATCGCCCAACCGCCACATGCGGCCACTTCCGGCAGTCATTTTCACCAGAACTCGAAGCACACGCATCCGCGGCACTTTCACGAGCCGCATGCCCAACAACCGGTTTCCCCCTTACAGGCGCAGCAGGAGTGATCGCGATTCCACCAGTCCGTGCGAACCGCGACGATAAAAAGCGCCCCTTGTCCCCACTGAGCTAGCCATGACCGTCATCAAACAGGAAGACCTGATCCAGAGCATTGCTGATTCGCTTCAGTACATCAGCTACTACCACCCACTCGATTACATCCAGGCCCTTGGCCGCGCGTATGAACTCGAAGAGAGCCCGGCCGCGAAGGACGCGATCGCGCAGATCCTGACCAACAGCCGCATGTGCGCCGAAGGCAAGCGTCCGATCTGCCAGGACACCGGCATCGTGACGGTGTTCGTGAAGGTCGGCATGGACGTGCGCTGGGCGAGTGAAAACGGCAGCGCGACGATGGGCGTCACCGACATGATCAACGAAGGCGTGCGCCGCGGTTATCTGAACCCGGACAACGTGCTGCGCGCGTCGATCGTGAGCCCGCCCGAAGGCGCGCGCAAGAACACGAAGGACAACACGCCGGCCGTGATCCACTACGAGATCGTGCCGGGCGACAAGGTCGACGTGCAGGTCGCGGCGAAAGGCGGCGGCTCGGAAAACAAGTCGAAGTTCGCGATGCTGAACCCGTCGGACTCGATCGTCGACTGGATTCTCAAGACCGTGCCGACGATGGGCGCAGGCTGGTGCCCGCCGGGCATGCTCGGCATCGGCATCGGCGGCACCGCTGAGAAAGCGATGGTGATGGCGAAGGAATCGCTGATGGATCCGGTCGACATCCAGGACATCATCGCGCGCGGCCCGAAGGGCTGGATCGAGGAACTGCGTATCGAACTGCACGAGAAGGTCAACGCGCTCGGCATCGGCGCGCAGGGTCTCGGCGGTCTCGCCACCGTGCTCGACGTGAAGATCATGGCCGCACCGACGCACGCCGCGTCGAAGCCGGTCGCGATCATTCCGAACTGCGCGGCGACGCGTCATGCGCACTTCACGCTCGACGGCTCGGGCGTGGCGAAGCTCGAAGCGCCTTCGCTCGACGCATGGCCGAAAGTGCAGTGGGAACCGGACACGGAAAAGAGCCAGCGCGTCGACCTGAACACGCTGACGCCGGCAGAAGTCGCATCGTGGAAGCCGGGCCAGACGCTGCTCTTGTCGGGCAAGATGTTGACGGGCCGCGACGCGGCCCACAAGCGCATCGCCGACATGCTCGCGAAGGGCGAAAAGCTGCCGGTCGATTTCACGAACCGCGTGATCTATTACGTCGGCCCGGTCGATCCGGTGCGCGATGAGGCAGTCGGTCCGGCAGGCCCGACGACGTCCACACGAATGGACAAATTCACCGAGACCATGTTGTCGCAAACAGGCCTCATTTCGATGATCGGTAAAGCAGAACGCGGCCCGGTTGCCATCGAGGCGATCCGGAAGCACAAGGCGGCCTATCTGATGGCGGTTGGCGGCGCGGCGTATCTGGTGTCGAAGGCCATTCGCAGCGCGAAGGTGCTGGCATTCGAAGACCTCGGCATGGAAGCCATCTACGAGTTCGACGTAAAAGACATGCCGGTGACCGTTGCGGTCGATTCGTCGGGTACGTCGGTGCATCAGACGGGCCCGAAGGAATGGCAGGCGAAGATCGGCAAGATCCCGGTCGCCACGGTTTAAGCGTCATGATGCGTTGATAAAGGCCAGGGTCCTGCGCCCTGGCTTTTTCATTTACCCCAGCACTGATAGCGCCTTGAAGGACCCGCACGAACAGGTGCGGCCTTGGCTTTTTCGGTCATGGCGTTTATTGTTGAAAGAATCAGAATCCCGAGCCCCATAAGGAAAAAATCATGCAAGGCGACAAGAAGGTCATCGAATATCTGAACTCGCAACTGAAAAACGAGCTGACTGCGATCAACCAGTACTTTCTGCATGCGCGGATGTACAAGCACTGGGGCCTCGACAAGCTCGGCAAGCATGAATACGACGAGTCGATCGGCGAAATGAAGCACGCCGATCTGCTGATCGAACGGATCTTCATGCTCGACGGTCTGCCGAATCTGCAGGATCTGCACAAGCTGCTGATCGGCGAGGAAACGAAAGAGATTCTCGAATGCGATCTGAAGCTCGAACAGATCTCGCAAGCCACATGCAAGGAAGCTATTGTGTATTGCGAATCCGTTCGCGATTTCATCTCGCGTGAAATCTTCACGACGATTCTCGACGACACCGAAGAACACATCGACTGGCTGGAAACGCAAATCGATCTCATTGACAAGGTCGGTATCCAGAACTATCAGCAATCCGGCATCGGATCGCTCGAGTCCTGATCCTGATACAGTGACGCAATTCCGTTCGCACGGCACGCATCGACGCTGGCGCGAACGGCAACGGCCTCCGTTTTTTGCCGGTTCGTTCGCTTTAGCGTCCGTTTTCCCGCCCGCCTCCCCCGTTCGCATATGACCGCACCGCAGGACGTTTCTTCGCGCACGACCGCCGCTGCGGCATTCGACGGCACGGCATCCGGTTCACATACTGCTTCCGCTTCCGCTGACCCTTTAACGCCGACGCCGTTGTCTTCAGCGCACGCGCCCATTGGCATCTTCGATTCTGGGCTCGGCGGCCTTTCCGTGCTGCGTGCGGTGCGCGCGCAGTTGCCGGGCGAATCGCTCATCTATGTGGCCGATTCGCTGTACGCGCCATACGGTGAACGCGACGACGATTTCATCGCCGACCGCACGCTCGCCATCGGACAATGGCTCGTCAAACAGGGCGCGAAGGTGCTGGTCGTCGCGTGCAACACGGCTACTGCGCAATCGATCGCACTCGTCCGCGAGCGGCTCCCGATTCCGCTGATCGGCGTCGAACCCGGCGTGAAGCCCGCCGCGCTGCAATCGAAGACGCGCGTCGCGGGCGTGCTCGCCACGCAGGTAACGCTGCGCAGCGCCCGTTTCCAGGCTCTGCTGCAACGCTACGCCGCCGACTGCCGCTTTCTGTGCCAGCCGGGTCACGGCCTCGTGCAGGCGGTCGAACGCTGCGATGTCGGTTCGGCCGAACTGCGCGCGCTACTGCAAAACTATCTGCAACCGATGCTCGATGCGGGCGCCGACACGCTGGTGCTCGGCTGCACGCACTACCCGTTCCTCGACGCCGCGATCCGCGACATCGTCGGCGACCGGTTGACGTTGATCGATACCAGTGTCGCCATCGCGCGCCAGCTCGAGCGCGTGCTCGACCAGCACGGGCTGCGTGTCGCCAGCGGCGGCGAACCCGCGGTCGCACCCCGTTTCTTCTCGACCAGCGACGGCACTCATCTGCAGCAGCTCGCCGAAACGCTCCTCCATCTCGCCGCGCCGGTCGACCGCGTGCACATCCCGTCGCGCCGCACCGCCGCGCCTGACCCGCAAGCCGTCTGAGCCTCCGCCAGGCGTCCGCCTGGCTGGTTCAGCGCGCTTTTCCCCGCCTCCGCCCCCTTCCGGCGTCTGTGGAAAACCCTCCTAACAGACTGGTTTTGTTACAAAAATCCGGATATGACGCTTGCCAAACGCCTCAAACATAATGATAATAATTCGCATTAACGTTAGCTATCGCACCACACCATGATCGTCTGCGTATGCAAGTCTGTTTCCGACCGGAAGATCCGCGCCTCCATCGCGGAAGGCATCGATTCGTTCGATGAGCTCCAGTTCGAACTGGGCGTCGCGAGCTGTTGCGGCAAATGCGAGGAATCCGTGCGCGACGTCATGGCGCAAAGCGGCGTTTGCGCGAGCCGCTGCGCCGTCGAGCATCATGCGCAACCGGTGCCGCTGATGTTTTACGAACGCAAAGCTGCCTGATATCGCGGGCGTGCCTTGCGTGTCGCGCCGTCGTCCGTTGTTCCGATCCACCCCGCCGTCAGCAAGCCAGTCACGACAACAGCCAGCTACCGCTCACCCTGTAACAGGAGTTCGAGATGGAATTGCTGATCGGTTTTCTGACTACCCTGTGCATCTCATTGCTGATCTTCCGAAAATGACGTCGTTTCGCCCGCAGTATTGCATCGGCGGCACGTCCGATGCCGTCTGGCCCCGCTAACATGCAGGCTTCGTACAACCTCCCTGCCGGGCTTTCGCCGGCCCAGCCCGCCCGCTTCAGTCCCCGCATCGTCACGGCGACCGCTATTGTCGTCGCGCTGCACGCCGCACTGCTGGTGGCCGTCCTGATCGCCCGCGACGAGCCGGTGCCACGCGCGCTCGAGTCGCGCACGATCACCGCCGAACTGCTGAGCCCGACGCCCGTCGCCGCGCCGGCCGCGATCCAGTCGACGCCGACGCCGCCCAAACCCACGCCACCCGTGCCGCATCTGAAACCGAAGGTCCAGCCGCGCCCGGTGTCCAGACCGACACCAACGCCGCTGCCGGAAGCCGCCGCACCATCGCAGCACGAGATCTCCACGCCACAACCCGCGCCGCCGGCACCCGCCGCGCCTGCCACACCGGCACCGGCGCCGGCCGAAGCAGCCGCGCCCGCAACCGGCAAACCGACGATGGCGCTTTCCGCACCGAAGAACGTCGCCCATCTCGATTGCAGCATCGCGCAGCCCGATTACCCGGTGCTGTCGAAACGCCGCAACGAAACCGGCACGGCGATGGTCAGGTTCGTCGTCGGGCTGACCGGCAAGATCGAAAACATCGAGTTGAAGAAAAGCAGTGGTTTCGGCCGCCTCGACGACGCCGCGCTCGCCGCGATGCACAGCAGTTCGTGCAAGCCGTACGTCGAAAACGGCGAGGCGATCCGCGCGGCCTATACCCAGCCTTTCTCATTCAGCCTGACCGACTGATCCAGATTTTCACAAAGGAATTGCAATGCAAAACTACGGTATCGCCCACGTATGGGCGCAAGGGGATTTCGTGACGCGTGGGATCGCGCTCACGCTCGTGATCATGTCGGTGTTGTCGTGGACGGTTATCGTCATCAAGAGCTGGAACGTCATGCGTCTGAATCGCCTGACGAAGAACGCCGAACAGGCGTTCTGGCATTCGGACGATCTCGCTGACGGCGTGAAGAAGCTCGGCGCGCACGCCTCGACGCCGCAGGACAATCCGTTCCTCGCACTCGCGCTGGCGGGCCAGGAAGCCGCCGATCACCATCATCAGACGCAGCCTCATCTGCACGACCGCATGGACGTGTCCGACTGGGTCACGCGCTGCCTGAAAGACACGATGGACGAAAGCATCGCGCGCATGCAGAGCGGTCTCGCTGTGCTGGCATCGATCGGCAGCACGGCGCCGTTCGTGGGACTCTTCGGCACGGTGTGGGGCATCTATCACGCGCTGCTGGCGATCGGCGCGTCGGGTCAGTCATCGATCGACCAGGTCGCGGGGCCGGTCGGCGAAGCGCTGATCATGACGGCGTTCGGTCTTTTCGTCGCGATTCCAGCGGTGCTCGGCTACAACGCACTGACGCGCGCGAACAAGGCCGTCGTGAGCAAGCTGAGCCGTTTCGCGCATGGTCTGCACGCATTCTTCGTGACGGGCGCGCGCCTGTCGTCGAGCAAGCGCGGCGACGGCCTGCGTCTTGCCGCGCGCACCCACTGAGCGAGGCATTTCCATGGCAATGAGCCCCTTTGCCGGCGACGATGAAGATGGTCTGATGAATGAAATCAACATGACACCGCTCGTCGACGTCATGCTGGTTCTCCTGATCGTTTTCATGGTCACGATTCCGGTGATCCGCCACGCGGTGAAGATCGACCTGCCGCACGCGAGCAGCCAGAAAGAAGAGACGAAGCCCGCGCAGGTCACCGTCAACGTGGAGGCCGACGGCACCGTTCTGTGGGACAACACGCCCGTCACCGACGACGCATTGCGCGCGAAGATCGCAGCCGCCGCGCAGGTCACGCCGCAGCCGGAACTGCATCTGAACGCGGATCGCAAGGTCGCGTATGAAAAGGTCGCCGAAGTGATGTCCGCGGCGCAGGCGGGCGGTCTGACGAAGATCGGTTTCGTCACCGAGCCGAAGAAGTAATATGCTGCTTCGTTGCAGCGTCCGGGAGCAGAAAACCCCTGTATTCAAGGGCTAAAACCAGGGGCTAAACGCGACGGATAAAGTAAAAGGCCTTCATCGTCAGATGAAGGCCTTTTTTTGTGCGCACTCGGCGCCTTCGGGCGGCGGGATCACTTGCCATGAGAATAGCCGGAGTCACCGCATGCGACAGCCGTGGTCGACACGGACAGCGCGCTCAGCCCTATCAGGCTCGCTATGATAGCGGCCATGAGTTTTCGCATAAGAGACTCCTTAGCGAAGGGATTTCACTATAGGCCCGTCAGCGCGCGCATTCAAGCAAACGGCCATTGAAAGTACCGATCACTGCCCGCGCTTAAATGCCAAAAGCGATATCTGCCGCTCTCGGCGCGTCTGCTGCTTTCAGCGCACGCGGCTCGGGCCGGCTATCCGGGCACTCCCTCATCATGTACGCACCGCTCCGCTCATCGAGCATCTCGACCAGATAGTCGACGAACGCGCGCACGGCCGGCACCATCCCCTGCCGCGAGACGAACACAGCGTAGAGCTGCGGCGTCGGCAGTGTCCAGCCCGGCATCACCGGCGAAAGTTTGCCCGAGCGTAACGCCGCGCCGTACATCATCTCCGGCAACGCGGCGATACCCACGCCCGCCAGCACCGCTTCGAGCACCATCATCAGGTCGGCGCTCACGAGACGCGGCTCGTGTTCGTGCAGGTGACGCGTGCCATCGGGCGCGATCAGCGTGAACACGTGACGCCCGTCGGTGGTCGGCGTATCGAGCGTTTCGAAGCGCGCGAGGTCGGCCGGTTCCAGCGGCGGCGCATTCTGGTTCAGGAGGCTCGGCGCGCCGACCAGCATCTGCTGTGTGCGCCACAGCGGCCGCACCACGATGTTGGCGCTTTGCGGCGGCTCCGAGCGCACGCGCAACGCGATGTCGATCGAATCCTCGTACAGATCGACGACGCGATTCGTCACCCGCATCACGACACGCACTTCGGGATAGCGATGCATGAACTCGGGCATGATTTCCGAGAGGATCGTCTGCGAGACCGTAACCGGCACGCTCACGCGAACCGTGCCGCGCGGCGACGAACGCAACTGCTGGACCACGTTGACGGCCGCCTGCGCTTCCGTGAGCATCGCCTGGCAATGCTGGTAGAACAGCTGACCGGCTTCCGTGAGCGCGAGCTTGCGCGTGGAACGCTGCAACAGCCGCACGCCGAGCGACGCTTCGAGTTCGGTCAGACGGCGTGACAGGCGCGACTTCGAAATGCCGAGCACCCGCTCCGCCGCCGAGAATCCCCCGTGCTCGACGACCTGCGAGAAGTACATCAGGTCGTTCAGGTTATGCGAATCGATCTTCATTTCATCGTTCCACTCATAGAACAATCCATTGCGAGACGGCGGCTGGCACCGCGAAAATGCGTCCCTATAATAGCGCTATGTTTCAAAAATGATGCTATTCCCCATTTTTCGAGGTGACTTTGATGAGCACGACACGCACGATCGAACGCACGTATCCCGCGCTTCGCACGACCGAGGGTGGTGGCTTCATCGTCCATCGCCCGTTTCCGACGCGCATGCTGATGGATTTCGATCCGTTCCTGCTGCTTGACGAGATGGGTCCCGTCGACTACGCACCCGGCGAAGCGAAAGGCGCGCCGGATCATCCGCATCGCGGCTTCGAGACGGTCACCTATGTGCTTGAAGGCGAATTCGGCCACAAGGATTCCGCCGGCCACTCGGGCACGCTGCGCCAGGGCGACGTGCAATGGATGACGGCGGGCGCCGGCGTCGTGCATAGCGAGATGCCCGATCCATCGTTCGTCGCCACGGGCGGCCGCGTGCATGGCCTGCAGGTGTGGGTGAACCTGCCGCGGCGCGACAAGATGATCGCGCCGCGTTATCAGGAAATGCCGTCGGCGGGCATTCCGGTCGCGACTTCGGCGGACGGCACCGTGCGTGTGAAGGTGATCGCCGGCGAGGCGCTCGGCGTGAAGGCGCCGATCGAAACGCGCACGCCGATCCTGTATCAGCATTTCACGCTGCAACCGGGTGCGAGCATCGTGCATCCGGTGCCGCGCGATTTCCGCGTGTTCGCCTACGGGCTGTCCGGCAAGGGCCTGTACGGCGAAGCGCGTCGCGACGTCGATGCACGCACGATGGTCGTATTCGGCGACGACGGCGACACCGTGACGCTCGCCGCCGGCGAAGAACCGCTCGACGTCCTGCTGCTGGGCGGCGTGCCGCTCAACGAACCCGTAGTGCGTTACGGCCCGTTCGTGATGAATACCGAAGAAGAAATCCGTCAGGCGGTCATCGACTACCAGGCCGGCCGGATGGGACAGATCACGCATTGATCGCGGCGCACGCCGCACACCTCGCAGGTGTTGTCCTGCCCGTCTGCCGCCGGCAGGCGCGACGGCGCCCCGGCACCCTGCAAAGGGGCGCGGCCCGAAGCTTCACAAATTCGTTCACAATAACGGCTCATGCCGCGCCTGACGTGCCCCGCGCGGCACCCAACCGTTTTCCCGCAGGAGATCGCATGGTAGAGCCCGCAGTCACCGCCCACATTGGTTCGACGAATTTCCAGGTCCTGCTGGACGACGGCGCCCACACATGGATCGCCGACGAGCCTGAATCACTCGGCGGCGGCGATCGCGGTCCGGGGCCCGTTTCGATGCTGCTGTCGAGCCTCGGCGCGTGCACGTCGATTACGCTGAAGATGTACGCACAGCGCAAGGGCTGGCCGCTCGCCGACGTGCGCGTGACGCTGTCGATCGAGACCGGCGAGGAAGGCACGACAATCGATCGCAAGGTCACGCTCGAAGGCGACCTCTCCGGCGAGCAGCGGGAACGGCTCCTGCAAATAGCCAATGCATGTCCGGTGCACAAGATCCTGACACGTCCGATCTCGGTGCGCACCGGACTCACCGCGGCCTGATACCCATGCATAACCGGCGCCGATTGTTGATACCGGTTGCGCAGCGTCTTAAGAGGAAGCAGTCGTTTTGAATTTCGAACATCTGATCCAGATCAACGACCCGATGAACCCGCTCGTCGAAATCATGACCCGCGAGCAGTTATGGGAAGGGCTTGTGCTACGCGCCGAACAGCCGCAGCTCTTCGTGCTGGGTCTCGACAGTTGCACGATCCTCTCGCGTACGGACAGCACGCTCGAGCGCGAACTGCATTACGGCGAGGCGACCGTGCGCGACCGCGTCACGCTCACGGCGGACGAAAGCGTGCGTTACGACATTCTCGCGACGCAATCCTATGTCGGCGGATCGCTCACGATGTCGATCGAGCAGCCCGACGGCCTGCAGCTCTTCCTGCGCTTCAAGTACGAAACCACGCTGCCGGCCGCCGATACCGAAGACGAACGCACCACCAGCGAGATCGTGAAATCGGCCTATCGCGAGTCGGACATCGACACGGTCCGCCTCATCCGTCAGTACGTGCAGGGCGGTGGCCAGGCGCCGGGCCAGTTGCACTGATTTCATGGCGCCTGCCTGTGCGACGGCCCGCTGCGACCGTCGCGATGCGCCGCTTGCTTGATCGGACCCTGGCTACCGCGAGACACGCCTCACGCATTGCCCGCGGCAAGCTTGTAGTCCGACAATCTGAATACCTCGACGGTCGCCTTCAGGTCGCGCCCCTGTTCTTCGAGCGACTGCGCGGCGGCCGCCGCTTCTTCGACGAGCGCGGCGTTCTGCTGGGTCACTTCGTCCATCTGCGTGACTGCCAGTGCAACCTGCTCGATACCGGTTTGCTGGTCGGTCGAAGCAGCGGATATCTCACCCATGATATCTGTCACGCGCCGCACGCTCGTATCGATCTCATTCATCCGCTGGCCGGCCTCCGCGACCAGCAAACTTCCGGCACGCACACGTTCAGCGGACGTTTCGATCAGCGCCTTGATTTCCTTTGCGGCAGACGACGAGCGTTGCGCAAGTGTGCGCACTTCTGCCGCGACCACAGCGAAGCCGCGGCCTTGTTCTCCGGCCCGGGCAGCTTCGACCGCCGCATTGAGCGCGAGGATGTTGGTCTGGAATGCAATGCCTTCGATGATCGCGATGATGTCGCCGATCTTTGTTGAACTCTGACTGATTTCGGCCATCGTGGCGACAACCCGGCTCACGACCGCGTTGCCCCGTTCGGCCGTGCCGACGGCGCTCGACGCAAGCGTACCGGCGTGCCGCGCATTGTCGGTATTCTGCCGCACCGTGCCGGTCAACTCTTCCATGCTGGCCGCCGTCTCTTCGAGCGAGGCCGCCTGTTGCTCCGTGCGCTGCGACAGGTCGAGATTGCCCGATGCAATCTGGCTCGACGCCGTACCGATACTCCCGGCCACGGCACGAATGCGCTGAACGATGCCCTCCAGGGAGCGGCTCATCGCGAGGATGGATTCCATCAGTTCGCCGAATTCGTCGACTCGGGTCACCGTCAGTTTCGCGCTCAGATCGCCTTGTGCAATTCTCGCCGCCAGTTGACTGACTTCGAGCAAAGGCCTGCGGATTGACCGGATCAGTGCAGCAGCACCGGTCAGTACGCTCAGTGCGAGAACTGCAATCAATATCGCCGTTGTCGCAAAGATGATGTATCGCTGACGTGCGAAATCTGCCTGGGCCGTCGCCAGTTGCTGCTCCTGCAGTTCGACAAATGTCCTTATCGCGTTGCCGTAAGCAGTCTGAACCGGCATGTATTGCTCGTGCAACATGGCAAGCGCTGCCGGCTTTCCGGCCTCGCTGGATTGCATGGCCACGACTTTGTCCCGGGTTGCCAGCACCTGCCTGCGCAATCCGGCGATCGTGTCTAACTGCTTCCGGTCCGCGGCGGTGTGTGCGAGGGTGGCTATCGTCTTCTGCACTGCGGCGATCCGGGAAATCGTCGCGGCGTTGTCCTTGCTGAAGACATCCGATAGCGCGGGATCGGCGCTGATAATCATTGCCTGCGTGCGCACTGCCGCAGTGTCCGCGAGCTTCGACCACGCGTAAGCAACAGTCACTTTCGCCGACAGCATTTTCAGCGAGGTTTCCCGTTGCACCTCCATGCTCGCGAACCGCCACATCGACAAGCCAACGATGCCGAAAATCAGCATCAGCAGCAGCGCGGTTGAAATCCAGAGTTTGGTGGCGAGTTTCATGCAACCCTTGTTCCATGAGCTGTCGCGATAGGGGCAACAGTGTTTAAGCAAGCCCGCTCGATACGTCCCGGCCGGATTACCGGGACGGGACGGCAAACAAATACATTCGATATGTCGCGCGAGGCCGACGCGATGCACAGATGGCCTGCGATACACCGGGCGGGTGTCCGTTCGACGAGGCGATTCACTCGCGGCTACGCTCTCACGATGACGCTTCCCACACGGATGTAGCCGCGACGCCTGCCCGGCGAGGGACGCCGCGGTCACGTCCACGGCAGGGTCAAGCAACGTCATCTGTCATGCCGGCTCCATGCCGTGACGAAGCTTGACGGGGCCCGCCGCGGGAGAGCCCAGAAATGAGAGCAGTGCCCACGACGCATCTTTTTGTCTGGATAGCATGCAGATGGCCGCCGAGAAAACGGTGACGATCTGGATTTCAGGCGGCAGCGGTCCGAGAACATCGATGCCCGACACGTGCATCAACTCGCTCGACTGCTGGAAACCGAGTTCGACCTCCCCGCGCGCGACGAGCATGCCCACCGGAACGCCTGGCGGCGCCTGCACGATGCGCGGCGCGATGGCCTGCGCGATACCCCAGCGCTCGAACAGCCGGCTCAGATGCACACCGCTGGGCCCCGTCGAATAGCCGATGCTGCGCGCGGCCAGAATCGCGTCGCGAACGGCCGCTTCACTGCCGATGTCGGGCCGCGGCGCACCGGCCGCCACCGCGACCGCGACGCCTGAACGGGCCACGTCAACCCGACTGGCCGGATCAATCCGGCCGGCTTCGACCAGCCTGTCGAGTGCGTCGGCCGCCAGCACGACGACGTCGAACGGCTCGCCTTCCTGAACGCGCCGGGCGGCGGCAACGCCTCCGATCGACTCGATCGTCACCCGCTGCCCCGACAGCCGCTCGTATTCCGGGACCAGCCCGGCGAGTATCTGACGCGTGGCCATCGAGGAAATGCCGGTGATCGCTTCGCCCGTGGTGGGACCCTTGACCATGTTTGCCGCCCTCATCAATCGATGTAACGCAGGCCCGCCTGCCGCAACGGTTCACGCATGCTGTACATGTCCAGACCAAGCACGCCCGAGGCCAGCTTCGCGCGCTTCTCGCCTTCGTTGGCCTCGCGTGCGATCGCTTTCTCGAACACCTTCTGCGCCACCGCTGCCGGCACCACGACCACGCCATCGTCGTCCGCGACGACGACGTCGCCCGGGTTCACCAGCGCTCCAGCGCACACCACCGGAATATTCACCGACCCGAGCGTCGCCTTGACGGTGCCCTTCGCGGACACCGCCTTGCTCCACACCGGGAACTGCATCGAGGCCAGCTCGCTGATGTCGCGCACGCCACCGTCGATGATGAGCCCGCGCGCGCCGCGCGCCTTGAAGCTCGTCGCGAGCAGATCGCCGAAGTAGCCGTCGGTGCAGTCCGTGGTGACCGCCGCCACGACGATGTCGCCCGACTGGATCTGCTCGGCCGCGACGTGCAGCATCCAGTTGTCGCCCGGTTGCAGCAGAACCGTGACGGCTGTGCCGCCCGTGCGCGCGCCAGCATGGATCGGGCGCATATAAGGCTTCAGCAGGCCGACGCGGCCCATCGCCTCGTGGACTGTTGCCGAGCCGAGCGCGCCGAGCTTCGTAGCGACGTCGCCGTCCGCGCGTTTGATGTTGCGATACACCACGCCAAGTTCATACATGATCAGATCCCCTTCTTTTTCAGTGCCGCGTCGAGACGTGGATACACGCGACGCGCGTTACCTTCGTAGATCCTGTAACGCTCATCCGCATCGACATGCGCGGCTTCGATGTAGCGTTTCGTGTCGTCGAAATAGTGGCCCGTCTCCGGATCGATGCCACGCACCGCGCCGATCATCTCGCTCGCGAACAGGATGTTGTCGACGGGAATGACGCGCGTGAGCAGGTCGATACCGGGCTGGTGATAGACGCACGTATCGAAGAAAACGTTGTTGAGCAGATGATCCTTCAACAACGGCTTTTTCAGCTCCTGCGCCAATCCGCGAAAGCGCCCCCAGTGATAGGGCACCGCACCGCCGCCGTGCGGGATAACGAAGCGCAGCGTCGGGAAATCGCGGAACAGGTCGGATGTCAGGCACTGCATGAACGCGGTCGTGTCCGCGTTCAGATAGTGTGCGCCGGTGGTGTGAAAGCACGCGTTGCAGCTCGTGCTCACGTGGATCATCGCGGGGATGTCGTACTCGACCATCTTCTCGTAGATCGGGTACCAGTAGCGATCCGACAGCGGCGGACTCGTCCAGTGACCGCCCGACGGGTCCGGGTTGAGATTGATCGCGACGTTGCCGAACTCCTCGACGCACCTGACGAGTTCGGGAATGCACGTGGCGACGTCCACGCCGGGGCTTTGCGGCAGCATCGCAGCCGGCACGAAGTGATCGGGAAACAGCTGGCTTACGCGGTAACACAGTTCATTGCAGATCGCAGCCCACGTGCTGGAGACCTGAAAATCGCCGATGTGATGCGCCATGAAGCTCGCGCGCGGACTGAAAATCGTCAGATCGAGGCCGCGTTCGCGCATGAGCCGCAACTGGTTGCTTTCGATCGACTCGCGCAGTTCGTCGTCGCCGATCTGCAATCCGGACGCCTTCGACATCTCTGACGGATTGCCGATGCCCGCAATCTGGCGGTTACGCCACGCCTCCAGCGCTTTTGGCGCGGTGGTGTAGTGGCCGTGGATATCAATGATCATCGTCGCTCCGGATAACTGGATAATTAATTGAATTACCGCTCGATTACTTGAGTGTGATGCGCCGGCTTCGCTAGCGAGACTCGTCTGCTACACAGGTGCCTCGCCCTAAAACGTATGCTGCATGCCAACGCCGTATGTACTCCCCGATGGATTGGCCGTCAGCTTGTCGTACGAATAAACCACATACACATACGTACGTTTGGACAAGATGTAGTCGTACGCGATGGATCCGGTATTGCGCACGTTGCTACCGTTCAGCGGCGCGCTATGTCTGGTCCGCGCCCACTCGGCGATAATCTTGTTCGACGGCGTCAACGGAATGGAAACACCCAGTTCATACGTATGCGAGCCGGTCTCGACATTGTGGTTACTGGTCATCTGCGCGGCCCCATAGAGCTTGATCAAGTTAAAGTCGTAGGCCGCGCCCGCGAGGTAAAGGTCCTGTCCGGTCGACGGCGCGACCGCTGCTGTTCGTACGCGCTGCGCGGAGAACACAGCTGTCAACGGTCCCTTTGCGTAGGTCAGGTGCAAACCGATGTTGTCGCGGCCCTGATGCCCAGTCGTGCTGCTGACGCCGTAGATCGCCGTAGCCTTGAGTCCGCCATAGCTGGGTGAAACATACTCGACGGCGTTGTCCCAGACGGTGTCGCCGATCTCCGTATTGTTGTAGCTCGCGGTGTACGACTGCACGATCAACGGCGAGAACACCACTGACGAGCCAAACGGATTGACGAGCTGCTGATTGATATAGGTCGGATTGGTCTGTTCACCGAACTTGAACGTGCCGTATGCCCCGGTCAATCCGACATAGGCGTTGCGCGAAAACAGGCCATCCGTCGTGTTGCGGCCCATCTGCCCCGTGTTCGGCCTGAAAAAACTTTCGAGCGCGAAGATCACCGCATTGCCGCCGCCAATGTCCTCGCGGCCACGCAGGCCCCAGAACGACGTTGTCATTCCGCCGCCCGCCAGCTGTACCGTGCTTGCCCGCGCCGTGCTCAGTCTCGAACTGTCGATATACATGCCGATCAATCCATACATCTGCACCGAAGAGGATGGGATCGCCGCTGTGCCAGCCACGGCCTTCGAATCGTCGGCGTATGCGGTGCGTGCGACGAGCCCGCTGACCGCGAGCAATGCCACGGAAAAGCGTGCCGCGTTGAGTTTCGGAAGCGTACGGGTACGGCTATTTTTTATTGTCGTCATGTTTTGTCTCTAAACCAGTTTGTAATTTTTTGCGCGAGCGACTCCCGCTGCGTGCGCGAAAAGCGCACGCAGCCAGCAAACACTCCGTTTTTTTGCCTGACGGCCGTTCAGTCGGTGCGTCGGTGCGACATGACTGCGTTCAGTTTCGAACGATCGAGTTCGTTCTCCCACGCGGACACCACCAGCGTGGCGACACCATTACCGATGGTGTTGGCGATCGCGAGCCCCGTTCCCATGAAGCGATGAATGCCGAGAATCAGCACCATGCCGGACACGGGAATAATCGGGAACACCAGCAGCGTCGAGGTCAGCATCACGAAGGCTGCCCCAGCCACGCCGCTCGCGCCTTTCGACGTCAGCATCGCGACGCCCACCAGCGTCAGTTGCTGCGTCAGGCTGAGTTCGATGTTGAAGGCCTGCGCGATAAACAGCACGGCCATCGTCAGATAGATATTGGTGCCGTCGAGATTGAACGAATAGCCGGCCGGAATCACGAGACCCACCACCGATTTCGAACAGCCTAGCCGTTCGAGTTTTTCGAGCATCTGCGGCAGCGCGGCCTCGGACGAACTCGTGCCGAGCACGATCAGGATTTCCTCGCGGATATAGCCCAGAAAGCGCAGGATGCTGAAGCCGAGCATGCGCGAAATCACACCGAGCACCACCAGCACGAAGAAAACGAGCGTCACGTAAAACGCGCCGATCAGCTTCAGCAGAGGCACCACGGCGCCGATACCATAGGTGCCGATCGTGAACGCAATCGAGCCGAACGCGCCGATCGCCGCAACCTTCATGATGATGTGGACGATGCCGAAGAACGTCTGCGCAAATTGATCGAGCATGCGAACCAGCGGCCGCCCGTGTTCTCCCATCGCCGCGAGCGCGGCGCCGAACAGCACCGAGATCAGCAGGATCTGCAGTACGTTACCGGTCGAGAACGCGCTAAACACGGTGTCGGGAATGATATGCATCAGAAACTCGACCGTGTTCTGATGATGCGCGGCGGTCGTGTAGGCGGCGAGCGCCTTGGTATCGATCGTGGCGGGATCCAGATTGAAGCCGGTGCCGGGATGAAACAGATGCCCCATCACGAGGCCGATCACGAGTGACAGCGTCGACACCACTTCGAAATACAGCAGCGCCTTGCCGCCGACACGCCCGACCTTCTTCATGTCACCCATGCCGGCCATGCCGGTGACCACCGTGCAGAAGATGATCGGGCCGATCACCATCTTGACGAGCTTGATGAACGCGTCGCCGAGCGGCTTCATCTGCACGGCGAGTGTCGGCATGAAATGGCCGAGCATCACGCCGAGAAGAATCGCGACGAGTACGTGGAAATACAGCGAGCGATAGAAGGGCTTCTTCGCGCTGCGTGCGGGAGAGGCCATCACGGCACTGTCGTTCATGACGCCGCTCCCTGATCGGCCGGAATGGCCGCAAGGGCCGCGTGGAGATGCATGTCGGTCATCGTGGTTTCCTGATATGAATGTTGGAGCGAAAAGCCGGTCAACCCTGGATTTTCGCCTGTCTGCCATTCTTGATGTGGCAGTTCAAAAGAGAGCGAAACGAACAGTTCGCTCAGAATCCGTAAAGCCGTGCCGGGTTCGTAACGAGCAGTTGTTCGCGCAGCGCCGCGTCCGGACAGAAGCGGAACAGCAAATCGACCAGTTCGCCGTCGTTCGGCATGTCCTTGCTGATGTTCGGATGCGGCCAGTCGGTGCCCCACAGCACGCGATCCGGCGCGGCTTCGATCAGCGCGCGCGCGAAGGGAATCGCATCGTCGAACGGACGGCGGCCCGCGGACACGCGCTCGGCGCCGCACACCTTGACCCATGCGAGCGGATTGCGCATCAGTTCGAGCAGTTGCCTGAACGGCTGCTGCTCTACCCCGGCTTCCGCACGCACACGGCCCATGTGGTCGATGACGAACGGCACCTTGATGCGCGCGATCCGCCCGGCGTATTGCAGGATGTCCTGCGCGTCGAGATGCAGTACGACGTGCCACCCGAGCCGCTCGATACGTTCGAGCACGCGGTCGAATACGTCGAGATCGGGCGCACCGCCCAGATGGGCGACGAAATTGAAACGCACGCCGCGCACGCCGCGTGCATCGAGATCTTCCAGCTGCTCGTCGGTGACATCGCCGTCGACGATCGCGACGCCGCGATAGCGTCCGTTGCCGCGTGCAATCGCATCCAGCATCGCGGTGTTGTCGGTGCCGTGGCAACTGGCCTGCACGATCACGCCGCGGCTCGCGCCGAGATGATCATGCAGCGCGACAAGGCGCTCGAAAGGCGCGTCGGGCGGTGTATAGCTGCGGTCCGGCGCGTACGGAAACACGTCGGCAGGGCCAAATACATGGCAGTGTGCGTCGCAGGCGCCGGCGGGCAGGCGCTGAACGGGTCGAACGGGATGGGGATCGGGTGGCAGGCAGGATTTCATGGAACGTTGTCTCGATTTCATGTGCGACAAGGCGCGACTTTCTCTGGTGATACGCATTGTGGCCGCATGGATGGCTCGCTACAATCTCGATACCCAACTAGCTGATATGTGAATTTCGCATAGGCAATGCAAAATGGACCTGAAGCAACTCGAAGCCTTCGTTCACGTCGCCGAGCTCGGCAGTTTTACGCGCGCGGCGATTACGCTCGACACCAACCAGCCTGCCTTGAGCCGGCTCGTACGACATCTGGAGGTCGAGTTGCGGCACACGCTGCTCGAACGCAACGGCCGCGGCGTGACGCTCACGCCGGCCGGTCAGCGGATGCTCGCGCATGCGAAGGGCATCCTGCAGCAGGTGCAGCGTGCCTCGCAGGATCTGGACGAGTTGCATGGCGCGTCGGGCGGCCATTTCGCCATTGGCATCACGCCGAGTTTTGCGAGGGTCGCCACGCATGATCTGGTGCGGGGTTTTCGCACTTCGTTTCCCGGCGCGACCATCTCGGTGGCGCAAGGCCTGTCGACCTATCTGGTCGAATGGCTGATGATGGGCCGTATCGACGTAGCAGTTCTGTACGACACGTTCGATACGCCGTTGATCGACAAGCGAACCATTTTCACTGAAGAACTGTTTCTGATCGGCCCGGACAGTGGCGACAGATTCACGGAGGCAGACCACGAGCCCATCACGACGATCGCGCTGCGGGAGATCGCGCGCTACCCGCTCGTCATCCCCGGCCGTATGCATGCGATCAGACGGATGGTCGAGGCGGCTGCCGCGGAGCAAGGCGTACGGTTGCGGATCGAACTGGAGGTCGACGCAGTGACCTCGATTCTCGACCTCGTCAACGAGGGCATCGGCTACGCGGTGCTGTCACTTAACGCGACCACCAGTGACGTACTCAAGCGCCGCTTCCAGGTGACCCGCATTACCGAGCCGACGCTCTTCAGCCGTCTTGCGATCGCGACCAGCAGCAAACACACGCTGTCACAACTGGCAATCCAGGCGATCGCAATGCTCGAATCCAGAATATTGCCGCTCTACGGCAATGGGCAGGCTCCGGCGAAAACTGGATGAGAGCCTTCGCCGATGAAAGGACCTGCTCCCCGCGAACCCGTTTGTCGCGCCCACTTGGGGTGGTCTCCCCGATGACAACTTTATTTTGCGCGACGCCTACGGCTCTCCCTATCAAAACCGGAATCCGATGAATTACTCAACATTGTAAATAGGAATTGTTATCATTTAAAATCAATCCATCGAATCAACCAACCGATGCCACGAATGACAGACTTCACGCGTTCTTCCACGCTCAGCCTGCGCCGCTCGCCGAACGCCATGCTGACCAGCCGCCCGAAGCCCGCCATGCCGGGGCGCGACCTCGACGGTGACCGGAGTCGCAGCCGGAGCGAAGGTCCGGACCAGAGCGCGCCGGAGTCAGCCGGGCGCAGCGTATCGAGTGAGTCGTTATTGCAGGGGCGCAGCCACGTCAGCATCATGCATAACGGCGAAACGTATCAGCTTCGGGCCACGCGGCTCGGCAAGCTGATCCTGACGAAGTAAGCAGCAAACCAGATTCAGTACGTACCGGGTATTGTGGGGACCACCTCTCCGGGAGGTGTTGGGCAGTAGCCAGCCATCGACGGCTTGCACGCGAGATCTAGACCCCTTCGTGCAGACACCAGGCCAGCCGTCGCAGCCAGCCAGGCCGCTTTTTTGGTTCTCACCGCAGTGCGGGCGCAAAGTACGCAACACGCGCATCGCGACTGATTGAAACGCAACGCAAAAGCCGTGTGGATGAAATCATCCACACGGCTTTTTCTTCTGGCTGCTGCGAGTGCGTTTCGCTGTCTACGGCTATCGATCCGGCACGGCGGATGCCATGAAAAGGCAGATCAACCGGTCAGTCCGAGCGCCGCGATGCCCGCACGCGCGATCGCGGCATCCTGTTCCGACTTCACGCCCGAGACGCCAATCGAGCCCACCACTTCGCCGTCGACCACGATCGGCACGCCGCCCTCCACCATCGAGACAAGCGGTGCGCTCAGGAACGCCGTGCGGCCCTGCTTGATGATCTCTTCGTAGACTTTCGTTTCGCGCCGGCCGAGCACCGAGGTGCGGCCCTTGCCGATCGCCATGTCGACCGTGCTGGGTGCGGTGTTGTCGCCGCGATGCAGATAGAGCAGATGACCGCCATCGTCGAAAATCGCGACGGTCACGTTCCACTGATTCGCCGCCGCGTGCGCTTCGGCGGCGGCGGCCATTTTCCTGACGTCTTCGTCGGTTAATGCGGGTTTGGTTCTCACGATCTGACCTCGGTTCTGGACTGTAAATGCCGTCAGCGCGTCCAGCCCCAGAACATCAGCCACCACGCACTGTCGACGACCGCTAGCGCGGCCATGAACCATACCATCGCAAGGCTGCGCTGGAAAAGCCGCGCGCTATAGCGGCGCGTGACGAGCCACGCGAGCCACGCACTCCAGACGTTGGCGATGACGAGAATCCCGATCCGCACATCCGACGCCCACCACAGCGGTACGTGTTCCGCGCGCAGCAATGACAGCGTGGTGGCCGACAGGCCAAGGAAGACGCCCGTGCCGGCGATCGGAATGAGCCCCTGCGCGAAGTGATGCAGGCGCACCCAGCTAAAACGGCCGAGCACGCGCGTGCCGACCATCAGGAGCGCCAGCAGCACGGTGCCGTACACCATGCCCGTGGCCACGATGTAGCCGATCACCATCGAGCCGTCGAGCCACGAGAACACGTCGTTCTGTTCCGGGTAGTGCGTGAAGAGGAACCACGGCGCGTTGGTTGCGAGCGGCCACGTGATGTCGTGATCGACGAGCCACGTCGCGAAGAACATTTTCAGATCGACGAACCACGGCGAGCCGGTCCAGTGGAACGCGCCGATCGCAATGCCGAGCAGGCCGTACAGGATGAGCGCGGTGTCCCACGCGCTCGCCTGTTTGTCGCCGAGATCGACCACCTCGCTCGAGGGTGAACGCCACGTGAGCGCGATCGCGTCGCGGTGTCCGCTGCAACGGCCGCACATGTGGCACGCCGCGGCACCCTTCATGTTGCGCAATGGCAGAAGCGGCGCGCAGTTGATCGGGACCACACGATGACCGTGCTCGCCTTCCTTGTACGAACGGCGCCACGCTTCTTCATCGACCTTGAAGTGAAACGGCGCGAGCCGCGCCAGAAGTGCAAAAACCCCGTTGACGGGGCAGAGATATTTACACCAGACGCGTTTTTCGCGCCCGTATAGCAACCCGATGATCATGGCCGCGAACGTCGAGCCGCCGAGCACCAGCAGCACAGCCTTCGGATACTGGTAGACGCTGACCATCTGGCCGTAGATCGTCGTGATCCCGAAGGCGACGAACGGCCAGCCGCCCCATCGCATCCAGCGTGGGATCGCCCGGCCGCGTCCGTATTTGCTGGCGAATTCGGCGAGCGCGCCTTCGGGGCACAACACGCCGCACCACACACGACCGAGCATCACCATCGAAAGCAGCACGAACGGCCACCAGATACCCCAGAACACGAACTGCGCGGCAAGCGTCAGGTTGTTCCACAGATGCGCCGTATCATCGGGCAGCGGCATCACGGCCGGCACCATAATCAGGAACGCATAGACCGCAACGACGACCCACTGGACGCCGCGGATCGCAGCGCCGTGGCGCTGCATCCACTGGCCGGCCTGCGCAAGCCGGCCGGAACGGCCCGTGGATACCAGGCTGCTCATGCCGCGCGTCCCGCCTGCCGTTGCACCGGGCCGCGACTCGCGCGGCGCACCAGCAGCCAGACGACCGCCCAGTAAACCGCATAAGCCACGAGATTCATCAACGCCGGATGGGCGCGATAGCCGGTAAGCGTCGCGACGAGCGAGCCGAACGTGCTCGAATCGTCGAGTATCGCGGACGTGTTCCACACCTGGTCGACGAGCGTCGGCAGGATTTCCTTGTCGATTAGCTTGTCGACGCCCGTCTGGAACAGACCCGCACCGAGAAACAGCAGCATGATTTCCGTTACGCGAAAAAAGAGTCGCCACGAGAAGATCTTGCCGCCGAGCTGAAGCAGATAAAACGTGAGGAACGCCAGCGCGAGGCCGATCGCGACCGCCAGATACTGGCTCGCATCGACGTGCCCCGACTGACCGAACCCAAGGCCGTAAAGGAAAATGACCGTCTCGCTGCCTTCACGCGCGATCGCCAGCGCGACCAGCACCGCCACACCCCACCAGTTCGCGTCCTGGGTGCTTTTTTCCAGCGACTTTTCCATGTCGCGCTTGAGCGTGCGGCCATGCTGCTTCATCCACAGCACCATCTGCACGATCAGCACGCAGGCGACCAGCACCATCGCCGTCTGGAAATAATCCTGCGCGTCACCCGACAGCACTTCCGTGAAACCGACGAGCGCCGCGCCGAGCGCCACCGCCGCGAGCACGCCTGCCGCGACACCCGCCCACAGATAGGGCAGCCCGCGCCGCGCGCTTTCATCACCGTTTTTCAGCCACGCGTACAGGATGCCGACGACCAGCAGCGCCTCGACACTTTCCCGCCATACGATGAACAACACCTGACCCATCGAAATTTCTCCCGCTCGTTTGCGCATGCCACGGGCCGCTACACTGCCCCGCCGCCGCCCCGCATCGAAGCATGTTTACTTCGCGACGATGACGCCTTGCGCTTCCTGGTGAAAATCGTCGAAAAACTTGTATTCGCCCGGCGACAGCGGCGCAATCACAACGAACGAATCGGCGCCCGGCGCGAGCACCTTTTCCTTGCGCAACTGCACGCTTTCGAATTCCGCCGCGCCCTTGCCCACGTTGCGCACTTCAATCTTGATACGCTGACCCGCAGGCACTTCGATGCGCGCGGGATTCAGCTTGCCGTCGTTCATTTCGAGCTTGAACGTCGGCAGATCCACGGCATGCGCCACGCCGACGAGCGACGTTGTCATGGCCAGGATCGCGATTTTCCTGTTGATTCTCATTAAGTCTTCCCTGCGCTGTCCCGCACCTTGCCGGGCGCCGGAAGACCTGGCTGCGTGTCTTCAGGGCCTTCGACGCCTGCGTTAGCCTTCATGACAGATGCGGCTCATGGCCGCGTCTGTCACGCCGGGCGATCCGCGGCCGGTCAGTAGCCGCCCTTCTTGCCGATGCCGGCGAACGTGAAGTCGTACTCGATCGAGAACGGCTTGAACCACGGACCCACGCCGGTTTCCTTGTCGACGTGACGGCCGAACGACATATGGCCCATCTGCATCGGCGGTTCGACGATCAGCTTCAGGTGATACTTGCCCGGACCGAACATCTTGACGTTGTCACCGTAGTGCGGGCCGTCGCTGGCGACCATCGGCATCATGTCGCCCTTCACCGACTGGTTCGAACCCACTTTCGACAGTTCGTACTTCACTTGCAGATACGGCATCCAGTCGCCTTCGGCGAAACCGGTCGGGTTGTTCTTGACGGCGTGGATGTCCGCCTCGAGGTGAACGTCGGAATCCGAGGCTTTGCGCATCATGCCTTCCGGTTCCATCGTGATCGGCTGCAGATAGACCGCGCCAATTTCCATGCCGCCTTCGATGTGCTGCTTGCCGATCGGATACTCGGCAGCCGACACCGACAAGGCGGCCAGCGCCGCCACGACCGCGGCGGCGCCGCGCGCGAATGAAGAAATCCGCATTGAAACTCCTTTGTTTTTATGAACTGAAGTGAATAAAGACGCAAAAAGACTTGCTGGCGAGGTTCCGCGTGCTGTCCCGCGATCATTCCTGCAATGCCAATCAGGAACGTTAATGCGAACCATTCTCAATACATGCGGAGTTTATCATCCTTCGATGTGAAGGACAAATTTCAGCGCGCCTAAAAGCCTTATCCGCGCAGGGCTTTAGAACACCTGGATGAGACGCGCGGGGATGCGCCGGCGAGCGCCGCGGTCGTCGAAGGGATAGATGGTCATGCCGGGTAGTCCGGCTCGCGTGCTGTGCGGCATGAAGCCCCATAGCCGCGGCGGACCCGGCAGGCACCGGCGGCGTACTTCAGTACTTCAGTACTTCAGTCGGTGCCCGTCAGATGATCGCCGACGTTCGCGCCGAACACACGCTGACGCAGGAGCGCGAGCTGGTCGCGCGCCTGGGCGGCCTTTTCGAATTCGAGATTCTTCGCGTGCTCCATCATCTGCTTCTCGATTCGCCGGATTTCCTTCGACAGCTGCTTCTCGGACATGTCCTCGAACTTCGCGCGCGCCTGCTCTTCCTTCAGTTCGGCGCGCGCTTCGTCGACGTTGTAGACGCCGTCGATGATGTCCTTGATCCGCTTCACGACGCCGCGCGGCACGATGCCCATCTTCTCGTTGAAGGCGATCTGCTTCGCGCGCCGCCGCTCCGTTTCGCCGATCGCACGCTTCATCGAATCGGTGACGCGGTCCGCGTACAGGATCGCCTTGCCGTTCACGTTACGCGCGGCCCGGCCGATCGTCTGGATCAGCGAGCGCTCGGCGCGCAGGAAGCCTTCCTTGTCGGCATCCAGAATCGCCACGAGCGACACTTCCGGAATGTCCAGCCCCTCGCGCAGCAGGTTGATCCCGACCAGCACGTCGAACGTGCCCAGCCGCAGATCGCGGATGATTTCGACGCGCTCGACCGTATCGATATCGCTATGCAGATAGCGCACCTTCACGCCGTGGTCCGCCAGGAATTCGGTGAGCTGCTCTGCCATGCGCTTGGTCAGCACCGTGACGAGCACACGGTCGCCCGCCTTCACGCGCTCGTTGATCTCGCCGAGCACGTCGTCGACCTGGCTGGTGGCGGGCCGCACCTCGATCGCCGGATCGACGAGGCCCGTCGGGCGTACCAGCTGCTCGGCGACCTGCCCTGCCGTCCTGTTCTCGTAATCGGCCGGCGTCGCCGACACGAACACGACCTGACGCATCTTGCGTTCGAACTCGTTGAATTTGAGCGGCCGGTTGTCCAGCGCCGAAGGCAGCCGGAAACCGTAGTCGACGAGATTCTCCTTGCGCGCGCGGTCGCCGTTGTACATGCCGTTCAACTGGCCGATCAGCACATGCGATTCGTCGAGCAGCATCAGCGCATCGGGCGGCAGGTAGTCGACGAGTGTCGGCGGCGGCTCGCCGGGCGCCGCGCCCGAAAAGTGCCGCGAGTAGTTCTCGATGCCCTTGCAGAAACCGAGCTCCTGCAGCATTTCCAGGTCGAAACGCGTGCGCTGTTCGAGCCGCTGCGCCTCGACGAGCTTGCCGTCCTTGTAGAAAAACTCGAGCCGGTCGCGCAGTTCGGTCTTGATCGTTTCGACCGCGCGCATCACGGTTTCACGCGGCGTCACGTAATGCGACGACGGATAGACCGTGAAACGCAGGATTTTCTGCTTCACCCGGCCTGTCAACGGATCGAAAAGCTGCAGCGTGTCGACCTCGTCGTCGAAGAGTTCGACGCGCACGGCCATCTCGGCGTGCTCGGCCGGGAAGATATCGATCGTGTCGCCGCGCACGCGGAACGAGCCGCGCTGGAAATCGGCTTCGTTGCGGGTGTACTGCATCGCGATCAGGCGCGCGATGACGTCGCGCTGGCCGAGCTTGTCGCCCGTGCGCAGCGTCAGGATCATCTTGTGATATTCGGACGGATTGCCGATACCGTAGATCGCCGACACCGTCCCGACGATCACCACGTCGCGCCGCTCCATCAGGCTCTTGGTTGCCGACAGACGCATCTGCTCGATGTGCTCGTTGATCGACGAATCTTTCTCGATGAACAGGTCGCGCTGCGGAACGTACGCTTCCGGCTGGTAATAGTCGTAATACGAGACGAAATACTCGACCGCGTTGCGTGGAAAAAACTCGCGAAACTCCGAATAGAGCTGCGCCGCGAGCGTCTTGTTCGGCGCGAAGACAATGGCTGGGCGACCAAGACGCGCGATCATGTTCGCCATCGTGAACGTCTTGCCCGAGCCGGTGACGCCGAGCAGCGTCTGGAACGACAGGCCGTCGTTGACACCTTCGACGAGCGTCTCGATCGCGGTCGGCTGGTCGCCGGCGGGCGGGAATGGCTGGTAAAGCTGGAACGGAGAGCCCTCGAACGTGATGAATTTCGATTCGTCGAGGGTGTTATCGACTTCGCGCAGATGGTGTTCGGACATGGGAGCGGCATCCTCAGCCGGAAGCAAAGGACTATTTTAGCCTCTTGTCGATTCGCGGACCGGGTGTGGGTTTGGAACGGCCGCGGGCTGAGTGGGCGGCGGCGCGGGTTCTGGTTCTCCCTTTCCGGTGCCGCATGGACGCAAAAGGATCGCAACGGGAACGGTCTGCGAGGCCCATCCTGGCGGTCTTCCCGGTGTGTTCCGGTGATCGCGGCGCGGTCTGCAAACGCACCGCCGACGGCAAAAATGCAGTCAAAACCCGCACTACGGGCCGAAAAGCGGCCTGGGATTCGCTACAATGGCAAGTTGCGCGCCCGCCGCCTCTGCGCCTTTGTCCGCGATGTCTCTCCGACCGGCCAGGCTGGAAGCCCGCCCCTCCTTTCACTACTGCCGAACCATCATGTCTCTTTTTTCTGCTGTCGAACTTGCTCCCCGCGACCCGATTCTGGGCCTGAACGAAGCCTTCAACGCCGACACCCGTACTACCAAGGTGAACCTGGGCGTGGGCGTCTACACGAACGAAGAAGGCAAGATTCCGCTGCTGCGCGCGGTGCGCGACGCAGAAAAAGCGCGTATCGAAGCGGCGTTGCCGCGCGGCTACCTGCCGATCGAGGGCATTGCGGCCTATGACGCAGCCGTGCAAAAGCTGCTGCTCGGCAACGACTCGCCGCTGATCGCCGCGGGCCGCGTCGTGACCGCGCAGGCGCTGGGCGGCACGGGCGCACTGAAGATCGGCGCGGACTTCCTGAAGCGCGTGAACCCGAACGCGAAGGTTGCCATCAGCGACCCCAGCTGGGAAAACCATCGCGCGCTGTTCGAAGGCGCAGGTTTCGAAGTGGTCTCGTACCCGTACTACGACGCGGCAACACATGGCGTGAACTTCGAAGGGATGCTGTCGGCGTTGAACAGCTATGCTGCCGGCACGGTTGTGGTGCTGCACGCGTGCTGCCACAACCCGACCGGCGTGGACCTGACGTCCGCGCAGTGGCTGCAGATCGTCGAAGTGGTGAAGGCGCGCAACCTGGTGCCGTTCCTCGACATCGCCTATCAGGGTTTCGGCGACGACATCGAATCCGATGCAGCCGCCGTGCGTCTCTTCGCGCTGTCGGAAATGAACGTGTTCGTGTCGTCGTCGTTCTCGAAGTCGTTCTCGCTGTATGGCGAACGCGTCGGCGCGCTGTCGATCATCACGGCAAGCAAGGAAGAAGCCACCCGCGTGCTGTCGCAACTGAAGCGCGTGATCCGCACGAACTACTCGAACCCGCCGACGCACGGCGGTTCCGTCGTCGCGGCCGTGCTCGGCTCGCCGGAATTGCGCGCAACGTGGGAAGCTGAACTCGGCGAAATGCGCGACCGTATTCGCGCGATGCGTAACGGCCTCGTGGAGCGTCTGCAGGCGGTGGGCGTCGCACGCGATTTCAGCTTCGTGAACGCGCAACGCGGCATGTTCTCGTATTCGGGTCTGACGGCACCGCAAGTGGACCGTCTGCGCGAAGAATTCGGCATCTACGCCGTGAGCACCGGCCGCATCTGTGTCGCCGCGCTGAACACGCGCAATCTCGACGTCGTCGCGAACGCGGTTGCGCACGTGCTGAAGTAAGAGCGTCAGCCGATGCTGGCAGGCGGTATGGCAATGTGCAGACCGCTTCCGATGCTTTGATCAGTCTTGCTGATGTTTAAAAAAACGGTGCGCCATGAATTCATGGCGCACCGTTTTTTATGGCGTCGCCGTTACGTGCTTCGCCACGCGAAGGCCATCCGTCGACAATGCGCCGCGGGCAAGTTCATTGCGCGTCGCGATGAATATCGTGCGTGATGAACCCCGCATCGTTATCGGGCATCGCGAGCCAGCCGGGTTGCGCGAGCGACCGGCGAATATCGGCGAGGCCGCTTTCCCAGTGCTCTCGCATCGTCGACAGGCCGAACTGATAGTCCTTGTAGTGGCCTTCGTATTCCTTGTGCCGGTAGATCAGATGAACCACGTTGTAGCGCTTCGAGCACGACAGCTCTTCGGCAAGCTGGCACCAGGCGTCCTCCCGATGCTCGGGCGCGACGCGATCCAGCACTTCACGCAACACGTGACGAAACCGCTGCGAACGCTGAAGCATGTCGGTGACGAGACGCGTGCGGCTGGAATACTGGATGTCCTTCATGCGGCCCTGGACATCGGTAATGTTGTCGGGCACCGGCCCGCGCGCACTCCATAAATCGACCTGAAACGCGAGCGTGTCCTGGCGAGGCGTGGTCTGCACAACCTCGTGAAGCGGCGTGTTCGACATCAACCCGCCGTCCCAGTAATACTCACCATCGATCTCGACCGCGGCAAAACCCGGCGGCAACGCACCCGACGCAATGAAATGCTCGGGACGCAGTTTCGTATGCGTGTTGTCGAAGTACGCAAAATTGCCGGTACCAACGTTCACCGCGCCCACCGACACGCGCATCTCGCGCGCATTGATCCGGTCGAAATCGCAGAGCCGCTCGAGCGTCGCCTTCAGCGGCGTGGTGTCGTAGTAGCTCGCCTGCTGCGGCGCGCCTGAGATAGTGGGCATGGGCGGCGGAAAGCGTGGCACGAAAAAGCCTTTCTGCCCTTCCACCAGCGCACCGACTGCCTGCATGGCCGTGAACGCCTTGCGCACCGCATCCGTGGAGTTGAAGAACGCGTGCTCGACAAAGGCAGGTAGCGACGGCCCGAACGCCGGCCGGCAGATCGTCTCCCAGAACTCCAGAAGACGCGCCACGCGATTCTCCGGCGCGTTGCCGGCGATGATCGCGGTGTTCAGTGCGCCGATCGAAATGCCGGCCACCCAGTTCGGATGAATGCCGGCTTCGTCGAGCCCCTGATACACGCCAGCCTGATAGGCACCGAGGGCCCCGCCGCCCTGCAGCATCAAGGCAACCGTTTCGTACTGCGATAGCGAGATGCGCCGGCCGACGCGGGCGTCGGCGGCTGAACCCGCCTGGCCGCCGCCGACATCTTCCGCGGCGCCCGCGCGAGCCTGCTTCACATTGCGTTGCGCCATGCGAGGCTCCTTATTGCATGTACCAGCCGTGACTGACGATGAACGACTGGCCTGTCAGGGCGGCCGTCGGGAACGACGACAGGAACAGCACCGTTTGCGCGACATCTTCGACCGTGGTGAACACGCCATCGACCGTGCCGCCAAGCATCACGCGCTTGATCACGTCTTCTTCGCTGATGCCGAGTTCCTTTGCCTGCTCCGGAATCTGCCGGTCGACGAGCGGCGTGCGCACGAAGCCCGGACACACGACGTGCGAACGGACGTTGTGCTTCGCGCCTTCCTTGGCGAGCACGCGCGAGAGGCCGAGCAACGCATGCTTTGCCGCGACATACGCCGACTTCAGCGGCGAGGCTTCGTGCGAGTGCACCGAGCCCATGTAGATCACGATGCCGCCGCGGTCGTCCTTGTACATGTGCTTGAGCGCCGCCTTCGTGGTCAGGAACGCACCGTCGACGTGAATGGCCTGCATCTTCTTCCAGTCGGAGAACGAATAGTTCTCGATCGGATTGACGATCTGGATGCCGGCGTTCGAGACAAGAATATCGACCGAGCCCAGTTCAGCCGCGACCCTGTCGATACCCTGATTGACCGCGTCTTCGTTCGTGACGTCCATGGCCACACCGATCGCCTTGCCACCTGCCTTGTTGATTTCTTCGGCAACCGCGTCTGCGCCGGTCTGATTCAGGTCCGCAATGGCGATTGCCGCGCCAGCGGCCGACAACGTCAGGGCAATCTGCTTTCCGATGCCGCTCGCCGCGCCCGTGATGACCGCGACTTTCCCATTCAGAACCGTATTCGATGACGACATCCAGAACCTCCATGCAGTAGATGAGCAATGACACCATAGCGCGCAGGCGGCGGAAAGCTGGCCGAAAGGCATATACCGTTCGGCCGGATGCTGCACTGCGGCCAACTCCGCTATTGTGCATGAAGCACCCGGTTTCACGCACAAATGCAGATCGGTTTAAGCTGTGCAATTCTGGCGTCGCCCGGTTTCAGCGCGGGCCCGGCTTCTGTTGAACCACTCACGAAGGAGAAATGCATGAACTATCGACGACTCGGACGTTCCGGGCTGCAGGTCAGCGAACTGTCTATCGGCTCGTGGGTGACGTACGGCAATCAGGTCGATCACCGGGCCGCGCGGGAATCGCTGGCAGCCGCGCGGGACGCCGGGGTCAATTTTTTCGACAACGCCGAGGTGTATGCGGCCGGCCAGTCGGAAGAAATCATGGGGCAGGCGCTGAAAGAACTGGCGTGGCCGCGTGTGAGCTACGTGGTGTCGACGAAGTTCTTCTGGGGTCTGCAGGAAGCGCCGAATCAGTACCACACGCTCAATCGCAAATACCTGCTGAACGCCATCGACGCATCGCTGCAGCGGTTGCAGCTCGACTATGTCGATCTGGTGTTCTGCCATCGTCCGGATCCGAACACGCCGGTCGAGGAAACTGTCTGGGCGATGAGCGACATGATCACGCGCGGCAAGGCACTGTACTGGGGCACCTCCGAATGGAGCGCCGACGAGATTCGCGCGGCCTGGGAAATTGCGGAGCGGCACCATCTTCACAAACCTGTCATGGAACAGCCGCAATACAACCTGTTTCATCGCAAGCGTGTCGAGCAGGAATACGCGCGCCTGTACGAAGACATCGGTCTTGGCCTCACGACGTGGAGTCCGCTTGCTTCGGGCCTTCTGACCGGCAAGTATCGTTCCGGTGTGCCGTCGGACAGCCGGGCACAATTGCAGGGTTATGACTGGCTGCGCAAGCAGGTTACGGACGCGGGCAAGAACGGCATCGTCGGCAAGCTTGGTGGGGTCGCGGACGAACTCGGCTGCACGGTCGGCCAGCTTGCTATCGCGTGGATTCTCACTAATCCGAACGTGAGTACGGTGATCACCGGCGCATCGCGTGTCGAGCAGATTGCCGAGAACATGAAGGCGCGGGACGTTGTCGAAAAGATCACGCCTGAGGTGAAACAGAAGATCGAGGAGATTGTCGGCGACGCCGCTGAGTGAATGCATGATTGACGCGCGTCGGGTCGAAGCGCCGCGTGTGAAGATGTAGATGGCCGCAAGGCCGGAGGCAGCGCGGCGTCGCGTACAATACGCGGCTCGCGCATGCGCCATCAGTGACATTTGCGGCATCGGCGCCGCGTCAGGGCCGCTTATCCAGTTCGGCACATTCCGCGTTCGCTATTCGGGCATTCGCGCAGGCTGCGCCCAAGTCATCGTCGGCTCGCGCATTCTTTCCAGCACCCTTTCCAGTCCGGCTTCGCCATGCTCAGTTACCGTCACGCCTTTCACGCAGGCAATCACGCCGATGTCCTGAAACACGCCATCGTTATTCAGTTGCTGCGCTATCTTGCCCAGAAGGACAAAGCCTATTGGTATATCGATACGCATGCCGGCGCGGGGGTCTATTCGTTAAAGGAAGGCTACGCGACCAAAACGGGGGAATTCGAGAGCGGCATTGGCAAGCTGTGGGCGCGCAACGACCTGCCCCCGATGCTGGCGGACTATGTCGACGAAGTCTCGGCGTTGAACGCCGACGGTGAGTTGCGCTATTACCCCGGTTCGCCCTATCTCGCCTGGCGGCTGATGCGTGAGCAGGACCGCATGCGCCTCTTCGAACTGCACACCACCGAGATCGACGTGCTGCGTCATAACTTTCGCGACGCCGGCCGGCGCGCGATGCTGTATGCCGGCGATGGTTTCGATGGCATCAAGGCATTGCTGCCTCCGCCGCCGCGCCGCGCGCTCGTGCTGATCGATCCGTCCTATGAGGACAAACGCGACTACACGCGCACGCTCAAATGCGTCGAGGAAAGCCTGACCCGGTTTGCGACCGGCTCGTATGCCGTCTGGTATCCGCAGGTCACTCGTCTGGAATCACAGCGTTTTCCCGACCAGTTGAAGCGTCTGCAAGACAAAAACTGGCTTCACGTCTCACTGACGGTCAGCAATCCGCCTGTGGATGGTTTTGGACTCTTCGGAAGCGGGATGTTCATCCTGAATCCGCCTTACACACTGCCGGCGATGTTGAAGCAGGCCCTACCGTGGCTCGTCGATGCGCTCGGGCAGGACAAGGCGGCGCAGTTCGCAATCGAATATCGCGGCGATTGAGCCTCTAGCCGGGTACAAGGCCAGGGCGCACATGAGGCGAAGGCTTGAAGCCGCGAGCGCGCCCCACCACGTATCCGAACTACGAGCAGACCTGCTCCGTCCGGAAGCGAAGCGTGCGGCCCTATTGTGGCAGCACCGGATGCGGTTGTGGCATCGGGCGGGGCTGCGGACGGGGTTGTGGATGCGGATGGGCTGAACCGCCGCCGGTCTGCACATCGACATAAGGCGCGACGATGATCGGCATCGATGAATTCGTCGAGAGTTCGGCGGGTGTGGCCATCGGCTGCGCCTGCACGATCGGCGCGTGCGATAGTGGCGCGGTTTGCAGGACGGTCCCGCTATGGCCGTCGCTGATGCCGCGTTGAGTATCCAGAACGAGCGGTTGACCGCCCGAAGCGGCGAAGGCCGCCGATGTCACCAGCGACACGGCAACACCCAGGAACACGAAACGAATCGATTGGCGCAGGAGCATGGTCGGTTCTGACTGGTTTTAGTTAGTGTCGGGATGCCCACGGACCCGTCGGCACGCGGCAGAAAAACGCCTTACCTTACCGTGAGCGCATCGTTCCGGCTAGTCGATCGTGACGACGGCGTACGCCTGCCCTGCTCCAGATGCGACAAAGCCCCGACGATACAGGGCTTTTTTCGTACTACATCAGCCGCACGGAGCGGCTGCAACAGGCCAGACGCTTACAACGAGTAGCCGTTGGTTTCGAGCGAACGGATACGTTGCTCGAGCTGAACGATATCCGACGACGAAGCCAGGAAGGCTTCACGACGGTCGCGTTCCGCAGTTTCGAACCAGTTGCTTAGCGTTTCGACGATGTATGCAAACATGATGTTTCTCCAAGGATCAGATTGAGTCCCTGGTGAAAGTTAACATCAGGGATTTCCCTTAAAAGGGTTAACCCGCATTATAGCCTTCTGGTGCAACCTTGCTAGTGAAATGGTCGAATACTGTGCATTCCGTTTTGGAATGGTGCACGCTTTTTCGATGATAATGAGAGGATTACCATCGCGCAGCCAGATATCTCCGCCATTTATGCGCCGACATTGTGCAAACTTCGAAAGTTGATAGCAACAGACCGTCAAACGGTTGTCGCAACCTTATTGCCCGGCATGACAATGCGCCGCTGATGTCGGCTCGGGGTCGGCCAGACGTTCGATGATCGGGCAATCCGGGCGGTCGTCTCCGTGGCAGTGCGCGGCCAGATGCGCCAACGTATTGCGCATGTCGGTCAACTCTTCGATGCGCCGGTCGAGATCCGCGACGTGTTCGAGCGCGATCGACTTCACTTCGGCGCTCGCGCGCGAGCGGTCGTGCCACAGCGCCAGTAACCGGCGGATGTCCTCCACCAGAAATCCCAGCCGCCGTGCCTGGCGGATAAACCGCAGCGAATGCACTTCCCCCTCGCCGTACACGCGGTAACCAGCGGTCGTGCGTGCTTTTGCGCTCAGCAAACCCACGCTCTCGTAATAACGGATCATCTTCGCCGTGACGCCAGACGCCTTCGACGCTTCACCGATATTCATATGCACCTCCGAAAATCTGATTCGATGCTACACCTTCCTACCGTGGGAAGCTCTACCATCGAATACATGCTCACACGGCAGGCATAATTCAGATCGTTCAATTGCTGCATCGCCAAAAGGAAACAGATTCATGTTGGAATTCAAGGTAGAAGGCATGAGCTGCCAGCATTGCGTTGCAGCCGTCACCCAGGCAATCCGCGAGCAGGACGCGTCGGCGCAGGTCAAGGTCGATCTGGCAGCCGGACAGGTATTGGTCGAGTCGAAGCAGCCGGCGGATGTGCTGCGGGCCGCGATCGACGAAGCCGGTTATACGGTCGTCGGCGCGCCGGTCAGCGGCGCCTGAGAGGCAACGCATGTTCAAGGTTGCCGTTGTCGGCGCATCCGGGTTGCTCGGCCGGGCGATTGCCGGAGAACTCGGTCAGCAGGCCAGCTGGCAGGTCGTTCCGACGGCCTTCCGGCGCGCGGACTCGCACATGACCGTGCTCGACGCCCGCGATCCGCAGGCCGTCGACGCGTTCATCGCGCGCGAAAAACCCGATGCGCTGGTCATCGCGGCCGCTGAGCGGCGGCCGGATATCTGCGAAAACGATCCTGCGCTCGCCCGCGCGCTGAATGTCGACGCGGTGCGCGCGCTCGCCTCGGCTGCCAGCCGGCATCGCACCTGGGTGCTTTCGATCTCCACCGATTACGTGTTCAACGGTAGCCGGCCGCCCTACCGGCACGACGATCCACCCACGCCGCTCAACGCCTACGGGCGCAGCAAGCTGGACGGTGAGCGGGCGCTGCTCGAGACGGCGGAGCGCGGTTGCGTGTTGCGTCTGCCGTTGCTGTACGGGCCAATCGTCGACTGGCAGGAATCGGCGGTGACGAGCCTTGTGCCTGCCATCGCCGCGTCGGTGCGAGGCGCGGCTGGTGCAACGCCCGCGATCATGGATGCCTGGGCAATCCGCTATCCGACGTTCACGCCCGATGTCGCGGTTGTCATCCGGCAGATGCTGGAATGCCACATGCATGGCGAGACAGTGAACGGCATCGTCCAGTGGTCCGGCGATGAGCCGATGACGAAGTACGACATCGCGCGCCATCTGGCCGGCGCGTTGCGGCTCGACGCGCAATTCAAGCCCCAACATACGCCGACCGACGCGACGCCGCGCCCGCATAACTGCCATCTGGACGCCGGCCGGCTCGAAGCGCTGGGCATCGGTCGCCGGACGCCGTTCGACGAAGCCATTCTTCAGGTGCTGACGATGTTCCCCTGGGTGGGTTGAGGCACCCACAACCGCATGACGCCTGGCGCGTAACGACCGGTGGTGTAGCGGAGCGCCCCGTCAGTGAAAATTCCCGCTCACGGAAAGCAGATTGCCCAGCAGATGAGACATGTCCAGCAGCGTGTGCGCCACCAGATGGTGCGTCTGTCGCGGCGTTATCTGGGGCGGGAGGGTGAACTGAGAGAGGATGGCCCGCCCTGACGGGGCGGGGATTGCGGGCGGGTAAAAGCCATCGGGATCAGCCCTCGAGACAGGCGAATGGCGGTGT
>NZ_CAJQYY010000016.1 GCF_907164575.1 Paraburkholderia gardini
CGGCCCGGGGGCGGCTCCCGCCGCCGGGCGGGGGCCGTTCCGGGACGCTTGGCCATCGCCAATGATGAGATAACTCTACTCCCCGTAACCCCCGGTCGAGCAGCCATAGTTTCAATGGCAAAAATCGTACTGTCCCGGTCATGCATGCTGACTCCATCCAACAGCAGATAGGGTCATGAAATACCGACGTGTGAGCATCCCGTTCTGATTATGTCGTTTCACTTCCCGGAATAACCCAGACGGTCCACAGCACATCTTTGATGTAATGACCCCGTAAAATCATGCTTACGTCATAATTAATAAGTTAATGGTGGGAAACAGATGCACCGTCTCTCGGCAGCGACGATGCAAAGGGGAATTAGATGTCGGTCGACCTCGACGAGTTTATCCAGCTTCACCGCACATTTCACGATCTCGCGCTTAGCGATGAGGAAGGCAAGGAGTCGGATCTATTCCGGCTGATGCGCCGCGACAAACCTACGCAATGGTCCGATCTACTTGAGGAGCCGCGTGTTGTCCTCCTCTCCGAGGCAGGGTCCGGAAAAACAGAAGAGCTCCGGCACGTCTGCCGCAACTTGCGGCAGAGCGCGAAGCGAGCCTTCTTCCTGCGCATTGAGCACCTCGCCCAAGACTTCGACGCCGCGTTCGAGGAGGGAACGCCCGAGGAGTTTGAGGAGTGGAGGACCTCTAGCGAGCGCGGTTGGCTTCTGTTGGACTCCGTCGATGAAGCACGGCTGAAAGACCCGAAAGATTTCGAGCGCGCTATACGGAAGGTCGGGCGCAAGCTCGGCCGCGTCCTTCAACGTACCCATGTCGTCATCACCGGACGGACCGACGCTTGGCGGCCAAGGACTGATCTCCTGATCTGTGAGGCGGCGCTACCGTGGACGCCGCCGGCGACCGCGCCCGACCAGGACCAGGAGTCCGATGAAGCCGTGACCACTAGCGACGTCCCTGTACCGAAGGGTCGGAAGTCGCCATTTCGCATCGTCGCGCTCGACGAGATCGCTGGCGAGCAGGTCGACCGCTTTGCCAGCGCGAAGGGCGTCACCGATATCGAAGGCTTCAAAAAGGCGGTAGAACGCGCTGACGCATGGTCGTTCACGGGCCGCCCACTGGACCTCGCCGAGACAGTCGAGTTCTGGATCGCCAACAAGAAGATTGGCTCGCGTCTCGAGCTGATACGGGCGAGCATCGACAAACGCTTGGAGGAGCGCGACCAAGACCGCGCCGACGCTAACCCGATCTCCAAGGACCGTATCCGAGCGGGCGCGCGCTTTGTCGCGGCGGCAGCGACGCTCGCGAAGGAGTCGGCTATCCGGGTGCCCGACGGTCAGCAGAACGACCGCGGGCTCTCGATCAAGGAAGTGCTGACCGACTGGAACGATACCGACTGTCGGACACTCCTGACCAGGCCGATATTCGACGAGGGCATCTACGGGACGGTACGCTTCCACCACCGTTCCGTCCGGGAATTTCTCACAGCGGAATGGCTCAACGCCATGCTTGTCGACGAAGGATCGCGGGCGAAGATCGAGAACCTCTTTTTCCGTCGCCAATACGGCATCGAGGTTGTGGTGCCGACGATGCGCCCGCTTCTTCCCTGGTTAGCCCTACTTGACCGGCGGATCCTTGAGCGCGTAATGCGTCTCGCGCCCGAGGTCTTGTTTGAGGGTGGAGATCCTGCACAACTGCCAGTGGATACACGCGCCCAAATTTTGCGCGAAACCTGTGAGCAACTCACCCAGCCAGCGCATGGCCGAAGCGCCACCGAGTATTCGGCCGTGCAGCGTTTCGCGAATCCGGACCTCGCGGAGTGCATCCGGGAACTTCTTGACAAGCACAGCAGCGACGACGACATCGTCTGGTTCCTTCTCCGCATGGTCGCACAAGGAGGGATCGCTACCCTCGCGGACAAGGCCAAGCACTTCGCACTCACCTCGCGCGCGGAGTACGCGCGGATCGCAGCCATCCGGGCAATGATCGAAGTCGGGTCGCGACACGACTGCTCCGAGGTCCGCGAGGCATTCATCAAGGAAACGCCGCCGCTCTCGCGCAGATGGCTCGGTGAGCTTGTCGTCGGCCTCGGCCAGACGCAGGCCGACGTGGACTGGCTGCTCGCCGCCCTTGCGCTCACGGCACCCAAGAAGCGCTACGAGACCGATCCGCTCTTGGATTCGCTCGCCAGCTACGTGGCCGCACTTCCGCCGACGCTCCTCCCCACGCTTCTCGATGGACTCGCCAAACTTCTGAGCCGCAGGCCAGTCGTCGAGCAGCGTCACTGCGAGATTTCCCAGCGATATAGCTGGCTCGGCCAGATCGCGGGCCAAGGCTTGGTGCGGCTGATAAAAGGCCGCGATCCTGCCACGCTGAAGAAAACTGCGCTTTTGATCCTGCGAAAGCTGCCCATAGCCGAGACCTACCAGCGCGGCGCATTCGAGGGTGGGCTCAACGAACTGCCACAACTGGTCCGCGGATGGCCAGCGCTCAACCGTGCACTTTTCTGGCATAGCGTCGCCGAGGAGCGCGCGCGACGGAAGCGCAAGAACGGTGAGCGGCTGACTGACTACTGGCACGTCTCGATCTTCGGCACCTATTGGGCCTTCGACGGTTCAGATTTCGATTATATGTGCGACGAGATCGCCACTCGGCGACTCCAAGACGACAAACTCGTCGCGCTGACGCTCGCCTTTACTCTCTACCAGCAAAATGCTCGGCTTCGGGCGTGGCGAGAGGCGCTCCAGAAGGTGTCGTCGGTCTATCCTGACGTGGATGCTGAGCTAGGCAAGTTGCTCAAACCGCCCAAGGGTGCCAATACCAAGTTCAAGCGCCAGGAAGCAGCCTGGAAGCGCAGGTCCGAGAAGGAGGCGAAGAGGGAAGCGGCGTCCAAGGAGAAGGCAAAGCAGATCCTCGCGGGCCGAGTGGACAAGATCCGCGACTTCGGAAAGCCCGGCATGATCTCCGGCGACCAGCACTACCTGCACGAGCAAATGCGTGGCGCCGAAAGTCAGCATAATTGGTGGACAGAGGGCAATTGGCAATCGCTCATCGAAGAGTTCGGCCAGGACGTCGCACTCGCTTTCCGGGATGGCGCCGCAGGATACTGGCGACAGAACGGGCCTGTGCTCCGCTCCGAGGGTGCCGCCGCGAACACCACGCCGTTCTCGACGATTTTCGGTCTTACCGGACTGTCGATCGAAGCGCGGGAAACCATCGATTGGCCGTCTTCTTTCTTTCCGGCTGACGCGGAGATCGCGACACGATACGCCCTACAGGAGCTCAATGGATTTCCAGTTTGGCTTCCCCGGCTGTATGCGTCGTTCCCATCACAAGTCTTCGACGTGCTGCTGAAGGAGATCAAATACGAGCTCTCTACCGAAACGGAGGAGGGAGAGAGCCACTACGCGCTCTGTGACGTCAGTTGGCATGGCGACTGGATCTGGGATCAGATTGCTCCGGCGCTCTTGCCCGAGTTGCGCGCGAAGCGGGTCAATACACGAAACCTCGGCCACCTTCTCGCGATCGTCAACCGATCATCGGTCGACGACAAGACGATCGCTGCAATTGCTTCGCGGAACGCGGACGCCACTCGCAACCTCACTTTTTCTCCGATCTGGTTCGCCGCCTGGGTCGGAACCGATCCTGCCGCCGCGATCCCAGCCCTTGCCGCCCGGTTTGCCGGTATGGATGACCCGGTCCAGCAGACTAAGCTGGCCCTTGCGTTCGTCGTCGCCCTCGTCGGTGGCAGGTCGCAGGAAGGACGAGCTCGGCAGGCGTATCGCACGGTCGAGCACATGAAGTCGCTCTATCTGCTCATGGCGCGCTACATCCGGCAGCACGACGACATCGACCGCGCAGGGCAAGGCGTATACTCGCCAGGTTTGCGAGACGATGCGCAGGATGCGCGAAATGCGCTCATCGCATTTATCCGAGAGACGCCTGGGAAGGAGGCGTTCCTCGCGCTGCTCGAAATGGGACGCGCGCACCCTGACGAGCGCTCCCGGCCGTGGATGAGCTACGACGCGAAGACCAAGGCCGCCGCAGACGCGGACGTCGATGCGTGGACGCCGTCGCAGGTCCAGGAGTTCGGGAAATCGCTAGTAGCGACGCCGGCGAATCACCGCGAACTCTGGTATCACGCCGTCGACAAGCTGGAAGCGTTGAAGCACGACCTCGAGAACGGCGATTCCAGCATCGCCTCGATCCTCCAGGCGGTCGATCAGGAGACGGAGTTCAGGAAGTTCTTGGGTGGATGGTGTCGCGATCGCGCAGCCGGCCGATACGTCATCCCGCAAGAAGAGGAGCTCGCCGATGCGAAGCGTCCCGATCTGCGGTTCTTTGGCGTCGGCTTTGACGCCCCAGTGCCGGCCGAACTCAAGCTTGCTGACAAGTGGACTGGCCCTCACCTTTTTGAGCGCCTCGAAACCCAGCTGTGTGGTGACTATCTGCGCGATCTCCGCTCAAGCCGCGGCATCTTCGTCATAGTCTATCTCGGGACAAAAACCTACTGGGATCTGCCGAATGGGCGCCGAGTTGACGCTTTCGAGATGCTCGTGGACGAGTTGCAGCGACACTGGGTGCTTATATCGAACGACTACCCCGGTGTTGAGGACATTCGTGTGATCGGCATCGACCTCACGCGGCGCGGCATCGACACCAAGGCGGCCAAGAAGGTCAAGAAAATCGCTGAGTCGGTGGCAAAGCAGCCGAAGCTGGGATCGGGAAAGCGCAAAACTGCTGCTTTGCGGCCTTCTTTCGGCGATGCGCCGTCACCCCTTTCTACCAAAGACGGCGAGAAGGGCGTGAAGAAACCCCAGAGACGCGAAAAAACATCTAAATGGCCGCCGTTGGAGTGGTCGACTCGGACGGCGCGTCAGAATTTGGGCTTGGAGCTGTTCGCCGGGTGGCGCTCAGATGATTGGCCGCTTCTGGCCGACAAGCGTGCTAAGCAATGGGCAGATTTCGGAGCGGACCGGCCGTTCGAGTGACTGCTGCGTGGGTCAGACGAACGGCCGAAAGTGGCCGCGTGCAGCCTCACGCGGCCGGCACAGGACGGGGCGATCGTTGCCGTAGCAGCCAGGGATTGAATCCTGGTCTGACGGATTCGCGACAAAAATCCGCGCAGTCCAACTAATTCGGTTCGGGTAGACCGGAACTGACGACAGAGTTCGTTAGCAAGTGATTGATTTTCGACGGGACGCAGCCTGGCGAATTCCGTTTGCCTGCATGTCCGGGTCGCGGACACGAAAAGTGCGGCTTCACTACCACGCCGGAACACTCTTGCCGACGCGGCGCACATCGTCCGACACGACAACTCGACGACGACGCTATCCGCTACTACCTCGATGGCTACAACGCCAATCCGCGATCGGTCGCGATCTTTACCGAAGAAGGATTACGTGAGTCCAGGCGGCTCTTCAAGCCGCATTTCGTCATCGCTGACTGTACCGGACATTAATACAACGAACGTCTAACTCACGACACCAGGACCCTGGCATATCTCGTTCACGGAACACGAGGTTGTGCGTGGTCCTTTGGATTGGGCGCGACGTAGACCTTGACCTTGCGCTTGAGTACGCCGGGCGGTGCGAGCCTGCTCAGATCGAATAGACCTCGCTGCCGTCCAGCTTGTTTGCGGCCTCGGAGATGGTGACGCCAGATAGATGCCAAAGAAGGCCTGGGCGAAATCGACACGCTGGCCTCGCCCCGCCCGACAGCGCATACTCGACAGACGCGTTAGCCGCATCGATCGCTCTGCCGGCGCCGGTGTTCCGGCCGCGCCGGCCCAATGCCACCGGGCACGCGGATTGCTAAAATTCGTTCCCTGTCGCTGAAGCCGCCTTCTCGCGGCGAGGCGCCCTTTCACCCGGAACCCTGACTCATGAACCTCCCGTCGCCGCCGAACGGAAGACCCAATCGCGTGTATCCGCCGCACACGCCGACGCTGCATGGACTCGCGTCGGTGGTGACCGGGGTCGTGGTGGTCTGCGGGCTGTACTTCGGGCGCGCCGTTCTCATCCCGATCATCCTGTCGGTGCTGCTCAGCTTTCTGCTCGCCCCGCTCGTCACCACGCTGCGCCGCCTGCACATGGGCCAGCTACCGTCGATCTTCATCGCGGTGTTCTTCGCACTGGCCGTGCTGCTCGGCGCGGGCGCGCTGATCGGCGCACAGATCGTCCAGCTCGCCGCCGACCTGCCGCAGTATCAGGCGGCCATCGAACGCAAGATCGAAACCGTGCAGGAGAAAACGGTCGGTCGCGCCGACGTACTGCTCAGCCGCGCCGCCAGCGCGCTGCAGCGGGTCGCGCCTTCGCGGCCCGCGCCGCGTGTCACCGGTCGCCCCGCCCGCGGGACCCCCGCCGCGCCGATGACGGTCGAGGTCCACGAACCTGCGCCGACGCCGCTCGAACTTGCGCAACGCGCGTTTTCTCCCGCCATCGCGCCGATCGAGACGACGTTCATCGTGCTGGTCGTCACGATCTTCATCCTGCTGCAGCGCGAGGACCTGCGCGACCGCCTGATCAGCCTGTTCGGGTCGAGCGACCTGCATCGCACCACCACGGCCATCGACGACGCCGCCGTGCGCCTCTCCCGCTATTTCGTCGCGCAACTCGGGCTGAATCTCGGCGTGGGCGCGATCATCGCGCTCGGGCTCGCGCTGCTCGGCGTGCCGGGCGCGCTGCTCTTCGGCGTGATTTCGGCGCTGCTGCGTTTCGTGCCGTATATCGGCATCTGGATCGCGGCCGTGCTCGCCGTGTGTCTGGCCGCCGCCATTCAGCCGCAATGGACGATGGCCGTATGGACGCTGGTGCTCTTTATCGTCATCGATCTGGTGGCCGGGCAGGTTCTCGAGCCGCTTCTGTATGGACATCGATCGGGGTTGTCGCCGCTCGCGGTGATCGTCGCGGCGATTTTCTGGAGCTGGCTATGGGGGCCCGTCGGTCTCGTGCTGTCGACGCCGCTCACGCTGTGCATCGTCACGCTCGGCCGCTACGCCGACCGCCTCAACTTCCTTACCGTGCTGCTGGGCGACCAGCCGGCGCTGACGCCTGCCCAGAACTTCTACCAGCGGCTGCTCGCGAACGATCTGCATGAAGCGATCGTCCAGGCGGAACGATTGCTCGGCGAGATGTCGATCGTCGATTACTACGATCAGGTCGTGCTCGAAGGATTGCGCCTCGCACGCAACGATGCGTTGCGCGGTGTGCTGCATACGGAACAGCTTGCGCGGATCAACGAGGCGCTCGTCGATATCGTCGAGAACCTCGAAGCAGTGGAAGGCGCTCCGGACATACTCGCGCCTGACGAACCGAACCCGGCGACATCCGCGGACGCCACCCGCGTCGCCACGATGACAGGCGAACCGGTGCTATGCGTCGCCGGACGCGGCGCGTTCGACGAAGTTGCCACGGCGATTGCCGTGCAGTTGCTGACGCGTTACCGGACCGCCTGCGTCGCCACGACCTATGAGCACTTTCGTCGCGGCGATGTGGCTTCGGTGGATGTGAATCGCGTATCGGTGATGTGTGTGATATCTCTGGATGCCGCCGCGTCGCCGCCTTATCTGCGCAACCTCGTGCGACGCGTGCGCGCGCAGGAAACGTCCGCCGCGCTCATTATCGGTTTCGGCGCGCCGCCCGGGGACAAACCCGATGCGCCCGCCGCCGCACCTGACGGCACGCTCAGCACCACGACGTTCCGCGGTTTGATCGAGGAATCCCGCATGGCCGTGAGCGCGATGGAAGAAGAAGTAGAGGTGACGGACCGACCAGGTGAGGAACCCGGTTTCGCCCCAGCCGGGAGCTAGATCCGTCAAGACCCGGATTATGCGGGCTGCCACGGATGGCGTCATCACGCGTTCACGCAAGACACCGTTGCGAAATCCGCGAGTGCGAGGCGCGCTGGTCCGGGGGTAGCGCGGCCCCGCGCGGCCCCGTGAACCGGCGATCCGTTACCATGACGCCTGCGCCGTCTCGTGCGACGCGTTCCTTTTCTTCGCAGAACCTCGCCTTGCCGACTTACACACTGCCCGTCGCCCTCACCGCCGAACTCGAAATCCGCAAGAGCCGCTTTATCGCGCACGCGATTCCCGTCGCGGATCGCGATGCGGCCATGGCCGCGCTGCGCAGTCTGCGCGACGAACATCCGGGCGCGACGCACGTATGCTGGGCGTTGCTCGCAGGCGGTCAGTCCGGCATGTCGGACGATGGCGAACCCTCGGGCACCGCCGGCCGGCCGATCCTGGAAGTGTTGCGGCATCACGATCTCGACGGCGTGCTGGCCGCCGTGGTCCGCTATTACGGTGGCGTCAAGCTCGGCGCGGGCTGTCTCGTGCGCGCCTACACCGACGCGATCGCGACCGCGCTCCAGGATGCACCGCGCGTCGAGCGCATCGCCCAGGTGACGCTGGCCGTCGAGATCGGGTACCCGGACGAGGCGCGCGTGCGCCGCTGGATCGAGCAGGAACATCACGCGCTCGCGGAAAGCGCCTACGGCATGGCGGTGATCCTGACCATCCGGATGCCCGCTACCGTCGTCGACGCAGCACGCGAAGCGCTGCGCGACATGACGCAAGGCCGCGCGATTTTTCCCGAAGCGGCCGCTTGAGGCATGCTTTAAGGGGCATAACCGACACGGTTTCGTCATCAGCCTGACACGCCCGCCCTGCAGGATCGAAGGTCCCGCTAACCGATCCTTTCAGGGCAAGGCCATGCCAGATCTCTCCTATCCGCAACCGGACGTAGCAGCTGGACGAGGCCGGAATGCGAGCCTCATCGTCTTCGTGCTCGTCATCGCCGCCGGCGCCTTTTACGTCGCCACCCATCTGATCGACGATCTGCAGCCGCTTCGCCCCAACGCGTTCCTGCCGTATTTCCTGCTCGGCATCGCGTTGCTGATCGCACTCGGCTTCGAATTCGTCAACGGCTTTCACGACACGGCCAATGCCGTCGCGACCGTCATCTATACCCATTCGCTGACACCGAACCTCGCTGTCGTCTGGTCGGGCACCTGGAATTTTCTGGGCGTGCTCACGTCGAGCGGCGCGGTCGCGTTCGGCATCCTGCAGTTGCTACCCGTCGAACTGATCCTGCAGGTCGGCAACAGCGCCGGTTTCGCGATGGTGTTCGCGTTGCTGATTGCCGCGATCATCTGGAATCTGGGCACGTGGTATTTCGGGCTGCCGTCGTCGAGCTCGCATACGCTGATCGGCTCGATCATCGGCGTCGGTCTGATGAACCAGCTGATCCACGGCTCGTCAGGCACAAGCGGCGTGGACTGGAACCAGGCGCTCGGCGTCGGCAAGTCGCTGCTGTTTTCGCCGCTGGTCGGATTTCTGGCAGCCGCCCTGCTGTTGCGCGTGCTGAAGGCGGTCGTGCGGGTTCCCGCGCTTTACGCTGAACCGAAGAGCAAGAACCCGCCGCCATTCTGGATCCGCAGCCTGCTGATCCTCACATGCACGGGCGTGTCGTTCGCGCACGGCTCCAACGACGGCCAGAAAGGCATGGGCCTCATCATGCTGATCCTGATCGGCACGGTGCCCGCTTCCTTCGCGCTGAACAAGGCCGTCACACCGGCCGAAACGCAGACGTTCCTCGCGGTCTCGCAACAGGCTGCGGCGACGTTCGCGAAATACACGAACGGCGCGCCGCCTTCGGCGAACCCGCGTACCGACGTGGAAACCTTCGTGCAGACGCGCCAGCTCACCCCCGCGACGATCCCCGCGCTGCAACAGCTGACGGAGCAGATCGGCCAGCAGGTCGGCTCGTCGGGCTCGATGGCGAACGTGCCGAAAGACCTGGTCGATAACGTGCGTAACAACATGTACGTCGCGTCCGAAGCGATCCGCCTGATGGAGAAGGCGAAGCAGCCCGCGTTCGCGGCGGACGACCTCAGGGCCATCGACAACTTCAGGAAGCAGACCGATCACGCCACCCGGTTCATTCCAACATGGGTGAAGGTTGCGGTCGCGATCGCGCTGGGACTCGGCACAATGGTCGGCTGGAAGCGGATCGTCGTGACCGTCGGCGAGAAGATCGGCAAGCAGCATCTGACCTACGGGCAAGGCGCTTCGGCGGAACTGGTCGCGATGCTGACGATCGGCGCGGCCGACATGTACGGCCTGCCGGTTTCGACGACGCACGTGCTGTCGTCGGGTGTGGCCGGCACGATGGCGGCAAACGGTTCGGGCCTGCAATGGAACACCGTGCGCAGCCTCGTGCTCGCATGGGTGCTGACGCTGCCGGTTTCGATCGTGCTCGCGGGGGGGTTGTACTGGGCGTTTCGCTTCGTGTTCTGAAGCAGCTTCGACGGCGCAGCGGATGCGGAAACGGCGTGCAGTTCATTGAACTGCACGCCGTTTTTCATGACCTGCGCCCGGACTGGATCAGTAGATTTCCGGCACGATCATCGAAGCCGGCACCGGCTGGCGAATGTACTCCGTGTTGTACACGCGGTCAGGCAGCGCGACCGGCGGATGGTCGACCTCGTGGTACGGCACCTGGCTCAGCAAATGGTGAATGCAGTTCAGACGCGCGCGCTTCTTGTCGACCGCCTGCACGACCCACCACGGCGCTTCGGGAATGTGCGAGCGATGCAGCATCACTTCTTTCGCCTGCGTATAAGCTTCCCAGCGACGGCGGCTTTCCAGATCCATCGGGCTTAGTTTCCACTGCTTGAGCGGATCGAGAATGCGGTTCTGGAAGCGGATTTCCTGCTCTTCGTCGGTGATCGAAAACCAGTATTTGACGATCTGGATGCCGCTTCTCACCAGCATTTTTTCGAATTCCGGCACTGAGCGGAAGAACTCTTCGTACTCTTCGTCGGAGCAGAAATTCATCACGCGCTCGACGCCTGCGCGGTTGTACCAGCTGCGGTCGAACAGCACCATTTCGCCGCCCGCCGGCAGATGTTGCGTGTAACGCTGGAAATACCACTGCGTCCGTTCGCGGTTGTTCGGCGCCGGCAGCGCCGCCACGCGGCACACGCGCGGATTCAGGCGCTGCGTGATGCGCTTGATCGCACCGCCCTTGCCCGCCGCATCGCGGCCTTCGAAGATCACGACGAGCCGGTGCCCCGTGTGCATGATCCAGTCCTGCAGCTTGACGAGTTCGCCCTGCAGACGGAACAGCTCGCGAAAATAGTGTTTGCGCGCCTCGCGGGCTTCGGCAGTGAGGCCGTCCGCACCGTCGACGATGCGGTCGTCCACTTCCATTTCGAGTTCCTCGTCGTATGCATCGATGAGGTCTTCTTCGAAACGGCGCTGCCGTTCGGCAAACGCCGCGGCGTCGAGGGCCATGTCATTTTCTTTCATCGTCATTCTCCTGTGCGACGGAAACGGACTGCCCGCACGATGCGTGCGGTACCGACGATCCGATTATCGAAGCGCGAAGTGTCAACCGTGTTACTCCGGTGTGGCTGTCACGGCGCACTGACGGCTTCAGGTGTGGGCCAGGGGTCGCGCAAAGCTCAGCTCGTGCCCGTCCGGATCGACGATATGAAAATAGCGCTCGCCCCACGGCGCATCCGCTGGCGCGAATTCCGGCGTCAACCCGGCGGCCTGCGCCTTGCGGTACATGCCGTCGACATCGGACACGTAAATGATCACACGCCCCCACCAGCTGATCGGGCCGCGCGTGTCGGCGATCACGTTGAGGAACGACGATCCCAGCGCGAATGATGTAAACGCCTCGTCGGGACCGCCGAAGCGGCGTGGGAAACCCAGCGCTTCGTAGAATGCTACCGCACGGGCCATGTCATGCGTCGCAAGCGTGATCGCACTGAGCGATTCGACTTCGGGCTCGTTCATGCTGTCGTGCTCCTTTCGCGCGAATTGTTCTGCAGGGTTGCCGCTCCAACCGTGGACTGCGGTGATGGAGGCGAAAGCAGCGCAAGGCCAATGTCAGGGAAGTGTCTCACAGCACGTTGGCATCGCGCGTCCCTGCGTCGACGCCGCGACACTTGAAAAACAGCGGCGCGACCCCGCATCTGCAGGTCCAATTATCTGGAGCTTCATCATGGGAAGCCGTCCCCGTTTCATCGATGATCTGTCGCCTGGCGTGCCATCCGACGCGGCCGCGCCTCACCCGCTCGCCACCGACGACGCGCTGCTCGACGCCTACTCCCGCACCGTCATCGGCGCGCTCGGGCGCGTGCAGCAGGCCGTCGCGTTTATTTCCGTCGAACGGCGCCTGCCGGGCGACCCCAGCGGGCCGGGCGGCCGTGGCGTGCGCGGCGGCACGGGCTCGGGCTTTCTCTTCACGCCCGACGGCTATCTGCTGACCAACAGCCACGTCGTGCATGGCGCGACGCATATCCGCGTGACGCTGGCCGACGGCGCCCGGTTCGACGCCGATCTCGTCGGCGACGATCCGGACAGCGATCTCGCCGTGCTGCGGATCGGCTCGCCCGAACCGTTGCCGCACGTCGAACTGGGCGAATCGGGCAAGCTGCGCGTCGGGCAGATCGCGATCGCGGTCGGCAATCCGCTCGGGCTCGCGCAAACGGTCACGACCGGCGTGGTGTCCGCGCTCGGCCGCTCGTTGCGCGCGAATTCGGGACGCATGATCTACGACGTGATCCAGACCGACGCCGCGCTGAATCCGGGCAATTCGGGCGGCCCGCTGATCAACGCGTCGGGACAGGTGATCGGCGTAAACACGGCGATCATCCCCGGCGCGCAGGCCATCTGCTTCGCGACGGCCATCGATACGGCGAAGTGGGTGATCATGCAGCTCTTCGCCTACGGGCGCGTGCGACGCGCCTATATCGGCGTGGCCGGCACGACGACGCCCCTCTCGCGACGCGTGCAGCGGTATTTCGGGCTGCCGGCGGCGAGCGGTGTGCGCGTCATGGAAGTGGTCAGGGGCAGCCCGGCCGCGACGGCCGGCGTGCGGACCGACGACACGATCGTGGGTATCGACGGCGTCGAGGTGGAGAGTGTCGACGGATTGCAGCGGGTGCTCGACGCTTCGCGGATCGATCGTGTGGTTTCGGTGGTTGTCCTGCGCGGCACGCGCAAGCTCGAACTGGCCTTGACGCCGGTTGAGCAGGCCAGTTAGCCGTTTTGTTGCCGATTCGTTGCCTATACTGGGGAGATCGATCAGCTGCTGAGGAGAGCGACTTGGCCAGTGACTACCAGGTGAAAGTTGCGCGTGACATCGCTGGATATGACGATTTCGGTGTGCCCAGGGTCAGGCGCGGACCCGCGCGGGTTGTGGTTGTTGCAGCGCAGCGGGAAATGGTGTTCGGCGATCGTGAAGCGCTGGAACGGTTTGTTTTTGCCTGCCGGCAGGCTGGGGATGAGGCTTTTTCTTCTTTTCCTTCTTTTTCTTCTTCCTCTGGTTCTTCTTCCTCTGGTTCTTCTTCCTTGTCCTCTCAGGATGCCGCTCATGCCGATGCGTGGTGTCGGTTTTTTGAGCGGATTTTGAAGCTTTAGGGTTTTTTGGCCTTTCCTTGTGATCATGTCGGTCTATTAGCGTCGCCCCTGTGCGGGGCGGCACCTACTTTTCTTTGTCCCCCAAGGGGACTTCCTTCGGGGCGCCTTGCCAAAGAAAAGCAGGCAAAGAAAGGCGCTTCGATAACTCATCTTTTCCTGGTGTGTCATTTCCGGGGAATGGCAACCCATGAAGTGTCGCCCTCACATTCTAAGCCGCGCTGGTCCGCGCACGATCTGATCTCTCGCGCAGCGCCGCCTGTGGCACAGCATTCATTCGACCTGCTTCGCACTTCGTGCGGCGCCGCGAAGGTCTCTCTTCGTTTGCGTCGTTGCAACAGGTTTCGCACCTCAATCTTGCCAAATTTTGCCAAATTGTCTAGTATGCGGATATGACGACCATGAACATATCCCTACCCGACGCTCTCAAGACCTATGTCGACGAGCAAGTCATCCAGCGCGGATACGGTACGAGCAGCGAGTATGTGCGTGAGCTGATCCGAAACGATCAGGACCGCTCGCGCCTTCGGGAAATGCTGCTCGTCGGCGGCGCTTCTGAGCCCGCCGGAGTAGCAGACCCAGCATATTTTGACGGTCTGCGCGCCAAGGTTCGAAAGCCGGGTAAGACCGGTACTCGCGGTTGATACGCGCGAAAATAGTTGCCCAGCGAAAGCAGGCCGCGCAGGACGTACAGGATGCCATCGCTTGCTACCTGGGCAAAGGCTCGCAACACGCTGCACTCGGCCTTATTGACGCACTGGAAGCGGCATACAGCCATATAGAGCGGCGTCCTCAAACCGGTTCAACCCGATATGCCTACGAACTGGATCTTCCCGGATTGAGGAGCTGGTCGCTGTCACGTTATCCCTACTTGGTTTTTTATTTTGAGCGCGACGACCATATCGACGTGTGGCGCATCCTCCATGTGCAGCGCGATATCCCGTCGTGGCTGCTTGAGAACTGAAACAAGCCAGATATCCAGCATTCCTCTCGGGGCAGTACGCCTTGATTCGCCACAGTGAATTGACGTAACCCACCCGCCACGATAAAAAACGGGCACCGACTCTCGATGCCCGCCTTTCCTTCCTCTTCCGCCCTTCCGGCTACTGGATCACTCTCGATATCCCGCGTCCCCGTGGGTCGGATACCGGCTCCGGTGTATCTCCATTGATCTTGATCGCCTGGATGTCGCCGCTGAAATCCTGTCCCTTCAGCACGTATCCCTTCGCCTCGATCTCCTTCGCCAGTTCACCATCGATCGGCTTGTACGGCTCCCAGAAAATCGTGTTCGGCGGCAACAATTGATGGTGGAAGCGCATCGCGGCCACCGCCTCCGGCAACGGCATGTTGAAGTCATACACGTTGTTGATCACCTGGAATATCGACGTGAAGATCCGCGAGCCGCCCGGCGTTCCAATCACCAGCGATACCTTGCCGTCCTTCGTCAGGATCGTCGGCGACATCGACGACAACGGACGCTTCTTCGGTTCGATCGAGTTCGCGTCGCTGCCCACCACGCCAAACATGTTCGGCACGCCCGGTTTCGCGGCGAAATCGTCCATCTCGTCGTTCAGCACGATCCCCGTGCCCTCGGCCACCACGCCCGATCCAAAGTAACCGTTGATCGTGTACGTGTTCGATACCGCATTGCCCCACTTGTCGACCACCGAGAAGTGCGTCGTCTCCGCCTTCTCCGGCATCGATGTGCCAAGCCCCGGCTGCACGCTCTTCGTGTCCGAAGGCGTCGTCGGGTTCACTTCGGCGGCGCGCTTTGCGATGTACGGGTCGTCGATCAGCTGCTCGACCGGTACCTTGTAGAAGTCAGTGTCGCCCAGGTATTGCGCACGGTCAGCAAACACGCGCTTCTCGATCTCGGCGATCAGATGCACGTATTGCGCGGAATTCAACGGCACGCCCTTGAAGTCCGACGCGAGATCCGCCTTCATCTTCAGCAGTTGCACGAGACCGATACCGCCTGAACTCGGCGGCGGCGCGGTGATCACGTGGTAACCGTTCCAGTCGGCTTCGATTGGCTTCCTCCATACGGCGCGATAATCCTGCAGGTCGCGTTTCGTGATCAGACCGTGGCCGCGCATCGAAGCCGCGATCAGGTCCGCTGTCTTGCCGTTGTAGAACTCCTTCGCGCCGTTGTTCGCGATGCGCGTCAGCACGGCGGCCAGATCGGGCTGCTTGAAGTTGACGCCCTGCTTCAGGTTGCCAAAGTACGTGTCGAAGTTCGTCTTGCCAGCGAATTCCTTCGAAGCGGTCTCGCGGCGCTTGTCGAGCTGCTCGTCGACTTCGAAACCGTCGGTGGCGTATTTGATCGCGGGCGCAAGAACCTGCTTCCACTTGAGCCGCCCAAAGCGGTGCTGCGCTTCCCACATGCCCGCCACCGTGCCCGGCACGCCGACCGCGTAGTAGCCGTACAGGCTCTTGCCCTTGATGACGTTGCCCTGGTCGTCGAGGTACATGTTGCGGGTCGCCGCAAGCGGCGCGCGCTCGCGGTAGTCGATGAAATACGGCTTGCCGTTCACGTAGAGCGTCATGAAACCGCCGCCGCCGATGTTGCCCGCTTCCGGATACGTCACGGCAAGCGTGAAGGCAATCGCAACGGCCGCATCGACGGCGTTACCGCCTTCCTTGAAAATCTGCCCGGCGGCATCGGCGCTGTACTTGTCCGCCACCGCAATCGCGGATGCGCTCAGTACAGCCGGCTGCGGCCTGACGACACCCTTGGCAACGGCCGGCGCGCTCTCGAGAAACGTAGCCGAGACCGATACCAGCGCAACCAGCGCAAAGCCCGTTGCCGACGATTTCACGTTGTTGAGCAGCTTCATTGCGTGTCCCCCATGTCAACTCCCTCATGCAGCGATGAACAAGTCTGTTCTGGGCTTATATCACGCGAGTCCGGGATTTGCGAAGCGTCCCAGTATGTGCGACCGATGGTGCGGCACGAAAAAAGTCGTCCGGCAGCAAGGAGAATCATCAAGACGCACAGGCGCTCATGAAAGGCGACGCGCACGCCAAGACGCGCGATCGTGCCGGCATCGTCGATCAACGTGCCCGGCAATCGTCCGCAATGCACGGGCGAACGAACGTTCGACGAGGCGAACCCGCGGCGCCGTCGCGACGCAGCAGCCGGCGCCCGCGGCGCCGCCATATAGCGCGTTACGTGCTGCCGCGGCCGCCGCGCGCGATTTCGTCGCCGCTTCCGTGCGGCAGTCGCGCCGTGACGGGAATCGAAGCCACCGAGAACAGCCCGACGAAGAGAAATGCCGGCCAGAAGTCCGTCCAGACAATCGCGGCGTGGCCCTGCAAATCATGTGAAATCTGCAGCACGAGGCCGGCGAGCGTCACGCCAAGCCCCAGCGAAATCTGCTGGATCACGCTCGCCACGCTCGTCGCGCGGCCGACGTCACGGCTCGGAATGTCGGCGTACGCCAGCGAATTGAGGCTCGTGAACTGCAACGACGGAAACACGCCGCCCACCAGCACCACACACCAGATCAACCAGTGCGGCGTGCCAGGAACAAAGACTCCGTACACGGCGATCACGAGGCCCGAAATGGCCGCGTTGATCATCAGCACCTGGCGAAAGCCGAAGCGCGCGAGCACGCCCGAGGCAAACGGCTTCATGAAGATCGACCCGAACGCGGACGCGCACGTAATCGCGCCCGCCGCGAACGCCGTCATCCCGAGCCCTTCCTGCAACGCAAGCGGCAGCAGAAACGGCACCGCACCGAGCCCGATGCGAAACAGCGAGCCCCCCACCACGCTCGCGTGAAAACTCGGGATACGCAGAAGACGCAGATCGAGTACCGGCAGTTCGACGCGCTGTGCATAAAACCAGTAGGCGAGCAACAGCAGCACGCCGGCCACGCACATGAGCGTCGACGCCGTGCCCGATACCAGCTCACCGCCGACGAGCGACAAGCCGAGCATGAAGAGCGACGCGCCACCGGCCGAGAGTACGAAGCCGGCCCAGTCGAGGCGCCCCGGATGCGCTTCGCGTACGTTCGCGATATGCCGGTTCGCAAGCCAGATGCCGAAAATGCCGATCGGGACGTTGATGACGAAAATCAGACGCCAGTGCAGGTACGTGGTGATGAAACCGCCGAGCGGCGGCCCCACGACCGGCCCGAGCAGCGCGGGCACCGTCAGATAGTTGACCGCCCGGATGAAGTCCGACTTCGGCACCGAGCGGAAGATGATGATCCGTCCGACCGGTACCATCATCGCGCCGCCGATGCCCTGCACGAAGCGCGCGACGACGAACATCCCGAGCGACGTCGACACGGCGCTGATCAGCGAGCCGACGATAAAGATCCCGATCGCGGTGCGAAACACGGTACGCGAACCGAAGCGGTCGGCCACCCAGCCGCAGATCGGAATGAATACGCCGAGGCCGATCACATACGCGGTGATCGCGAGCTTGAGCGTGATGGGATCGTGACCGAGGTCGTGTGCAAGTGCGGGAAGCGACGTCACGAGGACCGTGGCATCGACGTTTTCCATGAACATCGCACACGCGACGATCAGGGGAACGATGAACGTGCCTAGAGCAAGAGGCATTGGCAGATGGACAGCAGGCGTCAAAGCCGCAAACGTAAAGACGCGATTATCGCATCGCTCGCGTGCGCGATGCTGTCAATCGCGCACGAAATCCGGTTTGGGGCTGCCAGCGGGCACGAAACGCGCCAACGTGCCCGACCCCGATGCCCGCGCGAGATCAGGACGTGGTCTGACGCGCCAGGCTGACGAACGGACGCAGCTGCGTCAGGATCTCGCGGCCCGCACGCGCGACGTCGTTCGGGAAGTCGATCTCGATCCACGGCGCGCCCGTCACATCGGCGGTATCGAACACCTGGCTGCGCTCGAGCAGCAGGTCGCGCACCGCTTCTTCGTGCGGCATGTTCGCGCGGCCGCTGTCGATATAGCCCGCGACGATTTCCGCGAAGCGGCGCGCGGTTTCCTCGCGAAAACGGAAGAAGCCGACCGATTCGCCGATCGTGTCGTATTGCAGGCCGACGGCCAGCTGCTTGCGCAGTTCGACCGGCACGCCGTCCTGCAGACACAGCTTGACGGGCTCGTCGCCGGTTTCGAAGTCGCGGTCGATCAGCAGGCGGTTGACGGACTCGCCCGCCACCAGCGCGCTCAGGATGCGCTCGTCGTACAGCACGTCGGCATCCATCACGAGGACGTCGCCGCCCCGCGTGAGCGCATCGGCGACGGTATGCACGGTCAGCACGCTGCCGAGGTCGTAGCGCGGGTTCAGCACGATCTCGACGTGATGCGGCCAGTTGATGCGCTTGAGCTCCGCCTCGACGAGTTCCGGCTGGAAGCCGAGCGCGAGCACGACATCGTGGACACCCGCGGCGTCGAGCATTTGCAGATGACGCTCGAGCAGGGTCACGCCGTCGAATTGCAACAGGCACTTCGGAAACTGATCGCCAGCCGGTTGCTGGAGACGCAGGCCAAGACCTGCTGCAAGGATGATCGCGCGCATGGGCGGCCCTTTCTAAAAGACGGTTAATCGGCAACAGGCACGCGCGTCGCACGACGACGCTGCCATTTTCGTTCGCTGAAATGCAGATACAACAGGCCCGGCAGACCGAGCAGGAGTTCGCGTGCGCGTTTGGTGAGCGAGAGCGCCAGCGCCGCATCGGGCGGCAGACCGACGAGCGGCGCGAGCAGCAGATACCCGCCTTCCTGCACGCCAAGCGAGCCGGGAATCGCGAACGCCGCGCCACGGATCGCCTGGCCGATGCTCTCCAGCAGCATCGCGTCGACCCAGCCAACCGGATGGCCGAGGAACCGCAACGCGAGCCACACTTCGACCGTGCCGACAAGCCAGCCCAGGAAACTCAACGCGAAACTCGCCGCGGCGCGGCCGCGCTCGCGGTAAAGCGCATGCACGGCGGCGTCGATCGAATCGGCGCTGTCGGTGAGCGCCGACCAGTCGCGCTTGCCGAATACCTTCGACATGGTGCGCAGCAGGCGGCCGAACAGCCCGCGCCGTTGCGCGAAGTAGAACATCACGACCATGCCGCCGAGCACGCCGGTGCCGATGAACGTCGCGGTACGCAGTTCGCGCAGCGGGCCGTGCGTGGCGTACGCGCTGAACAGCAACAGGCCGAGCACCGCGAAGACGATCTGCGCGAGCGCCTGCAACGTCGTGCTCACGGTGACCGCCGCAGCGGCATCGCGCATCCGCATGCCGCGTTGCGAGAGCTGGCGCACCATCACGACCGGGCCGCCGATCTGGCCGGCCGGCAGCAGGCTGTTCACCGATTCGCCGATCCAGCGCGCGAACACGGCGTCGCGATGCGTCACGTGGTCCTGGCGCGGCTTGAACAATACGGAGATGGCGCCGGCATCGATCACGAGCGGCAGTACGTGGAACGCAGCGACAAGCGCGAGACCCCAACCCGCCGCGAGCAGCGTCGAGGCGACCGAGCCAAAGCCCTGCCACGCGAGCAGCGCGACGAACAGCGCGGTGCCGATCGTCAGCAGAATCATCGCCGCGCGCGTCACGCAGCGTCTCCGCTACGCCTCATCAGTTGCCTGAAGACCTGACGGAAACCGAAGTACGCGATCGCGTCCTTCATGTTCGAAATGAAGCGCTTCCACGGACGCATGTTCGAATCGGTGACGTATTCGAACGTCAGCGAGACGCGCATCTCGTTTTCGCCCATCGGCGAGATGCGGTGACGCAGCTTGTCGCCATCGAAGAACACGAGGCCGCCAGGCGGAATCTGCACGGAACCGGGCAGGTCCGGCTTGCTGTCGTCGCGGGTGTGCAGTTCGTAGTCGAGACGACAGGTCGATTCGTCGATCACGCCGAGCAGCAGCGTGTAACGGCGGCCGTCATAGTAAGACGTATCGTAATGCCAGCCGATGTGGTCGCCCGGACGTGTGTAGTAGTAGAGCGCATACGCGTGCGGATCGTCGGCGGGCGACACCATCAACTGATCGCCGGACAGCTGTTCGAGCCAGCCGATCAGTTCCTTCGAGCGATACAGTTCTGCGATGAACGGCGCGAGGCGATCGATCGTGTGGCGGCTCACGCTGCCGCCCTGCTTGTGGCCCGGCAGATAGTTGCGGTTCACCTCGTCGAGCAGCCCGCGGGCGCTCGCGACGAGTTGCGCAGTCACTTCCGGCGCGAGGAAATCGTCGAGATACAGGAACGCGCCCTGGTCGGCGAAATCCTTGCGCAGGCGCGCGTTGTCAAAACCGTGCGTACGGCTTGCGACGGCGCGATCGGCGTCGGGCGTCGCGCGCTGCGAGCCCGTGACCTGTGAATTGTCCAGCGCGACGGATTCCATCACGTCGTCTCCAGCATGCACATTCATCTGCTAACCCATAACCTGACTGGACTGCGCCTCGGGTCGCGCACGGCGCGACACGCGGCGGTAATCGATCATCACCCATACGGCAAAGAGCGGCGCACCGATCGATGCGGCGATGATGAACGGCGATGTGCCGGACGTCAGCGTGACGAGCGGCAACAGATACAGCACGTCCTCGGTCTCGAAGCCGCCGGCCGAGGCCTGTTTCGTGCCGGCCTTGCCCGCCATTTCCTCGATCCGCATGCGCAGAAAGAAGATCACGGCCACCGATACGCCCGCAATGGCACCCAGCAGCGTCGGCAATGCGACCAGACCGAGGCCCCCGGCCGTGCTCATGCCGATGCCCATGCCGAGGAACAGCAGAACGGTCACGAGCGCATCGCTCGCGAGATCGTAAAAATGACCGATCCGGCTCGTCTTGCCGCTGATGCGCGCGAGTTCGCCGTCGGTGTGATCGACGAAGTTCGACAGGACGATCAGAAAAGCACCCGCGTTCGAAAAAGCAAAGCTGCCGCGAGCGAGGCACAATGCGCCCGCAACGCCGATCAGCAGGCGTAGCGTGGTGAGATGATTGGGGGTGATGCGGGTGTCGATGAGAGGCGTCACAAGCCGGCGGGCGAGCCGCGCGTCCCATGTACGGGGCGCGGGAACGTTCGGGCGGATAGGGGGTCGTCGATTCATAACCCGGAAATATATACGGGTTATGAAATCCTTGCTGTCTACGTCACTGTTTCGTTGCGCAAAATCGTCGTTTCGGCGTGGTCCCCGGCGCACGTTTTTGGGATTCCTGGTAAAGTGCCGTACCTGTTGCGCCACCATGGGTGTCATGGCTGCGGCGCAACCTCCGCCACGAAGATCGTCGGCGGATTGCGAACGCACCATCCGGATTCCCATGAAACGTTTCATCTCTGCCCTTTCTACCGTTCTTGCCCTTTCGCTTGCTGCGTTACCCACGTTTTCGCACGCGTCCGATCTCGACGCGGCGCTCGCCTGCAACACCACCGCCCACAGCTTTTTCGCCGATCTCGCCGGCCAGCAACTGATCGATCCGAAGCCCATGCGCGTCGAGAGCAACTCGATCAACGCGTTCTGGCCTGCGCGCGGCGCCAGGCTCACGGCGTTCGGCTTTCCGGTATTCGCGGTGGTCGGCTTCGAAAAGGACGACCCGATGTTCCGTACCGGCGACGGCGAGCCGCTCGCAAAATCGGCCTACGGCGTCGTGGTATTCGCCAGCGACACGAAGGTACAGGCCGTTGTCGACAGTCTGGGCGGCACGGCTGTCGTCCATCACGCCGGGCCGCACCTGACCGCGATCTTCTGCAAACGCAGCTAGACGCCGCCGCGCCCGCGCTTGCCGCAACTCAGCCCGGCCGGCGAAAATCGTTCTCGACCCACGTTGCCGCGCTCGCCTTCGTCAGCCTGAAGTTTGGCGCGACCTTGACCTGCGCGAGCTGCTCGCCATACGGATCGAGCGCCGTGAGGAGCGCGTAGGGATCGTCTTCCGAAGGCACGATGTCGAGCGTGATTTCCAGTTCGTCGTCACCCGACGCCGAGGCGACGTTCACGCTTTTGTGAAGCAGCGCGTGCAACTGCTGCTCGTGGCGCCGCAACACTTCCGATGCCGTTTTCACCAGCGTGTTGAACGCCGACGTATCGAGCGGCTTCGGATTCTTCTTGTCGCGGCCCATCGTCCACGGCCCGACGAGCGCGGGCTCCGGCTCGCCGTCCTTGATCATTTGCACCGCCCAGCCGTCATCATCCTCGTTCTTGATGACGCGCGCCGTCCAGCCGTCGTCGCGCCACAGACGGGGATTCTGCTGGACTTCGGGCTCGGTGGCCTCGTCTTCGGCGGCCGGGTCGGATAGGGGAAGCGAATTTTCGGGCATGACTGTTTTACTCACGTTCAGGGACACTCCAGCGGGCAAGTAGCGGATTTTACCCGCATCGCGGCGCGCGAAGCCGTCACCCGGCCAGACGGACAAGACGCCTGCGCAATACATCCATGCGTGGAACGATGAATTGCGTATATCGCGTCAATTAAAATATATTACTGACGATATTCAAAAAAACCTGACCTGGTAATTGTTTTAAAAAACGAGAAAACAAATCTCATGATCAGAGGTGATTTCATTTTAAAACCGATATCACACCCTCAAAAACCGCAACAATACCTTGCATGAAAGCGCGCGAACTTTTTCCAGAATTGACAATTCTCCGCACAGCGGCATATGCCATCCATCGCCTTCCGTCGCGGTACAGCAACGGAGTCACCAACTGAAACACGACGGTGGCCGATAACAGAATCCGAAACTCCTTTATAAATCCGCAGTTACGGCAATTCATTTAATCGTTACTGATTCCGTAAATCATTATTGCGTCGTTCGGGACAAAAAATCTGTCGCCAGACGAATACACTTCGCTGCGAATCGTCAACAGACCGGCTCTACCAGAGAGGAACTGGAGGCGATTCCCCATGCACTGTCCCGGAGTTAAAAAGCATGAAAAAAACCCTTATCGTTGCGGGTATTCTCGGCGCGTTTGCCGCCTCGGCACAGGCGCAAAGCAGCGTCACGCTGTACGGCACGCTCGACGCCGGCCTCGTCTACACGAACAACCAGGCGGGTCACAGCAACTGGCAGCAAGGCAGCGGCGCCGTCTCGAACACGTACTTCGGCCTGCGCGGCAGCGAGGATCTGGGCGGCGGTCTGCACGCCATCTTCACCCTCGAAAGCGGCTTTAACCTGAACAACGGCTCGTTCTCCGAGAACAATACGATGTTCAACCGCCAGGCCTACGTCGGCCTGAAGAGCGATCAATACGGCCAGCTGACGCTCGGCCGCCAGTACGATTCCGTCGTCGACTACCTCGCGCCGCTGTCAGCCGCGGGCTCGGGTTACGGTAACAACCTGGCCGGCCATCCGCTCGACAACGACAACCTCAACAACTCGTTCTCCGTGAAGAACGCGGTCAAGTACACCAGCGCGAACTACGCTGGTCTCCAGTTCGGCGGCCTGTACGGCTTCAGCAATGCCGCCGGCCAGTTCTCGAACAACCGCGCGTGGAGCGCCGGCGCATCGTATTCGAACGGTCCGCTGAACGTCGCGGCTGCCTACCTGCAGTTGAACAACAGCGGCAGCAACAACACGGGCGGCGCAGTGTCGAGCGGCGACGGCAGCGCGAACCTCGCCGCCGAACTGCAACGCACGTACGGGGTCGGCGCGAACTACGCGTATGGTCCGGCAACGGTCGGCCTCGTGTGGACGCACACGCAGCTCGACAACCTGCAAAGCGCGAACGTGGGCGGCACGTTCATCGGCGGCCTCGCCGGCACGAACCTGCATATGGACAACTACGAAGTGAACGGCAAGTACGCGTTCACGCCGGCGTTGAGCCTCGCGGCTGCCTATACGTTCACGAACGGCAAGGTGTCGGGTTCGAACGGCTCGGGCGATCCGAAGTGGCATACGGTGTCGCTGCAGGGCGACTACGCGCTGAGCAGGCGCACCGATGTCTACCTCGAAGGCGTGTACCAGCACGCATCGGGTGAGCTCGGCAACTTCGGCGCCAACGTGGCGGCGATCAACACGCTGACACCGTCGTCGACGGCGAACCAGACGGCTGTTGCGATCGGTCTGCGTCACCGCTTCTGATGTTGCATGCGGACCGGACGTTCAGTCCGGTCCGGCGAAACGCGCGCGTGCTCCCGCCACGCGCGCGTTTTTTTGCGAGCGCATTTTATATGCGTGCGTTTCCGTCTGGCCTGCTTCGTGCACGCGTTTTCGTGAGCGGATGGGTCCCTACATGGGTCGATTCATTCGATAACGACGCGTATACTTTGCGCCAGTCGCCTTCCTGTCCTGCGTCACGTCGTGCTGCATCTCCCGCGACGCGTACGCCTGAAGAACGGCGGCCTTCGTCGCGGAGCAGGTGAATCACGGCTGTCCGTATCGCGCTCCGCCCGCGCCCCATGTTCCCGCACATCGACGGGGACGCCGACGACTGGACTCATGAAAAGACTTCTTCTGCTGCTTCCTGTTGCTGTCCTCGCCGCGTGCGGCTCGTCCGGCAGCACGCCAAAGACGGGTTCCACCGGCCCGATGATGTACGTCTCGTCGCACCGTTCAACCGCCGATGTCGCGAGTTGCCTCGTGAGCCGTCTTTCGCGTGTCGAGACGTCCGGTGCTAACGGCTCGACCGAACTCACGGTGGGCTCAAGTTCACACAGTTCGTATTTCGTCACGCTGACGCCGTCAGGTCATGGCTCAGTGATCAAGGTGCTGCGCCCCGACGATTCGCCGGAAGACCCGCCCGAACCGGAGCTGCGTTTCGATATCGCGCGCTGCGCGGTCTAGTGGCGGTCGCCGCAGCGTCGGCGATAAATGCACCGCACGCTTCCGTTTGGCGCATGCATCTGCGAACATAGCCGCCCTTCCTTCTCACGCGGCGCGGATATCGATGGCATCAAGCAAGGCACATCATGCGACCGGCTGGGCCGCCGGTCTCATCGCCGCGGCGCTCGTCGCGCACGCGCACGCGAGCGGTCCGTATCATCTGTGGGCGTTGCTCGCGTTCGGCGGCGGTGTTGCGGGCGGCACGGCGCCCGACTGGCTCGAAGTCGCATGGTGGTCGCGCTCGCGACGACTCTGGATCACGCATCGCACAGTCACGCATTGGGGCGTCGGCTGGCTCGCGCTGCTCGCATGGTCGTATCACCTGCTCGGTCATCGCACGTTCGCTGCGCCGTTATTCGGCTTCGCGTGCGGTGGACTGATGCATCTGCTCGCGGACTGGCCCAATCCGCTCGGCGTACCGTGGGTCGCCGGGCGTCATTCGCTCAACTGGTGGAACAGTGGACGCTGCGATCTGCTGGTTGTCGGCGCGGCGTGGGTAGCGGCGTGGTTTGTCGCCGGGCATGTCTGGTGGCACGGCGGGCATGGGATGGCGATGTTGCCGCATCTGCGGTTGGGGTAGCGCTGAGGTTATCAACAGAAAATATTCACAAAGCTGTGGACAAATCACACCCTGTGATAAACAGTCCCGCCGCATAAGGCTTTCCGGGCAGCGTGTGGGAGAAACTTCTTTCCCCTCGTGTGCTCAAACATCCATTTCCCGACGCGCTGCGGTTCGGGGAAACCTTCGTTTGCCTACAGAAGGACGGCCGTACATATTAGACGTGTGTCTTGTTAGGAGCGCTGCTCGCGCCCAGATTAATAGCTGTTTGGACGTGGCCGAAGGGTACGTGACACGGCGTCCCACAGCGCAACGGCTTCGCCTGTTGTCAGCGACGCCTTGTCGAGCTTGACATACTGGCCCTGGATCTGCACCTGCCCCCCTGTAGTCAGATCCATGGACAGGAACGGCGACGAAGGGCTGCTCGTGATCTCGTTGACAACGAGGGAGAATGAGTTGCCGCGTCCGTCCCCAGGTCTGCGGCCTTCGATCAGCCATTCCTCTGCTCTCAGGCCAGACAGATCGACAGATCCTTTGCGGATAAGCACGCCGTCGGCCGCCCTGAGTTGCTCGCGGACTTCCAGGCTGTCGGTGCGCTGCAACAGCGTCGTGTTCTCACGAAGGTCTGGAGTGGTCTCGAAGGCAAAATTGATGTCGTCGTGACCCTTGAGCACATACTGCTCGCTCATCTCCTCTTCGCTGCCGGCCTTCGCTGGCAGGAAGCCTCCGTAAAAACATAGGCCGGGTTCGGTTGGGATCTCGTCGTCGGCTCGGCCACGGACTTTTTCAAGCAACCCAAACACCAGGCGCGTCTTTTCGGGCACGTTGTTCTTCACGGTCATTTGCTTGACAAGCGGGTCGCTTGTCTGATCCGGATTAGTAAAATCACTCCCTTCGATCTTCATTTTGATTCGATAGCCACGGTCCCACTTATAGCCTTCAATGACCCGATTACCCGGGTCATCGTAAGCGGTGCCGCGATAAATAAAATACCGCGTTCCGCCGCCCCACGCCTCGCCGTCCGCATACAGGAATGGGTAAGCATCAATGCTCTTCGTCGCTTTTAACTCTGCTTCGCGCTTTTCGATTTCCCGCTGATACGCATCGCCCGACATCGCTTTCGTTTCAATATCGACACCTTGAATTTTTGCGTAGCCGGAAACGTACATGCTTTCAGGCATATCAACGAGGTAGCGGCCCACACATCGCGTCTTCAGATTCGTGGTCAATTCGTTCACGGTTTGTTTTTCCTGTTGCGTCAATGGCGCGGGCTTATTCCCGCACGCGGCAAGCGCGACTAGCATGCAGACGGTCAGTCCTGCGCGTCGGCACTTCATGCCTTGTACTCAAGGCTGGTGCCTTTCACGTTCTGTGCAATCCTGGTAATGGCCCACAGCGTGAAGCGACGGGTCGCATCGGGCTTGTAGCCACCCTCATGGTCGATGCCAGGAAAGGCCATGCAGACTTTTGCCATGGTGGCCGGTGCCCGGCCGGATCGCACAGGCACAGTGCCGTCGCCATTTTCATCCGCATCTTTCAGCACGAACTGTCCGAACGCCGTCTTTCCGCTGGCGGTTGCCTTGACAAGCTGGCCGCCAGTCCCAGGGTCGTCGCTCGCCTGGCCACCTAACAGGCTGGCAAGCGGAAGTGAATCGCCGCGCATCAGCGAGGGGGCCTGTTGCACCCATCTCACATCGCCGTATGCCTTGTGTTTCTCATCGTCGCCGTAGAAGGCGTAAGTGCAGGCGTGGTATCGGCCGCTTATAGCTGCATGAAAGATTTTGACCTTCTTCTTTATCGTATTGTCGAAATTGCTCCAATCCTGATCGATCATTTTCTTTCCCGGGTCAAGCGGATTGAGCAGCCTGTCGTCGCACAGGCCCCACCACGCGCCGCGCGCGGTATAGATTTCGCTGTAGGGATCGGATCGCGGCAACGTGACGAACTGCTCGCCATCCCTGATCTTGAGCCAGCCCATTCCGTATTCGGGACTCGGCAGAAGCTGTAGCGGGCCCGGTGCATTGCCGACCACTGCCGTCATGGTGGCCGCGTTCGGCCCTAGTGCGAGGCCGGCAACACCTTCCGCACCCGTCTTCATACGTTTGTAGGTGGCCGCCGCCCCGGTGGCAGGCATCACGCCATGCACGATGCCGAGCACCTTGTCGCGATTCCCCATCGCCTCCGAGTAGTAACGCGCGACCAGCCCGCCCATCGAATGCGTGACCAGGATCACCTTCTCGCAGCGATAGCGAAATTTTTCTCGATAGTACTTCGTGAATTCGTCTATTTTCGCAGCCAGCCGCTCCGCCGATACCGCGTTGGATTGCAGCCAGTTGTAGCCCACAGCATGAACCGGGAACTGGTACTTGTACGTCAGGGCCACTTCGTCGTGAGTCAGCGGCGTAACGCCCGGCGCTTCTGCCACGAGGCGCTTCATGAGTTCGCTGCGCAGCCCCTTGCGTCCGTAATCAGTCCCCGCATGCGCATCATTGAGCGCATTTTCAAGCCAGACCAGCCACTCGCCGTAACTCATGTACGCCACTTCGCCCCAACCGCGGCGTCGCAACTCACCTTCCGTTTGCACCGTGCCGGATGGAATCTTGCCACTGCCATATATCTCGGTCTGGTCTGGATTCAGCATCTGCTTGCGTACGGCTGGACTTTTCCCCATCCATGGTGTGACCGTCGTCCGGCTGTCGAGCAGCCACACCGGATCCGGCTGCCCCTTGCGCTCCAGGTTCGTGCCCATGACGCCCGGCACAAAAATTACCGGAATAATGCGGTCCGGCACCATGTAGCAAACGGCGATACTGTCGTCCGGAGCGGATGTCACGGATGAATAGTGCACTGAGCCGTCGGCAGCTATCGTGGGTGGAATGATGCGTTCAACAGTAGCCATGCGAAGTCCTTTCGGTCTGCCTTTGACCGAGCGTGTTTAACAGGCAATGCGGTGCCTGGCGATGCCAGGCATTCAGAAAATAGGCCTGCCGCCTTGTGCGTCCTGCAAGTGACACCGGCTGTGCGATATCAGCCATTCCCTCTCTTTTCATTTTTTGAGTCTCCGTTCGACATTTCGCGACAGTTCATTCTGCCGCGATGATGCCCAGCGAGATCGCACGGATGCAATAGGACCCATTTGAAATCGCGTAGGAAACGGATGATTTTTCGGGGCGACGTTGCGGAAAATCAAACGTACTGACTGTCCAAAAAGCGGGTGCCGGAAAGGCACCCCTGGAGGAAGCGATGTGTGGCGGATGCTCGCCCGCATGGACATTGCATTGACGTACATGTGCAGCGATATGCAGTCGAAATTTTCCCCGCGTCGATGAGCCTGCGCACGGCCGTGCGAATGTCGCCTGGCGTGGTATCAACAACCCGCGTATCGCCTGAATCCGGCAACAGGTGCAGTTCGAACATCTGGCGGACACTTCTGGCGCCGTCCGATGTGTTGTCCACGATCTCCTCGGGATGCCACGCTTCGAACATGGCCTTCACGGTCAGTTGCGATTCCGCATGGTCACGTTCCCGGCCGGACAGGCCGCTTCCGTCGTTCACGATGCGGCCGTGAGGTCCCGCGGAACAGCAAGCGTCAAACGTCTGACGACAATCCGCGAACAACCTGTTCCGTTGTTCAAACCCAATGTAACCGACCGCTACGGCATCGAAAACGTCTTCACGAGCGTCAGCTCTCCCGCCTTGCGCATTGGCACCCGGACCGTCTCGCTCTTCTCGTTCGGCGTGTTCTCGTCGGTGATGATCGAGACCTGCGCGACAGTCATATCGCCTGTGCGGTTCCCGCTGCCGTAATAGTTCACGTACACAAGATACGTACCGGGAAGCGGCGCCGCGGATGAATAGATCTCCGGCCCGTAACCGGTCGTGACGTCGACGTCGAGCGCACCGCCGTTCGGCGCGACACGGTCGCCATAAAACGTGTGCACGCCGTCCGGTGAAACGACGTGCAGATCGAGATCCGTGCCGTCCGTGTCCCATGCCAGCACGATACGCAGACGGGGACGCGTCTTGCCGCTATACGCGTCGTAGAACTGGACACGCTTGCTGGTCCCGTCGGCCGCGCGCACCTCGACGCTGTTGCTGCCGCCGGCGAACGCATACGGCCGCGAAAAGCTGCCGTCGGCCTCGACGCGTTGCGGCAACGGCGTCCCGTTCACGACCATGGTCGCGACAGATGTCTTTTTCGATGTCGCCTTCGGTGCGCCCTTGATGTGTCCCGCGATCATCGCATTGACCGACTGCCCCTCGGGCGTCGCCACCGAGACCGCCGGATAGTGCACGTCCTGCGTATAACGCGCGGTGTCGCCGCTGGTATTGCGCCAGCCGTTCAGCGGCGCCGTAATGTCGATACCGGTCGCGCGTGCGGGGTTTGCGCACAGAAGAAGAATCGCGGTAACCGCGACGAGCGTCGGATGGATGCGTGACCAGCGGCGCGTGTTGCGCCGGCTGCATGGGGCGTGTTTCATTGACTGCTCCAGTCAGAGCGAATTAACGCGCGCGCGGTGCGCTCGACGAACGCCTCGTCCTGCCCGCGCGGATGATGTTGAAACGCAAGATGCACGTATTCATGCGCGAGCGCGATGTGGTCGTCCTCAGTCTGCAAACGATGGATATACAGCCGATTTCGCCGCGCATCGGCATAGGGGCGGCCATCACGCACCGCACATACGGCGGGCAGATCGGGGGTTTCGTAACCCGGTTCCGTATCGAGGCGGCGCGCCCACAGCCTGGCGTTACGGTCGAGCCACTCGCGCGCGCCGGCAACCGTCTGGCAATCGTCCGAGAGCGGACTCTGGAACGATGTCAGCGTCGCCTGAGGCCATGTCCTTGCGAGAATCGCATCGAACGCGAGGCCGCGCCGCGCAGCCGCTTTCGCGTCGAGCCAGCTCATCTGTAGAGGCGCCGCCCGGTCGTGGTGATACTGAACCGTGACGCCCGTCAGCACGAGCCCGTCGGTCAAATCCGCCGCACGCCGCGCAGACGCCCGCGCGGCACGCGACAACACACGCTGCGTACGACTGCTGTCGTCAATGCGGAAGCACCCGCGGTCGCGTCGCGCCTGTTGCACGAGATAGCTTCGCGCGGCGACGGCAAGCGCTTTCGCGGCTTCCGGTTCATCCGTGTCGCCTTCGCGCTCGACCACGCGGGCGATATAGTCGTTCAACCCGAAACGCCCGACGATGCGCGGCAGGCCGGCCGCATCGTTGTCGAGCATCAGTTCATCGCGACTCTCGATACGCAACCAGTTGCCGTTTGCAAACCCGACGCGAAACGCGCCATCGAGCGGCCCGGGTTGCGTGACCTTCGCGCTCCCCTTCGATTCGCCCAGAACCTCACGGATCGGGTATCGCGCGAAGAAATCGACCACCACGCACGCCGAGTCATCGGGTACGCTCACCCGCGACAGCAATGGGCCCACTGCCGGCGCTGCCTCGGCCAGCACGCGCGCGCTGCCACCCGCGCCCCCGAGCCACACTGGCGTTCCGTCCGCGAGCCAGCCCGCGGCGCCGCCGATCGATGCGCCGGGTCGCGCCGGATCGGGCATCGTCCACGTTTTCGCGCGCAACACGCTTCCATATAACGATACGGTCCCTTCGCCGCGTCCGCTCGTCAGCACCGATACGAGGGTGTTCGCCGCATCCGCGCGGGGACGTGCCGGCATCGACTGCAACGCCGTCAGCAGATCGATGACGCTCACACGCTGCCCGGACCTCATCGAACGCAGATCGCGCAGCCACATGGGCGCATGCGCCGCGCTCCAGTATTGTCGCCAGCCGGCCGGATCGAGATGCAAACGGGCGGGCGCGAAGTAAAGGCCGCATGATTGCACGAGCGCATGTTCGCGATCGATCCGTCCGCCCGTCATGCAGCAATACACCTCTTCGGGATCGCCGCCAGCGCATGTGTAATCCGGCGACGCGATGCCCTTGTCGACAAGGTAGCCGTAGACAAACAGCTTCCACACGCTGCCAAGCTGCGTTTCAAGCGTCGGCGGCAACGCCTGCGCCGATTGCGCGGACAGCGGCGTGCCGGACGCGGCACGCGCATCGAACTGCCACAGCGCCGCGCGGCCGTCATGCAGCCACGCGAAGCGCGTCGTTCCGGGCGCGGATGATTGCATCGGCGTGCCTGCGAGCGAGTTCGTCGGGCCGGCCCAGAGGAGCGTCAACACGATCACCGACATCACACGCAGCAGCCGCATCATCGACATGTCACTCACTCGATCCGCATCGTGATCAACCTGTCGCTCGTGCCGCCTTCAAAAGCCTTCGCGTCGGGTTGGTACATCCGGAAGAATCGGGCTGGCGGCACGACGAACGTGCCCGGCAACGCAAAGCGCACGAGCTGGCGCAGCGTGACCGGACGATCGAGCAACGGCACGGGCTGGTGATACGCCATCTCGCCCATTTCAAACGTCGCCGCGCGCTGGAACGGCTGCGGACCGCTGCCGCCCTCGCCCGGCCCGGGCAGACCTTCGATGCTCACGCCCCAGCTTGTCGCCTCCACCGAGCCGCCAGGCGGTAACGGCACGTCGAGCAGGCCATAGTGAAACGCGCCATCCTTCTTTGGCGTCAGCCGGACTTCGTCGACGTAGAGCGCGTTGCTGTCGATCGAATCGCCCGGTTTGAGTGCCTTCGCGGAGAACGTGAAGCGGCCCGGCTCCTGCGTCTTGTCCTTGTCGCCGGTGGCTGCCACCGGCACGAGCCGGTACAGCGTGCGTTCGATCGTGACCGGCAAGCGGCTCGCTTCGCTCGCGTGGCTTCGGAAAGAAACCAGCGCGGTAACATCGGGCCGCACTGTGTTGACGTCGAGTGTCGCGGGTGCGGCGGCGCCGCTCCAGTTCCAGACAGCCGCGCCCGTCGGTGTGGTGGACGATGTCCAGCCCGAGCCCTGCACCGAGGGCAATGACGTATCGACCACGTCGCCGCCCAGCGACTTGCGCAGCCATAGCAGCGTCAACGCGCGATCGAGCGTCGGATACCCGGCGCTGCTGTTCGCAAGCAGGACAGACACGTCGTTCGTCGCGGAACGCCCCACGCCACCGGTCATGATCAGCAGGCTCTGCACAACCGGTGCGGGATCCGCGGCAAGTGAAGCGCGCGCGGCACTGGCAAGCGCGTCGAAGCCGTCGGGCAATGGCGCATTCACGCCGCGTGCCATCGATGCAGTCAACACAACGGCCATCGCCTTGCCGCGCGGCGTATCCGCCTGCGCGAAGATCACGCTGTCCGACGCATCGAACGTGCCGGCGTGCGCATCGGCAGGCTTCGCGCTCTCATGCGCGAGCTGACCGGCCACGCCGGAGAGCGGCGTCGCGACGGGCAGCCCCATCTGCTGCATGAACCACAGCGCGAGCGCTCGGTGCAGTAACGGCTCCCTGCCGGCGGCATCGCGATAGACGTCCATCGCGCGCTGCCAGTTGTCGGCGGGCAGCGAGATGCCGAGGCTGCGGCTCGCCAGCCAGTCCGCGTAATACGCGTACGCGGTGATCAGCGCACTGCCGCGCGCGGTATCGCCCCACCAACCGAACGTACCGCCGACGCCCGCCAGCATCGCCAGACGTTGTCGCTGGTTACGCAGCAGCGCGTCGATGTCTTGCGTCGCGCGGGGATTCTCGCCACGGCTGATTGCATCGCGCGCCAGCGTCAGAGGAATGAGCCGGCTCGATGTCTGTTCAGCGCAGCCATAGGGATACGCGATCAGATCATCCGCGACGCGCGCGAACTGGCTCGCCGCGCTGCCCATCAGGCGTACGCTGATATCCCGCGCGTCCGGAGCAAGCGCAAGCGGCTTTTGCGCGGCATCCAGCGTGACCGCCGTTTCGTGAAGATCGAGCCAGCCGGTTGCATCGAGGCCGATGGTCGTCTGCAGGCGATCGACGGCGTTGCCCGCCTGGCGCAAGCTCGCGGTCACCACACCCGGCTTCAGCGCGCCACCTGGCAGCTTCAGATAATTCGCGCCGGGTTTCAGCATGACTTTCTGGTTAATCGACAGACCGCCGCCATCGACGATCCAGTCGGCACTCACGTCCGCCGTTGTCTGGTTGAACGCAAGCATGTCGATCGCAGGCTGGTCGTTCGCGCGAAAATGCGTCGGGCCGCTCCATTTCAGATATAGCGCCTTGTCCGAGCGAACGTAGGCGGTGCGCTGGCCGACCATGCCATCGCCGCTAACCGCGCGTACGGTGATGCGCCAGCGCGCGAGCGCGTCCGGCATCCTGAACGTCATGCGGGCATGGCCGTCGGCATCCGTGTGCAGATTGCCCTCCCATGCCGCGGTGTCCATGTCGTCGCGACGCGGCCGTTCCAGCACCTTCACGCCGCGCTCGTTGTACTGCCCGCGCTGCGGACCGCCGGGCGCGCCGCGCAATGCGGACAACGCCAGATCGTACGTAATGAACGACAGGCTCGACGACGTACGCACGTTATTGCGTCGCGGGTGGTAGAAGAAATCGACGATGTCCGGCGCGATCTCCGGTTGCAGCACGTAGACCATTTCATCGACCACGCTCACGGTCAGATTCGACGTCACCGGCTTGCCGTTCAGCGCGCTCGTGAGATCGAGCGTGACGAGCTCGCCGGGGCCATACACCGGCTTGTCGCTTTTCACGGCGATATCGATCGATGGCTGCGCGACGACGATGCCGGCGTTCTGGAACACGTATTCGCCTGCGTGTACGTAAAGCACCGAGAACGTCATGTTCGGCGCGAAGTTTTCGCCGACCTTGATACGCGCCTTCCATTGCGTGGGCGCGACGCGTTGCAGGTTCACCCAGTCGCCGCCCGAAGACAGCAACGCGCGGCGCTCGACGTTGTCGCGTTCGAGCGTCAGCAATGCGTCGTCGACCGCCATCGGGAACGTGATCAGTGCCTCGGCCGTGTCGCCGACGCGATAGCGGTCGCGGTCGAACACGATCTCGACGCTGCCGGGAACCGCCTTCACGCCGTCGCCCGCGACCCAGTGGCTCGCCGCGGCGAGCAGGTTGCCAGCGCCGTCCTTGACGGAGAGCATGTACGAACCCGGTTCGTCGAACTGGACGGGGAACGCCAGCGTGGCGCCTGCCTGCGCGCCGTTGAGCATGCCGCCCGCATGCGTCTGCGATTCGAGGCGCACCCATTCCCACGTGGCCGGCGCGCGGGCAGTGGCGCCCGCGTCGGCTGCGGCGAGCGCCTGCACGGTGAAGTTGACTGTTTCCTTTGGCTTTGAGAACGACTTCGGCGCAGAGAGCTTCCATGGCGTCGCGCCGCGCGCGATCAGCACTTCACGTGTCACCCGCACGCGGTACGCGGCGCCATCCTGCGCGAACAGCGTCAACGCGTAGCGGCTCGGCTCCTTCGCGGCGGGCAAGCTCAGCGTCGCGTTGCCGTCGCTGTCGGTCGTGAGTTCCTGCTGCTCCAGCTTGACGGGAAAGAGCCCCGCATAGCGCAGCTCGCCGTCGACGATCGTGACACGCTGCGCGCGCAGCGTCACCGACACCTTGCCGTCACGCACCGGCTTGCCGTCCGGATAACGCAGCGCGATGCGTCCTTTCAGCGTGTCGCCGGTTGCGTAGTCGGTCTTGTCCATCGTCAGGTTGACGTCGAAGTGCGGCTTCACATATTCGGCGACGCGAAACGCGCTGCCATACATATCGCCGTTGTAGCGAAAGCGCAGCGTGTAGCCACCGGCCGTCGCCTCCGGGGGAATGTTGAAATCTGTCTGCGCACCGGTATCCGACGAGAAATGCACCTTGTTCGTCGCGATCGGCGAGCCGTTCGGATCGAGCACGTCGAGGTTGATGTCAGCGTCGGCCGCGGACGTCGACGTCGTTGCATTTTTGAACGTGCGGCCGATGAACTTCACATGCACCTGATCGCCTGGCCTGTACAGCGGACGGTCGGTCACCGCGTAAATCTTCGTGTTGTAGATCTCGCTGTCGTAGTAAAAATTCTCCGACACGAACACGCCGCCCGCCGGATCGCTACCAAGCACATAGCTTCGTTCCGGGCTGACATGCTGCAACATCAGCGCGCCGTCGTTGCCCGTCGTGCCGCTTTGCAGGACGCCCACGCCATCGGTCCAGTTCACGGTTGTACCGGGCACCGGCCTGCCGTTGTCGCGACGCGCGGTCCACACGAGCAGGCTGCCCGATGCAGCCTTCACCACCGCGACGGTATCCGATACGAACAGCAATGTGTGCGCACGATAGTTGCCGATGATCGCCTCGACGAGGTACAGCCCCGGCGGCAGCTTGCCGACCGGAATCATCACGTTGCCCGGTGAAGCCTCGATAAAGTTGCTGCTACTGCCCGCAAGATCGACGCCCTTCGGCGGCTCGATATTTTTCGCGTCCCAGATCGGGTAGCGAAAGCGCGCAACCACGTCGTAGCCCTTCAGCGGCGCGAAGCGCGACGCGGGTTCGAAGTGCGTCGGCTTGCCGGCCTGCTCGCCGAGCCTGAACTGCGGCTGGGCTTCGGTGACCTTGCTGCGCGTGGCGAACGACAGGACGCGTTGCCACGCGCGACGCGCCCCGGTGAACCACCGGTCCCACAGATACGCGAGCGTATTGGCAAGCCCTTCGCCCTGATAGTTCGGTGCGATGGTCAGACGATGCAGATTCTTCTGCGCCTTCAGGAATTCGAGCGGCCGCGGCACGCGGTAGACGACGACATCCGCGCCGCCATACGCCTCGAGTTCCGACCTGAATTCGCGGCCTGGCGCCTCGAGGCGCACCTGTGCAACCTGACTGGCGCCGAAACTTTTGTCCGAGAGCAGGAAGAACGGCTGGCCGTTCACCACCTGCGTGTCATATCCGCTCGGCGTGGCTGACGCCAGCGTGGGATTGTCGGGCGGGTTCGCCGCATCGTCGCCGGTGCTGGAGACGGCCGGCGCTGTCGCGGCATCGTCGGCCATCGCGGGCAAAGCCGGCAGCGACAGGCACAACACGAGTAGCGACATCAGGGCCAGAAACACCATGCGCGCGCGGCGCCGCGTGCCGACGGAAGATTCGCTGCAAGCGTTGATGAAAGGCATACGGATCATGGCGTGAGAAAGGCAAAGCGAAAAACCCCGACGAAATTCGGATTGCCGTCGAACGGCTGCCAGCGGGAGTCTTTCCATTGCATGAGATCGGAAACGGCGACGGCACGCAGACCGTTATCGGTCGGCGAGACGGTGCCTGTGTGATAGGCGATGCAGCGGTCGAGCCAGATCATCAGATGCTGGTCGTCGCCCTGGTCGAAGAACAGCAGATCGCCGGATAGCGCCTGATTTACGTCCTTCGCGACGAAACGGCAATTGCGTTGAACCAGCGCAATCGCGGACGCATACGGCCCGACGCTGCCGTCGATATGCGCCCAGCGGTTGGCCAGCGAGCGTTGCGATGGCGAAAGCTGCAGTTCCGGCGGCAAGCGGCTCGCGTCGGCGACGCCGCTCATGCCATTCGCGCGCAGCCACTTCGCGTCGTGCGGCCTGAGCGCCTCGCCGGCCGCGAAGCGCACGAGTCCCGCGCAGTCGCGTTGCGTCCAGCGCGGCGTCGGGCCGCGGCGCATCTGCTGGTCGACGATCCGCACGAACCACGCGCGAAATGCGGCGGACTGTCCGGGCGAAAGCGCATCGGGATCAGGCGGGGCGGTCGTGCCCGACAGCGCGTGCGCGCCCGACGCGACAAGCGGCGTAACCAGTGCGGCGGCCACGCGTGCCAGCCACGCGCGACGCAGCGAATCAGGCACACCCGAGGTGTTGCGCGCCGGCATGTCAGTCGCTCCCGGCACCGGGCTGATCCGGGGGCGTATCCGCGCCGCCGTTTTCCAGGTCTTCCGCACCGGCGGCGGCCGTGCCCGCGCGATCGAAGTGCCATTCGACTGGCACCCACGACGTCGTTGATGGCAGATTCGACGGCAGGCTCAACGACAGCGGCGGATAGTGCGCGAGCGCATGCAGTTTCGGCGTCAGATGCGTGCGGGCCGCGTTCCGGAAGATCGATTCCTGATCGGCGGGCAGCGCCGCGCCGGCTTCGCGCTCGATGAGCGCAGCGGCCGCGGCGGGTGTCAGCGTGACGATCGTGCGCGCGAGGCGCTGCGGCGACAGCGTATCCGCGAGCGCCGGGTAGCGCTTGTCGAGCACCGCAAGCGTGTCGTCGACGAGCCGCGCGTCGGGCGAGAACACCAGGTAGCCGTGGGCAAGCGCGAGCGTCACCGGGAAGTAACGTGGCGCGGCCAGCTGGGCGCCAAATGGCGCCCTGGCCGCGAGCGCCGTGCCCGAGCGCGCACTGACGGGCCGCTGCCAGACGGTGACGTCAGCGCCTGGCGCTCGCGTCGTTACAGGCAGACGGCGATAGCCCGCTTCCTTGCCGGCGTTCGCTTCATACGCGCCGATTACTTCGCCGAACGCACTGGCCAGCGCCGTTTTCAGCGCAGGATCGACCGTTGTGGCCGGGGCTTTCAGGCGTGCGACGAAAACCGGCGCGACCAGCGTCGACTTCGCGTACCAGCAGGCCGCCGCCGGCCCCGCAAGATGATCGCTGATCTGCGTGGCCGCTTGCGGGCCGCCCGCGATGACGTTGCCGAGCAGGCCCGCGGCATCGTTCCAGTCGACAGGCAGGCTCGCGCATGCTGCGGGGTTGGCGGGCAATGCGTGCCACAGATCAGTGCCGTTCCATTGCTGCGGCAAACGGGTGGGATCGATCAGCGCCGCGGTCTGCCAGACCGCCGGCGCATCGCCCGTCGATGAAAAATCAAACCGCAGCGCCACGATGCCGGAGAAAAACGCCTGATAGCCGAACGACAGCCAGTTCGCCGACACGACCACGCGATGCCCCTTCACTTCCGCCGGCAATGCGTCGAGCCGGAAAGCGCGTGCCGTGTCGTCGTGGCCCGACAGCATGCTGGCGACGAGATCGGCGCGCTCGCCGATCGGCACGTTATCCGCATCGAGCAGCACGCCGGGCGCCGACATAACGACAAGGCGATCGTCCTTCGCGGCGAACAGCACGGTGCGGCCCACCGCGAGCTTCAGGGCGTAGACGGGCACGTCGCCCCGCAGCTTCGCGACCTGGCTCAGTTGCGTATCGCTCGCCGCCACGGTGGCGAGCGCCTGCAGGAGTTTCGCGAGTCCATTGCGATGCATGGACATCATCCAGTAGCCGGGACGGCCGTCCGGTGACCGCCAGAGCAACACGTGCGCGGGTTCGTCGAAAACGCGCCTGACCAGCTCGTCGCGCAGATCGAGGTGATGCTCGAACGCGAGCCGGCGCAGCGCGCCTTCCGCGGAAAGCCGGCTGCTGTTCGATTCGTAATAGTCGACGAAATCCTGCGTCAGTACGTCGTGCAGCAGCGGCACGCGCAGGATGTCGCGCGGCAGCCGCGAGAGCGCTTCGCTATCGATGATGGCGTCGGGATGGTGAATATCGAGGACGACTTCGGCCGTCTGCACCGCATGCTGTTTGCCGAAATACCGCCAGCCCGTCCCTATGCCGATGGCGGCGACAACCAGGACACTGGCCACGAGAATGGCGATTTTCTTACGCGACATCTTCATCTGATTTCGAATGCTTATTGTTATCGCCCGATGCAGTGTTCGGGAAGGCCGAAAACCGGCACAAAAAGTATCAGCATTGAACCGTTCAACACTGAACGTCATGCTAAAAGACTGACACCGTTAAACCGTTAGAACCAGTTAAACCCATGCGAAGCGGCCCGGCTGACGGTCGTGGCGATCATAACCGATATTTTCTGGCGCAAGCCAGGATCGCTCGAAATTTGACGACATATAACAATCGTCTGAATCAGCTTGCGCAATACGGCGGATTACTCCGTCAGACCGGAATATTCAGGCCGTCTCGAACAGCGGCAATATCCGACGGTTTATATGCAACCCAGATAAAACCCGGCAATGGAAAGCCGGATTGAGAACGGCCATCAATCTGAAAATGCGCCACTCAATACACCTGTTTTATTTTTCATTCATCGCGACGCGTTTTCGCACGGCCTACACCACATTCTTCTCCACAATCGGCCGGTTCTCCAGCACGCGCGCAAAACCGAGCGACGACAGATCGAGCGTCGTATAACGCCCATGCAGGATCAGCTCGCTGATGCCGCGCCCTGTCGCCGGCCCCTGCTGCAAGCCGTGCCCGCTGAAACCATTCGCGAAGATGCAGTTATCGACATCCGGGTGATGTCCGATGATCGCGTTCTGGTCGAACACGTTGTACTCGTAATAGCCCGACCAGCAGTTCTGCACGCGCAACGCCTCGAACTGCGGCACGCGATGCGCGAGCGTCGGCCAGATCACGTCATCGAAGAGCGCATGGTCCACTTCGTCGAGCGGCAGGTCGTCGGGATCGTTGTCCGCCGCAGGCGACGTGCCGCAAATAAACGACTTGCCCTCCGGACGGAAATAAACGCCCGACGGATCGATCAGCAGCGGACAGTGCGCAAGCTGCGCGGGCGAACTCACATTGAAAATGCTGCGACGGCGCGCGAAAACGGGAATGTCGACGCAGACCATCGCCGCGACCGTTCGCGACCACGCGCCTGCCGCGTCCACGACCACGTCGCACGCATACGTTTCGCCGTTCGATGCGATTACTTCGGTCACGCGTCTTCCGGTGCGATGCATCGCGCTCACTTCCGCTGCCACGTAGCGCGCGCCCAGCGCCTGCGCCTTCTTGCGCAGCGCCTGCACGAGGCCATAGCCGTCGAACCAGCCTTCGCCCGATTCGCCGTACGTGCCCGCGGCGAGATCGTCGGTATTGAGCCATGGAAAGCGCGCTTGCAGCGCTTCGCGATCGAGCAGGCTGATGTCCGCGCCCAGACTCTGCTGCAGCGCGTGATTTTCGCGCAACGTGCCGACACCCGCGGGCGTCGCGAGAAACAGATAGCCGCCCTCGTGCAGATCGATCGAAGGTTTCGCGCCATCAATGTCGAGCAGCTCGCCGATCGAGCGCAGAAATTCGATGCCGTAGAGCGACATCTGGATGGATAGCGGCGTGGAAAACTGCTGACGGATCGAAGCCGCCGACAACGCCGACGAAGAGCGCGCGTAAGTCGGATCGCGCTCGATGACCGTGACGCTTACGGTGGGATCGGACGCCCGCAGAAAATACGCAATCGAACTGCCAATGACGCCACCGCCGACGACCACGACTCTCGAATCCACGTCTCACTCCGTGAGGAAGCTGCGTGCCGGGCGCGCTGCGCGGCGCCCGGGCGTTACACGTTATCTGCGTCTGCATCGCCATCGCCGCCCGCCTGACCGGGCGGCCAGAACGTCTAGCCGAGGTTGAAATCGATACCCTGCGCGAGCGGCAACGCCGACGAGTAGTTCACCGTGTTCGTCGCGCGGCGCATATACGCCTTCCACGCGTCCGAACCCGATTCGCGGCCGCCGCCGGTTTCTTTCTCGCCGCCGAACGCGCCGCCGATTTCCGCGCCGCTCGGCCCGATGTTGACGTTCGCGATGCCGCAGTCGCTGCCGGCGTCGGAGACGAAACGCTCCGCTTCGCGCAGGTCGGTGGTGAACACACACGACGACAGGCCGTGCGCCGCCGCGTTGTTCGCCGCCACCGCCTCGGCGAAATCCGTGTAACGCAGCACGTACAGGATCGGCGCGAACGTTTCCTTCAGCACGACCGGTGTTTGCGACGGCATTTCGACCAGCGCCGGACGCACGTAGTAGCCGTTCCCGAATCCCTTCACGTCGACGCGCTCGCCGCCCGTCACCTTGCCGCCTTCGCTGGCAGCCTGCTGTAGCGCCTCCTGCATGCGCGCAAACGCCTGTTTGTCGATGAGCGGTCCCATCAGCGTGCCCTTTTCCAGCGGATTGCCGATCGGCACCTTCGCGTAAAGCTGCTTGAGGCGTTCGACGGTCTGCTCATACACGCTCTCATGCACGAAGAGACGCCGCAGCGACGTGCAGCGCTGGCCCGCCGTGCCGACCGCCGAGAACAGGATGCCGCGCAGCGCCAGTTCCTGATCGGCAGTCTGCGTGACGATGCCCGCGTTGTTGCCGCCAAGTTCAAGCAGCGAGCGGCCAAAGCGCTTCGCGACTTCGACGCCCACCGTACGACCCATTTCCGTGCTGCCGGTGGCGCTCACCACCGAGGCACGCGGATCGGCCACGAGTTTCGCACCGACTTCCCGTGTGCCGTTGATCACGGCTGTGAGCCCGGCAGGCGCGTCGCCAAATTCCTTTAGTGCTTCGACCAGGATCTGGTTGACGGCGAGTGCGGTGAGCGGCGTTTTCTCGGAAGGCTTCCAGATCACCGCGTTGCCGCAGACGAGCGCGAGCGCCGCGTTCCACGACCAGACGGCCGCCGGAAAGTTGAACGCCGAGATCACGACGCAGGTGCCCATCGGATGCCACGATTCCGCCATGCGATGACCGGGGCGCTCCGATGCGATCGTCAGGCCGTACAGCTGACGCGACAGGCCCACCGCGAAATCGCAGATATCGATCATTTCCTGCACTTCGCCGAGACCTTCCTGGAGAATCTTGCCGGTCTCGAGCGTGATGATGCTGCCGAGCGCCTGCTTCTTTTCGCGCAGACGGTTGCCGAGGAGGCGCACCAGTTCGCCACGACGCGGCGCCGGGACATCGCGCCACCGGGCGAAAGCCTGCTTCGCGCCGGCAAGGGCCGCGTCGACTTCGGCGGTGGTGTTGCTGGTCACGCGCCCGATCAGCTCGCCGGTGATCGGCGAATGCACGGCGATGTCGCCGGCTTCAGCCAGATGGGCAATGCCGAGATCGGCGAGGATGGTCGAAGCGTTCATGGCATGAGTCCTTTGATTTCCAATACGAAACAAAAGCAGATCCGGAGACTATACACGGTGGGTTTTATGGCGACAACCCCGGGTAGGCCCGAGCCAGCGGCCATCATGAAGGGCCCGATGCGGCAACGTCTGACCCTTTGCCACCCGCGGTTCCCGGGTGAGCGACGACACCCGCCATGCCGGCGCGACCTGATGGAAAAACCGGTGTTTCTTATAGGAAAATCGTAAGTCGTCATTTTGCTTTTGGCCTGCCAGTGGCCCCACGCAGCAGGCCACGGAACATGCACGCGGAACGCGACGCTATGTGAGATCGTGCAGATTCTTCTCACGTGGTGGCCCGACCTCGAAGTCCGCAAAGTCGACGACGAGGCCCGAGCGTTCCGGCGTACAGCACATCGGCCCCACGAAATAGCTTTGCGCAACAGGAAACGGCGCAAGCCTCAGCAGTGGCCATGTCTTGCCATCGGTCGAGAACTGCAGCTTGAGCACGCCTTTCGACACCGTCGCGCGCAGCCAGAATTCGCCGGCCGTCGCGAGGCTGGATCCGGTTGCCCAGTCCGACTGCCCGACGGTCAGCACGCTGCTCAGCAACAGCGCGCCATCGGTGAATTCGACACCCGCCTTCACCCAGTTCGCCTCATCGATGCGCACCATCAGCCCGGCCTGGTCATACAGCGATGCGAAGCCGCCGCGAATCTGCACCTGCGCCGTGAAATCGTCCTTTGTGCGCGTGCCGAAGCAATGACCTGAATCGCGCACGAAACCGTAGTGCGTCCCACGCCAGAAATCGGTGCTGGCATCTGTCGTGACACGCAGCAGATCGCCTTCCAGAACCCATGTCGCGGGCTCGTTCAGCCATTCGCACTGATTGAACACGGCGTTTCTCCTGTCGACCAGAGTTGGCGCTTCAGCGCCTTACTCTGGTCCCATGCAAGGTACTTGCGGTCGACCAGAGTTGGCGCTTCAGCGCCTTACTCTGGTCCCATGCAGTACTTGCGGTCGACCAGAGTTGGCGCTTCAGCGCCTTACTCTGGTCCCATGCAAGGTACTTGCGATGAAAGTAAGCGCGGATCAGCGCTCGTTTTCCGGGAAGTCCGCGCCGACGGTCGTCGCTTCCCATGCATCGAAATCTCCGCGCAGCAGATCGATCTTGCCACGCGCGAGGTCGAGCGCCGTCTTGCCGAGCAACAGGCGCAGCGGCGGCCGGTCGGACAGCGCGGCATCGATGATCGCCTGCGCGGCGCGCACCGGATCGCCCGTCTGGTTACCGCTGCGCGCCGCCGTCTGCTTGCGGCGCTCGCCGGCCGTTGCATCGTAATCGGCAATACGTGTGGCGGATTCCTTGATCGACGGCCCGGCCCAGTTCGTGCGGAACGGTCCCGGTTCGACGATCAGCACATCGATGCCAAGCGGCTTCACCTCCAGCGCAAGCGATTCGGAAATGCCCTCCACCGCGTATTTCGTGCCGTGGTAATAGCCCGTCGCGGCAAAACTCGCGATGCCGCCAATCGAGGAAACGTTGACGATCAGGCCGCTGCGCTGTTTGCGCATCTGCGGCAAGACGGCTTTCGTCATGTCGACGAGACCGAACACGTTGGTCTCGAACATCGCGCGCACGGCGTCGTCCTCGCCTTCCTCGATCGCGGCAAGATAGCCATAGCCTGCGTTGTTCACGAGCGCATCGATGCGGCCGAATTGCTGCGTCGCCTGCGCGACAACGTGATCGATCTGCCCGCGCTTCGTGACATCGAGCGGGAGCACCAGCGCGCGTCCTTGGTGACCTTCAGCGATGTCCTGCACTTTCGAGGCATCGCGCGCCGTGACGACGGCGCGCCAGCCGCGCTCCAGCACGAGTTTTGCCAGTTCACGGCCGAATCCGGTCGAGCAGCCTGTAATGAGCCATACGGGATCGTCTCGATTCATCATGGGAGAACTCCTGTGGGTGTTGGGGGACAAACAGGAATGCGGGACGCGACGGGTCGGGCGCGCTCTGTGCCAGTCACTACGGTAACAAAAAACAGGACTTCGCAACGGAGTCCGTCATGGGAGGAACAATGCGAAAGCCGTTTATCAGTGGCCTGTGCGCAGGCGCGGCGGCACTGCTGATATTACCCGGGACATCTTACGGACAGTACGCGCAGGCGTACACGAACAGTCCCGTGAACCTGTACGCCGGGCCATCGCAGGAATATCCGGTCGTCTCGCAGTTGCCGGCCAGCGTGCCCGTGCAGGTGATGGGGTGCGTGAGCGGCTATTCGTGGTGTGACGTCGAGGTTTCGAACGTGCGCGGCTGGGTCTATGGCGCGAATCTCAGTTACCCGTATCAAGGCAGCAGCGTGCCCATCATGACCTACGGACCGACCATCGGCTTCCCGATCGTGACGTTCTCGATTGGCACGTACTGGGGGCGCTATTACCGCGATCGTCCGTGGTATCACGACGAGCCGCGCTGGGAGCACCGACCGCCACCGCCGCCGCCTCGTGGACGCCCGCCTGGATATGGTGGGCCACCGCCCTCGCATGGCGGGCCGCCTCCGGGACACGGTGGACCGCCGCCCTCACATGGTGGGCCTCCTCCAGGGCACGCTGGACCGCCACCCTCACATGGTGGGCCTCCTCCAGGGCACGCTGGACCGCCACCCTCACATGGTGGGCCTCCTCCAGGGCACGGTGGACCGCCACCCTCACATGGTGGGCCTCCTCCAGGGCACGGTGGTCCACCGCCCCAACATGGTGGACCGCCCCCAGGGCATGGTGGACCACCTCAGGGGCATGGTGGTGGTGGACATCCCTCCGGACCACCGCCCTCACATGGCGGTGGCGGCGGTGGTGGTCATTCCGGACAGCCGCCTCCCCATTAAGTACGCCAGGTAACCGGCCGCTCCCGCGTCATCCGCGGGAGCATGCGTTACAGGACCCGAAACCCGTTCAACCGGAATCGGGCAAACCGGGAAAAAGACTCGATCCGTCTTTCTCTTCCACGTCGGAGAGGTTGTATTCAGCGCGAACTGCCTTGAGCACCGTTTCGATGTCGCGTTCGTAGCCGATCGCGCCGCCGAAGTGTTTCATGGTCCAGTTGCAGCCGGACGCATCGGGCTCCGTCTTCTGCGGACGCGGCACGCGGATCTTCACGCCGTCCTCGACGATTTCATGAATGCGATGAATGCGCCGGCTCACTTCCGTCTGCAGGCGCGACGCATTGAGCAGCTTGCGTATCACGATACCCTCCTTCCGGTTTCACCCAGGTTCGGTTCAGTACTCGTTCAACGGCGGAAGCGGTGGTTTCCCCGCACGCTTCTTGCAGGCCGTTTTCGTCTCGGGACGCAGCCCCAATGCCGTCTCGTTCCATTGCAGCGAAGCGACCGCGACGCATGGCAACGCGATATCGGCAACGTCATGCATGCGGACCCGGATAATCCTTACTATCGCTGGTTCGTCGGCGGCGCCGGCTGACGGTTGTAACGATAACGGCACACATGCGGTGGTGTTACTACGATAAAGTATCGCAGCGCAGCACCAACCTGTTCGGGAGGATAACTTGAACCAGCGCGATCAGATCGACATTGCCCGCACACTGCTTGTGATCGTTATCCTGGTTGCACTGACGGTCGGAAGTATCTACGTACTGAGTCCGTTCATTCCAGGCCTGATCTGGGCGACCACGATCGTGGTCGCCACGTGGCCGTTGATGCTCGCCATCCAGCGACGCTGCGGCAACCGGCGGTGGATCGCCACCTTCGTGATGCTGCTCTGTCTGCTGATCGTGATCGTGCTGCCGTTGTACCAGGCCATCTCGACGCTTGCGTTGCACGGCGGCGAGATCATGGCGGCCATCAAGAGCCTGCCCGACTACGCCCTGGCGCCGCCGCCTGACTGGATCAAGGACATTCCGCTGATTGGCGCGCGCATCGACACGGAATGGCAGGTGCTTTCGGATGCGGGCCCGGGCGGCCTGCTGGCCAAGGTTGAACCGTATGTGAGCATCGGTGCGCGCTGGATGCTCGGCCATGCGGCCGTCGTCGGCGTGTTCGTGATTCACATGTTCATCACGATCATCATCTCCGGCATTCTCTACATGAACGGCGAACAGGCAGCGGCATTCATGATGCGCTTTGCCGGCCGCATCGCCGCGCAACGCGGCGAAGGCGCGATCAAGCTCGCGGGCCTCGCGGTTCGCGCCGTGGCGCTCGGCATCGTGGTCACCGCGGTGACGCAATCCGCGCTCGGCGGCATCGGTCTGTGGGTTGCCGGCGTGCCCGGCGCGGGCATCCTGACGGCCCTGATGCTGATGCTGTGTCTCGCGCAGATCGGGCCGCTTCTGCCGCTGCTCGGTTCGGTCGCGTGGCTCTTCTTCCATTCGTCGCATCTGGTCGCGATTCTGCTGCTTGTCTGGTCGATCATGATCGCGATGCTCGACAACGTGCTGCGCCCGATGCTGATCAAGCGCGGCGTGAACCTCTCGATGCTGCTGATCCTGTCGGGCGTGCTGGGCGGGATGTTCGCGTTCGGCATCGTCGGCCTGTTCATGGGGCCGGTGATTCTCGCCGTCACGTCGACGCTGCTGAACGCGTGGATCAACGAAAAGCCGGTGCCGCCAGGCGTTCAGGCCACCGACGATCCGGCTCACGTCAAGGGAGAAATCTAGCGCGCGACAGCTGTGCGCCTGTCACGCTCGCTGCATCGAATCAGGACGACCCTTACGCGTAACGCAGGTGTTCGTCCTTGAGCGCGGGCGAAGCGGCGATCGCCGCTTCCAGTTTCCTGCATAGTTCGTCGGCGTGGCGGATGCCTGGCAGGCGACGCATCGGGCGCCGTCCGTCACCCGTATCGAGCACGATCGAACCCGTGCCGAACGCGCGCTGCCACCGCGGATAAACCACCGTCACATTACGGATGCGCGCGAGTTCGAGACTCGAGGTGCGCCGGTTGAAAATGCCCTGCGTCCAGGTAATCCGCTCGGTATCGATCACGATTTCGGTTGACGCCGTCTTGAGGAATGGCAACGCGACGCCGATCATGATCGCCGCGGCCTGCACCAGCACGAGCGACCACTGGAATGGAAAATCGCCCGCCGTGACAAGATCGATCGCGCCCACCAGTGCCATGACAACGCCGCCCTTCAGAAAGGCCGGAATATTGATGACCTGTGAAGGCGCGCCGCGGTAAATCACCTGCCTTGTCATCACGTCTGTCCTGTTGGTGATCGCTGTTGATCAACTGCCTTGGTTTTCTGCCGAAAACGGCAACTCGCCCTGAACCGGAGCCGGTGCGACAGGCTCGCTGCCCGCGGGGGACAACGCCGAAACGCGCACACCGAGCAGACGCAATCTTCGATCGAGCGGCACACGCCTCAGACATTCTGTTGCAGCGCGGCGAATTTCGGTTGCATCCGCCGTTGGGTGCGGGATGGTCAGATCGCGCGTGACGGTCTTGAAGTCGTCGTACCGCAACTTGATGCCCACGGTCCTTCCAGTATAGCCTTTGCGCCGCAGGTCGTCCGCGACCCGCACGCACAGCCCGGTGAATGCCTCGGAGAGCGCAGCCCTGTCGCGGCGAGGGTGCAGGTCGCGCTCGAACGTCGTTTCGCGGCTCATCGAGCGCGGCTCGGAACTCACCACCACCTGCCGCGTGTCGATCCCCTGCGCGACGTCGGCGAGCCACGCGGAATAGCTCCGGCCGAAGTGCGACTGCAGCAGTTCCGGCGCGGCCGCCGCCAGATCGCCGACCGTCGCGATGCCGATGGACGCGAGTTTTTCGCTCGCTTTCGGGCCGATGCCGTTCACCTTGCGCGCCGGCAACGGCCAGATCCGCTTTGGCACATCGTCCATGGTCAGCAGCGTGAGGCCGTCCGGCTTGTCGAGTTCAGAGCCGATTTTCGCCAGCAGCTTGTTCGGTGCAATGCAGATCGAACACGTGAGACCCGTCGCCTCTCTAACCGCCGCCTTGATGCGCGTGCCGATGTCGGCCGGCTCGCCCGACACGTCAGTGAGGTCGATGTAGATTTCGTCGATGCCGCGATCCTCGATCTGCGATGTAAAAGCAGCCACGGCCGTCTTGAAGAGGCGCGAGTAATGGCGGTAGGAATCGAAATCGGTGGGCAGCAGGATCGCGTCGGGCGCCAGTTGCGCCGCCTTCATCATCCCCATCGCGGAGAACACGCCCAGCGCGCGCGCTTCGTACGTCGAGGTCGTCACGACGCCACGCCCCGCGTAGTCGCGCAGCTTTCGAAAGCGCCGGGTGCCGTCTTCGAGCATTTCGGGCATGGCATTGCGCCCACCGCCGATCACGACCGCCTGACCGCGCAGCTCGGGATAGCGCAACAGTTCCACGGACGCGTAAAACGCATCCATGTCCAGATGCGCGATACGGCGCGTGCCAGAAGAGGCGGGAACGGAAGCGTCAACAGAAACGGAATTCATCGTCCGGATATCGTACCTGAAGCCGCGAGCGCAGGCGCCCCGGCGCGCCTGCGACCCGGCCGGGCGCCCACCACCGGATCAGACGTTGCTCAGGGCTGGTCGCCCGACGCTGTGCCGGAGGTTTCGCCTGTGCCCGGGGATGGCGCATCGGGCGTCGGCGTCGGTGATGAGGCAGGCTCGCCGGTGTCGAATCCGCCGGTTTCCTGAGGCGCGCTGGCGATGATCGGCGGCAGAAGCGGCGGTAGCGCCCTCGGTGCCGCCACCGTCGCCGATGCGGACACCGAAGCTGAAGCCGAAGCCGAAGCCGAAGCCGGCGGCGACGCTGTAATCACCGGACGCGGACGTGGCCTGTGACGCGTGCCGCTCGCCACTTCAGGTTTCGGCTTCGCGGAAAAAAGCTGTCCGGCCCATTCGCGCGCCTTGGCAAACCACACGGAAACCGTGCCCGGCTCTTCCTTCGGGAAACGCGCCTGCGGATCGATCACGCGTGAGCGCAACGCACGCTGGTAGAAATCGCCGACGATCGGCAACGCGCTGTGCGCACCCTGCCCCCAGTAATCGCTGCGCAACGTCACGCGGCTGTCGTTGAACCCGACCCACGCGCCCGCGACCAGTTGCGGATGCATCAGGATGAACCAGCCATCGGCGTTGTCCTGCGTCGTGCCGGTCTTGCCCGCGACGTCCGCGCGAATGCCGAAGCGCGAGCGGATCGTCGAACCGGTGCCGCGATTGACGACGTCACGCATGACGTCGAGCAGCGTCTGGTCCGCATCGGCCGACAACGCCTGGCTGCCGGCAACCGGCGCGAAATCAGCCAGCACGTCGCCGTTGCGGTCCTCGATGCGCGTCACCATCACCGGCTCGATGTAAGCGCCGCGATTGGCGATCGTCGCATAGGCGGAGACCATTTCCTTCAGCGTGACGGGGCTCGTGCCAAGGCCGAGCGACGGCACGGCGTCGAGCCTGCTGTCGCGCACGCCCATCGCGCGCGCGAGACGCGCGACCTTCGAAGGCCCGACTTCCTGCATCAGCTGCGCGGTGATCCGGTTGCGCGAATACGCGAGCGCATCGCGCAGGGTCATCGGGCGGCCGGTGGGCGCTTCGGCATCGGAAGGTTTCCAGATCTCGCCGCCCGCCAGTGAAATTTCCACGGGCTGGTCGATGAACGTGTCGTCGGGTGTCGCGCCGTCCTCGAACGCCGCGCCGTACACGAACGGCTTGAACGTCGAGCCTGGCTGGCGACGCGCCTGCTGCACGTGATCGAACGGATCCTGGCCGAAATCGCGGCTGCCGACCCACGCGCGGATCTGGCCGTTGCGCGGATCGATGGCGACAAAGTCGGCCTGCACGCGGGTCTTGCTGTCGCACAGCGCCTGCATGAAGTGCCGGTCGGACGCGAGATGTTTGAGCGCGTCCCCATCGTCCAGTCCTGAGTCTCTCGCCGCACGATAATCGGGCGTTTCACGCACGAACGTCTGCATCAGGTCGCGCCCGTTCGCGCATCCCGCACGCGTACCCCACGCCGAATTCGCGATGCCCTGCAGCGAATTGCCCTGCAGCACGACGGCCTGGGTCGCCATGGTCTGAAGCCGCGAATCGATGGTCGTACGCACGACGAGGCCGTCGGAATACACGTTGTAATCGTTACGATCGGCCCACGAAATCAGCCATTTTCGCAGCTGCTGTGCGAAATGCGGCGCCGGGCCGGGCGACTCGATCTGGCGTTCGAAATCGATCCGCAACGGGCGTTTGACGAGCGACGTATAAGACGCCTGCGAAAGACGCCCGTATTTCACCATTTGGGCGAGCACGATATTGCGTCGCTGCAGCGCGCGCTCGGGATTGATGACCGGATTGTAGTAGCTGTTGCCTTTCAGCATGCCGGTGAGCGTCGCGCTTTGCAGCACGTCGAGATCATGGGCGGATTTGTCGAAGTAGGTGCGCGCCGCCATCTCGATGCCGTACGCGTTGTAGAGAAACGGCACCGTGTTGAGGTACGTCTCGAGAATTTCGGGTTTCGTGTAGACCGCTTCGATCTTGAACGCGGTGATCGCTTCCTTGAGCTTGCGCGTGAGCGTGGGCGCGCGGCCTATTTCGTCGGGGTACAGATTGCGCGCGAGCTGCTGCGTGATCGTCGAGCCGCCCTGGCGGTCGCCCGAGAACGTATGCAGCGCGGCCGAAGCCGTGCGCCGCCAGTCGAGGCCGTGGTGCTCGTAGAAGCGGTGGTCTTCTGTCGCGATCAGCGCATCCACCACGTGCGGCGAGATGTCGGCGAGTTTGACCCATTCGCGATTGCTCGGCTTGAACTCGGCGAGCAGCTTGCCGTCCGCGGAAAACACGCGCGCCGGCTGCTCGACCTTCGCCTTGCGGATGTCGCCGATGCCCGGCGTGAATGGAATCAGCACCAGCACATACAGCAGCATGAGGGCCGGGAATGCGGCGAGCGTGAGCGCGACGCCGCGCAGCGTCGGATGACGCATGCGTTGCAGCCGGTCCGTCACGACCGGCTTGATCCGGGCGAATTGAGCCAGGCAATAGTCACGAACGAATGACGTGTTTCTACGGTCCACGCGGGCCTGCCATCAGCTTGAAAAGGCTGAATCGTACCAAATGCCGTGCGAAGTCAAGGCTCAAGGCCGAAAATGGCGTGGTGAGGAAGGTGCTGCGGTTCGTCTGCTATAACAAAAAACCAGGCATTCCAGCGATGAGAAAAACCATCGGCCAGGAACCCCGGGGAGACCATGTCGCACTGGCGATGGCATTTGCAACAGCTGTCATGGCACTCAGTCTCCTGCGCTCCTGCGTCGTTAGCGGACGGGTCGTTCCTTTGCTACATCGTTCGACGCGACGAGTTCACGATCGACCAGATCGAGCTTGAGCGGTGCATCGGCTGAAAGGTTCTTCTTTGCAATCACGCGTCGCCATCCTCCGTCGGTGCCTGGATCGCGATAGAACGCGACGATGGCGACGTATCGTGTATCGGGTTGCATCGGTTGCGACAGGCTTGCGGACGCGCCCGGATTCACCACGGTGGCGATGCTGGTCTGCAGGTCCTGTGCCAGTACGGTTTTGTCGTTCTTTATCAGATCGCCGTAGGACGCGGCGTCAAAGAGCTTGCGGTCCTTGAGCTGATACACACGCACCGCGACCGAGGTCGAGCGGTTTGTCTCGTCTGGATTGAGGGATGCACGCGCCGTCAGGTCGACGTTCAGCGTCTTGACCTGTTTGTAGAAGACAGCGCGATACGCACTGGAAGTGCCGTCGGACACAGCCTGCCAGGCGCCGCAGGCAGAAAGCAGCAGGCCGGATGCGAGGGCGGTCTGTTGTGTGCCGGCCTTCTTTTCGCCGGTCCCTGCCGGTTCGCCTGCAGCGGGCTTGCGTTTTTGTAACTCGCGGACCAGCGTTCTGCCGCGTCCCATGACCGGGCTCCACCATGACCATGCGTGACGACCATCGGAAATCCCCGAGGAATTCCACTCATCTGCTTCGCAAGCTCAACCCGCATTGCTCGGTCGCCCTCGAGGCGGCTGCGAACCTGTTGCAGGCGATCACGGATGCACCGCATCTGCTGCGCGCGGCTAACGCCTGGCCGCTGCTGTCGGTCAGCGCGATCACATCGGAGAATCCGGTCATCTCGCAGGCCGAACTGCTCGAAGCCATTCATCCGACACTCGTTGCACACTTCCAGCCGGCGCTGCTCGTGCGCCTCCAGACGCTCGTCTACCGGTCGCTCGACGCCGCCGCGCTCGCGTCGATTCTGCGTCTGAAGCTTGCGAAGGTCGCCGAACGTCTGCGCCATCAGTACGACATCGCGCTCACCCTGGATGACGCGTTGACAGACTCGCTCGCGCAGTTGTGCCTTGCACGCGGGTCTGGCGCACGCAATGTCGACGCGTTCCTGAACCAGCGCATCCTGCCGGCTGTGTCGCGTGAACTGCTCTCGCGAATGGCGAAGGGTTCCACGTCCGAAGGAAGTCCCCGCGGGATACCTGCTGGAATTCTCCTGTCGATGTCCCCCAAGGGGACTTCCTTCGACCAACGGAAGTCCCTGTGGGACGGCGCGCCCCTGGAAGGCAGCCTCGTAATCGATTTGGTCGATCACGACGTGCGGGCAGCCGCCAGCGCGACCACCGGCCATCCGGTTTCAGTCGGCATCTAAGGGACCAGACGATGCCCGCTGGCCCTTCCCTGTATGACATGTTGCTCGGCCACATCGATGGTGAGCCGCTCAGCGCCCACGACGACAAAACTCTCGAGATCCTGAGCGTCCAGCAGAATATCCGCCGCATCCTCAATACGCGCGCGGGAGCGCTCAAGCACCTGCCCGATTTCGGTCTGCCAGATCTCACGAACATCTTCAAGGCCCTGCCTGCGTCGTCGCATCTGCTGAAAAAGGAGATGGAGGCCACGCTGCTGAAATACGAGCCACGCGTTCGTGCGATCGATGTCGACATCATCGACAACGACGATCCCGGCGTCACCGTGAGCTACGTGATGACCTGTCATCTGAAGAAGGCGGGGCTCGTGCGGTTCGGTACGTATTTCGAGCCGCCGGGCCGCATGCGCATCGAGCGGCGAACGGAAACGAAGTAGCACCTTCAGGCGTGGCGATCTGCGCGGACGCACCCGGTATTTCCGTCGGTGCCCGCGCAGACCTGCGACATCGCTTTGAAGGCTCACGGCCGCGAGTTACTCGACCGTCTCACCATGGAGGTTGACCCTCCGCTTAACGTTCAGTTCGAACGTGGCAATTGTGCGCCCGTCTGCTAATGCGCCGAACCACGCGCATCGGCATAGGTATCGCCGACCATCAGGCGCACGATCTCGTCGCCATTCGTGCCTGCGACGAGCCGTTCGCCCGCCACCTCGCCACGCCGCAGCACGACGATGCGATCGGCAATCGCGAAGATATCGTGCAGATTGTGCGAGATCAGGATGACGGCCACGCCCTCTGCCTTCAGCGCGGCGATCAGCTCCATGACCTTGCGCTGCTCGGGAACGCCGAGCGCCGCTGTGGGTTCGTCCATGATCAGCACGTGCGCGTTCCAGTAGATCGCGCGTCCGATCGCGATGGCCTGGCGTTGCCCGCCGGAGAGCATCTTCACCGGGCCGCCCAGCTTGCGCTCGGGGATCACGATATCGAGGCGTTCCAGCACTTCGCGCGCGACCTGCGCCATGCGTTCCCGGTCGATCACCTGGATGCCGAATTGCCGGCGCACCGGTTCGCGTCCGAGAAAGATGTTGCTGCCGACGTCGAGATTGTCGGCAAGCGCGAGATCCTGGTAGATCGTCTCGATGCCCTGCGCGCGTGCGTCCTGCGGATCGCGTAACTGCATCGGCGTGCCGTTGAACAGCAACTGGCCCGCGTCGGCATGATAGACGCCCGAGATGATCTTGATGAGCGTCGATTTGCCCGCGCCGTTGTCTCCGGCAAGTGCCAGCACTTCACCCGGCATGACGTGCAGCGAAACGCGCTTGAGCGCCTCGACGCCGCCGAAGCGGATCGAGATGTCGCGCGCCTCGAGAATCGGCGTGCTCATTGCGCGCCTCCGAGCCGTTCCTTGTACTGGTCGATCAGCACCGACATGATGATCACGATGCCCACCACGATGAACTGCCAGAACGCGTTGACGTCGATGAACACCAGCCCGAATTCGATTACCGCGATGATCAGCGCACCGATCAGCGTGCCGATCACATTGCCCGTGCCGCCAAAGAGACTCGCGCCGCCGATCACCACCGCCGCGATCGAATCGAGCAGCATCGGCTCGCCGGCGTTCGCGGCACCTGCGGCAAAGCGTGACGTATAGACAATGCCGCCCACCGCGGCAAACGCCGCGGCGATCAGATAGATCACGACCAGATGCCGGCGCACATTGATCCCCGCGCGAACCGCCGACTGCGGATTGCCGCCGATCGCGTACGTGTACTGCCCGAAGCGCGTTTTCGACAGAATGAAATGCATGACGAGCAACAGGATCAGGGTGAGCACGACTGGTGTCCAGCCGTGCCCGAGCCACGCGAGACCCGCATTGTTCACCGCGACCGTCATGCCGCTGCCCGCCGCGAGAAACCCCACGCCGCGCGCGACGCCATACATGCCGAGCGTGCCGATAAACGCCGGCACGCCAAGCCGCGCGATCAGCACACCGTTGACGAACCCCGGCACGAGACACACGACGATCGTCGCCGGAATCGAGAGCAGCACGATCCACGGCGCGTTGCCGCCGGGAATCGTGAACTGCGCGATGCAAACGGCCGCGAGCCCCATGACAAAGCCGACCGACAGATCGATGCCCGCCGTGATGATCACGAACGTCTGCCCGATGGCAAGCAGCAGCGGCGCACTGGCAGCGAGCCCGATCGACTGCAGGTTGTACGCGTTGAAAATGAACGAACGGTGATCCGATATCCTCGCCCAGACTTCGAAGAACACCAGCAGCGCGCACAGGAAGAGCCAGGGCCAGATCTTGCTGATCAGCGCGAGCCGGTCGAGACGTGAATTGTCCATGAGTTGTCCGGTGGTCCGGGATGGCGAAAGCGGCACCTGTACGCGTGTTGACGCGCACAGGACGTACGATCTGATTCGCTGGCGCTTCGCCAGTCCGGCTAGTTCGAATAGATGTACTGCTTCATCTCCGGCTTGTCGATGTTGCTCTTGTCCAGCACGATGAACCCCGTGCTCTTGAACACCGGAATCTTCTTGCCGCGAATCGCGTCGGCGGCGAACTTCACGCCGTAGTAGCCGATTTCATCCGGACGCTGTGCGATCGCGATATCCACGAGGCCGCTGCGGATCTGTTCGTCGATGCCGGGCACGGCGTCGAACACGACAACCTTCACTACACCCTGCTTGCCTGCCGCCTTGACGCCCTGCGCCGCGCCGCTGCCCGAGAACGTGTTGGCGCCGAACACGCCAGCAAGATCGGGATTGCGTGCAAGCACGGCGGCCACGTGCGACGCAGCCCGGTTCGCGTCGTCCTCGTTGTATTGCGTTTGCAGCACGGTGATGTTCGGATGCTTCTTCATTTCTTCCGCGAAGCCTTCGGCGCGTGCATCGGTGCTCGAGATGCCCGGCTTGTTGTTCTCGCAGTACACGGTGCCCTTGTCGCCGATCGCTTTCGCGAGCGCGCGTGCCGCGACGCGTCCGCCTTCGAGGTTATCGGAAGCGATATAGGAAAGCGGGAAATCCGCATCGCCCTTGCCGGTCTGGTAATGACCGTCGCCGATGTAGGTATCGACGGTAATCACCTTGATACCCGCATCGGCGGCTTCCTTGAGCGGTCCGATCATCTGCTGCTTGTCGACGGGCGAAACCAGCAGGACGTCCGGGTGTTTCGCGATAAACGCCTTGAGAATAGGCACCTGCTCCGTGGTGTTCCATGCCTTGGGCACCTGAAACAGCAACTGGATGTGCTCTTCCTTCGCGGCACGCTCAGCGCCACGGTGCATCGTGAAGTAGAAAGGATCGGTGACGCCGGGCAGCAGCGCGACGACCGGATGAGCGGCATCCGCGTGCGCGAGACCGGTGAATGAACAGCCAACGACGGTTGAAAGGGCAACCAGATAGCGGGATACGATGCGCTTCATACCTGTCTTCCTCCTGTTGAGTCCGACTGACGGTGCCTGGCCATCCTCATCTTCCCCAAGGCTTTTGACGCCGGGCAGTGGGCCAGTATACCCACGCACGCTTCAAGCGGCCCTGGTGTTTTCCTGCATCGATTTCGCATGAAGGCTTTCACTTTCCGACAGACGCGCCGCTGCACCGCGATAACCTTCGTTATCGCGGTGCAGCGTTCAAATCGTGGGATGCGCTGAAGCGCCTAGAAAATAAAGCCCGTATTCACGAACTTCGACTGATGGTCGTTCACGATGGCGTCGAGCAACGCCTTGCTGTCATCGGTCTGCTTCGCGGCGACCATCGAACGGATCGAGAACGCGCGCAACGCATCGGTCACCGAGAGCGTACCCTCCGCCGAATCCTTGCGGCCGGCAAACGGAAATACATCGGGCCCACGCTGGCACTGACAGTTCAGATTCACGCGACACACCTGGTTGACGAGCGGATCGACCAGCTCGCCGATCTGCGCCGGGTTCGAACCAAAGATGCTGACCTGCTGGCCGTGATCGGAGGTGATCACGTATTCCAGCGCGGTTTCGACGTCGCTGAACGTCGTCACTGGTATGAGCGGGCCGAACTGCTCCTCGCGATAGAGCTTCATGCCTTCCGTGACGGGATAAACGACCGCCGGGTAAAACAGCGTCTGGCAGAACGTGCCGCCGCCATCGTTGACGATATGCGCGCCCTTTGCCTTCGCATCGTCGATGGCGTCGGTCATATAGGCGGTTCTGTGCAGGCCGGGCAGCGGTGTGATGTTCACGCCTGCTTCCCATGGCATGCCGACCTTCAGCTTGCCTAGCGCTTCGGTGAAACGCGCAAGGAACGTGTCGACAATCGATTCGTGGACGATCAGCATCTTGAGCGCCGTGCAACGCTGACCGTTAAACGACAATGCGCCTAGCAGGCATTCCTTCACAGTCAGGTCAAGATCCGCATCGGGCAGGATGATCGCGGCATTCTTTGCGTCGAGACCCAGAATCGCGCGCAGACGATGTGACTTCGGATGTTGCTTCTTCAGATGATCGGCGACCTTGCTCGAACCGATCAGCGCGAGCACGTTGATCTTGCCGGTGGCCAGCATGTGCGGCACGACCACGGCGCCAGGCGCATAGATCGTGTTGATCACGCCTTCAGGGAACGCATCGCGGAACGCTTCAAGCAGCGGATAGAACAGCAACGTCCCATATTGGGGCGGCTTGAATACCACCGTGTTGCCCATCAGAAGCGCCGGGATCAGCGTGGCGAACGTCTCGTTCAGCGGATAGTTGTAAGGCCCCATGCACAGCACGACGCCAAGCGGCGTGCGACGGATCTGGCCGATGGTGCCTTCCGCGATGACAAAGCGCGAATTGCTGTTGTCCTGCTCCTTGAGCGCCTCGATGGTGGCCGCCATGTATTCGACGGTGCGGTCGAATTCCTTGCGCGAATCGGCAAGGCTCTTGCCGATTTCCCACATGATGAGGTTAACAATCAGCTGACGCTGCGCAACCATCCGTTTGATGAAATCCTGCATGCACGCGATGCGCTGCGCGACGGCCATCGTCGGCCATTCGCCGCGACCGGAATCGTACGCCTTGACCGCTGCATCCAGCGCGGCCTCGCTTTCGGTGTCGCCCATTACCGGGTAGCTGCCGATCTCGACCTGTTGCACCGAGCCGTCCGGCTGTTTCACGCAAATCGGTGACAGTACGGTCTTGCATGTGCCGTCCCATTTGACGAACTCACCGTCGACGAGCGAAATGCGCTGATGGATCGGCGCCGCGAGACGAAACTCCTCAGGAATATCGCCGGACACGGGGAAGCGTTGCTTCAGCGTTTCGAAATCGATGGTGGACATGGCCTTACTCTCCGTTCGTTCGCGTGAACGGCCATTATCACGTCAAAGATTGATTATTTGCTGTCTCGACAGGCAGGAAATGACGGCCTCTCTCTGCTGCAGAAGTGTCGAAGCACGAGCCGGGCCCGCGTAACCGACGCAATGTTATGATCGGCAACACATTTCGCCTAAGAGCGCGCTTTCTGCATCGTTACATGGATACCCACACTCTCAAGCCGGCCGAATCGCCCACCTCCGATCTCGGACGGCGCGTCCGTGCCGCGCGGGTCGCACACGACCTGACGCTGGAGAACGCGAGTCGCCTGTGCGGCGTCTCGCGCTCGACACTGTCGAAAGTCGAAAACGGCCTGATGTCGCCGACGTTCGACGTGCTGCAGAAAATCGTGAACGGCCTGAAGATCGATCTGGGTGAACTGTTCGGCTCGACGCCGAAAGTCAGCGCGAGCGGGCGGCGCGCACTCACGCGCAAGGATGCGGGGCAACGTCACGCATATCGCGGCTATCAGATGGAACTGCTCGCCACCGATCTCGCGCACAAGGCGATGCTGCCTTTTCGTATCCGCATTTCCGCGCACACGCTGGACGCGTTCGACGACTGGGGTCGTCACGAAGGCGAGGAATTCCTGTATGTGATCAGCGGTAGCGTGTGCCTTTATTCCGAACTGTATGCACCCACGCATCTGAACGCTGGCGACAGTCTTTACTTCGATAGCCGCACAGGGCACGCAGCGGTGTCGACCAGCGAGGAAGATGCCGAAGTGCTATGGATGGCAACGGGATCGGATGTCCCGCAACCGCCCATCGAAGCCGCGGCAAGGAAATAAGGCGCCGCGCTTTAAGCCACCTTAAGGGTCCTGGCGCGCTTCGGCAAGCGCCTTAAGATTGCCTTCACCGAAACCGTGATGGCCACGCCGCTGCACGATTTCAAAGAAAATCTCACCCGCGTTGCGCCGGACAAAGGTCTGGAAGAAAAGCAGCGGCACGCCATCGGCACCGATCTCGCCATCGACGAGAATGCGGCCGCGCCGCAGCCGTCCGATATCGAGCCCATGGCCAGGAAGCCGCGCGTCGACCTGCTCGTAGTAGCGCGGCGGCGGCTCGACGAACGTCAGACCGTTCGCGCTCAGCGCCTCGACACACCCGAAAATATCGTCGGTGGCGAGCGCGATGTGCTGCACGCCTTCACCCGGATGATCGGGCAGGTAGTCGTGCATCAGGTTCGTACGCGGTGTGCCTTCCTCATAGAGCGGAATGCGGATCGCGCCGCATGGCGACACCATCACGCGCGAATCCGCCGAAACGTGCCAGTTCGCGTGCAATTCGTGAATCTCGCGGAAGTTGAGCAGCCCGCGATAGAAGTCGAGCCATTCCTGCATGCGGCCTGCGCCGACGGTCTGCGTCAGATGGTCGACCGCGACGAGCCCGGTTCCCGCGTGGCTCAGATCGGCATGCGCGGTGTCGACGTCGACGGGACGAAAGTCGATATCGAAGATCGAGATATCGCCAAGGCCGCCCTGCTGGCCACCCCGACCGCGCCAGCGGTCGACGAAATAAATGTGTGAATCGCCGATGCCCTGAATGGCGGGAATCCACAGTTCGTTTCTGCCGACGCTCTCGCCTTCGAATTCCCACGCACCGAACTCGATCGCGCGATCGAACGCCTGCTGCGCGTTCGCCACGCGAATGCCGATCGCGCACACGCCCGTGCCGTATTCCTCCGCGTAGCGCGAAGCGAACGAATCCGGCTCGGCGTTCAGCAGGAAATTCATCTCGCCCTGCCAGAACAGCGTGACATCCTTGCTGACGTGGCGGGCAATGGCCTTGAAGCCGAGTTGCGTGAACGTGCGGCCAAGCGCCTGCGGATCGCGCGCGGCGAATTCCACGAACTCGAGGCCGGCCGTGCCGAGCGGATTGTGTTCGACGTCGGCGATGGCGCGCCTGGCAGCGGTCGGACTGGGCAGATCGCTGGACATGGTTTTCTCCTTGACTGATACGGTAACGCCTGACTCTCGTGCGCGCCGGTGACCCATCACGCCCGGCGCCTTGTGAACCGTGTTTGTACACCGTTCGCGTGATCTCCCGCAACCCGCATTTTGTACCGGACGGTTCACGCCCGTCCAGATTCGCCAACGCCGTGCTGTTATGACAATCAAAAGCGATCAGCGCGCCGGACCGCCGCGTTTCCGCGCCCGCGGCGGCGTGGCGGCTGGCGCGATGCGCTGCCGCGTGACGGCGCGCACGGCGTCGATCAGCGCGCGCGCAACCGGCGAAGGCTGCGTATCCGTGCGCAGGACCAGTCCGACCGGCTCTTCTGTTCCCGTGAACGGCAACGCGAGGCGCACCAGCTCACCGCGCGACAGATCGTATTCGACCGCGCTGACGGGCACGAACCAGACCGCGTCGTTCTGGAGCGTCAACGCCCGCCCGACGGACACCGACAGCACCTCCACAAACGATTTTAGCGGCGGCACGCCCCACGCCGCGAGCAGGCTTTCCGCCGATTGCCGGATCAGCGTGCCGTACTGCGGCAACACGACCGGAAAGCCGTCGAGCAGCCCGGCGGGCGGCGCCGTGCGCGTCGCGAGCGGATGACCGGCGCGCACGACCGCGATCAGCGGCTCGCGATACAACTGCTCGAAGCTCAGACCGACCATCCGCTCCGGATCGGCGAGGCGCCCGATCGCGCATTCGATCGCACCCGCCTTCAGCCGAGCAAGCAAATCCGCGTTCGATGCCGTCATGAGCCGTACCACGACCTGCGGCCACTGCATCGCAAAGCGTTTCAGAACCGGTGGCACGAGTGCGTTTGCAACGGTCGGAAGAATACCGACGTCGAGCGTGGCGGGCGCCGCGCCCTCCTCGCGCGCCAGCAAATCAACGCCCTGACGCAGCGCGCTGACGCAGGCGCTCGCGTGCGGCATGAAAAGCTGCCCTTCGCGCGTGGGCACCGCGCCATGCCGGCCCCGCTCGAAGAGCCGTACGCCGAGAATCGATTCCAGTTCGGCGACCGTCTTCGAGACGGCGGGCTGCGTAATCGACAGGCTCTCCGCGGCCTTCTGCACGCCGCCAGACTGCGCGACGGCAAGAAAGCACTGGAGATGACGGAATTTGACGCGGCTGTCCGCGAGACTGCGTTGCATAACGACAGGTTATACGAAAGACGAGAAAACGTCATTTTGCATAACCGCTCAGGTTAGATAAAGTCGCAAACATCCCTAGTCATTAAATCAACATCAGGAGACACCCGATGGACGAGTCCCTCCTTTTAGCGCCGCGCGACTTCGCGTCCCATCCGGCGTATGTTTATCCCGGTTATGGATCTTCCGTTAAGCGTGGGCCGACCCGCCCGCTGATTCCGTTGAAGGAACGGCTACGCGACCAGCACGTTCCCGTCTATGGCGCCGAAGACCTTGGCGCGCTCGACAACGATCTCACCCGCAATGCAGCAAAAAACGGTGCACCGCTTGGCGAGCGCATCATCGTGACGGGCCGCGTGCTCGACGAAGGCGGCCGGCCGGTGCGCAACACGCTGGTCGAAGTGTGGCAGGCGAACGCCGCGGGCCGCTACGTCCACAAGACAGACCAGCACGACGCACCGCTCGATCCGAATTTCCTGGGCGCAGGACGCTGCCTGACCGACAACGACGGCCGCTATCGCTTCATGACGATCAAACCGGGCGCGTATCCGTGGGGTAACCATCCGAACGCGTGGCGTCCGAATCACATTCACTTCTCGCTCTTTGGCGACCACTTCGGTTCGCGCCTTGTGACGCAGATGTATTTCCCCGGCGACCCGTTGCTAGCGTTCGATCCGATTTTCCAGGGCACGCCGGAGCAGGCACGCGAGCGGCTGATTTCGCGCTTCTCGCTGGATGTGACTGAAGAAGGCTTCGCGCTGGGCTACGAATTCGATATCGTGCTGCGCGGCCGCGACGAAACACCGATGGAGCGTTGATCATGACACTCAAACAGACGCCTTCACAAACGGTCGGCCCGTACTTCGCTTATGGCCTGTGCCCGGAGCAATACAACTTCGATCTGAAGAGCCTGTTCGCTACAGCGCTCGTGGACCACGAAACGCCGGGCGAACACATCACGATCGTCGGGCAGGTATTCGACGGCGACGGCAAGCCGATCGGCGACGCGATGATCGAACTGTCGCAACTGGATGCCGCCGGAAACTACCCGAAATCGCAGGCCGATATCGAGCGCACGGGCTTTCGCGGCTTCGCGCGGGTGGGCACGGGAACGGACCCGGAAAAGCGCTTTATCGTGCAGACGGTGAAACCGGGTACGACGGGCAGCGATGACGCTCCGCATGTGAACGTGATCGTGCTGATGCGCGGGATGCTGCTGCACACGTTCACGCGACTCTATTTCGAGGACGAAGTGGAAGCGAACAAAACGGATGCCGTGCTGGCATCAGTACCGGCGGACCGTCGGCATACGCTGGTCGCGCGACGGGAGACCGGCGCGGGCAATACGGTGTACCGCTTTGACATCCACATGCAGGGCGAGAACGAGACCGTATTCTTCGACCTGTGATGAACGTAGCGGCGAGCGGTCAATAAAAACAGGCCGCGAACGCATTCACGAAAATTTCACACGCGCGCATCAGAATGCGGGTGCGAAAACTTCGCGAAACTCCAACGTAACCTTTAGCCCGCCGCGAGCGGGCTTTTTTTCGGGTCTTTGCGCGACCGGCAAAGAACAACACCTAGCCCCGGTAATCCACCGCCGCGTGATCGACAAGCCGCAACGCCGCCTGCCAGGCAAGCGCGGCGATCCCATCGGAGTCGTCGCGCTGAAACTGGTCGGCGGTAAGCCTGCAAACCGCTTCGGAAGGAAAGCTCAACTCAGCGCCGCCTGCAAGCGCCTGCACCTGGATCTGACATGCCCGCTCGAGAAAATGAATTTCCTGGAACGCGAGCGCGGCGGAACGTCCGCCCACCAGCAACCCATGGTTTCTCAGAATCATCGCGTTACAGGAACCCAGATCGGCAACCAGCCGCTCACGCTCGGCAAGATCCAGCGCGATGCCTTCATAGTCGTGATACGCGAGACATCCGTAAAACTTGAGCGCGTGCTGACTGATCGGCAGCAAACCCTGCTTCTGTGCGGAGACAGCCGAACCGGCAGCCGTATGCGTATGAATCACGAAATGAAGATCGGGCCGCGCGGCATGTACGGCGGAGTGAATCGTAAAACCCGCGGCATTCACGCGATATAAAGCGGGATCGCGCGCGGCGCTGTCCGCATCCACGACGCGCCCTTCGGCATCGATCTTCACCAGATCGGACGCACGCATTTCGTCGAACAGCACGCCATAGCGGTTAATCAGAAAGTGATGCCCGGGGCCCGGCACGCGCGCGGTGATATGCGTGTCGATGAGGTCCGTCATACGAAAATGGGCAATCAGGCGATAAAGCGCTGCAAGCTCACAGCGGGTAGCCCATTCTTCAGCGCTGAAAGCGTGCGAAGGCGCGACCGTTGCCATTTTGTCTCTCCGTTAATCGCGCACTGCCGGCGCGTTTAATTCAGCACCTGAAATGATCGATATTCTGTCCGGCGTGAATGGCGCGCGTCAGCCATTCCGGCCTTTCGCCTTCACCGTCCCAGGTATTTCCGTACGCATCCCGATACATCGGCGCCTTTAATGCGGCTGCGTCGGCTTCAATGGCCGCTGCGAGATCCGTCATTGTGATGCCGTACTCTTCCATGCGGCGGCGTATCCACACGATCAATCGATCGCGCGCTTCTCCGTCGGCGTCGAACATCCGCTGTTCCTCCCGCTCCATCATGATGCACCGCTTTCCTTGCAGAAAAGCGTGCGCTTGAAAGACAAAGGCCTCGCAATTGCCAGCGAAGCCTTTTGTTGGTGTTGACGCGGCCCCGGTGAATTTGATTCACGCGGCTATTCCGGCGAAACCGGGTTCCGGAGCCTCCGGAACGGTAGTGGGCCAGTCAGCATGTCAGAAAAAATCCGGTCGGCGTGGCGGAACCGGATGACCCCAGCGCTGCAATTGTAAAGCAACGCGCGCCGCGCCGCCGTTTCCGGCGTCACTATCGTTCCGGCGCGCGCCGCGCGGCACGCTTTCGTTCGATATAGCCGCGAATCGCGCGCGCCATCCGCGAATAATGGTACCCCGGCACCGCGAACAGCACGAGCGCGCCCAGCGCCAGCAGCCCGCAAAACACAAACGTGCCGCGATAACCGAACGTTCCGACGAGCAGCCCCGACAATACGCCCGACAAAATCGACCCCAACCGCGCCGCATTGAAGAACAGCGCAGTCGCCTTGCCCGGCGAGGCGGGCATCAGATCCTGCACGTAGGTCATGCCAAGACACGACGTGACGGCGACGACAAACGCGTTGAGCAGTTGCATCGGGATCAGCACGTTCACGTTGCCCGCGAGCGCCATCGCGACGAAATACACCGCATGCACCGCCGCGCACGCAGCCAGCCAGTTCAGCTTGTGCAACGTGGACGAGCGTGCGCCGAGCGCGAGCATCATTGGAATTTCGCTCAGCGCGCCGAGCCCGAGCATGATCGACACATCCAGCCGCGAGCCGTTCAGACCGTGCACGATATAGAGCGGCAGCACGATCATGGTCGCGTTCGCAGCGAGCCCGATCAGCGTCAGCGCGACGACCGCGCGCCAGATATCGTTCTGCGAGGCGACGGCAATTCCCGCTTCGTGGGCATCGTCGGCGGGCGCCTTCAGCGGTGGCACGGTAATCGAAGAGGCCGGCTCGGCCGCCGTATCCTCGACCGTATGATCGCCGAGGTGCCCGGTCGGCTCCTTCGTGCGCGAGACGATCGCCGCACAGGCCGCGAAGCTCGCGGCGGCGAACAGAAAGAGCCCGTAAAAGCCGGTGCCCGCCAGCACGAGCGCGCCCACGGCTGGCCCGAACACCCATGCGGCCGACAGGATCGTCCGTAACGACGCGCTCGCGAATGCCCGCCCGGCGTCGTCGGCCACGGGTAGCGCGGCGCGGCTGAACGAGAACACCAGCGAAATCGCCGAGCTGCCCGCGCCGATAAACACGACGCCCACCACCAGCAGCAGCCGGTAGTCCCGCACCACGCACAGGCACAGGTAACCGAGCATCGCCGCGGCGAGCGAGGCCAGCAAAAGTGGCCGGTGGCGCCCGCTTGCATCGCTCCAGCGGCCCGCGAGCGTGCTCGCCAGCACGCCGCTTGCCGCGATCAGCGTCATGAAAAGACCGAGGCGAAGCGGCGTCATACCTGCACGTTCGATACCGAACAGCGACAGATACGGGGCGGTAAACGACATCGCCACGCCGAGCATCAAGGTTGCGCCCGCAAGCGGTTTGAAACCGGGGATGCGCAACAGATCGAAAAAACGTGAGTTCTTCAGCACGGCGCGAAGGTCAGGTGAAGGCACAACAAAGGGCTCGGCATGGGGGCGACCGTCTGGAATACAGCGTCGACATGATCATCGCGGCACGGTGGCCACGCTCGATGACGAAGCATTATCGGGTGTACCGGTCCGATCGGTAAACCCGTATTCAATGCTCCCAACATGCGCGGTTGCGCGATGAATACATGTCGCGTCGAAGCGTCAGCGGGCTCGCCCGGCTGCACGCAGGCAACGGGCGGGTGCGTCATAATCCCGTGGGACGTTGCAGGCGCCCCGGATGGCGGCCGACTGGCACAGATTCCGCGGCACGGCCTCGATCATCGAACCTCAACCGGACTCACCATCATGCCAACATCATCTGTCAGCCGCCGCGCTGCGTTCCGACGCAGCGTGAATGAACGCCGGGGCCTCCTCGTACCCGGCGCGTTCAATGCGATGAGCGCACGCATCATCGAGGACGCCGGCTTCGAGGCCCTCTACCTCACGGGCGCGGGCGTCACGAACATGTCGCTCGGGTTGCCCGATCTGGGCTTCGTCGGACTGAACGAAATCGCCGAACACACGGCACGGGTGCGCGATGCGGTCTCGTTGCCGCTGATCGTCGATGCCGATACGGGCTTCGGCAACGCATTGAACGTGCGGCACACAGTGCGCACGCTGGAGCGCAGCGGCGCCGACGCGATCCAGTTCGAAGACCAGGTGATGCCGAAGAAATGCGGCCACTTCTCCGGCAAGGAAGTCGTCCCGACGGGCGAGATGACCGGCAAGATCCGCGCGGCCGTCGATGCGCGCGAAGACGGCAACCTGCAGATCATCGCGCGCACGGACGCAGCCGCGGTGGAAGGTATCGAAGCGGCGATCGAGCGCGGCCACCGGTTTATCGAAGCCGGTGCGGACATCCTCTTTATCGAGGCCACCGAATCGCTCGCCGACATCGAACGTCTGCCGGGTCTCTTCACGAACACGCCACAGCTCGTCAACATCGTGATCGGCGGCAAGACGCCGGTGCAGTCGCGCGAGGTGCTCGGCAAGCTCGGCTACGGCATCGTGCTGTACGCGAACGCCGCGCTTCAGGGCGCGGTGCTCGGCATGCAGCGCGCGCTCGGCGCGCTCAGGGAAAACGGCCGGCTCGATGAGGATCCTTCGCTCGTCGTGCCGTTCAACGAGCGCCAGCGGCTCGTCAACAAACCGCTCTACGACCAGCTCGACAAACAGTACGCCGCCGACGACAAATAAGACTCGCTTCACGACATGACCCACACGACCCCACCCGCTTCACCGGTTTCGCACATTGGCTGGCTGCCGTACATCGTCGCGGCGACGTTCTTCATGGAGTACCTCGACACGACGGTGATCGCCACGGCGCTGCCGCAGATGGCGCACTCGTTCGGCGTCGGGCCGAACAGCCTGAGTCTCGGCATGACGGCCTACATGCTCGCGCTCGCGATCTTCATTCCCGCGAGCGGCTGGGTGGCGGACCGGTGCGGCTCGCGCACCGTGTTCTTCAGCGCGATCGTCGTGTTCACGCTGGCTTCGGTGCTGTGCGGGGTATCGCAAAACGTGGTGCAGTTCACCGCGGCGCGCGTGTTGCAGGGTATCGGCGGCGCGATGATGGTGCCGGTCGGCCGGCTGATCGTCGTGCGCAGCACTGAGAAAAGCCGCCTCATGCAGGCGATTTCGACGATCACGTGGCCCGCGATCGTCGCACCCGTGGTCGGGCCGCCAATCGGCGGCTTCATCACGACTTACGCATCGTGGCGCTGGATCTTTCTGCTCAACGTGCCGTTCGGTCTTGCGGTACTGGCCGCCGTGGTCGCGCTCGTGCCGAACCTGCGTGGCGGCGAGAGGCGTCCGCTGGACGTCGTCGGGCTCGTGCTGAGCGGCACGGCGCTCACCGCGATCCTGTATGGCGCCGAGCTTGCGAGCCAGCCCGGCGACAACGCGTGGCAAGCCGCGGGGCTTGTCGTCGCGGGGGTCGTACTGGGATGGATCGCATTCCGGCACGCGCGCAATCATCCGCATCCGCTCATCGACGTGTCGACGCTGAAAATCCCGACGTTCTCCGTGACGATCGTGACGGGTTCGCTCACGCGTATCGGCATCGGCGCGGTGCCCTATCTGATGCCGCTGCTGTTCCAGATCGGCTTTGGGCTCTCCGCGTTCAAATCCGGGCTGCTGCTGCTTGCAAGCGCACTGGGCAATCTCACCATGAAGGCGCTCACGACGCGCATCCTGCGACGCTTCGGCTTTCGCTACGTGTCGATTGTCGACGTCGCGGTGGCGGGTCTTTTCGTCATCGCGATCGGCCTGCTCACGCCCGCTACGCCGCTCGCGCTGGTGCTGATCGTTATCTTTGTCTATGGCGTCGGGCGTTCGATGCAGTTTTCGCTGCTCGCGACGCTAGCCTATGCCGACGTCCCGCAACCGCAGATGAACGCAGCGAGCACGCTGTGGAGCGCGGCCGCGCAGATGACCATCGGTCTCGGCATCGCGTTTGGCGCGGTGTCGCTACGGGTCGGTGCGTTGTTGAACGGCGAAGCGAGCAGGCATGCGTTCACGCTCGACGACTTCCGCCTCGCCTTCCTGTTTGCCGGTGTCGTGACGCTCGTTTCCGTCATTGGCTATATGCGCATGGCACACGATGCAGGCCAAAGCGTCGGTGGCGGTACGCTCCGGCAGAACGCGTCATGATCGCGATAGCATGGCGACCGGCGCGGCGACAACCAGGAATAAGCGAATGGCGTTCGATGAGCGGGTGCTGAACGGAATGGGCGTGTTGACAGCGATCGTCGACACCGGCAGTTTTGCCGCGGCGGCCGAAACGCTCGATATGTCGCAGTCCGGCGTCAGCCGTTCCATCGCGCGGCTCGAAGCGCGGCTCGGTATCCGTCTCTTCGATCGCACGACGCGCGCGGTCACGCTCACCGACGAAGGCCGGCGCTTCTACCAGCAGATCATGCCGCTGCTGTCGGGTCTCGAAGAAGCCGCGGCATCGGCGGCGCTCGGTGCGACTGCCGTGCGCGGCCGTTTGCGTATCAACGTCGATCCGTTTTTCTCGCGGCTCTTTCTTGGACCGCGTCTCGGTGCGTTCATGGAACGCTATCCGGATCTGCACGTCGATCTCGTGACACGCGATCAGCTCGGCGATATGGTGGCGGACGGTTTCGATCTCGCGATCCGTTTCGGCGAGCCGCGTGCGTCGACACTGATTGCCCGCAAGTTGCTCGACACACGTATCGTCACGGTCGCATCGCCCACATACATCAAACGACACGGACGTCCGCTAGCGCCCACGGATCTCGAACGCGAACCGCATGTCTGCATCAAGTTTCGCGAGCCTGAAACGGGACGGCCGTTCCCGTGGGAGTTTCATCGCGGCAAGAGGAAGGTAGTTATCGAAGCACGCGGACATCTCACGATGAACGATGGCGGCACGCTGCACAGCGTGTGTCTCGCGGGCTATGGCATCGCGCAGATTTTCGCGCTGGGTGCGGAACAGCTGATAGCGAGCGGCAAGCTCGTCGACCTGTTTCCCGACTGGGCCGACGAATCGTATCCGCTCCATGCGATCTATCCTTCGCGTCAGCACGCGCCCGCCAGGGTGCGGGCGTTCTTCGAATTCATTTCCTCGCTGACGGGCGGCCCTTTCGATACGCCCGCGACGTAAACCCGGTGTGATTCACGTCGCGCGCGCCGCGGGTCAGTTCGTGCTCTTCGCAGCGGAAGCACCCGAGGGCGCGGTTCCGTCGGCCGTCAACTGCGCATACACATCATGCGACAGTTCAAGCAGCGTCTTGCGGTCGATCGCGCCCGACACCGCATAGCCGAAGTCGCCATCCACCCAGTAGAACACGTTCACCGACCCGTCCTGATAGAGCTTGAACGCGGTCGTATCGGCGCTCACCTTGCGGTGCGAAATGCACAGCGTGATGCGCTCGCCCTTCGCGTCGTGATACATGAACTGCGCAACCGGGCCATCGGCGCCCGGCAGCAGACGCCCGCCCATCAACTCGAAGCCAGTCCGCGTGAGAACCGGCGGGCGCACGTTCGTGCCTATCCGGTTCGACAGCCACGTCACCAGTTCCTGTTCACGGTCCGCGCCCACTTCCACCGGCCGCGTCACTTCGGGCGCGTACAGCACATGCGCGATCGCGGACTGCCGCGCGAACGATTCCGCGCCGTCCATACTCACCCGATGTCCGGCCACATTGCCGGCGTCGCCGGTCACGACGATGGCGGCCTGCCGGCCCATATTCGTCCCCACGCCGATGCCGACGCCAAGAATCAGCGCAGCGGCCATGCCGGCGAACTGCGGCCAGTTCAATGCGTCGCGCCAGCGCCGCTTCACTGCCAGACGCAGTCGCGCCGGCACCGGTTCGCTGAGCACGCGGTCATAGCGCTCATGAAACATGTTGTTCAGCGAGAAATAGTCGCTGACGCGCGCGGCCAGTTCGTCGTTCGTTTCGAGCAGCCGGTCGATTTCCTCGCGACGATGTGCGGCCAGCGATCCGTCGACGTAAGCGTGCAGTTCTTCTTCGCTGATCTGACGTGGATCGTTCATCGCACCACCTTCAATTTCGCACCCGGCTGTTTGCCCGACATCAGCGCACGCAACCGCTCGCGTCCCCGCGAAAGGCGCGACATCACGGTGCCGATCGGCACGCCGAGCGCCAGCGCCACATCGGCATAGCTCATTTCTTCCAGCCCTACCAGCAGCACGACTTCGCGCTGATCGTCCGGCAGGCGCTGCAATGCGAAGTCGAGATCGCGCACCTCCAGCGACTGCGACTGGTTGCCCGTCACTGCGAATTCGCTTTCCGGCAGTACGTCATCGTCGACCGACACATGGACCGCGCGTGCGCCAGCCTTGCGGACCTGGTTGATGAACACGTTGTGCATGATCGTGAAAAGCCACGCGCGCAGGTCCGATCCGGGCCGGAATTGTTCCGCATTGCGCAGCGCGCGCTCCAGCGTGTCCTGCACCAGATCGTCGGCCAGCTCGCGATTGTTGATCAGCGCGCGCGCGTAACGACGCAGCCGCGGCACCTGATCCATCAAACCATCACGGACGCTCATCGCGCTTCCTTTTCCTTTCAGTCCCGGCGCTGCGGGCTCGAACGCAAGATCCACACAGAGCAAACAGCGTATTCAGCACTTTATTCCGGCACGTTGCATTTTTTCTTCCCGATGCCTGCGCGCCTCATCGCGAAACCAGCAGATCGGCTGCGCGCATCAGACCGTGCGTCCTCGCGCCACCTGCAAGCGCGTACCGCCGGTGCCCCACGCTCCACTCCAGCACGCGGTTTTCGCCCACCCGGCGCGCCCGCCACTGCGGTTGCGCAGCCGCGGTCATATCGTGCACCGAAAGCAGTACCGCCCGCTCGCCCGCTGCATTGCAATAGACAAAGCCACGTGCCTCCACAAACCCGCCGACCGGCAACGTCGTGACCGCGACCGGCCGGAAACCGGCGCGGGAAAGATCGGGCGCCACGCCCAGTAACCGCGCGTCGCTTCGACCGTCGACGGACATATGCACGACGTTTGCCTGTTCGAGCGCCATGATCGCACCCGCTTCCAGTGCCGCGTCCGGCACGTGCATCGCGCACAGCACACCCGTTGCAACGACGCCAGCCAGAAGCAGACCCACTGCGATCCTGCGGGCGTGCTGCCGCAACCACCCGCTAAACGAGGCCCGGTACAGCGTGAACCTGGCGCGCCGCGAACGACCGCTCTCGTCACCCGCCTGAAACGTCGAATGCATGCGCCAGTTGAGTTTTCCGTAAAACGCCACGCGGCGCGCTTCGTCCGGCCGCTCCTCAAGATAGCGCCGGATTTGTGCGGCACGATCCGGCGCGAGCAGGCCATCGACGAACGCCTGAATGTCGGCTTCGGACACGACAGCATCGGAGGAATGTTGAACGGAGTACATACGGATTTCGAAAGAGGCATGGAGTCTTCAACGCACGAACACGCACGGGTGCCGTTTTATTCCATCGGCAAGCTGCTTTTTTTCGAGGCGCGGCGCGCTGGATATCGTCCAGGCCGCAGAGCGTTAACACCCGCTCCATCAGGTTTATTTCCAGTCAGTTCGACATCCTCTACAGATTTTTATTTTTTTCTATTCGACGCGTTTTACCGCGCTTTTGCGGGAATTTTCGAAAGAGTATGCGTGTTATCCCGAGTGCATCCCGCACAACCCACTCAGGAGTCGAACATGAAAACGCTTGTCATGATGTCTTTCTCGCTGGCCCTGCTCGCATCGTCGAGCGCATTTGCCGAAGGCAAGACGCGCGCCGAGGTTTACCAGGAACTGATCGAAGCACAACAGAATGGTCTTGCCTTCGTCACCGATGCATCGTATCCCGATGTCAGTCCCGTCTTTGCAGCGACCGTCGAGCGGATGAAGGCCGGGCGTCTCGCGAAACACGGAAAGACGACGGATATGGCGAGTAGCACCAGTGCCGTGCCCGGCGTGCAGTGAGCGTCGGGAGCACCCGACCGGCACGCTAACTACAGGCGCTGCCCTTCCAGCCAGAAGGACGATCTGTTCACTATGTGGTCAAGTCGCGACTGCAACAACAGGACGATATGTTCAGCCACGTGGCATTGCGCCATGAACCGTGGCATTGCGCGGCAGTCCGGTGCGGGTTTTCGCGCCGTCTGCCCCCGCACCTGCGCCTAACGCCCGCCGCCGGGCGGATGGCGCAGGTTATCGCGCACGCGTTTCGCGACGAGGACCGGAAGAAAGTCGCGAATCCGTGCGCCATCGTCGTACTGTGCCCACGTATCGGCGAACATCTTCGAGACGGTTTCGGGCGGCGTGCGGGTCTCTTCAGCGATTGCGTTTACAACTTCCTCGACGTTGGGTTGGGCCATGATCAGTGCGCGCTCCGGAACAGTGACGGAAGAAGGGAGAAGACAGGCAGAGCGTCCATTACAGGACGCTGCCGTGAATGTTGCAAATTGAATCCCTCTATCAACCGGCCGGTTGGCTTTTTGTGTTCCATCTGATGAAACGGACCTTACGAATACGCAAGACTTACATCTGCGGCGCTGCCGGAAAGTCGCGCCCGGCGAGCACGTCCTTCGCGGCGAGCGCGGCGTTGATCGCACGTGGAAATCCGGCATACACGGCGATCTGCGTGATCACTTCGACGAGCTGTTCGCGCGTTCCACCGACGTTGAGCAGGCCGTGCATATGGACCTTCAGTTGAGGCGTCGCCGAACCGGTTGCCGCGAGTGCAGCGACAGTCGCGAGTTCGCGCGACAGCAGGTCGAGACCCGGCCGCGTGTAGATGTCGCCGAATCCGAACTCGATGATGAAACGCCCCAGATCCGGCGCGATATCGCGCAGCGAATCGATCACGTGTTCACCTGCCGCGCCGTCGATTTCCCGCAGTCTCGTGAGACCGTCGTCGTAACGCGACGTGCCTGGCGCGGCCCGTGTAGTGTCCGCGACGACGCCCTTTTCGCCGAACACGGCCTTTGCCGCGAACACGCCGTTAAGCGCTGCGGGGAAGCCCGCATAAACGGCAAGATGCGTCATCAGTTCGACGACTTCTTCGGGCGAGGCGCCCGCGTTCAACGCACCTGCAATGTGGAACTTCAGTTGCGGTTCCGCGCCGCCCATCGATGCGAGCGCCGCGACCGTCACGAGCTGGCGCTGACGCAAATCGAGGCCCGGTCGCGAATAAACCTGGCCATACGCGAAGCTGATCGTCAGGCCTGCGAGATCGGGCGCGATATCCCCGAGTGCATCGATGATAGAAGGATGCGATGCACCTTCTATCATCGCGAGATAGTGAAGACCGACAGCCGTCGTGGAAAGTGCGTGGTTCATGGTGTCCTCGGAGCAAGAGGCCGAGCGTGATTGCCGGCCCGCTGAACACACGATATCGATCGCGCTTTCATCGCGCCAATTCATTCGGCGTGATACCTTTGGCGTATCAGAACGGGCAACGGACTTCACGAATGCAGACACGCGTCGAACTCTGGCAGTTGCAATACTTCGTCGCCGTCGCGGAAGAGTTGAGTTTTCGCCGCGCGGCAGAGTGTCTTTCGATCACGCAGCCGCCACTCACGCGGCAGATCCAGGCGCTGGAGGAAACGGTCGGCGCGCGGCTGTTCGAGCGTGACCGCAGCGGCGTGATGCTGACGGCAACAGGCACGCATCTGCTGAAGGAAGCGCGCAAGCTGCTGGGCGACGCCGACGCGATGCTCACCCGCATACGGCAGCGCGCGGAGCAACGGCTTGAACTCCGGCTCGGCATCACGACCGTGCTCGATCCCGCGCTCTTCACGTGGCTCGAAGGCGAGCTGAAGAGCCGCGATCCCGCGTTGCAACTGGCGCAAAAGCGCCAGTACTCGAAGCAGTCGGTAGCGGACCTGCGACGCGGCGCACTGGACGCGGCCCTGATCGGCCTGCCTTCCGAAGTCGCGGACCTGAAAGTGCAGCGTCTTTTCGTCGATCCACTCGTGGCGGCGTTACCGCGTGGACACGCGCTCGCCCGGAAAAAACGCATTTCGCTCCTCGACCTCTCCGCCGACACGCTCTTCTGGCCGCAGCGCCGCGCCAATCCCGCCTGGTTCGATCACTACGAGAAGCTGTTCAAGGCGTGGCAATTCGATCCTCCGCGCGCGGCGGAACCCGCCGATCATCATGTGCTGCTCAGCCTGATCGCCGCTGGCGAGGGTGTCGCGTTGATTCCGGCGTCGCTCAAGTCGATGGCGCGCGAGGGTGTCGTGTATTGCGAGCTGAAAGAGCAGGCGGATCTGCGCATCGATGTCGCGCTCGCGACGCTGCCGGATGCGGTGAACCCGGCGCTGTCTTTATTGATGACGGTCCTGCGGGCGCATTACGGCCAGGCGGCAAAACCGGCTTCCGGCAGGCGCTGATTTCAAAGCACCAGCCGTGTCGCGAGAAAATCGAGGAATGCACGCGCTCGTCCCGACATCGCCGCGCTCTGATAAAACACCGCACTCACCGGCTGACGCACATCGACGAGCACGTCGTCCAGTATCGTCCGCAACCTGCCCTCGCGCACATCCGTGGCGGTCATGAACCCGGCCAGACACGCAATGCCACCGCCCGCAACCGCCAGTTGCCGGATCGTTTCGCCACTGGACGCCTCGATTGCCGGTTCGATCTTGATGAAGCCGCGGCCCGCTTCCCGGAGCGGCCAGTCGTTCAGGCTTTCCGGCGCTGTAAAGCCGATCAGCCGGTGACCCGCCAGTTCCTGAATCGTGCGCGGTTCGCCGGATTGCGCGAGATACGCGGGGCTCGCCATCACGCGCAACCGGCTGCTGCCAAGCGAGCGCGCATGCAGCGTCGAATCCTGCAGCGCGCCGATGCGGATCGCGATGTCCACACGCTGTTCGAGCAGATCGACGATCCGCTCGTTACTGCTCAATTCAAGGGATATTTCCGGATACAGCGTGGCGAACTCCACCACGTGCGGCACGATGCAATGAAGCATGAACGGTGAAGCCGCGTCTACCCGTAACCGGCCGGCAGGCCGCTGACGCTGGCGAACGATCAGCTCTTCGGCGTCTTCCATCGCGGCGAGAATCGCACGCGCGCGCAGCAGGAACAGTTCGCCCTCGTCGGTGAGCTGAAGGCGGCGTGTCGTGCGATGTATCAAGGTCGCGTCGAGCTTCTTTTCCAGACGCGTCAGCGCGCGGCTCACGCCCGAGACAGTCTGCTGCAACGTCTCCGCAGCCGCGGTAATCGAGCCGGCATCGATCACCGAGACAAACGCCAGCAGTTCTTCCGTGGTGGTTTTCATTGTCGATGCGCGATTCGCGACAGTCGTTTTATTGATGCGTCGCTGGAAAGCTGGCGCTGTAAGAGCAGACTATAAATGAATGTCTGCTGGGTTTACGCGTGTCCTTCTGATCCGCTGGCGCCGTGGCACCCGGGATTGTTCGGTCTTTGTGGCACACTCTCACAAGAAAGATGGGAGTTTCATTTTGAAACCACGCTCCGGCGAAGGTTCACAATCGTGCCGATTGTTGCCACTGGAGCATTCCCAACCGGCGTGGCTCGACGGCTGGTCCATGCCGAAACCTGCGGACAGGTAACGGGACCTCTCGGCCGATGCCGTTGCAGGTGGCTTTCGTCAGAATCTGTTTTCGATTCTTCTATTCGTCTATTACCGGAGGCGAACGTGCCAGGTTTACTCCCCCATGTCGACCGCGAGGGACTCCTCGAATATTCGGTCGTGTACACCGACCGATCAATCAATCACATGTCGCAGCGCTTTCAAGGAGTCGTACGCGATATTTCCGGCGCCCTGAAAAAGGTCTACAACGCGAAGTCGGCGGTAATCGTCCCGGGCAGCGGGACTTTCGGCATGGAAGCCGTCGCCCGGCAGTTCGCAACGAACAGGAAGTGTCTCGTCATCCGCAATGGCTGGTTCAGTTTTCGATGGTCGCAGATTTTCGACATGGGCAGCATTCCGTCTGAATCGATGGTGTTGAAGGCGCGCCCGGTCGAACAAGGAAGGCAGGCCGCCTGGGCACCGGCTCCGATCGAAGAAGTGGTCGCTGCAATCAAGGAGAACAAGCCGGATCTGGTCTTTGCGCCGCATGTCGAAACGGCATCCGGGATGATGCTGCCCGATGCCTGGCTGCGTGCCGTGGCCGACGCTGTTCACGCCGTCGGCGGCATGTTCGTACTGGATTGCATCGCCTCCGGTACGATCTGGGTGGACATGCAGGCCAGTGGCATCGATGTCCTGATCAGCGCACCGCAAAAGGGATGGAGCGCGTCACCCTGCTGCGCACTGGTCATGCTCAGCCCTCTCGCTCGCGAAAGAATCGACGCAACAACCAGCACCAGTTTCGCCTGCGATCTCCGCAAGTGGCTGCAGATCATGGAAGCCTACGAGAACGGTGGGTTCGCGTACCACGCCACGATGCCCACGGACAGTCTCGCGACGCTGCGCGACGTCATGAAGGAAACCGGGGCATATGGCTTCGACAAAGTGAAAGCAGAGCAGCTTGAACTCGGCACGCGCGTTCGCTCACTCCTGGTTGCCAGGGGTTTCAAAAGCGTGGCGGCCGAAGGTTTTCAGGCTCCGGGCGTCGTGGTCAGCTACACGGACGATGACGGCATACGATCCGGCAAGAAATTCGCCGATGCCGGCTTGCAGATCGCGGCCGGCGTTCCCCTCCAATGCGACGAGCCTGAAGACTTCAAGACCTTCCGCGTCGGATTATTTGGTCTGGAAAAACTGCATGACGTCGAAGGCGCGGTCGCCAGACTCGCCAGGGCGTTGGACAGTATCCTTTAGGGCGCTTTTCCGGGGCATGTGCGCATGGCTCGCCCCCGCAACCGCATCGGCAGGAGGGTCCTGGGAACCTGCCGGAATAGCGATGCGCACGCTTCGGCCTTTGAGGACACTGGAGCCAGCTACGGTCTACGTCAGTACTGTGGCGGATTGCTGACGGTGGTGGCGTCGAACTGCGGGATAACGGCTTCCCGCGTCGACGAACTCACACTCCCGTTAAGGGTCGATGACTCCGGGCTTTATTGAGCGTCGCTGGACGCTACACAACATCGGTCCGGTCTGTTAGCGGTTCGGGTCAGGGCTCGTGGCCTGACGTTTGTCCACGGCGGTTTGACCATTTAACCGTTGCCCAATGACGATGGGAAAAACCCGTGATATCTGAAAGTTTTATCTGTGATGGACTGGTCGGGGCAAGCAACCGCGCCCACGGATGCGAGCGTCTCCATAGTGGTGGAACGATTGGAAACGAACGTCCATTGCGTCGGTTCGTCATCCGGCAGCGGTGACGCATGGCACCGCTCCAGGGCAGCTAGCAGGGCTTCGCGGTCCGGTGTATGAATCACGAACCCCTCGTTCGCCAGCGCCGCATGGTCGAGTCCGAGCTCGCGGCAAATCCGCATCCGCAAGGGCGTTTCCGACTGACTGGCAAGCCGCGACTGCTGGACGAGTTGATAGATCGTCGCATCGACAAGGACGCCTTGCTGTTGTAGTGGCGTCGTTTGCCACGCCTCCGGTGGACAGGCCTTGTTTTCCGGCACCCATGGTACGAAGGGGTTGATTTCAGCCGGATAGATCCTGCAGACCAACGGACGTTCATCGTAAATACCGCACAGCATGTCGGCGCGCAGGTTGGGACACGCGCCAGCGAACGCCGCAGTGAGAATGACCGAGACGCGCACCGGTAACGTTCCGCTCAAGACGGCTGACGAACGCGCCCGTTTGTACGCCGCCTGGACATTGCTGGCTTCTGGCTCGACCGGCCACGGAATTGCTTCGCAGAGGATCTCCAGTTGTCCGCCACGTTTTAGCCAGTCGATCGACTCGGCGATTGTTAGCGGCAGGCGCAAATCGTGGCAGCACTGGCCACATGTCGTACAGGCGAAATTGATATCGTCCACGCTGTTTGTCCCTTCAGGTTCGGTTGTGTCGTGCCTGGTCGGGCCAGCGCCGAAATTCTTACAGGGACACAAGAGAAATAGGTGAGGCGTTGTCGTGATCCAGTGGGCCGTGTGCGCTACGTCGGTTCTGTGGGTGGTATAGCGTCCGCGCCTGGATCGAACCGCGCGTATTTCCGTCGAACAGGCCGGGGCTCGGGCCTCTTGTGAGACCTCGCTCGAAACCCTACAAATCCATGACGCAAAACCTTCCTGAAAGATCCCGTTTCTTGACTCCGGTGAATTGTGCTGGCTCCTTGTGCTATCCGAAGGCGGATTTTCAGTTTTCGGGGCAAAAATGGCCAGGATCAAACACTTCAAGACCAACGGCTTCCGGGACCCCACCTGGAGTTACCGCGGGCTAGCATCTATCCTTTGTCTTACCCCTTTGGTTGCCAGTGGCGCCGACGATATCTTCCGCATTCGTCGATGGTGGCTACCGTCCAGCAAGGGCAAACCCAAAAAGGAGAAAATCAGATGTCACGATCCATCTCGCGGCGCGCTTTCATGGTATTCGCTGGCCTGGCCCTGATGGGCACGTTGAGCCTGGCGCAAGCTGCGCCGGTTTCATTTACGGTGCCGTTGACGGGCGCCCAACAGGTCCCGCCGGTGCAGACCTCAGGCACTGGCAGCGCTGACCTCACATACGACCCCAGCACGCGGGTCGTAACCTGGAACATCAGCTTCAGCGGATTGTCGAGCCAGGCCACGATGGCGCATTTCCACGGCCCCGCCCCGGCCGGCAAAAACGCCGGCGTGAAAGTCTGGCTCTCCCGGAAAGGCAGTATGGAGATGACGAGCCCGATCAGCGGCCAGGCCACGCTGTCCCCGGACGACGTCAAGATGTTCGAAGCCGGTGATATGTACATCAACGTTCACACAAAGAACAATCCGAACGGCGAAATCCGCGGCCAGGTCGTGCCGCCGAAGAGCAACTGACGCAACCCGCGAAGCGGCGCCCTGAGTTCGCGTTCGCGGCAAGCTCAGAGATAAGCCGCGAGCAGCATCACCACGGCAGCGCCGACGCCGAGCGGCAGCAGCGCCAGCAGCGCTGGCGTCTGCCGCGGCGCGTCGATGGATGACGGCAACAGCTTGTAGCCGGTCAGCATCGGACGCAGCAGGTCGTGTCCCTTCGCTATCGCGTAGAGCGCGATCACGAGCACGTGCAGCGCCACCGCGGCGAGCAGCATATCCCAGACAAGCCCGTGCAGCGTCGAGATAGCGTTGGCGAGCCACGCGGGCACCACTTCGCTCAACGGCCCTTCGTCGGCGATGTCGTTGTTGATGTAGATCCCGCTCAGCGTCTCGACCAGCAGCAAGGCAAGCAGCAGCAGGACCATCCAGCCGCCGGCCGCATTGTGGCCCACCTGCACATCCGGCTCGCGGCGAAACAGGTGCCGCAGATGACGAAGTGCCGCCGCGGGCGACGCCACGAAACTTCGAAACCGCGCGGTCTCACTGCCAAAACAGCCCCACAGCAGCCGGAAAATAACCAGCGCGAGCAGCGTCTCACCGACCCGGATGTGCCAGTCAATCCGGTTCAGCTTCAAGGTGACATAGGCCGCCGTGACCAGCATGACCACCAGCCAGTGAAACAGTCGCACCGACGCATCCCAGACCAGCACGGGGCGGCGGACAGGCTGTGTCGGCGGCGTGACCGGTTCGTGAGCGTCCATGTGTCGAGCCTCCGTCCACAAGCGGCCAGGCAGGCCCGCGATGAGCACCACGCCCGGGAATAGCAAAGCGATGACGCAATAGCCCAGTGTTCGGCCGAGCTGGATTGAAGCGGCCAGGAGGGTCCTTCACCAGCATGACGTCCATATAAAGGGAACATCACCCTCTTTTCCCCAACCGGCACGCCAGGCGTCATCTTGTACCCGGAACTTTGTCATGGCCTGCCGGGTGGCTCTTTACATGATCGATGAAGGCGCGCAGCTTCGGCATGACCTGCCGGCGGCCTGGATAGTAGAGAAACACTCCCGGTATCACCGGCGCGAACGGCTCCAGCACGTGCACCAGTTTTCCCGCTCGCAACCCTTCGACGACCATCGGTTCAGGTAGCTGTGCAAGCCCTGTGCCTTCGACTGCCGCGCCCAGCATGGTGGGAAAATCATGGGCGATGAGAGGACCCGATACGGCGATCTCGATCGCACGGCCGTCGTCGTTGAATGACCATGACGCGAGCGCGCCGCTGGATCGCCGCCATCGCAAGCATGCGTGCTGGCGCAGATCGTCCGTGCATCTGGGCCGGCTGCGCCCTGCGAAGTAGGCTGGGCTGCCGACGACGACGAGACGAAACGGTGGCGTCAACGGTACGGCGACCATGTCGGCATCGACGAACTGGCCCAGCCGGATACCGGCGTCGAACCCTTCCGCTGCAAGATCGATCAGCTCCTTGCTTGTGGCGATCTCCAGTTCGACCTCGGGATAAGCCTGGCAAAAGGATGCGATCAGTGGTTCCAGCAGGATTGGCACTACGGCGCGCGGCACTGAAAGACGCAACAATCCGGAGGGCCGCTGGCCGAGTCCACGCGCAACCTCACTCGCGGCGACAAGCTCCTCGAAGGCTGGCTTTGCGTGCGAAAGAAACCGTTCGCCAGCTTCGGTCAGGCCGACACTACGCGTGGTGCGTATGAAAAGCGCTGCGCCAATGCGCGCTTCAAGTACACGCACCGTCTGACTGATGGCCGACGGCGTGACCCCGAGTTCCGCGGCTGCCCGGCGAAAACTGCGATGCTGGGCAACGCTCAGGAACACCTCCACGCCATCGAGCGCGCCCTGCCTGACTGTGAAGTTCTGCTTCATAGCCCGTCAACATTGTGATGAATAGTCGCTCGCGAGAGGCCATGGTACACCTACGCCTGCAGATGAGGCGTCACGCCGACGTCGACTCGCAAGCCCTGAACAATCCGCCAGGACCGTGGAGGAACCGCCGATGACCGCAGCCCCTGTTCCTGCTGGTATCGCCTCGCCGCGTCCCGCCTGGCGCGGCCTGCTCTGGATTGTCCCGCTGACGGTCCTGTGGATTGTGTTGATCTACTGGCAACCGGTTATCCCGGCTAGCGGCGTTCCAACCACGGTCCACCAACTGGCGGCCCATGGGCTTATCGCGGTCGGGTTGTGGCTGGGCCTCGAAAGCACCGACCTGACGCGGGACCAACGCCGCACGACCTGGCTGGCGGTCATGATCCCGGACACGCTCTGGTTCGCTGTCGCCTGGAGCGCAGCGATCAATGGCGTCTTCCGCTCGGGCGTCTCACCCTTGCCGTTGTTGCCGCTGGCGATCTTCCTGCCGGTGATGACCGGCGCGCCGCTGTTGCTGCTGTCGAGACGGATGGGGCAGGTACTCGATGCGATGCCGGCGACATGGCTTGTCGCTCTTCAGCTTTACCGGGTATTCGGCAGCTGGGCTCTCGCAGCCTGGCTGCATGGGGCGCTGCCCACCGTGTTCGCGTTACCGGCGGGAATTGCCGATGTGTTGACCGGCCTGTTCGCCGTGCCGGCGGCAATCGCCGTGGCGAGCGGTACGGATCAGGGGCGGAAGGCGGCGATAGCCTGGAACATCTTTGGCCTCGCCGACTTCGCCGTCGCGATTACCTTGGGGATGATCACTTCGACCGGCCGGTTCCAGTTGATCGTTCCGGGCGTGCCGGGCATCGGCGCCGGCGCTTATCCGGATGTGCTGACCCCTGCTTTCGTGGTGCCGGGCTCGATCCTGCTGCACGCGCTGTCGCTGCGCCAGCTGATCCGACGACGCGCCGGCTGATCTCGTTCCTGTCCTTCAATGCGCCAGACCACACGTAACAGGAGGCAACATGTCAACGGAACGTCTCTTCCAGGTGCATCTCGTTCTGGGGTATCTCGCGTGGCTGCTTTGCCTGCGCGTATATGTCTGGCCCAGGCTCAAATCGATGGACCCGTTCGAAGCACAACGCGCCATCGCCACCTTGCACAGCTTCCGTTTCTTCGGGCTGGTCTTCATCCTGCCGGGCGTCGTCAGTCCCCATCTGCCTGCCAGCTTCGCCGTGTTCGCCGCATACGGTGACTTCGCAACGGGAGTTCTGGCGATGCTGGCGCTACTCACAGCACGGATACGCCCACTCTTCTGGTTGTTCGTCGTAGCCTTCAATCTTGTGGGAGCGACCGACCTCATCCTCGACTACTACCACGCTATCCAGTCCGGTCTTCCCGCGCGTGCGGGAGAGTTCGGCGCCACGTACGCGATTCCGGTCATCTACGTGCCTGTGCTGATGATCACGCATATTGCCGCCTTCTATCTGCTGCTGCGCCCTCAGCCCAGGCCGGCCCGGAGCTATTTATCCTTCCGCAAGCCATGACATGACCAAAACGTGGCTTGCTGCCAGCAGGCGGCGATGACCGAAAGACGTTTCTGCATGCTCTTGAGCATGTTGAGCGCGGGCAGCGTTCAATCCGGTGATGCTGCCCGGGCGGAATGCCGGGCGTCGCGATATCGGCCGCACGGATCCATGCCGCCAACTCGATGTGACGTGCGCGCTGAAGGTCCGCTTTTGCGCCGCACGGTTGTCTGCGCGGTTGCCTCCTTTGGGCCGAGCCCGGCCAGGCCAGCTACCAGCGGACCGTTGGCAACCAACCTCGAACGGGCACCGTCATAACAGCCGCAAGCCGCCGTCGCACTCGATCACCGCGCCCGTCATGAAGGTGTTCTCCATCAGGAACTGCAGCGCATGCGCGATGTCCTCGGCATGGCCGACGCGTCGCACCGGCAGGGTTTCGGCCTGCTGGCGGAACAGGTCCTCCTTGATGTCGGTGGGGAATCTGTCCCACCAGGCGGTATCGACCACGCCGGGTGAAACGGCGTTGACGCGCAGCGGCGACAGTTCGCGCGCAAGCGTGCCGATCATGCTTTCGAGCGCGCCGTTGATCGCGCCCAGTCCCGCAGTGCCGGGATTGGCAATACGCGCGGAAATGGCGGTCAGGAATGTCAAACTGCCGTCGCGGCGCAGGGACGGCAGGCCAGCTTGCGCGGCTTCGAGCTGCGGCCAGAACTTGGCCTCGAAGCCGCGACGCAAGGAAGCCAGATCGAGTGCGTTGAACTGGCCTGCGCCCTCGCCGCCGGAGAGCGTTAGCACCAGATGATCGATGCGACCCAGGCGGTCGAAGAAACGGTCGAGCGCAGCGCGGTCGGTGCAGTCGAGCGCTTCGCCGGTGACACGCCCACTTCCCTGAAGGCCGGCGAGCACCTTGTCCAGTTTGACCCGGTCTCGGCCGACCGCCACGACGTGCGCACCGGTTTCCTTCAGCCGCGCCACCGTCGCCAGCCCCATGCCCGACGACCCACCCAATACGACGACTTTCTGATCTTGCCAATCCATGTCGTTGCTCCTGTCGATGAAAGGAGGGGCGTCTGTCAATGTGCCGTCACATGTCTTGCAGCGCACCTCATGGCGATAGAATGCGTGTCAGACTCATATCATTCAAATCGTTTATATCGATGCCAAACATCATTGAAAATGATTTCAGGCGCTTCGACCTGAACCTGCTGCTGGCCTTTCGCGCGCTGCTGGAGGAGCGCAGCGTCACGCGCGCCGCGCAGCGGCTCTTCCTCGGCCAGCCGGCGGTGAGTGGCGCGCTCAAGCGGCTGCGAGAGGCATTCGGCGACGAACTGTTCGTGCGCACCCCGCACGGCATTACGCCGACGTCCCGCGCACTCGAACTGGCGCGACAGATCGAGCCCTTCCTTCAATCGCTGCATCAGGCGCTCACGCAGCCGCCGGCGTTCGATCCGGCACGCGCGCAGCGCGTGTTTCGCATTGGCTTGAGCGATTCGCTTGAGGTCCTGTTGACGCCGGAAATCATGGACCGCCTGGCCACCACGGCGCCCGGCGTGAAGCTGATCGCGCGCTCCACCGACTCAACGCGCGCGGCAGCGATGCTCGACGAGGGCACGATCGAACTGGCGATCGGTGTGTTCCCGGAATGCGTGCAGTGGCAGCGGCGCCAGCCGTTGTTTCAGTGGCGCTTTGTGAGCGTCTACAATCCGCGCCTCGTCAAGAGCCGCCGCAAGCACCTGTCAATGGATGAATTCCTGCGACACCGGCACGTGCTGACTTCGTTCAGCGCGGGCCTGCACGGCTTTATCGACGAGCAGCTGGCAATACAGGGCCTCAAGCGCGATGTGGTGTTCTCCAGCTCGAATTTCGCGACCAGCCCGTTCATCGTGCGGCGCACGCCGGCGATCGCCACGGTCCCCGACTTCATCGGCCGCGTCTGGCGCGACACATTGGACCTGGCGATGAGTCCACTGCCATTCGATGTGCCGCGCTATGAGGTCTCGCTGATGTGGGCTGCCGCGCGGGACCAGGATCCGGGACTCGCGTGGCTGGCGGCGGAGTTCATGAACGCGTTTGGTGTGGACAGAGCAAGAGCGGCCCATTCTTGATGCAGGCGTTATGCGACAGCGCACAGCGTTCCCCGGAATTCCGCGATGAACTTTTTCGCGAATGGCCGTTTTAAGTCGACAGGGAAGCTCGTCGTCGGATCGCGTTCGGCCATCTTCGGTCCCTGGTCACTGCATCTGCACCGACATTCGAACGTCGACTATGCGTTGCACTGCGGACATCAACTTGTCTATCGTGTTTGCAGTCTCGTTGGGTTCCTGTGAAGAAGGGGAGTTACAAGAGACAATCGCCCACTCAATTGGACATCACCTGATAGACGCGCATTTAGTCCAGAGCTGCTCGCACCTCACGAAGAATCTCTTCCGAAAGTTCAGGGTCATCAACCGCGCGAGCCAGAATGATGGCTCCGACGATGCTCGAAAGCGTATGAATCGCATCGCGACGGGCATTTTTCTTTTTTGCCTTTGCAAGTGGCTCGGCTAGACCTCTGAGCGTACCCTCCACATGCCGCGTGAATGCGGGTTGAGCCGCAGGCTCGCGCGCAATCTCGCTCCCCAATGCTGCGATCAGGCATCCGTTTCCCCTCTCGTCGCGGTGTTGTTCAGTGAGATATCCGTCGACATATTGAGTCATTGACCCACCAGAGGCCGCACTTTCCTTCATGAAGTCGAGCGCTTTGGCCGATGCATCTTCAATGCTCTCCGAAATCAGATTCTCCTTCGACTCGAAGTGATTGTAGAAGGCGCCGTGTGTAAGCCCCGTCGCCTTCATGATCTCGCTGAGGCTGACCCCGGAAAATCCGCGCTCGCGAAAGAGAATGGAAGCTTGTTCGAGGATGCGGGCATGCTTCTCCGCGGTCTCCTCTGGTGGGTAACGCATACGTCCTCCGGAAAAATGGCAAGAAAGGTGTTGACGACAAACAGTATATCCATCATGCTTCATTATCGAAAGCATGATGGTTGTCATGTTTGAGTGTTGCCCTTTCGGACGGACCGTCGATCGTGCGCTTTATAACATGATGACCATACTGCTTGAGTGGCAATTGCGGCATGCAGGCTTTGGCCAGGTTCCTTAAACTTTCGAGGTCTATATGAAGAAATTTCTCGTCACGGGTTCCACTGGCGCTACGGGCGCTCCCACCGTTCGCTTCCTGCTGGAGAACGGCCACCAGGTCGTCGCTCTTGTTCGCCGCGAAGACAACCGCTCGAAGGCACTGAAGGAACTGGGCGCGGAAATCGTGCTCGGTGACATGCTGAAGATCGAAGATGTCCGTGGCACGATGAAGGGTGTCGACGGCGCGTACTTCTGCTATCCGCTGACCCAGGGCGCAGTCGAAGCAACGGCGATCTTTGCTCAGGCTGCCAGCGAGCACAATGTGAAGCAGATCGTGTACATGTCGCACCGGCAGTCGCGCTCGCACGCACGCAGTCCGGCAACGATGAATCACTGGCTCTCCGAGCAGATCCTCGACCGCTCGGGCGTTCCGACCGCGCATCTGCGAGTCAACTTCTTCTCCGAATGGATGCTGTACACGGCGGCTGAAATCCGTGCCGGCCGTTATCTGACGCCGTTTGACCCGGAAAGCCGCTTCGTGCCCATCGCCGCTGTCGACATCGCACGTGTCGTTGTAAAGATTCTCGAGAATCCCGACGCGTTCGGTAGCAAGGTCATCCCGGTCACGGGCTCGCGTGAAGTGAGCCACATCGAACTGGCAGGCATCCTCGCGACCACGCTTGGAAAGGACGTGCGCTTCGAGCAGGTCACGCCGGACGAATTCGTCAAGATCCTCGGCTGGGATGGCGATCCTTCATTTGCGATCCATTTCAAGGCGATCAAGGTCGATCAGCAGGAACAGTTGCTGGCGGGCGTCGACAACAGCGCGGCTGAAATCGTTGGTCAGCCGCTGACGACGCCGGAACAGTTCATCGAACAGCATCGTCAACTCCTGGCGTAAAGGGTGATACGCCGTCAGTCTCGGGTGGGCATCGCGTCGTAAAGAGCGGGACGAGCGCCTCGTATCGGGAGGATTCTCCCTTTTGCGGAAGCGTGTGTCTTTGCACTCGCAACGACGGATCAGGGAATGTCGCCGTTCCTCTCGCCGCATTGGGCATGTCCGGAACAGGAACAGGACGGCCAGATATGGCCGTCGCCACAATCATGTCGATTCTCACCCTAAACTCCTCTGTCGAAGTCTTTCGTCACCCGAACGCTGAACCGGGGACCGCTGCTCGCCACGACGTGACGGTCCGCCAGAAGACTCCGGACCGCCGAGCATCGTCTTCAAGTCGTTCGATATTTTCTGGATCCAGATTGTCTACGTCTCCATTGATCCATGCGGCAGCACCCCAGCAGTCGTGACTATCGCGCCGGATGACCCGTGACACTGGCACCCGCCTGTCTGCGCCGGTAGCCAGTGTCCCGCGACGCAAGCCAGTAATACAGCGGCGACGTCAAAAGCAGCCCGATGACCCACGAGAGATCCGCGCCATCGAGATACTTCGGCACGGGACCTGCATACATCGGCGTGTTCATGAACGGAATCTGCACGACGATGCCGATCCCATAGGCAATCAGCGCCTGTGGATTGAAGCGGCCGTAGATGCCGCCGTCTGCCAGGAAGATCGACCGGATGTCGTATTTCCCCTTGTGAATCACGTAGAAGTCGATCAGGTTGATCGCGGTCCACGGCACGAGCACGACCAGCAGCGCAAGCACGAGATCGACCAGATTGCCCACGAAATTGGTCGAAGCGCCGATCGCTCCGTAGCAGCACGCGAAGAGTATCGCGATCGACAGCACGGCACGCGCCCTGGCAGTGGGAATCCAGCGCCAGGCGAATGTCTGCAGCGACGTGATGGCCGCGAGTACCGCGCCGTAGAGATTCAGTGCGTTATGGCTGATCACGCTCAGCAGGAAGAGGACAAGCATCGGCAGTCCGAGCGGTCCGGTGGCCTGCCTGACGGCGTCCATCGAGTCGGCGCCGGGCGGGACCGCGAGCACGGCCACCGCACCGAAGACGAACGCGAGCGTAGAGCCGATCGTGCAGCCGAGGTAGGTCGCCCAGAACGTCGATGCGACACCCACGTTCTCCGGCAGATAGCGCGAATAGTCGGAAACGTACGGGGCAAAAGCAATTTGCCAGAGGGCCGACAGCGAAACGGTCGCGAGCCAGCCGGCGACGTTGAATCCGCCCCGGGTCAGGAAATCGTCCGTGGAGATATGCGTGAGGATGTAGCCGAAACCGATGAAAATGCCAATGCCGAGCACCCAGGTTCCGATGCGGTTCAGGATATGGATGACCCGGTAACCGATAATCCCGATCAACCCCGATCCCATCGCGCCGATCACGATGCCGACCGGAACCGGGACGCTGTTGTTGATGCCATGCAAAGACTTGCCGGCAAGCACGATGTTGGATGCGAAGAAGCCCACGTACATCACGCCTGCGATCACTGTGACGAGCAGCGCGCCCCATGAACCGAATTGCGCGCGGCTCTGGATCATCTGCGGGATGCCCATCTGCGGGCCCTGCGCCGAATGCAACGCCATCAGCACGCCGCCGACAGCCTGGCCGACGACGATCGCCACGATGCCCCACAACACATTCAGGTGGAAGATCTGCACGCCGAGCGCCCCGGTGACGATGGGCAATGGAGCGATGTTGCCGCCGAACCATAGCGTGAAGAGATCGCGCACCTTGCCGTGGCGATCCTCGGGCGGCACATAACCGATGGTGTGTTTTTCGATCAACGATGAAGCGTTGCGTTCCGACGTATTCAAGTTTGTCTCCTGTATCGACCGGAGTTAGCGCGTTACTCCGGTCCCATGTGTGATCAGGCGTGTTCGGCCTGCTGAATCGCGATGCCTCGCGTTCAGGAGTATTTAAGTTGCGTGGTCTTGCGGATCGTCTTGCCCTGGCACGAGACAACGGCCTCGCTATTAGAAGGCCTGCCGCTACGGCAACACCCTCGATGCATACGTCTTACGACGCAGCCGAGAGGTAATCCGCCAGACGAGCCAGCATCGCATCGCAATTGTGCAATTGCTCGACCGTGACGAATTCGTCCGGCTTGTGCCCCTGGTCCATGCTGCCCGGTCCGCACACCACCGTGGGAATGCCCACCTGCTCGAAGAGCCCGCCCTCGGTGCCGAACGCGACCGTGCCGAAGTCGCTGGAGCCGCTGAGCAACGCCAGAAGACGCGCCGCTTCGCTGTCGGGTGAAGTAGCCAGTCCCGGATAGGTGGAGAGCGGCTGAAGGCGGATGTCGGTATCGGACTTCACTGCGCGCATCTTCGGCAGCAGCTCAGCCTCGACGTAGTGCTGCAAGTCGTCGGCGACCTGGCTGGCATCGAAGCCCGGCAGCGCGCGCACTTCGAAGTCGAATTCGCATTCGGCCGGCACGATGTTGAGCGCCCGCCCTCCCCTGATCACGCCTGTCTGCACGGTGGAAAACGGCGGATCGAATCGCTCGTCGTGATGCTCGGGCTGCGCCAGCTGCTCGCCGATCTCTTCCAGGCGACCGATCATCCGCGCCGCGTATTGAATCGCGTTGACTCCATACGGCGCATAGGCCGAATGGCAAGGCGCGCCTTTCACCTGGCAGCGCATCGCCAGCTTGCCCTTGTGGCCCAGCACCGGCTTAAGCCCGGTCGGCTCGCCAATCAGGCAAAGGGCCGGCTTGTGCGTGCGCCGCTCCAGTTCCGCCAGCATCGGCCGCACGCCGAGGCATCCCACTTCCTCGTCGTACGAAAAAGCGAGGTGCACGGGCAGCTTCAGATCGCACTCGAGGAACGCCGGTACCGCCGCCAGTACCGAAGCGATGAAGCCCTTCATGTCGGCCGTGCCGCGGCCATACAGACGCCCATCGCGTTCGGTGAGACGGAATGCATCGACGGTCCACGGCTGGCCGTCGACGGGCACCACGTCCGTATGACCAGACAGCACGATGCCGCCTCGCTCACGCGGACCGATGGTCGCGAACAGATTCGCCTTGGTGCGCTCGGCGTTGTAGAACAGCTCGCTTTCGACACCGAGTTCGTCGAGGTAGTCGCGAATGAATTCGACCATCTCAAGATTGGAGTCGCGGCTAACGGTGGCGAAGCCGATCAGCCGTTCAAGCAGCGCACGGCTGGATCTGTCATTCATTGCCGGGCACTCCGTAGCTGGGCGCGGCAGTCGGATTCAACGCCCGCGTCAGGTAGTCCTGCATCTGCGGCCGATACGCCTGCCACAGACGGTCGAGCTGGCCGATGGGATTGTCATCAGCCCAGTCGACCCGCAGATCCGCGATGGGCCAGATCACGTCGCCCACGATCCTGAGCGCCGCCGAATGCACGGGCCCCGCTTCGCCGCCGGCAGCCATCGCGGCATGCATGGCCGCGAGCAGGCGGTCGGCAAGCGTGCCGGATGCCTGCTCGAACGCCGGAACCATTGCCTCGATCACTTCGACGCCGGTCAGCATGTTGCCCGCAGCTACGCATTGCTTGCCAGCGACGGCGTGATACGTGCCCAGCGCTTCCTTGCCGCTGAAGAACGCCGTGCGACCCTGGCCGTCGATCACCGTCACCTGCCGATACTCACTCCACTCGCTCGCACCGAGCACACGGTCCAGCGCTGCGGCGGGATCGAGTTGCCCGCTCTCCAGAAGATCGAGAATCCGCGGGCCGAGCGCAGGCAGCGTGACGTTCTGCGTCGCCACCGCGCCCACACCTGCACGCAGCCATGGGCATCGAGCGCCTACCGCGATGCTGGACGAACTGATCGCGATTCCGAGCTGCCCGGATTCCTGACAACGTCCGACGATAGAAAATGTCATGTCCCGCTCCTCAGGCTTTCGGCGACGTCCATCCATCCGGAATGACCGCGATAACGTCGATCTCCATCAACCACTGCGGCTGACCCAACGCGACCACGACGAGGCCCGTGGAAATGGGAAACACGCCCTTCAACCACTTGCCGACTTCCTGATAGACCGGCTCACGGTAGCGGATGTCGGTCAGGAACGTCGTCGTCTTGACGATGTGAGACAGGTCGCTGCCCGCCTCTTCCAGCAACTGCTTGACGTTCTTCATCGCCTGTTCGGCCTGGGCGCGTGGATCGCCGAGGCCGACGAGGCGGCCTTCGAAATCCGTTGCCACCTGACCGCGCACATAGACGGTATTGCCAGCGCGCACGGCCTGACAAAGATCGTTGTCGAGCGTCTGGTTCGGATATGTATCCTTCGTGTTGAACATGCGGATACGGGTATGCGTGGGTTGGCTCATCAGTGCACCTTAATGCCTGGAAGAAATGGATTGCGGATCAAGGAAGCGTATGCATCAACTGACGCTCATCTCGCTGACTTTATGGGGGCGTGGACCGGTGGACGTGTCTTCAATGTTTTCCTCGCCGCGGCGATGTGCCTCGCGTTGCGATTCATCGTAATACGCCAGGTATTTACGCTGCGTAACGATGTGATCGGCGATGTGCCTCGCGTCGTGCCACACGCCCCAGATAAATGCTGAGCCGCGGCGCGACAGCCAGGGCAGACCGAGGAAATAGATGCCAGACTCCTTCGACACGCCGCGCTGATGTTTCGGCTTGCCTTTCTCATCGAAGGCGTCGACGTTCAACCAGCTGAAATCGACGGCATACCCGGTCGCCCAGACAATCGACGTCACGCCGGCTTTCGCCAGATCGAGATCGTGCAACGGGTTCGTCACGCATTCCGGGTCCGCGGGAATGATGCGGGCTTCGGGTTCTTCGGGGAGATCGAGACCGTTGCGCCCGGCATACGCGTCGGCTGCGTCCAGCAGCGACAGATAGTTCTCGTCGCCCCGCGCGATGTTCTCCGCAAGATCCGCTTCGAAGGTCACAACGCCATCGTGGAACGATTTCGTCAGACCAACCAGCGTGATGCCCTGATGTGCAAGACGCCGGAAGTCCACGGTATGGCCGCCACGCGAACCGCTCACCGCAATCGTGACGTGTTCCCTGCCGGGTTTCATGACCTCCGCGTCCCATTCGCCGAGCACGCCCAGCCACCAGCAGAAATCGCGACCGCGATAGGCGCGCGGCGGGCGATCATGCGCACCGACCGACAGATAGACGCGCTTGCCCGCGCGTTGCAACTCGTCCGCGATCTGCACGCCCGACGATCCTGCACCCACTACCAGCACGCCGCCTTCAGGTAATTGCGCGGGATTGCGATAGCCGGCGGAATGAATCTGCGTGAGGCTCGAATCCTGCGGTGCGATCGGTGGAATGACGGGGCGCTGGAAGGGTCCCGTCGCGACGACCACGCGATCAGCCTCGATCGTGCCCTCCGATGTTTCGACGGTGAAGCCCTGCCGCCCCGCATTGCGCACGACCTTCTTTACTTCCACGCCGGTACGGATCGGCGCTTCAAACTTCTTCGCATAGGCGACGAAATAGTCGGCGACCTGTTCCTTCGAAGCGAATGCGTTCGGGTCGAAATCCGCGAACTCGAGATTCGGGAATCGATCGTGCCACGCGGGGCCATTGGCAACCAGCGAATCCCAACGCCCCGTGCGCCAGCGCTCGGCGATCCGGGCGCGTTCCAGCACGAGATGCGGCACGCCGAGCCGGCTCAAATGTTCACTCATGGCGACGCCGGCCTGACCGGCGCCGACCACAAGCGTATCGATTGACGTTACGTCCACTGTCATGGCTGTGTCCTTGAAAAGGCGGAATGTTTCGATCCGGTTGCGGCCTCGCGGTCTTTGAGCGCTCGCGGCCGTTGCGCGGACCCAGTCGTGTTTCCCGCAGCGCGCTGCTGCCCGGTCCGTTCGTCTGGATGAAAATCTACGCGCCCCTTCAGAATCTGAAAAATATATTTAAAAAATGCATGGCATCGGATTTACCTATGCAAGCCTTTTTGACCGCTCCACAATGCCGCTCATCAATGCGGTCCAATGAAGGCCTTGAACATGGAGCGTCGTCGATGGAAAGTCACCTGTTGCGGTACTCGTTGCGACAGTTGCGTTATTTCGTGGTCACTGCGGAAGCGCTGTCCTTCACTGCCGCCGCGAAGCGTCTGCACATCTCGCAGCCATCGATTTCGACGGCGCTCGCAGACCTCGAAGTGTCGTTCGGCGTGCAACTCTTCATACGACATCACGCGAGCGGTCTGTCGCTCACGCAGGCCGGACGCGATCTGCTCGGGCAGGCGCGCAATCTGCTGAAGATGGCGGAGGAATTGCAGACGACCGCCAAGGAAATGGACGGCGGCATGACGGGCACCATCACGCTCGGCTGCCTCGTGTCGCTCGCGCCGCCACTCATGCCGGGGCTCATCAGCCGCTTCACGGACGAGCACGCAGGCATCTCGTTTCGCACTGTCGAGGCGAATCAGGATGGTCTCTTGCGCGGCCTGCACGACGGCTCGCTCGACATCGTTCTCACCTACAGCCTCGACCTGACGGAGGACATCGCCTTCACGCCGCTGCTCTCGCTGCCGCCGTATGCGATCCTGCCGAAGACGCATCGTCTCGCGCGCGCCCGCAAGGTATCGCTCGCGGATCTCCTGCCCGAGCCGTACGTGATGCTCGATCTGCCGCACAGCCGCGAGTATTTCGCCGCACTCTTCGATGCGGTGGGCAGCCGCCCCGTACCGGCCTTTCGTTCATGGCAGCCAGAGGTCGTGCGCGGCATGGTGGCCAATGGCCTCGGCTATAGCATCCTGAACTTTCCGCTTAAATCGAATCGCACCGTGGATGGGGAAGAGTTCGTCATCAGGCGCTTCAAGGACAACGTCAACGCAACGATGCTCGGCATCGCGCAATCGCGAACGATGAAGCCGCGCCAGGTCGTGCAGCGCTTCGCGTCGTTCTGCGAAACCTATATCCAGCGGCTGCATATCGACGCATGATCAGGCAAGACGCAATCGTCTGCACCAGGCCTGCGCGCGCTGCATAGGTAAAAACTTTGCTTTGTATCTAAAAACAATATTCTGGCTTGCAATTTGGCTTGATAGATTGGTGTCCATGTTGAGCGCTACGCTGCAATACCTGGCGTTGGCGTTCCCACCGTGAGAAATCAAGGAGGACGCATGGCCAGTCCAGCAGGGACGATCGCAGTGCAAGCGCTTGTTGACGCGCTACAGACGGGTTGCGAACGACCATTCAGCGATGCGCATGCGATGCCGCCTGGTGTCTATACGTCGCCCGAATTCCTTGCGCTCGAGGAGCGCGCTATCTTCGAGCGTGAATGGCAATGCATTGGCCGCGCCAGTGCGCTCAAGGCGCCCGGCGATTACATGACGGCGCGCATTGGCGCGCAACCGGTCGTCATCCTGCGCGACGAACAGATGCAGCTCAAGGCGATGTCGAACGTGTGCCTGCATCGCATGTCGGTACTACTCGAAGGACGCGGCAACGTGCGTCGCATCGTCTGCCCGTATCACGCGTGGAACTATTCGCTGGACGGCGCGCTGCAAGGCGCGCCGCTCATGGACCGGCAAGAGGGCTTCTGCAAGGAAAGCTACCGGCTGCCCGCCGTGCGCTGCGAAGAATGGCAGGGCTGGCTTTACGTGACGCTCGACGAAAACGCGCCGTCTGTGCAGACGCAACTCGCCGCGCTGGGCGAACTCATCGGCGCGTACGGCATGTCGGACTACATCGAAACGTTCCATGAGGAGCACGTGTGGGACACGAACTGGAAGATCCTCGCGGAAAACTTCATGGAAAGCTATCACCTGCCCATGCTGCATCGCGCGACAGTAGGACCTCATTCGCGACTCGATGAAATGGAATGCCCGCCGGGCCACCCAGCCTTTAACTATCACTGGATCACAAAGGAAGCGTCCTTGCCCATCGGCAACGCGCATCCGGACAACTCGCGTCTCACGGGACACTGGCGCAAGACCACGGCGTTGCTCGCGATCTACCCGACGCATCTCGTCACGCTCACGCCGGGTTACTTCTGGTATCTCGTGCTGCAGCCTCAAGGCGTGGACCGCGTGCATATCCGCTTCGGCGGCGGGCTTGCGCCGGAGTTCATCGCGGATCCTGAAGCCAACGCGCACATGACGACGTTGAAGAAGCTGCTCGACGAAGTGAACGCGGAAGACAAACGCGGCGTGGAAACCGTCTTTCGCGGCGTGCACGCGCCGCTCGCGAAGCCCGGACACTTGAGCCCTCTCGAACGTCCCAACTATGACTTCGCGCGCTATATCGCCGGCAAACTCGTCGCGATGCAACCCCCCACGCATTGATTACGACGCACCGTAAACAGGACGCGATCACGATGTCGAACCCTTCCTTCATCTCATTCTCGGGCGTGAGCAAGTCGTACGACGGCGCGCAATACGTCGTCGATGGCCTGAACCTCGACGTGCGCAAGGGAGAATTCCTGTCGCTGCTGGGTCCATCCGGTTCGGGCAAGACGACGACGCTCATGATGCTCGCGGGATTCGAATCGCCCACGCACGGCGAGATACGCCTCGACGGACGGCGGCTCGACGACAAGCCTCCGCATCAGCGCGACATCGGCATGGTGTTTCAGAACTACGCGCTCTTTCCGCATCTGACGATTGCGGAAAACGTCGCGTTTCCGCTCTCTGTTCGACACGTAAGCCGCGCCGAACAGAAGACGCGCGTGAAGCGCGCGCTCGAGATGATCGAACTGCCGCATCTGGCGAACCGGCGGCCCGCGCAGCTCTCCGGCGGGCAGCAGCAGCGCGTGGCGCTCGCGCGCGCGCTCGTGTTCGAGCCGAGCGTCGTGTTGATGGACGAACCGCTCGGCGCGCTCGACAAACACCTGCGCGAAACCATGCAATACGAAATCATGCGTCTGCATCGCGAACTGTCGCTCACGGTCGTCTACGTGACGCACGACCAGGCCGAAGCGCTAACCATGTCGGATCGCGTGGCCGTGTTCTCCGATGGCCGTATCCAGCAGGTCGCGACACCAAGCGAACTCTATGAGAACGCGCAGAACGCGTTCGTCGCGAACTTCGTCGGCGAGAACAACGGGCTGACTGGACGCGTCGTCAATGCGGGTGAGGACTGGGCGACGCTCGCGCTTTCGGACGGCAGCGTGATTCGTGGCCGTTGCGAACCCGGCCTGCGCGCGGGCGACGAAGCGATGCTCGCGCTGCGCCCCGAACGTGCGCATATCCCGAGCGCCGAAGGCGCGCACGTCGACGAACACAGCAACGTGGTGCGCGCACGCGTCGAGGAACTGGTGTACTGCGGCGATCATCATCGCGTGCATCTCGCGCTCGGTTCGCGCGATTCCTTCGTCGTGAAAGTGCCTAATACGCAGCGCCATGCGCTGCCCTCGCCCGGCAGCACGATCGAGATCGCCTGGCGCCACGATGACTGCAAGATTCTCGCGATGAGCGTGCCACGCAGCGCGCCCACGCTTCACGTATCCACGCCGCCCTCACCTTCCCTCATCACGACCGCACCTGCAGGAGCCAACTGACATGCGCACCCACATCAAAGCACAAAGCGCCGCCCTCGCTGTACTCGCCGCAGCCGCATTCACCACCGTGACCACGCAGGCAGCGGAGACGCTTTCCGTCGTGACCTTCGGCGGCGCGTATGAAGCTGCGGCCAGAAAGGCCTATTTCGAACCGTTCACGCAGGCCACGGGCATCGGCTTCTCGACCGAATCGTATGACGGCGGCCTCGCGAAACTCTCCGCGATGGAGCAGGCGAAAAACACCACGTGGGACCTGATCGACCTCGAGACGAACGACGCGATCACCGCCTGCGACGAAGGTCTCCTGCAGAAGTTCGACAGGAAGACGATCGGCAAGACGAGCGATTTCATCCCCGGCTCGATCAGCGATTGCGCGGTTGCGAGCATGGTCTGGTCGACGATCTATGCCTACGATGCGAGCAAGCTCAAGACCGCGCCAACGACCGTCAATGACTTCTTCGATCTGAAGAAATTCCCCGGCAAGCGCGGCCTGCGCAAGTCGCCGAAGGTGACGATGGAATGGGCGCTGATCGCCGACGGCGTCGACCCGAAGGATGTCTACAAGGTGCTGGGCACGCCCGCGGGCGTGGATCGCGCGTTCAAAAAGCTCGACACGATCAAGCAGAATATCGTGTGGTGGGAGTCGGGTGCGCAGGCGCCGCAGCTGCTCGCGGACGGCGCGGTCGTGATGACGCAGGCCTACAACGGCCGCATCGACGACGCCGCGAAGAAGGACAACAAGCCGTTCAAGGCCGTCTGGGACGCGCAGGTCTATGACTACGACTGGTGGGGTGTGCCGACGGGCGCGAAGCACACCGACGCCGCAATGAAATTCATCGTCTCTGCCTCGCAGCCAAAGGCCTATGCGAACCTGTCGAAGTACATCGCCTATGCTCCGCCGCGCAAGGACGCGATCGCGCTCATCGACAAGCAGCGCCTCGCCGATCTGCCGACCTCACCCGAAAACTTCAAGCGCGCGTTACAGATCAACGCGAACTTCTGGGCCGACAACGCGGACCAGATCAACAAGCGCTTCCAGGTGTGGCTGACGCAGTAACATCTTCGTCCGACGAGAGCCCAACTTGACTACTCACATGCCCGCTTCGGCCCCCACCAGGGGCCCGGGCTCTCCGATGAGAGCCGACGGCCGCGCGTCGTTTCAGAAGGCACACCGACGCGCATCGATGCAGGCTCTGTTGCTTGCACTGCCGCTACTTGTGTTTCTGCTTTCGACGTTCATCGCGCCGATCGCGCTCCTGCTCGCGCGCAGCGTGGAGAATCGCGAAGTGTCCGACAGCATGCCCGCGCTCACGCGCGCGCTCGATGCGTGGGATGGACGCGGCGTGCCGGACGAGCGCACGTTCGCCCTGCTCGCCACGGGGCTCCGGGAGGCGCAGCAAAGCGGGCAGCTCGGTACTGTCGCGCGGCGGCTGAACTTCGCTCAGGCCGGGTTCCGCAGCCTGTTGATACGCACCGCGCGCCAGTTGCCCACCGATGCACCGCCCGCGTGGAAACCGGCGCTCGTTGAACTCGATGAACGCTGGAATTCGCCGGAGACGTGGCGCCTGCTGAAGCGGGCCGCCGCGTCGCCGACACCGGACTTTCTGCTCGCCGCCGTCGATGCGCAAGTGACACCACAAGGCTCAGTCGCGTTCGTACCGGACAACACTTCCGTCTATCGGCAGGCGTTCGCCCGCACCATCTCGATCAGCGCGACCGTCACGCTGCTGTGCCTCGTGCTCGGCTATCCGGTCGCCTGGCTGCTCGCGAATCTGCCTGCGAAAAGCAGCAACCGGCTGATGCTTCTCGTGATCGTGCCGTTCTGGACTTCGCTGCTCGTGCGCACGACCGCATGGTACGTTCTGCTGCAACCGGGCGGCGTCATCAACAGCCTGCTGATGGGTCTCGGGCTCGCCACGCATCCGCTGCCGCTCATCTTCAACCGCACGGGCGTGCTCATCGGCATGACACACGTACTCCTGCCTTACATGATTCTCGCGATCTACTCGGTGATGAAAAGCGTATCGCCCGTGTACGTACGGGCCGCGCAATCGCTTGGAGCGCACCCGTTCACCGCGTTCGTGCGGGTCTACATTCCACAGACGCTGCCGGGTGTGGGTGCGGGCTGCTTCCTCGTGTTCGTGCTCGCGCTCGGCTACTACATCACGCCCGCGCTGCTCGGCGGCGCCGGCGACGAGATGATCAGTCAGCTCATCGCGATACAGACCAACACGCAACTGAACTGGGGCCTCGCCGGTGCGCTCTCGGCGTATCTCGTGATCTTCACGGCGATCTTCTATTTCCTGTTCAACCGCATCGTCGGCATCGACCGCCTGCGCTTCGGTTGAATCACGGCTGAAACCAGGTCGAAACACGCGGACGCGACGAAGGAACGACATGCAGGGTCAACGCAACAGAGTACTGACGGAACGCATCGCCGCGCGCTGGGTATGGCTACATGCAGCGCTTGTGCTGTTCTTCCTGATTGCGCCGATTCTCGCGATCATCCCGCTCTCGTTCAATTCGGGATCGTACTTCTCCTACCCGTTGCAGGGCTTTTCGCTGCGCTGGTATGAGCAGGCGCTCACGAGCCCGGACTGGCAACGGGCGCTGCTGAACAGCATCGGTATCGGCGCGGCATCGACGCTGATCGCCACGTGTCTCGGTACGCTCGCCGCGCTGGGCATTTCGCGCGCGCAGTTTCCGCTGCGCTCGCTGATCATGCCGATCATCATCTCGCCGATGATCGTGCCGATCGTCGTCGTGGCCGCGGGCTTTTATCTGATCTTCGCGCCGCTCGGCCTCGTGAACTCGTATCCCGGCGTGGTGCTGGCGCATGCGGCGCTCGGCACGCCATTCGTCGTGATCACCGTGACGGCATCCCTGCTTTCGTTCGATCAGAGTCTGTTGCGCGCCGCTTCCGGGCTCGGCGCGACGCCCTGGATCACATTCAGGCGCGTGATCTTGCCGCTCATCACGCCGGCGGTCGCGACCGGCAGCGTCTTCGCCTTCGCGACCTCGTTCGACGAAGTGATCGTCATTCTGTTCATCGGCGGCCCGGATCAAACAACCGTGCCGCGACAGATGTGGAGCGGCATTCGCGACTCGATCGACCCGTCGATCCTCGCCGTGGCGACGATGCTGATCGTGTTCGCAGTGCTGCTCTTCGCGAGCATTAACTGGCTGCGTGGGAGCAGGGTAACGGGATGAAGCGCCCACGCTGGTAAATTCAGCCTTACGGGTGTTTTCACGCTGTAGTGCCGGACCGCTCCCCCCATCCATATCGGGTCGCCCCCGAGACCTTCAGAGACGCATTCGCGTCGGTTCATTACCCACGCAGTTGTAAAGCCACATCCCTGCACTAGCCGCGAAGACATGCTTTCAGTTTCGGCCAGGCTGTTCATGCCGCAGCTGGCATTCCGGCCCGGCTGCCGCAAACCCCCTCCCGCGCGCCACCAGCGTCGACCATGCCTCAAAGGCATGACCATAAGCCTGGAAAGTCTTTTCCACTGCCATGATAACCAGCTAGATTACGCTTCAAGGCAGCGGCAAAAGACAAACAGCGCACTTCGTCCCGCCGGCTGCTGGCACATCACCATCATGCATTTCATCTATGCCAGAAAGGGATCCAAAATGAGCAAACCCGTCGTTTTGATCACAGGCGCACTGACCGGAATCGGCCGCGCCACCGCCTTCGCGTTTGCCGACAGCGGCGCGAAACTCGTCATCTCGGGCCGCCGCGAAGCGGAAGGCAAAGCGCTCGAAGCAGAACTGCGCGAGCGCGGCGCCGATGCCGTCTTCATCCAGGCCGACGTTCGCCGTGACGAAGAAGTCGCGAGCCTCGTCGATGCCACGGTTTCGCGCTTCGGCGGTATCGATGCCGCCGTCAACAACGCCGGCACGGAAGGCACGCCCGGCCCGATTACCAGCCAGAACGCGGAGAGCTACGCCGCGACATTCGACACCAACGTTCTGGGTACGCTGCTCAGCATGAAGCACGAACTGCGCGTGATGCTCGAGCAGAAGCGCGGCAGCATCGTGAACGTGTCGTCGACGTACGGTCACGAGGGCGCTGCCTTTGCATCCGTGTACGCGGGCAGCAAGCACGCCGTCGAAGGCATGACGAAGTCGGCGGCGCTGGAAACGGCCGGCGCGGGCGTGCGTGTCAATGCGGTCGCGCCGGGTCCCACCGATACCGGCATGCTCGACCGCTTCACCGGCACGGCCGAACGCAAGGCGGCGCTCGCTTCGACCGTGCCGCTCGGACGGGTCGGCAAGCCCGACGATGTGGCCCGCGCGATTGTGTTTCTCGCGTCGGAAGCGGCATCGTTCGTGACGGGCCAGATCCTGACCGTCGACGGCGGCAAGACCGCGGGCTGAAGCCGCGCCATCCTGGCGGTGACAGCGTGCGCGCGCTGACGGTCCAACCCGGCCGTCAGCGAGAATCCCGCAGCGGCTTTATGCTCACGGAACGCGCACTTCTGTCACGCGGCGGGACACATGCCGGCATGCCCGACCGCGCTGCCGGCCAGCCGGCTTTAATGCAAGCTCCTGATCCTGATTGATCCACCTTACGAGGTCGACATGTCGAACACTACGCAGCCCGCACGCACCGTGAAAATTCCGGGTCCCGATCACCCGATCACCATCGAGCGCAACGCCACGCGCGTGGTGGTTTCCATCGCGGGCCGCACGCTCGCCGACACGCGTCGCGCGATGAAACTGCGCGAGGCCAGCTATCCTGCTGTGCTGTATATCCCGAGGGAAGACGTGGACATGACGCTGCTCGAACGCACCGATCACGCCACTTACTGCCCGCACAAGGGCGAATGCGCGTACTACTCGATTCCGCTCGGCGGCGAGCGCTCGGTCAACTCGGTATGGACGTACGAGAATCCGTACGATGCGGTCGCGTCGATCAAGGACCACGTCGCGTTCTATCCGGACCGGGTCGACGCGATCGAGGAACTGGATTCCGCTGCCTGAGCACGCCAACCCGTGCCACTCCGCCCGATCAAAGGCGCGCCGCGAGTTGCGCTTTCCAGTCGTCGGGCATCATCTGACCGCGCCGCGCGTAGTAGTCGCAGCGTGCCCATTCGATATGCTGGTAGTCGAACGCGATATCGAAGCGCCGGCTGACCGCGTCGAGCGCGCGCAACGCTTCTGGCATCACGTCCTTGCCGATGCCGTCACCTGGGATCACAGCGATGCGGTATGCAGTGCGGGGCATGCGAGTCTCCCTATATCGCTGTTTCGGTCCGACATTCAGTGTGGCAAGCCATGAATGGCTGCCACACTGAATCATCCTGCAAGATCAGGCAGCGGGAACGTCTCGCGCATCAAGTCGCTATAAGCGCGCTCGATCAGCGCAATATCGCGCGCCTGATTGCTCGCGTGGATACCGCACAGTTGCGGTAACGACAGTTCGACCGCGCGGCACGCCGGATAATCGCGCACGCGCAGCGCAGGTTCGATCGTCGTAAAGAATGCGGTCGTGGGCACATCGAAGCCCGCTGCGGCATGCACGGCCGCTGTGTCGCAGGTCAGCACACAGCGCGCGCCCCGGATCAGCGCGAGAAAATGCGCGGTATCGACGGCTGCGGACTGCACATCGACATAACGTGCGTGGTCGACCGGACCAAACCCGAGTACCGGCAGATCGTATCGCTGCACCAACCGGTCAACGAGATCCGCGCGGACGTGCCGGGGAATGCTGCGCACCGGCGTGCTCGCGGACGCGCAGAACAGGACGTATGGCTGGTTCCGCCATTGAGCTGGCAACGCCGGCAGCGATACACTGGCAAGCCAGCGGTTTGCTTTCTGGCTCGACGGGACACTCGATGCATCGACGCCCAGCGCGCCCAGAAAAAAATCGATCATGGGCAGTGCGGCGAAGTCCGGCCAGAAGAGATGATTGCCGACATCGATGACGGTGGCGCTGTCGGGAACTTCGCTCAGGGAAAACGGCAGCATGATGCGCGCCGACAGCAAAGGTCCCGCGAGCGCATACAGTTCTTCCACGAATGCAGGCGCGCGGCCTGGGCGGTAGAGCGTGAACTTCACGCCGGGGAACGCGTGCTTCACGGCCGACATCGCCGTTAGCCCGATAATCGAATCGCCGAGCGTCACACCCATTCCGTTGACGACGTGAACGTCGGGTGTCGTGCGGTAGTCGATACTGAAACGCTTTATACCGGCGTTGAAAATCCCTGGCTGATACGCCACTGTCCGGTAGCCCTCGATGCTGTCCTCGCCCGTTTCCAGATCGTACGAAGCCACGAGGCGTCCGTCCGGAGAAAGAAGCGAACCGGGAAACGTCAACGCATCGGCCGGGCTTAGAGGTTTCATGCGTCGATTCGCCTTGTATGTGTCAGCAGGGAAGAGCCAACATGATAAGGCACGACATCAAGACCGGAATGTCCGGCGACTACCCGCGGTTACAGCCGGTTACGGAATACCGGCGTGCGTCGCGATTACCGTGCTCGATCAGGGATCAGTAGTACGGGTACGGGGCGTACATGACCGGCGGCGCCACGTAGCGCGGCGGCGGTGCCATGTACATCGGTTGCGGTGCGTAGACCGGCATCTGCGGCTGCGCGATGGTGTTGCCTTTGGACGTCATGCACTGCGCGTAGGCCGCGTCGTAACGCGCCTGCAGACCGGCCGCGGAATACTGCGCGCCGTTTGCGCCCGCCGCGCCGCCGACCAGCAGGCCGCTGCCCGCGCCGATCGCCGCGCCGGCGCCAGGATTGCCCGCCGCCGCGCCCAGCAACGCGCCCACGGCAGCGCCGCCGAGCGTGCCGACCGCGGCGCTGCCCACGCCGTTCGCCGTTGCGTTCTGCGACGCCGCGGCGGCGTCGCTGGAGCGGAACGCGTAGTCGCGGCACGCGTAATCGTCCTGCTGGAACTGGTTGAGCGACTCGCCGCTACGCGGCAGCGCGACGATGCTCGGGCCGCTCGGCGGCACCACCGCGCAGCCGCCGAGTGCCAGTGCGACGAGGACCGCCGGGAGTGCGACGCGATTCATTTTCGGGCTGTGAATCATGTTGGCCTGGATGGAGTGACTCAGAGTCTCCACGTTAGGCGAATCGCCGCGATTTGTGGTTACCAGATCGTTACTGAAAGTTTTTTCGCTTACATTTGGCCGCTGCCGCCCGCGTGTGGAAATGCCGGTAGCACTTCACGTGCTCACGCCAGGATCTTGCGGTACTGCACGAATCCCGAGCGGTCCGCGATACGGTCGTACAGTTGCATCGCGTCCTGATTTGTTTCGTGCGTCAACCGCCGACCACCACACGCGCGAGCAATGCGCCGCGGCCGCCCTTGCATACACTTCCTCGATCAGCTTCCGGCCGATTCCGGCACCGCGCACGTCGCTTTCCACGAACAGGTCCTGCAGGTAGCAATAGTCGCCAGCCGTCCAGCAGGACCGGTGCATGATCCAGTGCACCATGCCAACCGCCCGGCCATCGAGCAGCGCGAGCGCGCCGAATACCGGCTCCGCGGGATCCAGAATCCGGTCCCACGTGAGCTTCGTGGTTCCGGCGGGAATATCGGTTTTATAGAACGCCTGATAGCCGCGCCACAGCGGCAACCACGCATCGAAATCTTCCGGCGACAACAGTTTGATCTGCGTTTTTTCTTCGGATGTCATAGGGCGTTTTCCCGTGGTTGAATCCATGCGTGAAGTGCATGGATGCAAGGCAGGTTACGCGCGTCGTGACGACAGGAACAGTACCAGTGGACGCCATTTCATGGTGCCACCGTATTCGCAACCGGGCGGCTGCGGCATGCGGATGAAAAGAGCGGCGCCCGCCCGTTGCGGCCGGGCGCCGGATAACATTACTTGCCGATACTGATCAGCTCGACTTCGAACGTCAGGTCGCTGTTCGGCGGAATCGTGCCGACACCGCGGTCGCCGTAAGCGGTTGCCGCCGGGCACGTAAGCTTTGCCTTTTCGCCCACCTTCATCTTTTGCACGCCTTCCGTCCAGCACGGAATCACGCGGTTCAGCGGGAAGCTCGCCGGGCCGCCGTGTTTCGACGAAGCATCGAACTCGGTGCCGTTCGCCAGCGTGCCGCGATAATTGACCGTCACGACATCGGTGGCCTTGGGTTGCGCGCCATTACCTGCTGTCAGGTGCTCGACGACCACGCCCGAGGGAAGCTTTTCGGTGGTGCCCGCCATGGCGGGTGCTGCGATGAAAGCCGTCGAAGCGAGAACGGCGGCGGCGAATGTGACGACGATAGATTTCAAATGAACCTCCAGTTAGATGCGTCGCTATTGTAAAAGACGTCGCACGGCAATTCTGTGAGCGGATGTTGCAGGCTGCCGCCCGATAGCGGCAGCCTGCAAGCCAAATCCGGCGGACAGTGTAGAGGATCACATGCCATCGCCCCGAAAAAACGCCGAAATCAGGCGATTTTTGCGTCGGACAGGGTCTGCTCGCGCAGCCGCATGTAGTCGAGCTTGTCGACCGGCGTGGCGCTTCGTTCACCCAGATCGTTCAGGTGAATCCGGTACGTTTCCCTCACGCTGTATGCGGCGATCGCGGAGATGACCGTGACGCCGAGCGTGATCGAGCCGATCATCACTGGAACGTTAGTCGATCCCGGCGGCGCGACGGTTGCGAACAGGGCCGGCAGCAACGCGGTAATCGTCGTGCCGATGTTCTGCGCAATCGCCATCGCGGAAACCCGCGAACGCGTCGGGAAAAGCTCCGGATAGAAGCTCGGGAAAATCGCGTTGTACCCCTGATAGACCACGCCCCACATGAGCAGCGACATCAGGATCGCAAGCGGCACACTGTGAATGCTGATGGCGTACAGATAGCCGAACGACAGCAGCCCTGAACCCAGCGCGCCACCGATGATGAGCGGCCGGCGGCCGATTTTGTCGGAGAGGTTGCCGACATACGGGATCACGAGCACGGCCAGGATGTTGCCGAGCACGGGAATCCACAGATAAACGCTCTTGGGAAAGCCGATCCCGTACGACGGTTGCACTGCGTAGGCCCCACCGAAAACCGTCGCGACCACCGGAATGACGTTCATCAGCGAGCAGCACGCGACGGCGATCATCTCCTTCCAGCCGAACTTGAAAGCCTCGATGATCGGCGCGCGCGGTGCGCCACCTTCGGTCTCGAAAGCCGGTGTTTCCTTGACGTCGCGACGGATGATGTAGCCCGCGATCAGAACCAGTGCGCTCAGCAGAAACGGAATGCGCCAGCCCCACGCGTTGAACGCGTCTTCAGGCATGAATCGCGCGAGCGGCAGGAACACAGCGGCCGCGAGAATCTGACCGGCCTGCACGCCCTGCAGCGTAAAGCTCGCGTAATAGCCGCGCCGCCCGAACGGAGCGTGTTCGAGAATCATCGAGCTCGCGCCCGAAATCTCGCCAGCCACCGCGAAGCCCTGGATCAGGCGCAGCACGACCAGCAGCACCGGCGCAAGCATGCCGACCTGATGGTAAGTCGGCAGCAGACCCACGGCCATCGTCGAAAAGCCCATCATGAACATGCAGACCAGCAGCACGTTCTTGCGGCCTTTGGTGTCGCCCCAGTGTCCAAGGAAGAACGCACCGATGGGTCGCGCGACATAACCCACGCCATACGTCGCCAGTGAAGCGACGATCGCGATCTTCGGATTGCCCGAAGGAAAGAACAGCTGCGGGAAAATCAGTGCCGCCGCGGTCGCATAGATGAAGAAGTCGTAGTATTCGAGCGCGGAGCCAATCCAGCCGCTCGCGGTCGCCTTTCGTGTCTGATGTGTGCCGTGAGGCTCATGCTCGGTCGTGCTGCCAGCCATTTCTGTCTCCCATATTGATATGTAACCACGGTGATTCCATACTGCAACGTCAGCTAAAGCCAGAACTAAAACTAAAGCAAGAACAAAAGCCAAACCACGCTTAAAGCTCCGCGTCCGGTCAGTAATGGTGGATATGCATGCCGCCATCCACCTGAATCGCGGTGCCTGTCGTGAACGGCAGGTCGCCGGCGGCCAGCGTCGCCACCGCGCGGCCGACGTCTTCCGGCATGCCCCAGCGGTTGATCGGCGTGAAGCCCCCGGCAAGCAGATTGTCGAAGCGCTCCTGAGCGACCTGCGTCATCGGCGTACTGATCAGCCCTGGTCGCACTTCATACACCGCAATCCCGTGCGCCGCAAGCCTGAGCGCGTAAAGCTTCGAGGTCATCGCGATGGCGGCCTTCGACATGGCGTACTCGCCGCGCTCGGGCGCCGCGATCGCCGCATTCGACGACGACACGAAAATGATCGACCGCGCGCTTTCCACACCGGCCGGCTCCACTTCGAGCATCCGGCGGCTGACGGCCTGCGTGAGAAAGAACGTGCCGCGCGTGTTCACGCTGAAGTTCAGGTCGTAACTGTCGGGCGACACGTCCAGCAGATCGCCCCGCGATAAAACCGACACCCCTGCGTTGTTCACCAGCACATCGAGACGGCCGAACGCGTCGAATGCCGCATTCACGAACCGCGGATGATCGTCGAGATCGGCAAGATCGCCTTCGACGAAAGCAACGCGCGCGGACGCGGGAAACGCCGTCCGCAATCCGTCTGCGCGAGCCGGGTCGATGCGGCGGTCGGCGACCACGACACCGAAGCCGCGCGCGGCGAGCGCAAGCGCGATGCCCTTGCCGATCCCGCCCATGCCGCCGGTTACCAGCGCAACCCGTGAACCCGAATCCTGAATATCCATGACGTGCAATCTGTAGAACATCTGGGATGACCTTCCCTCGCCTGCTGCTTCGACCGTGCTTCGAGCGGGAAGACGAATCTGCACGATCAGGGTTCGTGCAGCGCATGCCGGGAAATTACGCTTTCGGGCCGTGCACGACAACGGCGCCCAGCATAAAATGCGCGCTATTCGCGCACGGCGCGCGAACTTCGCCCGTAACCCGGGTTTCTACGGAGCAGCACCGTGAACGACAAAGACCGAATTGCAGGTGCGACGAAGGCGCTGGCTGTCATTGAAGCGTTCGATGAAGATCATCCCCGCATGAATCCGGCGGGCGTCGCGGAGCTGACCGGGCTGACCCGCACCGCCGCGCGCCGCTACCTGCTGACGCTCGCCGAGGCCGGTTACGCGGAGACCGACGGCCGGCTCTTCTGGCTCGCGCCGCGCGTGCTACGTCTCGGTACGGCCTGGTTCTCGTCGGCACGTCTGCCGCGTATCGCGCAGCCCTTCCTGCAGCGCATCACCGCCGCCGTGCAGGAAAGCGCATTGCTGGCGGTGCTCGATGGCGACGACGTCGTCTACGTGGCGCGCAACGGCAGCAGCCGGGTCACGACAGTCGGCTTCGTGCTCGGCTCGCGGGCGGCTCCGCCGCTTTCGTCGGCGGGCATGATCGTGCTCGCCTACCAGCCACCCGAGCGCGTGACGGCATTCCTCGAACGATACGAACCCAAGGTGTTCACGCCGCACACGATCGTCGACAAGGCGCGCCTGCGAGCACAGATCGACCAGGTGCTTCAGTATGGCTACGCGTTGTCGGAGGAACAGCTCGAAGTCGGCATGCGGGGTGTCGCGGTGCCGCTGCGCAATCACAACGGCGTCGTGATCGGGGCGATCAGCGTCAGCATGCAGACAGGCAAGGAGTCAGGCAGCGAAGCGCTCGCGCGCGTGCTGCCGGTGTTGCAGGAAACCGCTGCCCTGTTGCGCGCCGTGGTCTAGGCGCGCGACGCCAGGGAACGCTAAAGCGCCGCGTCCATGCCGATCGCCTCGACGGCCTTGCGCTGGTAACCGCCCGTCGCCAGCAGCAGGCTGCGCGTGTAATCGTTGTCCACCTGCTGCGCGCGAATCGCTTCAATACCCAGTTCCTCGACGATCTCGCCGTTGCGCATCACCGCCACGCGCGAGCAGAGAAAGCCGATCACCGCGAGATTGTGGCTCACGAGGATCATCGTCAGGTTGCGCTCGCGGTGCAGCCGTCGCAGCAGGTTGAGAATTTCGGCCTGGACAGATACGTCGAGCGCGGACGTCGGCTCGTCGAGCAGCAGCACGCGCGGCTCGACAATCAGCGCCCGCGCGATCGCCACGCGTTGCCGCTGGCCGCCCGAAAGCTGATGCGGATAGCGAAACCGGAACGCCGCGCCGAGCCCCACCTCCTGCAACGCAGCGACGATCCGGTCGTCCTGCCGGTCGATGCCGTTGATCGCCAGCGGTTCGCGCAAGGTCTGGTCGACGGTGAAGCGCGGATGCAGCGAGCCGTACGGATCCTGAAACACCATCTGCACGTCGCGGCGAAACGCGCGGCCAGCCTTTTCGCCGGACACATGCGCGCCGGTCTTCATCGTGCCCGAAACAGCGGGCACGAGACCCGTCAGCGCGCGCAGGATCGTCGACTTGCCCGAGCCCGATTCGCCGACGATCCCGAACACTTCGCCTTCGCCCACATGGAAGGTCGCGTCGCGCACGGCGTCGAAGTAACCGGTCTTCGTCTTGAAGCGGACCGTCAGGGCGCTGACATCGATCATTCGAACACTCCCGGCGATTGTGCGAGCCACGCCGGGTCGCGCTTCAGCACCGCCAGTTCTTCCGGCGGATTCACGAGTGGCGGACTGGCTGCCAGCAGCCCGCGCGTATAAGGGTGCTGTGCATGCACGAGATCGCGCGCCGCGCACGTTTCCACCACGCGCCCCGCGTACATCACCACGACGCGGTCGCAGAACGACATCACGAGCGGCAGGTCGTGACTGATGAAAAGGAGCCCCGTATCGTGCTTTTCGATCATCTCGTCGAGAATGCCGAGCACCTGCATCGAGACGAGCACGTCGAGCGCGCTGGTCGGTTCGTCGGCAACCAGAAGGCGCGGCCCGGACGACACCATCATCGCGATCATCACGCGCTGCCCCATGCCGCCCGACAGTTCGTGCGGGTAAGCATCGGCGACACGCTCGGGCGCGCGGATATGCACCGCTTCGAGCGCGGCGACGATCTTCCCGCGCATCTCGCGACGGGAAACCTTCGGGCCATGCAGCGCGAACGCTTCGGCCATCTGCTGCGCGACGGTCATCACCGGATTCAGCGAGTATTTCGGGTCCTGCAGGATCATGCCCATCTGCCGGCCGCACAGCTTGCGGCGCTTCGCTGCGGACATCGCCAGCAGATCCTCGCCGTCGAACCTGAGCGCCTTCGCGGTGCAGTGCACGGCAGGCGGCAGGAGGCCGAGCAGCGCCCGCCCCGTCAGCGATTTCCCGGAACCCGATTCGCCGACGATGCCAAGCCTCTCGCCGCGCCTGAGCGACAGCGACAGGCCGCGCACGGCGTCGACCGGCGTGCCGTCGTGCCCGCGAAAACCGATGCGAAGATCGTCGATTTCGCACAGGGGCTGCGTGGTACCGGATTGCATGTCAGCTTCCATGATGCGGGTCGAAGACGTCGCGCAGACCGTCTCCAAGCAGATTGAACGCGAGGCTCACCAGCAGGATCGCGAAGCCGGGAATCGTCGCGACCCACCACGCGTCGAGCAGCACGTTGCGGCCCGACGCGACCATGAAGCCCCACTCCGGCGCGGGCGGCTGTGCGCCGAGCCCGAGAAAGCCGAGACCGGCGACGGTCAGGATGATGCCGGCCATGTCGAGCGTCGCGCGAACGATCACCGACGACGAGCACAGCGGCACGATATACCTCAACAGGATGCGCAACCGCGACGCGCCCTGCAGACGCGCAACGTGGATGAAATCGGCCTCGACGAGCCGCAACGTCTCGGCACGCGAAAGACGTGCATACGCCGGCCACGCGGTAATCGAAATCGCGATCACCGCGTTGATGACGCCCGGCCCGAGCGCGGCGGCGAACGCCAGTGCCAGCACGATCTTCGGAAACGCGAGTGCGACGTCGGTGATCCGCATCAGCACGTTATCGACCCAGCCGCCGAAGAAACCGGCGGTGGTGCCGATCATCAGGCCCACCGGCACGACGATGACCACCACCAGGATCGCAATCGAAAGCGTGAGACGCGAGCCGTAAACCAGGCGCGAGAGAATATCGCGCCCAAGCTGGTCCGTGCCGAACCAGTGGAACGCGGAGCCCGGCGGCATGAGCCGGTCGGAAAGCACCTGCTGCAACGGATCGTGTGGCGCGATCAGCGGGCCGATTGCCGCGATGACGATCAGCACCGCGAGAATCACGAAGCCGAATACCGACAGTGGATTGCCTGCAAAACGCTGCCAGCGTCGATACGCGAGGCCGAGCGCGGCCTGCTTGCGGGAAGCCGGCGTATCGGTCAGCAGCCAGCTTTTCCAGTGTCGGGGTGCAGCGTTCATCGAAAATTCCGGGGTTTCTGTAGCGTGATCGGAAGGCGGCGGCACGAAAGGGATCTCCGGGTCATCAGCGGATCAGCGGGCGCGCGGATCGAACACGCGATACAGCGCGTCCGTGAGCAGGTTGAGCGCGATGAACGTGGCGCCGATCACGAGCGTGCTGCCGAGCACGGCGTTCATGTCGGCGTTCAGCAGCGCGCCCGTGAGGTATGACCCGATGCCGGGCCACGCAAAGACGATCTCGGTCAGCACCGAGCCTTCCAGCAGATAGCTGTACGTGAGCGCGATCACCGTCAGAAGCGGCACCGCGATATTGCCGAACGCGTGACGCCAGATCACGCGCCGCTCGGGCAGCCCTTTCGCGCGCGCGGTCGTGATGTATTCCTGGCTCAGCTGTTCGAGCATGAACGAGCGTGTCATCCGGCTCAGATACGCAACGGAGTAGTAACCGAGAATCGCCGCCGGCAGCGCGATGTGCGAGAACGCGTTGAAGAACACGTCCCACTCGCCGGCGATGATCGAATCGATCAGCAAACTGCCGGTGTGCGTATCGACCATCCCGTCGAACATCGGATCGATACGCCCTGGCCCCGACACCCAGTGCAGCTTCGCGTAGAACAGCAGCAGCCCCATCAGGCCGAGCCAGAATACGGGCACCGAACTGCCCACCAGACCCACGAAACGCGCGACGTGATCGATCCACCGGTTATGACGCACGGCCGCGATCACGCCGAGCGGCACGCCGACCAGCACGCCGAGTATCGTCGAGAGCGTCGCGAGTTCGAGCGTCGCCGGGAATACGCGCCGGATGTCTTCGATGACAGGATGCGCGGTCAGCAGCGACATGCCGAAGTTGCCATGCAGCACATCACGCGCGTAGATCAGGAACTGCACCACGAGCGGCCGGTCCAGACCAAGCTGAAGACGCGCGGCCGCGTAGGCGGTCGCCGACGCGCGATCGCCGAGAATCGCCAGCACCGGATCGATCGGCACCTTGCGGCCGATCACGAACGTGACCGCGAGCAGGCCCGTGAACGTGATCACGAGCGTCACGATCCAGCGCAACAGGCGCAGCGTCCAGCGGATACCGGGGCTTCGCGCGGAAAGCGCACGCACGCGCGCGGGAGTGGTGGCAGGCGTCGACATAGGGATTCCCCGGGCAAAGGAAACGAACCGGCGAAGCCGCGGCGGCTTCGCCTTCGTACCCCTTCGCCCGATACGTTACTGCTTCTTCAGGTTCCGGTACGACACGAGGTCGTTGATCGGACCCACTTCAAGACCCGTCACGCCCGGGCGCGCCGCCACCTGTGAAACCTGCTGGAACATGATCACGAACGGCGAGCGGGCCAGCATCTGCTTTTGCATCGTCTGGTACATCTCAGCGCGCTTTGTCGGCGACGATTCGGCCAGCGCCGCGTTCGTTTCCCTGGTCAGTTCGGGGATGTCCCACGAATTGCGCCACGCGAGCATCTTGTAGCTCGACTTGTCGGAGTTGTCCGGATTCCACGCGAAGCCCTGCGCGTTGCTGTGCGGATCGATGTAATCCGCCGACCATTCGCCGATATAAATGTCATGCGAGCGCGAGCGGTATTTCGCCAGCGTCTGCTTGTTGTCGCCCGGGATGATCTGAACCTTGATGCCGCCCTGCGCCAGATTCGCCTGCACCGCTTCGGCGATTTCGCTGTACGGATAGCCGTTGCGCACGTCCATCGTCACGGAGAAACCGTTGGGGAGGCCGGCCTTGGCAAGCAGCGCCTTCGCCTTCGCGACGTCCTGATGATACGGATTCGAATTGAGCGCGCCGAGGAAGCCTTCGGGGAGGAACGTTTGGTGCACCTTGTACGTCGTCTTGGCGATGTTGGTCTGGATGCCCTTGTAGTCGATCAGCCATTTCATCGCTTCCTGGACTTCCGGCTTCGCGAGATCCGGGTTCTTGACGTTCAGTCCGAGGTACAGCAACGTCGCCTGCGGCACGGCGCTCGTATGCGCCTTGCCCGACTTCGTCAGCGCGGCGAGATCGTCCGGGCTCAGGTTGCGCGCAACGTCGACGTCGCCGTTTTCAAGCAGCAGACGCTGGCTCGATGCCTCCGGCACGTGACGCAGCACGATGCGCTTCATCGCGAGCGGCACACGGTAGCCGTCAAAACGCTGCAGCACGATGCTGTCGTTCGCGGTCCATTTCACGAGCTTGTAGGCGCCGGACCCCGCCTCGTTCGTACGCAGCCAGTCGTTGCCGAAGTCATTGCCCTTCTGGTGCGACATCAGCAACTGCTTGTCCAGCACCGATGCCGGCCACGCGCCGAGCACGTTCAGCACGAACGTCGGCGCATATTTCTGGTCGGTCGTGACGCTCACGGTGGAGTCGTCGATCTTCTTCACGTTGCGAAGCGCGTTGTCTTTAGTGAGGCCGATACCTTGCAGCACGGCCGCCGCACCCTTGTCGAGCAGGACCGTCCGCTGGATCGACCACGCGACGTCATCCGCGCTCAACGGGTTGCCCGAGTGGAATTTCAGGCCCGGGCGAATCTTGAACGTGAACGTCAGGCCGTCAGGGCTAACCGTCCACGACTGCGCTACGTCACCGTTGAATTTCGACGGGTCTTTCAGATCGACGCGCACGAGCCTGTCGTAGGTATTCGCCACGTACTCCTCGGGCACCAGTTCGTACACCTCGCCCGGATCGAGCGTGGTGAACTCGTCGAGGAACGTGGCCATCACGAACATATCCTTCGGCGTCGCGGCCGCCGCGGGACCCGCTGCCATAACCGACACCGCGAGGACAGAAGCCACCGTCGCCGCTGCCAGCGCATTGCGCAAGACCAGTTTCATACTCGCTCCGTGAGAAGTGTTGGAGAGTCTTTAAGCGAACTGCGGATGCTGGAAACCGCATCCATTACATGAGACGCAACGGGCCGCTCTCGCTGTTATCGATCAGCCGCAGCGAACGGGAACCGGGCAGCTCGTAATGCCACCATTCGCTCTTGATGTGCGTGAAGCCCGCGGCATGCATCACGCCCAGCAGCAGCAGGCGATTGCGCTGCACATGCTCGGGCAGGCCGGGATGAAAGTGTCCGGATTCGACGGTCATCGCGTCGAATCCGGTGCCCATGTCGAGTGCGTTGCCGCTCGCGTCGAGCAGCGTCAGATCGATCGCCGTGCCGCGGCTGTGATTCGAGCCGAGGCCAAGATCGGCGATATAAGCCGGATCGGGCAGGAAATCCCACAGCACCTGCTGCGCCTGCGGCGGCCGGTACGCGTCGAAAATCCTCAGCTTCAGGCCGACGGTCCGCGCGATTCCGACGGCTTTGCGCAAACCCGCTTCGGCAGGCGTAAGCAGCAGGCAATGCGCGGCCTTGTAGATCGGCTTGCCGGTCAGGTTGCGGTCCGTGGCGTAGACGAGGTCGATGTCGACATCGTGCGTTTCGGGTGTGATGGGGATCAGTCGGTGGGTTTCTGTCATGGGGTGCGCGTGGATGGTTTCAGCCTGAACATGGCAAAACGGGCTAAAGGTCGAATTGATCGAGCTCGCGCTGCAATTCACGATTGCGCGCGACGTGTTCGTCGATGGCCGGGCCGAGCCGCTCGACGACCGACGTGATCAACAGGTTGAACAGGCACGTGAGCGGCGCGAGCGAATCCCAGAACTGGCCGACGTCGGTCCGGGCCTGCAGCAGGTCGCACGGGAAATCGCGGGCCCACGGGCAGTACAGGTCGGTGACCAGTGCGAACGGCAAGCCGCGCCGCGTGGCCGCCTCGCAGTAGCTGCGCGCGATGCGCGAGTAAGCGCGGGTATCGGTGACGACAAGATACGGCGCCGCAAAGCCGGAGTTAAGCGAATCGACGTACGAACCTGACATGCCGTCTGAATAGAACACACGCGGACGGATGTATTCGAGGTAGCTCGAAAACGCGTTGCTGATCCCGCGAGTCGACTGGATGCCGAGGATGTACACCGCGTCGGCGTTCGCCAGACGTTCGGCGATGCGCGCGAATGCGGGCGTCCGCGCAAGCTGGTAGACGTACTGGACAGCGTCGAGTTCGAGATCGAGGGACCGCCCGAGCGTGCTGCCCGCGCCGCCGCCCGCGCCGGTCGCCACGCCGTCGGGTCTGACAGCCGGCTCCCGCGGCAGGATATGCCGCGCCTGATCCGATAACCGGCGATATTCCTCCAGCCGGTCCGTGATCATCCACGGACGCTCCTGCACGCCGCGCAGTTCTCGCTTGAGGTCGTCCAGGTTGCGATAGCCCACGCTGCGCAGGAAGCGCCCCACGGAAATACCGCTGGTGCAGGTTTGCCGCGCGATCTGGTCGGCGGTTTCGAGCCCCAGCCGCTCGAGATTCGCCAGCATGTAGCTCGCGATACGCTTCGCGGTCGGGGTAAGCCCGGCGTAACGCGACTCGACAGTCTGTGCAAACGCGCTCGGCATCGTGGCTGGCGACATGGGTTAGTTATCTGTCATTCTTTTCTCGATTGACATCCATCTGACAAAACCAATAAAGTCAGCGCCAGCTTAAAAAATCAATCGGAAGAGATCTCCCGATAGCGTACCGCCTCGCCGCAGGCCTTTTCGACCGTATCGGCATCGCACGAACCGCCCATCCGGCCGGGCGTCCGATGCGTGGAGAGTCCCCCGGCATTCAGGAGGTATTTAGTTATATGTCATCGTATAACTATCTAACGGACTGAAATATTCGCCACGTATTCAACGCGCCCGCCTTGCGGCGCGTGGCATCGCCCCGTTTTCCCGGATTCTCGCGGGCGAAAAAGGAACGCGGCGTGAGCGAATCTTCAGCGCGTTCGCTCACGCTATACGGGTAATTACCCGGTGTACATCCGGTATCTCATATCGATAGACTCTCGCAGTCATAGGACAACATACAAATCCAACCAGCTTTTTGCCTCGTGCAAGGCCGGATGGCCGAATGACCGGAGACCACGCCATCTCCAGCGCCACATTCCCTGTGGCGGCTGGTCGAGGAAACGACGGTGGGGATACGGGCGATGACCGTATCGCAGCATTCGCAATCGATCGATGGTTTATTTTCAGAGGAAATAGCGCGATGAAAAACAACTTTAACCTTTCCCGTATTTCGATGATCGCCGCGGCGTCGGTGCTGGCCCTGAGCACGGGTGCCGCACAGGCGCGCGTGTTCCGCTCGGCCGACGTGCATGGCGACACGTTCCCGACCAACATGGCCGTGAAGTTCATGGGCGACGAGATCTCGAAGGCGACCAACGGCAAGGATTCCGTGAAGGTCTTCGGCAACAGCTCGCTCGGCTCTGAAAACGACACGATCGACCAGGTCCGTATCGGCGCGCTCGACATGACCCGCGCGAACGGCGCGGCGTTCAACGAGATCGTGCCGGAATCGATGATTCCGTCGCTGCCGTTCCTGTTCCGCGACATCAACCATTTCCGCAAGGCGATGTACGGCCCGGCAGGCCAGCAGATCCTCGACGCCTTCAAGGCGAAGGGCCTGATCGCGCTGACCTTCTATGAAAGCGGCGCGCGTTCGATGTACGCGAAGAAAGCCATCCATTCGCCGGCCGACATGAAGGGCCTCAAGGTCCGCGTCCAGCCGTCCGACCTGATGGTCGACGAAATCCGCGCGATGGGCGGCACGCCGACGCCGATGCCGTTCGCCGAGGTCTACACGGGCCTGAAGACGGGTCTCGTCGATGCAGCGGAGAACAATCTCCCCTCCTACGACGAAACCAAGCATTTCGAAGTCGCACAGGTGTACTCGGAAACCGATCACGCGATGACGCCGGAAGTGCTCGTGTTCTCGAAGAAGGTCTGGGACACGCTGACGCCGCAGGAACAGACCATCATCAAGAAGGCCGCGGACGACTCGGTGCCCTACTACGAGAAGCTGTGGACGGCGCGTGAAGCCGAGGCCGCGAAGACCGTGACGAAGGGTGGCGCGACGATCGTTCCGGCGTCGCAGATCGATCGCGCGGCATTCGTGAAGGCCATGCAGCCGGTCTGGGCCAAGTACGAAAAAACGCCGCAGATGAAGCAGATCGTCGACGAAATCCAGGCAGTCAAGTAAGTCTCACCCCGCTGGTGATGGCGGAATGTCCCGCAGAGCGTTCTTTCTGCCGGCATTCCGCCGCAAGCATTTCCTCGTGAGCCGGCAACCGGCTGGCGAGGCAGTCTGAATGGGCAGGACAAGTCCGTTGTATGGAAGGATGGAATAGATGACCTTCATGAAACGCCCGAATGATTTTCTTTCCCGCGTGCTGGCCATAGTGGCGTCGATCAGCCTTGCCGTGTTGACCGTGCTGGTCTTTTACGGCGTGGTCATGCGCTATGTCTTTAACGATGCACCCGATTTCGTCGAGCCGATCGCACTTTTGCTGGTGGTCGTCATCGCCATGTTCGGGGCCTCGCTCAAGGTTCGCGAGAGCGGTCATATCGGGCTCGATTCGCTCGTCAAGAAACTGTCGCCCAAAGGGCAGATCGTGGCCGAAGCCTTTCAGCATCTGTGCCTGATCGCGCTTTCCATCGCGATTTTCGTGGGCTGCATGCAAATGGCGGAAACGACGATGGACGACCGGATTCCGATTCTCGGCCTGCCGGAAGCCCTCCGCTACTTCATTCCGGTCGCAGCCAGCGTCTGCATCATTTCTTTCTCGTTCGAACATCTGCTGAAGCTGTTCGCGCGGAAGCATACCTAGAGCAATCATGGAACTTGCCATTCTCTTTGTCAGTTTTATCGTGTTCCTCGCTCTCGGGGTTCCGGTCTCGTTCGGGTTGGGGCTCTCGTGCGTCCTGACCTATCTGTATGAAGGCCTGCCAGCGGCAACGGCCATGCAGTCGATGATCTCGGGCATGAACGCGTTCTCGTTTCTCGCGGTCCCGTTCTTCATCTTTTCCGGCGAACTGATGCTCCACGGCGGCATCGCCGACCGCATCCTGCGTTTCGCCCAGGCGACCGTCGGGCATTTCCGCGGCGGTCTCGGCATGGCCAACGTCGTCGCGTGCACGCTGTTCGGCGGTGTGTCCGGTTCGCCGACGGCCGATACGTCGGCGATGGGCGGCGTCGTGATTCCGCTGATGAAGCGCGAAGGCTATAGCGCGGCGTATGCGGTCAATGTGACGACCCACTCGTCGCTGGCCGGCGCGCTGATGCCGACGTCGACGAACATGATCATCTATGCGTTCGCCGCACAGGGGATCACGGGCACGTTGAACGGCCAGACGCTGAGCGGCGTCTCGATCGGCGACCTGCTGTTCTCCGGACTGCTGCCGGTGCTGTGGGTGATGGGTTTCGTGCTGATCGCAGCCTACTGGCAAGCGGTTCGTTTCGGCTACCCGCAGCGCCCCGACGGTTCGACGGGCGTGCAGAAGTTTCCCGGCTGGTTCGCGGTAGGCAGGACGTTCCTTGGCGCATTGCCCGGCCTGATGGTGATCGCGATCATCCTGGTGTGCGTGGCAAGGGGCATTGCGACAGCGACAGAAGCCGCGGCGATCGCGGTGGTCTATTCGCTGGTGCTGACACTGGTCGTCTATCGCTCGATGACGAGAAAGAAGCTCTTCGTGGCGCTTTCAAGCGCGACCAAGACAACGGGTGTGGTGCTGCTGCTGATCGCCGTGTCGAACATGCTGCGCTTCCAGATGGCTTATCTGGAGATTCCCGACGCGATCGAGCGCCTGCTCGAACATGCAACGACGCTTCCGTGGCTGATGCTGCTGTATATCAACGTCCTCCAGGTTTTCCTCGGCACGTTCGTCGACATGGCCGCGCACATCCTGATCACGACGCCGCTGTTCCTGCCGCTCGCGATGCATGCCGGTGTGGGCCCCGTGCAGTTCGGCATCATGATTCTGCTGAACTGCTCGCTGGGTCTGGTTCACCCGCCGATCGGCTCGGTGCAGTTCGTCGGTTGCGCGATCGGCAACGTCTCGATCGGTGAAACGACGAAAATCGCGTGGCCGTACTATCTGGCCATCTTCAGTGCGATCAACGTCGTCACCTATCTGCCGTTCTTCTCGACCTGGTTGCCGAGCCTGATTAACGGACACCCGGTGTATTGAGATTCAGGGTCTTCCCATGCAGGTATGAGCAGTCCCGCATGTGCGGGGCTGCCGGCTAACCCCACGTTTTCCGGAACGTGGGGTTTTGTTTTTCAGGCGAGGCAAGTGTTGACGTGAGGTGATCCAGGTAGAAGAAACTCGCGGGCCTGTCATCGCGAACGGTTTGTAGCGTGAGAGAACTAAGGTCTCGCCGCTTCACCCGCTTTAAGAAAATCGACAAACGCGCGCAGCGGTGCGGGCAAATGACGGTGCCCGGGATAGTAGAGAAACGGGCCCGAAAAGCGTTCCCACCACGGCTCCAGGATCGGTTCGAGTGCGCCGCTATCGAGATGCGGGCGCAGCATGTCCTCGAAAAGATGAACGATGCCCACGCCTGCCATCGCTGTGCTGACGGCAAGATCGACCGCCGCGCCGGGCCTGACCACGAGTGGCCCCGGCGGGTCCAGCTGGACGCGCTCGCCGTCGCGCTCGAAGTTCCAGGTTGCCATGGCGCCCCCCGCGAACTGGATACGCATGCACGCATGCCCGAGCAGATCACGCGGGTGTCCGGGCCTGCCGTGCGTGTCGAGATAGTCCGGCGTCGCAGCGGTAGCGAAACGCTGCACACGCGGCCCGATCGGAATCGCGATCATGTCCTGCTCAAGACGCTCGTCGTAGCGAATGCCTGCGTCGCAACCGATCGAAAGCACATCGACAAAACCATCCTCGACGACGACTTCCACCCGGATGTCGGGATAAGCCTTCAGAAACGACGCGATCACGCCTGGCAGGTCAATGCGCGCCACGCTCGCAGGCACGTTGAGTTTGAGCGTGCCCGACGGCTTGTCGCGAAAGCCGTTCAGGACGTCGAGCGCCGCTTCCATTTCGCTGAAGAGCGGCGTGAGCTTTTCGATGAGACGCAGCCCCGCTTCGGTCGGCGCGACGCTGCGTGTGGTCCGGTTGAGCAGGCGCAGACCCAGCTTCGCTTCCAGCCGGCGCACCGCAATGCTGAGGCTCGATGCGGAAACACCGCTGATCCGGGCGGCATCGCGAAAGCCGCCTGAGCGTGCGACCGAGATGAATGCGGAAAGATCGTTCAGTTCCATGGCGATTGTGCAATTTTTTGAACAACCCGTACAACTTAAACCGGATTATTTAACAGCGCAATCGCCGTCATACTGGCGTTCAATCTTCTTCGAGGAGCACGTCATGTCAAAGTCCACAGCCGCGGCCACCTACTCTCTCGCCGGCCACACGGTGCGCCGGATGGGCTACGGTGCCATGCAACTTGCCGGCCCCGGCGTATTCGGGCCGCCGAAGGATCGTGAAGCCGCGATCGCCGTTCTTCGCGAGGCGGTGGCGTCGGGCGTCAATCACATCGATACGAGCGACTTCTACGGACCGCACGTCACCAACCAGATCATCCGGGAAGCGCTCCATCCCTACCCGGACGACCTCGTGATCGTCACCAAGGTCGGCGCCGTGCGGGGCGACGACGCTTCATGGCTACCCGCGATGGAGCCGCAGGACATCGAGCGCGGCGTTCACGACAACCTGCGCAATCTCGGGCTCGACGCGATCGAAATCGTCAATCTGCGGATCATGGGCAAGGTCCACGCGCCATCCGAAGGAACGATCGCGAGACAGGTCGAGGCACTCGCCGGGCTTCAGCGCAAGGGACTCGTGCGCCACATCGGTCTGAGCAACGCGACGTCGGCTCAGGTCGCCGAGGCACAGGGGATCGTGGAAATCGTCTGCGTGCAGAACCATTACAACCTGGTCCAGCGGGAAGACGATGCGCTCGTCGACGAACTTGCCGCCAAAGGCATCGCTTATGTGCCGTTCTTTCCGCTTGGGGGATTCACGCCGCTGCAGTCGTCGGTGCTGTCAGAGGTCGCCAGGAAGCTCAGCGCCACGCCGATGCAGGTGGCACTTGCCTGGCTTCTGCATCGCTCGCCTAACATCCTGCTGATTCCGGGCACGTCGTCGTCAGGCCATCTGCGTGAAAACATGCAGGCGGCGCAATTGAGCCTGTCTGAAGCAGTGCTTGAAGAACTTGAAGGGATCGGGCGGGCTGCTTAAGGACATTGAGGGTTGGGCGATTGTGACGGCATTCGCCCCAGACACCTCATTCGCGAGCCATCGCGTTCCCTACGTTCGTGTCGGACTCGTGTGTTGCCTGGCTGTAGAATTTCAACACGTCTATTTTCAGCCGGAAGGTCATTGCCATGAACAGGATCGATCTCTCCAGTGTCTACCGGAACTACATTGCCTGCCTGAACAGGCAGGACTGGCAGAAGCTGGAGCAGTTCGTTCATGACGATGTGCGCTACAACGATCAGCGGACTGGATTGCCGGGTTATCGCGAGATGCTGGAGCGGGACTTCAATGAAATTCCAGACCTTCATTTCAACATCCAGTTGCTGATTGCCGATTCGCATTACGTAGCCAGCCGGCTGGCCTTCTCCTGTTCGCCAAAGGGAACGTTCCTTGGGCTCGCTGTGAACGGGAAGAAGGTTTTCTTTACGGAAAACGTCTTTTATCGATTCCGCAACGACAGGATCGAGCAGGTATGGTCGGTCATCGACAAGGCAGCGATCGAAGCCCAGCTTTAATGCAGGGCCCATGCAGGAAGATCCCGCGCATAACACCTTGAGAACACGGGCAGAACGTCTCACCCGCGGTCGCAGGGTCGCCAGAAAACCAGATATTCACTTTGCCGTTAATCCGGAATACACTGAATTCACCATTTTCCTCCACCTTACCTCCGCCACGCTTCGGTAACAGATGCTTTTGTCGTGCTCCGCGAGCCGAAGCAAGCCGGGTCGGTTCGTGCCCAACACTATTTGAACGGGACGACTCATCATGGCTGATACGAGCTACATGGCACGGAAATCCGTCGCCGATATTGTAGGAAGCGCAGGCGAGGAGGGGAGCCAGGCGCTATCGAAAACACTTGGCGCCACCAGCATCACGGCGATGGGCATCGGCGCCATCATCGGCGCCGGCATCTTTGTCCTGACCGGCACGGCCGCGGCGCAGTTCGCCGGCCCAGGCATCGTACTGTCCTTCGTACTCGGCGGCATCGCGTGCGCGTTCGTCGGGCTTTGCTATTCGGAACTGGCAGCCATGTTGCCCGTATGCGGCAGCAGTTACACCTACACCTATGCCACGCTGGGTGAGATTTTCGCGTGGATCATCGGCTGGGATCTGATACTCGAATACGCGATGGGCGCCGCCACTGTCGCGGTCGGATGGTCCGGTTATATCGTGAGCCTGCTGCATAACGTGGGAATCAATATCCCGCCCATTCTGGCCGCCGCACCCGGCACCGTCGTCAAGCTGGCCGACGGCACCACCGCGACGGGCCTCATCAATCTGCCCGCGGTGTTGATCATCGCCATTCTGACCACCCTGCTCGTACTCGGTACAAAGGAATCCGCGCGGCTCAACAACATCATGGTGGCAGTCAAGCTGACCGTGGTGGTGGCCTTCATCGCGCTCGGTGTGTTTTTCATCAAGCCGGCAAACTGGCATCCGTTTATTCCGGCGAATACGGGTGAATTCGGTAACTTCGGCATGAGCGGGATTCTGCGCGGGTCGGCCGTGGTGTTCTTCGCGTTCATCGGTTTCGATGCGGTTTCCACTGCCGCGCAAGAAGCGAGAAAACCGCAACGGGACATGCCGATCGGCATCCTGGGATCGCTGATCATCTGTACCGTGTTGTACATCCTCGTCGCGGGGGTTCTAACCGGACTCGTACCTTATGGTGAGCTGAATGTTCCTGATCCGATCGCCAAAGGCGTCGACGCGATCGGTCTCACCTGGTTCTCCATCCTGATCAAGATCGGTGCGCTGACGGGACTGACCACTGTGATTCTCGTGCTGCTGTACGGACAGAGCCGCATCTTCTTCACGATGTCGAAGGACGGCTTGCTGCCGCCTCTTTTCGCACGGGTTCATCCGCGTCTTCAGACGCCTCATCTGAGTCAGATCCTGATCGGAACCGTCGTCGCGATCGTCGCGGCCCTTACGCCGATCAGCGTACTCGGGGAGATGGTCAGCATTGGTACGCTGTTCGCGTTCATCCTCGTGTGCGGCGCCGTGATCTATCTGCGGCGCAGCGACTCCGATGCCTCACGCCCTTTCCGGGTCCCCGCCGTACCGGTCGTGCCGGTCCTCGGAATCCTGTTTTGCCTGTTGCTGATGGCGGGACTGCCGCTCGTCACCTGGGTACGGCTCGTGGTATGGCTGGTGATCGGGTTGATCATCTATGTTTCCTACGGCCGGCATCATTCGGCCCTGCGCTTCCCCGAGCGCCGGTGAAAACAGGTAGCACCGGATTGACGCTACCGCAATTTTTCTCACATCCCGACGAAAAATTCTCGTTTTGACGTCTGGTTCCACCCACCTAAACTGGGACGTGAACTGTAGCCATGACGCAGCGGCGCTGCGTCATGGCTACTCGCGGACGATGAGGAGTTTCCCGTGAACATGATCTTGTTTGAGATTCCAGCTGTAGTGGTTATTTTAGGTATCGTTTGTATCGCAATGGTCAGGGCGTTTGTGCCGTCACGGTCGGATAACGTCGATCTTTTCGTGAGGCGGGACATGACGGGTGGCCAGGGAAGAAATTTTTAGGGAATGCCTGCATCGGCGTGACATTTCAATCCGACGATCCAGATTAAAGCGCGCCGCCCAGATGAAGCAGGACGAATAACGTCGCAGCGCCCGCGATGAGGATCAGCGCGTTGATTCTTGTTGTCATGACGATCACGGTCGCGACCAGGGCGGTGACCTGAGCAATCCAGCCGCCATCCAGCTCTTTCACCAGCACATAGACGGCTGCCAGGATCAGTCCCGCCGCCACGGGGCGAAGACCGGACTGCAACGCGTTTTGCCAGCGTGCGCCACGATGCTTCGTCCACAGATGCGCGACGCCGTACATCATGAATGCAGTCGGACCAAAGAGCGCAAGTGTCGCGACAACCGCGCCCGAAAGTCCGCCAACCTGCCAGCCGATCAGGGTCGCGAGCAGCGAGCCTGGCCCCGGTGCCAGCCGTGCGATTGCGAAGTCGCTGACAAACTGTGCATGCGTCATCCAGTGATGCACGTCGACGACCTGTCTCTGGAGATCCGCGATGATCGACTGGCCGCCCCCGATCGTCACGATCGACAGCGGCGCGAAGACGGAGAAAAGCGCGATGAGTGTTCGGGACAAGGGTTATCGCTCGTGGAAAGACAAGGGCCGTCGATTACTCATGTCGGGACAAACGCACATATTCCAGGCCGACGCCAAGTGTTCCTGCTACCAGCACAGTCCAGATGAGTGGCACGGCGAGGATCGCGACCGCAATGAACGTTACGACGAAGATCAGAATCGGAACGACGCGCCGCGGCAACCGGCGCACCGCGGTGATCGCCATTGAGAGGGAAAGGCCGATTGCGCCGGCCGCTGCGCCAGCCAGTGCAAAACGCGTCAACGGGAAACCCGCCATCGCCGAGAAAAAGACACCCAGGATGACGATCGACACCGCTGGCGGAAAGATGATGCCGCAAAACCCGGCCACCGCGCCTCGCCAGCCAAGCAGACGATGCCCAATCCAGATCGCCAGGTTTTTTATGTTGACACCCGGAAGCGCCTGCGACAGCGCGAGTCCATCAAGGAACTCTTCCTCCGTGAGCCAGTGCCGCTCGTACACAAACTCACGCAAAAACCATCCGCTCAGTCCGCCACCAAAACTCGTGAGCCCGATCCGCGCAAAAATCAGAAAGAGTTCGAGCGTCGTCGGCATTGCAGCCGGGCGCGCAGCCGGCTCGCCCATCGTTCCATTTGATGGACTCCGTTCATCTGGCGCTCGCGTGTCAACATTCCTGGTCAAGGCTAATCCTCCCGCACGCATCGGTCGCGCTCAAGACATGACATCCGGGCGCCGCCGTGCCGATCGAAGAAGTATCCCACAGTGACTGATCCAATGACCGGAGCAATGGCGAGACGATATGCCAGCATCACGTCTTTTAGCCTTTCTCCGCTTTAGTCCGGGTATTCGCGGACGCTTTCTTCTTCAGTTTGCTCTGATTGAAATCAATAGCGGCACGGACGAGATTTTTTAGCGCACGGTCATTAATCCTGTCGCCCTCGAAAAAATCGATTGCGCGTCTCGCGTTGCCTTCGAGGCCCGCATTGAAGAGTCCGTCAGGATCCGGGATGCTTGCCCCATGGACAAACGTAAGCTTCACCTTCCCTTTGTGCGCGTCGGCGACCGCGATCATTCCGTCGCGGGACCACACCGGGCTTCCCATCCACTTCCATTCCTCGATGATCTCCCGGTCCGCCTCAAGGATGCTCTTGCGGATGCTGGCAAACGTCTTGCCACGCCAGTCCGTGAGTTTCCCGATCAGCTGGTCAATACTTTCCGATGGATTCACTGGATCTCCATGCCTCGAATTCGGGTTCAGTTTCAAGCGATCACCACGACCCAACCATTGTAGCCACCCGTATTCCCGAAAATAAGGACACCGCACGCCACGCATAAACGGATATCCAGGCAACAAGCATATTCAATCACAAGAGACCGGATTGAAATTGCGCTTGCGATACAGCGCAGCCATACTATGGTTCAGATCGAACAGACTGGCGCATGACCTCCCCCTTTATCAGCACCGGCAAGCTCCGCGGGCCTCGGCCAGAGCGCCCGGCGCTGCGCAACTGTGGCAGCCCGCATGTCGGCCTTTTTTGCATCGATAGCCAGGGTACATATGTTGAAAAAATCGAAATTCGCAGCAGGCGTGATTTTATTTTCATCGACAATAACGATGTTGGGCACGGCAATCGAAGCCAAAGCCCAGGCCACTGATCCGCATGGCTGGGCCGGTACCGGATCGATTACCTCGCGTTATGGAAATCTTGATTTCGTCGGCGGCTATCCGACGGCGGACACGGGACGCAAGCTGGACGATCTGCTGATCGTGAACCGCGCGATTGAAGCCTATCTGACGCAAATGCCCACTGTGTCCTGGTACCGGGTCTGGAAGGGCGTTGCGGAAGCGGGCCCGGCAACGCCGAATCAGATGGTCGTGTGGGAGAGCCTGATGAACGCGCAGACGCTGCTCCTGACGGGCAACACTGAAACGGTCTACGCCATGAGCGCGCTGGATTTGAAGCGCGACGGCCCGACGGTTGTCGAAGCGCCACCCATGCTGCTCGGTGGCGTATCGGATCTCAGGCAAAGCGAACTGGTCGGCATTGGTCCAACGGGAGCCGACAAAGGCAAGGGAGGCAAGTTTCTCTTTCTGCCGCCCGGCTACACCGGCACTGTTCCCAAAGGTTATATCGTCGCCCGATCTCCTACCTACAAGGCCGTGTTCGGCGTGCGCGGCTTTCTCGTGGACGGCAAACCCGACAAAGCTGTCGCCTTGATGAAGTCGACGAAGATCTATCCTTTGGCGCAGGCCGCGAAGCCACCCAGAACGACATTTGTCGATGGCTCCACCTCGCCTGTCGACACGGTTTTCGACGACAACTATCAGTACTTCGACGACCTCGCCAACATTATTGCCTCGGAGCCTGCGGGCATCATTTCGTCGAGTGACCGCTTCACGCTCGCCAGCATTGGCATCGCGAACGGGACACCCTTTTCCCCCGATGCAAACCGAAGGGCACTCCTTGGCGAAGCCGCGCGTCTTGGCGGCGCCATTGCGCGTGAAAATACCTATGCGTCAAGCGATCCCGCACGCCTCGTCTATCCTGATCGTCGCTGGGAACTGCTGTTTGTCGGCGGTAGCGCGACCTGGGATTCGCAAGGTTATCTGAACACCGACCGGCGCGCGGGATTCGCCTATGCGGCGATCGGCATGTCGCCCGCCATGGTGGACAAAGTGGTTGGCAAAGGATCGCAGTACATCTGGACGCCACGGGACTCGAACGGCGCGTGGCTCGACGGAGCAAAAAGTTATCGGCTGCACCTGCCACCCGATATTCCCGTCAAGAACTTCTGGTCCGTCGTTGTCTACGATGCGCAAAGCCGTTCAATGCTGCAAAACGGAGAAAAATTCCCGAGTATCAGCCAGTACACGAATCCCGTGATCAATGCCGATCGATCGGTCGACATCTATTTCGGGCCGGCTGCGCCAAAGGAACAGCATGTGAACTGGATCAGGACGGTACCCGGCAAGGGATGGTTTCCGATCATCCGCTTCTATGGTCCTTCGCAGGCCTTCTTCGACAAGACCTGGCAGCCCGACGACATCGTTCCTGCGCAATGAATGGCGGTCGGAAAACATACGGGTAGCTAAGTATTCGCTACCAGCAGTTCTTCCGCATTGTCTGGCGGGCGCAGATCATCGGTCCTGCCCGCGAAGTAGCGCCGGGCAAGGTCGGCCGCCGGGACGTGCCGTGCTTCTTCAAAACCCGCTTCGTGGGCTAGCGCCAGGATTTCCCGCGGGGTGAAGAAACTGAGAAAAGGTGTTCCGCCTGCTCGCGCGCCCTTCTCCGCCATCTCAAGCCCGGGACGCACCTCGGGGTCCGCCAGTTCCAGCGGCAGCAGGAACGTCATGGCGAACGTCGACCCCGGGGCGAAGGCCGCGACCTCGCGCAGCGTGGCCGCGTTCGCGTCCCGGGTGAGATACATGCTGACGCCCGTGGAGACCACGATTGCCGGCTTGCTGTCATCGAAGCCGGCCGCCACGAGCCGGTCGCGCCAGCGCTCCCCTGCCTCGAAATCGACCGGCACGAAACGCAGCCAGTCCGGGACGCCGAAGCCAAGCTCGATCAAACGCCGACGCTTCCATGCCTGAGGACCTGGCCGGTCGATCTCGAACACCCTGAGGCGGCACGCGATCTCCGGCCTGCGCTGCGCGAAGCTGTCAAGGCCGGCGCCGAGGATGACGTACTGACTCACCCCGCGGGCGGCCTCCTCCACGACCAGGTCTTCAATGAAGCGGGCACGCGCCACGATGGAGGCGCGAAAGGGTCGCGTGAACTGCGGGTCCATGTCGCCGCGGTGGCGCCAGCTCTCGTCCGGAGACAGCAGCCTGAGACCGACTTCGTCTTCCAGTACATGCGGCGGAGGGTCGGCCTCGACATGCAGCGCGCGCCACAAGGCGACTCGCGCTGCTGTGCTGTCTGGCACTTCATCTCGCTTGTCGTTCATGACTTTCAATCCTGTTTGTCCGTCTTCGCCTGAAGCTGACCTGCCGGTACTGTGCCGCGCTACGCAAGGAAGAAAGAGTGGTCGCTTTGGCCTCTGGCAATTGACGGAGAACGCTTCACACAGCATCCGCATGTAGACATGCGCCGAGCAGGAAGAATATCAAATGTTGCATGGGAGACACCGCATCGCAGCTTGCGAGTCAGACCGATTTGACTTCCCCGCCATCCATCCTCAACGCCGAGCCTGTCATCCAGCGGGCGGCAGGCGACACGATGAACGCCATCAGTTCAGCGATCTCCTCCGGCGTGCCATACCGCGCGATACCCGCTTCAACGGGAAATTTCGCCGTCGCCTCTTCAACGGTCATGTTGTGCAGCGGCGCCCAATGTTCCAGATAGGACTGTCGCCGGCCGGTCATCACGGGCCCTGGCAGCACACTGTTGACCTGCACGCCGTCGGCGATACCGCGGTCCGAGAACGCTTTCGCGAGCGCCATGATCGCCGCGTTGATCGTGCCCACAGCCGCATAGGGTGCTTTGGGAAACAGCGCCGAATTGCCCGACATCAGCACGACCGACCCTGACGTCTCCTTCAACGACGGCCACGCCGCGACCGTCAACCGTCGCGCGCCGTGAAGCTTCAGCGCGAGACCGCGGTCCCATTGCTCGTCGGTCATTTCAAGTACGTCGATTTGCGGCACCGCGCCCGCGATGTTGAGCAACGCGTCGATCTGCCCGAACGCCGCGAGCGTCTCATCGACGACTTGCTGTGCGGCATCGGGTTGAGACAGATCGACATCGATGACAAGAGACTCCGCACCGGCCCTCTTCACCTCGATTGCGGTCTGTTCGAGGTTCCCGCGGTCGCGCGCGACGAGGACGAGCGAATCAAAATCCCGCGCGAGCCTGATGGCGGTCGAACGACCGATCCCCTGGCTCGCGCCTGTGACGATTGCGACTTTCCTGGACATTTCACATCTCCTTGTATTGCAAATTGACGACGGGTCAATGCACGCCCATCCTCTTTCCACCGGCCGCACCGGCTTCCATCACGCGATGTCGATGTCGACCCTGGACGCGTCAGCGAATGAGAAAATCCGCAATGGCCGCCGCGATCTCCGCCGCATGCGTCTCCAGCGCGAAGTGGCCGGTATCGAAGAAGCGCACAACGGCGTCCGGCATGTCGCGCCTGAATGCGTCGGCGCCCGCGGGCAGGAAGAACGGATCGTTCTTTCCCCACACGGCGAGGAACGGAGGCTGATGCGTGCGGAAATACTGCTGGAACGCGGGGTATAGCGCGACGTTGCTTCGATAGTCGCCGAACAGATCGAGCTGGATGTCGTCCGCACCGGGCCGGCTCAGATAGAAGTCGTCGAGCGAGTAGCCGTCTGGCGAAACGGAAGCCGTGTCCTGAACGCCGTGGGTGTACTGCCAGACCGTTGTCTCGTGCGTGAGCAGCGCACGCAGCGCTTCACGATTGACCGACGAAGCGTCTTGCCAATAGGCGCGGATCGGATTCCAGCCGTCGCTCAATCCTTCTTCGTAAGCGTTGCCGTTCTGCGAAATGATCGCGGTGATCCGCTCGGGATGCCCGAGCGCAAGCCGGAAGCCGGTTGGCGCGCCGTAATCGAATACGTAGAGCGCAAAGCGATCGAAACCGATCGTCCCGGTGAAGCGGTCGATGACATTGGCGAGATTGTCGAACGTGTACGTAAAACTGCTCCGGCTGGGCATGTCGGACTGCCCGAATCCGGGCAGATCCGGCGCGACGATATGAAAACGGTCGGCAAGCATCGGAATCAGGTCGCGAAACATGTGACTCGAAGTCGGAAAGCCGTGCAGGAGCAGCAGCTTCGGAGCGCCAGGGCGGCCGGCTTCGCGATAGAACACCTTGAAACCGTCGACGTCGGCATGGCGATACGCAATTGAACTCATGATTTGCCTCCACAGGAGAAAAAGATCTGGCGAGTGATGAAAGGCACCTTGCGATTCACGGCATCGCAGGCGACAGGCACGGCTAGCGTGCGGAAACCGACTGGACCGCTTCGACAATCACATCGGTCACGGCGTCCGGCGCCGTGACCAGCGGCGTGTGATCGACCTGGTACGACCGCACGTTTGCATTCATGCGACGTGCCATGAAGCGCTGGGTGTCGGGGTTGATCATCCGGTCCTGGCCGGCGATCAGGAACCAGTTCGGGCGGTCTCTCCACAGCGGACGCCCGACCGCTTCGCCGATGCACGACACCGCAATGGGACGCTGCACCGCGGCAAGCACCGCCAGCTCCCGCGGTGTTCCATCCTGCGCAAACGCAGCAGCGAACGCGTCGTGCGGCAGCCATATCAATCCGTGCAGATCCGGAGCGAGTTGCGGCGCCTGCGGGTGCGCCTCGTCGCGGTAGAACACGTCGCCAACGGTCTCCCCTTCGTCGGGCGCGAGCGCCGCCACGTAGACCAACGCCGCGACGCGGTCTGAACGGGTCGATCCGATCACGGCGCCCGCATACGCATGGCCGGCCACCACCACCGGACCTTCGATCCGTTCGAGCGTCCGGTCGAGCGCGGCCACGTCGTCACCCAGCGAAGTGAGCGGCAGCGGCGCCGCGATTGCATCGATACCCCGCTCCTTCAGGCGATCGATCACCTTGCTCCAGCTTGATCCATCCGCCCATGCGCCATGCACAAGCACCGCGCTCACGTTGCCAGAAGACATGTCTTGCTCCTTTCAGGAAAGTAGATGTCACCTGTGATGTAAAGCTCTCTTACATCACACCATGTAACCCGTCTATCAATATTTTATAGGTTACTCATCGAATAGGTAACTTGTCAACAGCATTTTTAGTGGTTACAGTGTGGCTATCGTCATTCACTTTCGTCACGACAGATGGACTACCGTCAGATTCCCGCGATATTTCTGGCCGACGCGCCGGGCCTCGATTTCCTGAACTCGGTGGCGACGCCGGTAGATGAAGAAGTCGACTGGATCAGCGATGGAGAAGGCCTGCTGGCCTGGCTGGAACAGGCTGAACTGGTGCCTCGCGCCACGCTCGCGGCGATGCGGTCGCAGTCCACGCCGGCCGAACTCGACGCGGTTGCGGCACAGGCACGCGCACTGCGCGAATGGTTCAGGGGATTTGTCCAGAAGAGAAAAGGACGTCCGCTGTCCGCCAGGGATTTGCGCGAGCTCGAACCGCTGAATCAACTATTCGAGCGGGACGAACAATATGCAGAAATCGTCGCCGATGCCACGGGCGGGACGTCGATCCTTGAATTGCGGGCGAACCGGCGCTGGAAGTCGCCGGAGTCGCTGCTGATGCCCATCGTCGAGGCGCTGGCGAAACTGGTGTGCGACGAGGACTTCACGCACGTGAAGGCATGTGAAGGTCCGCGCTGCACGTTGATGTTTGCCGATCACACGCGGGGTCATGCGCGCCGGTGGTGCAGCATGGCGATCTGCGGTAACCGCGCGAAGGTTGCGGCCCATCGGAAGCGGCTCAAGGAACGTGAGCGTTGACGTGACGTCCGCGGAAACCCGGCCATTGTGGTGATGTTTTTTCTGGAGAGACGATATGGATCACATCAAGGCAATTGCATTCGATCTGTACGGCACACTGTACGACGTCCATTCGGTTGTTGCCCGATGCGATGAGCAATTCCCAGGACGTGGACGTGAAATCAGCGCGATCTGGAGACAGAAGCAGCTCGAATATACGTGGCTGCGCAGCCTGATGAACCGTTACGTCACATTCGAGCAGGCGACGGAAGACGCATTGCGCTTTACCTGCCGGCACCTGCGGCTCGATCTGGATAACGATGCATGCAAGGTGCTCTGCGAAGCGTACCTGCGACTGCAGCCGTTCCCCGAAGTGGCCGATACGCTGCGTGAATTGCGCCGGCGCGGACTGAAGCTGGCGGTGCTGTCGAACGGTTCGCCGCATTCGATCGGCGCCGTGGTGGGAAACTCCGGACTTCGCGCCGAATTCGATCATCTGCTTAGCGTCGATCCGGTGCGCGTGTACAAACCGGACGATCGCGCCTACCTGCTTGCGGAAACGGCCTTCGGAGTTACGCGATCGTCGATACTGTTCGTGTCGTCGAATGCGTGGGATGCGACGGGGGCGCGTTATTTCGGCTTTCCGACGTGCTGGATCAATCGCAGCGGCAATGTCTTCGAAGAAATGGGCCAGACGCCGGACTGGCAGCTGGGCGGTCTCGACGAATTGTTGCCGCTATTCGATAGCCGTGGTTCTGCCCTCAGCCGAACGTGAACGAGTACGCCTCGACGCCAGGGTCCAGAAACTCGATCGAAAACGTGTGGTCCTTGATGTCGCCCGTTTGCCGCACCAGTTGATAGAGCCGTTGCTCCGTCACCGTGCCCATGCCGTCGGCGCTCACATCGCTGCCGTGCGCATTGCCCGGCGCGGCGCCGTCGATGCTGACGCGAAACCGCACGGGTTTGCCGTCCTTGTCCGGGCCCAGCACCAGATGCAGATCGCGAGCGTGGAAGCGGTAGACGATCTCTCCCGACGGCGCCGCGAGCGTCGCGTGTTCGGCACCGACGCGCCACTTGCCGGCGAGGCCCCAGTCGTTCAGCGCAGGCTGCATGGGCGCGGTGTACGTATGGAGCCTGTCACCGGTTTCGCCGCCGGGTGAGGCGAAGTTCCCGGCACGTGCATAGCCGATGTAGGTTTCCGGTGACTGCATGTCGTGATTGTCGGCAGCCGCCTCCACGCCTGTCACGCTGGTACGGGTGAGCCCTGTCGCGATCTTCGCCGCATCCGCGTGACCTGCTTCCGTCAGCAGCTGCTGGATAACCTTCTCCGACTGCGCGTAGTCGCCTTCGCCGAAATGGTGGTAGCGGATACGCCCCTGAGCATCGACGAAATAATGCGCCGGCCAGTACTGGTTGTTCAGTGAGCGCCAGATGGCGTAGTTGTTGTCGATCGCAACCGGATAATCGACACCCAGGTCGTGTACCGCCTTCTTCACGTTGTCGATATTGCGCTCGAAGGCGAACTCCGGCGCATGCACCCCGATCACAACCAGCCCCTGATCCTTGTACTTCTCCGCCCACGCCTTCACGTACGGCAGCGAACGCAGGCAGTTGATGCACGAGTAAGTCCAGAAATCGATCAGCACCACCTTGCCGCGCAAGCTTTGTGCACTGAGCGGCGGCGAGTTGAGCCATTGAACCGCGCCGTTCAGCGACGGCAGCACGCCCTCGACCGGCAGCGGCGGCACATTCCCGGGCACGACTTGCGCCGCACGCATCATCGCGCCCGACGAAGCAGCCATCGCGCCGCCCGTGCCTTTATCCGCGTCAGCGGAAGTGCCTGAACCCGCGGCATCATTCGCCGCCATCATGGCGCCGCCGTTCGCCGTACTGTCAACCGTGCTGCTCGACGAAGCGACGCCAGCCGGCGTCGCACCGGGCGACAGCCTGTCGACCAGCTTCTGTTCGATGCCGCCGGTCGCAACCGTCGAGATCCGCGTGAGAACCCCCGTGTCGAGTCCGAACGCGATCGCCACCACTCCACCCAGCATCGCCGCGCCGATGCCACGGCGAATCCACTCGCCGGCGCCCAGCGAACGTTTCATCGCCGTGAAGACGCGGCCGCCGATCAGCAACGCGATCGCGAGCGAGGTTGCCGCGCCGGCCGCATAGGCGACCAGCAGCAGCGTCGTGCCGACGCTCGCGCCACGCAGCGCGGCGCCGGTCAGCACCAGACCCAGAATGGGACCGGCGCACGGCGCCCACAGCAAGCCCGTGGCAATGCCGAGCAGAAACGACGAACCCGCGCGCACCTGCTGGCCGTCGGCCTGGGCGAAGTTCGAAAGCCGGTTGCCGGCGCTCACCAGGGGCCGCATCAGATGGTCGGCAAAGCGCGGGAACAGCAGCGTCAGGCCGAATACGGCGAGCAGCGCGATGGCGAGCCAGCGGCCATACTGGTTGGCCTGCGTGACCCACCCCCCGCCGACGGCAGCGAGCGTCGCCACGAGGGCGAACGTCAGCGCCATGCCGGCGAGCAACGGCAGCCCGCTGCGGACGAAGGGCTGATCGGCGCGCGCGAAGACGAACGGCAGTACCGGCAGGATGCAGGGGCTGAGAATCGTCAGGGCACCGCCAAGGTAGGCGAGAACGATGAGTAGCATGACTGTTCCAGTGCGTTATTTCAGGGGTTATGGGGGTGTCGCCAGGATTCGGATTCAGACTCAGGCTGCCGCCGGTGTAAAGCGCATGGCGAGCCCGTTCATGCAATAGCGCAGGCCGGTGGGTTTCGGACCGTCGTCGAATACGTGCCCGAGGTGGCCGCCGCAGCGCCGGCAATGCACTTCCGTGCGTGACATGCCGAATGAGCCGTCTTCGCGCGTCGCCACCGCGTGCTCGAGCGGCGCCCAGAAACTCGGCCAGCCTGTGTGGCTCTCGAACTTCGTGCGCGACGAAAACAGGTCGAGCCGGCAGCCGGCGCATGCGAAGACGCCCGCGCGATGCTCGCTGTTCAGCGGACTGCTGTAAGGCCGCTCGGTGCCTTCATCCCGCAGAACGGTGTACTGTGCCGGCGTGAGCAACTGGTGCCATTGCTCGTCCGTGCGCGTGAATTCGAAGCTTTGAGCGGGCTTGCCGGCCTTTGCCGGCGCCGCGGCCAGCCGCGGCCAGCGGCTCACGGCAGCCAGCGCCGCCACGGCCGCACCGCCCGAAAGCAGGAAGCGTCTACGACTTTGCATGATGTGCTCCTTGGTGCCAGTCTGCGGATAGTGGCCACATGCTAGGGCGCGGGCGGTGTCAAAGTCCTCACGAAAAGTTAAATTAAATGTGATAACTCGCCGCCGGGAAATTTTGCACAATGGCGCAACGGCCGCTTTCCGGCGTCAGTTCCCGCAACCACCCTGAACCACCCCTCACCGCTCGAGACCGCGACTTCCATGGATCATCAAAAGCGCATCCTGATCGTCGAAGACGATGTCGACATCGCCAACGTGCTGGCTCTGCATCTGCGCGATGAACGCTATGAGGTCGTGCACAGCGCCGACGGCAACGAAGGACTTCGGCTGCTTGAACAGGGCGGCTGGGATGCACTGATCCTCGACCTGATGCTGCCTGGCGTCGACGGACTGGAGATTTGCCGGCGCGCCCGCGCGATGACGCGTTACACCCCGATCATCATCACCAGCGCCCGTTCGAGCGAAGTACACCGGATTCTCGGCCTCGAACTCGGTGCCGACGACTACCTCGCCAAGCCGTTCTCCGTGCTCGAACTGGTCGCACGCGTGAAAGCGCTGCTGCGCCGCGTCGAAGCGATGGCGAAAGATTCGCGGATCGACGCAGGCACCCTGCAGACAGCCGGCCTCACCATCGATCCGCTGACACGCGAGGCCGCCGTCGAGGGCCGGCGAATCGAGCTGACGCCGCGCGAATTCGATCTGCTGTATTTCTTCGCGCAACAGCCGGGCAAGGTGTTTTCGCGGATGGACCTGCTCAACGCGGTGTGGGGTTACCGGCACGAAGGATACGAACATACCGTGAACACCCACATCAACCGGTTGCGCGCGAAGATCGAAGCCGACCCGGCTGAGCCCACGCGGATACTGACCGTCTGGGGACGCGGCTACAAGTTTGCCGCGCCTTCCGACGGCACCCCGGCGCAGGACATCCCGTCCACGGACGCGCCATGAACCTCACCCTCACCCAGCGGCTTTCGATCGTGTTCTCGGTGCTGCTGCTTGCGTGCTGCGGCGCATCGGCATGGCTGCAAATCCGCTCAAGCGACCTGCACGACAAGGAAGTGATCCAGGGCCTTTCGCGCGGACTGGCCGGTCACATCGTCCGCAGCACGCCGTTGATGGATGGGAACGGCCTGAGGCCCGACGCCGTGCGGCAACTGTTCGGCCAGTTGATGGTGGTCAATCCGAGCGTCGAGGTGTATCTGCTCGACAATCAAGGACGCATCAAGGGCGACGACGCGCCCGCAGGACATGTGAAGCGCGAGCAGGTGGACCTCGCGCCGGTTCGCCGCTTCATCGCCGGCGACGCGCTCCCGATCCTCGGCGACGATCCGCGCAGCACCGACGCGCGCAAGGTGTTCAGCGCCGCGCCACTGCAGGCGGACGGGAAAGCGCCATCGGGCTATATCTACGTGGTGCTGCTCGGCGAGGCACACGACGCACTCGCCGCACAGGTGAACGCCAGCTCGGTATTGCGCACCACGCTGTGGTACATGGCGCTCGTGACCCTGCTTGGGCTACTCGCGGGTCTCATGGCATTCGGGCTGATCACGCGTCCCCTGCGACGGCTGTCTGCCGCGATGCTTCGCTTCGACGTCAACGGTGAACCGGATACGCAGCCGAAGGTACCGCGCTCGTCTTCAGCGGGAACGCGTGATGAAATCGCCGTGCTGGAGACCGCCTTCGCGCAGATGGCAGAACGGATCGGCGAACAGTGGCGCGCGCTGACGCGGCTGGACCAGCAGCGGCGCGAGCTGCTTGCCAATATTTCGCACGACCTGCGCACGCCGCTGACGTCGCTGCACGGCTACCTTGAAACGTTGTCGCTAAAGGCCGACACCCTCGGCGAAACGGAGCGCAAACGCTATCTGGCAATCGCGCTCGCGCAAAGCGTCAAGGTTGGGCGGCTCGCTCAGGCACTGTTCGAACTGGCGAGGCTCGAACATGGCAACGTGCAACCGGCGCTGGAAGAATTCTCGATGGTGGATCTGGTGCAGGACGTCTTCCAGAAATTCGAGTTGCCGGCCGAAGCGCGGCATATCCATCTGCGCGCCGGGATTCCGCAGCGCCTGCCCGCTGTCTTCGCCGATCTCGGGATGATCGAGCGTGTGCTGACCAACCTGCTCGACAACGCGATTCGCCATACGCCCGCTCATGGCACGATCGGGGTCGATCTCGCGTATCGCGACGCGAACGTGTCGGTCACTGTCAGCGACAGCGGCCCAGGCATTCCGGCGAATCTGCGCGACGGGCTGTTCGAGCGGCCTTTCAGCACCGGCGGTGCGCACCGTGGCGGCGGGTTCGGGCTGCTGATCGTACAGCGCATGCTGCAACTGCATCACAGCCAGATACGTCTGGTCGAACACGCGGGCACGGGGGCGACATTCTGCTTCGAGCTTCCGGTGAGCGGAGTTTCGCAGGCGGCCGGGGCGGCGGGTTCGTCGCAGTCGTCTTCGTGGATGACCGGGCGGCGACAAAAATAGAGCGGAACGCGGTCTGCTCACCCATCCCTCGCTGAATACGATGAAGGCCGGCTACAGCGCAAATAACCGCCCACGATGCGGCTCGCGATCTTCCACGCCGGCAAGCCGCAACGCGTGCCAGGCCATCGCGAAGTTGCTGGATATCACCGGTTTGCCGATCCTCGCTTCAAGCGCTGAAACGCGTTCCGCGATGCGCAAGCTTGTGCATGACACGAACACTGCTTCCACGTCGGGGTTCTGCCCGAGGCGCTCGACGGCGGCTTGCAGCGAGGCCGTGTCAATCCGTGCGACCTCGTTGTCGTTCGCATGCTCGAACGAGGCGATGCGTGTGACGCGCACGCCACGTGCCTCGATGTAACTTCGCATGTAGTCGTTGATCGAGCGCACATAAGGTGTCAGCAGCGCGGCGCGCTGGACGCCAAGGGCGCGTAGCGCGGCCAGCGCAGCGGTAATCGGCGTGGTACACGCGACGCCCGGGCGCGCCTCGCGGATACGCGCGAATACGTTTTCCTCGCCGATTACCATCGACGCCGACGTGCAGCCAAACGCCACCACATCGATTCGCTCGGCAGGCCGGATCAGTGCGACCGCCGGCGCGATGCGCCCATCCATCTCCGCCAGACGGTCGGGCGTGATGTCCGGCGAATTGAGGATGCGGCTCTCGTAGAAGGCCACTCCGTCCTGCGTCAGCAGTTTGCGCCATTCGTGTTCGATCGTGTGATCGGTGGCGAGCACCACCAACCCAATGGCGGCACGCCGGCAGATGCCGTCGTCCAGCGTGAAATCCAGCCTGGCGTACGCGTCACCCTGCAATGAAATCGTGCTCATTTCAGTGTCATCCCTGTCATGTCGAGTTCAGGCTGGCGACCGGCCATGATGTCGACCAGCAGTTTCGCGGTTCCACACGACATGGTCCATCCCATGTGTCCGTGGCCCGTGTTCAGATACAGGTTCCTGTGCCGCGTGCGACCAATCAACGGCGTTCCTTCGGGCGTCATCGGACGCAGGCCTGCCCAGTAAGACGGGCGGCCATAGTCGGCGCCGTTCGGGAACAGCTCGCCGGCCACCTGCAGCATCGACTTGAAGTCAGCGGGGGTATGGCGGGTGTCGTAGCCGGTGAATTCGGCGGTCGCGGTGAAGCGCAGCCGTTTGCCAAAGCGCGCCCAAGCGACGAGATTGTTCTCGTCGACGCCGCCCAGCTCCGGCGGACGGTGGTCCGGCCCAACCGGAAACGTGGCGGAATAGCCCTTGACCGGATACACCGGCAGCCGGTAGCCCAGTTGACGCGCCAGAACCGGCGACCAGGAACCGAGCGCAAGCACGAACTCGTCGCCGCGAACGAGTCCGGCCGGCGTGCGCACTCCGATGACCCGATCGCCAGACGCCTCGATCGCGCTAATGGCGGCATCGAAATCGAAACGCACGCCAAGACGCTCGCACGCCGCTTTCAGCGCGCGGGTGAACAGGTGGGCATCGCCGCTTTCATCGGTCGGACAATAAATCGCTCCAGCGAGGCTGTCGCGCGCATGGGCAAGCGCCGGCTCACGCGCAATCGCCTGCGCCGCGTCGAGCGTTTCGAGCGACAGTCCGTTGGCCACGAGGATCGACATATTCTGTGTGCCCCGCGCGAAAGAAGCTTCGTCGCGATAGAGATACAGCAGACCGCAGCTGATGCGGTCGTACTGCAAACGCTCGGCTTCGGTCAGCTGCTGCAATTGACTCTGTGCGTAGCGGCAAAGCCTCACCTTGCGCGTGGTGTTCTGGCGGGAGCGCTCCGCCGTGCAGTTGCGCAGGAACTGGAAACACCACGCCCACATGTGCGGGTCCGCGTTGAGCTTGAGCCTCAGCGCCTGCCCGTCGACGAAGAGTGATTTCAGCAGGATTTTCGGCGCTCGCGGAGACGCCCACGTGTATGAATGCCCCGGCGCGACGAGACCGGCGTTGGCAAAGCTGGTCTCGAGCGCGACACCTGGCTGACGGTCGATCACGGTGACCTCGCGGCCCTCTCTGGCAAGGTAATACGCGGCCGTGACGCCAGCGATTCCGCCTCCCAGCACAACGCTTTTCATACGTGACTCCCGTGTCGACCAGAGTTAGCGCTTTAGCTGTCGACCGGAGTTCGCGCTTCAGCGCGTTACTCCGGTCCCATGCAAAGCATTTACTCGGGTCCCATGCAATCTGCGCCCATGCAATCCCCGCCCATGCAAAGCTGCTTGCCGTTCAGGAAATGCAAACCCGCTGACGCTTCAGGTATGACGTTCTATAAGCGCATACCCTATACCGCTCAAATGTGCGGCGAGACCTATCATGAAAAAACACTTTCATAGTAGCGCTGCGATGCGTCCGATACCGGGTTGTTGAACTGACAGATTACAACTTGTATGCGACGTACGTTTTCAACCGTTTTCCGATGTCATCGGTTCAGTCGTGTGGCGGATCGCTCCAGTCCTTTTCACAATAAGGAGTCACAAACATGATTGTTCAGAAAAATAGCTCGCCGGACGCAGGTCGCGTCTTGCGGCAGACAACAATCGCGGCACTGGCCGCGCTGGCCGTGCTCGCTGGCATTGTCCCGGGGTCGGCGCAAAGCCAGACCATCAAGATCGGCGTGCCCGCGCCGCTGTCGGGCAGCAGCGCCAATGCCGGCATCGACATCGTCAACGGCGCGAAGCTTGCCGCCGCCAGAATCAATGCGGCGGGCGGCGTACTCGGCAAGCAGATCGAACTGGTGCCGGAGGATGACGCCTGCGACGCGCAGACCGCCGTGCAGGCGGCACAGAAACTCGTCGATGCGGGGGTCGTCGCCGTGGCCGGCGGCTACTGCTCCAGCGCGGCCCTGCCGGAATTGACGACGTTTCATCGCGCCGGAATTCCCTACGTGATGGACGCCTCGACCAATCCCAAACTGACCGAGATGGGCTACGACAATGTGTTCCGCACGATCGGCCGTGATGACGAGCAAGGTCCATTTGCCGCCGGATTCATGAAGAATTCGCTCCATGCCCGGCGCGCCGCCGTGATCCACGACAACACGACCTATGCCAAGGGCCTCGCCGACAACACCGTGGAAGCCCTGAAAAAGGATGGCGTCGACGTCGTCTACAACGACGCGATCACACCGGGGCAAATGGACTATTCGCCAACGCTGACCCACGTCGCCTCGCTGAAGCCTGACGTCATCTACTACACCGGCTATTTCTCCGAAGCCGGCCTGCTGGTGAAGGAGGCACGGCAACTGGGCCTGAAGATGACCCTGATGGGCGGCGACGGCACCAACGACCCGACACTGATGAAAACAGCCGGCCCGGCTGCCGAGGGCATGATCATCACCACGGCGCCGCTGGCGCAGTTCCTGAGCGGCGCGCACGATTTCGTCGACGGTTATACGAAGGCCTACGGGCAAGGGCCAGGGCCGTATTCGGTCTACGAATACGACGCCGTCGGCGTCACCGCGAAAGCGATCGTAGACGGGAAGTCGGCGACGCCCGCCGCGATCACGGCCGCCTTGCACAAGATGTCGAACTATCAGGGCGCGACCGGAACGATCGGTTTCAACGCGAAGGGTGACCGCAGCAAGGCGGTCTACATCACCATCATCGTGCACGGCGACAATTTCACGCCCTATCAAAGGCAGGATGCCAGCGGACACTGGGTGGCGATGAAATAGCATCCGCCGCGCCGCGCGCCGCCATGAGCACCTTCTTCCAGTTCGTTATCGAAGGGCTGACGACCGGCTCGTTCTATGCGCTCGTCGCCCTCGGCTACACGATGGTCTACGGGATCATCCGGCTGATCAACTTCGCCCACGGCGACCTGTTCATGGTCGGCGCGTTCATCGGCTGGACCAGTCTGACAGTGCTTGCTGCAGCGCACATACCGCTCGCCCTGGCGCTGCTGATCGCACTGGTGGCCGCCATGGCGGTCACTGGCGCACTGGGCCTCGCGATCGAACGGCTCGCCTACCAGCCGCTGCTGCGCGCGCCGCGGCTGTCGATCCTGATCACGGCCCTCGGCGTTTCGCTGGCGCTGGAGAATGGTGTGCTGCTGATCTACGGCGCCGGTTTCAGCACCTATCCCCACGTCCTCAGCCAGGCAGGGCTCGAATTCCACGACGTTCAGATCACGTTCGCACAGATCGGCATCATCGTGACCAGCCTTGTGCTGATGCTCGCGTTGTATTTCTTCGTTCACGGCACCTTCATCGGCACCGCGATGCGCGCGCTGGCGATCGATCAGGACGCAGCACGTCTGATGGGCATCGATGTCGAGCGGCTGATCCAGCTCACCTTCTTCCTGGGCTCCGCGCTGGCCGCGGTAGCAGGGGTCATGGAAGGCATCTACTACACGCAGATCAATTTCTTCATGGGCTTCGTGCTGGGCCTGCGCGCCTTCACCGCCGCGGTTCTCGGCGGCATCGGCAACATTCCGGGCGCGATGGCCGGCGGCATCCTGATTGGTCTGCTGGAATCCTTTGGCGCTGGCTATGTCTCCTCGCGATGGACCGATGTGTTCGTGTTCGGCGTGCTGATCGGCGTACTCGTGATCAAGCCGACCGGGTTGTTCGGCGAACGCGTCGTCGAGAGAATGTAGCCCATGAGCACGACGGGGTTGTCATCGCGTTGGTCCTGGCCTGCCGGCGTCGCGCTTCTTGTCGCTGCCGCCGCACTGCCCGCGCTCGCCAGCAACTATATTGTCGATGTCGGCCTGACCATCGCCACCTATTCGATCCTGGGCCTCGGGCTGAACGTGGTGGTGGGTTATGCCGGGTTGCTGGATCTCGGCTATGCGGCCTTTTTTGCTATCGGCGCCTATACCACGGCACTGCTGGAAACATTGCAGCATTTCCCGTTCTGGGAAACGCTGCCGTTCAGCCTGGCGTTTGCGGGGGCTTCGGGTATCGTCATCGGCTACCCGACCCTTCGCCTGCGCAGCGACTATCTGGCGATTGTCACGCTTGGCTTCGGCGAGATCACGCGCATCATCGCCACCAATCTCGACATCACCGGCGGCCCGAACGGTATTTTCGGCATCGAAAGTCCAAGCCTGTTCGGGTATGAAATCAGCTCTCCGAAGGCGGTCTACGAACTGGGCGTCGCGTTTCTCGTGCTGGTGCTGGGGTTCGCGATCCGGCTAGGCCAGTCGCGGCTCGGGCGCGCCTGGACCAGCATCCGCGAGGATGAGGCGGCCGCCGAGGCGGTCGGCGTGCCGACCCTGCGCGTCAAGATGCTCGCCTACGTCATGGGTGCGCTGATCGGCGGCTTTGCGGGCAGCCTGTTCGCCGCCCGCTTCGGCACCATCGATCCGACCGGCTTCACGTATCTGCAATCCGTCACCATCCTGATCGTCGTCGTACTCGGCGGCCGGGGGAGCATTCCCGGCGTGATACTCGGCGCTGTCATCGTGGCCGGCCTGCCCGAATTGCTGCGCTTTCTCAACCTCTGGCGCATCTTCGCCTTTGCGATCGGACTCGTGATCCTGATGCTGCTCCGGCCGCAAGGGCTATGGCCGGCACCGCTGCGCCGCGTGACACCGCCGCGCGAGGATGCCGGCCGTGCTGAAACATTCGCGTCCCGGGCGATGGCCGGCGACGCGATCCTGCTCGATGTGCGCGACATGCAACGCCACTTCGGCGGTGTGCGGGCGGTCGGCGGTATCAGCTTCACGGTGCGCAATGGTGAGATCCTCAGCCTGATCGGCCCCAACGGCGCCGGAAAGACAACGGTGTTCAACTGCCTGACCGGCGTGATCCGCCCGACCGGCGGCAAGGTGCTCTGGCGCGGCACGTCGCTCGTCGGAGGCGCACCCCATCGCATCGTCCATGCCGGTATGGCGCGCACCTTCCAGGGTATCCGCCTGTTTGCCAACATGACGGCTTTCGAGAACGTATTGACCGGCATGGATCACCGGCTGCGCACGCTGCTCGTCGTCGAACTGCTCGGGTTGCCTTCGGCGCGTGCCGAGGCTGCCAGTCACGCGGCAGAAGGCCTGCGCTGGCTTGGCTTCGTCGGTCTCATGGCGCGTGCGGGGGAGCGCGCAGCCGACCTGCCCTATGGCGATCAACGCCGGCTGGAGATAGCCCGTGCACTGGCCAGCAACCCGCAACTCCTGCTGCTGGACGAGCCGGCCGCGGGGATGAACCCGACCGAAAAGCACGCGCTGATGGAATTGATCCGGCGTATCCGGGATCTTGGCGTGACGGTGCTGCTGATCGAACACGACATGATGCTGGTGATGGGCGTGTCGGACCGGATCATTGTCATGGACCATGGCGTCATCATCGCCGCGGGAACGCCCGCCGAAATCCAGGCCGACCCGCACGTGATCGACGCCTATCTGGGTACGGCTGAAACAGACGAAGCGGCTGACGATGCCGCCGGGGAGAAATCGTTGTGGGACTCCTAGAAATCCGCGACCTGCAGGTGAGCTACGGGAACGTGGAGGTCCTGCATGGCATCTCCCTCGATGTCGCCGGGGGTGAGATCGTGGCGTTGCTCGGCAGTAACGGAGCGGGCAAGACAACGACACTACGCGCCATTTCCGGCCTGATCCGCCCGCGCGCGGGACAAATCACGCTGGATGGACACCCGCTCATCGGGATGCGGGCCCACCAGATTGTCGCGCTGGGTCTCGGCCACGCGCCGGAGGGCCGTCGCATGTTCGGATCGCTGACGGTCGAGGAAAATCTGCGCCTCGGCGGCTACCTGATCCGCGGCGACCGTGCCGTGCTGGACCAGCGGATGGCCGGGGTCTACCAGACTTTTCCGCGCCTCGGTGAACGGCGCAGCCAGCTGGCAGGGACGCTCAGCGGCGGCGAACAGCAGATGCTGGCGATCGCACGCGCCCTGATGTTGCGGCCACGTATCGTCGTGCTGGATGAGCCGTCCATGGGACTGGCGCCGAAACTGGTTCGCGTGATCTTCGGCATGATTTCCGACATCTGCGCAGACGGCACGTCGGTCCTCCTTGTCGAGCAGAACGCGCGCCAGGCGCTTCGCATCGCGCATCGGGCCTACGTGCTGGAAAGCGGGCGCATCGCGCTAGCCGGCCCGGCCCACGAACTGGCACGGGATAGCCGGGTTCGCGCGGCGTACCTGGGCGGCAGCGCTGTCGCCACGGACTGACACCGCCTGATGAACTGCCTGCGCGTCAGGATGGTTGACCCGCGCCAGAACCGCCGGGTGCTGTTGGAGGCGCGGTCAGGTCGTCGTCTGAAGACGGGTATGCCGCCACCTTGCCAGGCGGCATACCGCCTGACTCCGCAATTTCAACCCGCAGGCTCCCGTGATTATTCCAGTACGCCCAGCTGGCATCGTTAGCAAAGCAATACAGATAACCCGAGCATGGCGCCTTGATCTCCACTTCCCTGCCAATCCGGAAGTAGAAGGGTTGAGGTGGCACACCTGCCTGGCCCTGTTGCCCTGGCGTTGAGATCGCTCCGCAGAGTTCGAACCAGTTCGCCCCCCTGACCCGCCGGGACCAGGCAAACAGACGTTGTATCCAGGTACCAGGTGTCCCCTCCGCGCCCCATGCACTGTCCCCATCCAGCCACGTTTGACCTTCAGGCACCTTGAAGCGGTAGCTCACACCCTCATTCATGAAAATACCGGTCCAGTTCCACAACGGGCTGGCGAAAACCCGCACCTCGACAGTCACCGCAGGGTCTATGTTCGGTCGATAGGGCGCCTGAAAGATTGGCGGATTAACCTGTCGTGCCAATGCCAGATCCGATATCGATTCGGAACATCTTCGTGAACCCTTCGCCAGATACGGAAAGGACCGGGGACGAAAGCCGGCTTCCCTGTAAAAACCGGTGAGTGAGTTGTGAAGAACACCGTGTATTGCAGAGGGCGACGACTGATCCGCGTGGGCCAGCTGGTTCAACATGTCCGACTCGAACACCGCACCGCACTTCGCAGCCTCGCCAATCATCCATTTGAGCGTGGCATCAGAAAGTCCGGTCTCTTTGTAGCCGCCCCCAACGTCAGCGTGAACACCAGGGAACCACACCTGCAACACGCGTGTCAGGTCGCAACCATCCGAATCCGTCCACAACGTTGGAAAGAAGTTATTCCGCTGCTCATCGATTGCAAGGGCCTGTACCGCGCGTTCAACTTCTGGCGGAAGTCTTGTGTCATGAAATTCGAAGCGCTTTCTGCCGAAGCCGAACAAGTCCACGATTTCGGGAATGCCGAGCGCGCCCACCGTCTCCCACACCCCCAGGAAGCGAATGGGCGGAGGTTTGCCATGCGCGTCGCGGAACCGTTCCTGCTGGCTGACGCTTTCCGGCATCTCCGGGTCAAGCCGGTACAGGTTCCATGCCTGCCTTACCAGCGCCCAGGTTGCCTCGTGAGGAAGTCCACAATGGTGAAGCATGCCGACCAGGCTGCGAGCCGTGAACGCGCCACGAGAGAAGCCAATGACAAAGATTTCGGAACCTTCTTCGTAGTGGTCGGACAGCCACTTGTACGCGGTTCGAATGTCACGGGAGAGGCCTAAACCTAGCGCACCGTCGATGAGGCGACGCACCCGGCCTTCGTTAGCGCCGATGCCGACGTGATAGTACCGAAGCTGCTCGACGCCATCGTCGCCGCGCTCACTCAATGCGTTGAAAAAGCGAACGACATTGGTTGGAACGGGCACCCCCTGAAACTGGTCGCTATCCGAGTTCCATGTGCCATCACAGCAAACGAAAAGTCTCTTCATGTTTTTGGCCCGTCTCGTTCCGCGAGATTCTCATCATGCAGTGGAGCAACTGCGCCCTCGACACCTGCGAGTCACCCGTTCATATGTCAGCGTGGTCCGCCACATCAATAAAGTGCACGAAAGCATTACCATGTTACCCAGATCCGGGGATGCTCAACGTACGCCCGAATTCCTGTCATAAGCGTTCCAGGCGTGGTTCAGAACCGGCAGAATCCGGGTGACACGCACAGGCAGCATCGTCCCGCCTGTCAAGGCAAGGTTAGTGAACGATGCCGTTCAAGTTTCAAGCGGTGGTCAGGAACCTCCACGCGTCAGGTCTTCACGCAGCACCCGCCCACACTGTCACTCCATCTGGATCGATGGCGAGCCGGCACTGCCCGTTTTCACGAAAACCGCCGTCCTGGCTGGCAAACTCGAAGCTCACCCCTTTGACCTTTGCGTTGACATAGCGCTCACCGTGACGCGTGCCGATTGCACTGATGGTTCCCGTATGTGGCCCGCTCACTGACGGCGTTATCGAGCGCGAACCAACACGCCACATCACCTGTTGTCCGGGGTGAAAGGACCGGTCCGATGTTTGCAGCGTGAATCCTTCGGCGATCTCGATCTCGCCTGGCGTTTTGACGATCCCCGTCCCGACATTGTGCAGACCCAGCAGATCAGCAACCCGCATCGTGCACGGCCGCTCGAAAACTTCCTCGACGGGTCCGGTTTGCAGAACGCGCCCCTGTTCGATCACCAGTACCTCATCAGCGAGCAACGCGGCTTCGTCAGGATCATGCGTGACGATGACTGTTATCGCGGCGATCTCGCGCTGCAGGTCCCTGAGCGATTGCTGCAGGCGGCGACGGCGCGGCGTATCGAGCGCGGCGAAGGGCTCATCGAAGAGCAGCAGTTGACTATGGCGCGACAGCGCACGCGCGAGCGCGACCCGCTGGCGCTGACCGAACGATAGCTGCTGCGGAAGACGACCGGTCAGCGTCGCAAGGCCCAGATGCTCGACCCAGAAACGCGCGCTCGCCCGGTCCGCGCCTACAGGAAACGCAAGCTGCTGGTCCACCGTCATGTGAGGGAACAGACCATAATCCTGCGGCATATAGCCAATCTGGCGCCGCTCCGGTGGCAGCGTGCCGAGATCCAGCTGGCCGAGCCTCACCGCGCCACGCTCATTGGATTCCAGGCCTGCGATCAGCCGCAGCGCCATTGACTTGCCGGAACCCGACGGGCCGATGATCGCGAGCCGTCGCGAAGAAGGCGCCCAGGCGATGTCGAGACTGAATGTGCCGATATGTCTCGCTAGCCGTATCGCAAGCGTCAGACCGGCATCGGCGGAAAGCGTGGTGCCGGCCGTTGCGACGACGGCGGGTTCGTCGCCATTGTCTGGCAGCTCGCTTGCAACAGCACGGGCGCCGCGGCTATAAACCGAAAGCGCCGCGCACACCACTGCGATGCCGAGCGTCGGCAGCAGAAGCGGCATCATCGCAGGCAGACCCTGTCCACCGAATACGACGTAGGTGTACACCGGCAGCGAATACGGGTGATAAGCGACCATCACCGTCGCGCCAAATTCGCCGAATGCGCGCAACCACGCTAACGCAAGGCCGGCCCGGATGGCCGGCCATGCAATCGGCAGTGTCACGCGAAAAAAACGGCTGCCCGGATGATGTCCGAGCGTCGCGGCAACGTCGTCGAAAACCGGATCGACCGACAGAAACGCGGAGCGCGCGGCGACGATCAGAAAAGGGGCGGCGACGAACGTTTCGGCGAGCACGATGCCCGCGAACGAATCGGTCAGCGTACCGCCGACCGCGCGGCCGATCCAGCTATAGGGCCCAAGCAGGAACAACAGCAACACACCGCTCGTGAGCGGTGGCAGTGCGAGCGGCAACTGGACGACAAAGCCGAGCAATGCTGTCCAGCGCGACGATGAACGGGCGAGCCAGTAGCCCAGCGGCACACCGCCCACGAGTATCACGAGCGCGGCGACGCTTGCACTGCCTATGGAGACGCCAACCGCCGACCAGGTGGCGTGCCAGTCGACACCCGCCCAGTCGGCATGACTGATCTGCGGGATACTCGCGAGAAACGGCGCGCACAGATACGCTGCAAGCAGTACGGCGAGCCAGAGCAGCGGCTGCGCCGCTGGCTGCTTCATTGGGCTGCGTCGATGACAGCATGCAATGACGACGGTACGGCTTGCGCATTGCCGGTCACCGTCGGTTTGATCACGTCGACGCCATGCTCCTTAAGCAACGCACGCCCGCTCGCGCCAAGCAGAAAATCGACGAAGCGCGTTGCGCCGTTAGCGTTCGGCGCATCGTTAAGGATGGTCAGCGTATAGCTCGCCCTGGCCTGCAGTTCAGGCGCGGGGCGGAACGCAGGAATCTTCAGATCCGACGTTTCTGTCGAGTAGAAAAAGCCCGCATCAAGCTGGCCTGACTGAAGACGCCCAACCAGCGTCTCTTCCGGCAGCACCTGCTCGGGATTGTCGGGCGCGCCGAGCGTCTTCTGGACGAGGTCGGGCTGATGATAGAGCTCCGCTGCCTTCGTCATCATCTGGACGGTGAATGCGCCCTTTGGATCGAGCTTCGGATCGGTGCGGCCGATACGGATACCCGGCTCCTGCAGTACCTGATCCCAGCGCTTCTTCTTGAAATCGGCGGCAAAGCGGCTTTGCGGGTTGTAGCCGATCATCAGCGGCGATTCGGCGAAGTTGACGTACCAGCTCACATGATCACCGTTTGTCGCACCCATCAGGGCGGTGTTCACCTTCGGACTCGCGCTGATGAACACGTCGCCGCGGCGCAGCTTGCCTTTGATCTCATTGGCGATCTTGTTCGATCCGGCAGCGTAGCCCTGAAAATGCAGACCCGTCTCCTTCTCGAACGCCGGTCCGACACTACGTTCCATCAGGTTGACGAGCGAACCCGCATACAAAACGTTGACGGTGCCCTCATCGGCAGCACAGAGGTTTGCGGTCAACAGGCCTGTCAGCACGGCACCCGACACCAGAAGCTTGCGCAACATGTGATTCCCCGAATCGTTATAAAGGCCCATATATTACGATGTGCGCTTCAACTCCGCATCGATTTAAAAAGTCGCACGCGCAAAACATTCATGCGCGAACCATGCGCGCTACACGAGCAGATCTTCGTAAAACGCACCGAATGGCCGCGTCGGATGGGCCAGCTGTATTTCGAGAATCCAGAGCCCCGCGTCCGGACAGTCGGCGAAGTCTCCAAGATCGCCTGCCTTGTAGATCGCATGCGGAAAATCGCTGACACGGTGGCCCTTGATATCCAGATTCAGACGCCATCCGAGCGCCGATGCACGCTCTTCGGCGAAGTCATAGAGTGCTTTGCCGCCCGCGCCGGATGAACGCCAGTGCTGCTCCACTTCGGCGAACACGGTCTTCGCGGCATCGGCACACGCCTTCATATCCACGTCGTCGCCGACCACAAAGGTGGCGCCCGCATCGCCTTCGTGCCGGTTCCAGACGACACCAAGATCGACGAAGTAAATGTCGTCCTCCTTGAGTCGCGGGTCGCCAGCCGACGGCTGCTTGAATGTCTTCAGCGTGTTCTCGCCGAAACGGACCAGCACCGGATGCCAGATCCGGTCCATGCCGAGCTGCGTCAGGAGGCGCGTGCATTCCGCTCTCGCCTGCGACTCGAGCATGCCCGGCTCAATCCGCTCCCTGATCTGCCCGACAGCCTCCCAGGTTCTGTCACGGGCGAGCTTCATCGATTCGAGCACGTAGACACTGCCAACCGCCTGATTCATCGCTGCTTCCATCAATCCTCTCCAGTTATATCCCGGTGAATATAGCGTCCGGAAACCTGAGTGTCCATGCCACACCGTGAATCCATTTGTGTCAGAAAGACGACAATTCCCCAACAGGAGCGTTTACGAATATATAACGTGTCGTTATATTTCGCACGATACAACGGAACAGGGCACTTCATCCTGTTCGAAGTCGACCCTATGCCAGGAAGACTCTCACTGACCGGCACCGTTCTCACGAAGCGACGGATGCTGCGTCCTGCGATTTTCGCCTCAACACGCGTTTGATCGCCCGATGCTGACATTGACCTGCATGCCACGCGTGACGCTGTACGGGTTGATCGATGCCGGTATCAGTTACGTGAACAATGCCCGTTCCGGCACGAGCCATGACAGCCTCGTCAAGTATGACGACGGTGTAGCGTCTGGCAGCCGTTGGGGCCTGCGTGGCACCGAAGATCTCGGTGGCGGCCTGAAGGCGATTTTCGTACTCGAAAGCGGCTTCAATAGCGGCAACGGAACACTCGGCCAGGGCGGCGCGATGTTTGGCCGCCAGGCATATGTCGGCGTGACGAAGGACAACATCGGCTCGTTCACGATGGGTCGTCAGTACACGTTCAGCACCGACTATCCCGGCGCCAACTATTCGACCGGCAGCCAGACCGTCGCGGGTAACTACGCTTACCACATCAACGATATCGACCAGCTGACGTCCAGC
>NZ_CAJQYY010000017.1 GCF_907164575.1 Paraburkholderia gardini
AATTTATTAAATATTCCCTCCCGGGGGGGGGGGGGGGCCGCTGGGCGCGCCCCCCGCCGCGCAAGTCATAGAGACGAGCGTTCACAACGTAGCCGCCCCCCTGCGCGAACCCGCGACGCACAGGGGGCGAGCCGGAAACAGCGCTATTTCGTCTTTGCAGCGCCGACTTCACGGTCCCACTTCTGGAACGCGGCCACCATCGCCGCCGCGCTCAGCGGCAGCACGTGCGGATGGTCCGCCAGCAGCTTCGCGTATTCCGGGCGGCCGAACTTCTTCAACACCGCCTGGCTTTGCGCCGGTGCCTGCTCGACCGTCACGCCCTTGATCGCCGGGCCCGGATAGAAATACCCGTCGTCATAGGTCAGCGCCTGCTGCGCGGGCTCCAGCATGAAGTTCATCAGCTTGTAGAGCACGTCGAGCTTGTCCTTCGGCACGCCCTTCGGGATCACCATGTAATGGGCGTCGTTCACCCACGTCATGTTGTCGAACGCCTGCACGCGAAATTCCGCGGGCACGATGCCCAGCGCACGCGGGTTGATGTCCCAGCCGGTCACCGTGACCGTCATGTCGCGCGTGCCTTCGCCCAGCTCCTTCATCACCGCCGACGTGCCGCCCGGATAGTACGGAACGCAGTCGTTCAGCTGCTTGAGGAACGCCCAGGTCTTGTCCCAGCCGTGAATCGGGTCCTGGGGGTCCTTGTCGCCGAGCACATACGGCAGACCCATCAGGAACGTACGGCCCGGGCCGGAGTTGGCCGGACGCGCGTAGATCAGCTTGTTCGGGTGCGCCTTGCACCACTGCAGCAGCTGCTCAGGCGTCTTCGGCGGATCGGTGACTTTGGCCGGGTTGTATTCGAGCAGCGGCCCGGCCGGCATGTACGCCACTTCGAGTCCGTAGCCCTGTGCCAGGTCCTGCATCTTGCGCGGGCCCGGTGCGTAGTTGTCGAGCACGCCCGGGAACACCGCCGCATGATCGGGCAGCAGCTTCTCCCACAGGTTCTGCTCGATGCCGGCCGCCAGCGCGTCGGTGCCCGTCAGCACGAGGTCGATATCGGAGCGCCCTGCGGCCTGCATCGCCTTGATCTTGCCCGGCAGCTGCGGCGCGGGCGCATTGGTGAACGTGATGTTCGAAACCAGGTTCGGGTACTTCGCCTTGAACGCCTCGAAGCCCTTTTGCGTCAGTTGCAGATCCCCCGCTACGTCCACGATGTTCAATGTCACCGGATCCGCCGCGCGCGCCGCGGGCGCGAATGCCGCGCCGACCGCTACACAGACCGCCGCCACCCTTACAGACAACCTGCCAGATAAAGTCATCGTATCTCCTCGCTTCTTTGGTATGGAAGTCCGCCGGTTCAGGTGCGCTGCCGACGGTACACGTCCCGCGTTATCGAACATTGCCAACGCGCACATCTGACGTCAAGCAAATCATCAATGACCGATTGCGCCGCGGCGCACGGCGCAATCTCCATCAATCCCTTTGCAGAAAACGATCCGATGCCATATTCACGTCCGCGGGAGCGCGCCGCTCTACGGGTTTAGCCCGATACTTGTCAGGCAACTTCGCGCAGCGAATTGGGCATGCTCAACCGCCTTTGACGCCCTGCGTGTTCACATACAGCGAATAGAGCCCGTGGCTCGCCGCCATGAAAAGCCGGTTGCGGTGCCGCCCGCCGAAGCACACGTTCGCGCAACGCTCCGGCAACGCGATATGGCCAATCGCTTCGCCGTGCGGGGTAAATACACGCACGCCGTCGAGTTCTTCCGTGCCCATGCCCCAACCGCACCAGAGGTTGCCGTGAATATCGACTCGAAAGCCATCCGGCGTACCGGCAGCCGCGTCGATCAAGATGCGGTTGTTCTCAAGCGTGCGGCCGGCGGCGGCGACGTCGAACACGCGGATCGTGCGCGGCGACTCACGCGACGCGACCACATACAGCCGCGATTCATCGGGGGAGAACGCGAGACCGTTCGGGCCTTCGATATCGTCGGCGACGAGCGTGATCTCGCCCGTCTGCCCGTCGATGCGATACACGCACTGCGGCAATTCGGCCTCGGACTTTTCGCCTTCGTAGAAACCGTCGATGCCGAAGCTCGGATCGGTGAACCAGATCGAGCCGTCCGACTTCACAACGAGATCGTTCGGCGAATTCAGGCGTTTGCCGAGGTAGCGATCGGCAAGGACCGTGATCGTGCCGTCATATTCGGTACGCGTGATGCGTCTCGTCAGATGCTCGCAACTGACGAGACGTCCTTCGCGATCGCGCGTATGTCCGTTCGCATTATTCGACGGCTGACGGAATGGCGTCACCGCGCCGGTCTCTTCGTCCCAGCGCAGAATGCGGTTGTTCGGAATGTCGCTCCACAGCAGATAGCGCCCGTCGCCGAACCACACCGGGCCCTCGGACCAGCGCGCGCCTTGATACAGACATTCGACCGAGGCGGACGCGATACGCAGCGCGTTAAAGCGATGGTCGAGAACGCGGATGGCGGGATCGGGATAGCGACGGCTGTTGTCTGTCATGAGACTCCTTGCGGTTGTACCGGATACGGCGAACGGCGCCCGCATGCGGCGCGTCATGGCCCTCGCGATGATGTCAGGTCAGAGAGGATCATGGCCGCCTCAGGCGGATCACGCCGCGCGGCTGGCTATGCGGCGGCGTGACGCTCTAGAAGCTTAACAGCCGTTCAATGCTTGCCCAGCTCACCATCGAGCAGACGCCACAGCTTCAGCGGATTGTCGTCGTGCAGCGCTTCAGGCAACAATTCCGCCGGCAGATCCTGATAGCACACGGGCCGCAGGAAGCGATCGATCGCGGTCGCGCCAACCGACGTCGCGCGCGCGTCCGACGTGGCCGGGAACGGTCCGCCATGCACCATCGCATGCGACACCTCGACGCCCGTCGGGAAGCCGTTCGCAAGAATGCGGCCGGCCTTTCGTTCGAGCGTCGGCAGCAGTTTGCGCGCGAGCGCGTAATCGTCCGGTTCGAGTTGCAGCGTCGCCGTGAGCTGGCCTTCGAGATAACCGGCCACCTTGATCATTTCGTCCACATCGCGGCACGTGACGATCAGCGAAGTCGGTCCGAAGATTTCATCTTCGAGCTCGGCCGTGGCGAGAAACTGCGCGGCCTGCGTCAGGAAAAGCGCGGGCATCGCCGGACACGCGGCGCCCGACTGCGTGCCCTGCGCGACGCTCTGCACGCCGCTGGCCTGCGCGCGCCGCTCGACGGCGGACTGGTACGCCGAAGCGATGCCCGGCGAGAGCATGGTCTGTGCTTCTTTCTTTGCGAGCGCCTGCGCGGCGGTGTCGATGAACGTCTGCGTATGCGGGCCTTCCAGCATGATCACGAGCCCGGGGTTCGTGCAGAACTGGCCGACGCCGAGCGTCACGGAATCCACGAATGCCGAAGCGATCGCTTCGCCGCGTTTGGCAAGCGCGCCAGGCAGCACGAAGAACGGATTGACGCTGCTCATTTCGGCGAACACGGGAATCGGCTCGCGACGCTTCGACGCGATGTCGACCAGCGCAAGCCCGCCGCGCCGCGATCCTGTGAAGCCGACCGACCTGATCGCCGGATGCGCGACAAGCGCCTCGCCCACCGCGTTGCCCGCGCCGACGATGAGCGAAAACACGCCCTCCGGCAGACCGGTTTCAGCGACCGCTTTCTGGATCGCGCGACCGACCAGTTCCGACGTACCGAGATGCGCCGGATGCGCCTTCACGACGACCGGACAACCCGCCGCGAGCGCCGAGGCCGTATCGCCGCCGGCAACTGAAAACGCGAGCGGAAAGTTGCTTGCGCCGAACACGGCGACGGGCCCAACCGGAATTTTCCGCAGACGCAGATCGGAACGCGGCAGGGGCTTGCGATCCGGCATGGCGGAATCGATCGTCGCGCCCAGCCAGCGGCCTTCGCGCACGAGCGAGGCAAAGAGCTTCAACTGACCGACGGTGCGCCCGCGTTCCCCTTCGATACGCGCTTTCGGCAGCGCCGTTTCGATGTGCGCGCGCTCGATCAGTTCATCGCCCAGCGCGACGATGTTGCTGGCAATCGCTTCGAGAAAGCGCGCACGCGTTTCAAGCGGCGCGCCGCGATACGGATCGAACGCGAGCGCGGCAAGTTCACATGCCCGGTCGACGTCGGCCGCACTGCCCGCACCGAAAACCGGCTCGATTTCCGCATTGCGGACCGGGTCGAACGCGCACAGCGTGCCCTCGGCGCCGCGCACGGCGGATGCGCCAACGAGCATCTCTCCTGTGATCTGCATCTTGAAACTCCAGTTGGGCGCTGCGGGCGTCGGCCTGCATTCACCGCGCAGCGAAAATCAGATAGTGAGAAGCGCTGTCAGCCCTGCTCCGGCCTGGCGGCGTTCTGACGCTCGAACGTGAGGAGCGCTTCGGTTGCAGCCGCGATCTTCGCATGATCCTCGACCGGCGTCGAACTGAGTAGCGGCAGAATCGCGCCCATATCGGCGATCTTCGAAAACGTCACTGCATCGTGCAGCACACGGATCAGCGAGATGTCGTCGCGCAGCGTTTCAAGCGGCATGAACGCGTCGCGGATGCGCTGCGCTTCGTCCGTGCGGCCTTCTTTCGCGGCGCGCAGAAGCGCCATGACCGCGTGCGGCGCGATGCAGCCCGAACCGGTCGTCCATGCAGCGAGACCGAAGTCGCGCACGTGCACGAGCGCGGGACGCTCGCCCATGCCCGAGATCACCTTCGCCGGGTTCACTCTTTCGAGGAGGCGCTTCAGGTAGACATCGTCGGCCGGGTTATCGCGAACGATTGCGTATTTGACGGCGACCAGCGTGCCGCGATCGACGAGACGCGCGAGCGCATCGACATCGACGTAGTTCTCGTTCTTGATATAGAGCGTAAGCGGCATGCCCGCCACGTCGACGACGCGCGCGAGGCCTTCTTCGACGCCCCCAGACGTGGTAAAGCCGGCGAGCGGCAGGACCATCGCGGTGCGGTAGTTCGTCTGCGCGAGGATGCGCGCCTGATCGAGCATCTTGCCGTAATCGGGGCCGATGGCCGGAATCACGCGCGTTTCGGGAGCGGCGCTCGCGGCGAGCAGATCGAGCAGATCGCGATATTCGCTGACCGCGACGTGATACAGGTTCGCGTTGCCGCCATAAAGCAGCGTGCGCACGCCGCCGGCCTCGATGTGCCGAATGAGCTTCTGGTTCTCCGCGGCGTCGAGCGAATAATCGGCGCGGCGGGCGAGCGGCGGCACCGCCATCACGCTGGCAGCGAACTCACTGCCGGAAATCGGAGAGACGTTCATGGCACCTCGGCAGACGGATCAATTCGATGATTGATCTTCACGGTAGCATCGCGCGGCAAATGTTGTCAAACAAATTTGCCGTTGCCATGCATGTGATGCATCGACGCCATTCGCATCGCAACGCAGCATAACGGCCGGGTTTTTGGCTATTTTTGTCGAAAATCAGGCTCTTTCAGTTGTGCTCATGCTGTTTGGGTGCCCCATTCTCGTATGACAACAAGATCCTGCGTATCTGAATGCGTAGATGTTTTTCGGCGCGGCAGGTCCGTGTTTTTGTCAATTACGCCAGAAGGGTTTTTCAGCCTCATATCAATCCGGGCAGGGATTAATGTTGATTCAAAATGCCGACGTTATCCGGCCAGGTTTCAATCCATATAACGCACAAGGGCCCATCGACGGGGACGCCCGCCGGTTGGGGGCGCGGCAAAACGCAAAAAATCAACTCAACTCGCCGCTTTTGATTGGCATAATGTTCATACGAATTGCCGGGCAGAATAAAAAAATGGTGATAGATTAGTGAAGCAGACAGGCGCAAACCAGGTATTCGCGTCGTCTTTATTAGCGGCCTGGCCTGCCGCGATCCGAGGGGAGCCGTCCGTGTCACTACATTTCATCGAGCAGATGTCACCGTTGCTCGAGGCCCCTGATGAAACCGCATGGTTCGACGCCATTACCCGTCTCGCCGACGGATGGGGCTTCAACCAGGTTCTGCTGGCGATGCTGCCACGCCCGACCCTCCGTCTGGAGGACGCGTACGTGCGCAGCACATACCCCGTGTCCTGGCGGCGCGCCTACGACGAGCAGGGCCTCATGCACATCGATCCCACCGTCTCGCACTGCGCGACGCGCGCCTCGCCGCTCGTGTGGTCGCCCGAGATCTTCACGACCGAACCGCAGCAATCGATGTATGAGGAAGCCCGCGCGTACGGGTTGCGCGCCGGCGTCACGCTGCCGGTCCACGGGCCGCGACAGGAAGCAGGCATGCTGTGCTTCGTGAACGACAGCATGCCAGGCGATGCATTCTGGCGGCATGTGGACGTCGCGCTACCGAATCTGGTGTTGCTGCGCGATCTGGTGATCGATACAAGCCAGCGTTACGTGAGCGCGCATACGCAGGAACTGATTCCGAGGCTCACGCCGCGTGAACGCGAATGTTTGAAGTGGACTGCGCGCGGCAAGTCCACGTGGGAGATTTCACACATCCTGAACTGCTCGGAAGCAGTCGTGAACTTTCACATGAAAAACATTCGCGCGAAGTTCGGTGTGAACTCGCGGCGCGCGGCCGCGGTCATCGCAACGCAACTCGGCGTCATTGATCCTGACTGACGGCGTCGAAGGCCCTGTCGTGCAACGCACGCTCCGCCCGGCCGAGATCGCTGTCAGAGATGGCCCTGGTGAAATAAAGTCCAAGCAGGATCGCCACCGGCGCCGGAATTTCCGAGCCGGATTCGAAGCGGCTGCCACGCGACTGCGTGACGCCAAAGCGTGCCCAGAAGCGCCGCTGACTCTCTTTCTTCTTTTTGCGGAACGCGATGATGAACACGCGGTCCACGGGCGACGCTGGCTCCAGCACTCGCTCCGGAGTGCTCACGCGACGTGCCGGTTGCCAATAATTTTCAAGTAGTTCCATGATGTCCGCCTGGTTGACTGGCTATCGCCGGGATCGATAAATCGATTCTCCACGGACTCCGGAACCGGGCACACCTATCCAGGTGGGTAGGTGGAATTTCTACCCGAAATGCATAAGTTTCCATGCGTATTGGTTCACCAACACGTGAGGGAGAACGACATGCAAGCAGCAATCCGGATTGGCCTGCGTCAGGAATTCGACAACGATCACATCAACGCAATGTACCGGCTGCGCGCCCGTGTGTTTCACGGGCGGCTCGGGTGGGATATCCCGACCATCGCCGGCATGGAGATCGACGGCTACGACGCACTCGGGCCGCATTACATGCTCATCCAGGACAAGGCGGGCGCCGTGCGTGGCTGCTGGCGCCTGATGCCGACCGAAGGGCCGAACATGCTGAAGGACACGTTCCCGCAACTGCTGCATGGCGATGCGGCGCCGGTCGGCCGGCATATCTGGGAACTGAGCCGTTTTGTCGTCGATACCGGCGGCGAGGAGCAAACGTTTGGCTTTGCCGATCTGACGATGCACGCGATCCACGAACTGGTGACCTTCGCCGACCAGATGGGCATCACGCGCTACGTGACCGTGACGACAACGCCCATCGAGCGGCTGCTGCGCAAAACCGGTATCGAACTGCGACGGCTCGGGTCGCCGCTGCGCATCGGCGTCGAAAATGCGGTGGCGCTGGAGATCGCGGTCAGTCCGCAGACGCGGGCCGCGCTGTTTGGTCCGATGGCCGTGGCGGCCTGAGGGATTGCCGGTTCACGCCGCCGGGTTCGAGCCGGATTCAGGCTAACGCCGGTCCGGTTCGCGCGGCGGTTACGAACCGAACATCCGGTCGAGCGCGTTTTCGAGATGGGCGCGCATGGCCTGCCCCGCGGCGGCGGAATCCTTGCTGCGGATCGCTTCCAGCACGGCCAGATGCTCGCGCTGCACGAGACGCTGCCGCTCCACCGTCTTCACGAGCGACAGGTTGCGCGAGAGGTTCATGCTGAACACGATCTGCTCTTCGATGAACGACATCACGGTGATGAAAAACTGGTTCTTCGACGCCCGCGCCACGGCCAGATGAAACGAGAAATCGTCGCGCGCGCCGATGCCCTGCGTTTCGATGATGCGTTCGAGCTCGTCCCACGCGTGCTGGATGGCGGCGACATCGTCGCTGTCGGCCTGCTGTGCGGCGAGCGCCGCCGCGCCTGCTTCGGTGACGATGCGAAATTCATAGCAGCGACGGATATCGGACAGCGTTTCGAGCGGCGCGAAGCGGCGCACGTCCGGATCGGGACGGCGCGCGACCGTGGTACCCGAACCGTGGCGCGTCACGATGATCCCGTCGGCGCGCAGACGGGCCAGCGCTTCACGCACTGTCGGGCGCGACGTTTCAAAACGCTCGGCCAGCGCGTGCTCGGTAGGCAGCCGCTCGCCCTCCTTGTACTCGCCTTCCAGAATCTGGTTCAGGATATCGCCGTAGATCTTGTCGGGCAGACCGAGAGATTTGCGCTCGTTCATCGTCGATGTCGCAGCTTGTCTGAATAGAGCATGATTGTAAGGCAAACTGGACAAATTACCGGTCTGATTCTGATTGACGGCAAGCCTTTTGTCAGCGAAAAGCCTTGCCAGGTCTTGATTCTCCCCTCTCTCCCAACCAGGACAAATGACCTGACGACTTGATTTACATCAAGGCAGTGTCGACGCTTTTCAGCGATTATTTAAGCCGACGTTTGATTCAGCGCATATCTGGTGATGTCTGGTCCACGTGCGTCGCTCCTTTCCCCCCGGGTCATTGCGCATGGCGTGCAGATCCTTGTGCAGCGGAGCTGCTTATCTTTTCAAGACACAACTCTCACATGACCGCGCGTCCTTTTGTCACTCAGGTCGCGCAAAGGCCGGTGGGACAATCAGCGCAACATTACTTTCCGGGCTAACCGATCATGCTCAATCCCATCGCGCTTTCCCCGTCTGTCGCACAGCGACCTGTCCGGGCCATCGCGCCCGTACGTACGCGGCGCGATGTCGCCCGCTGCTCGACCTGCGCGATGCGACAACTCTGCATGCCGCAGGGCCTGTGCGCCGAAGACCTGCCGAAACTTGAAGCGCTCATCTGCAACGCGCGCACCGTGCGGCGCGGCGAGGTGCTCTTTCGCACCGGCGACCCGTTCGACAACCTGTACGCCGTCCGGTCGGGTGCGCTGAAAACGGTGATGTCGCATCGCCTCGGCCGCGAACAGGTGACCGGGCTGAAACTCGCGGGCGAACCGCTCGGCCTCGACGGCATCAGTACCGATCTGCACGCATGCAGCGCGATCGCGCTCGAGGACAGTTCCGTGTGCATCGTGCCCTATCCTGCGTTGAAGCGTCTGTGCCGCGAAATCGGCACGATGCAGGACCGCCTGCACAAACTGATGGGCGAGCAGATCGTGAGCGAGGCCAGGCAGATGATGGTGCTCGGCTCACAGAGCGCCGACGAACGCGTCTCCGCGTTCCTGCTGGATATCTCAGGGCGCAACACGCAACGCGGCTATTCGTCGAACGAATTCAACCTGCGCATGACGCGTGAGGAAATGGGTAGCTACCTCGGCATCACGCTTGAAACGGTCAGCCGTACGCTGTCAAGATTTCAAAAGCGTGGTCTGATCGACACGCAGGGCAAATTCATCCGCATCGTCGATTTCGACGGTTTGCGTCAGTTATAAAGCCGCCGCTGCCGGCCCGCACCGTAATTCTCCGGCGCGTGGCCGCGCGCCACGCTGGCATGGCGTCAAGCCGGCCACCTGATTGCGATACATTTAGCCTTGGCATGCCTTCTGCAAGCAGGTACAGTTTCAGACTGTCCCCTACCAGGAGACCCGGTGCAATGAATCGCGAACCCGCCTTGCAGCACCCGCTCATCCATCGTCTTATCGAAGCCCGCAGCGTCACAGACGCGTTGTTTGCCGTCGTTAAACCTGAATTTCTTTACGAGCGTCCGATCCGCGAACGGCACCGGATCGTGTTCTATATCGGCCATCTCGAAGCATTCGACCGGAACCTGTTCGACCGGCGTCTGTTCGACCTTCCCGCGCTCAGCCCTGAACTCGACCAGTTGTTCGCCTTCGGCATCGATCCGGTCGACGGCGACTTTCCGACTGACGCGCCGTCTGACTGGCCGTCGCTCGAAGTGGTCAACGAATACGCCGCGGAGGCGCGCGCGCAGATCGACCAGAAACTCGCCACGCTTGAACTCGTGCGCGAAGGTATGCGCACCGCTTCGGCCGAACAGTTGTTGCACGTCGCGATCGAACATCGGCTGATGCATGCCGAAACGCTCGCGTACATGCTGCACCAGTTGCCTTTCGAACAGAAAGTCGCGCCGCGATTGTCCATCACCGAACCCCAGACCAGCCAGCCCGATGACGGCATGGTCAGCGTGCCCGCGGGCCCGACCGTGCTCGGCATGGTGCGCGAGGATGGCGCTTTCGGCTGGGACAACGAATTCGGCGCGTTGCATGTCGATGTGCCGGCGTTCGAGATCGACCGTCATATGGTGACGAACGGTGCGTATCGCGCGTTCGTCGAAGCGGGCGGTTATCGCGACCCGTCGCTGTGGACCGGCAAGGACTGGGCATGGCGGGAAGCCGAACATATCGAGCATCCTGCAGGCTGGTCGCTGGCGACGCAGAACGGCGAGCAGGCGTGGAAACTGCGCACGATGTTCGACGACATCGCCCTGCCCGAAACCTGGCCGGTTTATGTGAGCCACGCCGAAGCCAGCGCATACGCGCGCTGGGCCGGCAAGGCCCTGCCTACCGAAGCGCAGTGGCAGCGCGCGGCGCACGGCGCGCCACACGCGGCATCGGGCAATTTCGATTTTCGTAGCTGGGATCCGCAGAACGTCCACGCGCATCCGGATAACGTCAGCGCGTTCGGCGTGGTCGGGCAGTTCGGCAACGGCTGGGAATGGACGTCGACCGCGTTCGATGCACTACCGGGTTTCGACGCGTTTCCGTTTTACCTCGGCTATTCGGCGAACTTTTTCGACGGCCAGCATTACGTGCTCAAGGGCGGCTCGGCGCGCACCGCGGCATGCATGTTGCGCCCGACGTTCCGCAACTGGTTCCAGCCGCGTTATCAATACGTGTATGCGGGGTTTCGCTGCGTCCGTAATTGACCATTTAAGCAATAGTTGACGCAGAACAAGGATAAAGCCCGTACACCGTACGAATTCGGCGTGAAGGTACAGCTAGTTCGGCTGCAGCAACAGCAGGCACCGGTGCGTGATGCGCAGAAAAGTCGGTGCCACAACCGCTGCTCTTACCCCGATTGTCCTGTTTTTAGAAACAGTGATTTCAGAATTAGGTATTTACCCTTATTTCATCGCCTCTTACACTGTCCTCACTGCTGCAAATAAAGATGCTTGCAGCCCAATAAGACAATCTCTGGAGGTTGTAATCATGAAGTCGCTCATTCACGCTGTCGTTGTTGCCGCCACCCTTACTGCTCCGGTTGCCGTTTTCGCCCAGTCGAACCAACCCTTGACCCGTGCGGAAGTGCGCGAACAGCTGGTTCAAATCGAAAAGGCGGGCTACAACCCGGTTCGCTCGAACCCGAATGAATATCCGGGGAACATCCAGGCTGCTGAAGCTCGTGTTGCCGCGCAGAACAGCGCTGTGGGCGGCGTTGCGAGCGGTTCGTCGCAACACGGTCCTGCAGCAGTAGCCCAGTAAGCTTCGTCAGGCCAGGAAGCTGTTTTTGGCCGGAACGCGTGCGCTCGTTGCGTCCAGCCGCGTTGAATCACTGACTCGCGATCGCTATCTGGCGATCGCGAGTTTGTTTTATATATCAGAACCTGCGCCCCAGGTTCCCGGCGGCTTCGCCTGAACGGGCACAGCCCGCGTTGCCCGCGCGGACGTAACTCGAACCCTTGCGACCGCCAAACGGCACGTGACAATCCTGACTGCTCAAGCGGCGACAAGCAAACCGCGAGCGGCCAGATTCCGATACAGCGCACGCACACCGAACGTCCACGGTTCGATTTCAGTGCTCAGGCGGACCGTGTTAGTCAGCGCACCCAGTTGCGGCGTCGAAATCGTCACCCGATCCCCCAGGTGATGCGTGAACCCTGCGCCGGGTGCGTCACGGTCCTTGATCGGCGAGAACATCGTGCCAAGGAACAGCATGAAGCCGTCCGGATACTGGTGATGCCGTCCCCACGTCTGCTCGACGAGGTTCGCCGGGTCGCGGCTGATTTCGCTCATGTGGCTCACGCCCTCGAGCACAAAACTGTCGTCGGCGCCCTCCACCCGCAGCGCGACACTGGCCGTGCGCACCGAGTCGAGCGAGAAGGTTTCGTCAAAGAGGCGCACGAACGGGCCGATGGCGCATGAGCCGTTGTTGTCCTTGCACTTACCCAGCAGGAGCGCCGAGCGGCCTTCGATATCGCGCAGGTTGACGTCGTTGCCGAGCGTCGCGCCGACGATGCCGCCTCGACTATTCACAGCCAGTACGATTTCCGGTTCCGGATTGTTCCAGGTCGAAGCAGCGAGCAGTCCCACATCAGCCCCGAAACCGACCGCCGACATGGGCTGCGACTTCGAGAACACTTCCGCATCGGGGCCGATGCCCACTTCCATGTATTGCGACCACGCACCGCGTCGTTCCAGTTCGGCCTTCAGCTTCATGGCAGCGTCCGAGCCCGGCTCGATTTTCGAGAGGTCCGTGCCGATTATCGAAGCGATGGTCTCGCGGACGGCCTTCGCCTTCGCCGGATCACCGCCCGCCTGTTCCTCGATGACGCGCTCGATCAAACTCACGGCGAACGTGACACCGCACGCCTTGATGGCCTGAACGTCACACGGCGCGAGCAGTCGCACGGCGGGCCCGGCCACGCCAGGAAGGCTGGAAGCGATGAGCTCCGCCACTGTGCCAAGCGGGACGCCCGTTGCTGTACGCGCGACCTGTGCGGGGTTCTCCCGATCGAACAGGTCAGCAGTCGTCAGCACGGTCGCGGTGATGTCGAACACCTCGCCGTGACGCACGACAACGACACACGGGCCTTCATGCTGGTCCGTCTTGCGCCATACGCGCCCCACAAGCAGCGCCTGGTCGATGTCGTCCGGGAAGAAACTGGATTGAGTAGTTGCGGACATGGGAATGGATATTTTCGGGAAGGTTGGAAGACCTGCGGGACCGGACTCGATGTGAACATGAAGCCCGGTCCCGCAACCGGCACGTCAGTGCGAATGCCTCGGATTGCCACGCTCGGCAATCACCTTGAGATAGAGCGTCGCCGGCTCGAGACAGCCGCCGGTCGAAAGCTGGCCAACCGTCTGGCGGTACAGCTCCTGCCACGGTGTCTGCGCCGGCGGAATCGTGAAGGTAGCCGTCTCACGGCGCCGCGCGAGTTCGTCCTCGTCGACCAGCACGTTCACGCTGCGCGAATTCAGATCCACGCGAATGCGGTCGTTCGTGCGTAACAGCGACAGTCCGCCGCCAACCGCCGCCTCGGGTGACATGTTGAGAATCGACGGGCTCGCGGAGGTACCGCTTTGCCGTCCGTCGCCGAGCGTCGGCAAGGACGTAATACCCTGCCGCACGAGTTCTGCCGGCGGCGCCATGTTCACCACCTCGGCACTCCCCGGATAGCCCACGGTACCTGCGCCGCGAATCACCAGAATGCAACGCTGATCGATCTCAAGCGACGGATCATTGATACGTGCGTGATAGTCCTCAGGGCCATCAAAGACGATTGCCCGCGCCTCAAAGGTATTTTCCGAGCCGGGCTCGCTCAGATAGGTCTGCCGGAAAGCATCGCCGACCACCGACATCTTCATGATCGCGCTGTCGAAGAAATTGCCCGACAGCACGATGAAGCCTGCGCCGTGCTTGAGCGGATCTTCAGTTGTCTTGATGACGTCGCGATCCGCGGAAGGCGCATCCGCTGCGATCTCGCCGATGGTACGGCCCGACACGGTCAGACATTCACCGTGTACGAGTTGCGCCTGGATCAGCTCGTGCAAGACGGCGGGCACGCCGCCCGCGCGGTGAAAACTCTCGCCGAGATATTCGCCCGCGGGCATGCAGTTCACGATCAGCGGCACCTGCTCGCCCACGCGCTGCCAGTCGTCAAGACTCAGTTCGACGCCCATGTGCCGTGCAATCGCGATCAGATGGGGCGGGCAGTTGCTCGACGCACCCAGCGCGGAGGCCACCACGATGGCGTTTTCGAACGCCGCCTTCGTCATGATGCGCGACGGACGCACATCTTCGCGTACGAGGTCGACGATGCGTTTGCCCGTGGCGTAAGCCATCTGGCCGCGTTCCCGATACGCCGCGGGAATGCTCGCGCAGCCGGGCAGCGACATGCCGAGCGCCTCGGCCAGACTGTTCATCGAGAGCGCCGTGCCCATCGTGTTGCAGTGGCCGATCGAGGGCGACGACGCAGTCGTTAGCTGCATGAAGCCTTCGTAGTCGATTTCCCCGGTGGCAAGCAGATTACGGGCATGCCAGATGACGGTCCCCGAACCCACGCGCTTGCCCTCGTGCCAGCCGTCGAGCATCGGACCGCCCGACAGAACGATGGCGGGCATGTCGACGGTGGCCGCGGCCATCAGACAGGCGGGCGTGGTCTTGTCGCAGCCCGTGGTCAATACGACGCCATCGAGCGGAAAGCCGTGCAGGATTTCGACCAGACCGAGGTACGCGAGATTGCGGTCGAGCGCGGCGGTCGGCCGGCGGCTCTGCTCGGCGAGCGGGTGAACCGGAAATTCCATCGGAATACCGCCCGCGTCGCGAATGCCTGCTTTTGTACGTTCGGCGAGCTCGATGTGGTGCCGGTTGCAAGGCGCGAGGTCGCTGCCCGTCTGCGCGATGCCGATGATGGGACGGCCCGACTGAAGCTCTTCGCGCGTCAGGCCGTAGTTCATGAAACGCTCGACGTAGAGCGCCGTCATATCCGCGTGCGACGGGTCGTCGAACCATTCCTGGCTTCTCAGCCTGCGAGGGGTGGATGCTGACATGTTGTTTACCTCTCTGTCATGGGGATGGTTGAACCGTCTGAAATCATTGCGAGAAACCCCATTTACAGCGCGTCTGGGGTTGGCCGGGCACCGGCGAGCGAAACGAAAACAGGCCACCGGCATGCGGCTGCCGCTCGCGCTCCGCCGACGACAGTCCCTTCCACGCCGTCGAGACATAAACAGTCTGCAGGTCGTCTCCACCGAAAGCCAGCTTCGTCACGTTGGCGCAGGGAAAAGGTACCTGCTCCACAAGCTCGCCAAGAGGCGAGTACCGTTCGATACGCCATCCGCCGAAAAGCGCGATCCACACGAATCCGTGCGCATCGACCGCCATTCCATCCGGGTATCCGTCGCCGGAAATAGTGGCGAAGATGCGTTTGCGCGACAACGCGCCGTCTTCGCTCACGTCGAAGGCATACACCACGCGCCGCACGGTGTCGCCGTGATAGAGCGTGCGTGCGTCCGGGCTCATTGCCGGTCCGTTCGTGATCACATAGTCGTCGTCCCGAGCCACCACTTCGCCGTCGTCACTGACGCGATAAAGGGTGCCGTCTGGCTGCTCCTCGCCGTCGTCCATCGATCCAAACCACAGGTGCCCGCTGGCATCGACAAAGGCATCGTTGAGCCGGTTGCCCGGCAGATGCGCCTCGACGTCCTTGAGCTTGCCGAATTGCCCGCTGCCGGCGTCGAAGCGATACAGACCATCCGGCAACCCGCAGACAAAAGTACGATCCGCAAGCGGTGCGACAAAGCCGACCTGATCGGGCGCGCTCCATGTCTGCGTCTGACCCGTGGCGATGGTCAGACGATGGATATGGCGACCCTTGATATCGACGAAATAGACAGCGTTCTCCGTGGCCTGCCACACCGGGCCTTCCCCCAGTTCGGCACCGACCGGCCATACGCAGACAGGGATGCGGAAATTCATTCTCCGTACCACCCTGCATCGACGAAATAGTCCCGACCGGAGCAGCGCGACGCATCGTCGGACGCGAGGAACAAGGCCATGCGGGCGACGTGCCCGGGCTCGATACGCAGGCGCAGACATTGGCTCGCGACGACCTTCGCTTCGCTCTCGGGTGACTGCCAGAGCTGCATCTGACGCGGGGTCCGAACCGCGCCCGGGATAATGCTGTTCACGCGGATGCCGGCGTCCCCGAGTTCGCGCGCGAGTCCACGGGTAAGTCCCTCGATACCGGCCTTCGCGCTCATGTAGATAGCCAGGTTCGGCAACGCCAGATGCCACGACACCGAGCCAAGATTCAGGATCACGCCGCGTTCGAGCTTGCGCATGCCGGCCGCTACGGCCTGAGCGCAAAAGAACTGGTGCTTCAGGTTCACGGCGATGCACGCGTCCCAGTAGCTCGACGTGACAGTGCCCAGTTCGTGCCGGTCGTCATTGCCTGCGTTGTTGACGAGAACCTCGACCGGCCCGGCAATATCGGCGATCCCGGCGAAGGTGCTCTGGATCGCCTCGACACTGCGCAGATCGCATCGGCGGAACACGGGCGGATGGACGGCATCGCTCAGTGATTCCTGCAACGCAAGCGAATCGCCTTCCGCCACGTCGAGAAAAAAGACCCGCGCACCCTGCCGTGCGAATGCCCCGGTTATCGCGGCGCCAATACCGCTGCCACCACCGGTGACAACAACCGTTTTGCCTGAAAGGCTGGGATAGATTGCGTACGACATCGAATATTCCACTTGTTACGGGTACGACAACAAATCCATGGCGCCCAGCCGCCCCGGCTGGCGCGCCCCATCATGCGGGTTACCGCAGTACGTCGACCTCGCTCACCATACGCCATTCGCGTTCGAGTGTTCTCGCCGCGCCACCGGTGACAGTCACCACGTCGCCCAGATGAAGGTCGCGACTCGAGCTTCCGACCATCAGGTCGAAGTCGCCTGGCTCGACGATACGCTCGCCGCGTCCATCGGTGAAATTGAGCATATCGACGGGCATCTTCACGCGAACCCGCGCAGAAGCGCCCGCCGCTAGCGGCACCCGGGCAAAAGCCTTCAATTCGCGTACCGGTCGTGCCGATGATGCCAGCCGGTCCCGCACATAGATCTGCACGATCTCGCTGCCTTCGCGCGAGCCGATGTTCTCGACCACGAAGCTGAGTTCGATCGTCCCGTCGGCAATCGGGACTTCGCGTCGCGCCACCGCGAGACTGCCGTAACGGAACTGCGTATAGCTGAGTCCGAATCCAAACGGGTAGCGGCAACCGAAATGGTAAGCGACCGGCGTACCCGCGCTTTTCAACCGGTGGTTGTAGGTATAGGGTACTGCTCCGGCACTTTTCGGCACCGACAACGGCAGGCGGCCGGTGAAGTTCGCGCGGCCCACCAGCAGATCGGCGAGCGCTTGCGCGCCGCGCTCGCCCGGTGCGAAAGCCATGATCTGCGCCGCGATCCGGTCCTCGAGGCCTCCCAGGTTATACGGACGTCCGCCCGTCATCACGACGACCGTCGACGTACCGCTGTCGACCACCGCTGCGAGCAAGGCCTGCTGCACGCCAGGCAGGTCCAGGCTGTCCGTATCGGATCCCTCGCCTACCGTGCCGGACTGGAACAGCCCCGACAGATCGCCGACGAAGACGATCGCAACACCTGCCTGCCGTGCGGCGTCAACCGCCGCTGCAATACCGCTGGTGTCCTCGCTGATCAGCTCGTCGCGGCTGGCGTGCGCCGTGGTATCCAGCGACACGTCGCCGGGGAACACCGGCGCGCCCGCGTGGCGCTCCGCGATGATGTCGCAGCCACGCGCATGGATCACGCGTCGATCGCCAAGTAGTGCGCGCAGCGCCTGCAGCGGCGTACCGATCGACGCGACCGACTGCTCGCCGGCGTTGATCAGATGCACCGGGAAACTGTAGCCGGCCAGCAACGCCAGCGGATCGTCGGCAGTTGGCCCGATTACCGCGACCTTCGCCGTCGCCTCGACATCCAGCGGCAACACGTCGCCTTCATTGCGCAGGAGCACGGCCGATTCAAGCGCCACCTGATACGCGACGTCGCTCGCCGATTCGCTTTTCACATCCACTCGCTCCGGATCCGCATACGGATTTTCGAACAGGCCGAGACGGAACTTCGTGCGCAGCACGCGCGATACAGCGGCGTCGATCGTTTCTTCGCTGATCTCGCCGCGCGTCAGCGCTTCTTTCAGATGCAGCGCGCACTCGTGTCCGGGCAACTCGACGTCGAGTCCGGCATTGAACGCGAGCGCCGCGGCAGCCGCGCTGTCGCGCGCGACCGCATGGTGACCGTAGAGCAGATCGACGCCAGCGTAGTCGGCGACAACCAGTCCATCGAAACCCCACTTCTCGCGCAACGTTTCCTGAAGCAACGTACGGTCCGCATGACAGGGCACACCGTCAATGTCGTGATAGGCAGGCATGACGGAGCCGGCATTCGCCAGCTTGACCGCCATCTCGAACGGCAGCATGAAAACGTCGTTGAGTTCGCGCGGGCCGACATGCACGGGCGCGTGATTGCGGCCGCCTTCGCTCGCCGAATGTCCGACGAAATGCTTGAGGGTCGCGAGCAGGTCGCGGCGTTCCCCTTGCAGCCCCCTGACGTAGTGACAGGCGAGCACGCCGACCAGATAGGGGTCCTCGCCGAGCGTTTCCTCGGTGCGGCCCCAGCGCGGATCGCGCGACACGTCCAGCACCGGCGCGAGCCCTTGATGACAACCGATCGAACGCGCCTGCTCGCCGATGATCTGCCCCACGTGTTCGACAAGCCCCGGATTCCACGTGGCCGCATAGTTCAGCGGCGACGGGAACAGCGTGGCGTCCTTGATCATCAGGCCGACCAGGCATTCTTCGTGAGACATCACGGGAATACCGAGGCGCGTATCCTCCACCATCTGCCGCTGCAGCGCGTTGAGCGCACGCACGCCTTCCTTCGGGTCGACCGTATGCGTGCCGAGCGGGCGCGTGATCTGACCCAGCCCGTGTTGAAGAATCGTTTCCACCGTGATGCCGGCATCGCCATGCGCAAAATCCACAGTACGCGCTTCGTGATTGCCATCGGACGACAGCTTCAGCCACGCGGCGTGCAACTGGGCAATTTTCTCGTCCACTGTCATACGCGCCAGCAAGTCGGAAACACGCTCGTCGACAGCCGCGGTGGGATCGCGGTAGAGCGGAACTTCACTTTGGCGAAGCAACATCTAGAACTCCTTTAAATGATCCGGGTATACAGGGCGCAAATGGCGCCGGCAAATCCGCTTTTCATCACAAACGCAGGGAAGGCACTGCTTCATCCGCAACCCCGCCTTGCATTCGATATTCCTTTCTTAACTTCGCAGTCCTTTAAATTGAACGAATACCTGAAGGGCTGGAAATTCACTACCTCGATAGCGTGACGAGGCGGCGCCGTTTCGCTGCTGGAAGCGCCGACTGTCCGGCGCGGCCCGTTCAGCTGGAATGCCAGGATCAGTGCAGACGCGACAGCGCGAAATCCTGTTCGTCGAACACATGGCATGCGTCTGGCGCCAGCGCAAGATCGATATGTTCGTCGCGTGCCACACCCCCATCGCCAGGCAATTTGGCGATCAGCGTGTTGCCGTCCCGGCTGCCACCGTCGATATGGATGTAGCTGTGCTCTCCCATCCGCTCCACGAGGCGAACCGCGCGACGGATGGTCTGAGTACCTGGCTGGCCGGAGGGCAGGCCCAGGTGTTCGGGCCGGATGCCCAGCGTGACCCGCATGCCAGGGCGCGTATTGCGGCCATCGACCTGTGCCCGCACGCGCTCACCGCTCGTCAGCTGGATCTCGACACCCCGGGCGTCGATCGTCGTCACGACGCCCGGCAGGAAGTTCATCCTCGGAGATCCGATAAAGCCCGCCACGAAGCGGCTTTTGGGCCGGTGATACAGATCCAGCGGGGCACCGATCTGCGCGATGCTGCCGTGCTTCTCCATTTCCGCGCCGGCGTGCAACAGCACGATCTTGTCCGCCAGCGCCATGGCTTCGATCTGATCGTGCGTGACGTAAATCGCGCTTGCCTGGTGGAATTCCCGATGCAGGCGGGCAATCTCAGTGCGGGTCTGCACGCGCAGCGCGGCGTCGAGATTCGACAACGGCTCGTCGAACAGAAACACGCCCGGCTCGCGCACGATCGCCCGGCCGATCGCCACACGCTGCCGCTGCCCCCCGGACAACGCAGCGGGACGACGCTCCAGCAGCCCGTCCAGTTGCAGCGTGGCAGCCGTGCGGCGCACCTTGCTGTCGATCGTCGCCTTGTCGATCTTCGCCTGACGCAACCCGAAAGCCATGTTCTCGTAGACGCTCATGTGCGGATACAACGCGTAGTTCTGAAACACCATGGCGACACGGCGCTCCGCGGGCGGCACGTTGTTCATCAGCTGAGCGTCGATGCGCAGCTCGCCGCCGGTGATCGATTCGAGTCCGGCGACCATGCGCAATAACGTCGACTTCCCGCATCCCGACGGCCCGAGAAACACACAAAACTCGTTCTCGCCGACCTCGAGATGGACGTCGCGAATAATCGGCGGATTGCCTTCGTACGCCTTCTGTACTTTAGTCAGAGTAATGCTTGCCATAGCTCGTTGTGTTCGCAGTTAAATTACCGGGCGTTCGCTTCAGCCCGACTGATCCGGCCGGCAGTGCGGGCCGCAACCCTGCCCTGCCTGGCTGGACCCGGTTCGCCATCCGCCCGTCAGCCCTTCAGGGAGCCGGCCATCATGCCCTTGATCAGACGCTCCTGACCGAATGCGTAGGCCGCGATGAGCGGCAACGACGTCATCGTGACGACCGCCAGCATCGCCGGAATGTTCGACGAGTACTGCCCCTGGAAATCCCACACGGCAAGCGGCAGCGTACGGTGCGGCGGAGTCGAGGTCAGCATGTACGCGAAAATGAACTCGTTCCAGAGCGCGATTCCGTTGTAGATCGCGACTGTGGCCAGCCCCGGCGTGGAGAGCGGGAAAAAGATGCGCCAGAAAATCCTGAATGGACCGCAGCCGTCGAGCTGCGCGGCTTCCTCGAGTTCATGCGGAATCTGGCGCATGAACTCCGTCAGGATGAAGATCGAGATCGGCAGGCTGAGCGCCACATACGGCCCGATCAGCGCGAACTGGGTGTCGTACAGCCCCAGGTTGCGGGTCAGCAGATAGATCGGCACGAGCGTTGCGTGCAGCGGCACGATCATCCCTGCGATCACCAGCCCGAACAGCAGTTTGTTCAAACGAAAACGCAAGCGGGCGAATACATAGGCCGCCATGGCGCTCAACAGCACGATCAGCAGAACCGAAAGTCCGACGACAAAGACACTGTTGCCAAAGTAAGTGAGGTAGGGACCGTGCAGTACCGCCCAGTAGTTCCCGAAATAAAAATGGGAGGGCAGCGCCCAGACCGGCGCGGAGAACGTTTCCTCCTGTGTCTTCAGACTCGTCACCACGACGAAGAGGAACGGCAACGTCGTCACGGCGAGCCAGATCAAGCCCAGCAACGGCACACCGATGCGAATCCTGGGAAAATGAAGACGATTTGTTTCAGTGGCCATGCTCAAACTTCCGTTTCGTAACGACGCGTCATGCGCAATGCGATGGCCGCAACCAGCGAGACGATGATGAACATCGCGGAACCGATCGTGCTGCCGTAGCCCAGCTGGAAAGAACTGAACACGGTCCGGTACATATACGTCGCCATCAGCTCGGACGAGCCTTCCGGGCCACCGCCCGTCATCACGTAGATCAGATCGAAATACCGCAGCGAGCCGAGCACCGCCAGCAGCACCGCGGTGCGGATCGCGCCTTGCAGATGCGGCAGCTTGATGCGCCAGAAGATGGTCCATTCGGAGGCGCCATCCAGGCGGGCCGCCTCGTTCAACTCCGCGGGCAGCGACGACAGTCCGGCGAGAAACAGGATCATGTAGAACGGCACGTTTTGCCAGCAGATCACCGCAATCGTCGAAGCGAGCGAGAAGCGCGTGTCGCCGAGCCAGTCCTGCGCGAATATGTCGAGGCCGATGGCGCGCAGTGCGACGTTCAGCGGTCCGAAGTTCGGATCGTAGATGTTCTTGAACAGCACGCCGATCGCGACGCTCGACATCAGCAGCGGCAGGAAATAGAGAATCTTGAGAATGCGCGAGCCACGCCCCGCCTTTTCCAGCAGCACCGCCAGCGCCAGCGAGATGGGCAGCTCGATCACGATCGACGCGAGCGCGAGAATGACGTTGTTCCACAAGGAGCGCCAGAAAACCGTGTCCTGCGCGAGATGCGCCCAGTTGGCAAGCCCGACGAAGCGTGAATGCGTACCGAGCCCGGTCCAGTCGACCAGCGAAAGCCGCAGACTGGAGAGCAACGGATACAGCAGGAATATCGCCAGCAGCACCACCGCGGGGGCGAGAAAGACGGTGATAACCAGCCACTGTGACGAAATGCGCGCCCGCGCGGCGGGCGCAGTGGAAATTGCAATATTCACAGATCGTGTGTCCAGCCCGCATCGAAAAACGACGCGGGCCGGGCTCCTCTTCGGACTACGGGTTAGCTTCCCGCCTTCGCGGCGGCTTCCATTTGCTGCGCAGCGGCTTCAGGCGTGATCGACAGGCCGAACAGCTCCTGCGACGTATCCTTGTGCAGCTCGCCCAGCTTCGGCGGCAACTCCTGGTCGTACCAGAGCTGCACGTTCGGCGCGTCGGCGATCAACGCCTGCAGGCGCTTCAGGAACGGATCCGTAATGGTGATGTTCTTGACCGGCGGAATTTTCTTGTCGAGAACGCGACCCCGCATCGACGTATCGTCGGTCATCGTCTGGATCAGCCTGAACGCCGCCTGCGGGTCCTTGCACTCCGTCGAGATGCTCATGAAGCCGTCGCCGACCGTGCCGATCACATCGCGCGGATCACCCTTGCCGCCCGGTACGCTCGGGAACGGGAAGAAGTCGAGTTTGCCTGCAAAGCCGGGATTCTCGTTCTGGATCGTCGACGCTTCCTAGCCGCCCATCAATTCCATCGCGGCGCGCCCCGAATACAGCAGGCGACGCGAGGCGCCCACGTCGTAGTCGAGACCGTTGAAACCCTTCGCGAAAGCACCCGCCTTCACGAGTTCCTGAATGTATTTGCCGGCTTCGACGAAGGCCGGGTCCGCGAAGCTGCCGCCAGGCGCGCGATCCACTGCCTTGCGGAACACTTCGGGCCCGCCGATCCGGTCGACGAGGTACATGTAGTACATCGAACCGGTCCACTTGTTCTTGTTGCTCAGCGCAAACGGCGCAATACCATGCGAGGTCAGCACCTGCACGACGTGCATCAACTGATCCCAATTCGTCGGCGGGCTCAGGTTGTATTCCTTGAACAGGTCCTTGTTATAGAAAATCACGGCGGCGGATGCATTTTCCGCCGCTACGCCATACGTCTTGTTGTCGAACGTGACCGCATGCCACGAGGTCGGCAGGAATCGGTCACGATAAGCCGGATCTTTCTGGAGATACGGCGTCAGGTCGACAATCTGGCCGGCTTTCACATATTCATGCAACGGACCGCCGCCCCACGACTCGAACACGCAAGGCGGCTCGCCTGCGCCGAACGCCACCTTCAGCTTGGTCTTGTACGCCTCGTTCAGGACGTGCGAGTCTTCGACCTTATAGCCGGGATTCTGCTTCTCGAAGCGATCTGCCGCATCCCGCAGCACCTTGCTCGACGTCGCGTTAGTCTGCTGGTCCCACTCCGTAATCGTCTTGCCAGATTGCGCAAATGCTGCTGTCGATGCGACTGCGGCCAGCGAGCATACGAGCGCCGTGGCGCCGACCATTGACCGCGCTTTAGAAAAAGCCGGGTACGCCATATTTATGTCCCCTCTTATGGATATTGGAATATCAGCCCAAACGTCTAACGTTAGCCATAACGTTAGTTGATGTTAGACTCGTGTGCGAACTAGTGCTATGCGGGATTTTACCTGGTCGCTTTTACGACATATCGCATGCCGCGAAAGGTTGGTCCACCGATGGAAGCTGCGGTCATAGCCGGTTCTGGTAGAATAGTCTTCATACAAACGGTACCGCTAACGTTGTTAGTGAGTGAACTCCGACATGACCTCTCGCCCCCCCTCGTCACGCATGGCAAGGCAGACCCCCACGCTCGAGCACGTTGCGAAGCTCGCCGGCGTGTCCCAGATGACCGCCTCGCGCGCGCTCAACGGCCGTTCCGGCGTGTCGCGCGAGACCCGCGACGAAGTGCTGAGAATCGCGTCGGACATCGGCTACGTCGTCAACCGTACCGCACAGAAGCTCTCGGGCGGGCGCAACGGCATCATCGGCATCATCACGCCGACACTCGATACCCAGTTCTCCAGCGAGCTGATTCTCGGCGCGGGGCGCGCGGCGCGCGGCGCGGGCTGCGAGATCCTGGTCTATACCGTATTCGACGAGGACCGTCATCCGCATCACGATCTGCTCGGGTTGATCCAGCAGTTCTCGGATGGGATCCTCGCGATCCTGCCTCGCGAATCGCTCTGTCTCGAAGCGCTGTCGAACGCCAGGGTGCCGGTCGTCGTCGTCGACCAGCGCGGCGGCACGCTGACCAATTTTCCATCGGTGTCGGTCGACAACTACGGAGGCGCCCGTCTCGCGGTCGAACATCTTGCGGAACTCGGCCACAAGCGGATCGCTTTCCTCGCGGGTGACGAGACGATCGAAGGGGTGCGCGACCGGCAGCGCGGCTACCACGACACGCTCGCGCGACTCGGGCTGCCGCGCGAAGACGCGCTCGTCGCCGCGGGCGACCTCTCGCAGATGATGGCGTTCGATGTCACATTCGATCTGCTGAACCTCCCCGATCCGCCTACCGCGATCTTCACGGCGAATGACCAGAGTGCGTTCGGCGTCATCGCGGCAGTCAGGGAAGCGGGCTTGCGTGTGCCGGATGACATTTCGGTGATCGGCTTCGACGACATTCCGATGTCCGAGCAATTCCATCCCGCCCTCACCACGATCCGCCAGCCGTTCCAGCAAATGGCGCGCTCGGCGATCAATACGCTGCTCGCGCAGATAGCGGGTATCGACGCGGCCTCGCAACGCATCACACTGCCGGCGGAACTTGTCGTGCGCGACTCCACCGGACAGGTCCGGACGAAGCAGAGCGGCGCACATCACCAGATCGTTTCGACGTAAGTCGAGGCGCGAACCTTCGCATCCGAGGTAACGAGCGCACTGCCGAAGGTGCGAGCAGTGGCGGCGATCAGCCTCTGGTGGGACGTTAGCGCGGGTGACAGCCTGGCCGCGCGAAAGGCGATTTCGGTGTCCACTGGAACCAGCCGCACGCCCTCCATCGACACCACGGTCGAGAGCCAGCTTCGCGCATCCATCGACAGGCCGAGCCGGCCGTCCTTGACGAAATCCGCGATTTCGAGCGCACTGATCGCCGAAATCAGGATCTCGCCTCCGTTCAGTTCCCGATCGATCGCATCGTGCGCCGCCTGACTCAACGCATTCTGCCTGCCCAGCCAGCAGACCAGCGCAAGCGTATCGAGCGTAATCATCGACCTTCCGGCTCCGATGCGACCGGAGCTGCTGCGTGCATCGCATCGAAATGCACGATCGAAGCACGCAGGAGTTCAAGCGGATTTTGATGCTTGCTGCAGTAAGGCCTGATTTCGATGGTGGGTTGCCCCCGGTCCGTGACGACAACCGTTTCCCCCAGCATCTCAACCTGCCGGAACAGTTCGCATGCCCTGGACTTGAAAATGGCCTTCGATACTCTCTTTTCCATTGCAATCTCCACCCAGATAATTCGTATAACTATTTTTTGAATCGGGCCGAAACGGTTGCGGTTCCCGGCAGGATATTCTTTATCAATCGCCTAACGTTATCCTTAACGTTAATAAATGTTAGTATCGTATCGGAGCCGCCGCCATGCGGAGTTAACCTGGTCTCCTGAACCGTCTCGATGGGCTGATCAGGCAAATAATGGCTAGCCAGCATGGAAACGGTACAAGCTGGCTTCAGTCAAAATCAGGCGCGGCAAAATGGCCAAAGTGTTTCCCGTAAAAGGTCAAACGACTGCCTGAACACGCGCTGCAGCTTCACTGTGCTCAAACGCCACCGCGATGCCGTTCGCATCGAACAGCGTGACCGACGAGGACGCCACCTTGACATCGATGCGCGCACCGACCGGAAGCTGCGCGTCCTTCTTGTCGAGCTTGAGAGAGATCGCCTGGCCCACGCCGTCGAGATGCGCATGCAGAATCGATACGTCACCCAGATGCTCGACCAGTTCGACACGGGCGGGCAGTCCTTCACCCGGTGCCCCGATGCCGAGATGCTCGGCACGCACCCCGAGCGTCAACTTGCTCGTGATCGAGCGAGCCGGACAGCCAGGCAACACGATGGATCCGCTCCCGCCTGCGAGCGTGACGACGGTTTGCGTTTCGCCTTGCGACACCAGCACGGCCGGTAGCATGTTCATCTGCGGCGAACCGATAAAGCCGCCGACGAAGCGGTTCGCCGGCCTGTCGTACAGGTCGAGCGGCGCGCCGATCTGTTCGATATTTCCCTTGTTGAAGACGACGATTTTCTCGCCTAGCGTCATAGCCTCGACCTGATCGTGCGTGACGTAGATCATCGTCGTGCCGAGCTCGCGGTGCAGCTTCGCGAGCTCGATTCGCATCTGCACGCGCAGTGCCGCATCAAGGTTCGACAACGGCTCGTCGAACAGGAACACGCGCGGCTTGCGCACGATCGCCCGTCCTATCGCGACGCGTTGCCGCTGGCCGCCCGAGAGCGCCCTGGGTTTGCGCTCCAGCAGGTGGTTGATCTGCAGGATCCCGGCGGCCCGTTCGACCGCTTCACGCACTTCCTGCTTCGATTTACCCGACAGCTTCAGCGAAAAGCCCATGTTTTCCGCGACTGTCATATGGGGATAAAGCGCGTAGCTCTGGAACACCATCGAGATGCCACGGTCCGCGGGCTGCAGTTCGTTGACACGCACGCCGTCGATCAGAATGTCGCCCCCGCTCACCGATTCGAGTCCGGCGATCATGCGCAGCATGGTCGACTTGCCGCACCCGGATGGTCCGACGAAGACGGTGAACTGACCGTCCGGGATGTGAAGATCGATGCCCTGTATGACCTGTGGCCCTTCACCATACGTCTTCGCGACGTTGCGCAATACGAGTTCGCCCATTTATAGCTTCTCCTGAATCCTTATGCCTGCACTCCCCGCGCGACGTTGCGCTCTGGCGCGTCGCGCGGGTCGCGGTGCCGATGACTTCGCTCTAGCGTGGCGTGGTCACGCCGGCATGCTGCGCGATCACGTCGCGATACCAGTAAGCGCTATCCTTCGGCGTGCGCTGCTGGGTTGCGTAGTCGACGTGCACCATGCCGAAGCGCTTGTCGTAGCCCGACGCCCATTCGAAGTTGTCCATCAGGCTCCATGCGAAATAGCCGGCGATGTCGACGCCTTTTTGCGCCGCATCCGACAACGCGGTCAGGTGCAGGTCGTAGAACCTGATGCGTTCGATATCGCGCACCCGTCCGTGGTCCAGCACGTCCTTCGTTGCGCAGCCGTTCTCGGTGATGTAGATGGGCGGCAGCGTGTAGCTGGCGTTCAGTTGGGTCAGCAGGTCGGTCAGGCCCTGCGGATAGATTTCCCAGTCCATGTCGGTGAAGCCGAGTACACCCGGCGGCCGTTTTTCACCCGACGCGCTCGCGAAGATCCGCGTGTAGTAGTTGACGCCGAGAAAGTCCATCGGCGTGCCGATGATGTCGAAGTCACCGTCGAGAACCACCTCTTGCGGGCCGTTCTCGCCGTACCACTGCAGCGCCTCTGCCGGATACTCGCCCTTGAAGAGCGGGTCCATGTACCAGCGGACGAATTTGGCATATTCGAGCGACGCGGCCGCCTGATCTTCGGGTGAACCGGTCGCGCCATCCGCCGGCGACTGGTTCAGCACGATGCCAAGCGGCGCCTTGACGCCATCGGCGCGCAGCGCCTGCAACGCGAGACCATGCGAAAGCAGCAGATGGTGCGAGACGTGCGCCGCCTTCTTCAGGCTTTCGTTGCCCGGTGCGAAATAGCCCGTTGCATTGCCGAGCCACGCGGTGCACCACGGCTCATTGTGCGTCGAGATCGACGCCACGCGGTCGCCGAGCACGCTGCCGATCTTGCGTGCATAGTCAGCGAAACGATAAGCCGTATCGCGGTTTTCCCAGCCGTTTTGCGTCTCCTGCAGCGCGAGCGGCAGGTCCCAGTGATACAGCGTCGCGAACGGCTGGATGCCGCGCTTGAGCAGGCCGTCGACGAGCCGTTCGTAGAACGCGATACCTTTCTCGTTGAACGCACCACGGCCATCCGGCTGAACGCGCGGCCATGCGATCGAAAAGCGATAGGCCTCGACACCGAGTCCGGCCATCATGTCGAGGTCCTGCTCGATACGATGGTAGTGATCGCAGGCGACGTCTCCGTTCTCGCCGTTCACGACCTTGCCCGGCACGTTGCAGAACGCGTCCCAGATCGACGGGCCGCGGCCGTCTTCATGCGCTGCACCTTCGATCTGATAGGAACTGGTAGCGACGCCCCAAACGAAGTCTTCTTTAAATCGATATGTCGACATGAATGATGTTGCCTCGAATAATCATGCCCGCGAGGGCCTGGAAAAAGAGAAACGGAACAGAATCAGGCCTTGACTGCGCCGGTCGTCAGACCGTCGATCAGCCGGCGAGAGGTGAAGGCGAACAGCACGAGGAGCGGCAGCACCGCGACCGCCGAACCCGCCATGACCGCCCCCCAGTCCGAATTGGTCGGGCTCTGCAAGATGCGCAGCGCGAGGGGCAGCGTGTACATCGACGGCGAGCGCAGCACGACGAGTGCCGACAGAAAGTTGTTCCACGCCTGGATAAAGCTGATGAGCCCAAGCGTGCCCAATGCCGGTCCCAGCAGCGGCAGCACCACGCTCCAGTAAATGCGGAATTCGCCGCAACCGTCGATGCGCGCCGCCTCGATGAGATCGGACGGAATCGCCGACGCAACGTACTGGCGCATCAGGAACACGCCGAGTGCGGCGGCCGCACCGGGCACGTACAACGCGCGCGGCTGATTGATCCACCCCAGCAGGTTCATCGTCATGAAGGTCGGAATCATGCCGAGGAACGGCGGTACCAGCATCGCCGTCAACGCGACCGCGAAGAGCGCCTTCTTGAAGCGGAACTCGTACATCGCGAACGCATAACCCGCCATCGACGTGACCAGCAGCGTCAGCACGGTCTGGATCGTCGCCGTGTAGAAGCTCCACCCGAGGTTGCGCCAGAACGGGATGTGCCGCATCAGCGATGCCATGTTGTCCAGAAACGCGCTGCCGAACCACAACGGCGGCGGCATCGAGAAGATCTCGGAACTGGTGTGCGTCGCGAATACGAACATGAAATAAAACGGCGAGAACATCAGCACCGCGCCCGCCAGCACGACGGCATAGCCGGTATAGCGGGCCTTGTTGTTCGACAGTTTCATCGCTGTGCCTCCTCGTTCATGCCGCTGCGGTGAAAGATGCGTGTGTTGAGCCACATCAGCGCGGCGATCGTGATGAAAAGCAGCCACGCAATCGAGCTCGCCGTACCGAAATCGCCGTCGTGGAACGCCGTGCGGTACATGTAGACGGCGGTGGTCAAACCCGACTGGCTCGTGCCCATACCCTCGTTCGGCAGCAGGATGAAGGGCTCTTCGAACAATTGCAGGCCACCGATGATGGACAGCGTCACCGCGAAGAAAATCATCGGTTTGATGAGGGGAATCGTGATGCGCGTGAACTGCTGCCAGCCGTTAGCGCCGTCGATCCTCGCAGCCTCGTACAGATCCTTCGGAATGGTTTGCAGCGCCGACAGATACAGCACCGCATTCCAGCCGACATAGCGCCAGAAAATCACCACCGATACTGCCGGTTTGACGTTCGCCGGGTTGTATAGCCATTCGACGGGATGGGTCGGCACGATCCAGTGCAGGCCCGGCAACTTGCCGATCGCGGCAATGGCGAGATTGATCATGCCGTAGTCCGTCGAGTACAGCGACGAGAAGATCAATGCGATTGCGACGCTCGACGTGATGAACGGCAGAAAGTACAGACCGACGACGAAATTGCGCCAGCGGCGAAAAGCGGTCTGCAGGAAAAAGGCGAGCGGCAACGCAATGAGATGTTGCGGCAAGCCGGACATGATCGCCATCCACGCCGTGTTGTAGAGCGATTTCCAGTACCACGGGTCGGTCAGCGTGAAAGCGAAGTTCGACAGGCCCACCCACTTCATGCTGGCGAGTCCCGCGGTCGCGTCCCAGCTCTGGAACGACAGATACAGCGAGAACAGCAGCGGAAAAGCGATGAACAACGCGAACAGCAGAAAAAACGGACAGAGAAACAGGTACGGTGCGATCTTCACTGGATTGACCAGCGATTTTCTGCGCGGCGCCGTCAGCGGCGGGCGCACATCGCTCACGCGTGCGTCGCGGACGCCCGGCTCGGGGGTGGGCAGGGAAAGGCTCATCAATAGTTCCGTCCAGTCTGGCGTAACCGGCGACCGACGCCGGCTACGCTATTGCAAACTTCAACACGGCGCGGGCAGCGCCGTGCTGTTTCCTCAACGCCGGATGCGATGCGTGATCTCGTCCTGCGCTTCCTTGAGCGCCGTTCCGATGTCCTCGTTGCTGTCGACCACCTTGTCGAGCGCGGAGTGGACCGCTTCCTCAGCCACCTGGTCGTATTTGCTGCGCTGGATCGACGGAATATGGGCGGCTGCGTCGCGCCAGATCAGGCGCGCCTTTTCATTGCCAAGGAACGCAACAGGCTCGGCAAAGAACGGATCGTCCTGGGCCGCGAGCAGCGCCGGGAACGCATCGATCGAGCGGAACGAGGCGAGCTGGGTGTCTTTGCGCGTCGTCAGGAATTTGATGAATTCCCACGACATCGCCTTCTGCGTCGCCTTCACCGGAATGGAGTAGAACGTGCCGCCGAAAGAGGCGTACGCGTTGTTCGGCAGATTGGCCGCGCGCCACAGACCCTTCGTGTCCGGCGCAATCCACGACGACAGATGGCCGCCGAGCCATGCGCCCATCATCTGCGTTGCAACGGTGCCGCGCCTGAAACTCTCAGCCCATTCGTTCGACCACGGCGTGATCTTCGCGTCTAGACCGAGGTCGCGCGCCTTCTTCGCGAGCTGGAATGCCTTGACGAAGCGCTCCGATGTGACAACCGGGTTGCCGGCCTTGTCGAAGTACACCCCGTCGCCTTCCTTCAGATCAGCACGAATGTAGATATCTTCGATGTCGCGCGACGACGCCATCAGGTACGCGCCCGTGGCCTTTTTGATCTTCTGTCCAGCAGCGAGATACGAGTCCCACGACCTGTTCAGATCAGCTTCGGTGACGCCCGCCTTGTCGAGGATGTCCTTGCGATAGAACAGCGTGCCCGGGCCGATATCCGCCGGCATGCCGACGATCACGCCGTCCTGCGTGGTGGCTTGCGCGAAGGTATAGCGAATGAACTGGCTCTTGTACTGGCCCGCGTTGTACGGCGGCTTCGACAGGTCTTCCAGGCCGCCGCCCGCCGCGAACCGGCCGATGAAGCCGACTTCGACCGCCATCACGTCGGGCAGGTCGGAGCTGGTCGCGAGCGCGGTGGTCATCGCGTTGTGATGGTCGGCGATCGCCAGCGCCGACACCTTGACATCGACATCAGGATGGAGCTTCTTCCATGCGGGAAGCGCATCCTTGATTTCCTGATCCAGCTTCGGAAAAACCGCGACCCTCAACGTGGTGTTGGCATGCGCGCCGGTGGCCGCCAGGCTGAGCAGAACTGCGGCCGCGGGCCCTGAAAAGCGAAATTTCATTAATCGTCTCCTGTTGAACCGTTTGTAGATTGCTTTCGGTTACTTCCTGGTTACTTCGTTGCTTTTTCTTGCGATCTGACTACGACCTGCTTGCTGCACCTTGTCGCTTGAAAGCGCTTTCATGACAAAGTAAAAAAACGCCCCGTGGGGGTGTCATCGGTACTGGAACTGCCTGACGGCTAGAGGGGCGAATCTCCCGGTCTGGACGACGGTACGATTCGCCGTGTCGTTTCCCGGGTCATGAGCGTGAGCGAAACAGGACTCAGGGTGACGGGTTGCCTGCGGATCATCTGCACGATCCCCTGAGCTGCGAGGCGGCCGATTTCATAGGTCGGCTGGCGAACCGTCGTCAGCGGCGGGGTCATATACGACGAGGTGGGCAAATCGTCGAAACCGACCAGCGAGATATCCTCCGGCACGCGCAGCCCACGACGAAATAACGTGAGACGCGCGCCATAGGCAGTCTGGTCGTTCGCGCAGAACACCGCGCTGAACGATGCGCCGCGCGCAAACAGCCGCTCCATGGCGGCCTCGCCACCTGTCTCGAGATAGTCGCCCTGCTCGACGCGATCGACGTCGAAGCCGATACCCGCGTCCTCGAGCGCCATCCGGTAACCGTTCAGCCGCTCGATAGCATCCTCGTGATCGGGCGGCCCGGCGATGAAAGCAATCTCGCGATGGCCCTGCTCGAGCAGGTGCCGGGTAGCGTCACGCGCGCCCTGCAGGTTGTCGAGCGCCAGGCTCGCGAGCGAAGCGCTGATTTGCAGGGAGCGTCCGAGCACGAGCAACGGGGCATGCCGCGAGTAACCAATCAGGGATGGCTCGTCGAGCTGGCTATGCAGCATGATGACGCCGTCGACGCGGCGCGCGATGAACTGCTCCATACGCGACACTTCATCCTTTACATTCCAGCGACTGCTGACGAAAAGCGGCGTAAAACCCGGCTCCTGGAGCCCGTCTTCGATACCGCGCAGCCACTCCGCGTAAAACGGACTGGACACGGTTTGCGTCAGCACGCCGATCGTGTCGGTCTTCCCGCTCGCGAGGCTGCGCGCAAGCACGTTCGGCCGATAGTTGAACCGCGCGATAGCCTGCTCCACCGCTTTCTGCTTGGCCGGCAATACGCGCGCCGTGCCGTTCAGGATGCGCGACACCGTGCTGGGAGAAACGCCGGCTGCCCGGGCGATTTCCTCGAGTGTCACATTAGGTGGGTTGACGGCATCTTCGATCATGGTCCGCAGAATACTGTCCTTGAAAGCGCTTTCAAACGTGAGTAAACCCTATGTCCCTACCCATCCAGGATGGGGCCGCTGAAAAAACAGCCAGTGCGACGAGGGTGGAGGAAGCGTCGCACCGGCCTCTCTACGAAAGAGATATAAGCAGTACTGGAAACACAGAGATCACTACGATTGCCGGTCAGGCAACAACCTAGAACATCGTCATGACGCCGGCGAAGACGCCCGTCTGACTGTGACCGTAGTCCGGGTTGCCGTTGGACGACGTGCCGGTCGATGGGTCGTAGTTGTTGTTGCCGTACGGGCCGTTGCCGAGGTTGATATTCGACGTCGAGCTGTTATGCACGTAGCCCGCTTCCGTGTACAGGAACGTACGCTTGGACAGGGCGTACGTCGCACCGAGCGTGAACAGCGTTGCGTTACCGTTGCCGTTGTTCGCGTTCGCGTGGAACACGGCACCGGTGATTGCCGTGGCATCGCTCACCTGCCACGCGGCACCCAGCCACTCATGATCGACCCCGGTAGGCGCGCTCACGCCACCCGGCTGCGATGCGTTGCTGACGCCAATGCTCGCGTTGGTCGCATCGGGCGCGCTCAGATGCTGGTAGCCGGCGTACAGCCTCACCGGGCCAATGACATACGTGCCGCCGGCCAGAATCGAACGTGAGGCCGAGTAGACGTTGTTGAACGAACCGTCAGCGCCGCGGACTTCGTCATAAATCACGCGGATGTGGCCGCTGCCGAACGTATAGATACCTTCGAGCGCATCGGTACGGCCCTGGCCGGTGGGAACGCCCGCGGAGTTAACCGGCGCCGAGTTCCAGCTCGTGTTGTTAGTGAGCGAATATTGTCCTTTGAAGACAAGGCCGCCGAACAGGACGGGCGAGTCATATTCCGCGCCGTTGCTGGCACTTGCCCAGTTCCGTCCGCGCACCAGCGTCGAAATGGCGTAACGCTGCATCAGCTGCGGGTCCGTGCCCCAACTGTCTTGTGACAGTTCGCCGGCGCCGAGGTTACCCACCTTGAACAGGCCGTAATGGTCATTGGTAAAGCCGACAGTAGCGTGACGGCCAAACAGGTTGCCCGCCGAAGCGCCCGTCATCGTGTTCAGTTGCCCTTCCAGCTGGAAGACCGCCTTTGTGCCGCCGCCCAGATCCTCAGCACCCTCCAGGCCGAACCACGAACAACCCCAGTCGCCACTCTGAGCGCTCCACGCGTGACCGCCTGGAATGCCGCTTTCGAACTGAAAGCCATTGTCGATACGACCGTATAGCGTAACGCTGCTCTGCGCATGGGCCGCCGTCGCGGCTGCCATAATTGACAAAGCAAGAACCGTCTTTTTCATTAGATATCCTATATTAATTTTGGCGTCTCCGAGCCGCTCAGGACATGTACTGACTCCGTACACTCCCCGCTTTGCTGAAATGCCTGCTTCACATTTCGAGGCGATTATAGGGACCGCCGTTGCGCTGCGTATCGATCTTCCGTGTCAGGGAAAACGCTGTTATTCATAGCTGTTGCGCACGATTCAATGGCGAAGTAGCACGCGCTTCGTGACCATGACGTCGTGGTCACCTGCCTGGCAAATCCGCTTGAATCCATACACTGAAAAACTGCAGGAAACGCATGCGTCGCCTCTCTGGCGTTTCGCGACTCGTATCGAACCGTTCGGGTACGTGTGTGAATCAAATCTGGATGTTGCGCAAATGCAACGACCGGCATTCAGCTTGACGTGCATGTGCCGGATTTTTTGATCTGCGTTTCTGGAATTTCCAGGTCTCGGGGGGGAGGCGGGTGCTTGCGGGACAGCCAGACGGCTGTTCCTGCACGCTTCCAGCACGCGCCGGCATTCGGGACTATGATCGATCAACAGGCGCTGGACAGCCCTACGTCGCGTTCCGGCACGATGAACGCGCAGGCTTTTCGCCGGGCAATGATAAAAACCCGCCAACCGTCCCGACAGATAAAACCCTGGACGCTCCATCGATAGAGATGGGCGAGCAAGAACCGCATGGGGATTCTGTCATCCACTTCCGCGGCCCCTCCTGGAGTCGGACCGGAAGACCTGCTGCCGGAGTCCGCCGGCACATCTGCCTATCTGTAAGGAGAGGTACCGTGAAAACAGCCATTGCTTCCACACTCGCAGTGTTGATATCCAGCGCAATCGCGCCTGCGGTTCACGCCGACACCGGTTCGGGCGCAACCGATCCGCAACTCGCCCATAACGTCCGCGTCGCCTTTGCGCACAGCGGTGTCGATACGTCTCACGTATTCGTCTTCTCACGATCAGGACAAGTCACACTGATCGGATGGGTACCTGAGCGCCAGCAGGTCGCGCTGGCCGAACAGAGCGCGAACGGGGTGGACGGCGTCACCTCGGTGAACAATCTGCTCTCTCGTGGACATTGAAATCAAACGAAGCCGCCGCGCGGACGGCGCTCGAACCCGGCCGCGCGCTAACATCGGTCTGCTCTAGCAGCGTTGATAGTCATGTAGCGGATTTGAAACTTCGCGACGAGAAGCGCGGAGGGCCGGGTCGAGATAGAAGCAACCCCTCGACCTGATAGTGGTCGACATGAAGGTCTGCGGAAGTACATTCGCTTTTTGGTTAGCTTCCGCTAACTTCCGCCGTCTTCTGATCTGGATGGCCGCGCTGGCACCAAAGTTTAGCCACGACCTGCCGTTCGATTTCTCATTTAAATTGTCCGGGTTACGCTTGATTCGACAGTCATCTGACTGCTTAGGCACTTCTTGCCCCGTTCACCCCATCTTCATTGTCGCCTCGGCGAAGTCCGCAACGCAACAATGGAAACCATTAGTTCTGCGCATCTTCGCTCCGAAGATCGTGTGCGATGAAATCGACAAACGCGCGAATCCGGTTGGACATCTGGTGTCGTTGCGAATAGACAGCAAAGATATCGGCGTTCGGCGTGTCGTGCCCGGGCAATACCAGAACCGGTGAACCATCGGCGAGGTACTGCTTGATGTCCCACTCGGCCCGCATCAGTATGCCGTGCCCTTCGAGCGCCCACTTCACCGCGATTTCGCCATCGTTCGTCGTCAGCGACCCGTTGATACGCACGGCCTCCGTTTTAAGCGACGCGCTCGTGATCGTGAACATCGGGATCAGCGCGGCGGCGCCATTGTGGGCGATGCCCAGCATGTTCCTGTCAGGTGCCGGTGCGGCTGCGGGAATCGCGATGATCAATTCGGTCGGCAATCTGGGCGGCTTCGTCGGTCCATTCGCGATCGGATGGCTCAAGAACGTTACGGGCGGTTATTCAGCGGGCCTGTACGTAGTCGGTGCGACGCTGGCCGTGTCCGCGATCGTCACGCTGATGCTGAGCCGGCAATCGAAACGGACACCGGTCGCGGTCGAAGAGCGACACGGGCACTGAGCGGGGATTCCCGTAGCTCGCCGGGTCTCTTGCGCCGGGTGTCCGTTCACGCCCGTCAATGATGCCTTATGCCTTCGGAAGCGGAGATTTTCCGCCACGTCGGCGTAGCTTTGGCTCGACACCGACACGCCAGTCGCGCGCAAGCACGAGCGACGTCATCCTTTCCGCGATGTCTTCAAACGCAGGATCGGCTTGCGATACATACAGCCATTTCCCAAGGACAGGATGCGGCCGCAAGGCGGGCATTTCCTCGATGAGCGCCGCATGGCGCTCTCGCGACGTGCACACCAGCAGGCCACTCCAGGGCTCGTCGCGATCGGCCGCGACCAGACATAACAGGCCGTCGACATAGGCGGCTTCGCAGCCGAACATCGGCTTGCGAATGTAGGTGGCCTCCCGCTCGAATGCCTCGAAGATCCAGACGAGCGAGTTGCGGATGGTAGATGGCATCGGGCGAACCTACAGCTCGACCTTTTCCGCTCCCGCCTGCTCCAGCATCCGCAACGCCGCCTTCTCCGCATTCGCAACATGCAGGCTCGCAAGCTCCTGCGCTGCCTGGGCGTCGCGTGCCTTGAGCGCTTTATACAACCTGTCGATTTCACGCAGGCTGGTGGGCAACCGGTCCGGATGCATCAACGACGTCGTCCGCAACAGGTTAACGCGCGAATACAGGCTCGTCAGGACTTCCTTTACCAGCGCATTGCCGCAGTTATCGAGGAGCACATCGTATAGCGCGGTCTTCGCTCCCAGCACACCGGCCTGATTCTGCGCCATCGCCTCGACACGCAACGCCTTCACCTTTTCGCCGAACAGGACAATCGCCGCATCGCTCGCCAGCCGCGCGAATTCATGCGCGGCAAAGCCTTCGAGCAAGCCTCGCAGCGCGTAGAGTTCGCTCGCTTCCTTTTTCGACATCACGGCAACAATCGGCCCCCTGTGCGGCACGTTGCGCACCAGCTTCTCGGCCTCGAGCTTGCGCAACGCCTCCCGTATCGACGTGCGGCTCACGCCCAGCGTCTCACACAGTTCGCGCTCGATAAGCCGTGCGCCCGGCGCGAAACGTCCGGTCACGATGGCCTGCCGCAACACATTTTCGACTTGATGACGCAGTGTCTCAGGTCGCACCACGCCAATATCAGCTAGCATTATTGTCTTCCTGTCCGACAAGATATGGCGTTCATGATACTTCATCGCGGACCGTTTTCTGAGTCTCAAGTCGTCTGGATCAAGTCCTCAACGCACATTGCCTGCATTTTTTGCGCGAATCGTCCGCCACTTGTCGAGCGGCGTGCGCGATGTGACGCGAAGCATCGCGTCGAACGTCAACACCAGCGGCTGGGCGTGCGCGACCTCGATTGACGCAATCGCCACGTCGTCGATATCGTCCAGATGCTTGAACAACGCACGCAGTGAATTCCCGTGAGCAACCATCAGCACCGACTCCCCATTTTGCAGAGCCGGCGCCACGCATTCCTCCCACAACGGCAGTACGCGCACCAGCGTATCGCGCAGGCTTTCGGTGCGCGGCAGCGTGTCGAGGTCCGGCATCGACGCATCGTGGAGCGCGTCAAGCAATTCACGCTGTGCGGGGGGATCGAGCGGCGGCGGAGCGATATTGAACCCACGCCGCCATTCGCGCACCCGCGCCACGCCGAACACAGCCGCAGCCGCCGCTTTCTCCATGCCGGTCAACGCGCCGTAGTGCCGGTCATTCAAACGCCACGAGTGCGTCGTCCGCAGGTCCGGCTCGCCGAGTGCGTGCACAAGGTGCTGAAGCGTCACCGCGGCCCGCTGTAGCGTCGACGTAACCGCCTGATCGAAGTTAAAACCCGCGTCGCGCAACTGCTCGCCAACGCGCCGCGCCTGTTCGACGCCCGCCTCCGACAACCCGACGTCGGTCCAGCCAGTGAAGCGGTTCGCATGATTCCACACCGACTGTCCGTGGCGAAGTACAACGAGCGTAGCGTGATCCGGCATGTCCGTATGGCTCGCTAGTTGTAGCCGGGTATCGCGGCGGCCCGCACGGGCAACATGGCCTCGCCCGGCATCATCGAATACCGCGACGTCACGTTACGCATCGGTGTGCGCTTCTGTTCGCGCCAGCGCGGCTTCGAGCAGCGGTGCGCCAAGCTCGGCACCGTGTATGCCGGTCGTGCTGACGATCTCCAGCATTTCCATGATCTCTTCGGCAGTTGCTCCGTAATGCAGCGCGTTGCGCATATGGAGTTTCAGACCCGGCACGTACAGGTGCGTGGCGGACGCGTCGAACGCGCAATAGATCAGTTCCTTGACCTTCGGGCTCAACGGGCCCGTGCGCCACGGCACCGATGAAAACGCGAGATACGCATCGAACAGATCGGGGTCGAGTTCGAGCAGACCGTCCCACGAGGGATGCCAGTAGCCGCGATTCTTCTCGAACCCCGCCTTCAGTGCGAGCCGACGTTCATCAAGTGGCGGCGGCCCCGCGCGCATGCCCTCCTCTTCAAGCACTTCGAGCAGTACCGGCACGCCAACGTTGCTCGTATGAATGCCGATCGTGCTGATCAGTTCGAGCACTTCCATCAACTCCTCGCGCGTCGCGCCAAACGACAACGCGCGCTCCAGGTGATGCGCGACACCCGGCGCATGAAGCTGTGTCGCGCACGCATCGGCGGCGAGCGCGATGAACTCCCGGGTCTTGTCATCGAGATAACGCTTGCGCTGCGGCACTTCGGAAAACGTGAGGTACGCGTCAACGAAGCCGGCGTCGAGGCGCAACATGCTGTCCCACGCAGCGTTCCATGCGCCGTGTACACGGACGAATTTTTCCTTGATACGCTGCGCGTCACGTTGCTGCAGTTCCTGTCCGGTCAGACTCATTGCATCGTTCCTGTTGAAAGCAGAGGGCCCCGCCCGCGATTGCCGGTGATCGATACGTGCTTCCGGGCGCGCGATATCACGCGCACCGGACGCCTGCACGATCAGCGTGCAGTGCCTGACGGATAGTCCCGTTCAGCCACTTCTTCCTGCCACGTCCCTTTACCGATCGACGTCGCGATATGCACCATGTAGCTGCCGGCGCTCGCACCGTGCCAATGCCGCTCGTTTGGACCGATAAAAACGATGTCACCCTGGCGGATCTCCTGCGGCTCCTCGCCGTCAAGGCAGATCCAGCCCTTGCCAGCCGTTACCTGCAATACCTGGCCCTGCTCATGCGTGTGCCAGTAGGTACGGCCGCCCGGCGCGAAGAACACCGTGTTGATCGTGACGCCGCTGGTCGCCGGCATCACCGGGTCGGCCCACACCGTGCCCGAGAACGTTTCGCCGCGACGCTCCGACATTGCGCCGTCCGCCCTGCCGTGAAAGACCTTCATGCGCTTTTCTCCTGCTTCTGTTGACCGTCGAACAGCCGCACGCCGCCCGACACGTCGCCGATCGCATCGACGACCCGATTGCTGATCACGTCGCCATAGCCGAGCGCCGTGCCGAGACCGAAGCTTGCGAGCGGACCGGCAGCATTCAGCGACATCACGCCGAGTTCGCGCACGCGGTCCACGTACAGCACGACATCCTTCGTCATCAGTTTGCCGGTCAGGCCGCCTTCGAGATAATCGCCGTCGACGATTTTCGGAAAGCGGTTCAGCGTCGCGAAGTTGACTCCGCTGCTGCTGTTCAGCACATCGAGCAGCACATGCAGGTCGAGCCCGGCTTTCTTGCCGGCCACCATCACCTCCGCGCTCGCCGCGAGGCTCACGGCGTTCAGGAAATTGTTCAGCAGCTTCGTCGTGTGGCCGGCCCCGCTCCCGCCCATATACGCGACCTTTGAGCTGATCGGCGCGAAGGCCCACTTCAGCGCGTCGACCGCGCCGGCGTCGCCGCCCACCATCAGCGTCAACGTGCCTTTCTCCGCGGCCGCGGCGCCGCCCGAAATACCGGCATCGATATAGTGAACGCCGCGATCGGCGAACAGCTTCGCGAGCCGGATCGTCGAACTGGCCGCAGCCGTGCTCAGATCCACGACCGTCTGGCCTTCGCGACAGTGCGCGAGCACACCCCCCTCGCCCTCGACAACCGCTTCGACCACGTTGCTGTCCGGCAGCGACATCATCACGACGTCCGCATACGCGAACACGTCGCGCAGCGTACCGGCGGGTTGCGCACCGGCCGCCGCGATGCGCCCAGGCGCCGTGTCGTAGCCGAGCACCGCGATGCCGGAGTCGACGAGACGCCGGGTCATGCGGCCGCCCATGTTGCCAAGACCGATGAAACCGATCCGTTCCTTGTTCATGAATCCCATTCCTCCACGAAAATCACAAAAATAACCATCCGGCTAGAAATCGACGTCCTTCGTTTCGGGCCCCATCAGCGCACCGACCGTCCCGATCAATCCGCCGACGCACAGCAGCACCACTGACGTCAGCGCGAGCGGCATGAACGCGCTCAACCAGTTCATATAGAACGCGTAGAACGACGGAATGATCACCGAGAGACTGAAACCCACGCCGAATCCCGTCGCGCGCACGTCGGTCACGAAGCGTTCGTTGATGTACGTGACGATCACGCCCCACGGCGATGTCACAAGCACGGCGAGCACACAGACGATGAACATGATGGCCGGCAGCGACAGCCCGTCGACATTGGCCAGCACATACAGCAGCGCGGCGCCCACCGTGGCGATCAGCGGGCCGACGATCGCAAAGAACCGCCGCCGCCCGATCTTCTGCGCGATCATCCCGGAGCCGATGTAGGTGAAGAACAGCACGAAATACGTGAGCATCAGCGTCGACGTCATCTGAAAGCCGGTCAGATGGAGCTGGCGAACCAGAAGACCGGTCGGCAGGAAAATCGTGATGATGTTCTGCGTGAGCCAGAAGCCCGTCATCATCACCAGCACCTGCAGCAGATTGCGTCCGCTTTTGCCGCGAATCAGGTCCGACAGCGGCAGCTTCTCCGCCGCGCCGGTCTTGTCGGCGGTTTCGCTTTCCCAGATTTCCGATTCGGCGACCTTGCGCACGTAGTACATCGCGAGCGCGCCGGCCAGCACCGCGCCGAGCACGAACGGAATACGCCAGCCCCATTGCGCATAGGGTGAATGCGTGCCGTTCAGCGGAAAGAGCGCGAACATCAGCATCGCGATGAGATTGATCGTCACGTACGCTGCCGGAAAACCGGCGATGATGAAACCGCCCACGAAGCCGCGCTGTTCCTTCTTCGAATACTCGATCGCGAGCGGCATCGCACCGGTGTAGCCACCGCCGAGAAAAATCCCGTCGACGAAACGCAGCAGCACCAGCAGCCAGTACGACATGATCCCGATACTCTCGTAGCCGGGCAGCAGCGCGATCAGCAACGTGACGACGCCGAAGCCCGACACCGACCAGATCGACGCCTTGCGGCGTCCAATGCGATCGGCCACCATGCCGAACAGCAGCGCGCCGACCGGCCGGCCGAGCAGTGTCGTGATGAACACCAGCGACGCCAGAATCGTCTCCATCCCTCTCGACAGATGCGCCGGCTGGAAAAACGCCAGCACCGGTGACAGCACCACCACTGGCAGGTAAATATCGAACATGTCGATGAACTCAGAGAAGAACGCGCCCTTGATCGCGTTGCGTCTCTTCGTTTCAACCGACTGCTCGCCCTCCGACCTTACGACCTCATCTGCAGTCAATGCCTTCATCGTGTGTCTCCAGTTCGTTGTGCGCACCGCGCAGCGGTGCATATCTCTCCGTACGCTGCGGATGGCGTATTCAGGCCGTCGAAGTCTCCGCCTCGTAGGCCTTGATCGCTTCGCTGGCGACGCGGAACGCCGCCAGTGCAAGCGGCGCGCCGCAGTAGACCGCGGCCTGCATCAGCACCGCGCGGATTTCCCCGGTCGTCACGCCGTTGCGCAGCGCACCCTTCACGTGTACAGAGAGTTCGTGGTGCTGGCTCATCGCGGTGAGCATGCCGAGATTCAGCATGCTGCGCGTCTTGAACGACAGCGTCGTATCGCCCCAGATGTCGCCCCAGCAACTTTCAGTGACGAATTTCTGCATCGGCCTGTTGAAGTCGTCGGCATTCGCCCAGGATTTCTCCACGTGCGCGGCGCCAAGCACCTCCTTGCGGTTCTCAAAACCTCTGTCAAAGCGTTCACTCTTGTCCATCGTGCGTTCCTCGCAGGTTCATATCCGTCAATGCTATTACTGCCTGACCAGATGATTGTCCGACAATTTATAAAAGGAAAATTTTTTACGGCGACAACCCGATCCGAACGGATCAGTCCGCGCCGTAGCCCACCATCGCCTTGGTCTCCAGATATTCGCGCAACCCCGCTTCACCCCATTCGCGACCGTTGCCCGAGCGCTTGTAGCCGCCGAACGGCGCACCGAAATCCGCTGGCGGATAGTTCAGATGCACACCGCCCGCGCGCAACGCACGCCCGATCTTGCGGGCGCGCCGCACGTCGCCTGACTGCACGTACGCGGCGAGGCCGTACTCCGTTCCGTTTGCAATTCCGATCGCTTCGTCTTCCGTGTCGTACGCGATCATCGACAACACGGGTCCGAAAATCTCCTCGCGCGCGATCGTCATTTGCGGTGTGACGTCGGCGAAGATTGTCGGGCGCGCGTAGTAGCCCCTGTCGACATCCGCCGGCAAGCCGATGCCGCCCGTCACGAGACGCGCGCCTTCGTCGATGCCCGTCTGGATCAGCATCTGCACGCGTTCGAACTGGTTACGGTTGACGAGCGGGCCGAGCTGCGTCGCAGGATCGTCGGTCGGGCCGACACAATAGGCTTCCGCCGCGCGCTTTGCGATCTGCGCGGCGTCGTTCATCAGATGGCGCGGCACAAGCATGCGCGTCGGAATCGAGCACGACTGGCCCGAGTTCGTGAAGCACGCCGCCACGCCGCGCGTGACGGCCTCGTCGAGGTTCACGTCGTCGAGCAGGATGTTGGCCGACTTGCCGCCCAGCTCCTGCGCAACGCGCTTCACTGTCTCCGCCGCCGCCTTTGCAACCAGTACGCCCGCCCGCGTCGAGCCCGTGAACGACACCATGTCGATGTCCGGGTGGCTCGCGATCGCCGCACCCACGCCAGGGCCGTCGCCATTCACCAGGTTGAACACACCGGCCGGCACACCGGCTTCGTGAAGCACCTCGGCGAACAGCAGTGCGCTCAGCGGCGAATACTCGCTCGGCTTCAGCACCATCGTGCAACCGGCCGCGAGCGCGGGCGCGATCTTCACGACGATCTGGTTGACGGGCCAGTTCCAGGGCGTGATGAGTCCGCATACGCCGACGGGTTCCAGCACCACTCGCGTGCTGCCGCGCTGCTCCTCGAATTCGAAGCGTTCGAGCACGTCGATGAGCGCGTTCAGATGCGCCGGACCGCGCACCGCCTGGCCGTTGCGCGCGAAGGTGATCGGCGCGCCCATTTCGTGGCGCATCGCCTCGGCGAATTCGTCGTAGCGACGCTCGTAGATATGCAGAACGCGCTTCAACAGCGCGACGCGCTCAGCGACGACGGTCCCGGACCACGCGGGAAACGCGCGGCGCGCGGCGGCCACCGCGCGATCGACGTCCTCCGCGCCGCCCAGCGCGAGCCGCTCGAATGGGGTTTCTGTCGCTGGATCGACGATGTCGAACCACGTGGCGGACACGGGCTCGACCCATCGTCCGTCGATATAGAACTGTGCTGCATGAGACATGACACACTCCAGTCAATGCGGGATCGGGTTCTAGCGCAACGCCGAAAAAGCCGTCGGCGTCAGAAAGTGGTTTTCGATGCGCTCGACGATCGGCCTGTCCGCTTCGGTCGCCGCGCGCTTCGTGATCCAGTCGGCGTCTGCCTGGAATGCATTCCACTTCTGCTCGCGTTCAGCGAGGCTTTCCCACTTCAGCATGTAGGTGAGCGCGTGATTGCTCGGCCCGATCAGCGTGGTCCAGAAACCGATCTGCTGGATGCCGTGCTTCTCGAAGAAGCCGAGCGTGGTGCTCGTGAAACGGTCCAGCAGCGCCGGCAGGCGAGTGGGGGCACAGTGATAGATGCGCAATTCGACGATCATGTTGTTCTCCTGCGAGGGCATCAACGCGACGGCGTGCGTCGCGAACAGCCGGTTGATTGATCAGACGGCCGGACCCTTGCCCGACGACCAGTTCTCGACGTATTCGACGAGTTCGGTCATGTCACGCCGCGTGCCGTCCTGCATCGCCGCGTAGTTCCAGACCTGGCGCGCGGCGTTGCCGACCCACATGGGCACGCCGAGCGCCTGGCATTCGTCGACCGCGAGGCCGATGTCCTTGCAGACGCTGCCGATCGGAAAGCCGAAGTCGAACGTGCGCGTCAGCACCTGTTTGGGAAACTTGTCGAGCGTCGCGCCGTTCTTGCCACTGCCGGCGTTGAACACCGACATCATGACTTCAGGATCGAGCCCGCCTTTCACGCCCGCGACGAATGCCTCGGACGTAATGGCGAAGGCCGTCGACGAAAGCATGTTGTTCAGCAGTTTCAGCAATTGCCCCTGCCCTGCCTCGTCACCGACGACGAAGACCTTGCCGAGCACCTCGAACAGGCCACGGATCTCGTCGACCGCGGCAGGCTTGCCGGCCGCCATGATTGCCAGCGTGCCCTTCTGTGCGCCCGCGGCGCCACCGCTGACGGGCGCATCGACCGTCTCGATGCCTTTCGCGAGCAGGCTGGCCGCCACTTCCTTTTCGGTACGCGAGCCGACAGTCGACAGATCGACGAGAATCTTCACGGCGCTGCCGCTAACGATACCGTCGTCACCAGTCGCAACCTGCCTGAACACTGCGGGCGTCGGCAGGCTCGTGAAGATGATGCGCGCCGTGTCCGCCACTTCGCGCACCGACTTCGCTGCTCTCGCGCCGAGCGCCGACAGTTCCGCGAGCGCCGCTTCGTCGCGATCGAACACGACCAGCGCGTGCCCCGCTTCGATGAGACGGCGCGCCATCGGACGCCCCATCACGCCCACACCGATAAAACCGATTTTCTGACTTTCCGACATAACTCCCTCACGCGTCTGAAAAACTGCTTGCAATAACTTCGCTATCTGTTCGCCATCATGCGCCGGCTGTCAGGCCACCCGACGCGCGGCGCGCATCGGTGCGGCGCTGTCAGGCTCATGATCCAGCTGCCAAAGCACATCGAGCAGTGCCTGCGGATCGACGCCCGAGCGGCCATACGCCGCCAGCTCACGCAGCTTCGCAGCCAGCTCCACATCGCCGGGCGGCGCGGCAAGGCTGCCACGGGCAGCCTGCACGCGACGTGACACGCGTTCGCCCGAGTGCAACACGATCGTCACCTGCGCGGACTCGACGGGCCACGAGGCGTCGTCGATAAAACGCAGACGGCTGGCAAACGCGCGAAGCGACGGATCGGTCACGGCAGCGTCGCTGAATTCCGCGAGACTGGCCTTGCCGCGCGCAAGCGTCACCGCAACCGCGTGCTGCGCGCTGACCTGCGATTCGCGTCCGGAGCGGATGCCAGGCCGGTCGGTCCGTTCACGCAGCAACGGATGACCCGTGAGTTCGACACGCTCGATCTCGTCGAAGCGCCACCGTGCATCGCGGCGCAGATCGAGGCATGCGTCAATCACCGGATTGAGCACGACGCCACATGGATACGGCTTGTAGGTATTCGACAGCAGCGCCCATTCACGGCCTGGCCCTTCGCTGATCGCACTGAAATCGGGCCGTTGTGCGGTGACACGCAGAAAGCCACGTTCGCCTTCGAGCGGCGCGTCGGGCCCGGAAAATCCATCCGCCGCGAGCAGCGCCGACAGCAAGCCGTTACGCGCAGCGTTGCCGACGCTGATGCTCTTCGACATCGTGCCGAGCGTCTCGACGAGACCCGATGCCTGCGCGGACGCGTTGCCCAACGCCCAGACGATGTGCTGCGCGTCGAGTCCCACGGCCTTCGCGACCGCGGCGGCCGCGCCGAACACACCACACGTCGACGTGATGTGCCAGCCGCGCTGATAGTGTTCCGGCGACACCGCGTTGCCGATCCGGCACTCCACTTCAACGCCCACGACGAACGCAAGCAGCAGCGCCTCGCCGCTCAATTGCCGCGCTTCGGCGAGCGCGAACAACGCAGCGGCGACCGGTGCGGTCGGATGGATGATGGTGGGCAGATGCGTGTCGTCGAAATCGAAGACGTTGGCGCTCATCGCGTTGAGCGCCGCGCCGTTCAGGATGTCGGTGCGTTCGCGGCGGCCGATCACGCCTGCGTCGTCGCCGGCGCGAAAGCGGTCGTACACGCTGACGGCCTTGTCGATGGCTGGATCCGAGCAACCGGCCAACGCGACCGCAAAGTAATTGACCAGCGAACGCTTCGCCTCGTGACGCACCACGGCGGGCACATCGGCCCAGCGTGTGCGCTCGACGAAATCCGCGAGCCGTCGCGTCAGGCCGGCGGCTTCGTGAGTTCGATGGTTTTCAGCGGGCAATGTCATGTCGGGCGATTTCCCTCGTTATTCCCTTTTGCCGTTCTGTCATGTCGCGTGAGGCAGATCGCATTACTTCGCCGCCGCGGCAGCATCATGTTCGAGCGTGCAGCCCGGTTCGCCCGCCGCCTCGGCGGCGATTGCCTCGAGCGAACGGTTCCTGGTCTCCGGGCCCAGTACGCCGACGATCAGCGCCTGCAGCAGCAACGTTCCGACGATCAGCGTCAGCACGCCCGTGATGCCGAAGCCGGTGAACGCCGCCGCGACCACATACGGCACCACGATACTGACCGCGCGACCCACCGTGTTCGACACGCCCGAGCCGCGCAGGCGCAAGTCGGTTGGAAACAGTTCGGGGACATACGTCGCCACGCTGAACGAGGACAGCACATAGATGCAGCAGGTAATCGCAAAACCGAGCGCCGTGATCGCCACTGCCGACTGCGCGAACGGATATGCGATGCCAAAGCCGGCACAGATCAGCGAAAACAGCACGATGCCCCATTTGCGGCCGACGTGTTCGGCAAGCGCGAACGCGATCAGCGAACCGATCGGCCCACCCGCGAACATGATCGCAGTGATGCCAAGCGAGTTCGATACGCTGTGACCCTGCTTGACGAGAAACGTCGGAATCCAGCTGACGAACGCGTAATTGACTGTGAAGAGTGCGACCAGCACCGTGATGCCGATGATCGTGCGGATACGCAGGCGACTCGAGAACAGATCGGCGAGTCTTCCCTTGCCGGCCGTGCTCGCACGGGCAGGCTGCTGCGCGGCGGCGGCGATGGCGGTGGTGGAATCGACACCGCATGCGGCCTCGATACGCGACACAATCTGGTTCGCTTCGTCGCCGCGATTGCGCGCCGCCAGCCAGCGCGGCGATTCAGGCATCGACTTGCGCAGGAACCAGACGAAGAGCGCGCCGCAGCCGGCAATCGCGAACATCCAGCGCCAGCCGTATTGCGGCACGATCAGCCAGCCGAGGAAGGTCGACAGGAACAGCGACGTGTTGATGACCAGATTGAGGATCGTGCCGAAACGGCCGCGCCACCGGGCGGGAATGAACTCGCTCAGCGTGCCGTAGCCGACCACGATTTCGGCGCCCATGCCAATGCCCATCACGAGGCGAAAGAAGATCAGCCAGTAGATCGACGGCGCGAGTGCCGCGGCGATCGATGCAAAACCGTAGATGCCCAGATTGAACTGGTAGGAAAAACGCCGGCCGAAACGGTCGCCCAGCAGCCCGGACAACCAGGCACCCGCCATCATGCCGAGGAATGTGACGGAGACGAACATCGCGTTCAGCTTGAGCGTCGATTCGCCGTTGTGGATCATCGCTGCAAGCACCGTGCCCGCGATGTAGATATCGAACGAATCGAAATACATGCCAGCGGCGATCAGGCCAAGCAGCCGCCAGTGATAACCGGACAGTGGCAACCTGTCCAGTCGGAATCCGATGCTCGCTTCGCTCTGCATAAGGCTGTCTCCGGCGATTTTTCTTGATGCGTTCGTAGTTCGGCGACCCGAGGTTATGGGAGCGCTATCAATGAATACGATTATATTCCTGTCATACAATCTGGCAAGACGTTATTGGTCTCCGTCGAGTGTTTCTTCGCGATGTGGCGCGTCAGGGATATCCCGGCCGCCGGTCCTTTCATTCAGGTCGCAAGCCAGCCGCCCTCGAGCGGCAACATCGCCCCCGTTATTTCGCCGGCCGCGGCGCCGCACATGAACACCACGAGTTCAGCGATATGCGCGGCTTCGACGAAGCGCCCCGTGGGTTGTTTGCCGGCGAGAAATGCCTTGATTGCGGGCTCGCGATCCAGCCCTCTGGCTTCCATTAGTGACTGAATGCGGTCCTCGCTGGTCGGCGTGTGAACCGCACCGGGGCAAATCGCATTGCAGGTGATGCCCTGCCCCATCGTTTCGGCGGCTACCGCGCGTGTCAGGCCCAGCAGAGCGGATTTGGTGGTCACGTAGTCCACGCGGTTCGCCGTGCCACGCACGCCATAGACCGAGGTCATGTTAAAGATGCGTCCCCAGCCGCGCTCGCGCATGCCCGGCAGCGCGAGGCGGATCGCATGGAACGCGGCGCTCAGGTTCACCGCGAGCGCGCGGTCCCACATGTCGGCGGGAAACGATTCAATCGGCGCGAAATGCCGGACCACCGCGTTATTGATCAACACGTCGATCGGGCCAACGCGCTGGATCGTATCGAAGACAAGCTGTTCGACCGCGCGCGCCCCGGCAAGGTCCGCCTGCAGATAGTGCGTCTGCTGTCCATGACGCGCTTCGAACGCGGCTCGCGCCGACTCCACGTCGGATGACGGTTCGAGCCCGTGCAACACGACGTGATATCCGGCGCGCGCAAGCGCATCGGCCATCGCAAAGCCCAGTCCGTGCGAGGAACCTGTAACGAGCGCGGTCTTTCCCTTCATTCTGCAATTTTCCCTGTTGACTGACGCCGCCCTGAAAAAGGGCGCTGGCGGTTGACGGTCTTGCCGCGATCGCCTCTGCGCATCGCGCGCTTTCGCGGAAAGTCTCTCTCACGTTATCTATGATAGCGCTAACTTATCTGAAAAGACTAGCGGCTGCAACATAGGTCGTTGCGAGAACCAGGAGAAAAGCAAGGAGGGAAAGCGGAATCTGACGGGGGCCGGACGATCGCCAGCGACGACGGATGCGCAGCGCGCGGATCGTCCAGTCGGCAAGTGACGGCAATGGACGACGCCGTCGGTACGAAATGGGGGATGGAAACCGCTGACGCGCCGCACCCGTTCCTGCCAGGCGCGTCTCAGGTGCTTTCGCGCTGGATGATTTCGAAGCCCAGATCGAGCCGGCCCGGCATGACAGGTCCGTCGTTGCGCAGCCGTTGCAGTACTGCTTCGGCGCTGCGTCGGCCGATTTCGAGGCGCGGCAGGTTCAGACAGGTCAGCCGCGGCACCGTATGCCGGAGAATGTCGAGATCGTCGAAGCCGGCAATCGCGATGCGCTCCGGCACCTTCCAGTTGCGCCGCTGTGCTTCGAACAGTGCGCCGACGGCCAGCACGTCGCCGGCGAAGAAGATCGCGTCGACTTCCGGCGCACGCTGCATCATGTCGGTCATCGCATGAGCGCCCGACGTGAGTCCTCCCTCCACCTCGCGCACCAATGCCGGGTTGCGCGCACGGCCGAGTGCGGTTAGCGCCGCGTTGTAACCTTTCAGGCGCTCTTTCGCGCGCAGGTTGTTGCGGGTCGCGAGGCAGACGAAACCGATCGACTTGTAGCCGCGGGCAGCCAGATAGAGCGTCATTTCCTTTGACGCATTGAAGTTCGAATAGCTGATCGCCATGTCGAGCGGGTTGTGCACGAGGTCGCCGGTTTCGATGATCGGGATGCCGGCCTGGCGAATGATCTGCACCGCGCGCGGTGTGTGGGCCGTGTTGTGCAGCACGAGTCCGCACACACGCTGCGCGAGAAACGCACCGATCAATGCCTCTTCTTCGTCGAGCGAATAGCCGCTGTCGGCCAGCAGCAGATGCATGCCCGCTGCACGCAGCACATCGGAGCTGCCCTGGATCGTGTGGGAATACAGCGAATTCTGGATACTCGGCACGATCTGCCCGACCACGTTGGAGCGCGCGGATGCGAGATTGGACGCGATGTGATTCGGCACGTAGCCAATCCGCCGGACCGTGTCCAGCACAAGCTTGCGGGTTTCTTCCGAAAGCTTCGACGGCTCATTCAGGGCGCGCGACACGGTCATCAACGATACGTTCGCCGCATTCGCGACGTCGATCATCCGCACAGCCTGCCCGCCCGTACGCGTCTTGCCTTCGGTTAGTACGATTTTCCCGTCGGCGGCGGGCGCCCCACGCTTTTTCACTCGTCTATCCAGATGTTCAATTCGACGCTGGATTGTAGCGCACGGCCGTCGTGCGCCAACCCACCTTCAGGCACGCAACACAAGATGGGACTGCTTTGTTATGATAGCGCTCTCATACGGCATGAAAGGAGACAGCCAGATGACGACTGCACCCGAGAACTACAAGGTCTACGCGATCAAATACGCACATCACGACCGCCCGGCGCGAGATAACTTCATAGGCGGCGATCCGCACGACACGAACATGCCGCTCGACTACTTTGTCTGGGCGGTGATCGGTGAAAGCCGCACGTTTCTTGTCGATACGGGCTTCGACGCGGAAGTCGGCGCGAAGCGCCGCCGCATCATCACGCGGACAGTGGAGGAAGGGCTGGGCAAGATCGGCATCCGTGCGGATTCCGTCGAAGACGTCATCATCACGCACATGCATTACGACCATGCCGGTAACCGCTCGCTGTTTCCCAAAGCGCGCTATCACGTGCAGGATCGCGAGATGGCGTATTGCACCGGCCGCTGCATGTGCCACGGCGCGTTAAACCATCCATTCGACGCGGAAGACGTCAAATCGATGGTTGGGCGGATTTTCGAAGGCCGCGTGCAGTTCCATGACGGCACGTCGCATCTGACGCCGGGTCTGAGCGTGCATCGGGTCGGCGGCCACACAAACGGCTTGCAGGTCGTGCGTGTGCACACTGAGCGCGGCTGGGTCGTGCTCGCGTCCGACGCATCGCATCTGTACGCGAACATGGAGCAGAGCCGCCCGTTTCCAACCGTGTACAACGTCGGGGACATGCTCGAAGGCTATGAGACGGTCTATCAGCTCGCCGATTCCGCCCAGCACGTCATTCCGGGTCACGATCCCGATGTACTCAGGCGCTTCCCCGCGCAAAGCAGGGAAACTGAAGACTGGATCGTGCGGCTGGACGGCACGCCGCGATAACAGGATGTGAGTCAACAGGCGATGCGCGCGGCAGGCGGATCGCCGTTTCGTTATTGCCACGGGCGCGCTGTTGCCCTGACGCCGCGTGGCATGACCCGGCAGCCGCAACTGGACGAACATCACGGCCCGGGGCGGCAGTTCGCATCCGCTTTGACGACCACCAGAAAGTTCACCTTCCACTTTGTCCCTGCGAACAGCAGCCGGCTTCTGCCTCGGCTTCGCTGGCGCTATCCCGACCAGCTGGACCTCCAGCGTTCATTTTTTGCCCTGCATGGGTTCATCTTTCACTTTAATAGTCATAATTGACCCCAGCGTAACAAACAGGGCAAATCGGGTTCGAACGCAAACCTGAAGAATCCGCGCCCACAACAAGAGAGCCCGATGGACGTTCTGGCCCGCATGCGCGGCTTTTCGCTACCGGTCACCGTCGAGGCGGGCATTTTCGTCATGGTCGCGACGACCGCGACGTTCGCGGCCAGCGATGCAACCGTCAAGGTGATCGGCACGGCAGTACCGCTGCTGGCACTGCTGCTCGTGCGCTACTTCTTCCAGGCGCTCGTGCTCGGCGTGTGGCAGGCACGGCGCGGCGCCAGGCACTTTCGCAACACCGGCGAGCTGAAGCTGCAGTTTCTGCGCGCATTCCTGTTGCTGTCCAATTCGGCCTGCACGTTCGCCGGCCTGCGTTATCTGCCGCTGCCCGTCACGACCTCGCTCGCGATGATGGCGCCCCTCATCACCACCCTCCTCGCTGCAACCGTGCTCAACGAAGACGTGCCGCGAAGCAAGTGGGCGCTGGTCGTGGTGGGTTTCATCGGCATGCTGATGGTGGTGCGCCCCGGCGGCGGTCAATTCAGCTGGACCGTGATTTTTCCCATTGGCGCTGCGACAACCTTCGCCTGCTTTCAGGTCGCATCCAGCAAGCTATCGAAAAGCGGCGACCCTATCACCACGAATTTTCTGACGGCGCTCGTCGCCACCGTCACGCTTGCGCTTCTGCTCTGGGCAGATCAGGCGACGCTGCTTCCGGAAATGGGACGCGTCCGGACTGGAAGCTGGGTTCTCGTGCTGCTGATGGCATCGCTCGCGACGTTCGGGCACGTGCTGATGCTCCAGGCGCTGCGCCGCGCGCCGCTCGCGCTGCTCACGCCGTTTGGTTACGCGCAGCTCGCCTTCGCCACACTCTTCAGCTGGGCGCTGTTTAGCCAGATACCCGATCTGTGGACCGCGCTCGGCATGAGCGTGATCGCACTGGGCGGTATCGGCACTGTCCTTCTGCATTCACGCACCCGCGCAGCTTGAGACCGCAAGGTCCTGATCGAACGCCGTCCGTTTCCAGGCGTCGAGCGCACCGCACGGTGCTTTATCTCCGGTGATAACATCGAGCGCTTGCGTCACAGTAACGCACACCACCCTGCGTACCATGCCCATTGCGGACCCGACGCCGCCGGCCGGTCCCTGAAACGAGCCCCATGTCACAACACACAAAAACCGTACGACCGCTGGTGATTGCCTCGGTGATGGCAACGATGGCGATGGTCGCGATCGAGGCCACCATCGTCTCCACCGTGATGCCGCAGATCGTGACCGAACTCGGCGGACTGCATCTGTACAGCTGGGTCTTCTCGTCGTTCCTGCTTGCGCAGACGGCGATGACCGTCGTGTTCGGCAAGCTTGCCGATCTGTACGGACGCAAGCCAGTCATGCTGACCGGCATCGCGATTTTCCTGGCGGGCTCGGTGCTGGCCGGCTTCGCGTGGTCGATGCCGGCGATGATCGCGTTTCGCCTGATTCAGGGTATCGGCGCCGGCGCCATGCAGCCCGTTGCGCTGACGATCGTCGGTGACCTGTATCCGGCGCGCGAGCGCGGCAAGATTCAGGGGTATCTCGCGAGCGTATGGGCGATCGCCGCCGTGATCGGGCCGATGCTCGGCGGCCTCATCATTCGCGAGCTCTCGTGGGCGTGGATTTTCTGGATCAACGTGCCGATCGGCATCCTGTCGGCAATCGGCTTTGTTCGCTATCTGCACGAACACGAGCGGCACGGCAAGCCCTCGATCGATATCGCGGGCGCGGCGCTGTTCACGCTCGCGATTGCCTCGCTCATGATGGCGCTGACCGGTTTCGGCACGTCGGGCTATTCGCGCGGCACGCTGGAACTGGCGGCGTTCGTCGTATGCGGGTTCCTCTTCGTCGTGCAGGAACGGCGCGCCGCCGACCCGATGATTTCATTCGCGCTGTGGAGCCACCGGCCGATCGCCGCGTGCAACGCCGCCACCGTGCTCTCGGGCATGGCATTGATGGGACTGACGACGTTTCTGCCGATGTACGTGCAGGGCGTGCTGCACCGCTCGCCGGTCATCGCGGGGCTTGCGCTGACGATGATGATGCTCGGCTGGCCGAGCGGCGCCACGCTCGCCGCGCGCACGTTTCACCGGGTCGGACTGCGCCCCACGCTGATCGCCGGCAGCGTGTTCCTGCCGCTTGGCGCCGTGTTCTTCACCACGCTGACACCCGGCAGCACGCCGGTTCTCGCGGGCATCGGTTCGCTGGTGATGGGGTTCGGAATGGGCATTGTGAGCGTCAGCTCGCTGATCCTGATCCAGGAAATCGTGACGCCGTCGGAGCGCGGCAGCGCAACGGCATCGAATCTCTTCTCGCGCAATCTGGGTAGCACGCTCGGCGCAGCGATGTTCGGCGCGGTGCTCAACTACGGGTTGAGCCACTCGGCGGGCACCGCCGCCGTCTCGTCCGACCAGTTGCGGCAACTCCTCGACTCGACCGCCGACACAATGCGCGACAACGCCGCCCGGCTGGTCCTGCACCAGTCGCTGCATCTCACGTTTGCGTCGATTCTCGTGATTTCGCTCGGCGTGATGATCTCGGTGACGATCGTGCCCGCGATCAAACTACGGGCAGCCCGCGAGGCGTCGACCAGTTGACGCCTTGCCCGCCGTCGCCGGTCGCCGGCCGCCCGTCGTCGTTCAGATGATGGCCGGCGTGGCGGGCGGTTGCGGCCGCTTCAACAGCGCGATCACGACGCCACGCGCGGCGGCGATCGCCGCCGCCTCGCTCTCGAAGATCGCGTTTTCCATGACCTGTTGCAGCGGCAGCACGTCGACCGGCGCAGCGTCGTCTTCCGTGGTGCTGATCGCGGCGAACGCGGCCCATCCGCCGTTATGGATGAACTGCCGCGCCGACAGTTCGAGCTGGTAACGTCCGAGCGTTTCTACACGCATCGAATCTCTCCTGACAGAGCCCGTCGTTGAAGCCCGCGAAGCCTTATGCGCCTGCCTGCGCCTGTGCCTTCGCTTCCAGTTCGGCGAGACGCTTGCGCAGACCGCGTTCCTCCTGGAAGCGGCTCGTTTCGTCGCGAATCACGGCGACGATGCCGGTCAGCGTCCTGTCCGGCGCATACAGCAGCGCGACGGTGAAGGCGATCGACAGTGCACGGCCGTCCTTGTGAACGGCGGGCACGCGCAGCACGTCGTTGCCGTAGCGCGTCTCGCCGGTTGCCATGGTTTTCTGGTAACCCTCCCAGTGACGTCCACGCAGACGCTCGGGAATGATCACATCGAGCGACTTGCCAAGCGCTTCTTCTTCAGTGAAGCCAAACATGCGCTGCGCCGCGGGATTCCACAGCGTGATGTTGCCGTCGGTGCCCGAAATGACGACCGCGTCTCCGATCGCCGTGACAAGTTGCTGATAATCGATGGCTGCCTGCATGGTTCGAGCGAATCTCCGTTGATGGCGAGCACGATGATCGCGCCCGCCAGTGTCATTGTGAAAACAGCGCCCACGGGGGCGCTGTTTCACTGACGTTTCGCACTTCAGCAAGCTGCGAACGTCACGTGCGACCCCTGTGGCGTAATCAGACCACCTTCGATTCTCGCAGATTATCGATCTGGCTCCGGTTGTAGCCGAGGCCCGCGAGCACTTCCTCGGTATGCTCGCCGAGCAGCGGCGACCCGGTGATTTCAGGCTTCATGTCCGAGAACTTGATCGGGCTGCCCACCGTCAGATAGCTGCCGCGCTCCTTGTGCTGCACTTCGGCGATCGTGCCGCTTGCGCGAAGCGACGGATCGTTCGCGAGTTCTTTCATCGTCAGAACCGGCGAGCACGGAATATCGAACTTGCGCAGGACGTCGACCGCTTCGAACTTCGTCTTGTCGGCAAGCCATTCCTCGATCGTCTTGAAGATTTCGAAGATGTGCGGCTGGCGCGCTTCAGCAGTCTTGTACGCCGGATCCTCGATCCATTCCGGCCGGCCGATTGCGCGGCAGATCGGCTCCCACGCATGGCCCTGCACCGTGAAGTAGATGTACGCGTTCGGGTCCGTTTCCCAGCCCTTGCACTTGAGCACCCAGCCCGGCTGGCCGCCGCCGCCGGCGTTGCCGCCACGCGGCACGACGTCGCTGAATTCACCGTGCGGATATTGCGGATACTCCTCGAGGTAGCCGACGCGATCGAGACGTTGCTGGTCGCGCAGCTTCACGCGGCACAGGTTCAGCACGCTGTCCTGCATCGAGACCGCGACCTTCTGGCCCTTGCCGGTCTTGTCGCGGCCGATCAGCGCGGTCAGGATGCCGATCGCGAGGTGCATGCCCGTGTTGCTGTCGCCGAGCGCCGCCGCGCTGATTGTCGGCGGACCGTCCCAGAAGCCCGTGGTCGATGCCGCGCCGCCCGCGCACTGCGCGACGTTTTCGTAAACCTTCAGGTCGTCGTAGTGGTGGCCGTCGCTGAAACCCTTCACCGAAGCAACGATCATCTTCGGATTCAGTTCGTTCAGCCGTTCCCACGAAAAACCCATCCGGTCGAGTGCGCCCGGGCCGAAGTTCTCAACCAGCACATCCGATTCGCGGATCAGCTTTTCGAGTACTTCCTTGCCTTCCGGCTTCTTGGTGTCGAGCGTCAGTGAACGCTTGTTGCTGTTCAGCATCGTGAAGTAAAGCGCGTCGACGCCCGGGATATCGCGCAACTGGCTACGCGTGACGTCGCCGGAACCAGGGCGTTCGACCTTGATTACGTCGGCGCCGAACCATGCCAGCATCTGCGTGCATGCCGGACCCGCCTGCACGTGAGTAAAGTCAATGATCTTGATGCCATCGAGGGGTTTGCTCACCTTTAAATCTCCTGATTGCCAAATGGATGTTATTTCTTCATTGCCGCGCTTTGCGGATTCAGATTCGTCAAACGACCGCTTTCGGTGCCGGCGGCTTCATCGATCACTGCGTTGATGAGCGTCGGCTTGCCTGATGCGATTGCTTCGAGCAGGGCCTTCGTCAATTCCTCGGGTGTCGTTGCGTGGTGTCCGATGCCGCCGAACGCCTCGATCATCCTGTCGTAGCGCGCACCCTTCACGAACACCGTCGGCGCGACGTCCTTGCCGCCCGTCGGGTTCACGTCGGTGCCGCGATACACGCCGTTGTTGTTGAAGACGATCGTGCAGACCGGCAGGTCGTAACGGCAGATGGTTTCGAGTTCCATGCCGCTAAAGCCGAACGCGCTGTCGCCTTCGATCGCGACGACCTGCTTGCCGCTCGTTACCGCCGCGCCGATCGCGAAGCCCATGCCGATGCCCATGATTCCCCATGTGCCCGAGTCGAAACGCTTGCGCGGCTCGTACATGTCGATGATGCTGCGGGCGTAGTCGAGCGTATTGGCGCCTTCGTTGACGACGTTGATGTCGGGACGCGTCTTCAGCACGTCGCGGATCGCGCGCAGTGCACTGTGAAAATTCATCGGCGACGGGTTCTTCGCCAGCGTCGCGGCCATCTTCGCGAGGTTGGTGCTCTTGCGCTCGGTGATCGCGCCGGTCCATTCCACGCCCGGCTTCGGGAAGCTCGCATCGATGCCCGCCACGAGCGCCGACACGCACGAACCGATATCGCCGATAACCGGTGCGGCGATCGCGACGTTGCTGTCGATTTCCGTCGGCGAGATGTCGATCTGGACGAACTGCTTCGGCGCACCCCAGGTCTTGCCCTTGCCGTGCGAGAGCAGCCAGTTCAGACGCGCGCCGATCAGCACGACGACGTCCGCTTCAGCCAGCACGAACGAGCGCGCTGCGGAAGCCGACTGTTCGTGCGTGTCGGGCAGCAGGCCCTTCGCCATCGACATCGGCAGATACGGAATGCCGGTCTTCTCGACAAACGCGCGAATTTCCGCGTCGGCCTGCGCGTAGGCGGCGCCCTTGCCGAGCAGGATCAGCGGACGCTTTGCGCCCTTCAGCAGATCGAGCGCGCGCTGTACCGATTCAGGCGCCGGCAACTGGCGCGGCGCTGCGTCGATCACGCGCACGAGCGATTTCTTTGCCTTCACGGCGTCCATCGTCTGCGCGAGCAGCCTGGCGGGCAGATCGAGATACACGCCGCCAGGACGGCCCGACACAGCCGCACGAATGGCGCGCGCGACGCCGATGCCGATGTCCTCGGCGTGCAGCACGCGATACGCGGCCTTCGCGTACGGCTTTGCTGCGTTCAGCTGGTCCATCTCTTCGTAATCGCCTTGCTGCAGATCGACGATCTCGCGTTCGCTCGAACCGCTGATGAGAATCATCGGGAAGCAGTTCGTGGTGGCATTGGCGAGTGCCGTGAGGCCGTTCAGGAAGCCCGGCGCCGACACCGTCAGGCAGATGCCCGGCTTCTTTGTCATATAGCCGGAGATGGCCGCCGCGTTGCCTGCGTGCTGCTCGTGGCGAAAGCCGATAAAGCGCATACCCTCGGCTTGCGCGAGGCGAGCGAGGTCGGTGATGGGAATGCCAACCAGACCGAAAATCGTATCGATGTCGTTTGCCTTCAGGGCATCGATGACGAGGTGAAAGCCGTCGGTTGTTTGCTGTGCACTTTCTGCAGCAGCGGTCCGCGGTTCAGTGGTCCCAACTACTTCTGCCATGACGTCTCCTCCTTGGCGGGGCGTGTGTGTTGCTTCGTGATATACAATATTCCAAACACAATATTAGTCAAGCGTGTTTTATCCGATGTGTTGTCATGCTGCTATGCAGCGTGAGCGAAGCGGGTGAATTGCCTCGTTTTTGCCGGATCGATTGCCGCGACGCATCAATGTTGTACAGGGCACCAATCCCGCCACGCAAAGCTTGCAGGCAGTTTCCAGTCTGGATTTCATGCTGTAAGCCATCGATCCCATTCCTCTCTTTTCAGCGCCGTTTTCCTTGCTGCCAGATGCAGGCAAACGATTTCCCCAGTTTCTAATTTGTCGTTTACACATTCTTTATTTTGTATATTACATACAAATACGTAGCTACGCCGCCCGGATATCGGCGTGGCAGCTGCGTAGTTTCATAAACAAAAACTTATGATTATCGAAATAATCTTTAACTATCATCTATCATTCTGACGCCCTACGCTGTATCTACGTTATCGATCACCGGAGAGACATCATGGGCAACGCACACATCCACGGACATCAAACGGAGCGCGAACAGGCGATCCGCACCCAGCTCTGCGCATACAACATGGCGTTCGCCGAACTGGGCCTGCGCTTTCGCTGGGACGTGCAGACGCTCGAATCGCTCGCAGCCATCGACGGCGAGCAGGCACGCATCGTCGCGTACATCGAGGCGCATCATCCGCATCTGCTGAACGCGTACAGCGCTGCGTTCCTGAGCGAAGCAATCCTCGCGAAGAAGACCGCGATCGCGCCCGAGGTGCTGCCCTCGCCTGTCGAAGCCAGCACAGGCGCGCAAACCGTTCAGCCGGCCTCGCAAGGCTTCTCGATCGCCGCGTACTGGTCGGGCGAACCGGATCTGCCCGCGCTCGCCGGCGCCTGAATTCGAGCTTTACGTTCCGTCTTGTGCCGCGCCCATGCGCGGCAAACTTTCCCGCCTTAACGTGTAAAACTCACCCCGCTGCCTGTGCAGCCGGGTGAGTTTTTTTACTGCACGACCTTCGTTGCCGGTTGCCGCGCGCCGGCCTGTCTGCCCATCCGTTCGCGACCGTATGTATCAGTGATGGCTCAGGCCCGAACTGGTCGCGACGCTGGCCGCATTCATCGCCGCGTTATCGCTCGATTCGATCCAGCGTCGACGCATCGGCGCGAGAATGAACTTCGCCGAGATGCCGGCCGCGATCGTGATGACCGCCGAGACGATGAACACCAGACTCCAGCCGCCTGTCGCCGACAGCACCGAGGCGATCGGCACGATCAGCGATGCCGTGCCCTTCGCCGTATACAACGTGCCCGCATTGGAGGCCGCGTATTTGCTGCCGAACGTGTCCGCGCAGATCGCCGGGAAAATCGAATAGATCTCGCCCCAGAACAGGAAGACGAGCGCGGCGAACGTCATGAACGCGTACGGGTTGCTGCCGTACTGCATCAGGCCGAGCAGCGCGAGCCCCTCACCGATGAAGATGAAAAACATCGTGTTCTCGCGACCGATCTTGTCGGAGATGAAACCGCATAAAGGACGCGTGAAGCCGTTGCAGATGCTGTCGACCGAGAGCGTCATCGTGAGCAGCGGCAGCGTCATGCCGAAGAAGTTCATCGGCAGTTTGGCGAGACCCCAGTCTTTCGCGATCGGGCCGATCTGCGCGGTGGCCATCAGGCCGCCCGCGGCCACCGCGACGAACGACACGTAGATCACCCAGAACACCGGCGTCTTGATCATCTGGCCCGGCGTGTAATCGATCTTGCTCACCGCGAACTTCTTCTTCGCGGTGGACGCCGGACGCAGCGCCGGCTTGTGCAGCAGCAGCGCCAGCACGAAGATGCATACGCCCTGCAAAATACCGAAGAACAGGAACGTATGTTCATAGCCCGTGCGCGTGATCATGTTGGCGATCGGAATCACCGTGACCGCGGCGCCGGCGCCAAAACCCGCCGCCGTCAGTCCGGCCGCGAGCCCGCGCCGGTCCGGAAACAGTTTCAGCGCATTGCCGACGCACGTGCCATACACGCCGCCCGCGCCGAGACCCGCGAACACGGCCGCCACGTACAACTCGGGCAAGGTCGTTGCATACGAATTCATGATCCACGCGACGCCCGCGCACAGCGCGCCGACGGCGACCACCGGTCGTGGACCGAACCGGTCGACCAGCCAGCCCTCAACCGGCACGAGCCACGTCTCGGTGAGGATGAAAATCGAAAAGGCCAGCTGGATCGATGCCTGCCCCCAGTGGTGCCGCGCGTTCATCGGCCCGACGAACAGCGTCCATGCGTATTGAAGATTGGCAACGAGTGCCATGCACACAATGCCAATGACGAGTTGAGTCCACCGGTTCCCTATAAAAGAAGGGGCCGGCGGTTGCTGGGTAAGAACGTTCATGTGTCTTGTCTCCGTTATATTGATTGATGCCGGCGTCCTGCTTTGTGCGTTCTGATGCGCTGCATTGAGTCGTGCTGCGCCGGCTTATACGGAGTCATGCTAAGTACATTACACATCTACGAATAATCAAAATTCCTTATCATTTTCATTCGCTATTGCTTATGCATTGAATTTCGTCATTCAGGGTCACAAATCGCGCGCGCATGGCGAAAAGCCCGGTCGTTGGTAACGTCCCGGGCTTGTCGTTGACCGTCTTCCAGTCAGACGGTTTTTAAGTGTCGATCAGTCGAGAAAATCGCAGTTCGCCTCGACAAAAGCGGCGAGATCTAGTGAATGCTGACGTGTAAGTCGTTCGGCGAGCTCGGTATCGCGACATTCCAGCGCTTCAATAATGCGCAGATGATCGACAATTGAACGCGATGCACGATCGCTTTGCGAAATCGTCAACCGGCGAATGGCGCGCACGTGAATAAAGATATTTTTAATCGTGTCGAGAATGACCTGCGATTTCGACAGTTCGACAATGGCCTGGTGAAACGCAATGTTCGCGTCCGAGTAATCGGCGATGTGATCGGTGGGCGTCGTGTCGTGGAAATGATCGAACATGCGACGCAGCCGGGCGATTTCCAGATCGGTGGCATGCAACGTGGCAAGACGCGCCGCCATGCTTTCGAGTGCCGCCCACATCTGGATCATCTCGACGATCTCGCGCTTGCTCTTGCGCACTATATAGATGCCGCGGCGCGGCACGGTGCGCAGAAACCCTTCCTGTTCGAGCCGCGTCATCGCTTCGCGAACCGGCGTGCGGCTCACCCCCAGCGACTCGCTCAACACACGGTCGTCGAGACGCACGTCTTCGCGCGTCTGATAGATGTCCGCATCGGCGATCGCCTGACGCAGCATCGCGTACGCGCGGTCACGCAGGCTCACGCTCGCGCCGATCGGCCGCAACGACAATGTCACCGGCGTTGCCGCTACTTCGGTGTGAAGTTCTGACAAGATGCGTCGCCTCCAGTTGGACTTTGCACGGCCGCGCGACCCAGTAGGGACGCGTCCGGCCATGTGCGAAGATCGCGAAGAAATACTGAATTTAGTATATCAGACGCCGATTGTGGACCGGATCGCGACATCGCGCACCCATTTTTGTGCGAATGCTGACGTTTTTCGGGTTTACGCGCGGGCGTCGTATTGCCATGCCGCACTGGGCGCTGATGCCGGATGGCGCGTTGTGCAGCACGACGTTCGACTACCGGCGGCTTTGACCGACACGCGCGCAAAAAAAAGAGCCGGGCGCGGACGCGTCGGCTCCAACACACACGCGGCGCTTCGGAATCCGCGCCACGCAACTACCCTGTTCACTCCTGTCGCGTGAGGCGCTGACTCATCCGTTCGCCTGCATCATCGACGACGCCCCGATTTGACCGCATGGATATATTCATAACAATACCAGGAACCAGGTATTCGCAACGCAGTGCCAACGCCCGATAGTCTCGACATGCGCATCCGCACACAACCCGAACCGGGCATCCCCGGGCCGATCCGGCCTGTTTCGGGTATGTTGCTGCGTGGGCCGCGATCCCGCCCGCAGTCGCGCAAACCCCCACCACACACGATCGAAACCACGACTTTTGCCCATGAGCCACGCTTTTCCCGATGTCAGCGAATCGATCCTCCCAAGCCCGCTGCTGGTCGTCGAAGACGAACCGTTGATGCAGGAGCGGATGCGCGGCATCCTCGCGACCCTCGGTTATACGGACGAAGCACTCATATTTGCCGGCAGCATCGGCGCGGCGCAGGCGCTGCTGGCGGACCAGCCGTTCGCGATGGCGCTGATCGACGTCGGGCTGCCGGACGGCAACGGCATCGACCTGATCCGCTCGCTGCACGAGCGCGATCCGGCCATGCCGATTCTGGTAATCTCCGCGTGGAGCACCGAGCACATCATCGTGACCGCACTGCAGGCGGGCGCCACCGGTTATCTGCTCAAGGAACGCGACGACATCGAAATATCGCTCTCGGTTCGCAGCGCGTTGCGCGGCGGCGCACCGATCGATCCCTTCGTCGCCAGACGCATTCTCGACCTGGTCGGCACTGCAACGCCTTCGTCCACGCCGGAGGTCGTCACTGCGCCGCGCACCGTCACCGCCTCGCCGCTTAGCGCACGGGAAATCGAAATCCTGTCGCTGGTGGGCAAGGGGCTGACCAATCGGGAAATCGCCGGTTTGCTGTCCCTGTCGAGGTTGACGGTCGAATGTCACATCAAGAACATCTACAAGAAACTGGCGGTGAATTCGCGCACGCAGGCGGTCTTCGAAGCGCGCACGCATGGCTTGCTGCCCTGATCGCACGGCATGATTCACTCTGGCCGCTCGCGGCAACGTTCATCATGGCGTTCGCCCTGCTTCATGCAAACGCGGCAAACGCGCAGACATCGCCCTCTGTTGTAACGTTCACGCACATCGAGGCGGCACGCGCCGCGCAGCCGGCCGATACGCCGCCAGCCGCCGGATGGGTTGCCGTTTCGTTACCCGACGACTGGTCGCGGCGCTGGTCCGGCTTCGACGGCGACGTCTGGTACCGGCTCACATGGCAGCAGGCAGACACCACGCGGCCCGTCGCGCTGATGCTCGACTATCTGAACATGGCGGGCGCGGTCTGGCTGAACGGCACGCTGCTGATGCGCGACCCGCATCTCGTCGAACCGCTGACGCGCGCCTGGAACACCCCGCGCCACCAGTTGCTGCCACCGCCGCTGCTGCGCGAAGGGACGAATACGCTGCTGATTCGCGTCGCGGGTCAGGCTGCGTATCAACCGGGCCTCGGGCCTGTTTCAATTGGCGACCCGGCCACGATCGCCGCGCGCTATGAAAGCGACTACCGGCTGCGTCACGATCTTCAGCTCTTCAGCCTTGCGGTCACCGCGACGCTGGGCTGCTTCTTTCTGTCGCTGTGGCTGATGCGCAGACAGGAGGCGCCATACGGCTGGTTCACGCTGATGTCGCTCGCGTGGGGGTGGGTCGCGCTCAATCAGGTGGCGACGACCCCCTGGCCGTTCGTGACGACCGACGGATGGGAAGCCGCGAATTCGATTGCACTGGTCGTCTACAGCGCGTCGTTCACGATGTTCGTCATGCGGTTCTGCGAGCGGCGCCTGCCGCGCATCGAAGCCGTGCTCTGGATACTGGTCGCGTGCAGCACCATTGCCATGCTGATGACGCCGCACAGCCACATGAACGGCATGCGTGCGGCGCTGACCATCATGCAGGCCTGTTCCTACTTCGCAACCTGCTTCGCGTATCTGTTCTTCACGTGGCGAAGCCGCCGCACCGACCATCGCATCCTGTCGTTCTGTATCGCGATCTTTATCGCGGCCGGTACGCACGATCTGCTGACGTTCCTGGGCATCCTGAGCGACAACCGCTACTACACCGCGCTCACATCGCAGCTGCTGTCGATCGGCATGGCGCTGGTGCTGGCCTGGCGGTTCGTCGCGAATCTGCGCGGTATCGAGCAGTTCAACGACAGGCTCACGGTTCGTATCAAGGCCGCGTGCGCCGAACTCGAATCGACGTTACAGCGCCAGCACACGCTCGAAGTGACAAATGCGCGCCTCGGCGAGCGGCTCAATCTCGCGCACGATCTTCACGACGGTCTGGGCGGCACGCTGGTGAGCAGCATTGCAACGCTCGAGCGCGCGCCGCAGGACATCGCGCCGGAACAGTTTCTGTCGATCCTCAAGGAGTTGCGCGACGACCTGCGCATCATCATCGATACGGCGTCGAGCCATCAATCCGGAGAGTACGCGCTGGACGCGCAGATCGGGCCGCTACGGCACCGGCTGACGCGCCTCTTCGAATGCCATCGGATCGAATGCAACTGGAGCGTCAGCGGGCTCGAACAGTGTTATCTGCCGGCTTCGCACAGTCTCGACGTGATGCGCACGCTTCAGGAGGCGCTGACGAATGTGCTCAAGCATAGTCAGGCAAGCCGCGTCGACATCGATCTGCATGGCGACGATGCCGGCGTGCGGCTGGTGGTGAAGGACAATGGTGTGGGCTTCGATCCCCACGCACTGGCGGACCATCCGGGCACGGGCATGCGCAGCATGCGGGCCCGCACGCGACGGCTTGGCGGAACGCTGAACGTTCAGTCGGCCCAGGGCTCGACCGTGCTGAGCGTGCATTTTCCGCGCGAAAAAGCGCGCTCGCAGGAAGACGACAGCGAAGCAGGCGCCGCACGAACCGATGGATCGAGCGCCACGCCTGCGCCCGCCGCCGAAACGACTGCGTCGTAACGAGCGCATCCCGGTTCGGCATGGCATAAGCGTTTGTTTTCTTTTTCTTCAGACTTTGTAGGGCGCGCGCACGCCGGGTTCGTCCGCGGGAAAAACCACTCATATCGCGCCAGTTCTTTTTTCGCTGCACCGACGCCACTGAGACAGTCGATCAGCATGTTCGTGTCGACGCTGTCGACCTGCAAGGAAATCGCGGCACCCGGCACGCGCCTCGCTGATTTACTACACTTGAGCGCATCGATTGCCCAGGAAGGAGTCATTCAATGGCGACACGAACGACGGCCACAAAGCCAGCGACAAAAACAACGCCAAAAACAGCGCCAAAAACAGCGGACAGCACTGCGCGAATCCGTGTCGGCATTGGCGGCTGGACGTTCGAGCCGTGGCGCGGCGTGTTTTATCCCGAAGGGCTCGCGCAGAAACGCGAACTCGAATACGCGAGCCGCCAGCTGACGACCATCGAAGTCAACGGCACGTTTTACGGTTCGCAAAAGCCGGCCACGTTCGCGAAGTGGCACGACGAAACACCGGACGACTTCGTCTTTTCGCTGAAAGCGCCGCGATTCGCCACGAACCGCAGAGTGCTGTCGGAAGCCGGCGATTCCATCGAGCGGTTCTTCGCCAGCGGCGTGCTGGAACTGAAGAACAAGCTCGGACCGGTCAACTGGCAATTTGCCGCGACCAAACAATTCGATCCCGACGATTTCGAAGGCTTTCTCAAGCTCCTGCCAAAGCGCATCGACGCACGCACGATCCGCCATGCAGTCGAAGTGCGGCACGAGAGCTTTCGCAACGCAGCGTTCGTCGCGCTCGCGCGCCGATACGAGGTAGCGATTGTCATGGCAGGCGATTCGAAGTATCCACAGATCGCAGACCCGAGCGCGCCGTTCGTCTACGCGCGGATCATGGGCACGACCGAAGCGCAACCGAAAGGTTATTCCAGCAGCGCGCTGGATCAGTGGACAGCACGTGCGCGCACATGGGCATCAGGCGGCACGCCAGACGGGCTCGATATGTCCGGCGACGCGAGCGCGGCGGACACGCCTCGCGATGTCTACCTCTATGTGATCAGCGGGTTCAAGGCGCACAATCCGGCCGCCGCGATCGCGATGCTCGAACGCCTGAGCAAACGCAACGCGTAGCGCGCAATCACCCGCTATGAAGACGCAACCTCCGGCAACGCGTTGCTCGCCTTGAGATGCTCCGCGAGCAGTCTTGCGTGCGGAGTCAACGTCGCGAAATCGCGGGCGCAGAGACGGAGTTGCCGCGACCCCCACGGCTCCGAAAGCGGCAGGATCTCAAGACCTGGCCGGCGCAGCGCCGCGGCCGATGCCTCTGAAAGAATCGCGATCCCGATGCCCGCTTCGACGATCATCCCCACGTTCTCCACGCTTCTCAGCTTGAGACGGTAATTCATCTGCCGCCCAAGACGGGACGCACGCTGGCCCAGATACGTTTCCAGCGCCGCATCCGACAAACCGACGAATGCCTCGCCGACGATATCCGCGAACGCCACGCTCGCCTGCCCGGCGATACGATGCCTCGTGCTCGCGACGACCACCAGTTGATCGCGCGCGAGCAGATGGATTTGCAGCGTCGTCATCTCGGCGATATCCGCGACGATCCCCACTTCGGCACGCCCTTCCGCGATCGCGAGCGCGATCTCGCTGCTCGGACGCTCCTCCAGGTCGACAGAAAGATCGGGGTAACTCGCGAGGAAGCTGCACAACTGCTGCGGCAGGAACGCAGCGAGCGCGGCGGTGTTCGACAACAGCCGGATGCGCCCTTTCAGGCCGGTGGTATACGTGTGCAGTTCGCCGCGCATCTGCTGAACCTGCTCGAGGATCAGACGTGCATGCCGCACCAGCGCATCGCCAGCCGCGGTCGTCCGTACGCCCCGGCGCGTGCGCTCGAGGAGCGGCGCGCCGAGCGCGGATTCCATCCCTGAAATGCGCTCGCTCGCGGACGCCAGCGCGAGATTCATCGCCCGCGCGCCCTGAGTCAGGCTACCGTGCTCGATCACGCTGAGAAAAAGACGCAGATCGGTCAGATCGAATCGCACGCGTGCCTCCCTTCGGTTTCGCCGAAGTCTAACATTGGAAAAGCCAGATTGCGGATATGTGGAGCCGTCGCTACGATTCGTCGAATGAACCAGCTTTTGTTACTTTCAGGTGCGGGATTGCTGGCGGGTGCGATGAATGCGCTCGCTGGAGGTGGCTCGTTCGTCAGCCTGCCCGCATTGATTCTGGCAGGCGTGCCACCGGTTCAGGCGAACGCATCGAGTACGGTCGCGTTGTTCCCTGGCGGCGTCGCGAGCGCCTGGGCATATCGCGACGGGCTCGGCCCGATCGGCACGGTGTCGCTGCGTCCGTTGCTGGCGATCACGCTGGCGGGCGGCGTCATCGGTGCGCTGCTGCTGTTGTGGACGTCGCCGAAAGCGTTCAACTTCGTGTTGCCCTGGCTGCTTCTGGTCGCAAGCCTCGCGCTCGCGTTCGGACGCGGGCTCGGTGAACGGCTTCGCCGGCGCTGCCACATCCGGCCTTCGGTGGTGATGGCGGTGCAGTTCGCGCTTGGCGTCTACGGCGGATATTTCGGCGGGGCCGTCGGCATCATGATGCTGGCGATCTGGGGGCTACTCGACAGTGGCGACCTCAAGCGCCTGAACGCGCCGCGCACGCTGCTCGTCAGTTCGGCGAACGCGATGGCCGTGCTGACCTTCATCATCGCGCACGCCGTACACTGGCCGCAGACGCTGCTGATGCTCGTCGCCGCGATCGTGGGCGGTTACGGCGGCGCGCAGATCGGCCGCCGCGCGCCGGCCGCCCTGATCCGCTCCGCCACCCTGCTGCTGACCGTCTGCATCACGCTGGCGTTTTTCGTGCGCGCCTATGCGCCCGCATTCAAATAATCGCCGTGGCGTGCCGTTTTATCGTTGTCAGGAGGGCGAATCACGCATCGCTTCCTGACATCGAAGTTGTGAACCAGGAGACGTGTGATGATTTCAGCCCTGCTCGACACAATGGGTGCGCTGGCGATCCTCGCCAGCGTGGCAGCGAAGATCGTCATGATCCGTCACATGCGGGAACACGACAACATCGCCCGGTCCGCTATCGATCAGCCCGCACCGGTCGCTTCGTCCGGCAAGCACGCAGGCTGAGTGATATCGCCACGTTCTCGGCTATTGCGCGACGCGGCGATGCCGCGCAACCGGCGCATCGAGCGTTCGGGATGGATCAGCCAGAGCGCGGCCACACCCGCTGCGACGAGCACCGAGCCAAGAAACAGAAATCCGTGTTCGAAGCCCACCGCCTGGCTGTGCGCGGCGCCGACGAAGCGCCCCATCAGTGCGGGCGCGACAAATCCGGCGAGCGTCGCGATCGAATTGTTGATGGCAAGCCACGCACCCCGCTGCGCAGGCGGCGTGACTTCACCGATCATCAACGGGCCGAACAGAAAAATCAGCTGGCCAAAGCACGCACCCAATGTCAGGCAGACGATTTTCAAAGGCGCGCCGATACCGGTGGTCATGCAGATGAATGTAAGCCCGGTCAATGCGATCGCACCGCTCGTGATAAAGCCGCGTGATGCGCGCGATGAAACACCTTTGTCGAACAGATACTGCGAGAACCACGACATCACCAGCGAAGCAGGAATCGCCGCGCCGACGATGACCGAAAAGAGCCAGCCGGCGTCAGTCGCGGAATAGCCGAGGCCCAGCCGCAGATAAGCGGGGAACCACGTGAAGCACAGCGAAAGCGCGAGAAATCCCGCGAACGAAAGCAGAAAAATGCCGACGAGCGTCGGATCGGACATCAGCGCGCGGTACGGCACACGAGCGGGCGCACACACCTCGGCGCGAGCGGAAACCGAAACGGAATGCGGCGCGTCGGTCGCATCCTGCTTCGAAGATTCGTCGACGCTGCCTTCCGCGCCCAACAGCAGCCAGAGCATGGTCCAGATCGCGCCGACGACGCCAAGCGCAAGAAACGCCGCGTGCCAGTCATAGTGAATCATCAGCCACGTCAGACACGGTCCCGCCACGAGCATGCCCATGTTCGCGCCCTGCTGCACGATCGCGGTCGGGATATTGCGTCTGCTGTTGTCGAACCATTTGTATGTGGCGTGGACCGCGAGCGCGTAGGCCGGTCCTTCGCCCGCGCCGAGCAGCACGCGGCATGCGATCAGCAGCGGAAACGACACCGCGCCGACGAGCGGAAACTGCACGGCCGCCCACACGATCGACAGTATCGCCAGCAGCCATTTCGTCTTGACCCGGTTCGCGATAAAACCGAAGACGATTCCCGAAATCGAGAACAGCACAAAAAAGCTGCTGCCGACGAGACCCAGCTGCCCGGGTGTCAACCCGAGGTCGTGCATCATCGGCACGGCCGCGAGGCCGATCACGGCCTTGTCGGCGAAATTGATCAGCATGAACAGGAACACCAGCGCCACCACAATCCACGCACGCCATCGGCGGGTCGATTCTTTCAACATGTCTCCTCCTTGATTCGTACAGTAAGCGCCGGTCCGGTCTCGAATGCCGGATTGGTGCGGTCAATGCGCGCGCCGGCTTCTCATGATTCGATGCGCCGGATCGGGGGCCACGAAAAGCGCTGCTCCAGGTGCGCCGCCCCCGGGATATACACGCGCAACGTCACGTAGAACGGCGCTGCCGGTGCGGGCAGCCAGTTGCATTGAAGCGCGGCGTCCCGCGGCACCTGCGCCGACAGTCGCAGCGTCAGCCCCGCTTCGTCATGACGCAGGTGCGCGGAGCGATCGCCGATCGAGTAACGGTCGATGACGTTGTCCACCAGCATGCACGACGCCTTGTCGTACATCGTCAGCGACCAGAACGCCTGCGCCTGCGGCAGACCGCCCGGCGCGAACGTCAGTTCGTACGCGTGGTGTCCGTCGAGCGGCCGTCCTTCGCTGTCGCAATCCGCGGAGAAATACATCGCCTCCTCGATGCCCAGTGCGCCGATGTAGTTCCAGCAGACATGCGCGCGTGCGAAGTAATCGTCGCCGAACGAATCGCGCACATCGACCGTCAGGAACCAGCCGCCGCCGAGCGCCGACGGATGCGGCACGTCCAGCTCCGCGATCACGCCTTCGAGCGCGGCACCGAGCACGGCGAACGGTTCCGCGTCAGACGCAGCGGCCGTCGGCGCATCGAAACCGGCGCCGATGCCGACAGCGGCGAACCGGCCGGAATACGCACGCTCGGCAGCCGGAGGCGGATTGCGCAACAGCGCGGCGTTGACGACTTCGGCATAGCGGCGCGCGTCGCCCACCGTTTCGCTTCGCTCCATGCCGACGTCGAAGCGTCGTTGCGCGGGGCCTCCATCGATCGTCGTCAGAAGAAAGCGATCCTGCAGCGCGTGCACGGCCGGCAGATCCTGCGGACCATCCACCAGCACGCGCCCGATCATCCAGACGTCGCGCGTCGGGCAGGCGACGGGCGTGATATCCGTCAGATCGAGATCGGCGGGCAGCGGCGTATCGCGGTGATACAGCAGGAATTTTCCCGCGCCGTTGCCCGTCGTGCGCGTGCCGATCGAGTTGAACGGATTCGTATAGAAGTCCAGCAGGCCAAGCACGTAGTAGCGGCCGGCCGTGTCGGGCACCGTCAGCAGCAGCGGCGCTTCGCCGACGTCGAGCCACGCGCTGATGTACAGCGTGTCGTTATTGGGCGTCACGACCTTGCGGTGCTGAGGACCGAGTAGCTGGCGATCGAGCATCAGACGGTTGATCCAGCAGAGCGTCGAATCCGGGCTCTCGCCGGCGAACTGACCGCTGTCATTGCGGCGCGGACACGTCGTCGCGCGCGAACGCGCCATTTCGTAGAGCGGCAGCGTGTAGATCACGGCATCGCGGGCGAGCGTGGCGAGATCATCCGCCGGGTTCGGGGTTGCAACTGCATGCGCGCGCGTCGTGGCGCGTTCGCTTGTGGAAAGGGACATGAATACCGCTCCGTAAACAGGACGAAAGAGACGGGGTCAAGCCTACGCCAGCCAGTGCATAACGGAATCAGGGTTTCGCTATGTTAAACACTTTGGACGGGACCCCTGCCTATACTGGCCTGACACCACCCCGCGGGTGGACGCAGTGTGCGATGACCATCGCTGGTGAAACGGCCCTGGCGCCGTACGTTGCCCACCGCCCGCGCAGACACGTAGACACCGCATTCACCCAGGAGGACGTTCCAGCATGACCAGTAGCACTGCACAGGAAGAATGGGCCTACGTTGCCGGCGTTCAGGCTTACGTCTACGGCTATCCGCTCGTCGAGATCGTCAGGACGTGCGCGCTGATGACGGCCGTCGATGCGCCCACCGGATACGGACGCGCGCCGGTCAACCAGTTTTCGCACTGTCCGCGGCCGTGGACGCATGAGGACCGCGACGTCGTCACGCCCGCCAACGACCTGCTGTATTCGATGGCCTGGCTGAACCTGGCCGACGGCCCGGTCGTGCTGGCGACGCCCGCGCCGACCGGCCGTTATTTCGTCATCGAACTGGTCGACGCGTACAGCGACAACTTTCGCAATCTCAGCCCGCGCGTCGTGGGTCCGGGCGCATCGCGCTTCGCGCTGGTGGGTCCCGGCTGGTCCGGTACGTTGCCCGACGGCACCGAGGAAATCCGCTGTCCGACGAATCTGGTATGGGTGCTGGGACGCGTGCTGATCGACGGCCCCGACGACATGCATGAAGCGCGCGCCTTCCAGGCGCAGTTCACGCTGACGGCGACCGGCAGGAGCCGCCTGCCGCAGTCGGTCGTCGACTATCGGCCGTCGACGTCCCCGGACATCGCGTTCTTCGACAATCTCGCGCGCGCGATGCAGGACAATCCGCCCCCCGCGGCCGACGCGGGCCTCGTCGCGCAATTCGCGCGCATCGGTCTCGGAGGCCGCCAGCGTTTCGATGCGGGACCGGCCAGCGAAGCGCGGCTCGCGGGCCTGCAACGTGCTGCGAAGGCGGGCGCGCAGCTCATCGAAGGCCATACGCGCAGCCGTCGCGCGCTGCCGTGGTCGATCAACTACGCGGGCGGGCGCCTCGGCACCGATTACCTCGCGCGCGCGTGCACGGCGATGAAAGGCCTCGGCGCACTCGCCAGCGACGAAGCGCTCTACGCGCTCGGCGACTTCGACGCGAACGGCGAGCAACTCGATGGCGCGCGGCAATACGTGCTGCATTTCCCGGCAGGACAGCTGCCGCCCGTCGACGCGTTCTGGTCCGTGTCGATCTACGGAAGCGACTTCTTCTTCGCGGACAACCCGATCCGGCGCTACGCCATCGGCGACCGTTCGCGCGACCTGCGCCGCGGCAAGGACGGATCGCTCGATATCCACATCCAGCACACGGAACCGCGACAGGGCATCTCGAACTGGCTTCCGGCGCCCTCAGGACGCTTCTATCTGATCCTGCGCCTGTACCATCCGCGCGACGAGATCCTGAAGCGCGACTACGTCATTCCGGCTGTCCAGCGAGTCGACGAAAGCACGGCTGGCTGACAGGCGATGCGGCCTGTCCGGAACACCCGGACAGGCCGCTTTTCACGCAACATCCCGATTACGCAGTCGTTACACCGTCATCACGCCGCTTCTCCACCACGCGATGGCGTGCCTGCCGCGCTCATCGGCACATCGTTTGTGTTCACGGGGCACAGCCGCTGCAACCGGTGCACGGACCGTTCCGGATTCATCAGCCACACCCCCAGCAGGCCAGACGGCACCAGCACGCAGCCCAGCACGGTGAAACCGTGTCTGAAGCCTTCGGCGACACCGCCCGCATCGCCGACAAAATGGCCCATCAGCGCCGGCGCGACGAGTCCCGCGAGCGTGCCAAGCGATGCATTGATGCCCAGCCATGCCGCGCGCTGCGACGTGGGTGTCACTTCAGCGATCATCAGCGGCGCGAAGAAGAAAATCAGCTGGCTCAGCACGTTGCTCGCCGCGAGGCACGCGACCTTTGCGCCCGCGCCGATCTCCATCGTCGTGCCGAACAGCGCGAGCCCCGCCAGCGCGATCGGCACGCTCGCCATGGCGCCGCGCGAGACCCGCGAACTCATACCGCGCGCCGCCATCCATTGCGAAGCGGCTGAGATGGCGAGCGTCGCCGGAATGCCCGCGCAGACGATCAGCGAGAACAGCCAGCCCACATCCGCCGCCGGATAGCCGAGCGCAAGACGCAGATAGACGGGAAACCACGTGAAGCCCACCGACAGCACGGCGTATCCGACGAAGGTGAGCACCACGCATCCGAGCAGCGTCCGGTCGCATATCAGATCGCGATAACGCACGCGCACAGGCACGGACGCCCGCACCCCGCCGTTCACGGGCGAAGCGCCCGCGTGATCGTCGACCGTGCCTTCCTCGCCGAGCAGCAGCCACACGACGGTCCAAACGCAGCCCGCCAGTCCGAGCGCGAGGAACGCGCTGTGCCAGTCGTAGTGAATGATCAGGTAAGTGAGGACCGGACCCGCCACCAGCATGCCGGTATTGGCACCCTGAAGCAGAATGGCGCCCGGCAGGTTGCGTCTGCTGTTGTCGAACCACTTATACGTCGCGTGGAGCGCGAGCGGATACGCCGGTCCCTCGCCCGCGCCGAGCACCACGCGGCATGCGATCAGCAGCGGAAACGACGCCGTGCCCGCCAGCGGAAACTGCACGACGGCCCAGGTGATCGACAGCACCGCCAGCAGCCATTTCGTCTTGATGCGGTTCGCCGCGAAGCCGAACAGCACGCCCGAAATCGAGAACAGCAGAAAGAAGCTGCTGCCGACCAATCCGAGCTGCTGCGGCGACAACCCGAGATCGTGCATCATCGGCACGGCGGCCAGCCCGACAACCGCCTTGTCGGCGAAATTGATCAGCATGAACAGGAACATCATCACGACGACCACCCACCCGCGCCATCGGGTTGCTATGGGGAACATGTTTCCTCCTTGACCGCAGCATGCCAGATGCGCTCGTTAGAACCGCTCCTGCAACGCGAGGCGCACACCGATCTGATGATCCGTCGTGGACGGGCTGAAGCCGCTGATCGAAGCCACCGCCGGCTGGCCGAGCGAATCGCGGCCGCTCGCGCGCTGCAGCACGGTCAGCAGATAGACGCTCGTGCGCTTCGACAGGTTGTAGATCGTGCCCAGATCGAGCTGAAGATATTTCGCGCCGCCGTCGCCGTTCACGGAGTTGCGGTCCGTGTAGTGGATCGCGCTGCCGACGAGCCACGCTGGCGTGATCTGCGAGCGCGCGCTCAGCTCGAAGCTCGTGAACGCAGCGGTACCCGTGTATCCCAGCGGGTTCGGACCGGACGACGAACCGAGCCCCTCGAAACGCGTGTTCGTCACGACGAAGCCGAGCGTGACCGGGCTGAACGCATACTGGAGCGCGGCGCCTGCGATCTGGGTCGTCTTCGCGGACGCGTAGCCCGCATCGACCGGATACGATTCGGGCGTCGCGGGCGAGCCGAATGAACCGATGTTGTTGGCCGTCGTCGTGCCCTTGTTCGGCGTCGTGCCATACAGCGACACGTTCGGGTCGCGCGCGTTCAGGTAACCGGCCGCGACCAGCAGCGAGCCCACGCCGTAATGCGCACCGAGCGACCAGAGCTGGTTCTGCGTCACGCTTCCGGCGACGCCGCCAAGGCTGTAGAGACCAGCCGCCGCGAAACCGCGGTAATCGGGCGTGCGGTACTTGATCGCATTGTTGATCCGGCTCGTGTTCGACAGGCTGTCGACGTCGTCCGGCTGCGCGCCCATATAGCCGGCCCATTGGCCTGTCGCCGTCAGCGGCTGCACGAAGTCGGTGTACGTGTCGTATTGCCGGCCGACCGTGACGCTGCCGAATCCGCCCTGCAAACCGATATACGCCTGGCGGCCGAACTCCGCGCCGCCCTGGGCGAGCGCGCCGTTGTTCAGCGTGTAGCCGCTTTCCAGCACGAACACGGTTTGCAGGCCGCCGCCCAGATCCTCGACGCCGCGCAGGCCCCAGCGGCTACCCGCGACGCCGTTCGCGCTCCCGTCGGACATCGCGAACTGGGACGCGCCGTGCAGTCCCGACGCCGTTCGCGATGTCTGGGTGTTGTTGACGTACGTAAGGCCGATGTCGATCAGCCCGTAGAGCGTAACGCTGCTCTGTGCGTGTGCGCTGAACGCGAATGCGCCGAGCAGCCAGCCGAGGTGCCGGATTTTCATGGACAAGTCTCCAATGTCAGATTTTGTTTATGTAGGTAAAACCAGTGCGGAGCGATGAAACAGTCACGGCCATTTCGAAACCCGAATGCGTCTCTAACGCGCGGGCGTCGCGTACTGCCTGAGCGCGCGCTGCGCGATCGCGGCGCGATGCACTTCCGATGCGCCATCGAAGATGCGAAACGGGCGCACCTCGCGATAGAGCGCGGACAACACGGTGTCGCCCGAAATGCCGAACGCGCCGGTCAGCTGCACCGCGCGGTCGACCACCCGGCCGACGGCCTCGGAGACAAAGACCTTCGCCATCGACGATGCCTGCTTCACGGACTGTCCGGCGTCCATGCGCGTCGCGACGTCGTACGTCATCAGGCGGGCGGCATACAGGTCGATCTGCGAATCGGCGATCAGCGTCTGCACGGCCTGGTGTTGCGCGAGCGGCTTGCCGAACGAGTCGCGTCCCACGACGTAGCGCGCGGCGATATCGAGCGCGCGTTGCGCCGCGCCGATGAACCGCATGCAATGCGTGAGACGCGCCGGCTCGAGCCGCAGCTGCGCGTGGCCGAAGCCTTCGCCGACCTGGCCGAGCACCGCGTCGTCGCCGACCATGCAGCCCTCGAAGGCGAGTTCGCAATGCGAGCTGATGAAGCCGTCGAGCGCGTCGATCACGCGCACCATCCGGTAGCCCGGCGTATCGGTATCGACGATGAACATCGTCGGTCCGCTGTCGGTCTGCGCCATCACGATCGCGAAATCCGCGCCGAGCGCGCCGCTGATGAACCACTTGCGCCCGTCGATCACCCACCGGCCGTCGCGCCGGGTTGCGCGCGTGAGCAGCATCGACGGATCGGAACCCGCGCCCGGCGGCGGCTCGGTCATCGCGAAACACGATCTCGCGGCGCCCGCCGCCAGCGGCTTCAGGTAGCGCTCGCGCTGCGCATCGGTACACAGGCTCGCGAGCATCAGGATGTTGGTTTCGTCGGGCGGTCCGGCGTGCAGCGCATGTGGACCGAGCAGGCTGCGTCCCGCCTCTTCGAGAATCACGGCGCGCTCGCGAAACGACAGCCCGAGGCCGCCGAGTTCGCGTGCGATGCCAGGGCCGAGCACGCCGGCGTCGCGCGCTTTCTCGCGCAGGCGGTGAATGACCGCGTCCTGGGCGGCGAAGTCGTGCGCCAGTGCGTTGTCCTCGCACGGGATCACGTCTTCGTCGATGAACGCGCGTACGCGCAAGCGAAGCGTTTCTAGCGGCGTCTGGTTCGCGTTCATAAGGCTGTCTCCCGATGCGGTGCGTTTCATGCATGCGCGTGCGGGGCGCGCGCGACTATCAGCGCATCGGCGGCGCAGGCGAGCTGTCCGTGCGGCCGGGCAATAAACGGATTGATGTCGATCGACTCGATCGTGTCCGCGTTCGCCGCCGCGAAACGCGACAGCGCGGCAAGTGCTTCGGCGATGGCGTCGACGTCGACGGCAGGTTGGCCGCGCACGCCGCCGAGCACCGGCCAGCCGCGAATCTCGCGGATCATCCGGTGCGCTTCCGCGAGATCGAACGGCGCGCGCCGGAACGTCACGTCCTTCAGCACTTCGACGAGAATCCCGCCGAGGCCGAACATCACGACCGGGCCGAACACCGGATCGCGCGTCACGCCCAGGATGCATTCGACGCCGTTCGCGATCATCGGCGCCACGAGCGCGCCGTCGATCCGCGCGCCGGGCACGGCACGCGCGGCGCTCTGCGTGACGCGTGCAAACGCGTCACGCACCGCTTCCGCATCGGCGAGGTGAAGCGCGACGCCGCCCACGTCGGACTTGTGCGCGATGTCGGCGGACAGCACTTTCAGCGCGACCGGAAAGCCCATCGCCGCGGCGGCCGCGGCCGCTTCGCCGGCCGTCGACACCGCGCGGCTTTGCACGACCGGAATGTCCGCCGAGGCGAGCAGTTGCAGCGCGGCGGCTTCGTCGAGACGCTCGCTTTGCAGGACCACCGGCTCGGGCAGCGTAATGGGCGCGGCGGCGCGCTCGAAATGCCGTCGAAAGCCGTGCAATGCCGCAATCGCGCGCACGGCGGCGGCGGGTTCCTCGAACGTGAGGCAGCGCTGCGCTTCGAGGAAATTGCGGTTCTCTTCGTCGAAAATCGACACGACCGCGACCGTCAGGTCGGGATGCGCCGCGCGCACGCGCGCCCAGAGATCGGTGACGAGCGGCCGGTGCTGCGCCGACATCCCGGTGACGGCCTGAAACGACACCAGCGCGTCGTAGCCGCCGTGCGCGAGCATCGTGTCAACGGCGTCGCCCAGCAGCGCGGTGTCGTTGAGCACCTGGCCCGTGATGTCGACGGGATTGACGGCGGACGCAAACGGCACACGCTCGAGAATCACCTGCTGCGCCGCCTGCGGCAGCGCGGGCACCGACAGGCCGAGCCGGTGCGCTTCGTCGACCATCAATACGCCCGCGCCGCCCGAGATCGACACGATGCCGAGCGCGTCCGACGCGGGCATCGGCGCGACCGAACACGCATAGCCGATGTCGAACAGTTCGTGGATGTCGTTCGCGCGGTAGACGCCGTACTGACGCAGCACCGCATCGTAGATTTCGTCGCAACCGGCAAGCGACGCGGTGTGCGACGCCGCCGCCGCCGCGCCCTGCGTCGTGCGCCCGACCTTGCACATCACCACTGGCTTGCGCTGCGCGCGCGCAAGCTCGAGCGCCGCGCAAAGCTTGTCGCCATCGCGCGCGCCTTCGAGATAGCAGAGGATCACAGAGGTTGCCGGATCGAGCGCCTGCCACGCGAGCGCATCGGCGAGTTCGATGTCGGCCTCATTGCCCGTCGACACGAAATGACTGACGCCGAGGCCGCGCCGCTGCGCCAGCATCAACGCGAAGATGCCGAACGCGCCGCTCTGGCTGATGAGTCCGATGTTGCCGCAAAGCGGCGCGGCGATTTTCAGCGCCGGCGTGAAGGTCGCATAGACGCGCTGATGGTTGTTCACGAAGCCGAGACAGTTCGGCCCGAGCAGCCGTATTCCGCTTTCCTCGACAAGCGCGCGCAGGTTGTTCTGCGCGCGCCGGCCTGCGTCGCCGGTTTCGGCAAAGCCTGAGGAAAACATCACGATGGAGCGCACGCCCGCGGCGGCGGCATCCTCGACGGCCGACATGACACCGGAGGCGGGCACGGCGCAGATCGCCATATCGATCGGCGCGCCGACGTCGCGCAGGGAAGGCCACGCCTGCAGACCCTGGATGCGATCCTGCTTCGGATTGACCGGATAGATCGCACCGGGATAACGCTGGCTCAGCAGATATTCGACGGGCAGCCCGCCGATCTTCGCAGGGTTCGACGACGCGCCGACCACGGCGATGGATGCGGGTTTGAACAGGGCGTCGAGCGCGGCGTGCTCGCTGGAAGACAAGGGCATTGAAACCACTCCGGAACGGAAACTGAAGATGTGGTTCAAGCCTAACAACCTGGCAGGATGCCGATATTAGGGTTTCGCTATGTTAAACACCGATGCGCCGCACGCCGCGCTGTGCTTGAATAGGCGAAGCGCTAAACCACGCGCATTTTTCCGCTCACGTTCATGCTTATGACCCAACATCCGTCCCGCAATCCACAGTTCGCGACGACGCTCGCGCATGGCCTCGAACTGCTGAACTGCTTCAAGCTCGGCGAACCGGTTCTCGGCAACAAGGAATTCGCCGAACGGACCGGCCTGTCGAAAGCGACCGTTTCGCGCCTCACGTACACGCTCGCGATGATCGGATTCCTGCGCTACGACAACAGCGTGCGCAAATACCGGCTGGGGTCGGCGGCGGTGTCAGTGGGTTATCCGTTCCTGCAGGGCATGCGCATCCGGGAGCTGGCGCGACCCCTGATGAAGGAACTCGCCGACGCGGTACGCGGGTCCGTTTCGCTCGGCATGCGCGACCGCACGCAGATGGTGTATGTCGAAACGTCGCGTCGGCACGAATCGCCTGCGTTCCGGCCGGATACGGGTGCGACACTGCCGGTGCTGGCATCGGCGATGGGGCGCGCGTGGCTGGGACGCGCCACGCCTGCCCAGCGCGATGCGGTGCTCGAACTCGTGCGCACCCGCGATCCGGTGCAATGGGAGACGTGGCACGCATCGCTCGCGCCCGCGTTGCGCGCGTTTACGAAGCGCGGCTTCGCGATCAGCGAAGGCGAAATCAAGCGCGACATCCACGCGGTGGCCGTGCCGATGCGCACGCCGATCGACTCGGAGATTTTCGTTTTCAATTGCGGCGTGCCGCGGATCCAGCTCGGCCGGCATACGCTCGTCGACGAAATCGCACCGAAGCTGATTCATATGGTCGAGAGGCTCGAACGCGAACTCGAGGCACAGCAGGACGTCGCACTGGCCGGCAAATAATCATGAAACACTTAACCATGAACCGCATTCATAAGGAGTCCCGCCATGTTCGCGCTGCCTGACGACGATGACCGCCAGTTCGCCGTCACGCTGGCGCGCGGGCTCGAAATACTGCGCTGCTTTCTTCCCGGCGAAAAGATGCTGGGCAATCGTGATTTTGTCGAACGCACGGGGCTGTCCAAAGCCACGGTTTCGCGGCTGGCCTTCACGTTGACGGAGCTCGGCTATCTGCGTCACGACGTCGAGGCGCGCAAGTACCGGCTCGGTGGCGGCGTGCTGTCGATGGGCTATCCGCTGCTGGCCGGCATGCGCATCCGCCAGATCGCGCGGCCGTTCATGCGCGAACTCGCGATGCAGATACGCGGCGCCGTTTCGCTCGGCATGCGCGACCAGGCGAACATGGTCTACATCGAAAGCTGCTCGGCGGACAAACGCTCCGACGCGCGGCCCGACGTCGGCGCGGCCCATCCGGTTCTGCGCATGGCAATGGGACGGGCATGGCTGGCGGGCGTCGGCCCCGAAGAACGCGAAGTGGCGCTGAACCAGCTACGCGTCGGCGTGCCGGATCAATGGCAGCGGTACCGGCCGCAACTGGATCAGGCGATGCGCGACTATGCCGAACTCGGTGTGTGCGTATCGCACGGCGACATGCAGAAGAACGTATACGGCATCGCGGTGCCGCTGTGTGCGCCGGTCGACTCGGAAACGTTCGTGTTCAACTGTGGCGTGATGGATCACACGCCACAGGCGCGCGCGCTGCTCGACGACGTCGCGCCACGGCTCATCGCGATGGTCGCCAATGTCGAGGCCGCGGCGGGTTTGCGCCAGGCGGCCGGCCTGTAGCGCTTCCCCGTTGCGGCGGGCAACGCGTCGCTTCGTGGCATCACGACTGGTCACGAAGGTCCGGTGACGGGCGTGTCGTCGTTGCCGGCGACCTTTGTGACAACAGCCTTGCGACCCGCTGTTACGTCAGAAGTCGAAACGCGCGTTCAGCGACAGCGTGCGCGGCTCGCCCGGCGTGATGTAGTCCGCGTACTGGTATTCCCAGTAACGCCGGTTGGTCAGGTTGTCGATCGCCGCGCGCACCGACACGCCGTGTCCGGCGATACGTGTCGAATACGTCGCGCCCAGATTCACCAGCATGTAGCCTGGCGCGTTCAGATCGCCCGACGGCCGCACGGGCGTATTGCCGGTGAACTTGGCATCCGCGCCGATCTTCAGACCCGGCACGTACGGCACTGCGTAGTACACGTGCGCAGCCGCGACAAAACCGGGTGCGCCGGCGACGCGGTTGCCGTCGTTAGTCGACCCCTTCTCGTAGTGCGTCGCGATCCACATCAGGTCGCCACCGACAGTCCAGTTGTTGCCCAGGCGCACGTCGGTTCCGGCTTCGATACCCTGAAAGATCGACTCGCCATCCTGCACGTAGACGTTGGCGCTGTTCGCGTACTGCGCGCCGCGTTCGATGCGAAACAGTGCGGCAGTCGCGCTCCAGCGGTCATGATCGCTCTTCACACCGACCTCGTACTGCTTGCTGCGCAGCGGCTTGAGCAGTTCGCCGCCGTTTGCGTAGGCCTCGTTCACCACCCTGCCAGGTTCGAGCGACTCGACGTAGCTCGCATACAGCGTGGTGGTCGGCGCGAGCCTGAACATCACCGCGACGGACGGCGTCAGCACGCCGTTCTGCGAATACGTCGATGCGGTCGCGCCACTGACGGTGTAGCCGTGCTGCTCGTAGTTCGTATAGCGCACGCCGCCGAGCACCGACCAGCGTTGTGTCAGCTGGATCGTGTCGCTGGCGAAGAGCGCCTTCTGCGTGATGTCGCTGTCGCGATAGGTATAAAAGCCGCTGCTGTCGTATCGGTTCGTGTTCGGCTCGTGGATATTGCCGACACCGATCGGGCCGTAGAAGCTGTTGGCGCCGTAGTCGTTCGTCTGCTTCTGGTACGCGCCGCCGAACACGAGCTGATGCTGGAGCGGACCGGTCCTGACGTTACCTTCCGCCATCACCTGCCACGCGCTGAGCATGTGGCCTTCCTTGCCCTGGAAGCGCGTATCGGAGTAATCGCCGGACGGATCGAGCAGATAGAACGTGCTCTCATTACGGTCGCGCGTACTCTTGCTGAAGCTGTACGTCGCGCTGACGGTCCAGTCCTGGTTCAGGTTGTAGTGCAGGCCGCCGGTGTAGAGCTGCAGGTTCGTGTTCAGATGCTGGTCGGGCGTGATCAGGTTGCTGCTGCCGCCGCTGATGCGTCCCGGCAGCGATGTGCCGTCATACAGCGCCGTGGAGAGCGCTGTCGTGATGCCCGACGCGTGGCGTTCCTGATACAGCGCGCCGAACGTCGCCGTCAGGTCGCGGGTCAGGCGCGCGTCCGCGGCAAGCGAGAACGCGTCGCGCCGCACGTTGCCATCGTTGTAGGTCTTGCCTTCTTCATGCGTCGCGTTGAAGCGGTAGCCGAACATGTTATCCGGACCGACGCGCCCGCCCAGATCGAGATGCTCCGACCAGATCGCGGTCGAGCGGTATCCGACGTCGACGCTGCGGATCGGCGTGCCGGAAACCGGCGGCTTTCTGGTCACGTAGTTGACGACGCCGCCCGGCGAGCCAAACCCGTACATGAAGCCGGACAGGCCTTTCAATAGTTCGACGCTTTCCAGCTGTTCGTAGGGCAACGTGATGCCATAGGCGTTGAACGGCTGACCGTCGATCTTGAAGCCGTTCTGCCAGTCGAGCTGCATGCCGCGCACCGTCACGTACGAGGCCCACGCGTTGTACGGATTGCTGTTGTCCGAAACCGATGCATCCTGCGCGAAGACGTCGCCGAGCTTGTTGGCCTGACGATCCATCAGTTCCTGGCCGGTGACGACCGTCGTCGAATACGGCGTGTCGAGTTGCGAACGCGAACCCAGCGCACCGCTGCTGACGTCACGCTCGAGATGCTGGCCGGTGTCGTCGCGTGCGCTCTGGGAACTGACCTTCACGGCGGGGAGAACCTGTTCGCCCGAAGCGGGCGCTGGACTTCCCGCTCCGGCGTCCTGCTGCGCCAGTGCGGCATGACTCGCCGCGAACATCAGCACCGCTGCAACGTGCAACGGTTTAACCGTCACCGCTTTTCTGAATCCGCCCGTCCTGCGCACCGCATTTTTCATTATTTCCCCGTGGCTCAATTTTCCCGCGCGAATACGAATAGTTCGCATTTACAAAAACAGGGATTCTGCCGGCAAACCAGGGGATTTGTAAACTACCTTGCGGCGCGGCTGGCTAGCCGACTGGCCAGGCAAAGCGGAATGCCTTCCGCGCCGACGGGGTAAGCAGCCGCTTACGGACAACTTGCGGCCGAGGCCATCAGTCGCTAAAATGCGAATCATTCTTATTTACGAACAGAGCCGATTTCCCGTGTTTTCCGTCGCGCGCCCTTTTACCGTCCAGCCCGTGCGCGTCCGCGCAACCTCCCGCACGACATGAGGCCGCTGCTCGTCCGCCTGCATCGCTGGATGGGCGTCGTGACGGCGCTGTTCCTGTTCGTCGCCGGGCTGACCGGCGCGCTGATCGCATGGGATCATGAACTCGACGCGGCACTGAACCCGATGTTCTTCAACGCACGCACGCAGGGGCCGGCGCTGCCTTCGCTGGAACTCGCAAAACGCATCGAGGCGGCCGATCCGCGCTTTGACGTGACGTATCTGCCGCTCGGCGTCGAACCCGGCAAGACGCTACAGATGATGGTGCTGCCGCGCACCGATCCGAAGACCGGCCAGCCGTATGCGCTCGGCTTCAACCAGCTGGCCGTCGATCCCGCCACCGGCGAGATTCAGGGGCGTCGCGAATGGGGCGCGGTCTCCATCGCGCGGATCAACCTGATTCCGTTCATCTACAAGCTGCACTACACCCTGCATCTGCCGTTCATGGGCAGCTTCGATACGGGCACCTGGCTGATGGGCATCGTCGGCATCGTGTGGCTGTTCGACAGCGTGATCGCGCTCGTGCTGTCGTTCCCGAGCGTGAAGGCGTGGCGCAAGTCGTTCGCGTTTCGCGTCGGACGCGGCGGCTACGCGCTCACGTTCGATCTGCATCGCTCGGGCGGCGTCTGGATCTGGGGCGTGCTCGCGATCGTCGCGCTGACTTCGATATCGATGAATCTGTCCGACCCGGTCGTGCGGCCGGTTCTTTCGACCGTATCGACGCTCGAACCGACGCCCTTCAACAACCCCGCATTGATGCGCAAGGGCACACCGGGCCAGGCGCCGCTCACACCCGAACGCATCGTGCAGATGGCCGAAGCCGCCGGCCGCGAGCGGGGCCTCGCCGCGCCGCCGGGCGCGCTGTATTACGTGCCGTCATTCAACGCATACGGCGTGGGCTTCTTCGCGCCGGGCCACGATCACGGCGACGCCGGTCTCGGCAACGCATGGCTGTACTACAACGCGAACACCGGCAAGCTCGCGGGCGGATCGATTCCGGGCAAGGGCTCAGCCGGCGATATCTTCATGCAGGCGCAATTCCCGCTGCATTCGGGCCGCATCCTCGGCATCGGCGGACGGATCATGATGAGCTTCATCGGCATCGCGGTGGCCGTGCTGAGCGCAACAGGCCTGATGATCTGGCTGAAGAAGCTCGGCGCCCGGCGTCGCTCCGCGGCAGCGGCAGCGGCCGCCGCGCGTTCGCGCGTCACGCGGGAGTCCGCGGCGCAGTCCTGAGCGCCGCTGCGTCCATGCGGCACTTCGCGCTGCGATCCTGAAACGCGACGACGCGCGCGAGCACCCTGTTCGTCGAAGCGCTGTGGCTTAATACGCGGGCACGCCGTGCCGCCTTCCACGCGACTTCGCCATCGACATCCAGGTCATCTCATGTCTTCTGTTGCCGCATTCAAACTGGTACTGCTTTCGCTCATCGCGATCATCGGGCTCGAACTGCTCGCCAAACGCCTGCGTCTGCCACCCGCCGCCGCGTTGCTGATCGGCGGCATGGGCATGGCGTTCGTGCCGGGCCTGCCGCCCGTCAATCTCGATCCGGCGCTCGTGCTGATCGTGTTCCTGCCGCCGCTCCTGATGGACGGCGCATGGTTCTCCGTGTGGGACGAGTTCCGGCGCGATCTCGTCGGCATCCTGCTGCTGGCGATCGGCGCGGTCGCGTTCACGACGCTCGTCGTCGGCCTGATCGTGCATCTCGCGGTGCCCGCGCTGCCGCTCGCCGCCTGCTTCGCGCTGGGCGCGATCGTCTCGCCGCCTGACGCCGTCGCGGCGAAGGCCGTGCTCGAACGCGTCGCGCTGCCGCGCCGCCTGATGGTGCTGCTGGAAGGCGAAAGCCTGTTGAACGACGCGGCCGGCCTCGTGCTGTTCCGCTTCGCCGTCGCGGCCGCGTTGACCGGCGTGTTCAGCGCGCCGCACGCCATCGCGAGCTTCGCGCTTCTCGGGCTCGGCGGCATCGCGGTCGGTCTGGCCACCGGGTGGCTCTTCGTCAGGCTGCTGCGCTTTCTGAACGACTCCGGCGAGCTGTATCTCGTCATCACGGGCTCGGTGCTCGCCGGATGGATCAGCTATATCGCGGGCGAAATGCTCGAAGTCTCCGGTGTCATCGCGACGGTCACCTGCGGCATGGCGCTTGGCTGGCATCAGCACGAAATCCTCTCCGCCAACGCACGCATTCGCGGCACGGCGTTCTGGCAGGTGATGATCTTTCTGCTCGAGGCGCTGGTCTTCATCCTGATCGGCATCTCGCTGCGCGGCGTGATCGTGCGGCTTGGCGGCGTCGGCGATGCGCTGGCAACGCTGGCGCCGGCGACCGCAGCCGTGGTCGGTACCGTCGTGGTGTCGCGCTTCGTGTGGGTGTTCGCCGTCGACGGGCTGCACGGCGTGCTGCACCGGCGCATGCGCAAGGGCGCCCATGCGACCGACTGGCGCGCCGCCACGATCAAGAGCTGGGCCGGCATGCGCGGCGTGGTGACGCTGGCCGTCGCGTTGTCGCTGCCGGATGAAATGCCGGGGCGCGACCTGATTCTCGTCGCCTCGTTCGCCGTGATCCTCGTGACGGTGCTCGTGCAGGGCACGACGATCGGACCGCTGATCCGCTGGCTTGGCCCCGAGCAGCGGGCCGAACGGAACCCCCGTCATCTGACGGAGCCGCAGGCGTGGGCGCACGTCGAAGCCGCGCAGTTCACCGCGATCCAGCCGCTGGTTCACGATGCGGATGGCACCGTGATTCACCCGCGCCTGCTCGAACAGTACAGCTACCGCGCGCGTCTCACGAACTCGTATCAGGACCAGACTGAATTCCCCGCCGACCTGCGGGCCGCGCATTACGACGTCGTGCTGACGGCGATCGCGGCCGGCCGCGTCGAACTGCTGCGGATGCGTCGCGAAGGATTGATCCACGACGAGCTGCTGTGCGCGCTCGAACAGGATCTCGATTTGCAGGAAGTGTCGGCGCGTCTCGCGCGCGGATAAGCGCGAGTTGCCGGATGAACTTCAACAAGTCACCCCGATGGCCGAACTTTGACTATCCGGCGACCGCGGCACAGCCATACCGATCAGGAACCCATCGATGAAAATCTTAAAAAGATGTTTATGGAATTGCGATTTTCATGAATATCTTTGTTAATTTTAAGACAGGAAACCCGTCACGTTTCCAGGTTGAAAAGTATTGCGCCAGAGCCTCCACCCGCTCGCCTCGTGGCAATATCCAAAGATATTATTAATAAAGATTTGCATGAAATTGCCTGTTTCACTATGATCTTTGTTATGCCAAAGACCTCTGTAGCCGTGCTGCAAATGCCTCAGGCCACCATAGCGGCCCTTGAGCGATTGGGGGCGGACCTGGCCGTAGCGCGCCTGCGCAGGAAGGAATCACTCGTTTCGTGGGCGTCAAGACTCGGTGTCTCTGTTCCGACCCTGATGCGCCTCGAGGCAGGAGAGCCTGGCGTGGGAATAGGCATTTACGCCACGGCCCTCTGGCTCATCGGTCGAGACGGTGCGCTCGCTGAACTGGCGGCTCCGGAAAAAGACCGGGGAGCGTTGGAGCTGGATGTGAGAGAAGCGGTTGCGCTCGGAAAATCCCGCGCGCAGGCATCCGCGGAGTCGCGGCAAAAACGCAAGGAAAAGCGAGGTGGCTGAGTGCCAAAAAGTGCCGGCACGCGATTTGACGAACTCTTCGTCTGGTTACTGGAGGACCCCGACTCGCCTCGCATGGTCGGCGAACTCAAACTGGTCGACAAGGGGGTTTCGCTCAGATACGCGAGTTCCTGGCTGAAATCCGGATTCCCGCTGAGCGAGGACCTGCCTTTGGTCGATATTGAACATCTCCCTCGTGCCAGGGGGGTCGCAGTCGGTGCCGTCGATGACGCGCGGCCTGACCGATGGGGCGAGCGAGTTATTCAGTACATCGACAGGCCTCGACGTTTGTCTCTGATGGAGTACCTGTACTTTGCCGGCGATGAACGTTTTGGCGCCATGGGCGTATCGACATCGGAAAAAAACTATCTGCCTCGCACGGTGGGGCCTTTGCCCCGGCTCCAGAACGCGCAGGCGCTAAGCGAAATCGTCTCCAAAATAAATGCAAAAGAGCCCATCACGTCGATAGAGAGAACGATGGTCGCGTCCGGAGGCAGCTTCGGCGGCGCAAAGCCGAAGGCGCTGATAGAAATCGATGGAGAACAGTGGGTCATCAAGTTTTTTAACAATGAGCCGATCGATGTGCCTCTTGTCGAACACGCTACGATGACTCTTTGTGCGAAGGCGGGTATCACCGTTGCAGAAACGCGGCTGGTGCCGCTATCCGGTGAGAACGCTATTGCGGTTCGGCGATTCGACCGGAAGGGTGTCAGGCGCATGCACTGCATATCGGCCGGCACAGCCCTGCGAGCAGCAACGCCAGAGACGGAACAACCCGACTTGAGTTATCCCGGTCTTGCGCAACTGCTGCGCCGGCTGGGTCGAACCACGGATGACGAAAACAGGCGGGAGATGGCGGAGCTATTTCGTCGAATGGTTTTCAATATCCTCGTCGATAACACCGACTACCACGAAAAAAACCACTCACTACTGGTCACGCCCAAGTCTGACGAAAAGCGGGCGGCAACGCGGCGCGCCGGCTAAGTCGTTCGGACGGATCGGGATCGCGCCGCTGTCGATCGTCGAATTGCGACGTTCGCGTGAAGGCGTGTGGACCTGGCGGGCGGGTGCTGGTTAAAAGCGTGGGAAGAAAGGAAAGCGGGAAGGAAACAGCAGAGGAAAAAGAGAACATGCCTTCGTACCCGCTGGGCGCCACGTCCGACGCGGTAACGTCGAAGCGCGCTCCTGCGTCGCCCACGGTAAGGCGACACGACATCCGATCCCGTAGCGGGTGGCTACGGCGGGCGGCCGGCGCAGGTATGTTGGTCCGCGCGGCTGTCCGGGCTTGAAAGCAATGTAGAAAATATACCCGGCGCGCCCCTGTAAAGGCTTCCTGATTGCCCGCCATTTTGCCGTCAAGCCGAAACGTTCTTCCGCTAGAATGATTGGCATCTGAATAATCTTCCGCCGATCCATCATGAGCACGCGAAACCGTCCACTGGACAGTCAGGACCGCAAGATCCTGCGCGAACTGCAAAGGAACGCCCGGCTCTCGAACGCGGAGATGGCGGAACTGGTCGGCATGTCCACGACCGCCTGCTGGAACCGCACGCGGCAACTGGAATCCGACGGCTACATTCGCGGCTATGTGGCGCTGCTGGATAGCGCGAAGCTCGGCTTCGCCGATGTCGTGTTGCTCGAAGTCACGCTGGACCGTCACGACGACAACGCCCTTGCCCGCTTCGGTGCCGAACTGGCGATGCTGCCGGAAGTATTGGAGGCGTATCTGGTCTCGGGCGAATACGACTACCTGGTGAAAGTCGCCGTCGACGGTACGGCGGGATATGAGCGCTTTCTGCGCGAGAAGCTCTACAGCATCGCCGGCATTCGCCACAGCCGGTCGATGTTCGCGCTGCGCTGCATGAAGAGCGTGCCGTCGGTGCAGATCACCTGACGTCGCGTTCCGGCCGGTCTTTCGCGTGATCGCGAAGCGCATCCGGACCGAAAGCCACAGCCGAACGATGCGTCAAGGCGCGTCAGTGGAAGGCGGCCCGGCTTCCTGCGACAGCCTGGCTTTGGCATGCCGCATCTTCTCAAGCGTCTTCGGTCCAAGTCTTAGTGCAACGCCGATGGCAAGCGCATCCATGATGCACAGATGCACGATGCGCGACACGCCTGGCGTATTGGGATCGATCGCGGTTGGCACGCGCAGGAGCAACGGAATGTCCACGAGCCACGCGAGACGCGAGCCGACGTTCGTCAGGCCGATCGTCGTGGCGCCGCGCTCCTTCGCGATCTGGATGCTTTCGTTGACTTCGACGCTGCGTCCCGAATGCGAGATCGCGAACGCGATGTCGCCGGGTTCCATCAGACCCGCGTAAAGCCGTTGCAGATGACCGTCGGTGAAAGCGCTCGCCGCGATGTCGAGTCGCAGAAAACGTAGCGCCGCGTCCTGCACCGCGAGCCCGGAGCCCGAACCGACGCCGAAGAAATACACGCGCCGGGCCGTGGCGATCGCCGAAATCGCCGCTTCGACCGCCGAGGGCTCCAGTGCGCCGCGCGCATGCGTGATGCCTTGTACTGCTGCTTCGCTAACCTTGTCGAAGAGCGTCTGCAGGTCGTCGTCACGCGCGACGGCCGTCGATGCATACGGCAGCCCGCCCGCGACGCTCTGCGCAAGCAGCATCTTGAAGTCGCGCAGCCCGTGTGCGCCGATCGCGCGGCAAAAGCGCGTAACCGAAGGCTCCGAGACGTCGGCGCGCTGCGCGAGTTCGGTGATGCTGGCGCGCATCGCGAAGTCGACGTCGCCGAGCACCATGTCGGCGACCTTGCGTTCGGCCGGCCGCAGCGACGCAAGCGCGTTGCGAATATGGGGAATCAGGTTCGGAGCGGACACCCGTGTGTTCCTGTTGGGTTAAAAACTCCGCGTTCCGTCATTGCTCCGACGGCTCCGGCAACACGCGGATTCAGCCAAGCCTGGCACCACTTTGCGTGTCGAACAGATGCAGATGTCGGGCCGGCAGCCCAAGCCCGACACGCTGGCCAGGCTCGATCGTCGAGCGCTGACGCGTCGTGACACACCACGTGCTGCCGCCAATTTGCCCGTACAGATGGGTTTCCGCACCCGTCGGCTCGACGACTTCCACTTCCATCGCCACGCCCGTGTGCGCCGCGGTATCCGTTTCGATGTGCTCCGGCCGGATGCCGAGCGTCACGCGCGCGCCCGGCGCCGCATACGCTTTCGCCGCCTCCGGCAGCGGAATCACGTGACCGTCGGAAAGCGCGAGCGCGAAGCCCAGGTCGCCCTGCACGATCGAGCCTTCCGCGAAATTCATCGAAGGCGAGCCGAGGAAGCTCGCGACAAACAGGTTCGCCGGACGATCGTAAAGTTCAAGCGGACGGCCCACCTGCTCGATGCGGCCCGCGTTCATCACGACGATACGGTCGGCCATCGTCATCGCTTCGATCTGGTCGTGCGTGACGTAGATGATCGTGTTCTTCAGGCGTTGATGCAGCGCCTTGATTTCCGTGCGCATCTGCACACGCAGTTTGGCGTCGAGGTTCGACAGCGGTTCGTCGAACAGAAACAGCGACGGCTCGCGCACCACCGCGCGGCCCATCGCCACACGCTGACGCTGGCCGCCCGAGAGCGCGCGCGGCAGACGGTCCAGATAGCTGCCGAGATTCAGCATCTTCGCGGCCGACTCGATACGCGGTTTGAAATTCTTCTCCGATTCCTTGCGGATGCGCGGCCCGAACGCGATGTTTTCGTACACCGACAGATGCGGATAAAGCGCGTAGCTCTGGAACACCATCGAAATATTGCGTTCCTGCGGCGCAAGCGCATTCGCCCGCGTGCCGCCGATCATCAGATCGCCGCCGCTGATCTCCTCGAGACCGGCCACCATGCGCATCAGCGTGCTCTTGCCGCAGCCCGAAGGGCCGACCAGCACGACGAACTCGCCGTCTTCGATATGAAGGTCGATGCCATGCACGACCTGCGTATCGCCGTAGCGCTTGAAAATGCCGCTCAGTTGCACTGCTGCCATGCTGTCCTCGTCAGGATCCAGAGCGCCGCGTGTGATGCGCGACGTTCATCGTTCGAACTGCTTTAACTGCTTTAGCCGCTTTAGCCGCTTTAATCTTTGGAACCGGGCTTTGGCCTAGAACTGCTCCAGCGTCAGTTCCTCCGCCATCATGCGGTTGCCCGCCATCAGGCCGCCGTCCACCGGCAACGCCACGCCGGTGATCACCCGCGCTGCCGGCGACGCCAGGAACAGCACCGCGTCGGCGATATCGTCAGGCGTCGCGAAGTCGCGCAGCGGATACCATTTCTTGAGCGCCTCGAAAACCTGCGGGTTCTTGTCGACGCGCGCCTGCCACGCCTGCGTCTTGACCGTGCCCGGGCAGACGATGTTCGCGCGGATGCCGTAGCGCCCCAGTTCCAGCGCAAGCGCCTTCGTATAACTGATGAGACCCGCCTTGGCCGCGCTATACGCGGGGTGCCCAAGCGATGCCATGCCGTTCACCGAGCCGATCAGCACGAGCACACCGCGCTCGCGCTCGATCATCGCCGTGCGCACCGCTTCGACCGTGTGATACGTGCCGTTCAGATTCAGATGGACGTCGCGCTGCCAGCTGGCGGCGTCGGTTTTCGCGAGCGTCAGGCCTTCGGCCGCGCCCGCGTTGGCGACCACCACGTCGACCGGCCCGCGCTCCGCCACGGCCTTCGCCACCGCGTCGTTCACCGCCGCGGCGTCGCCGATGTCGACCGCCACTGGCGTGACATGCGCGGCACCGAGCTCAGCGGCCAGCGCGGCAAGCGCGGTCGCGTCGATATCGAGCGCCAGCACCGTATCGCCCTGTTCCACGAAGCGTTTGCACAACACCCTGCCGATTCCGCCGCAGGCACCCGTCACCAAGACCACGCGCTTCATGTCCGTCCTCGCCGATGTTGCCTTTGCGCGCCGTTTCTCATCCGGCGACGCCTTGACTGCCCGTAAAACTGCTCCCTGATTCGTGCCTGCCGCATCTTTTGCGAAGGCCGCGGCCACTCGTTGTTTTTACCTTACGACGCCTGTAAATTTCCTACAAACACGGCGCCTGGCGGGCTTTCCTGCGCATCCGGCTTTTGCCCGGCGCATTCCTGCACCGCACAAATATGCCTTCTTTACAGCATATTAAGCACAAAGTGCCTGGATAAAAAATATGGCGAACCCTACGTGACAACTATTTTTTCGTCCTGTAGGATTTTTTCAAACAATCCAAACCCAGCAGCCGGCTACGGCGGCAGACCACCCCAGGAGAGACGAAAATGTCGTTGCATGCACGTGCTTCACTTACGCTCGGCAAGCTGGCCGTTGCGCTTACCCTCGCCGGTATCGCAATGTCGGCACAGGCCGATACGGTCCGGGTGACCGTTGCCCACTACAGCGATTCGACCGCGCCGTACTTCGAGAAAATGGCCAAGGAGTTCGAAAAGGCCAATCCCGGCACCACGATCAAGATCGAAGACGTGAACTGGGACACCTTGCAACAAAAGCTGCAGACGGACATCTCGGGCAACGCCAACGCCGATCTGGCCATCGTCGGCACGCGCTGGCTGCTGGATTTCGTGAAGGACGACGTGGCTGAGCCGCTCGACGGCTACATGGACGCGTCGTTCAAGTCGCGCTTCATCGGCCCGTTCCTCGCACCGAGCGAGATCGGCGGCAAGACCTACGGCCTGCCGATCGCCGCATCCGCCCGCGCGCTGTACTACAACAAGGATCTGCTTGCCTCGGTCGGCTATCCGAACGGCCCGAAGACGTGGAACGACGTCATCGATGCGTCGAAGAAACTGAAGGCCAGGGGCGTGGCCGGCTTCGGTCTGCAAGGCAAGGAAATCGAAACGGACGTGTATTTCTACTACGCGTTGTGGACCGAAGGCGGCGACGTGCTGGGCAAGGACGGCAAGGCAGCGTTCAATTCGCCCGCTGGCGTGAAGGCCGCGACGATGTACAAGCAGATGATCGACGAAGGCCTGACGCAACCGGGCGTGACGGGCTACAGCCGCGAGGACGTGCAGAACCTGTTCAAGCAGGGCCGCGTCGCGATGGTGATTTCCGCACCGTTCCTCGCCAAGCAGATCAAGAAGGAAGCGCCGACGCTCAAGTACGGTATCGATCCGATTCCGATGGGCACGAAGGCTGCCACGTACGCCGTCACCGATTCGATCGTGATGTTCAAGAACTCGAAGGTGAAGAAGGACGCGTGGAAGTTCCTCGACTTCCTGTTCACGAAGCAACCGCGTGTCGAGTTCACGAGCACCGAAGGTTTCCTGCCGACGACGAAGGCTGAAGCGACCGATCCGGTGTTCAACGATCCGGACACGAAGGCATTCGTCGCGCTGCTGCCGACCGCGAAGTTCGCACCGACGGTAACGGGCTGGGAAGACACCGCGAAGGCCGTGACCGACGCGATGCAGGCAATTTACCTCGGCAAGGCCAAGCCGGCGGACGCGTTGAACAACGCGGCCACGCAGGCGAACAAGGCGCTGGGTCATTGATCCGGCGGGCCGCATCGAAGCGATTCATGTTTTGAATGCGGCCCGTTTGCTGTTTTCCGGGCTTGAGCGAACGTAGCGTATAGCAGTCGAAGCAGTTCGAGCCCCGCCTTGATCGGCCCATTCTGGCGCGCCGGCGTGATATTGCATCATGGCCGGCGCCTCTTTTGATCGAGCACGCATGAGCCGTCCCGCTTCTTCCCGCCTTCCGGCGCCCTGGTTGCTGATTGCGCCGAGTCTGATCCTCGCGCTCTTCATCATCAGCTATCCAGTTTTCAGCATCGTGTGGCAGTCCGTGCATGAGGTATCGCGCTTTGGTGCGATCCGCGACTTCATCGGACTTGAAAATTTCAACGCGATCTTTACCGATCCCGTGTTTCTCGGTGTAGTGCGCCGCACGCTTGTGTGGACCGTGTGCGTTGTAGGCGGCACGATCCTCGCATCGGTGCCGGTTGCGCTGGTGCTCAACCAGGATTTCCACGGTCGTGGCATTGCGCGCACGATCGTGATGTTGCCGTGGTCCGTTTCGCTGACGATGACGGCCGTTGTCTGGCGCTGGTCGTTCAACGACGACTACGGCATGGTCAACGTGACGCTGCAGCGTTTAGGCCTGATTTCAGGCCCGATTCACTGGCTCGCCACGCCGGGGCTCGCGTTCGCCGTGGAAATCGGGGTCGGGATTCTCGTATCCATTCCCTTCACCGTGACGATTCTGCTTGGCGGTCTGTCTTCGGTACCGGGCGATATTTACGAAGCCGCGCGCATGGATGGCGCGAGCGCGTGGCAAATGTTCCGCAAGCTGACGCTGCCGCTGCTGCGTCCGTTCGTGAACATGGCGATCCTGCTGAACGTGATTTACGTGTTCAACTCGTTCCCGATCATCTGGGTGATGACGCAGGGCGGCCCCGACAACGGCACGCACATTCTCGTGACCTATCTGTATGAACTTGGTTTCAGGCTTGGCCGGCCCGGCCAGGCGGCCGCCGTGTCGCTCATCATGCTGGTCATGCTACTGATTTTCTCGATGGTGTATCTGCGCCTTCAGCCGAAATCGTCAGGAGACCTCGCATGAGCCTCAAGATGAAACGCACCCTCTGGTGCTGGCTCGCGCTTGCGCCGCTGGTTATCGTGATCCTGTTTCCGTTCGCGGTGATGCTGTTCACCGCGCTCAAGCCTGCTAACGAAGTGTTCGTTTATCCGGCGCGCTGGCTGCCGGTGCACTGGCAGTGGCAAAACTTCGTCGATATGTGGACGGCGGCGAACTTCGGCGTTGCGCTGCGCAACAGCACGGTGATCAGCCTGCTTTCGACGGCGCTGGCGCTGGCTGTCAGCCTGCCGGCGGCCTACGCGCTAGCGCGCTTTCCGTTCAAGGGACGCGGCGTGTATCGTCAGTTCCTGCTCGTCACGCAGATGCTTTCGCCGATTCTGCTGGTAGTGGGTCTGTTCCGGCTTGCCGCGATGATTCCTTATGGCGACGGCAATCTGGTCGATTCGAAGATCGGCGTGATCGTTTCCTACGCGGCGTTCAACATCGCGTTTGCGGTGTGGATGCTGTCGTCGTATTTCCAGACCGTGCCGCGCGATCTCGAAGAGTCGGCGTGGCTCGAGGGCTGCAGCCGGACGAAGGCGGTTTTCAAGGTGTTCCTGCCGCTCGCGGTGCCCGCGATCGTCGTGACCGCGATCTTCACGTTCATCAACGCGTGGAATGAGTTTGCCGTGGTCTATACGCTCATTCGTTCGCCGGAGAACAAGACGTTGACCGTACAGGTGACGGATATGGTGGCGGGCAAGTATGTCGTCGAATGGCATCTTGTGATGGCCGCGACGTTGTGCGCTACGTTGCCCGTTTCGGTAGTGTTCGCGTGGTTGCAGCGGTATCTGGTCAAGGGCCTGGCGCTGGGCGCGGTGAAGTGAGGGTGAGCGACAGAGCAATCTGTCGCTCCGGCTCAGCCAGGCGTCCAGCGATAAACAATAACGCTGGACTCGTTGTAGTTATCCTTCGTGATGACGTACTCGCCGGTCGATCGCAGGTATGACCTGAGGCCATACATCGAATCCACGTCATTGCCGACATCCACGCTGGTGGGGCTGGTGTTGGTCAATGTCATGTCCAGGTTGCCTGTGTTGAGATTGAACGCGTCGATGTTGGGTACGGTGTGTACGTATCCGACAAACAGATAGTTGCCGGCCGCCGTGATCGACTTGGGATTGGGGTTGGCGATGTTGATCACCGGGTTCGGCGATCTCTGGTTTCCCGCGCGCCAGCCGTGATACACCTCGATCCTCGTGCCGATCGACGTCCAGTCCGTGCTCCCGACAATGCCTTGCGCCAGGATCATTGTGTCGCTATCCGCGAGGTAGATGATTCGCGTCATCGGTCTGATGGACATCGGCGTGGAGTACGTCACTGCCGCACCCCAGGCCGGCTTGCCGTCGGCATCGAATCCAGTCAGCGGGTAGTAGTAGATATGGTTCGTCCTGTCGAGGCCGGCCCAGATGTTTCCATTGCTGTCGAGAGAAAATCCGCCCGTGACGGGCGCAGTCGTATTGAACGCCGTACCCGGTAGCGAGGCGTCCGGTATTGCGATGTAGCCATTGGCCGCGTTGAAATGAAAGAAGTAGAAAATCCCGGGATTCTGGCCGGATGCTACAAGAATCCGGTTTGCACCGACGGTGGCGATTTGCCCGAAATGCTGGCCGCGCTGACCGTCGTTGAGAGCGATGCGTGGATCCGACGGATAGTCGACCGGATCGACGGTGTTCGCTACGAATGTTCCGCCGGCGGTGCCGGTGTAGACGTTGAAACCGCCATAGAAGTACGCGCCGTCTGTAGCGGGGTCGGGCGCGCCGTTGCCTTCGAAGTTCAGCGCCTGAAGCTTCCATCGCAGGTTACCCGAGCTGTCGTAGGCGTGAATGTCGGTGGTGCCATTGCGGCCGAGGTCCCAGGTTCCACCCCATGGGTTGTTGAGGACATACAGGTTGCCAGCGGCGTCTTTGCCGATGCCGGTAACGCGGGTGAACCGCTTGTCGCCGACCTGACCTTTGATGCCAGCCGTGGTGTCGAGATACCCGCCCTGAATGCCGAATGTGCCGACCTGAACGGGCCTGCCGACGGCACTGAATATCTTGATGTTCATGTCGGGTCCCTTGTCGCCCGCCATGAGCTGCCGGGTCGTCGGGTCGAAATACAGCGCGGACGGCCGGGACGCAGCGGACATCTGGATCGTATTCAAAGGTGCGCCCGCAGGACTGAATTCGACGATCCTGCCAGCACTTTCCTGCGCAACCCAGATGTTGCCTGCGCCGTCCACCGCGAGCGCACCAGGACCTGAAACATTGATATCCCGCTGCCAGACGCCATCCGTGCTAAAGACCCGGACGCGATTGCCAGGAAAGTCGCTCGCGTAAAGGAGCGCGCCCGATGTCGCGAGTCCCGTGATGACATCGGCACGCGCCTCGGTCGTGGTTGCGCTAACGGGAATGACGAGGTCGCGTGTTTGCGTGGTCCGGTTGTACCGCCCCACCCGTCCGCCGCCGTCCGTTCTGCTGAACTGCAAGGCGGCGAAGATCGACGTTGCATTGCCCGTGATGGCGCTGCCCTGGAAATCATTGTGCAGCCCGATGGAACCTGCGCTCTGGCCGTTCCGGTAGATAGCAACGCCGCCCTCGTTTTCATCCCACATCGATGCTGTATAGATCACGCCCTCGGGCGCTACCCACATGGAACGCGCACCGTTACCGACGTAAGTCGTATTCGTCCCAAACGTGTTCGCCAGCCAGTCAGTGGTGTACTGCGCCTGACATTCCGGTGCAGTTGCCGCGATCAGCACGACGGCGGCGAGCAGGGCACGGATGCTTTTATTAGCCAATGCGCATGGCGTATGCGGAACAATCGAGGCCGCTGCCGGACAAGGCGCGGAGAACATCGGCTCTCGTATCCAGCGGGCGAAGCTGTCGCTTAAGGTCGATGCGATTCTGGTCAGCATAAGTCCTTACCCTTTGCGTTTTACAGCGGGCACGATACTCGTGAAAGCCGTCCGGTAGCAAACTTGTAGTCACTGGGAATAAATCTGGTGACGACCAGTTGTATTCCTCGGCCAATTGCGAGCGAAACTCCATTGTGTATTTCGTCATTAAAAACCCCAAAAGAGGTTGGATCGGGGAATCATCGGAATATCACTGAGGACCGCAATCAAAAGCGCTACGAACAAGCCAGGAACGCAGAAAAATTGGACGGATGAAAGGTGGACAGCGTCAGGATTGGTCACTTATTTCCCCGTTCCATGAGGTGAGAACGTCGGATCTATGGGAATAGTCCCAGGACCGCGGGCACGTAGGGAACGCCCGCCCCAATCCCAACAGAGATGACGTTGATATATCGGATCGGATCATGCCAAGGCCTGGCTCCAGGCAGCTGTGTTGGAAGGCGCGCTAGATACCAAGATATTTGCCGAGCCCGATATTGATCGTATTGCGTCCGTCATCCCAGATGATTCCAATGCTCGCGCCCACATTTTCCATCAGCAACGCCATCCTTGTTCACTGACACGCGCGAATACCCCGAGAGGCGCTGTCCGGCCTAAAACTTCACTTAGAAAATGTGCATCGCCTCCGAGTGGCTACAAAGCGCGATGCAGACTTCGAAGCAAATGCCTCGCAACGAGGACTTCCTCAGAGAAGTCGCAGCGGGGCTTCTTAGCGAACCGGTGTCGCATGTGCAACAACCAGGAATTGCGCAAACCGGACGACAGCGCCGTGATGCTCGCACACACCCACAGGAACATTTAATAGATTTGCGCCCAGCAGGACCGGAACCAATATCGGCCACAGAAGCAACAAACCCGGCCGAAGCCGGGTCTCGTCGTGGCTCGCTGGGCACCATAACCGGCGCTCGCCTATCATGCTGCGGCAGCGCTCACTGAAGCCAGAAGGGCTTTCCTTCTAATGCATCGTACTCGGCCAGTGGCTTGTTTTTGTCACGTGCAAACCCGGGCAGATCGGAGATCACCACCCGAACAGGTTCGTATGAATATCCTGGATAGGTCCTAAAGCTTTCATAGTTAAGCCGAGCTGATTCGACACACCGTGCGAAGTCGACGAAATATTTTCCGAATACGTCTGCCAACGTCGGCTGGTTCGAATCCAGCCACGTCTTCTCAACATTTCCTAGTATCGACGAATCCCAGTCGATCGCCGACACCGGCAGCCCCGCAAAGAGCTGCCGCACCTGCTCCATCAGCGCCGATGCCGCCTCCAGTTCATCCAACCGAAGATAACGCCGATACAGACGATCCGTCAGCAGCCCCCAATCCTGCTCCGGGTAGGCCTGCTCCGCATAAGTTCTTAGGCAATCGAAGAACAACACCACGTCCGAGGCCGGGCCTAGTTCACAGATTGAACTTCCACCATGAAACCCTATCTTTCTCATTGCGTTTTGAACTGAATAGCATTGGGACTAATGGCACCGTTCGATTTACTCACAATGCCTTGCCGTATAGCCACTTCTTGTTGAAGTGTCACCGTTTGTCCGCGCACATCAATCACAACCTGCTGCTGCATACCGTCCGGCAGATTGTCCGCGCGCTGGATCGCCTGCTGAGAAACGTTGTTGATCAACCCGTTCGAGTTTGTGGCGATATTGTAGTTCTTCACTTCGAAACTCGCGGTCCCATCGTCCGACACAAAGTCAGGCCGCACGCTGCCCGACGTGCCGTAAGGCACCTGCTCGCCGTTAAGGTAGCTGACCTGGGGGGTATAGCCCGGTCCCAGATCCGTCCCGACATCATTTTCTGACCCACGCGGTGTCGGGCGCGTTATCGTCGCGCTGTCGCTGGAATCGCTGCTTCCGCTACTGTTGCCGCTCGACAAAATCGCATTCGACGGCGTGCCTCCCGTGACCGGAGCTGCGGCCTGTCCGGCGGCCGAACCCACCAGCACCGCATCCGAACCCGCAGCAGGTGGTGAACCGCCACCCGTACCCATGACCGCGTTCACTCCGTTTGCGATACCCTGGGCGACCAGATCCGAAGGGGACTGGGATACCTTCCCCTGCGCGCCGGACTGCGCCTGTCCACCAAACTGACTGATCCAGTTCTGGACCGAACCGACCGGATCGCCGTAGGTGTTCTGCAACCACGTGCCGAAAGCGCCCAGCAAACCCCCGCTTTTCGCGGCGTCGGCCGCGTGATCCCCAGTATTGTTCAACGCCTCATTCTGCGCAGCCGTCGCTGCGCCGCTTACATTCGCGCCCGCCAGTCCTGCCAGGCCACCGCCGAGCAACGTCGCAAAGCCCGCCAGTGCTGCCTGCTGCCCAGCGTCAAGCGGCGCGCCCGTAGGATCAATGGCCTTGAGGAAGTCCGGGCTGAATGCCGCACTCGCAGCCCCGCCAATGGCACCGCCTGCACAGCCAGTCCCTTCGACCGCCGAGGTGGCACAGCCCAGCCCTGCGTGTGCTACAAGATAGGCAAGCTCTCCTCCTATGGGTCCCAGATCATCCTTCAGTATGGGCTGCGCATCGCCAATCGCATCCGCTCCCGACGCCGCCAGTTCCTGCGTCAGCGCGTTCGTAAAGGCATCGGCAAGACTACCTCCTTCAATCGCCGTACCGACTCCAGCCGAGATCCCCGCCTCGCCCAACATCGCAAGAGCACGAGTCTCGAGCGTCGTCGCGGTGGAAGCGCTCGCCTGACTCACACTGGTGCCCGCCAATGGGCTAGTACCAGCGAGGCTCGCGAGTGAGTTGACGCTGCCGCCGACTGTCAGCGGCCCCGTCGTAAAGCCAAATCCATTGTCAGAGCTGTACGTAATGCCATTCGTCAAGCCCGCCGTAATACCCGCCACGGCGGCAGCTTCGAACGCACTGCCCCAATTCAGGCTGCCGGTCATCGTGAGCTGCGAGGCGATGCTCGACGTAAACCCGGCAAGCGCCGTCGACACCGCGATGTTGCCGACCCCGGCAGTCACGGTCGCCGAGCCCGCTGCAAAAGTGCTGCCGGCCGCCGTGCCGAGCGTCGCCCCGATCGCCGCGCTCGCCGCCCCCGCCGTCATGATCGAGACGACAACGGCAAAGGCCAAGCCGACGATCTCTGACAGCCCGAACCCACCCATCGCGGTGAAGCTCGTATCGAAATGGTCGCTAACCGTCGTCTGCGTGAAGCTCGTGCCTAGCTGTTGCTGCAAATTGGCGATGAACTGCTGCGTGCCAGCCTGGTCGACCGTACCGTTGTTACCCAGCAACTGCAGCGCGCCGCCGATCTGGTCGAGCTTCTGTACGTTCAGATCCATGCTTGCCGCGCTCATGAAGCCGCCCGGCTGAACCTCCGTGCCGCTCGTCTTTTCGTACCCCGTTGCGGCGATGTACTGCCACATATCCCCTACATTGACCTGATTCGCCTGATTGGTCAGCGTGCCGGTATTGACCGTTAGCGTGTTCGACGCGCCAATCGAGCCGGTGTTGAGAATGCTTCCCTGCCCATCCTGATTGAAATTGAGCGTGACGTTCTGGCCGGTGATGTTGCCGCCTCCCGACATTGCATTCCAGTCCGGCGGCAGGTAGACCTGCGGCATTAGCGCAGTAACGGTCGGACACGTCACCACACCCGTCGAGACGCAACCCGGGTCGGGCACCGACTGCTGGACGTACCACAACATCGGCTGGGTCAACGCGTTGACCTGTGTTTGCGATAGAGCATCGCCAAGCTGCAGATTATTCTGCTCTGCGTAGTTGATGGCGTTCTGATACAGAATGGCCTTTTCCTGATCTGTAACCGACAAGCCCGTTTTGCTGTCGTAGGACAGTCCGTTCAAAAAACTGGCCTGACCTGTCTGCTGCAACGCCGCTTGCTGCAGCATCAGGTCTTCCGCCTGCGGGTTGTAGTAGAACAGCGTCGAGGACGGCTGCAGACTCGGTGGCAAGTTATTCAATAACGTTTGTGGGCCAAGCGCGCCGAGCGTCGATCCACCGAGCGAGCCGGTGATGTACGACGCCGTGCCCGCGACGGAAGCAGGCAGCGGTGCGCCTACCGAACGCGGCGTCGACAGACTCAGCCCCGGCAGGTTCACCATGCTCAATGAAATGACCTGTGACGGCGCATTCACGCGCGGCGTATAGGTGTTCGCGGTGGTGATGCCGTTGATGAGCTTCTGCCCCGTCAACGAGACGGACGTGCCGATCACGTTGCCGACATTCTGAATCTCTCCGTTCGACGTAATCGACAGGTTCGGCGCCTGGATCGTCGATGCGATGTTGCCCACCGGCGTCGGCGGATCAATCGTGCCGCCGGCGCCCGTATACGCACTCCCGTACAGCGCCGTGCATTCAGCCACGGAACCGCAGGCCCAGACGTCGTGGCGCTTGTCGGAACTGAAGTCACCGGTCTCCTGTACCCAGTGCGAGTGCCAGTAAGCATTCAGCGTCTGGGCTTCGTTCACCACCGGACCGGCGACATTGATCGACGCACTCGTACCGGCCGAGATCAGACTACCGATGTTGGTGAGGCTTCCCGCATTGATCTGCAGGTTGTTGCCCGCGCTGATCACCGACGAGTTGCCGCTTTGCTGATCGACGTAGCCTTCGCAGTAGCTTTCCTTGTATCCGCCAGCTGTCATGCAACCGTTGTACTGCTCCGTTGCTCCGTAGTTCTCGTGAACGGGCACGGGCGGCGGCAGGTTATTCGTGATTGCACCCGATACATTGAGTGTTATGTCGTTGCCGGCGACGATGTTGCCCGACGTGTTGTTCAGGCTGCCAGCCGGTGTAGTGGAGCTCGCTGTGGTTCCGACTCCACCGATAACAATGTCGTGACCTGCAAGCAGGCTTCCGTACGTATTGTCGATTTGCCCTGCGGCAATCACCAGGTCGTTACCGGCGAACACCGTGGCACTCTGCTGGGCATAGGAGAACGTCGTCGTATTCGGATTGCCACCGCGCATGGCATTGCCAGGCTGCGTCGTTGAGACCGAATTGTATTGCCCCTGGTTGGTGAACGACTGTGCTGCGCTGGCGTTGAAGTTGTTGCCGGCGTAGAGCAAACCACCGTTAACCAGATTGCCGCCCGACAACGTCATGTTCCGGCCGGCAACGATCTGCCCTTGCGAGCCGAACGTAGTGGTCGTACTGATAGAGCTCGGAGGCACATTGGCGGTTGGGTTAAATGAAACGGTTGACTCCGGCACCACCGTTCCGGATATGCCTAACCCAACTGTGCCGTAAATCCCGACAACTCCCAGCGCATTCATCTGCGCCATGAACGCATCGAGCTGCGCCTGGTCGACAGTATCGACAATCGTCGCGGTGGCATTGCCCACCGGCGCGTTGTTGAGCGACTGCACGTTCAGGTTGACGTCGAGTCCAGCGGAAATTGTGCTGCCGGCGTTCGACAGGGTGCCAGCCGAGATATTGACGCTGCCTCCGGCGGCGATCACGCCAGGCGACACCGAACCGGACGCGGTGATTGTTCGATCGATCCCTGGCAGGGAAATATACTGGTGATCTCCGGGCTGCGCGTTGCCGACCTCTACGTTTGCACAGGCACTGGCATCACCGTAGCATGTGCTTCCGCCGGTTCGAACATCAACGTCTCCGTTGGTGACGTCCGGCTTGAGCGTAGCGATCGTGGCCGCCGACCAATACTGGTTCAGATAGCAGTCACCCTGGCTGTTTTGGCAGTACCAGCTATCCAGCGTCCCGACAACGATCTGATTCACCAGGTCCGGGTTTGCTGAAGCACCGACGAGTTGTGTCGTCGTCTGTGTCGGCCCCTGGAACGCGTCGTTAATTACCGCGCCGGCAGCAATGCTGATATTGCCACCCGCTACAATCGACCCAACCGTGTTGTACACATTCGCACCGGTATTGAGCGCGATGTTGCCGTTTGCCTGTGTCAGGCCGTACTGGTTGTCGTAATTGCCACCGCCGTTGAACGCAAGGTTGCCAGCACTTTCAATCGTTCCCCGATTGGTCACGCTGCCGTTTAGCGTCAGCAAATCGCTGGCGTGTATCACCGCTCCCGCAGCGTTACTCAACGTCCCGCTGAACACCACGTCGTTACCCGTGAGTTGCCCGAAGTTCGCAAACGTGCCGTTGGTGGAAAGCGTCAGCGCCGCCGTCCCCGTCATCGTCCCGGAGTTATTGATGCCGTTCAGGCCCGTCAACGTTACACCCTGGCCGCCGTAGTTCCACGTCCCGGTGTTATTGATGGAACCTGCGGTAATCGAAAGCTGTCCGCCCTGACTAATCGTCCCCTGCGACAGATCGAACGCCGCGTTCACCGCGCTTACACCCATATTGCGCTGCGCAAGCAGCTGGCCTCCAGCATTGTAGAAAGCGCTACCGCCTCCGTTGATCGTGAGCGAAACATCGCCTGTCACGGGTCCGCTGGGCGTATTCGGATTGCCCGCGAAGATGATCCCGTTCTGGTTGTTCAGCGAGCCTGTGTTGATCGTCAGGCCGTTCACCGCCATCAACGACCCGCCCGTATTGTTTAATGCACCTGCGACCGTCACATTGGTCGTCGCGCCATTCACCAGGCCTGCATTGGTGAAGTTCGTCGCATTGATCGTCGTGGTAGTCGTCGACGCCAGCGACGCATTCGTCGCATTGGTCAGATTCGGCGCGGACACGTAAAGCGCCCCACCTGAGAGCACCTGGCTGGCGTTATAAAACCCATTCCCCGAAGTCAACGTCGCGGCTCCTACCGCATCCACCGCTGCTCCCATCAGCGACAGCTGGCTGGTAGCCGTTGCCGTCAACGTTCCGCCCACAATCGCTGTCCCCAGCGTCACATTCGTGCCGCTGAACTGCATGTCCCCCGTCGACACCATTGACGCCTGGCTCGCATCGAGCGTGCCCTGCGCGGTCACGCTCACATTCTTCGAGCCACCTTGTGAGCCGCTCAGCGTGATGTTGCCTCCGCTCAGCGCGAACTGCCCCGCCACCGTGCTCGTGCCGCTCAAGGTAAGCGTTTGCCCGGCGCTCATCGTCGTATCGCCGTTCGACGACACGCCCGCCACGGCCACATTGCCCTGGGTCCCGGTGACATTCACCGTCCCCATCGACGACACTGCGCCCGTCACCGTCGCATTACGTGCAGCCTGAATCGCTACGCTGCCGCCAGACTGCAGGTCACCGCCGAAGCTCACGCTGCCACTGGTGGAGCGGGCCGTCACATCACCCACCGCCGTCGTCGCACCAAACGACATATCTCCGTTCGCCACAGCCGTGAACAACCCCGCGCCCTGAATCCCCCCAAGCGCGACATCGCCCCCCGCGTCGATCGCAATGTCCTTGTCAAACGTCAGTGAGCCACCGCCGTTCACCGAGCCGCCCGCGTTGATGGTCACGAGGCCGAGGCCGAGGAATGCGCCGGTCAGCGTTGCGGTGCCACCCGAATTAATCGTCGTATCGCCGTTGACCAGTTCGCCGTTCAGCGCCAGCGAGCCGCCGGAAGTGACCTTCAGATTGCCCATGCTCGTCACGGCGCCGCCGACGCTCAGGTTGCCGTCAGTTGCGCTCAGCGTCACGTCGGAGTTCGCACCGACCGTGCCGCCTGTCGTGAGGTTACGGCCCGCCGTTACTGTGAGCTTGTCTGTGGCTGAAGCATTCCCGCCGACCACCGCGTCACGCGCGGCCGTCACGCTGAGCGCGCCGCCCGATGCGAGCACGCCGCCCACGTTCACGTCACCCACGCCGTTGTGCCCCTGCGCCTGCAACGCAATTGCACCACCAGCTTGCGCGGAACCCATCGACAGATCGTTGCCTGCCGTCGCATTCAGTGCTCCATTGGTCGCGACACCGCCTGTCACGCCGATACTGCCGCCCGCGTTCAGCGTCGCCTGCTGGCCAAACGCAACGGAACCGGCATTGATCGAACCGCCGGCCGTCAGCGTGCCCACGTTCTGCGCGCCGATGCCGCCGGTCAGCGTCATGTCGCCGCCCGACGTGAGTTGTGCGTTGCCGCCCACCGTCGTCGCGCCGGAGAAGGTCAGCGCCTGGCCCGCGCCTGAAATCAGATTGCCTTGCGTCGTGACATTCGTAGCGCTCGCATTGCCGCTGATTGCCGTGAGCGTCAGGTCACCCGCCGAATTGACGTCGGCGAGCGCGATATTGCGCGCGGCGTCGATCGTCGTCGTGCCGCCCGTGTTGATCGCGCCGTTCACGCCGACATCACGCGACGCTTGCAGCGCAAGCGTACCGAGCGCAGTGGCCGTGCCGCCGAGCGTCACATCGCCGCCGCCCGCGTTGCCACTCGCAGTCACGGCGAGGTTGCCGGTCACCGCCTGCACGCTGCCGAGTCCGGCGTTGTTGCCGCCCGTCACCGTGACGCTCGCGCCTTGCAGTGCACCGGTCAACGCGAGATCGTGCGATGCACTGAGCGTCGCGGCCTGAGCAAACGCAGCGGTGCCCGAACCATTGATATCGTGCGACGCCGTCAACGTGCCGCCGAGCTGGCCGGCAAGAGCTCCGGTCAGCTGGATGTCGCGGCCCGCCTGCACGGTCACGTCTTTAGCCACGTTGATCTGGCCACCGAGTTGCGTATCGAGCGCAGACGTCAGATTCAAAGCACCCGACGTGGTCGTGATGCCGGTAAGCGCAATGCTGCCCGTCGTTGCCGTAGCCGTCAGATCGCCGGCCGTGGTTTGCACCGTGCCGCTCGCCGACACGTTGCGTTGCGCCGCAAGCGTCAGTGCATCGCCGGTGGTCAACGACCCGCTGACGAGCACATCGCGCGCACCGCTCAAGGTCACGACGCCAGGCGCCGTGGCAGTGCCGGTGATAGCGGCATCGCCACCGCCCGCGTTGCCGTTCGCGGTGAGCATCAAGGTGGTCGCCGAATTGACGTCGTGCAGTGCAGCGTTATTGCCGCCCACTGCATCGATGACGTTCGCCTGCACACCGCCAGTCAGCGCGATGTCACGTTGCGCCGTGTAATGCGCTGCCTGCGCAAATGCTTGCGTACCGGCGCCACCGATATCGCGGCCAGCGGTCACGACTCCGTTCGCCTGCCCGATCAGCAAGCCGTTCAACAGCGCATCCCGGCCCGCGTTCAACGTCGCGTCACCAACCGCACTCGTGCTCGCCCCAAGCGACAGATCGAGACCCGTCGTGATATCGAGCTTCCCACCGCTGTTGATACCGCCTGTTGCGTTCAAGCTGCCTTGCTGCGCATTGAGCACGGCATCGCCGATCGACTCCACCGCGCCCGCGACGTCGATATCGTGTTGCGCATTGATGCCGACTGTCGTGCCGCTCGCAATCTTGCCCGTCGAACTGACGGTCACATCGTTCTGCACGGTCGCGGTTGTAGCGCCCGCCGCTGCAACGGAACCGTTGACCGTGAGGTTACCCGGACCATTAGCGGTGTTGGTGCCGTTTGCGTTCAGCGCAAGCGTGCTCGCCGACTCGACGTTATCGACACCGATGTTGCCCGCGGCCGTCACCTGAACCGCCTGGCCCTGGATCAAACCACCTTGCGCCACATCGCGGCCCGCCTCCAGCGTGGCCGCCTGCGTGAAGGTCAATGTGCCCGCGCCGGCGATATCGCGCCCCGCCGTGACGATGCCCTGCCCCAATCCCGCGAGCATGCCGGTCACGTTGGCGTCACGTGCCGCATTGAGCGTCGTGTCGAGCGCGGCGGTGGTCGTGCCACCCAGGTTGATGTCAGTGCCCGCCTGCACGTTGAATGCACCGTTGCTGGCAAGCGCGCCAGTCGAACCGACGCTACCGTTCCGCGCGCTCAGCACGGTATCGTTGGCCGACTGGATCGAGCCGCTGATCCCGATGTTCTGGCCGGCATTCAGCGTGACTCCTGCGCCGCCCGTCACCGCACCGGTGATGTTCAGGTCCTGAGTAGCGGCAAGCGCGAGGCTCGATGCCGCCTGCACGTCATGCAGCGCCGCCGAACCACCCGCGTTCGTTTGCACGGTACCGCCGCGCAGCGAACCGGTCAGGTTCGTATCGCCGCCGGAGCTGACGCTCGCCGCGAGACCGAACGCACTGGTCGCCGCGCCGGCAATCGTGCCGCCAGCGGTCAACGTGCCGTTGCCCTGAGCGACCACCGAGCCGTTCATGGTCAGATTCTGGCCGGCGTTGACCGTCAGATCGCCGAGCGCGGATGTGCCTTGCGTGCCGAGGTCGACGGATTGTGCGGCGTCGATCAGCAGGTTGCCGCCGGACTGGATGTTGCCGGTACTCGTCAGCGAACCGGCCGCGTTTTTCAGCGTGACGTCGCCATTCGATGCGACGCTGCCCGCAATCGACGTATTGCCGCCGCTCGTCACGCTCAACGTGTTCGCGCTCTGCAACGCGCCGCTAATCGACGTATCACCGCTCGATGTCAGGGCTGCGGTCGACAACGATGCGACAAGGCCATTGACCGCCAGCGTGCCGCCGTTCGCCGCGACCTGCAGCGTCGAGTTCGCCTGCACGTTGTTTAATGCCACCGAGCCGCCCGCCGTCAGCGAAACGCCCGCGCCTTGCAGCGCGCCAGTCACCGACAGGTAGTTCGCCGCGGTAACGTTCGCGTCCTTGACGAAGCCGCTGCTGCCACCCGCGAGCACGTCATGTCCCGCGTTGAGCGTCGCCGCGCCCTGGCCGGCGAGCGTACCGCCAATGGTCAGATCGTGACCTGCGGTTAGCGTGGTATCGCCAGTCACACTCGTCGCGCCAGTCAACGCGATATCCTGCGCGCCGTTGACAGTGAGATCCGCCGCGCCGTTCAATGTCCCGCTCGAATTCACGCTGCCGTTCACCGCCGCGACCGACAGATCGCCGACTCCCTGCACCGTGCCCTCCGTGGCCACGGTGACATTGCGCTGCGCCGTCAGCACCACTTGCGAGCCGCCCGCCAGCGTGCCCTTGACGACGACATCGCGCGCAGCCTGCACGTTCGTCGCGCCGACTGCTGCGGCGTTGCCGTTGAAGCTCACGTCACCGCCGCCGTTGACTCCGTTGGCCGCGACACTAAATGCGCCGCCAGTCTGTACGTCAGCGAGACTCGCGTTGTTGCCCGCCGTCACTTGCAGACCATTGGCCAGCAGCTTGCCGGTGAATGCCACGTCCTGCCCGGTGGTCAGCGTGCCGTTCTGGCCGAAAGCCACCGAACCGCCGCCAGTGAGATTGTTCTGCGCGCTGAGCGTACCGTCCTGTTGCACGATCACGACGCCGGGCGCATCGAGGTTACGCCCGGCGCTCGCCTGCGCGTCGGTGCCCACGAGTAACGAGCCTGCGACGGAGATATCGCGCGCGGCATCGGCGGCAAGCGTCGTGCCGCTGGCGAGCGATCCGCTCACTGAGAAATCCTGACCCGCGCTCACCGTGACCGCCTTCTGTGCGGTGGCTTGTGCGGTCACGCTGATATTTTGACCAGCTGTCAGCGCGAGATTATTGCCGCTTTTGACGGTCGCATCGGCCGACACGCTGCCTTGCGTCGCCGTCAGCGCCAGATCGCCCGACGTTTGCAACGCCGCGTCCACATTGACATTGCGCTGCGCAGTAGCCTGCAGCGTGCTGCCATTGGTCTGCCCGTTCACGTTGACATCGCGCGCGGCCTGCAGGCTCGTCGCACCACCCATCACCGAGGTGCCGTTCAGATTGATGTCGCCCGCGCCGTCGTTGCCTAATGCGTTCACCGCGAGCGCGCCGCCGGTCTGTACGTCACCAAGCGTGACGTTCGCACCGCCCGTGATCGCGGTATCACTGTTCGACTGTGCCTTCGCGATGTTGACGTTGCCACCCGCCGTCACCGCGAGCTTGCCGCCCGACTGGATCGTGCCGGTCGATGTGACGTCGCCGTTCGCATTGATCGTATAGCCGCTGATGCCAACGTGCGCGCCGGTCATCGACAGATTGCCGTCGGCCTGCAGCGTGGCTTGCTGCTGCGCGGCCGAGCCGTTCACCGTCAGATCGCCGTTCGACGACAGCATGAGATCGCCGGTATTCGCCGCCATTTGCGCATCGGTACGCACACCCATGCCGGCCGCCGTGCCGATCACCTGGATCTGGCCGGCGGTCATCGCGCCGAATGCGGTGGCATCGATCGCGAGACCATTGTTGGCGCGACCGTTCGCGTTGTTGATCGCAGCGGCTGTGTTGTCCGAACCGTTCGTCGACGTCGCATAGGTAGTGCCGCTACTGCTCGCCGCCGACGGCAGCACGAACTGCCGTCCGGCAATCGCATTGATCCGCGAGCCGGCATACAAAGGCGCATTGATGCCAATGGTCTCGCCGATCAGATCGATTGAGCCGACCGTGCCTTCGATACCCGCACCGGGACCGTTCACGCCCGCGTTGCCTTCGATCTGGATGTGACCGCCGCTCACGCTATAACCGATCGCCTGCGCGTTGTTGAAGTCGGTGACGGTGCCGTTCAGGTCACTCAGGAATTGGGGCGTACCGGTCGACAACGTAACGCCGATCGTATTCGTGAAGCCCGTGCCGTTGGTCGTGATGCCGTTCGGGTTCGCGATGATGACGGTCGCGGGCGCACCGAACACTTCGAGCGGTCCGTTGAGCAAGCTCGCGTAACCGACACCCGTCGACGTCACCTGGTTGACGATCACGCTCGCCGTACGTCCCGCGAGATTCGGGTTCGCCTGCAGATCGCCGCCGGTGAGCGACGTGCCGCCCATCAGGCTATTGTTCAGAATCAGCCCGACCGGATCGATATCGAAGCGCTGATACCTGTTGAGCGAAATCCCTGCCGCATTGGGCGCCGTGATGTTGACGACGGGCACGCCACCGCCCGCGCCAGTGGTCTGCGTGATTTTTGGCTGGAACGAGATCGGTGCGGTCGGATCGACAATCAGCGCTGCCTGCGCCGTTCGCATCGCAAAGCGGATATGCACCGCACTCAGATCGATGATGCGTTGCCATGCCTCGTCATCCAGACGATGGCTGCCGGCGGCCAGCACACCGGCCGCGTCGCGGCTTTGCTCGAACGTGATCGAGAGCGGCCCGGCGAACAGCGTCAACGCGACGAGCGCCGACACCACACGCTGCCACACGCGATACGCACGCGCGGACGTGGGCAGCGCCCAGCGCTGCTGCGCGTCGTGTGCCTGCCGGTTTTGCTCGAGTTGTCGTAACGCGTTGCGCGTGGACGTGTTCATGGTGCTCTCTTCTTCTGGTTTTTCTTGTATTTCTGGCACTTCTTCTGCGCCGCTTCGGGCGGCCAACCCGAAACGGCGCGGCAGCAGTTGAACCCCGTGCGCTGCGCCCCGTGGGAAAAGAGTCCCTTACTGCTGCTGAATGCGCGCGTTCTTCATCAGATCGACCACTACCTGCGCAGTGGCCTTCTCCAGAGCGACCTGTTCGAGCTGCTTGCGCAAGGCGTCCTTGATCTGGTCGTACTGCGGAATCTGCGTCGGACGTTTTTCGTCGACGCGCAGAATCCAGTACGCGTCGCCAATCTGTACCGGCGCGCTCGACACGCCACCTTGCGGCAGCTTGACGAGCACTTCGGCGAGCGGCTGCGGCCAGTTCTGCGTATTGCCCGGCTGGATCGGCGTCTTGAACGACACCCAGTTCAGCGCGCCGCCCTGCGCCGCACCCGGGCCCTGGCTGTACTGCTTCGCGAGTTGCGCGAAGTCGGTGCCTTTCTTCAGTTGCGTGAGGACCGTTTGCGCAGTGTCGGCATCTTTCACCGCAATCGCGCTCGGCTTGTATTCGCTCTCGCCCAGCGTCGCGACGATGGCGTCGTACTTCGCCTTCACATCGGCGTCAGTGACAGGCGCGGGCTTGACCTGGTCGCGCAGGTACGCAGCCGTCATCGCCGCGGTTTTCGCCTGCTCGACAGCGGCCACGACTTGCGGACGCGATTCGTAATGCTGCTTCTGCGCAGCCTGACGGAAGAGTTCACGCGCAATCAGCTGATTCTTGATCGACGTTCGGAGCGCAGGCGTGTCCGGTGCATTCGTCGCACGTACGGCCTGGTCGAGCTGGTCCTGTGTAATCACCACGTCGTTGACGCGTGCCACCCCGTTGGCAGGCAGTGGACCGCCGACAGCCTCTGCGGCCTTGTCCGCGGAATGCTTCGCCATGGGCCTGTTGGCCGCATGCGCAGCAGGCAGGAAGCCGGCCGCCATACCGACTGTAGCGAGGGTGGCGAGCAGCGTGGCGTTGCGAATCCTGACAACGAACGGACGGTGTGTCATATGAACCTCTTCAGAGTGACCAGTTGAGTGTGGCGAGCAGCACGGTGGCTTTCTTTCCGAGTGCAGCAGGTTGAAGCAAGGCCTGCCCGAGCAGCACCTCGCTGGTAACGGTTTGCGTGGTGTAGCGCCATTGCGCCCGTGCGCCGACGCCAGCGCCTATCAGCGTCGGCCAGCCGCCTTGCGCGACCAGATGCGATTTGCCGCCGTCCAGAAACACGTAGGGTTCCAGACGCGCGTCGTGCCAGACCGGCACGTTCTGCCACGCGGCCTCGTTGCGCAGATAGAAACCGCTATCGCCAGCAAGGCCGCCTTCGGTAAAGCCGCGCACGGAATCCATGCCGCCGAGGAAGATCTGCTCGTTGCCGAACATCGCGACCCGGCTGTACTGGCCGCGCAACGTGCCACGATAGGTCCACTGCGTGCCGGCAAGCGTGCCGAGCGCGACCTGCAGGGTGGCGCTCGCATCGAGTTTGGTGAACTGGCTGTGCGCGTCGGCTTCTTCGATATCGGGGTCGTCGTGACTCGCGGAGAGCCACGGCAAACCCTGCGACACGCCGATGTCCCACGTGGCCGCCGCCGCCTGGTCGTGCGCCACGAAACGGCGCAAGCCATTCAGGCCGGCGCGCAACACCGTGAGATCCTGCGTCGCCAGATCGATGCCGTTCAGCGTGCGCTCCGTGCGCATCTTCGTGAGCGTGACGTCGACGCTCGTGCGTCCAGCGCGCGAACGGGTCAACACGTCGTTCCAGCCGAGAATCTGGCTGAACGTACGCCCCTGCATCAGCGCGACATCGCTGATGGTCTGCTGGTATTCGGACAGCGACGTCGTATAGCTGAAGGTCTGATAGCCATAGGGCGCCGCCGCGGAAAACACCACCGCGTTGCTGTCCTGTGTGCCGACGTAGTTGAACGACAGCGACTCCTGCAGGCCGATCAGGTTGTCCGCTTCGACGCCGGCGCGATAACGCAGCGTGCCGGTTTGCGAACTGCCGTAATTGTCGATGCCGAGGTCGTAGAAAACGCGGTCACCATAGTGGTTGGTAATGGCCACCACGGAATCGCCAGGTGTCTCACCCGGCATGATCTGAATCTCGGCCTGATTGCGGCGCAGCCGGTTGATCTGGTCCACGCCCTGTTCGAGATCGGGCAGGCGCAGCACGTCGCCCCGGCTATCGCCAAAGGCCCACGCGCTGCCCGCGTCGGTCAGCAGGCCGCCGCCGTGCGTCGTGTACCACGGCTCGTTCGGCTCGCGCGGACGCAGCGGCTTGCCGTTCAGCGTGAAGGCCGACACCTTGCCGTCGACGATGTTGATTTTCAGCGTGCCGGAGGCAAGATTCTGCGCACCGAGATAGGCGCGCGTCGTGATGTAGCCGCGCGCGATGAACGCTTCGGTCACACGGCGTAGCAGCAGGTTGATGCGATTGCGGCCAAGCTGCTTACCGATGAATGGTGCGGCGATCTCGTTGAGCGCGCTTGCGCCGAGTACGGTGTCGCCGATGAAATCGATGTGATCGATTCTGAACAGCGGTTCGACGTCGGGCAGCGTTTCGACATCCGCGCCTTCGGGCAGATTGACGACCGTCGGCTGCTGCACCTCGATCTGCGCAGGTGGCTGCTGGATCTCGTTACGACGCTGACGGTCGCGCTGTTCCTGCAACAGCCGTTGAGCCGGGTCCTGTTCCGCGCGTGCGGGCACACCGAAAGGCATGCCGCTCAACGCCGCGGCGTTCGGCAAACCTGGCGGCGTCTGCGCAAATCCGCGCGCCGCTGCCGTGCCGGCAAGTATCGCCAGCGTGCAGCGCGCGAGCCGGGGCGAGCGGTGCGTGATCGCCCCGCTTAAAACCGGCTTCAGGGTCCGCTTCACAGCCCGAACCACGACACGAGTCCGAGATGGTTGTGATTGCCGATCGTCACCGGTGCGTGGTACGGCACGCGAATCGTGTTCACGCCGCCTGCTGCCTTGATGCCGCCGGGCGCGCTAAACGAACCGCCGTCGATATCCGCCTCGCCGGTCAGTTCGACCTGGCCGCTGCCGCCGCCGAATACACCGCCCGTGTCGCTCGCGAAGATCGCGGACCACGAATTGCCGAACCACGCCTTCAGATCGTGCGTGCGATTGATCGCGCTATAACCGAGGACGGCCTGCGCGAGTGTCCTCGGTGCATCGAGTGTCAGCACGTTGAGAGCCAGTACCGTGCCGCCCGTATTCGTGATCTGCGTGCCGGCTTTCAGCGTAACGTCCTGGGAGGCTTCGATCACGCCGCCGAAGGCCTGCACCGAGCTTGACGAGGTGGAACTACAAAAGAAGAAGCACGTCTGTCGATACGATGCCTGGCCGGTGAACACGCCTTGCGTGAGCAGCTGATCGCGTGCCGTAATCGCAATCGAACCGCTGTTCGCGAGAATCGATCCACCGACGTTCGTTACGTTGCGACCTGAGATGCTCACATTGCCGTCGTCGGCGGTGATATAGGACAGCTTTGACGGATCGGCGATCGCGCCGTAGTCGACATCAAAGCCGCTCTCGCGATGCTCCACGAAGATCAGCCGCCAGCTGCGGTCCGAATAGTCGACCGCCGTGCCGCCATTCGTACCGCTCGAATGATCGATGACGTTGTTGACGTCGCCGTCCGCGGCGATGGTCATCCCCTTGTTCGACAATATGCGGGCGTTCTCATTGGTGATCGAGCCACCTGCCGTCACCGACACATCGCCGTCCACGCCGAACAGGACAGCAAGCTGACTATCAGGCGTCGACTGGTTCAGCACATTGCCCGCGGCCTTCAGCGTGACCGCGCCTTGCGACGCGGTGTCGAGCGTGTTTGTTTGCTGGCCCTGTATGAGCGAGCCCACGTTGGTGATGTCGCCGGTACTCGTCAGTACCACACCGCTGGTCGCCGAGGCGATCACCGATTGCGCCGCGGCGTCCTGCGTCAACGCAATGCCCGCGCCGCTCACGTTGATGCCTGCGTTGGCGAGCAGACTGCTGCCCGCCAGGCTGACATTACCGCTCGCGGTCAATGTCGCGGAACCACTGCTTACCTTCAGCGTCGTATCCGAGAACGCGATGCTGTCCTGCATCTGCATATCAAGATTGTTCTGCGCCGTCAGCGTGGTGTTTGAGAACTGCACCGAGCCGTTCGAGGACAGCGTGAAATCGCCAAGCGTCGCATTCATCGGCCCGGCGCTGCGCACGCCCGGGCCTTTATCGGTGACGATCAATTGCACGCGGCCGCTCGTCAGGCTGCCCGCGGCGGTGATGTCGATCGCGAAAGAGGTGGCGGTGGACGCGTTCGCGGACGGGTTCAGTGCGAGCCAGTCGTTGCTGTTGTCGTTCGGCGAAACCGCCGTGTTCAATGTGACATTGCTGCTGCCCGCTACCGCGCGCACGTTGGCGGTCTGGGACGTGAAGGTGTTGGTGAGCGGCCCGTTGATCTGCACATTCTTCGCAATCAGATCGAGCCCGATCAACGCGCTCGCCAGTCCCTGAGGACCGACGATGATCGTTCCGGTGCTGGTGTCGAGCACGATGTCCCGCTCGGGAATCCCGGCGACCGGCACGGTGTCCCTGAAACTGACGTGGCCGGTGGTCAGCGCCACGCGGCCGGTATTAACGAATGAACCGCCATTCACCGTAATACCGTTCGGATTGGCCAGTACGACATTCGCACGCGAGCCGATTACATCGATTCGTCCGCTGATAATACTGGGGTTGGTACTGGTTACCTGATTGACAATCGTTCGCGCATTAATACCGACGTTATTCAGTGAAGCACCGGCGGTGCCTACGTTGAAACTGCTATAGGTATTATTCGAAACACCTGCAACAGTCGGCGCGATATTGACGGTTTGATGGCCATTGGCAGCGGTTGAAACCGTGGTTGCGGTTCCGCCATCAACTGCAATGCCAATTGCATATGTATTGCAAGGCACGGCAACCAGCACGGTAATGATCAGCCTGATTTGAAATCGATGCAGACACGGGCTCCCGTGGCTTATGCTGTTTCCCCGTGCACTGCCTGACATTCCTGTTTTCACGCAACTGTTCGTTGCGGGTTCTCCTGGTAGATTCGCTCAATACGCGCGACCTTTGCAGCCGCAGCATTCGTACGACGAATAACGACATGATCAGGAATTTCTTTAGGAATATCTGGAAATATTTTTATTACGTTTAGCCTTCGCCGGCGTAAAACCAGGGCATTTTGGCGCAAGCGGCAGGACTTTTTAGTTCCTCAATATGATTCACGCGTACCAGATGGCGTGGTGCACGCGTATCTCAAACCCACAGCCGTTCAGGTAGTAACTTAGCTCTCCTCTCGCTACACCATCGACCATATACTGAAGTCCGCGCGAATCTAAAAAGCCCACTGCGAATTCCCACAGCCTCCCCGAAACTCATGCTCCTTCGTGAAGACCACAACACCCTGCCCCCTGCCTCTTCCTCTCGACCGGTCGACGCCGACGCATTGCAAGACCCGGCCCTGCTGCGCCGACTGCTACGCGCCAGGGACCGCATGGACGCCGCCTCGCACGAAGCCTGGCCCGTCAAGCGCCTGGCCGAGTTCAGTGGCGTTTCCGAAGCCCATTTCGCGCGCTCCTTCAAGCGAGCCTTCGGCGTCCCACCGCACCGGTATCTGCTCACACGGCGCATCGAACAGGCCACCACCCTGCTGCGCGACACCGGGTTCAGCATCACGGAAATTGCCTTCGCCACCGGCTGGGAGAGCCTGGGCACCTTCGGCCGCATATTCCACGACATCACCGGGCGAAGCCCCAGCGCCATGCGCCTCGAGGCCCAGGCCAACATGCCTCAGCTCGACCGTGTGCCCGCCTGCGTCCTGAAGGCTGCACAACGCCCCGATCTCACCTTCGCAGTTTCGGAGAAGCGCCGCCGCGTGGCCAAAGATACATTCCGTAAATCAATCAAGGAGGTGTCATGAACCAGGGTATCAATGTGGTGGGCCTGTACGTCGACAGCCAGGACGAAGCGCTCACGTTCTACGTCGACAAACTCGGATTCCGCATCCATACGGACGTGCGCAACGGTTCCTACCGCTGGCTCACGGTCCAGCATCCGGAACAGCCTTCGTTCCAGCTTGGCCTGTTCACACCCGGTCCGCCCATCCACGACGACGCCACCGCGCAAACCCTGCGCGCCATGGTCGCCAAAGGCGCCATGCCGCCTCTGGTCCTCTCGGTGGCCGACTGCCGCGCCAGCTACGCGCAGCTGAAAGCCCGTGGCGTGGAATTCACGCAGGAGCCGGTAGACCGCTTCGGCAGCGTCGATGCCGGTTTCCGCGACCCCGCCGGCAACGGCTGGAAGATGATCGAGGCCCCGAAGAGCACGACGTGAAGAACGTGCCCTTCAGGCTGGTCGTGACGGTCCGGTCGAATGCGTCCCCGGCCACTTTGATCAGCCGAACCTGGCCAGATCCTGGAAAACAAGTTGGCCCCACGTGCGGCCCCTTGCCTGGACGAGCAGGCCGCCCTCGCCGAGCTTCCCCAGCTCGATCGGGGCGAAGCCGAGCCGGTCGACGAGAGCCGCCACCGAGGCGCTAGCCGCGTCGTCGTCGCTGGAAATGAATACGACGCGGCGGCCTCCCTGTGGCGTCCCCGCCCCCTGGGCCAGGACGTCCGCTGGCAGGTGGTTAAAGGCCTTCACCAGCTTCGCCCCAGGCAGCGCCTTCGCAACAACGGCGGTCGAGGGCAGCCCGCCCAGTTCTTCCTGGGGAACGCCAAACGCGTTGGTTGCGTCGATCACGATCTTCCCCTGCCAGCTTTCGGCGGCCCGCCCGATGTCCCGGTGGGCGGCGAAGGGGACAGCCAGGATGACGACGTCGGCCTTGACCGCGTCCTCAATCGGCCGGGGGACGAGCGACGGGCCGATCTGCGCCACGAGCGCGTCCAGCGGTCGCCTGCCTGCCACGGCGACTTCGATCCCCTGACGGGCGAACGCCCTGGCGATGGCCGTCCCGATCTTGCCAGCCCCGATGATTGCGTAGCTCATTGAGCTCTCCTTTGTGTATCGAAACGCCCTGACGGCGCGTGTCTCGTCTCAGACCTGGCCGATGCCACCATCGGCCATCAGATCCGAACCCGTCACGTAAGAACTCTGATCGGACGCGAGGAACAGCGCCGCGCTGGCAATCTCCCCAGCCTGGGCGAGTCGTCCGATCGGGACCATGCCCTGGTACATCTTCACGAGATCCTCGCGTGTCTCCGACTGCGAATCGAGAATGGGGGTATCGGTAACGCCGGGGCTGAGTATGTTGACGCGAATGCCGCGATCCTTGAATTCCGCAGCCCAGGTACGGGCATAGGAACGCAATGCCGCCTTCGTCGCCGCGTAAGCGGTGTGGCCAGGAATACCCATCTGATGCATCGCCGACGAGACCAGAATGATCGACCCGCCACCTGTCATCACTGGCAGCAGCTTCTGCACCAGGAAGACGGGGCCGCGGGCCATGAGGTTGAACGCCTTGTCGAAATGCGCGGGCGTGAGGGTGTCGACAGAAGCCTGCTCCGTAAAACCCGCGTTCGACACGATGATGTCGACGACACCCTTTTCGTCCCTTACTGCCGCGGCGACGCGATCGAGGTCATCGAGGTTCGCGGCGTCGGCCTGGATAGCGGTGACGTTGCGTCCGATCAGTCTGGCGGCCTCGTCGAGTTGTGCCTGCCGACGGCCGAAGATAAAAACGTGAGCGCCTTCGGCGACAAACCGCTGGGCGATCGCGAGACCGATACCGGTCGTTCCGCCGCTAATGACGGCAATCTTTCCTGCGAGAGTGGACATTGAAACCTTCTGTCTGTTCGTGAATGACAGAAGGATCATAATTGCCGCTTCCACGAATGATAATCAGCGGAATTTTCATAAGATCCATGCTTCAAAAGAATGGGTCGAACGAGAGGAATGCAATGGACCGGTTTCACGAACTGAACGCCTTCATCGCCGTCGTTGAAGCGGGCGGTTTTTCCGCCGCGGCGCGTCGAACCGGCGACTCGCAGTCCGCCATCAGCAAGGCCGTCGGCGCGCTGGAGAGGCGCCTCGGCGTGATGCTATTCAACCGAAGCACGCGCAGCGTGACCCTGACGGATCAGGGGCAGCGATACTACGACCGGACAAAACCGCTTGTCGACGAGATGGATGAAGCCGACAGCGAACTGACAAGCAGCACGCTTGATGCCTCCGGTCTGATCAGGATCGCCGCAGCCTCTACTTTCGGCCGCCTTCATATTCTTCCGCTCGTACCCGAGCTGTTGTCACTCAATCCCGGCCTTCAGGTAGATCTGGTTCTTTCGGACTTCGTGCGGGATATGGTGGAAGACCGGATTGATCTGGCGATCCGGGTAGGCGCGGTCAACGATCCTGACGCGGTCGTCAGGCGCGTGGCCGGCACCCCCCTCGTATGCGTCGGATCCCGTCGCTACTTCGAGCAACACGGAATTCCAAAGACCCCCGCCGAGCTCGTCGATCACAATTGCCTTTTATATGGCGGCCTGACGGAGTCAGCGGACTGGCCGTTTGTCGGACCGGAAGGCCGATTCAGCGTGTCCGTTCGCGGCAATCTTTCGTCCAACAGTGTCGAAACGATCCGGGCCGGTGTTCTGGCCGGCGTCGGAATCGGCCTGTTTGCCGGGGTCTCTCTTGCCGATGAGCTCCGACATCCGGACGTGATCACGATTCTCGACGAATTTATAAGCGACGTCAGAGACGTCAGCCTCATCTGGCCTAAACGTCGGTTTGTACCGGCACGCGTGCGTCGCGCGACTGACTTTTTTGCCGCGGCCCTCCCGCAGCGTGTTTAGGCAAACAGAATCAGTCAGCGATATGCGCGGGAGCGCACAGAGTCATTCGGGTCGGGGTCGTAGTCTGTTTGATCGAGCGAAAACGTCTCCACCTGACTTCCAGGAGCGGTAATTCCGCACGTCCTTCACAAGCCCCGGCTCTACGAGCAGTCGGGGCGTGACCGGTCACCACACCAGGTCGACATTGGGCAGTCGGGCCGCCCCGCGGCAAGCAGCGCTTACGCAATCAGGTGCCACCGATGCGTCTTCAAGCCATCAAATATGCCTTGATTCTTGCCTGCGGGTGCATGGCTGTCGCCGATGCACTTGCCGCCGACGCTGCCGGCGTCGTCAAGACCCTCAAGGGCACGGTGCAGATCGAGCGGGCTGGGAGCAGTTCGGGCGCGGCCATCGGCGGCGAGATCTACGGCAGCGATCGCATCGTGACCGGCCCGGCATCCTCCGTCGGCATCACGCTGCGTGACAGCACCCAACTCTCGGCCGGCGCCAATACCACCCTCGATCTCAACAAGTTCGCGTTCGATACCACAACTCATGACGGGGTGCTCGACGCCACCGTCAAACGCGGCTCCCTCGCAGTGATTTCCGGCAAGCTGGCGAAGGCCAACCCCGATGCCGTGCGTTTCAGCACGCCGACCAGCACGCTGGGCGTGCGGGGCACTGAATTTATCATCGAAGTCGGCGGTAACGGGGAGCGTGCACGTTGAGGGCCGCGATCCGAAGCCACGGGCTGGCATGTGGCGCGGCATGCGTCATGCTGGCTTTTCTCGCCGGCTGTAGCACGCCCCCGGACAGAATTATCCTGTTGCCTGATCCGCAGGGCAAAGTCGGAAAGGTCATTGTCCATAGCGCCACCGGAGAGCAAACGATAGACAGGGCCTACGCCGAGGTCGACGTCACCAGCGGCGGCGCCATCGAAAAAACGATGGATAGTCAATCCAGCGTGCAGGCACGATATGGCGAACTACTCGCGGCCCGACCGCCTCGCCCCACGACATTTACGATTTTTTTTCTCTTTGACTCCGCCACTGAACTGGCGCCTGAGTCATCCGCCACCGTCAAAAAGTTAAAAGCCGTCCTGACTAACTGGCCTGCGCCCCAGGTCGTGGTGGTCGGTCACACCGATCTGGCGGGCTCTCAGGAGTTCGACGACAGACTGTCCATGCGACGGGCGGAGACTGTTGCAGCGTTCCTCATCAAGCAGGGCATTCCTGCCCGACAGATAGAGACTGCTGGCCGGGGCAAACGCGAACCACTGGTCCCCACGGCAGATGGCGTTCCCAATCGCATGAACCGACGCGCAGTCATCACAATCCAGTGACCTGTACGAGTCATCGAGGCTGAATGGCCTTTCCTTCGATGAAACGTTATTACGACCCTTGGCTTGTCCGGATCAGGAGTCTGCTGAAGGCGGCCCAGGGGCGTCCGGTGGCACTGGTGGTGTTGTTCAGCCTGAGCCTGCTCAACCTGTCCAGCGAGTGGCCCAGTGACATAGCACGTCCGGCTTTCGTGGGCGCGCTTGACGAGGCGGTTCCTGACTCCTTTAGAACGGCCCGGCAACTTCTGTTCGACCAGTATCAACGTCACTTCCCGCGGATTCCGGCTACCCAGCCCGTGACCATTGTCGAGATCGATGAGGAAACCCTGGCAACCGTCGGTCAATGGCCCTGGCCGCGCAATCGGCTGGCCGACCTGGTCGATGCCATTGCGGCCTTGAAACCGCTGGCTATCGGTCTCGACATTTACATGCCGGAGCCGGATCAGACGTCTCCCGACAAGGTCGCCGGCAATCTGCCGAAGACGGCTGCGGCGCTCGCCGCCGGCCTGCGGGCCCTTCCCAGTCACGAAGCCATTCTCGCCAGATCGTTGCGCGCGGCGCCGACCATACTGGGTGCCGCGGCGCTCGATCATGCCGCCTTCACCACCAGCACCGATCTGCGAAGCGCTCCGATTCTCGTGCATGGCGCCGACCCGCTGGACCGCGTGCAACGGTACGACTACGTGCTCGCCAGCCTGCCAGAATTGCAGGCGGCGGCCCACGGGCAGGCGCTGCTAAGCGTGACACTCGAACAGGGTGTGGTCCGGCATATCCCTCTCATCATGGGTCTGGGCGAGAAACTGGTCCCCAGTCTGCCGATGGAAATGCTCCGCCTCGCCACGGATTCATCGGCGATCGACGTCTTTGCCGACGGATCGGGCGTGCAGGCGGTGGGTGTCGCGGATGTGCAGGTGCCCACGCAGCCCGGAGGTGACATCTGGTTGCATTTCGCGTCCATCCGGTCGACGCTGAACCGCTACGTGTCGGCACGCGACATCCTGAAAGGAACCGTCGATCCGCAACGGATCCGGAACAAACTGGTGCTGGTCGGACTGACCGGCAGCGGCCTGACAGACATGCGCACGACCGCGCTGGGGGAACTGGTGCCAGGCATCGAAATTCAGGCGCAGGTCATCGAGACGATTGTCGACGGACGTTTTCTGCGCCGCCCCACCTGGCTGAAATGGGCGGAAAGCGCCTTCATCATGGCGTTCGGATTGCTGATCATCTGGTATGTGCCCCGCACCCATTCGCGGCTTGCGCTATTCCTGAGAGCCGTGCCCAAGGGTTCCGCCCTTCTCGGCGTCTCCCTGCATCTGCTGAATGTTTTATTCTGCTTCTTTATTTTCATCCATCTCGGCCTGCTGGTCGATGCGGCCTCGATTTTCATTATCCTGTCCGCGGTCATGGGCTGCTTCTTTGCTCCCGCATTGCTCCGCGTCGATGAACAAACCGGAACACAAGCCACGCACGCAGAGCGGCGTGAAGACGACAACGACCGCACCGGCAAGGCACCAGGACCTTGAGGTAGCGGTCGCGCGAATGGCGTGCTCACCCGTCAACCGCGGCGACTACTGCAGATACCGGACTACGAGCCGGGTAGCCTCGTCGACGAGCGCTCCAAACGCTTCTTCAGAGAGGCTTTCGGAATGGTGCACGACCGCTGTATGCGTCAGTGCTTCTATCGATGTCACGCACACAAACGCCGCGAGCCCCAGGTCGAGCGGGCGGAATTCATCGCAATGGGCATCGAGCCAGGCCCTGAACAGGGCATGAATTTCTCCGTTCAGGACTTCCGTGTTTTCAAGTCTTCCCATACGCGGAATCTGCTCCGCAAGCACGCGATGTAGCCTGGGATCGATGCGATGCGCCTCCATCGCCGCGACGACAAGCGCGCGCACCGCCTGCTCCATCGGCAGTGCCGCAGCCTCTGCCAGCGCATCACGGACGACCTGCATGAGTTCCTCACCATGGCGCTTCATGACGGCGGCAACGAGCGCCTCTTTGCCGGGGAAATACTGGTAGAGCGAGCCGACGCTCACGCCCGCTTTTTCCGCGATACGGTTGGTGCTGGCTTTATCGAAGCCGTCCCTGACCAGAATGCGAGCGGTCGCTTCAATCAGCGCATCGACCGTCGCACGCGATCTCCCTTGAGAGGCGTATTTCCTGGGTTTCGTGAGCGGTTTTCGCGCCATTTTCCGCGCTCCAGATGCGAGTAGATAAATATGAGTTGTTACTCGTATTATGCATCTGACGCATCGAATCGCAACGAAGCAGCCAACCTGGATCGAACACGCATCGCAACCTCGACGATGAAAGGAGATGTCTCATGATCTGTCAGCCTTACTCGAAACTTGTTGCCATCAAACGATGGGCCGATCGCGGCCTTCATGATGTTGTCAGTCAGAATTACGATCGGCTGACCAGTGAGGATGCGTCGATCATGCTCCGCATCCTCGACCATATACATGTGGTCGACACAATCTTTCAGCATCACCTGCAGGGACTGCCGCACACGTTTCAGGCGCCGCGATCGGAGAGAATGCCGGAACTCCAGGCGCTTGCGCGCAGTGCGCGCGAGGTCGACGACTGGTACGCGCATTACGTGGATAGTCTGGCGGAGAGCGATTTCGAGCAGCCTGTCGATTTTGTCTTCACCAGCGGAAAGCCGGCGCGCATGCGGCGAGGTGAGATCATCCTGCACGTGTGCCTGCATGGAACGTATCATCGCGGCAATGCCGGCGCCGTTCTTCAGTTGAGAGGCCTCACGCCGAGTCGTGATGCGATCACGGACTTTCTCGAAGACGCGGCGTGATGCAGGTGGGCAACTACCTGATGACGGCTACGCGGCAGGGACATTGTGGTCTGTGAGCCGGCTGCGGTGAATATCGGCTACGCCGCGGTTATTTCCAGCATGCCGCTCAAGATGCGATCGCTCAACGGCTATTGCTATCGAGCAACGGCTGCAACGCCGGCGCGAGCGACCTCAGAAACTGCACCGCCATCGCGCTCGTAAAATCGTAGCGGGCCGCATACGGCTCGTGAACGTAAGCGGTCAACGCACCAAAGAAACGGTTGCCGAACGCGAATACAAAAATTGCGGTCCGGTTGACCTTGCGCGACTCGATCAGCCGGGCACCGGGCGCAAACACATCGAAGCGCTGGTCGCCTGTCCCGGTTTTGCCGTACACCGCGAGCGTCCTGCCATCAGGAAACGTCATGCCCTGGGCAAGGCGCTTTGCGGTGCCGCCCTGCACCACGTCATTCAACAACTCACGCACCACGTTGACAATCTGCGGCGACACCATGGCCTGCGGGGCCACTGACGCTCGCGTGAAATGCGTCTCATACGGCGTATTCTTCGCGAAATCGAGTTGCGCGATGCTTTCGGTCGGCACCTTGTCGCCGCCGTTGGCGATCACGCCGATCAGTTGCGCGAGCGCGGCCGGCCGGTCACCCGATGCACCGATGGCCGCCGCATACGACGGTGTCAGGTTCGCGAACGGATACCCTAGCGCCTGCCACGACTTGCCGATCGCGTCGTACGCACGCAGTTCCACCATGCGTTTGATCCTGCGGTCCTGTGTCGCGTGGTAGCGCGTCTTGAAGAGCCAGGAATAGGTGCCAGGACGCACGTCGCGGCTCGCGTTCTGCAACTGGTCGAGCGTTGCGTCCGGATGTTCACGCAGATAGTTGACGGTCCACAACTCCAGCGGATGCACGCTCGCGATATAACCGCGATCATTCAGATTGAAGCGGTCAATCGCGTACTTCATGTAGAGCTTCGCAAGATCGTCCTCCGCAAGCGACGCCGCGGACGTGCCTTTCAAGGCCGCGCGCATCCGCGCGTCGAACCATGCCTGCGAGCTGTCGGGCGCGACGCTGCGCAGCACCGTCGCGATCTTCGGCGGCGACTTGCGCACGCCTTGCAGCAGAATCGCCAGCGCTTCGTCGGGCGTCTTGCCATGGTACTTCGTGTAGAAGCGCTTCATGTACACGCGGCTTTCCTGATCGGCAAAACGTGTGAGATACAGCTTGCGTGTCGCGGGATCGGCGAGCCAGTGGGAAGACGACCCCGAGGTCTGGATCATCTCGTAGTGCACGATGTCACGCATCAGACGCACGAATACGAGATTCACCGAGTGCTGGAATGCTGCGTGCACGGTCAGAATGCGGCTGTTATCGCCCGATTCGAAATTACTGAACGTCTGCGCGCCGCCGCCCGTATAGAACGTCTCGCCCGGGCTGGCTGAGTATTTTCTTTCCACCGCGGCATTGAGCATATTCTGCAGGGAGCGGTCCGACGTATGCGTGAGGTAGTCGAGTGCCCAGCGTGTCAGCGCATCCATCGGATCGGGTTTGACGCGTTTAAGCTCCGCCGTGCTCAGCGACGCATAACGCGTGTGCAGGTCGGAGACGATCTGCAGGTACGTGATGAGCGCACGCAGCTTGGCCGTCGACCCGAGATTCAGGCGCGCGCCCTGGTTGATGTCGAACGGTTCATTGACGCTGTCGGTTTGCACCCTCAGGAGGTTCGCGCCGTTGCGCCGTTCGAACAGCGTGAAACTGTAGGCGATCTTCGATGGGTCGTCCTGAGGGCGCAGCATTTCGAAACCGTACAGTCCCGCGGCCCGCGCGCCGTCGTGGGTTGCCGCGCTTGCGAGCCGGTCGCTCACCGCCTGCTGAACCGCGTTGTTGAGCGTACCGGTCACCTGCAGATCGAGCCTGTCGAGTTCATAGAAGCCAGGTATGCCGAGCGCCGCCAGCAGATGGGCGCGCATCGAGGTGACCGCCTTGCGGCTCACGAACGATTCGGTCGAATGTCTGCGTGGCGGTGAGCTCAGTTCGAGATGCGCGGCGAGCGCCGCATCGCGCAGCGAAGGCGAAATGACGCCACCTGTCGCCAGCAGTCGCAGATAGCTGTCGGTCCGGCGTTCGAGATCGCCATAGCCATGATGCAGAAAGTATGACGGCGCGCGTTGCGCGATCATCAGTGACAGAACCTGCCTGAACGCCACCGCCTGGGCAGCGAGGTTGTCATCGGATGTGGGCGCATCGAGGATGCGGTTGACTTCGTCGAAGTCACGCCCGTACCACGCGGCAAGGCCGTCGCCAATGCCGTTGATCTCGCCGAGACCAGGCTGCGCCGCAAGTGGCACCGAATTCAGATAGACCTTGACGATCTGACGCCGCGCGGGCATGGTCTGCGGCCCGTCCAGATAGGCACGCACCGAAGCCGATGCGATCTGCCGCAGCTTCTCTGGCGGCGTCGTCGTGCGCCCGCCAGGCGAGTGGCGGAATTTCTCGATCTGCGTGGCGAGTGTGCTGCCGCCCGGCGTCGATTGCTGCCGGTTGAACACGCGTATGCCCTGGTCAACCAGCGCGCGGCTGAAGCGCCCCCAGTCGATCGCGGGGTTGCGGTCCGGCTGATCCGCGTCGAGCAGGTAACGGTCTTCGATGAACAGCAGCGCGTTGACGACGAGCGGCGGAATCGCCTCGAAGCTGTCGTAGACGCGGCCCGGATAACGTCTGTCGAACAGCAGCGCGCCGGTGCCGTCAAACAATTGCAGGCCCGCCTGGTCTTTCTCGTGGTAGGGCAGGAACAGGCCATCGTCCGCGAGCGAGAGCATCTGCGCGGAATCGCGCGCCTGTGATGCAACGGCAAAGTCGCGCTCAGTCAGACGCTGCTGGAACGACGGCAACAGCGCGTAACCGAGACGCTCATCGTAGGGACCGTGAGTGGGAAAGCGGATACTGGGGCTCACGCCCTCGCCTGGCGTGAAACCGACGTCGCGCGTCAGTTCGGACAAATAGCGCGCCTGCAACCGGGAGGTTTCGATTTCGATCTGGCAAAACCTTGCGACGACTACCAGTGCGAGCAGAAAGACTGCAACCAGAGACCACTTGAGCCATTTCCAGACCCGCGCAGCATCCAGCGTACGAAGCGAAAACCGAACCAGTGGCCGGTTCATGGCGACGTCTCCCAGGCAACTGCCCTTGCACAAAAAAACTAACCTGGGTCAGTCTAGCGCGGAATACGGGTGCGGACCCGTCCGGGCTTACCCGACGCGACCAGATCGGATGTGATCCGGGAGAATAAAGTCTGTCACGAGGCACTTTTGCAAATCATTGATTAGATGACAGACTTTGGACGCACCGACGCGTCCAAAGTCTGTCACGAGATGCAAGATTAAGGAAACTCGAAAGTGGCGGCGGAATATAGTCCGTCACGCTAGAGCAGACGCACCTGAGCGGGCAGTAAAGATTAAGCAGGGCTACTCGGTGCGAAACTACTGGTCGTGTCGAGCCCTTGCTCAGACGACGCCTCCCATCATCCCGGTATGCTTGATGAGCTCGAAGCGATGAACGGGCATTCAGTTCACCAACGCCACGCTCACCGCCGTTGGCACATCCGCCGTCGCGCCTGTGCCCGCCAGCTTCCCCGAGGTCGAATCGACGCTAAACACGGCGATATTCCCGCTGCGCTGATTCGCCACGAACAGCCATTTTCCTGATGGATCGAGTTCCATACCCCACGGCTTCGTGCCGCCGCAAGCAATACGTTGAAGCTCGGACAACTCGCCCGATTCGGGATCGACACGGTAGACGACCAACGTGTCCTCGCTGCGATCCTCGGCATAGACAAACCGGCCATCAGTGCTCGTGACGATCTCCGCCCCGCTCCGCACGCCCTTGAATTCCGGGCTGCTCAGCGACACCGTCTGCACCGGTGTCAGGCGCCCCTGCACCGCATCCCATCGCAGCACGAAGATCTCGGCACTCAATTCGGTGATCACGTAGGCGAAGCGGCCATCGGCACCAAATACCACATGCCGTGGCCCGCTGCCTGATGGCGCCGTAAAGGCACGCGGCGGATCGCCGTTATCCGGCAATAACGCATGCTTCGCGGCATCGAAGCCGTAGACGAACACCCGGTCGGCCCCGAGATCGGGAACCAGTACATAGCGACCGGAAGGGTCCACGACCGCGTTATGGGCATGCGCACTGGCCTGGCGGCGCTGATTGGGGCCCGAACCGGTCTCCTGCATCGTCGACGCGCGAACACCGAGCCGGCCATCCGGTTCAAGCGCAATGCTCGACACGGTCCCGCTGTCGTAACTCGCAGCCAGCAGCGTCATCGATCGCGCGTCGAGCGACAAATTCGTGGTCCCGCGACCGTTGGAGTCCACCCGGTTCAGCTCGGCAAGCGCACCCGTTGCACGGTCCACCGCATAGGCGGTCACGCTTCCCTCCCGCACCTTGTCGTCATCGACCGCATAGATGACCGGTCGCTGCGGATCGCTCTGCACCCAGGTCGCGTTGAGCCCTTTCGCCACCGGGCCGATCACGGCCAGCTTGCCCGTCGACGGATCGAAACGCAGTGCCTGGATCTGGGCCTGCTGCGTTCCCACATAGACCAGTTGCGACTGATCGTATCCGGACGCGGCGTGCGCCTGCCCGAGCATCCCGATCAATCCGACGGACAAACCTAGCGCGGCAACCGCCACTCGTTTCGTGCAAGTGTCCAGAAAAAGTCGTTGCATCATCTCCTCACGCTCCTTGACCGGTCGGCGGCCGATCCGCATCCGGTCTCTCTATTAGAACGGTTAGAGACTATTCGCTGCGCGGGCGCCTGTCCTTGTACAAAGCGCGGATTCACCTGGACTTTAGGCGCCGCCCTCCGAATCGCGAAACGCCTTACTGGGGCAGTGTGTCCTGCTCTGCCTGCTGGCGAGCGGCCACACGAAATTGACTCGGGGTCTGACCGACTTCCCTGCGGAAGAAGCGAGTGAAATAAGCAGCGTCGGCAAAGCCGAGATCGAAGCCGATCTGTTCCACGGACATATTCCCGAAAATCAGATTGCGCTTCGCCTCCGTGACAATGCGCGCATGGATCATCTTGGTCGGACTCTGCGCTGCAGCCGAAGCACATGCGGTGCGCAACTGCACGGCCGAGATGGCCATCATCGATGCATAGTCCTGCTGCGAGAGATTTTCCTGATAGTGCTGATCGATGAGTTGACGGAAGCGATCGACCAGCCGGAAGTCATTGCGTGTCTCGCTGTCCGCAGCCTGCTGACCCAGACGCGCCTCACGCACGAGCAATAGCAGCAGCGTCGTCAGCAACGCCCTGGTTCCCGCAATATGGCCAACAGCATGTGATTCAGCTTCCCGTTTGAGGTCGCCAATCAGACGATAGAGTTCGATCCCGGTCTGGGCGGAGCCGGCAAGCGGAATCAGACGAGGCGCGGACCACAGCGTGCTGAACTCGCGCAGCTCAACATTGATCTGACGGAGATAGACCTCGTCAATCGTGACGACCCAGCGGTCGACATCGGTCTCATAGTCGAGACCATGCACGCATTCGGTCGGCAGCAGCAATGCGCAGGGCCCATCGAAGGGCACACTGCTTCCCTCGAGATTCATGATCCCCCGCCCGCGCAGCACGAAGATCACCTGCCCATAGGCCGGATGCGCATGCGGTTCGGTACGCCAGCGACCTCGCTCGGTCACATGCCCCACGTGCACGAACCAGTTCTCGTCATCCGGACGTTCGACATAGAGCCGTACCTTCGGCACGGTTGTCTGCTTCACGGCACCGCTTTGCTTGCGGTGATGATCCTTTGTCATCGTGCCAGGTGTCATGGAACTTCCTTTTCGACCAGAGCGGCCGGCTACATCCCTTGTTGCTGTGTCCACCGAACAACTTCGGATATCCGGCCAGAAAACCACTGATCGTTCCATACGTTCGGACCATTCGCAACTGCGACTTACCCGAGCGTCTCACCCATTAAAAAGTGCCAGCGAATCTCAATTTTGTGTAAAGGCATTCGCGCAGGCATCGCATACATTCCATCCCACCGCGACAGGCTTCACGGCGTTGACTTCCGCAACCCCTGGTCGACGGTAAAAAAAAACGATAGTCGTGAAACGACCGCGTCTTGCCTATCAACAAAATATGGAAGGAGACATGAAAAAATCCAACGCCGTCCGCGTACCGCTGCTAGGTATCGCTCTCTTCGGCTGCCTCTCGGGTCTGGCGCATGCAGGGGATACGCCGCTGGCCGCAGGAGGAGACGCACAACCACTGCAGCTTGCTCCGACGGACAGCACAGTTCCCGCGGCTGCATCAGATTTGACCGCGGCGCCCGTGACGCTGTCGCAGACCAGCACAGTGACCGCGCCGCTTTCACCGCCGCCGCAGCAATTCGCCACACCGCCGTCGTGGAATGACACATACATCGGCTATCGCGTGGGCACCAATTTCTACTATCCCGGCGTGCGAACCCAGTCGGGCGCACCGGCCAAGGTCACGCAGAACATCGGCTCTGTGACGACCACGGGCGGCTTCCGGTACGGCAGCTATGCGTTCAATGTCGACTACCTGGTCTCCAGCATGGCGAATCCCGAAGCGGGTCCGACCAATCAATATGGCTATCCCACGCCTGGGTCGGGCGGCGCGCAGGAACTCTACAGCGTCGGCCGCGTCTCGTTCAGCGCAAGCAAGGTTTTCGGCAGATCGCTTTCCTGGGGCTTCATCCGGGACTTCGGTCTGACCGCCGGCTACGAATTCGGTACCAAGAACGATGCGTATGCCGAACGCGCCCGCATGCTCGTTTTCGGACCTACCATCGAGTTCTCGGTACCGCACGGTTTCTGGAACGTCACGTTAGGTGTTCGCACGGAAAGCAACCACAATGGCATCACCAACGTGGAGGTGCACTTCAATCCGGCGGTGCACCTCGAGAGTTCCTGGCTGTATCCGTTCCGTCTGGGCCCGGTTCCCCTCGTCTTCAAGGGCTTTGCCAGCTTGACCGGACCGAAGGGCAAGGACGGCTTCGGCGTCAACACCACCACGGAATTCCTGACCCGTGTGTCGCTGCTGGCGGATGTCGGATCGTTCGCCGGTCACCCGCGTACCGCATACGCAGGGATCGGCTACGAATACTGGCACAACATGTACGGCACGCCGGCCTCCGAGCAACCTGGGACAACCCAGACCTCTTGCCCGATGTTCGTGGCCGAAATCCACTTCTGATCGACTGCCTTTTGAAGATGACCATCGGCAACCGCAATCCGGGTTGCCGATGGTCGCTTTTCGCTCGAATGATTGCCGTATGCAGTTTGGAACTCCGTTCAATTCACCGTTCCAATGCTTCTTTTTGAGTCCCGTCGCAACAGCCAGGTCCATCCACATGCTCGTGATCATCACGGCATGGCAGCTATACGACATCACGCACAGCGTCTGTGACCCGGGTCTGGTCGGTCTGGCACAGTTTCCTCCCGCCTTCACCCTTTGCCTTGTCGCGTCGGCCATGTGGCTGATCGCCATGACCGGCGGCCCGTCCTGATGACTTGTCAGGTCGTGCAATGCGGCGTGGTGCGTGTTCTGATCGCAGCTACTTCAGGTACTTTGGCCTGGATGTGACGTCATTCCGGTCGCGTCGCTATGTCTCAGCGCGACCATGGCATTTCAGCTGCCGACCCGGCAAGCGCTCCTGCCAACCATGGTGCCACTACCTACCCTGCCCAGAGCACTGGTGATCGGCTCCGCCGGATCGCGCAACTCGCCGCCATCGTAGGCCCGGCACCCGGCCGATTCCTTTATGCCACCGGTGCGACCGCGGTCTACCCTGATCCCGAAGCAGACGATCAGCCTGAACATGGGCTTCAGCAGGTCGCGATGAATCTAGCCGGTGGCGTCTCGGCGAGTCTCTCCGGCTGGTCGTGATCCAGTCCGACGCAGTACGTCGGCGACGCCCGCGATGGCCTCCTCCTCGAGGTCGGGGAGAACCAGAAAGGGAATGCCGGATGAGCTCATGGGCAAACTTGCGGAATTGTCTTACTGCCACCGATAAACAAAAGGCACCGCGCCTTAGCGCGGTGCCTTTGTCATGCCGTCAACAGGATTGTTTACTGCCTGGGAATGTAGAGCGGCATCGAATCTTCCCAGAGCGTATCGGTAATCGCATGCCGGTCACTGCCGTCGGCATTCATCACCCAGTTCTGGCCATCCGGCTGGAACGTGTCGTCGTAGAGCGAAAGCTCGTCGCGGAAACCGTACTCGCCCGAGCTGTACGCGATGCGGCCATCCGAGGTCCAGGTCGCATGGGCCTGGTTCGATCCGGGCGTGGTCAGACGCTTCACGTCCGTGCCGTCGGGGTTGATCGTGTACACGTCGAAGTGGAATTTGTCCGGATCGCCCGGATTGACTTCCTTGCGCGTGAACACGATCTTCCTGCCATCCGGCGACCAGCCCGGCAGGTTGTCCGGCCCGGTGGTCAGGACCGTGGTCTTGTGCGTCTCCAGGTCGAGAATCCGCAGACCCATGTCCTTCGGGCTCCACACGCGGTAGACGATCCTGGTGCCGTCCGGCGAATAGCTCGGGAAGCCCGCGTTCTCCTTGCCGTCGGTCAGGACTTCCGGCTTGCCATTCATGCTGCCGTCGGCCTTGATACGCAAGATGCGGCCCGGCATGTAAGCACGCGTGAAGAACCAGCCGCCCACGCCGAACGCTACCCACTGCTTGTCCGGCGACCAGGTCGGCTGGAACGCGCCGGCCAGACCCGCCCCGAGCATTTTAGGATCGAGGCCGCTGGTAGCCGGATCGTAGATATGGTGGGCATCGGTGAAGTCGGCATTCGCAACCACGATAGACGAGTCGCCCGCCTTCTCCGTGTACACCAGCGACTTGCCATCGCGTGAGAGTTGCGGGAACACATCGACGAAACGGTAGTTCCACTGCGGATCGAAACTGTAGAGCGACGTACCGTTCGGGTGGAAAGGCTTACCGTACACCACTTTCTCGTAGATGACCTTCTTGCCGTCCGCCGAATAATGCGGCGAACGGATGCCACTCCCCGCAGTGGTGTGCGATTGGCCGTCCGTCGTATAGCGGCCCTCCTGAGCGCCATTCTTGATGTGATACGCGACATTCATCGTCGCACCGACATACTGCGGAAAGACCTTGATGCCCGGTGTGTCCGTTAGATCCTTCCGCTCGCCCGTGGCCACGTCGACCTGCACGATCTGCGTGCTGACCTTGCCGATCGCTTCGGGACGGTGCGCGCCCCAGGTCGATTCGACCGGAGTTTCGTAGAACACTACATGCTTGGCGTCAGCCGACCACGACGGCGAGCCTTCGGCATAGCCGGGACGCGCGGTGATCTGCCTGAAGCCCGTGCCATCCGGATGAATCTCGTAGATACTGCTTTCCTGGGTACGCTCCCAGCCGACCGGCAGATTGTGCCCGCGCCACTCGGTGCCGATGTCGGACGACAGCGCAATCCACTTGCCATCTGGCGACCACGAAGGCCGGAAGAAACTGTGCGGCTTGTCCGGATCGAACTTGATGTCGCCGGTCACATTGTGCAGCGCGCCGGTTTTGATGTTGAGCGTCCAGATGTTCGTGGTGCCCCACGTATTCTTGCCACGGCGCGATGACACGAACGCGATCAGATCCGGATCAGCCGGATCGTAGACGGCAGCATCGCTGATCCCGGTCCAGTCGGTCAGGCGCTGCAGGCCCGTGCCGTCCGTGCGCACGCGGTACAGGCTGGCATGACCGAGTCCATCGCGCTCCGAGGTGAATATCACCCATTTGCCATCCGGTGAGAACGAGCCGTGATAATCGAAACCGTCGGACGGGGTCAGCCGGTGTTCATCGCTACCGTCGGCGTTGGCGATATAGAGTTCAGAGGTCGTCGGGCCGATGCGGTAGATCAGCAGATCGCCCTTTGTCACCGTCGCGGCGCCCGCGCCCGGCACGAACGCGGCGACGGAGGCAATGGCCACGCCGGACAGGATTTTCCTTTTGAACGAAAGCGGGGAATGCACTGTACTGGTCTCCATGTTTTGTCTGTATTAAAGAAACGTCGATACGACCGGACGGACATTGCGCCCGGTCCATGCTTTCGTCAGCCAAGGCTGCCGGTTACGTCGTCGAACAGCTCGTCCACTGACATGCGGTGCGGCAGGATTTTCTGATCGAGCGCCCAGTCGATCGCGAGCTGGATGCCCTTGCGGTTCGCCTCCAGCCCGATCGGCGGAAACACGACAGGCACGCCTTCGGCCAGCGAGCGGCTTTCGACGATCATGCGGTACAGCTCACGCACGATGTCGGGACGCTGTCTGGACAGGTTCTCGTGAACCACGAACATGTGGTTGATCGGCACCACGCCCTCCCGGGCGAACCAGCCCTTCGCAGCCTGCTGCGCATCCGGCACGAGCGTGCGCACGCGCGAGTCCTTCGGCATGTCCTCGCCGAGCAACGCAGCGGCCAGCTCGCCCTTTAGCATCAGGTCGGGAATCGACGAACCGGCAGGCAAGCGCTCGCAGTTGCCCGGGTCATGGTATTCAGCGAGATGCCCGTCGCCCAGCGTCATCCAGGTGACCTTGTCCAGATCGACACCGTACTCGTGGCGCAGGATGCCGCGAATCCATAGAGCCGTGGTCTGCGTATAGGTCCGCACGCCGACCTTCTTGCCTTCGATATCCTTTGGGTCGAGATGTCCGAAATCGATGTTGTAGCCGGCGCAGTGGTGCTGGAAACGGCCCGAGATCGGCGTCGGCAGCAGCACGTACGGCTTGCCGTAGGCCCTGGCCTGCAGGAACGTGACGATCGCCAGTTCGCCCGCGTCGAACGCGCTCTCGCGCACCATCGCCTTGAAGCCGTTGTGCGCGGGCGTCGGACCACAGAAATCGAGCGTGACCAGATCGGACTTCACGCGTCCGTCGCGCATCGCCCTGGTCACCGCATATTCCGACAGATTGGTGCGCAATGCAGGCACCCCGTTCAGCGTCGTTGTCATGGATGTCGTTCCTTGTATCCGGATCATGTGAATCAGTACAGCCGCACCTCGATCAGGCGCGGGCCCGGTTCGCGCGCCGAATCGGCCAGCGCCCGGTAAAAATCTTCGGCGGTCTCGACTGCCACCGCCGGCACGCCCATGCTTTGCGCCATGGCGAGCCAGTCGATGCGCGGACGGTCGATGTCGATCATCGAGAGCGCGCGCTCACCGGGCGCGCCCGCGCCCATATTTGCGTATTCGGCCTTGAGAATCGCGTAGCTGTTGTTGGCGAAGATGACGGTGGTGATGTTCAGCCCTTCGCGCGCCTGGGTCCACAGCGACTGGATCGTGTACATCGCGCTGCCGTCGCCAACCATGCAGAACACGCGCCGGTCCGGACAGGCCAGTGCCACGCCGGTCGCCACCGGCGTGGCATAGCCGATCGAACCTCCCATGTTGTTGATCAGGTCATGCGGCGCCGCGCCCATGGTGTGGCCCATCGTCTCGCGCCCGGTGGTCAGCGATTCGTCGACGACGATGGCGTTCTCCGGCAGCGCCGCGGCCAGCGCGTGCGCGATGCTCAGCGGATTGAGCGCGCCGCTCGGAACCGGCGTCTCCACACGAGGCTGAAGAGTCGGCCGTGTGGCACTTGCACCCAGCATGTCGAGCAGCATCTCGAACGCGAGCGCACTGTCCTCGTCGGCCTCGACGAGCGGGTGCACCAGCGTGCCTTCGGCTTTGAGCAGGCTCGGCCGGTCCGGGTACGCGAAGAACGCGACCGGCTCCGACGTCTCGACCGTGACGATGTGCCTGAAGTCCTTGAGAAAAGCCTGGGCGAGCGGCACCGCGTACGGAATCCGCTCGATCGGCACGCGTCCCGCACCGCGCTCGATGCGCGCGCTGAAGAACTGTGAGCCGAGGCGCGCGCCGGTCGCGGCCGCTACCTTGCCGGCACGCTCAAGTGCGACGCCGCGTGTGGCCTTGTTGCCGAGAATGATCAGCGTCCGCTCGCCAGAACGCAGCACGCGCGCGACGTGTTCGATGCGCGCGGCGTCCGGCGCTTTACGCGTCGCCGCCGCACGCGGCGGTATCGCCGACGTGCCCGCCTGCTGCCACGACGTGTCACCCGGCAGGATCAGCGTCGCGATCTGCCCCGGGTGCCCGGACGCCTTCGCCACCGCGGTCGCCGCGTCCCACGCGATCGTGCTCGACGATTCGGCGCGCCGCACCCAGTGACTCAGCGGCCGCGCGAGCCCTTCGATGTCCGACATCAGCGGCGGATCGTATTTGAGATGCGCGGCCGAATGCTCGCCGATGATGTTGACCATCCCCGATGACGCGCGCCTCGCGTTGTGGATATTGGCGAGACCATTGGCCAGCCCTGGGCCGAGATGCAGCAGGGTCGACGCGGGCGTGTCTTTCATCCGGTACCAGCCATCGGCTGCACCGGTCGCCACGCCCTCGAAGAGGCACAACACGCTGCGCATTTTCGGGTTCTCGAGCGCCGCCAGAAAGTGCATCTCCGAGGTGCCCGGGTTGGCGAAACAGATGTCGACGCCCTGATCGACCAGCGTTGCGACAAGGCTTTGCGCACCGTTCATTTAGTAGCCTGCCGTCTCGCGTGCCTGGCCCACGACACCGTAGCTGCGCAGCGGTGCCGACATCAGCAGGCCATAACCCTCTTCAAGCAGGCGCTTGTGGTTCTTCGCGCCGACGTGCGGATTGCCGACCACGACCTTGTGCTTCTTGCAGGTTTCGACGATCTGACGCATCGCATCGACCACTTCCGGATGCTCATAGTCGCGCGGATGGCCGAGCTGCTGGCTCAGGTCGCCCTCACCGATCAGGATGAAACCGATGCCCGGCACATTCGCCAGCATGTCGTCGAGGTTCCCGATCGCTTCGGTGCTTTCGCACATGAGGCCGACGAGGATTTCGCCTTCCGGTGCGAGCGGCCATACGTCGGCCTTCCTGTAGTAGTCGGCCATGCTGAGGCCCCAGTAGCGCGCGGCGTTTGCAGGGCCGTCGCCACGCACGCCCTTCGGCTCATACAGCGGTACGTTCTTCGGACGCGCATAGCGGCACGACGCCACCGCGTTATAAGCCTGATCCACTGTCGCCACGTGCGGCCAGATCACCCCATACGCACCGCGATCGAGCACCTGCTTGGCAAACGACTGGTTCATTTCAACGCCGTTGGCCGGAATGCGCGCGATCGGCGTGACCTTCGGTGCGACCGAGCCAGACTGGGCAATGTGCTTGCGGTTGAGCAGGTACTGGAATGCATCGCCCAGCGCCGACACGTCGTACGGGTTGTGTTCCATTTCGAACACGAGCGCATCGTAGGGTGAATCGCTCAGTTCGATCGCGGTCTGCTTGTCGAGCTTCGAGAACGCCGCGTAGGCAGGCTTGCCCGATTCGAACGCGCGGATCAGGCCATTCAGGCGGGTATCACTCATGTTGTTTCTCTCTGGTTGATGTCGATGTGCGCGGCTCAGTCCGCTGCCTGCCAGTACATGAAGCCCATGCCCTCGCCGGTACCGGCAGGCGTGCGCCAGCACGGCACGTAATCCACCAGCGTCATCTGCGCGCCGGTTTCCTCCACCGCCTTCATCACGCTGACGTAGAGTTTGATTTCGGAAGTGCCCGACTGGTACGAACGGTTATCCACCGCTGCGAGGCCGTCATAGTCGTATTCGGCCAGCATCTTCATGATGCTGTGGTCGAACTCTTCGTCGTTGACAAAGTGCGACAGGCCGCCCGATGCGAAGATGCCGACACGCACGTCGTCCGGCCACGCATTGATCGCATCGCGCAGCACGCGGCCAAACTCGATACAGCGAGACATCGACGGCTGGGTCGGCGGATAGAAGCAGTTCATGATGACGGGCACATGCGGTGGCGGGTTGTCGCCCATGATCTGGTGATACACGAAGCTGTATGCGTGCGGCACCACCGGATACTCAGGCAGAGGCTTCATCCACACGTTGTCAGGCCATGCAAAGAGATCCGTCAGATCGAAATTCTCACGCTGGAAGTGTTCGATCAGATACGTCGCCAGCTTCGGATGGCACTTGTGCACGACGTGGTGATCGGGTGCATAGACAGCGCGTTGCGGGGGACCGTTGTGCACTTCCTCGCCGGTGTAGATTGCGATCGATGGCGAGAAATCGGTGAAGATCTCCTTCTGGTCCTTGCCCAGAATGATCGCGACATCGATGTCGGCTTCGCGGTAAGCAGCAGCCATCCGGTCGAGCGCGGTACGGCAGCGCGCGGCGCGCGCGGTGCGCTCCTCGAGCGTCAGGAATTTCTCAAACGCGGCTTCGCGGTGCGTTTCGAGTTCGGGATACGTCCAGGTCCGGTTGCGGTACCACAGCTCCGGATTGTTACGGTCGCGCTCTCCGTTCTTGAGCCAGTCCTCAGGCGCCTGCCCCAGCATGCCGCTGTGGGGTACCGCCATCCCGAATACGATTTTCGCCATGTACAATTTCTCAATAAATTAATGTGTTCAACAAGACCCTCTCAACCGGTCGTGTCGTGATGTCTAGGCTCGCCGCAGCGAACCGTCATGTGCTTCCGTCACCTTCGGGGCCCATTCGGGGCGGTACAGGATCGCCGTGGCCATTGCTCCGGCGACGAGGAATCCCAGGATCACCATCATCGGCAGGTTGTAGGTTCCGCTCACGTGCAGTAGCCAGCCGGACAGGCTCGCCGCCACGCCGCCCGCGAGACTCGTGGCGAGTTGCTGCACGCCGGTTACCAGCCCGATCGTCTGCCTCGGAATCAGGGTCAACCGCGAAAGCACCAGGTTGTTCGCCGTGACGAGGCCGAGCAGTGACAACGAAAGGACATTCCAGAACAGCGCCATCTGCAGCGTCGGTGCGTAGGGGCCGAACAGAACGGTGCATCCGCCGGCAAAGCCCGCGATGATGAAGACCTTGCGTACCGTAATGGGGTTATGGCCCCGGGCGATGATCCGGTCGGCTGCCCACCCGGCGAGTGCCGCGACGATCGCTATCCCGGCGAAGCTGAAGAACGTGAAAAGTCCGGAGCGCGAAATCGACAGGCCGCGTTGCTCGACCAGATAGGACGGCATCCAGGTCATGCAATAGAACGTGAAATAGCCGTAGCAGAAGTTGGTGACCATTCCGCCCCAGACCACTGGGCTCGACAGGATGCTGCCGAAGCTCACCGTGCGCGCACTGCGATTCGCCTGCTTGAGCTCGCCTTGCGACGGCAGGTCGTTACGCACGCACAGCAACCAGGGCACGAGCCAGAGCAGCCCGACGAGACCGGTCGCAATGAACATCATCTTCCAGGAATAGTTGACGATGAACCACGCACCGACCGGTGCGCCGATTGCGGGACCGAACTTGTTGCCCATTGCCAGAATGCCGACGGCAAGGCCGTTCTGACTTTCGTCGAAGTTATTCCGGATCCAGCGATAACTCGCCGGAATCACGATGGCCTCGGCCATTCCGATGATCAACCGCATCACGACGAGGCTCGCGAGCGCCGTCACGGCACCCATCAGCGCAGTGGCGACACACCACACCGCGAAGCTGATCGCGTAGGGCCATTTCACGCCGTAGCGATCCGCCAGCCAGCCCATGGGAACCTGAAACACACCATATGACCAGAAAAAGGCCGAGTTGATCCAGCCGCGATCCACGTCCGTCAGTGCAAAATGCCGGACAAAGCCCGCGTCCGCCAGCGTCGACGAAATGCTGGTGCGATCAATAAAGGAAATCAGCACACCAATCGCAAGGAGCGCGAGTACGACCCAGCGGTTTACCGTCCCGGGTCGCCCAGACTGGCTTGTCTCCATCTGTTTGTTTCTCTTAAGTTTGATTGGATTCTGCGTGCCGGCCACTGGAAAGACATCGGTGGGCGCCATGAGTGGCCGGCGTGGATGCAGCAAAAACTCAGGCCAGCGCTGGATATAGCTGCAATGCGGTCTTGCCGAAGATCCATTCGCGGTCTTCGGCGCTCACGCTTGTCAGCCCTGCCTGCGCGGTGGCGAGAATCTCAGACAGCGCGCCCGGCGAGGTCGGATAGTTCGAGCCCCACGCCATCCGTTTCGCACCGAAGGCCTCGACGACGCGCGGGAAGAACGTTTCCGCGCTCGCCTTTTCCTTCTTCACATCGCCGAAAATGCGCGGGGTGAGCTTCAGGTAGATGTTCTCCAGCGGGGCCAGGTCGAACAGGCTTTGCGCCTTCGCGTATGGCGCGCCATCAGCGACTTCCGGACGACCCAGGTGGTCGAGAATGATGGCGACTTTCGGGAAGCGTCTGGCCAGCGCCGTGACCTGCGGCAGGCCGATCGGGCCGGTCTGGATACACATCGGCAGACCCAGTTCGCCGCACAGCTCCCACGCCGGGAACGAACGCGGATCGTCCAGCTCGCTCGGGTCGAATTCCTTCGTGCTGCCGCCGGTGAAGAGACGCAGACCCGCGAGACCAAGACCGACCCATTCACGAATGCGCGCCGGTGCATCCGGCTGCAGCACGTCGACAGAACCGACCGCTACCAGGCGGTCAGGGTAGCTGGCGCAACCGTCCACGACATAGCTGTTGTCGAAACCGTAAGTGGTCGACGAATGAACCACCGCGGCCTTTGCAACGCCGGCCTCGTCCATCGACTCGATCAGCGTTTCGACGGTCGTCGGGCGCTCCTTCGACCAGTCCGAGCGCTTGCCGAATAGCGGTGCCGGTGGATAACGGGTTTCGTCGTCGGAAATGATGTGCGGGTGAATATCAACGAATGTCATGAGCGTCTCTGTGTTTGTCTCACTGCGTGCGGCTGTCGCCGGTTTTAACGACCACGCGCCTTCAGGCGTGCGTCGAGACGCGGATACACGCGACGTGCGTTGCCTTCGTAGATCTTGAAGCGATCTTCGTCCGTCAACGCATCGCACGCGTCGATGTAGCGCTTCGTATCGTCGAAGTACTGGCCCGTTAGCGGATCCTTGCCGCGCACCGCGCCGATCATCTCCGAGCCGA